>NZ_FMVM01000003.1 GCF_900102085.1 Paenibacillus polysaccharolyticus | reverse complement strand
GCCACCGGTGCAAGCATTACGGGTGCAACAGGAGCCACTGGAGCAACAGGAACTTCGGTAACTGCTAACTCAGCATTTGCTGAGAACATTAACGGTACAATTGTTGTTATTTTGGGCGGTACTCTTATAGCATTACCAAGCAACCAGAATTTTGGCACGGGTATAACTGTCAACGGTACAAGTGATACCTTTACACTGGCTAATGCCGGTCGCTATTTTATCTCTTATCGAATCAATCTGACTGCTGCGTTGGCAATACAATCTCGCGTGTTGCTTAACGGGACAGCTATTTCGGCGAGCGTGGTATCGCCAACACTCTCACTTAATCAATTACAGTCGGAGTTTATTGTTACTGTAACAGCGGGATCTTCAATCCAGCTCCAATTGTTTGGTCTCGCCGGCGCAGCCGTCCTCTCGCCTCCAGGTGCAACATTGACCATTATTCAATTAAGTTAAATCCGAATATGCATTTGTACAAAAAAAGACGAGATCCTTAGTGGGTCTCGTCTTTTTCAAAGTATTGATGATGCCGTTTAACCGAGCACAATCTCAACAGCTGTATTTAATTCAGGCAGAGATGTAAGCTGAACCAGCACATCTTTTGGCACTTCTTTATCAACGGTGAGGATCATGATCGCAGCACCACCAATAATTTTACGTCCAACCTGCATGGATGCGATGTTTACGTCATTTTGACCAAGCAAAGTACCTACACGTCCAATGATACCCGGTTTATCGTTGTGCGAGATCAAAATTTGATGGCTTTCCGGTGCAATATCTACAGGGAATTTATCAAGACGAACAATCCGTTCGCCGTACCCTGCAAGAAGCGTACCTGCCACGCGGCGTTCTTCAGCATCTTGTGTTGTTACGAGTGTTACGGTAATTAGGTTTGTGAATCCCTTTGTAGCAGAGGTTTGGCTCACAACAACATTCAGATCACGAATTTTGGCCAAGTGCATGGAGTTGACAATATTGGCTTCTCCGCCCAGATGTCTTGCCAGAATGCCTTTCACTATATAACGTGTGAGCGGTGATGTATCCACTTCTGACAGATCACCCGCGTAGTCAATGCGAATCTCTTGTACTGCATTTTGAGTGATTTGTGCTGCAAAACTACCTAGCGTTTCACCCAATTTAAAGTATGGTTGCAGTTTGTTCATAACGGTTGGTGCGACAGCTGGCATATTAACCGCATTTTTAAATGGTTCATTGCGAAGTATGTGAAGAACTTGTTCAGATACGTCAATCGCTACGTTCTCCTGAGCCTCTACGGTTGATGCACCCAAGTGAGGTGTAACGATAATGCTTGGATGATTCAGGAATGGATGATCTGCTGCAGGTGGTTCACTTTCAAATACGTCGAATGCTGCTCCAGCAACAATTCCTTCATCAATCGCTTCTACAAGCGCCATTTCGTCAACTACACCGCCGCGTGCACAGTTAATAATACGCATGCCTTTTTTCATGACTTCGAATTGCGGACGGGAAATCATATGACGTGTTTCTGGTGTGAGTGGAGTGTGCACAGTCATAAAATCCGCATTACGGATAATATCATCAACACTTGCCAGCTTGACTTGCAGTTTCTCGGCACGCTCCTCTGTCAGGAACGGATCATAAGCGAGAATGTCCATTCCGAATGCTTTTGCACGTTTGGCTACTTCGCTACCGATTCTTCCCATACCGAGTACACCGAGTGTTTTATTTCTTAACTCCACACCGAGGAACGTTTTACGATCCCATGTACCTTGAATCGTTTTGGCATATGCCTGCGGAATGTGTCGTGCCAGTGCCATCATCATGGCAAAAGTGTGCTCACAAGTCGTAATGGTATTACCGTCAGGTGCATTAATGACAATGATACCGCGTTGTGTAGCAGGTTCCAGTTCAATATTATCTACGCCAACTCCTGCGCGTCCAATCACTTTAAGATTGGTGCCAGCTGTCATAATACGTTCAGTAACACGGGTCTGGCTACGAACGAGTAGGGCATCATAATCTCCGATAATGGCAACAAGCTCATCTTCACTAAGTCCGGTTTTCTTCTCGACAACGACATCACTTGCATCGACCAGCTGCTGAATTCCCAGATCACTGATTGGATCTGACACTAACACTTTGTACATGGTTTCTTCCTCCTTAGGTTTGTATATCTATAATCGTCAAGGTTTGTTCTCCGGCAGGAGACGTTCCTTAAAACCAAAGTGATTCTTCCCTCCAACAACGCGGTGTCGTAGCAGAGGAGTAGGGTAAACTAACAGGGTGATTCCACAGGATTCTTTTATCAAAAACAATCAAAAAAACTCTCAATCCACATACTGCTTGCGCAATAAGGGACGAGAGTTGTCGTGGTACCACCCTAATTCACCGCCGTTTCGCAACGACAGTCTTAGCGGTCAATGAAGACCGAAGAGGATAACGGGTCTAAACCGATTGCACCTACTCCAATTTCAATGCAATAACTCAGGAGCGCTCAAGATCATCTGCCTGCCACCGATTTACACCAACCATCGGCTCTCTGAAAGACAAAGCAACGTCTTTTTTCCATCATCGTGTTTGACGTAACTAATTTTTCATAATGTATCATGGCTTACATGAGCATGTCAATAGGCTTAAATGTTTTAATTCTTAAGGTTGGAGGCCGTGATTTCCGGACCTTCAGAGAGTGTAATCTATCTACTTAGAATTATTTTTATTGAGATTTAAATGCTTTAAACATACTGTTTCGTGAAAGAAAGTTCACTGCATTAATGAAGTAACGTTTTGATGTGATCAACTGGGACTTGGGACAGGTCTTGAACCGGATTGGTTTTTTGGCTATCATTTAGTATACTATCGGATTGGTCAATGAAATTTTTATCAAATAACTTAAGAGGACAGACGCATGCAATGAAAAAAAAGAAATTTCCGAAGTTTAAAATTCAGAAGGCCGAGCCGCAGCAATTAACAGAACGTCTGCTCTTGATCAACCTTTACTTTACCCAAGGGCTAACTTTGATCGTAGGGATCGTATGGATTTTGTTGCAGAAAAGGGATCTATTCGAAGTTCTGGCCTTGCCTGATCATCTTCAGTTTTTATGGTGGGGTCTTGGGCTCGCTGCGATTATGCTAGTCATGGATTTGGTACTGTCCTATGTCATACCTCAGGAAAGTATGGATGATGGTGGCATTAACGAGCTGTTGTTTCGCGGACGTCCAATCTGGCATATTGTATGTATAGCAGCCTTGGTGGCTGTATGTGAGGAGTTGCTTTTCCGCGGCGCAATTCAACACGCAATTGGTCCATACTGGACAAGCATCTTATTTGCAGTTATCCATATTCGTTATCTGCGCCACTGGATTCCTACAGGATGGGTGTTTGTGTCGAGCTATGGATTGGGCTATATTTATTTGCAATCAGGCACATTATGGGCACCGATTCTGTGTCATTTTATCATTGACCTAGTATCTGGATTAGCGATACGTTTTCGGAGGGGATCATGAGTCAGCCATTAAGCAGGGTGAAAACATATGGCAGCCAACGTCAGCGTCACTCGGACAAAAAAGAGAAAACCGGGCGAAACTCAGCTTCACAGACAAGTTTCGTTGCTGAAACGGCAGTTGCTGCCGAAACAGTGGGACTTCCACCAATTACTTCAATTTCTTTACCAAGATCACAACGTGGGTCGAGTGCATCCGCACTGGAAAGTCCGGTATTACCGGAACGAGCGCCTAGTCGCTCCAAGAAAACGGCAAACCAGAAGGAAAGCTCAGTTTCCGAAGCGGGTTCTTTACCCACTCGAACTGAACTTCATCCTTCACGACGTTTGAGATTGAGCAAAAGATTTGTCAATTCACTTATTTTTATTTTCATAATGTTAACCGTTGGTCTGGTATGGTGGGGGATTAAGGGAGCTCCTCCTTTGAACACCTTCCTCCCATTACCGTGGTAATATTAGTTAGTTTATCCTTTCTCACATTAGTGGTGGCTTTATTACTTCTTTTTCATATGTGGCGAGAGGCTCATACAACTGTGATTACAGAGGACGAAGTCGAACTTGTGCATCTACCAGCCTCTTTCAACGGAGCGAGGATTATTTTTTTATCAGATACCCATGCACGATTGTTGAAAACAAAAGAAGTTGAGCAGTTGAAGGGGGAAGCCGATTGGGTACTCATCGGGGGCGATATAGCTGAAGAGGGAATATCCTGGTCGATTGTCAGACAAAATATGAAGCTTTTGTCGAGTTTGGCTCCAACCTATACCGTTTATGGAAATCATGACAAAAAAGCAGGCGTGACTCATTTATCTAGACTTTTGGATGATTCGAGCGTGCAGCTCCTTCAAGATCAGGATGTATACTTGCAAAAAGGAACGGAACATGTCCGATTGGTCGGATTAGATTATCGTTCGAAACAGGCAGAGAAATTGTTGCGAAATACGAAGGATGGCTGCTCCACAATCGTATTAGTTCACGATCCTTTGGAAGTATTGCGGTTAGACATTGATGTAGATCTGATACTGAGTGGACATACCCATGGAGGACAAATCGTTGTTCCATTGTTAGGACCTGTATTGCTAAGTAAGGCTTATCGGGCTGTAAAGAGCGGCTGGTTTTCCTTGAAACGTAGCGATGAAGATATTCGTTCAGGAAAATTGCTTGTAAGCCGGGGATTTGGTACAAACCATCTTCCCTTTAGGTTAGGTTGTCCCGCAGAGATACATCTCATCACTTTACGTGTTCCTGCAACAAACAGCCCTGATCATTGAGATCAGGGCTGTTTGTTGCACATTACATTTTTCTCGCAGTGGTGCAGTAGCCCTAGCATTGGCATCTATTATTGGGACTGCAATTCGATCGCGTTTGGATCAACAAAGGAATAACCCTTCTTCTCAAGCAATGTTAACAACTCGTCCAGAGCATCGACCGTCCAAGGTAATTCATGCATCAGAATATTACTTCCAGGGTGAAGCTGATCCAGGACATTCTGGATCACTTTGTCTGGTCTGTTTTTAGTGCTCTTATCCCAGTCCAGTGAGCCGTTGGACCATGTCATATACAACATTCCCTCTTCTTTGACGGCATCTTTCAATGCATCATTTCCGGAGCCAAAAGGGGGTCTGAAAAACTGAGGTTTTTCCCCAGTGATGTCTTTCACAATTTGTTGAACGTCGGTGACCTGTTTCTTAGCTTCTGAACTTGACATTTTCTTCAAATCTTCATGATCCCAAGCGTGGTTACCGATGATCTGTTTTCGGTCATGAATCATTTTCAACAACTTCGGCTGACGTTTGACACGGTCTCCATTTACAAAGAATATGGCTTTGGCGTGATGTTTATCCAAAGTATCCATAAGTGAATTAATCATCTTTTCGTCCTTTGGTCCGTCGTCAAAGGTTAACAAGACCACTTTAGCAGGGCTGGATTCATCATTAGGTTTAATAACATAACTCGAATTCATATGATACGTCTTTTTAACGAGCACTTCCGTTGAGGTTCCGTCCGTGGATGGATTTTTTGGCTTAGTACCGGTTATATTTGTGTCTGTTTTAGGATGAATTTCAGTATCTGTCTCGTTATTTTCAATCTGGGATTCTGCTCTTGGGTTTTCTTCGGTTTTTTTCTCCGTAAGAATGACAGCAGTATCGTCTTTCATATCCTTGGCATCAGATGCAGATTGATTTTTTGCACTGCATGCAGATAGCAATATGCTGGTTATGAGTAACAGCGAGGAAGCGCGTTTCAACATTTTCTCAGCTCACTTTCCTGTATTTATGCGGAATGAGATTGTCTTCTACAGCAAACACTACTTTTGATTTTAACACTTAAAGGAGGTTGGTGTAATGAAGGCGTCATCCTTTTTCTGGGGTATAGTCGTTGGTGTTGCAGCCAGTTCTTGGTTAGCTAAAGGCAGAATGCCCATGTTGTCTTCAGGTTCATCTCGAAACATGGTTGACCAGGCCAAACATAAAATGATGGAAATGACTTTTCCAGGCATGGATAGCTTCAGTAGCAAACCGGATCATCATGGTGAACCGCACAAGTCGGCATCAAAAACCAGCAGAGTGATCTCACCAAAAGAAAAAGAAGAAAACATGAATATGCTTAAAGATTTTATTCGGACGAACCCGGATGTTAAACATGAAGTAGAGCAGATTTTAAGTCAAACCAATACATCAGTACCGGGTTTGTAACCCGTAACATCCATTAAGAATCATCCACAGTCTTGATTTGATGTGGATTGATTCTTTTTTTTGTTGATTTTACTGCGTGCATTTATAGGTATAAAATGATAACATAACTACATAGATTTATTTTCAGCACATATTGTTTTGTGCTTCATAATCTGTTATAAGACTTGCTTATAAAGGGGAGATCCTGTATGAAAATAGAACGACTAAGTCACGATAAGATACGGATTTTCCTGACCTTTGACGATCTGAGCGAGCGCGGAATACAAAAAGAAGATATGTGGCAGGAATTACCGAAGGTACATGAACTGTTCACTGAAATGATGGACCAGGCTTATTCTGAACTTGGCTTTGATGCTACAGGTCCGCTGGCTGTTGAAGTATTCGCACTTCCCGCTCAAGGGATGGTTGTCATTGTTACTCGTGGAAAATATGATCCGCAACAATATGGTTCAGGTCATGAAGATGATCTTCCTGAAGAAGTATATGAAATGGAAGTTACACTGGAGCAAAGTGACTCCATCGTATACGCATTTAAGGATTTTGAGGTGCTGATTGAAGCTGCCCATATGTTACGTCAACATGTTACGGATGCGGGGAAACTGTATTCTTATAAAAATAAATGGTTCTTACATTTTGAACCGGATGATGTAGACACCGCCAAACACGCCGCATTGATTGCTTTATTGGCTGAATTTGGAGAAGGTTCTTCGGTCACTCCAGCTGTTATGGAGGAGTATGGAAAGGTCGTTATTCCTGAACAAGCGATTGATGTCATCTGCACACACTTCAAACGTCAGGATTAAACATCGTTATCATCGCGTCACTATTCAGGGGAGGGAATTTCGGTGCTTTTGTTTTCGCTTCTAGCTGCAGCAGTTGCTCCGGGTCTCGCCTTGTTAACATACTTTTATCTTAAAGACCGGTATGATTATGAACCACTTCACATGGTTCTGAGAGTATTTCTCATGGGGATTCTGATCGTTCTGCCCGTGATGATTATTCAGCGAGGCATGATGTTGTGGCTTGGAGATAGTCCCCTTCTCGAATCCATCGTAATCTCGGGCGGAGTTGAGGAGTTTGTTAAATGGTTTGTGATCTACCACATTATCTATAATCACACCGAATTTGACGAGCCATATGACGGAATTTTATATTCCGTTGCGGTATCACTGGGCTTCGCTACAGTGGAAAATGTGCTGTACGCATTTGCAGGCAATGCCTCCGTATCAGGTATGTTTCTAAGGGCCCTCCTGCCTGTATCAGGTCATGCGATGTTTGCCGTTATTATGGGATATTACATGGGCAAAGCCAAATTCATTGATGATACGAAGAAGAAACGGTGGTATCTCAGTCTGTCTCTGATTCTTCCGTTTTTCTGGCACGCATTGTATGATGTTATTATGAATATGATGGTGAATCACTGGCTGTGGTTCATCGCGCCTCTGATGGCGGGTCTGTGGTATGGAGCAATAGGCAAGATTACACGGGCTAACAACCGTTCTCCTTTTCGCTTCGTGAAACGAGAGGGATGAGATTAAATTATAAAAATACGGACACACTGGTGGACATAAAGCGTTTAAAACGCAGACCCTGGTGTGTCTTTTTTGTGTTCTAGAAAACAAGGGTACGACGATATGAAACGGGGATATCCAATGACAAGAATCAAGATTAAAATTAGATGCAAACAATGTGGTGAACGTTTCACGTTAAGAGGCAAGAAAGAACGGGGGCGCATTGATACTGGGTTTAAACAGTGCCTTTGTGATAACAAGGATCAATTTGACATTGAAGAAGAGGGCATGGCGACGAGCTATATGTTGCACTAGTCGGCTATATGTTCGATTAAAGTGAAGTCAACAAGCCTTACTCAAAAAAGTCTTAGCTTCATTCGTTAAAGGCAAATTTCGTTCCGGCTGGAAATCGCATGCATAAGAGGACTTTCTTCGACCCACAATAAAGGCAGTGATCAAGGCGTGTCTTGAAATCCACTGAGTTGCATCTTTTACCACCTTTTCGCTCCCTGCTGCGTCACTTTCCCTTGACGTGCCCCGGCACGCCTGCGGTAAACTTCCTGGCTTGGAACGAAAATTCGGCAAAATCTGCTTCCTCCATTGTTTTCAGACACACCCTAGAAGAAAGGAGAATCTACCGTGTATAAACGATTAAGTTCAGTCATGTTTCCGATATTTGCAGTTCTCCTGATCGGCGCACTCGTGTGGGGTTATCAGGAGAATCAGGAGAAGAATGCGATACTGATCAAGGCGGAAAATCAATATCAGCGTGCATTTCACGACCTATCATTCCATATGGATAAATTACATTCGGAGATTGGGAACACGCTTGCTGTACATTCAAGTTCACAGGGGATGCATCGCAAAGGGTTGATGAATGTGTGGAGGCTTACTAGCGAAGCTCAGAATGAAATTAATCAACTGCCGCTCGGCATGCTTCCCTTCAATGAGACTGAGGAGTTCCTCTCGCGTATCTCGAAATTTGCGTATCAGGCATCCATGCGTGACCTGACAAATGAGCCACTCAGTAAGAAGGAAATGGGTAATTTAAAGACACTGTATCAAAATTCTTCGGAGATTAAAAATAGTCTGAAGGAAGTTCAACAGAAAGTATTAGCTGATCGTTTGCGCTGGATGGATGCTGAAACCGTTATGGCAACTCAGGAGCAGACAAACGATAATTCCATCGTGGACGGTTTCCGGACCGTAAATAAAAAAGTAAAAGACTACCCGGAGCTGGATTGGGGCCCTTCCGTCTCTAATATGTTCACCAAACGCTCTGTGAAGAAGCTTGGCGGAATGCCTGTTTCCAAAGAGCAGATCCAGGAGAAGGCCGCCAAATTCTCGAATGTGGAAAGTGGTAAGATTCAGGTTCAGGAGAACGGCAAAGGGACGGACTGGGAATCGTATACCGCCACCATCCAGCATGCCAGAAACGGGAAACTGATGATGGATTTCACACGCAACGGTGGGAAGCTTATCTCGTACAGTGACACCAGAACGGTTGGAGCTAAAAAAGTGTCCCGTCAAGAGGCAATGAAACAAGCGGATCAGTTTCTTGTCAATAAAGGATATAAGGATATGAAAGCTGTCAACTACGATGAGTTCGGTAATTTGGCGAACCTCACGTATGTGCACAAGCAAGGAGATACGTTGATTTATCCAGAAAAAATGTCTGTACGTGTAGGTCTGGATACGGGGGAAGTCACCGGTTTTCAGGCAAGCGACTATGTATATGAGCATAACGACAAACGTCAGATTCCAAAAGCAAAGCTTACGGCTGATCAGGCTCGCAAAAAACTGAATTCAGATTTCAAAGAAAATTATGTTCGCAAATCGTTGATCGAGAATGAATACAGCAAAGAAGTGCTTTGTTATGAATTCGGGGGACGAATCAACGGTTCGCGTTACCGGATTTACATTAATGCCGATACAGGAATGGAAGAAGCGGTTGAGGAGATTAAGCCAGTGAATGCAACCTCCTAGAAGCGTTTAGCAGAATGTGTATTCTCAAAATTAATCATACGAAAACAGACCATTTCAATGGTCTGTTTTTTCTTGTTCCATGTGAGAAAGGTCATGGTATAATAGTCCTTGCAGAGACAAAGATAAATACATAAGTGGCGGTGAACCGATTGTTTCCTAAAATAAATGAAGTGTTGTATATCCAGATCGCATCGACTGACGAAAAAGAGGAACATAAGGAATACAAATCGCGTATCGCAGATACCGATGATGACAGTTTTTTGATTGAAGTTCCGATGCAGCAGGGGAACAGTCGTTTGAAAAGACTCTTTTTCGGAGAAGAATTGTCCATATCGTATATGAACGAGAGTGGAGTCCGCCATTATTTTAATACTTACGTAACAGGGTTCGAGGAAGATGTCGTTCGTCTGGTCCGCATTCGAAAACCGCTTCCTGATGAGATTTCCAAAATTCAGCGCCGTAGCTTCCTTCGCGTTCACGCCAGTCTTGAATTGGCGATTCAATGTGAAGACCTTACACGTGCGGTCGTGCTGACTGAAGACATCGGAGGCGGAGGATTGTCCGTATACATTGAGCCTGATGTCAAAGTGCAGGAAGAACAAAAGTTGAAATGCTGGCTATTGGTTCCTTATCGCAATGGTTCCATTGACCATGTTCAATTCGAAGCCGAGGTAGTTCGCATTAAAAAGCTGGAATCGGGCCGTGAGTTAGGTATGCTAAAATTTTCACAGATTACGGATTCAGAACGTCAGAAGGTCATCAAATTTTGTTTTGAACGGCAACTGGATTATCGTATGAAGTAGACGTGTGCAGGCATAAAACAGTATTGTACTGGGCAACGTAAGGCAAAAACGGAGAATGTTGCTATGAAGAAACGCTCTGATGCACGGAGAATTGAACATATTTATTGTATGATGTCAAAACGGTTGGAACGAAGAGCGTTGCTATTCATTGGCTTGCTCCTGATCCTCGTTATTCTCTGTCAATTGTTACTGCTTGTCCCGGATTTGAAGAAAATAATGACAACGATTGACCGGCTAGAAGGTACCCCGGTTCATATGCAAAGTAACAGCAAAGACCGGAATGGCTGATTTGTCTGTTTTTGCATCCATGTGTAGAGTGTGGTATAATTTTCACGATGCAGGCAATGCCTGTTTTTTTATTGAGGTTTATCGTTTGAGGAGGAATGCCCCGTTGGCTAGCCAGAACACATCAGAAGACGGGAAGATGAACGTTGCAATTGACGGACCTGCTGGTGCCGGAAAAAGCACGGTGGCCCGCTTGGTTGCAGAGGAACTCGGATACATTTATGTCGATACAGGCGCAATGTACCGTGCAGTATCCTTGCATATGCTTCGGAAAGATATATCTCCGGAAGATATGACTCAGGTACTTCAGGAAGCTCAAGATTTGGTTATTGATTTACAACCGGATCGGGGTGGACAGAAAGTGTTCTGTAATGGCGAGGATGTTACCTCGGAAATCCGCTCCCGTGAAGTAACGGGAATCGTGTCTCGATATGCGCAAATCGAGGGGCTGCGTACACAATTAGTGGATACTCAGCGGCAAATGGCTTTGCGCAAGGGCGTCGTCATGGATGGGCGCGATATCGGAACGACTGTATTGCCCGATGCGGAAGTGAAAATTTTTATGACTGCCAGTGTGCAGGAGCGCGCACTTCGCCGCTTCAAAGAACTGGAACCATCCGATGGGCTGACGTTGGAGCAACTGGAGCGAGATATTGCAACCCGTGATAAACTGGATGAGAACAGGGAAGTCTCCCCGCTTCGTTGTGCAGAGGACGCGATTGTCCTGGATACAACGAAGATGAATATCCATGAAGTGGTTGACAAAATCGTATCTTATTGCACAATGGTCAGAGGAGAGAGCGGTCTATGATTTACACCTTTTGCAAGACTGTACTGCGGATCATGTATACCATTCTTTTTCGCCTGGAGGCAGTTGGACGGGAAAATATCCCGAAAGACGGCGGTGTACTTTTATGCTCCAATCATATCAGTAACTTTGATCCGCCAACCGTTGGCATCAAAATTCGCCGTCAAGTGAGATTTATGGCTAAAAGCGAACTGTTTGATGTTCCGGTATTTGGCCGAATCATTAAAGCTGTCGGTGCCTTTCCTGTAAAGCGAGGAGGAGTAAGCAAAGAATCCATCAAAACCTCACTTAACATTTTGCGTGATGGTGAAGTTCTTGGCATTTTTCCGTCGGGAAGCCGTCACAACGATGGTGGAATTGGTAAAAAAGGAGCAGCGAGTTTTGCTCTCCGCAGCGGTGCTACTGTAATCCCTACTGCTATTATCGGCAACTACAAGCTTTTTCATAAGATGAAAGTAGTATATGGCGCACCGGTCAATTTGGACGAGTTCAAGGAAGACACTTCCGGAGATGCTTTGGAAAGAGCTACCGAGAAAATCATGTCCAAAATTAACGAAATGGTGAAAACAGGCGAGCCTAGTAAGTAAGGCAGGTCTACTGTGAGTGCATGTTTCCATATTTTTGAGGAATGCTATGTGAAGTGCATTTGCATGAAAGTGTTTTGAACTCTGCCAAGGCAGGTTTGAATATAATGGGGTTTTTGAATTGAGGAGGGTATTTGACATGTCGGAAGAAATGAAAAATCAAGAAGCAACCCAAGATGAGTTGGATCAATTCGTTTCCTTGAAAAAAGGAGATACTGTAAAAGGAACCATCGTCAAATTGGAAGATAACCAAGCTTATGTAAGTATTGGATATAAATATGACGGTGTTATTCCAATTCGTGAACTGTCTTCGCTTCACGTAGACAGCGCGTCTGAAGCAGTAGAAGTTGGACAAGAAGTTGAAGCTAAAGTTCTTAGCATCGACGATGAGAAAGAAAAACTCGTTCTGTCCAAACGTGCGATCGACAGCGAGAACGCTTGGGAGCAATTGCAAAAGCATTTTGAAGACCAAGACGTGTTCGAAGTTGTTGTAGGTGATGTAGTTAAAGGCGGTTTGGTTGCAGACGTGGGCGTTCGTGGATTTATCCCGGCTTCCATGGTTGAGCGTCATTTCGTTGAAGACTTCAGCGACTACAAAGGCCGCACACTACGTGTTAAAGTGAAAGAGATCGATCGTGAGAACAACAAAGTGATCCTTTCCCAAAAAGACGTTCTGGAGCAAGAATTCGAAGCAAACAAAGTTCAAGTAATGGCTGGTTTGCAAGAAGGTCAAGTCATTGAAGGTACAGTTCAACGCTTGACTCAATTCGGTGCTTTCGTTGATGTAGGCGGAGTTGACGGTTTGGTACACGTATCCGAGCTGGCTTGGACTCACGTTGACAAACCATCCGATGTATTGTCCGAAGGCGACAAAGTAAATGTTAAAGTGCTGAAAGTTGATCCTGAAAAAGGTAAAATCAGCCTGAGCATGAAAGCTGTTCAACCAGGTCCTTGGGAAACAGCTGGTGACAAATTCAACACAAGTGATATCGTAACAGGTGTTGTAAAACGTCTGGTTGATTTCGGTGCATTTGTTGAAATCGCTCCTGGTGTTGAGGGTCTTGTGCATATCTCACAAATTTCCCACAAACACATTGGTACTCCACATGAAGTGCTGAAAGAGGGCCAAGAAGTTCAAGTGAAAATCTTGGACATGAACCCTGCTGAACAACGTGTAAGCTTGAGCATCAAAGAAACAGAAGAAGCTCCTGCTCAACCACAAAAATCAGAGCGCCCAGCAAGAAACAACGCTCCACGTGAAGAAATCAACAATCCGAACGTTTCCTTGAACAATCAAGGTATGAGCACTACGCTCGGCGAACTGTTTGGTGACAAACTCAGCAAATTCAAATAAGTTATACATGCATGGTTCTAAGTTATATACTGCATATTTTGCTGAACAATAAAAGCAAGATCGGCGAGCCCCAGCGGGTTCGCCGATTGTTGTTATTGCGAGAATATCGTTTCGGTTCGTTACGAAACGTTAGCCAAGCCATAGCTTTTTTGCTATGATGAGTAACGTAAGTATGGACAGGAGGAGTGGAATGTATGGCAAGACCAGTTGTGGCAATTGTCGGCCGACCAAACGTGGGTAAATCCACCATTTTCAATCGGATTATCGGCGACAGACTGGCCATTGTGGAAGATAAGCCGGGCATTACCCGTGACCGGATTTATGGAATCGGTGAATGGAACGGAAAAGCATTTAGTATTATTGATACGGGTGGTATCGAAATTGACGGCGAGGACGTCATTATGAAATCCATTCGCATGCAGGCGGAGCTTGCGATTGAAGAAGCAGATGTTATTGTGTTTATGTGTGATGCCAAGGCGGGTATTACGCAATCGGACGAAGAAGTTGCTGAGATGCTTTATCGCTCAGGTAAACCGATCGTGGTAGCCGTGAACAAAGTGGATAACATTGGGCGCAGTGAGCTGATTTATGAGTTTTATGGCTTCGGTTTTGGTGATCCGATCGGGGTATCTGGCAGTCACGGTACGGGAATTGGTGACTTGCTTGATGCGATTGTGGAGAAATTGCCTGAACTTGAGGAAGAGACATACGATGAGGATGTAATTCGTGTAGCTCTGATCGGCCGACCTAATGTGGGTAAATCTTCACTTGTGAACGCCATCCTGGGTGAGGAACGTGTTATTGTGAGTGATGTAGCCGGTACAACACGTGATGCAATTGACACTCCTTTTGAAAAAGACGGGCAACGTTACGTGCTGATTGATACGGCGGGTATGCGGAAGCGCGGTAAAGTATATGAAACGACGGAGAAGTACAGCGTAATGCGTGCGATGCGTGCTATTGAGCGTGCCGACGTTGTTCTGATTGTTATCAACGGTCAAGAAGGCATTATCGAACAGGACAAGCACATTGCCGGTTATGCGTATGAAGCGGGTAAAGCTTCATTGTTCGTGGTAAACAAGTGGGATGTTGTAGAGAAAACGGATAAAACGATGAAGGAATTCGAGACGAAGATTCGGGATCATTTCCTCTTTATGACCTATGCTCCGGTTGTCTTTTTGTCCGCACTGACAAAACAACGCTTACAAAAATTGTTGCCAGTGGTACAGCGTGTAGCAGAACAGCATTCTTTGCGTGTTCAGACACATCTGCTTAATGATGTGGTATCGGATGCTGTAGCCATTAATCCACCGCCAACCGATAAAGGGCGGAGAATGAGAATTAACTATGTGACTCAGGTTGCGGTCAAACCGCCGACTATGGTTATCTTTGTTAACGACCCTGAATTGATGCACTTCTCTTATGAGCGTTACCTGGAGAATAAAATCCGTGCAGCGTTTGATTTTGAAGGCACACCAATTCGCATATTTACTCGGAGGAAGTCCGACGAAGGTTAGGGGAGAAGTTTGTGATTTTATCCATCGCAGCTATTGTACTGAGCTACCTGCTTGGTTCGATCAGTTTTAGTGTTCTTCTTGCAAAAGCAATACGGGGGATTGATATACGTCAACACGGAAGTGGTAATGCCGGGGCAACGAATACGCTGCGTATTCTGGGTAAAGGGCCGGCTATCGCAGTTCTGCTACTTGATGTAATCAAAGGTATTGCTGCAGTATGGATTGGCATATGGTTAAGTAACGGGTCTCCATGGATTGCTGCATTCAGCGGTATTGCTGCCATTGCAGGTCATAACTGGCCCCTTTATTTCAATTTTCGCGGAGGCAAAGGCATTGCTACTGCGATTGGAGTACTGGTAAGCTTGGCTTTCCTGCCTGCGCTTTATGCCGGGATCATTGCCATCCTGTCCATCGTTCTGACACGTTATGTTTCGCTAGGCTCTTTAATTTTTGTAGCACTGACTCCTGTTTTCATCTTGATCCTGCCTGGGTATTCAATGAGTATCTTTTGGGGCAGTCTGATTATTTGTCTGTTTGCATTCTGGAGACATCGTACGAATATTGCGAAGCTCGCCAAAGGACAGGAAAATAAATTGGGATCAAAGAACCCTGGAGGGGGGAAACGCGTTGTCTAAAAAAGTTGCCGTACTGGTCGCAGGCAGTTGGGGAACTGCCTTGGCCAGTGTCCTCGCCGCGAACGAACTGGATGTGGTGATGTGGACACGTAGCGAAGAACAAGCAACGGAGATTAATACCCAGCACACGAATACACGTTATCTACCGGGTGCAGAGCTGTCTCCTCGCATTCGCGCAACCAGCGATATGGAAGCTGCGGTTGCAGATGCGGCGGCTGTGTTAATTGTAGCGCCTTCGTCTGCGATGCGTGCGGTTACACATCAGTTTAAACCTTTCTATACACCCGATATGCTGATTATTCATGCAACGAAGGGCTTTGAAACGGAAAGTTTGAAACGGATGTCTACCGTGATCTCTGAAGAGCTTGAATGTGAAGAAGGACAGATTGTTGTATTGTCTGGTCCAAGTCATGCTGAGGAAGTGGTGAAGCGCTGTCCAACCACCGTGGTTGTAGCTTCATTGGATAAAACATCTGCGGAGGCAGTTCAGGGATTGTTTATGAATGCCTATTTTCGTGTGTACACAAACCGGGATATGCTCGGAGTTGAGCTAGCGGGAGCTTTCAAAAATATCATCGCGCTCGGGGCAGGCATGTCGGATGGTCTGCAGTTTGGTGATAATGCCAAGGCGGCGTTGTTAACCCGCGGACTTGCCGAGATTACTCGAATCGGTGTTGAGATGGGAGCTAATCCATTAACGTTTTCTGGACTAGCGGGAATCGGTGACCTCGTTGTTACAGCTACAAGTCAGCACAGTCGGAACTGGAGAGCCGGATCTATGCTGGGGCAGGGACAGAAGCTGGATGATGTGTTGCAGTCCATGGGCATGGTGGTTGAAGGTATTCGAACGACTCAGGCCGCCTATTTTATATCCCAAAAATACGGTGTTCAGATGCCAATTGCGGATCAATTGTACCATGTGTTATTTCAGAATCGGCAGCCACGTGATGCCGTTGAAGCCTTGATGGGACGTGATCCGAAAACGGAGATGGAAGTAATGAAGCTGGAAACTTGGGAGCAATGGCATTCCTGAGTTGATGGTTTAAATATCGTTACAATGGCCTAGTTTAAAATGATGCAGCTTAATCACCTTTTCCCCTGCACACTCATATTATACACATGAGTATTGCCGGAGGAGGGGAGACGAATGGGTAACAACATTTCGAAAGAAGCGCTGAAAGCCATCAACAAAAAGACAGGCAAAACGATCACTGAAGGAGCTGTCAAAAAGCTGGCAAGCACAGTGAAACCAACAACGATGCAGAATGAGGCTCAGTTGCGCCAGTTGATTAAACAAGTATCCGCCATGGCGAAAATACCGGTATCTGAGGATACGGTTCAGGATATTGTGAGTGCAGTCAAGAAAAGTGGGCTGAATCCAAGCAATATGGAATCGTTAATGAAGATGATGATAAAAAAATAATCGTTCGTTGCCTGCTCACGCAGGAATCGGGCATTACGAAAGCAAGCCAGCAGATGCTGGCTTGCTTTTTTGTCTTTTTATAGGAAAAATACGTTCGATTTCATGTTATAATGATTGCAATTGTCACAATTTCGTGATGAATATCGGATTGAAGGGGAGACTGCTGGTTTATGAGCGCAATGGACAAGATGTGGCTGTCATTAGTTGCCATCCTCATTATGGGATTATCTGTATTTTTGATTACATTTGCTCGTGCCAAAACAAAAGGATTCGTGCGGGGGATTCTTTCGATTATTGCCTTTTTAATTATGCTCATCGGATTTTTTGGTGGAATCGCTTCTCTGACCTAAATTCCCTCATGGGAGAGAGAACATCCGCATAAGCGCATCATAAGAACGGACACAATGAAAAGACGGATGGGAGGAGTGTGTAGCTATGGTACCGCATGAAACGGAGAATTGGACTGCGCGATATCCGGAATTACACCAGGCTTTACTGGATACGGCAAAAGCATGGGATCGTCAGCCTTATACCTGGTTACTAGGTGGTAGTTGCGGTTTACTGCTTCAAGGGGTCGAGTTGCAACAAGCACCTCGAGATATAGATGTGTATGCTGATATTGCTGATGCCCAAAAGCTGCATATCTGTGCTCCCGGGAGCAAGCTTGATGAGCCTGCAATAGACAAAACGGGGCCTTATGCTTCCCTGCTGAGTCATTACCAGGTAGGTGCATGCTCACTGGAACTGGTAGGCGGTTTTGAAGTATGGGCGTGCGAAAGTTGGTATCGTATCCAGATCGAACATGTGCTAGCTCTTTATGCTTCCGAGACTCAGGTGGACGCATACCGGTTGCGACTAATGCCGCTTGCGCATGAATTGCTTTTTAATCTGCTTCGCGGACGTGAAGATCGGTATGTCCCCATCGCAGCGCGAATTCGTCTAGAGCCTGAGGTTCATCGACCTGCGATGATTGCGTTAAGTCAACATAACATATGGGGATCTCGTTTCAGATCAGAAGTGGAAGAACTGGTCGGGTTTTCTTGGTCGGATCAAGCTGGGGAGGAACGATGATGCAAGAGATGATTACATTTTTACCGATGAACAAATCCATCAAAGTTCAGCCCGGCACAACCCTTTTACAAGCTGCGCGTCGGGCTGGTGTTCGAATATCAACCCGGTGCGATGGCAAAGCGGCATGTCTGATGTGCAAAGTTAACGTGGCGCCCGAGGAGCGGCATGCACTGCTTCCACCTACGGATGCGGAGAGACGGAAGCTTGGACTAATGCTTGACGATGGAACAAGACTCTCGTGTCAGGCGAAAGTATGCGGACAACTGACCGTGCAGGTTCCGGAAGATCCACTGAAAGCCGCCATAAGGAAACAGCTTGAGCGTCAACAGCAAGATGATGATTGGTTCGCATAATACCAAGAAGAGAAATAGAGTTTAGGAGGGTGCGAATGAATAAAAAGAAGAATAAAACCGCGGATGGAAGACATCCTTCGGGTTTGTTACAGCAGATGAAGTGTCTGTCTTTGCTTCTTCTGCTCATGCTGACAATGAGTGGTTGCTTGTATCCTTCTCAGAGTAATTCTGATCCCAAAACAGCTTATCGCGAAAGTGTAAACCGTATTCAGAGTGCGATTGAAGCGTTTCAAAAGGACGAGGGCATACTGCCAATTCTGAACGCGGATGCGGATACGCCGAAGTATGAAAAGTTTAGAGTAGACCTGTCTAAATTGAAGCAGCTGGGTTATCTTGATGATATACCTGGGACGGCCTTTGAGAATGGTGGGAGCGCTTACTTTTTGATACAAAATGAGGAAGTGAAACCGACAGTGAAAGTGATGGATCTCCAGACGGTGCAGAAAGTAAATGATGTGCAACGCATGGTGGATCAGTATAAATCTGTACATAATCAACAACTGCCTGCGGGTGAAAAGTTATATCCTGGCTTCCATGCGGTGGATATGAACTTAGCGGCACAGCCGGGATCTCCTTTAATTACGCTAAAAAGTGTATATTCGGGTCAGGAACTGCCTTTTATGATGAATGAACAGGGTACAGTGTATGTGGATTATGCTTTTGATATTATGCAGGCATTGGAAAAAACAGATGGTTCATCCGATGATGAGCATGCTGTCTCTGATGACCCGGATTTACGTAATCATTTGCTTATACACTCCTATTTCGTACCTGTAAAATCTGTTCCATATACGCTGGAGAATAATACACCTGTCGCACAGATCGTTCAAAACCAAAGTAAGTAAGTGAAGAACAGACATATACTATTAAATAAAAGTACAATTTCAAGGCTCTACAGAATCCCGAAAGAGATATGCCGCGTTCCGTGGTGTGTCTCTTTTTTTTGTGAAAAGAATAGGGTTCAAGATGTGAGAGGTGTCATAAACAGAGAGGGGTTCTCATAAAGTAGATTGAAATAAAGACGCGCAGTCCGGGATCGGAGGATGCTCTTCATGTCACCATCATGAGATAAAAAAACAAAAAAACACGTCATATTGCCGCATACAGGTACATAAGATGATACTAGTCCAATTGCATGTACGAGTTAACGCCGCTCTCGCCGGTTTCATCAGAATGCAACGTTCGGCGGCGGACGACTTCCGGGCACTCACAAAGGCGGCTCTACCGTTGCAGGGATTTCAGTCTTCTGATTGAAAAAACGAAGCGGATGCTCTTTAGCATTTTTCCTTCGGAGTAATTTAAGGAGGGGATTTCATTGGAGAAAGTGGACATTTTTAAGGACATAGCTGAGCGGACCGGAGGGGATATTTATCTCGGGGTTGTCGGCGCAGTCCGGACGGGGAAATCAACATTTATTAAACGATTCATGGAAACGATCGTATTGCCTAACATCGCAAGTGAGGCTGATCGCGCCCGTGCAGTGGATGAACTTCCACAAAGTGCAGCAGGTAAAACGATCATGACAACCGAGCCCAAATTTGTACCGAATAATGCAGTTCAGATCAAAGTGGCTGAAGGACTGGATGTCAATGTACGATTGGTGGATTGTGTGGGTTACGCCGTGGAAGGCGCAAAGGGATACGAGGATGAAAATGGTCCGCGTATGATCTCCACACCTTGGTTCGAGGAGCCGATTCCATTCCAGGAAGCAGCAGAGATTGGTACCCGAAAAGTCATACAGGAGCACTCCACACTTGGTGTGGTGGTCACAACAGACGGAACCATTGCCGAAATCGCTCGCAGTTCTTACGTGGAATCAGAAGAACGAGTGATTGCAGAGTTGAAAGAAGTGGGTAAACCGTTCGTTCTGGTCATCAACTCCACCCGGCCTCGTAGTGAAGAAGCGTTGCAACTTCGGAGCGAGCTGGCTGCCAAGTACGATATTCCGGTCATGACGCTAAGTGCTGCGACGATGACGGAAGATGATGTCACTGGTGTACTCCGTGAAGTATTATATGAGTTCCCTGTGCATGAAGTGAATGTGAACCTCCCGAGCTGGGTTATGGTGCTGAATGACACACACTGGCTTCGTAACAACTATGAGAATTCGGTACGGGATACGGTAAAAGATATTCGCAGGTTGCGCGACGTGGATCGGGTCGTGTCACAATTCATGGAATATGAATTTATCGACCGTGCGGGTCTTAGTGGTATGAATATGGGGCAAGGTGTAGCAGAGATAGATCTCTACGCGCCGGATGAGTTATATGACCAGATTCTCGTGGAAGTTGTGGGGATTGAAATCAGGGGCAAGGATCATCTGTTGCAACTGATGCAGGAGTTCTCCCATGCGAAGAGAGAATATGACCGCTTCGCAGAGGCGCTCGAAATGGTCAAAACAACAGGTTATGGTATTGCTGCTCCTTCACTTGCCGAGATGGCGCTGGATGAACCGGAACTGATTCGTCAAGGCACGAAATTCGGCGTTCGCCTGAAAGCGACTGCACCGTCCATCCACATGATTCGTGTCGATGTGGAGTCGGAGTTCGCACCGATTATCGGTACGGAGAAACAGAGCGAGGAACTGGTGAGATATCTGATGCAGGATTTCGAGAATGATCCGATCAAGGTATGGGATTCAGATATGTTTGGTCGCTCTTTACACTCCATTGTGCGTGAAGGCATTCAGGGTAAAATCGCGATGATGCCGGATAATGCAAGATATAAACTGCAAGAGACACTGGGTAGAATCATTAACGAAGGATCAGGCGGATTGATCGCCATCATACTTTAATTGTTCAAAAGACCGTGAGGCTTGATCTCATGGTCTTTTTCTTTGGGTTTATTTCTTGAATATGGATGAAATGGATGTGGAAATAATTTATTTTCGAAAAATGTAGTAAGTTTCAGCTTTAAATCACTAAAACCTATTTACATACTAGGTATTAATCGTTATATTAATAAACAACTATTGTGATTGAAGTCACAGCGAGCGAAACAGGGGGAGAACGAGATGAAGAAAAGAAATTTCAAATGGGTTGGGTTAAGCGTTTTACTCGTATTGGTACTGGCGTTGTCAGCTTGCGGAATTAAAAAAGAACCAGCGGCCTCTTCTGCATCAGGATCAGCAGGTGAAACACCGAAGACGGAAGCCGTTACAGGACCTTTAAGCGGTAAACGGGTTGCGCTAATTATGGAATTTAATACAGGGACATTTTCACAGCAGTATGTACAAGGAGTGAAAGAGGAAATCGCCAAATTCGGCGGTGAACTCACCACCTTTGTTGCAGATAATGATAAAGCCAAAATGGTATCGTTGCTTGACAGTGCAATCAACCAAAAATTTGATGTCATTTTGACAGACCACGGGGACTCGCTCCTGGAACCAGGGGTGAAAAAAGCGGTTGAGCAAAAGATTCCAGTCGTTGTATTTGATGCAGCGATCAGTGTGCCGGGCGCTACGGTGTTGTCACAAGATGACCAGAAGATGGCTGAACTAACACTGGAACAGATGAAAAAGGATATTAATGGTAAAGGTAACATCGTGAAAGTCTGGGTGGCCGGTTTTGCTCCAATGGAACGTCGCCAGATTGCTTACGGAGCATTCCTGAAGGCTAATCCAGAAATCAAAGAAATTGCGACATTTGGTTCTGCACAGAACCCCGCGCTGGATACGCAAGCCAAAATGGAGGCCATCCTGAAACAATATCCAAAAGGTGAAATTACAGCGGTTTGGGCCGCGTGGGACGAGTTTGCGAAAGGTGCGGCGCGTGCGATTCAGCAAGCTGGGCGTGATGAGATTAAGGTGTATGGAATTGACATGAGTGACGAAGATCTGCAAATGATTCAGGACCCGAAAAATCCTTGGGTTGCTTCCGCTGCTGTAGATCCAACAGACATTGGACGTGTACAAGTTCGATATGCATACCAGAAGTTGCATGGGGACCAAACTGAAGATGCGGTTGTTCTTAATCCGGTGTACGTACAACGCGAGGCTTTGCCTGATAAACAAATCTCCACATCTGAGCTGTCTGAGTACGTAAAAGGCTGGGGAGGCAGTATTCAAGGGATCAAGGACTGGATGAGCGAGTACGGGATCACTGCGAAGTAAGCAGCGAGAGAAGCGCGCCGCGAGGCGCGCTTTTTTTCAGGCGATGACAGGCGATACAGCTGATTGGAGGCAACATCATGAAGGACCCGATATCACTGGATATGGAGCATATCCATAAGCATTTTTCAGGCATACCTGCGCTGAGGGACGTACATTTTTCTGTAAAAGGTGGAGAGATCCATGCCCTTCTTGGAGCGAACGGGGCGGGCAAAAGTACGTTGATGAAAATACTGTCAGGCGCGTACCAACTGGATGAGGGAACGATTCGTCTAAATGGCTATAAACTGGGCCTCCATTCTCCGAGAGAAGCCAAGGCAAGTG
This sequence comes from Paenibacillus polysaccharolyticus, assembly GCF_900102085.1. Lineage (GTDB taxonomy): Bacteria > Bacillota > Bacilli > Paenibacillales > Paenibacillaceae > Paenibacillus > Paenibacillus polysaccharolyticus. The sequence goes on along the minus strand of NZ_FMVM01000003.1, from coordinate 389,213 downwards.
GAATTCACTGTGTATATCAGGAAGTGGATGCTGCACTTGTGCCGCAGCTGACGGCTTCCGAGAATATTATGCTAGATCAGTTGGCATCATCGGCTGGAGGATGGTGGAAAAGTCCAAGAACGCTGCAACAACGTGCCAAGGAAGCATTGAAACAGCTCGGGGCAGATCATATCTCGATTCACCGTAAAGTGGCCGAGCTGACCCTGGCCGAGAAACAGATGATTTTGCTTGCGCGTATCCTGATTCAGGATGCCAAGGTTATTATTTTCGACGAGCCAACTGCACCTCTGAGTCAAGAGGAGACAGATGCCTTCTTTCGCATTGTACACCTGCTGAAGGAACGCGGGGTAGCCTGCATTTTCATCACTCATCGTCTTGCCGAAGTAACGACTCACTGTGACCGGGTTACTGTGATGAGGGACGGTCGTCATGTGTTTACCGGTGAAACTAATGGACTGACGATCAACGATCTGGTTACGCAAATGTTAGGTAAACCGTTCGAAGAAGAGTTTCCCAAGACCGAAGCACCTGTGGGAGAGCTGCTGCTGCAAGCCCGAGGTCTTCGGCGGGGGTTGAAGGTGAAAGGGGTTGACCTTGAGGTTCGCCGCGGAGAAGTGCTGGCTGTGGTTGGGCTCGTGGGTGCTGGGAAAACGGAATGCTCTCGTCTGCTGATTGGTGCTGATCGATTGCAGGCAGGTGAGATAAGATTACTCGGACGGAATATCCGTCTGTCTCAACCCGCGGATGCAGCGGCTCTAGGCATTGTATCTGTTCCGGAGGAACGACGTAAACAAGGCATTCTTATTCAGGAGAATGTGGAACGTAATCTGAGCCTGCCCTTGCTTTCCAAGCTTAGTCGACTGGGCTTTGTTAACCGGAAACGTGAGCGTCATCATGCAGATTCACTAGTGGAACAACTCGGCATCAAGACTTCTTCCGTGAAACAAGAAGTGAAGTATTTAAGTGGCGGTAATCAGCAAAAGGTAGCCATAGGAAAATGGTTGCGTACGGATGCAGATGTATTTATTTTTGACGAACCAACAAAAGGTGTGGATATCGGGGCGAAAAGTGACATTTTCCGCATTATCAATGAATTGGCGTTGGCTGGTAAAGCGGTGATCTATTTCACTTGTGAATTGGATGAAGGAATGGGGATCGGAGACCGGATAGCGGTCATGTGTGAAGGGGTTATCGTAAAAGAGTTCCAGCGTGGCGAGACGAACCAAGAACAGCTGCTTTACTATGCAAGCGGTGGACAAGAGGTGGAAGCATGAAGGATAAATCACTCGATTTTGCGTTCCGTTATGGGGCGATTATAGTCATTATAGGCGTTATTGCTTTTTTCGGCATAAAACTGCCCTATTTCTTCACGTATAGCAATTTGACGGATATTTTGGGTTCGATCTCGATCGTAACCTTTGTGGCGATTGGTGTAACATTATCTCTCATTGTAGATGGATTTGATCTCTCTGTGGGAGCGACCGTCTCGCTGACAACCGTTGTTACTGCGTCATTAATGATCTGGTATCAACAGCCTCTTGCTGTCGTTATTATCGTACCTCTCGTTATCGGGGCTATCATTGGTCTGCTGAACGCGCTGTTGATTGTAAAACTGCGTATTCCGGATCTGCTTGCAACGCTTGCGACAATGTACATCATCGGAGGTATCCACAAAACCTATGCGCAGGGATATACAATATACAACCATATGCAGTTCCCGGATGGAAGTAAGGCTGCTGGAGAGATGGACCCGACGTTTCTGTTGATTGGGCAAGGGAAATGGCTGGGGATGCCGATTTCTGTTATCCTGCTGCTTATTGCTGTAATCGGTGTTCATATCTTTTTGACATACACCAAATATGGTAGGCAAATGTATATCACAGGCGGAAATGAGGAGGCGGCAAGGCTCTCTGGGATCAAGGTGAAAAAGGTTCGAACACTTGCTTATGTGGCAGCTGGAATCTTCGCGGCTATTGGAGGAATCATCTATGCGTCCAAAGTGGGATCGGGACAGATTGATGCCGGATCTCCATTGTTAATGGAATCCGTAGCTGCTGTATTTGTTGGTTTTTCTGTTTTTGGCGCCGGGAAGCCGAATGTAATCGGAACCTTTATCGGTTCCGTTCTGATTGGTGTCCTGGTCAATGGATTGACGATGATGAATGTCCAGTATTTTACACATGATATTGTCAAAGGCGGAGTGCTTGTGCTGGCTCTGGCAGTTACATTTTACGTTTTAAACCGTAGCCGCACTTGAAATTGTGTGCTGTCTGTATTAGTATAAAATTTGTTCGGCGTCAGAAACACGCGAGGTTTCAGGCGGCTTTTACCAGAAATGACTGTGGGCCGCAGGCGGAGATGAATGTTCATCGCTCAAAATGGTCAACGTTTTTTTGTGAATGAACGTATATTTCCTTATAAAACGGAAACACAGTATAACATTCAGGACATTGATTCAGGAGGTGAAAAACAAATGAACAAATCAGACTTGATTACACACGTATCCGAGGCTACTGAATTGTCCAAAAAGGATGTAACGAAAGCGGTTGATGCCGTATTCGAAGCGATCTCTGAGGCTCTTCAAAACGGAGACAAAGTACAATTGGTTGGTTTTGGGAACTTCGAAGTTCGCGAGCGCTCTGCACGTAAAGGACGCAACCCGCAAACAGGTGAAGAAATCGAAATTCCTGCGAGCAAAATTCCTGCGTTCAAACCAGGTAAAGCGCTCAAAGACGGAATTAAATAAGATTTCTACATATTCCATATGTCAACGAAAAAAGACCGTGACTTGTTCACGGCCTTTTCTTTTGCCTGTAAACAGGAAATTTTCGTAATCTGTTACTCAACCTCTTTACTTTTTTCCGAAAGTTCCGGTTGCTCACTGTAAGCGATTAGAATCAGATCTTTGCCCGTAACGGCAGATAGATGATGCTCAATCTCCTGTAACTGGTGTACATGCTCATCCTTGAGCACAGCGGGGGTGTACTTCATGCAAACTCTCCTTTCCTGGCTGATCGTTATAGTATGACCCGGGAATTATGGTTTCTTGCGGTATATTCCCTCCAGGACTTGTTGACAAATGAAACAATCTTGATCATCATTAACGCTATGAAATCAGAAAAGGGGACGTGCGGGATGGATCACTCTACGGGCAATGACTTTATCGTAATTAAAGCAGAAGAAAACGGTGTACAGGTGATTGGCTTGACCCGGGGGCAGGACACACGATTTCACCACACGGAGAAGCTGGACAAAGGCGAAGTGATGATTGCCCAATTTACAACACATACTTCAGCCATTAAAATCCGGGGAAAAGCTACGCTGATTACGAAGCATGGAGAGATTGAATCGGAATAGTGATGAAAGAGTTTGACTAGGTACATTAAAAGGTTGAATGGGTTAGATGAAAATTGCAGGCATAGCCTGCTTTTTTTGATTGTACAATGAGGTATGAGCCTTTACCGGACAGACTACACTAACAGGTAAAGGCAGGGAGGCGCTTATGAAACCGGGAATGATTGTGACTGCGTCCATGCTGTCAACGATTGCGGCAGTCATCGTGCTCGTGGTTTTTCAAAGCTTACATACACGTACATGGGGCGGGGACCGGTCAGAGCCTGTAACCGCTTCTCATCAAACGATCCAGTTGACCAATGATAATCTGGTTGATGTACTGAGTTCACTTCATATGTCTACGCCGATTGCTAGAGTGGAGTGGAAACAGTCTATTTTGACACTCGACCTCAAAGTAAAAGGAACGGATACGAGTTATACTGAAATTTATGAAAATATGGCGGCAGTCGTGGATCTGAGTTTTCGCAGTGTAGACAACGTGGAGCAGGTGCTCCTTCGCGTCATGGCCGAGGATGAATGGGTGCATAGACGTCATCTGCTACTTGCGGCAGATATCAGGCGAGGAGAATGGCCTATGTATGCCATTGACATGCTTCGCACGTGGAAAAGCGCGGCATTTTCGGAGGATTTAAAAGACTGGTTCAATCTGATGCAGACGGAACTGTGGAAGAAGCAGTTCGAAATGACCAGTTAGGGGTAATCAAATAGCAGGATTCAGTGCGTGCCGAATAAACATATGCTATAATATATAAGATTGTAGTGCAGAAATGGTTTGACAAAGCAAAGCCTCGGAGGATGAGAATGATTTCATATCGTGTACCCCAACTTGCAAAGAAATATACGGATTACGACATGATTCGACAATATACGGAAATCCCGTCATTTCCGGATAGCCGGGCGCGTCTGTTACAGGTATTTGTGGGCCGAACAGACGAAAAGGGTCATCAGGAACTTTACGCTCTTGCGACCTCGCTCGTTCAGTTGGCTATGGATACGCATGATCGAATCGATACGATTTCCGGTGATCGGGGAGAACAGGAGATGCGTTCACGCCAATTAAATGTTCTCGCTGGAGATTATCTGAGTAGCCGTTTCTATCAGTTGCTTGCTCATGCAGGCAAAATAGAAATGATCGGTAAGCTTAGCGGTGCTGTTTCCGAAGTAAACGCACGTAAGATGACGCTGTATGAACGGATGAAAAAACTTCTCGTTTCGGCTGATGAATATTTGCGTGAAACGGTACAGCTGAGAATGCAGCTGTTTCTTTCATTTACAGACATGATGCCTGTTGAGGATAAGCCGTTATGGAACAGCTTGCTGATGGAGTTCAGCACTTGCGAAACCATCATAGAAGAGATGGATCGGATGCGTGACGAGAAGCGTATGCTTCATAGCTATGCGTTCTGGTATGTGTACGAGAACGGGAATGACGAGGAACGCGGTCATTTGACTCAAATGGAGCTCGAACCACGTATGTGGAGCTCTATGGTGCTGAAACACAGCATAAGCGAGGTGTTGCTGGACAAGCTTCGCGAGTGCACACACCGCATTCAGCTTTTGCTGCAAGATGAGGAAGGTCTTCAAGATATGCATGAGTTCGAGGCAATTCTTGAGCCTTACCTGTCCTATGTGCAGCCTTCACATGCGGCAGTAAGGGAAGATTGAGGGGGAGACAGACGAATGGGTAGCGGAGAGACCAAACCGAAAGAAGAATTTGTCCATTCGGTTTTTCAGAGTATAGCCGGCAAGTATGACGTCATGAATGATATTCTGAGTTTCCGCAGGCATAAAGCTTGGCGTAAATTCACGATGAAGAAGATGAATATGTCCAAGGGAGATACGGGACTGGATTTGTGTTGCGGCACATGCGACTGGACGCTCGCTATGGCACAGGCAAGTGAAACGGGGCACATGCACGGGCTGGATTTCAGTAGCAACATGCTGGAAGTGGGCCAGACGAAAATTGATGCGGTGAACCGTTCAAAACAGATTACGCTCGTTCAAGGGAACGCCATGTCTTTGCCCTTTGAAGACAATACGTTCGATTATGTTACGATTGGATTCGGTTTACGTAACGTGCCTGATCTAAGACAGGTTTTGTCTGAAATGAAACGTGTTGTAAAACCCGGCGGTATGGTGGTTTGTCTGGAATTGTCCAAACCGACGTGGCAGCCGTTTAAAGGCATTTATTATTTTTATTTTGAGCATATGCTGCCAAATATGGCGAAACTGTTTGCCAAACGTTATGAGCAGTATAAATGGCTGCCGGACTCTCTGGCGCTTTTCCCGGGTAGAAAGGAACTGGCAGACATTTTTGTTGAAACTGGATTGCAACAGGTGCAGGCCTACCCTCTAACCGGAGGCATCGCGGCACTGCATATTGGAACCAAGGAGAATCAGAATGTTTAGGAAAATTCGCATCTTTTTAGAAATGATCAAGATTGAACATACGCTTTTTGCTTTACCTTTTGCTTTTATGGGCGCTATTTTGGGATCGATGGTTGTTAACAACACGTTCCCGAGCTGGATGCAGATTATGTGGGTATTACTTGCCATGGTTGGTGCAAGGAGTGCCGCATTTGGTTTGAACCGGATTATTGACCAGGCGATTGACGCAAAAAATCCACGTACGGCGATGAGAGCTATTCCAGCAGGCTTGCTGAAGAATGGCGAGGTTATTATTTTTATCATCATCTCGTTTATTTTATTATTCTGGGCATCATCCAATCTTAATGTGTTATCCATGCAGTTGTTGCCGATTGCAGTCTTCATGTTAGTGCTATATTCGTACACCAAACGGTTCACATGGCTTTGTCACGTCGTACTGGGGATGACCATTGGCCTTGCTCCTTTGGGAGGATGGGTGGCTGTGACAGGTACTATGGATTGGACAGCGATTGTTCTGTACGTTACGATTGTATTCTGGACTGCCGGTTTTGACATTATTTATGCATGTCAGGATCTGGAGTTTGATCAGGGAGAAGGTCTGCATTCCATTCCGTCCCGCTTCGGACTTGTGAAATCATTGCAGATTGCCAAGTTCTTTCATGTCATTACGGCGATTGGTTTTCTTGCCCTGTTACTAATGACCGATCTGAGCTGGTGGTATGGCGCAGGTATGCTGATTACTTATGGTATCCTGCTTTATGAGCACTATATTGTGTCACCTAATGATATGAGCCGTGTACAAACGGCATTCTTTACGATGAATAGTGTACTGAGCCTAGTCGTATTTACGTTTACATTCATTGATCTGGCGGTGAAATAATGATGCAGCAACCGGAGAATAAACGACTTGTTGTCGGAATCACCGGAGCGAGTGGCAGCATATATGGTATCCGATTGATTGAAACGTTGCTTGACCTTGGATATGCCGTTCATTTGGTTGTTTCCAATGCTGGCTGGCGTGTACTAAAGGAAGAAATGGACTGGGATGTGACGAACCGGGAGAGCCTGCTCCAAGAAAAATTCGGTCATCGCGGTGGATCGTTAATCTATCATCCCGTTAGTGATATTGGGGCTTCGATTGCCAGCGGTTCTTATCTGGCGGAAGGCATGATTATCATGCCTTGCTCTATGGGCACTCTTTCATCGATTGCAAACGGATCTTCAGACAATCTGATGTCACGCGCTGCAGATGTTATGATGAAAGAAGGCAGGACGTTAATTCTTGTGCCTCGTGAGACGCCTTTGCATGCTATTCACCTGGAAAACATGCTGAAGCTTTCACGTCTTGGTGTGCGAATGATCCCGGCGATGCCTGCCTTTTATTACAAACCTCAGAGCATGGAGGATTTAATTTTATTTTTAGTAGGTAAAGTGCTGGATAGCTTGCGCATCCCGCATCAACTGTTTACTAGATGGGGAGAACCGGATGAACGGGGATAATGTAGCCGGGTCGCGCTTTTCTGAATAGCCGGATCAGAAAAGTGCGACACATGGACATGATCCCCTGACTCCCGGGGTATCGGTGAGTGCTGATGGCCAGATAAATGTGTCCACAGTCTTGACCCATGCTCCGGCAACTTCTGTACTTTTGGTTGATTCAGATTTGGTCGCAGCGTTTAAATCCCGAATGTCGGTGCTGGCATTCGAATAGGCATCATGATGGACGCTGTAGAAGAACACAAGCAGGAACGGCGAGCCTGGGGCGACGTTTTTGCCTGTAGGCTCGGGCTTGCTGGGAGGGAAGGTAAGCATGGATTTTTGGATTGACAATACGCTGACACGGGTGAACGAATGAAACTATTGGACATTTTCGGATTGTTAAAAAAGGACATGGATTACGTTGAAAAAGAGTTGTATCGTAGCGTAAAAGGCGAACAAAAGTTACTGAGTGAAACTTCGCTTCATCTGCTTAAGGCAGGTGGAAAACGACTGCGGCCTGTTTTTGTGCTTTTAGGTGGCAAATTTGGTACATACGATATCGAGCGTTTGAAGCTCGTAGCTGTTCCACTGGAACTTATTCATTCTGCTTCCCTCGTTCATGATGATGTCATCGATAATGCGGAGACTCGCCGGGGCAAACCCACCGTCAAGTCTAAATGGGACAATCGGATTGCGATGTATACAGGAGACTATATCTATGGCAAAGCGCTAGAGATGACGGCAGGACTTTCTGATCCTGCTATTCACCGCATCCTTGCCAAAGCTATGGTACAGATGTCCATTGGTGAGATGGAACAGATTCGGGACTTTTTTAATACAGGTCAGAGTGTGCGTAACTATCTGTTACGTATTCGTCGCAAAACTGCACTTCTGATTGCAGTGAGCTGCCAGCTTGGAGCACTCGCTACTCGTGCACCTGAGCACATTTCATCTTTGTTGTATACCTATGGATATAATGTGGGTATGGCTTTTCAGATTCAGGATGATGTTCTGGACTTGGTGGGTACAGAGAAACAACTTGGCAAGCCTCCAGGAAGTGATATGAAACAAGGTAACATCACGTTACCTGTGCTGTATGCTTTGGAAGAAGAACAGTTACGTGAGCCGTTGCTCAAGGAAATTTCGCGTGTTCATCATGAAGAAGGACGTGCAAGTGCATCGGATGCAATTGGAATGATTCGCCAAAGTCAAGGAATTGCTAAAGCAGAAGCCCTTGCTGACCGATATATGAAGAAAGCGCTCGATGCTCTCGATCAGCTGCCTAATATCAAGACCACTAAAAATCTGCGAGACATTGCTCACTTTGTCGTTAAACGTACACATTAAGCTTGCTTGTGTTGTTTAATGCTCTACACGGTGTGAAAATCCTCATTGGGAGGATTTGGACTTGTATGTTACAATCAAAGGGATTGCGTTTACATAGTGATTAACTTTGAACCGTGAGTGAGGAGTGAACTGGTAATGGATCGTACATTTTTGATGGTGAAACCGGATGGTGTGCAGCGTGGTTTGATCGGCCGTATTATCAGCCGTCTGGAAGACAAGGGGTTTAAACTGGTGGCAGGGAAGTTGGTTCAGATGTCGGAAGAACAGGCTAAGCGCCATTATGCAGAACATGAAGGCAAGCCGTTCTTTGATGATCTGGTTCGTTTTATCACATCTGGCCCGGTATTTGCCATGGTGTGGGAAGGCGACGATATTGTGACACTTGCACGTATTGTCATTGGTAAAACGAATGTGAAGGAAGCAGCTCCAGGGACAATCCGTGGAGATTTCGCTAGCCATACACCACATAATCTCATTCACGGGGCAGATTCGTCGGAAAGTGCTACTCGTGAAGCTGCCAATTTCTTTAGTCCTGACGAGCTGGTAACCTATGAGAAGAGCATCGCAGCCTGGTTGTAATTATTAGCCAAAGGGTGATGTACGATGCTGGAGCAAGAACAACTAGACCCGGATTATGCCGGATTCATTCGTAAAATTAAAGAGAGCACAGGCATTGATCTTGCTCAGTACAAGGAAGGCCAGATGAAAAGAAGGCTGACCACACTACGTAACAAAAACGGGTTCAATACATTTTCTATCTTTTTTGATGCGATGCAGAAGGAAAAGTCTTTATTTTACGAGTTTCTGGATCGCATGACCATTAACGTATCGGAGTTTTGGCGCAACCCCAATCGCTGGGAAGTGTTGCGTGATGAGATTCTGCCTGAGCTCGTGGGTTCCAAACGCAAGGTCAAGGTATGGAGCGCTGCTTGTTCGACTGGTGAGGAGCCATACACGATTGCCATGATTTTGGATACGCTAGGCATCTTGAAAGAAAGTTCCATTACGGCAAGTGACCTGGATGAAGGTGCACTCGCTAAGGCTAAGGAAGGCCGTTATATGGAACGTTCGCTGAAGGACGTGCCTCCAGAAACGGCGAGTCGATATTTCAAGCAAGACGGTATGATGTATCGTATTGATGAGAAATTAAAAAGCTCGATCAACTTCAAGAAGCAGAATTTGCTGGTTGACCGTTTTGATGATGGATACGATCTGATCGTATGCCGGAATGTCATGATTTATTTTACAGAGGAAGCGAAAAACCTGCTGTATCACAAATTCGCAGCCAGTCTGCGTCCAGGTGGGATGTTGTTCGTAGGCAGCACAGAGCAGATTTTCTCCCCAGGACAATACGGGCTGGAGACGGCAGAGACGTTTTTCTATCGGAAAAAATAAATCAGTGTATAGATCAACCGCCTGAGGTGCATGAAGATGTGCTCAGGCGGTTGTTTGCATAAGAAAAAGAGGCTTTCTTGTCAAAGCTGGTCAGCTATACTATAATAAGCAAAGAAATTATGGGATTTTAGCAATGTGAAGTTTAACAGTTTAAAGGGGGAACGTATTATGAGTTTACGTTATTTAACCGCAGGGGAAACGCACGGACCCCAATTGACCGCAATTATTGAAGGACTGCCAAGTAATTTGAATATTGATTTTGAAGAATTGAACTTCCAGCTTCATCGCCGTCAGAAAGGGTATGGCCGCGGACGCCGGATGCAGATTGAGAAAGACCAAGCTAATTTTGTTGGCGGAATTCGTCATGGATATACGACAGGTGCTCCAGTAGCGCTCGTTGTTCAGAATAATGACTGGAAGCATTGGCAGAATATTATGAACATTGAGCCGATTGAAGGTACTGATGAGGAAAAACGCCGTGTTCATCGCCCACGCCCTGGGCATGCCGACCTTAACGGTGGGTTGAAGTACAATCTCAAAGACTTGCGTAACGTTCTGGAACGCTCCAGTGCGCGTGAGACAACTGTACGTGTAGCATGTGGTGCGATTGCACGACAGTTTCTGGCTGAATTCGGTATTAAAGTGGCTGGAAGGGTTATTCGTATCGGGGAGATTGAAGCACCATACCAGGAGCTTCCGATTGATGAACTGATCGCCGTGACAGAAGCATCTTCAGTTCGTGTGACAGATGCGGAGACTGAGAAGAAAATGGAAGCCTATATCGATCAGATCAAGCAAGAAGGAGATTCCATCGGTGGAATCGTGGAATGTATCGTTGAAGGTGTTCCTGTCGGTCTGGGAAGCTATGTACAATATGATCGCAAGTTGGATGCTCGTATCGCTCAAGGTGTAATGTCGATCAATGCGTTCAAAGGTGTGGAGATCGGTATCGGCTTCGAAGCGGGTACGATTCGCGGTTCACAGGTACATGATGAGATTCTGTATACGGAGGATCGTGGTTACCACCGTGCAACGAATCGTCTGGGCGGGTTTGAAGGCGGTATGACCAACGGTATGCCGGTTGTGGTACGTGGAGTAATGAAACCTATCCCAACGTTGTACAAGCCGTTGCAAAGTGTAGATATCGATACGAAAGAAGCTTTTTCGGCTCAGGTTGAACGTTCCGATGCTTGTGCGGTTCCGGCAGCTAGCGTTGTTATGGAACATGTCGTTGCTTGGGAAATTGCCAAGGCATTCCTGGAGAAGTTCGGCGGGGATTCCATGGAGGAGATTCGGGCAAACGTTGCCAGCTACCAATCACAATTGGAGAATTACTAATATGCGTCAGTTGACAGTACAGCTTGAAGAGCGCTCATATCCTATATTGATTGGCAGCGGCCTGCTGGCTCAAGCTCCGCAATATTTTGAACAATATGGATTGACTAAAAAAAGTCCACTTCTGATCATTACAGATGATCATGTAGCCCCGATATACTTGCATGGAATAGAGCAAACGTTGCGTGCGGCGGGATATTCCGTCGTATCCGCAGTCGTGCCGTCTGGTGAGACTTCGAAATCACTTGCGGTATATCAGGATATGATGACGGTAGCGATTGAAGGCAAACTGGACCGCAGTTCGGCGATTCTTGCTCTAGGGGGAGGCGTTGTGGGCGATCTGGCTGGTTTTGTCGCAGCTACATATATGCGCGGGGTTAAGTTTGTGCAGATCCCAACAACCATTCTTGCTCATGACAGTAGCGTTGGCGGTAAGGTGGCGGTCAATCATCCTCTTGCGAAAAATATGATTGGTGCTTTCCATCAACCGGAGCTTGTACTGTATGATGTTGACACACTTCAATCGTTGCCGCCAAGAGATGTATCGGCCGGTTTATCCGAGATGCTGAAGCACGGACTGATCCGTGATGAAGCTTTTGCCCATTGGTGCGAAGAAAACGCCGAAGCGCTGCTTACGCTTGACCCGGATACACTCGGATATGGTCTGGAACGTGGATGCAGCATCAAAGCCGAGATTGTTTCCAATGATGAACGTGAGAATGGAGAACGTGCACTCCTGAATCTAGGTCATACGATTGGACATGCGATTGAAGCGATTGCTGGATACGGTGAATTTCTGCACGGAGAAGCCATTTCTATCGGTATGGCTGGATCGGCACTACTGGGTGAGAAACTCGGAGCGCCAGCAGGGCTGTATGAGGATACTGTTCGTATGTTGCGTTCTCTTCGTCTTCCCGTGACACTAGCTGCACATCTAAGTACGGATGCTTTGATGGAAGCGATGATGCATGATAAGAAATTCCGCGAGGGCCATATGGTCTTTATCGTTCCTGATCGGATTGGATCTGCCAGAATCGTGAAGGATGTACCGGTTACGGTTGTTCGTGAAGTCATTGAACTGCTTAGGAAGGGAGAATAACAGCATGATTACACGGGGAATTCGCGGGGCGACTACGGTCACCCAGAACAGTGAAGAAGAGATTTTGAAAGAAACAGCAGTGTTGCTTCAGGAAATTGTTGACCGAAACAAGATTGTACCGGAAGATATTTGTAGCGTATGGATTACGATGACCGGAGATCTGGATGCGGCTTTTCCAGCAAAAGTGATTCGTCAGTTAGATGGATGGGAGCTTGTGCCTTTGATGTGTGCGCTAGAGGTGCCTGTAAAAGGCGCTTTGGCGAAGTGTATTCGTTTTATGGTACATGTGAACACAACCAAAGCACAAAATGAAATTCATCACGTGTACTTGAACGGTGCACAAGCGTTACGTCCCGATCTGGCAGGTCGTTAAGTTTCTTGAATGACCATGGTTGTCAAACCGGTGAATATGATGTATAGTGAGAAACAGTTGAGTAGAGTTTAGATTGAGCTGAGAGCAGCTGAGTTGAGCCTAGTATATAGCAGAGTCCAGTGTTTGGTAGCCGATGCAATCGAAATCGGTCAACGCATACACGGTACGTCTTGCTAAGGGAGAAGTACAGGAAGAGAGTAGGCGTGTCAGAGGACATCGTTTATTCCCATATATCTAACGAACATTTTACATTATCTATCATCGAGGAATTGAATTGATTTCTCAAGAGATGAAGATGATGCAAACGAAATGTTACGAAGTATATGTTATCTTATAATATCTGAAACATGGATGAACATGGATCAGTTGCCTGTCACTCGCCCTTCGCAAAAGTATAGGGACTTGTTATTTATGGAGCAACATGCTTGAATACAGCTTATAACCAAACCTCTACCTGATGGTAGAGGTTTTTTGTCGTCATAACTTTCTTCTACCTAAATCTGAAAGGACGTGATCTGATGATAACGCCAAACGTTAATCAAGTATTGAAAATGTCAAATGAATATAATCTGATTCCGGTTGTTAAACGAATTTTGGCTGATATGGAGACGCCGATTCGTATCTTCCGCCGTTATGCGGACAATGACCGTGCGTTTTTGCTTGAAAGTGTAGAGGGTGGCATTCAATGGGCTAGATATTCCTTCATCGGTACGGATCCGTTTTTGATGATTTCAGGGAAGAAAGGCCGAATTGTGGTCGAAGAGGCAGGAAAGACTCGTGAACTGCCGGGCAAACCGATCGAAGAACTGAAAGCTTTGCTACGCAAATATCGGAGTCCGAAGATGGATGATCTTCCTCCTTTTACTGGTGGAGCCATTGGATTTTTTGGATATGACCTGTTGCAATATTATGAGAAGCTTCCAGCTCATGCGCTGGATGATCTGAATATGGATGACATACGCTTTATGTTTTGTGATCAAATTGTTGTGTTTGACCATGTGAAGCAGCACATGTTGCTCGTTGGCAATGTACATGTCAAAGATGGGGCAACGGATGAAGAGATTCGTCAGGCGTATGCAGCCACTTCCGAGAAGCTTGAACAAGCGGCAGAGCGTTTGCAGCAGCAAGGACCAGGTGAAAACCTGAACCCGCGTTCGATTCCGGGAGATGTGGAGCTTGGGGACATTCGTTCCAATCTGACAAAAGAACAATTTATCGGCAATGTGGAGCAAGCCAAAGAGTATATCCGTGCAGGAGACATTTTCCAGGTGGTGCTGTCTCAACGTTTTCACATTGATACGGAAATTTCCCCGTTACATGTATATCGCGTACTGCGGACGCTGAACCCATCACCTTATATGTATTATTTGAAAATGGACGATGAGATTATCGTAGGTACCTCACCTGAGGCGCTGGTCAAGGTTGACGGCAATCGCGTAGAAACACGTCCTATCGCAGGCACACGTCCACGAGGAGCGACAGAGGCAGAAGATCGCGCACTTGCGGCAGATTTGCTACAAGATGAGAAGGAGCGCGCAGAGCATCTGATGCTGGTGGATCTGGGAAGAAATGATCTGGGGCGTGTATCCACTTTTGGCAGTGTGAAGTGTGACATGTTCATGGAGATCGAGCGTTACTCTCACGTTATGCATATGGTATCGAACGTTACAGGTGAGTTAAGAGAAGACAAGGATTTCTTCGATGCTTTCCTCTCCTGTCTGCCAGCCGGGACCGTATCTGGTGCGCCGAAGCTGCGTGCGATGGAGATTATTGCGGAGCTGGAAAAGGAGGCACGGGGTGCCTACGCAGGAGCGATTGGTTACCTTGGATTCTCCGGAAATATGGATGCATGTATTACCATTCGTACGATTATTTTCAAAAAAGGAAAAGCATATGTACAGGCCGGAGCCGGAATTGTATGGGACTCTGTGCCTGAGAAGGAATATGAAGAGACTGTAAACAAAGCCAAAGCATTGTTAAAGGCCATTCGTACGGCTGAAGCGATGTTTCCGGCAAAAGCTGCAGATCCCAAATTAAGTCTGGCTAACGCTGATTATTTTGTTACACCAACTTCGGCAACAAACTGAGAGAGGAGAGACTGGAAATGAACTTGAATCCAATCATGAATGACAGTCAGGTGCTACCTGAAGCAGTGATTTCGCGGGAAGAAGGAATGAAACAAGGACTCGCTAAAATTCTCGAAGGCCGTCACCTGGAGCAGGACGAGGCACGTGAACTGATGTATTCGATCATGCGAGGTGAAGCTACTCCGGCTCAAATCGGAGGGTTGCTGATGGCTCTTCGTATGAAGGGGGAAACGGTGGATGAAATCACTGGTTTTGCTCAGGCGATGCGTGGACAAGGTGGACGTATACTGACTGATGGTAGAGGGCTGCTGGATACATGCGGTACAGGCGGATCGGGTATTCATAAATTCAATATCTCTACAGCATCGGCCATTATTGCTTCGGCAGTTTCAGTTCGAGTAGCCAAACACGGCAATCGTTCAGCTTCTGGCAAAGCAGGCAGTGCGGATGTGTTGGAAGTGCTCGGCGTTAATATTCATCTGAATGGAGAGCAGGCCAGACAATGTCTAGATGAGATCGGAATCTGTTTCTGTTTTGCTCAGGTATACCATCCATCCATGCGTCATGCGGCGGCTCCGAGAAAAGAGCTGGGTGTGCGCACGATTTTCAATATGCTTGGACCATTAACCAATCCAGCCGGTGCAGACCGCCAATTGCTCGGATTGTATGATCGCTCCCGGACGCCGATGATTGCAGAAGTGCTTAACCGCCTCGGTTTGAAAAGAGCGCTAGTTGTTGCCAGCCATGATGGTCTGGACGAAATCAGTATCTCTGCACCTACACAGGTATCGGAGTTGCGGAACGGGGTAGTGCACACGTATGACATTGACCCACGCGATATGGGGCTGTCTTTGCATCCGCTCGAAGCAGTGCTTGGAGGAGATGCGGCGCAGAATGCCGAAATTATACATCGGATCTTCCAGGGTGAACGCAGTGCTTACCGGGATGTTGTGTTGCTGAATGCAGGGGCATGTATTTATGTATCCGGCCTTGCGGACAGCATTGCAGATGGCGTTAAAATCGCTGCAGAGGCAGTGGACTCGGGTAAAGCGGCCAGTAAGCTTGGACAGTTAATTCATACAACGGAGGCGTACAATCATGTATCTTGATCGAATCGTTGCGACAAAACATAAAGAAGTGCAGGCTCTTGCACAGACGTTTAACATGGATGAAGCTATGAAAAAGATTGAACAATTACCGGCTGCACGCGGGTTTGAACAGGCACTGTCAAGTAGACGCAGTCGTAAGCTGGGGCTTATTGCCGAAGTGAAGAAGGCCTCGCCATCCAAAGGGTTAATTCGCCCGGATTTTCATCCGGTAGAGATTGCTTCTGCCTATGAACGTGCGGGTGCTGATTGTATCTCTGTGCTAACGGATGTTTCCTATTTTCAGGGTAGTAACGAGTATTTGCAGGCTATTCATCAGGCTGTGAATATTCCGCTCTTGCGCAAGGACTTTATGATCGATGAGTCACAGATTGCAGAAGCTAGACTTTTGGGAGCAGACGCGATCTTGCTGATTGCCAGCATTCTCACGCCGGGGCAGATTCGTCAATTTCTAACGTTTGCGAAAAGTCTTGGACTGGATGCTTTAATTGAAGTTCATGATCGGGCAGAACTGGAAACGGTATTAGAGATTCCTGAAGCGACACTTGTTGGTATCAATAACCGAAATTTGAAAACGTTCGAAACCAGTCTGAATACCACGCTCGATCTGATGGAACTGATTCCACTAGGTGTGACGCTCATTAGCGAAAGCGGGATCGACGGTGCGGAATCGACGAAACCCCTGATTGAAGCTGGCGTGCACGGTATTCTCGTTGGAGAGCATCTTATGCGTAAAGACGATGTGGAAGCTGCTGTTTACGATCTGATGGGACCGAAATAATGAATAACCCGATATATGACGATACAGGTGCAGGTTCCCGTAAAGAAGAGAACTTGATGCCAGCGGCCGTAAAAATATGTGGACTTCAGGACGTTGAAGTGCTAAAATCGATGATAAACTTGCCTGTGGACTATATTGGTGTCGTATTTGCCAAGTCCCGACGACAAATTACTCCTGAGAAGGCAGCGGAGTTGAGATCGGTATTGTTTGAATGGTCTCTACATGAACGGCCGAAACTTGCTGGTGTTTTTGTGAATCCAACGATGCAAGAACTGAAACATGTGATGGAAACAGTGTCTTTGGATGTGATCCAGTTGCATGGCCAGGAAAGTGCGGAATTCTGTCAACAAGTGAAAGAGCTCTGGGATGCAGAGGTGTTCAAGGTCGTTTCTTTTCCAAAAGACGAAACAGAACAGGATGCGGATTATGCTGCTGTGCAACGGTTAAATGATTACGTGGGTTTTGTTGATGCGATCTTGCTGGATACTTTTGATCCATTGTATGGTGGCGGTTCTGGCAAAACATTTGCTTGGGAACGTATACCTGTATATGCAGAATGGGCTGCTGAACGCCGTATTGCCATGTTTGTTGCAGGCGGACTTCAGACGGACAATGTACAACATTTAATTCAAACGTACAGACCTTATGGCGTAGACGTATCAAGTGGCGTGGAGACGGAAGGTCTGAAAGATATATCCAAAATTACAGCATTTGTAGAAAGGGTGAAGCAGGCATGACACACCAATTGCCGGATGAACATGGGCGTTTCGGTCTTTTCGGAGGCCGTTTTGTACCCGAGACACTAATGAACGCTTTAATTGAACTAGAAGAAGCATACAGCCGCTTCTCTGAGGATGAAGAGTTTAACAAGGAATTGAATTATCTGCTCAGTGAATATTCCGGACGAGAAACACCTTTGTATCACGCGGAGCAATTATCACGTCATCTGGGTGGTCCCAAAATTTATTTGAAACGTGAAGATCTGAATCACACAGGTGCACATAAAATTAACAATGCGATTGGACAAGGACTTCTTGCTAAACGGATGGGAAAAAAGAAAGTCATTGCTGAGACCGGCGCAGGCCAGCACGGGGTTGCGACGGCAACCGTGGCGGCATTGCTTGGACTGGAGTGCAAAGTATTCATGGGTGAAGAAGATACCCAGCGCCAGCAACTAAACGTATTCCGCATGAAATTGCTCGGAGCAGAAGTCATTCCGGTAACGTCCGGCACACGTACATTGAAAGATGCTGGTAACGAAGCGCTTCGTTACTGGGTCAGTAATGTAGAAGATACTTTCTACGTGCTGGGATCTGTTGTCGGACCTCACCCGTATCCAATGATGGTGCGTAACTTCCAGCGCGTGATCGGAGACGAGACACGTCGTCAGATTCAGGAGATTGAAGGACGCCTTCCGGATGTTATTGTAGCGGCTGTTGGCGGCGGAAGTAACGCCATCGGTATGTTCTACCCTTTCATCGGAGATCAGGATGTAAAATTGATCGGTGTTGAGGCAGCAGGAAAAGGTGTGGATACCGAGTATCATGCGGCAACGATGAGCAAAGGTACACATGGTGTATTCCAGGGCTCGATGAGTTATCTGTTACAAGATGAATATGGACAGGTGCAACCTGCACACTCCATCTCAGCAGGTCTGGATTATCCAGGGGTTGGACCAGAACACTCCTATCTTAAAGATATTGAACGGGCTAAATATGTTCCGATTACGGATCAGGAAGCCTTGGATGCTTTGCAATTGTTAAGTCGTACGGAAGGTATTATTCCTGCGCTGGAGTCGGCCCATGCGGTTGCTCAGGTCGTGAAGCTGGCACCAGAACTGACAGCGGATGATATCATTGTAATCTGTCTGTCTGGACGCGGGGATAAAGACGTAGAATCCATTATGAAGTATACGGGAGGTAACTTGTAATGAACCTGATGGACCAAACCTTCCAGCAATTAAAAGAACAAAATCGCACAGCACTTATTCCGTTTCTTACCGTTGGTGATCCAGATGTGAACACTACCATTGATATTATCAAGGAACTTGAACAAGCAGGAGCAGACATCTTGGAGCTGGGTGTACCTTATTCTGATCCACTCGCCGACGGACCAGTCATTCAACGCGCTTCCGAGCGTGCCTTGAAAAGCCAAATTACGATTCGTACGGTGATGGAGACAGCGGCCAAAGCTCGTGAAGCAGGTGTGAAATTACCCTTTGTTCTGTTTACGTATTACAACCCTGTGCTGCAAACGGGTCTGGATATTTTCTTTGACGAGTTGGTCAAACATGATATCAGCGGCATGATTATTCCGGATTTACCGATCGAAGAGGCTGAGGATATGCGTCGCCGTGCTGATCAGGCCGGTGTTCATCTAGTCCCGCTTGTAGCCCCTACGTCCAATGCTCGTATTGAGCGGATTGTCACTGGCGCGCGCGGATTTATCTATTGTGTCTCATCTCTTGGTGTAACTGGAGAGCGTGCATCCTTTTTTAACGGTGTAGAAAGTTTTATTGAAACGGTAAAAGGTCTGACAGACCTTCCTGTTGCCGTAGGCTTCGGTATCTCGAGTCATGAGCAAGTAGCCCATTTCTCCCGCATCTGTGATGGTGTCGTTGTAGGGAGTGCTATTGTGCGTCAAGTGGAAGAGGCAATCCCGCTACTTGAAAATCCGGATACTCGTGAGGCAGGACTGTTGCAAATTCGCAACTTTGTGGCACAATTAAAAGGATAATCACATAAGTTGAACTTTTTATTTTGCACTTTATTCTAAGTTTGAACAACAGGAGGCGGTCGAGTTGAAACCGAAATCCCAGATTGTCAATCTGCCTGTGTATAAACCGGGCAAACCGATTGAAGAAGTAAAACGTGAACTGGGGCTGGAGCACGTCATCAAGCTGGCCTCCAACGAGAACCCCTATGGCAGTTCTCCCGCTGTACTTGAGGCAATGACGAGAGAATTGGCTAATGTAAGTATTTATCCCGACGGAAGTGCTGCAGAACTGACAGCGGTGCTTGCCAAGCATTTGGAAGTAGAGCGAGACAATTTGATTTTTGGCTGTGGATCAGATGAGATTATTGCGCTGATCACGCGGGCGTTCTTTCTTCCCGGAGATGAGACCATTATGGCGGACCAGACCTTCTCCGTGTATAAAAGCAATGCGGACATCGAAGGTGCAGTAACGATAGAGGTCCCTTTAAAAAATGGAACTCACGACTTGCCAGCAATGCTGGCGCAAATCAACGATAAGACCAAAGCTGTCTGGGTGTGCAATCCGAATAACCCTACAGGTACGATCATTTCCGAGCAAGAGCTGATTAGCTTTATGGACCGGGTACCGTCGAATGTAATGGTTGTGCTGGACGAGGCTTATTATGAATTTGTAACGGATGAAGCTTATCCGCAAAGCATTTCATTGATCGATCGTTACCCCAACCTGGTTGTTCTGCGGACCTTCTCCAAAATTTATGGCTTGGCATCACTCCGCATAGGCTACGGAATTGCACGTCCAGAGATTATTGACCTGATTAACCGTGTCCGGGAACCGTTTAACACCTCTCGTTTTGGGCAGGTTGCTGCAATGGCTGGACTTCAGGATCAGGCTTTTGTTCAGGAGTGTTCCAAACGGAATGCTGAAGATCGGGAATGGCTGCAAAATGAATTTTCACGACTGGGTTTGCCTTATTTCCCAAGTCAAGGTAATTTTATTTTGGTTGACGTCAACATGCCATCCGTCGAAGCATTTCAGTCTTTGTTGAAACAAGGTATTATCGTTCGCTCGGGCTTTCACGTCTATCCAACTTACATTCGTGTGTCTGTGGGAACAGCGGAGCAAAATCGTGCTTTTATAGCGGCGCTGGAGAACACACTGGCGGAGTATGTGGCAGCACGCCCTTAATACTGGCGATGAAAGAGTGAGGACCCATGACCATAAAAATTGCAATGATTGGTGTCGGACTCATCGGCGGTTCACTTTCGCTTTGCTTTAAAGGCAAGCCGGGGGTTACCGTCATGGGTTACGCACATTTGGAAGAGTTAAAAGACAAGTACATAGCGAGCGGAGTAGTGGATGCTGCGACGCTCTCTCTGGAAGAAGCGGTGCAGGATGCCGACTTCATTTTTTTGTGTGTGCCTGTTGGTTTGCTTGAATCGTATTTTGAACAACTGTCCAGACTGCCGCTGAAAAAAGGTTGCATCATTACCGATGTTGGGAGTACGAAAGCTTCCATTGCAGCTTGTGCGGAACAGATTCGGTTAAAAGAGGCTTACTTTATAGGAGGGCACCCGATGGCAGGATCGGAACGGGCGGGTGTAGACGCAGCGTCAGCTGTATTATTTGAGAACGCCTATTATGTTCTGACCCCGTCCGTTCACGTGCCTGAGGAGGCGTATGGCCGCTTATCCGAGCTTTTAGCGTATACTCGTGCTCAGATTGTTCGGGTAGAGCCCCTGTTGCATGATGATATTGTAGGTGCGATCAGTCACCTGCCCCATGTTATTGCTGTTGCTTTGGTGAATCAGGTACGTGAATATAACGAATCTAATCCGCTGTATAAAATGCTGGCAGCAGGTGGTTTTCGGGATATTACGAGGATTGCGTCCAGTGATGCGATTGTCTGGAGGGATATTCTGCTGAGTAACCGTGACGTGCTGCTGGAGTTGCTTAAGGACTGGAATAGTCAAATGTCGTCTTTTACAACGATGTTAGAGCAAAAGAACGGGGAAGGCATTGAGGATGCATTTCGTCAGGCGCGGGAATTCCGCAGTGTATTGCCTGAGCGACGCAAGGGCATGATCTCGCCTTTATTCGATCTGTATACAGATGTGCAGGATGCCCCGGGTATGATCGGTAAAATAGCAACAGAGCTCGGGACAAATGATATCAACTTGAGTAACCTTGAGATTATTGAAAACCGGGTGGACGTGCCGGGGATTATGCGTTTGTCATTCCGTCAGGAAGAAGATATGGAACGAGCGAAGACTCTGCTGGCATCACTAGGTTATCAGGTGTGGATTTAGGTTGACAAAAGAGGGCGAGAGCTCTCTTTTTTTTGTAACCAGTGGGAGAATTATGTTTTTAGACAAAAAAAAGACCGCTTACATAAGCGGCCATTGCTCACGTGGAGCAATACAGTTATTGGATAGGAGTGGAGAGAAACCATACTGTACTTTTATTATATGTATACGTTTTCATTTTGTCAACACTTTGGACAAATTTATTTGTATAAACTTAGATTTCAAGGAAAAACACTACAATCAAGGCTTTTAATCTTAGCAAAATCATTCGTGAGGTACGAAAAAGAATATTGATAGAATGCGCCAAAAAAAATTCCGAAAAAAATATCTCATTTTTGTAACCTTTTTAGAAATGGTCACGTCTATATATGCAAGGCTTTCCAAAATGCTGTATTAGGAAGTCATGACAACGAAATGAATGGCATATAAATGTTAAGTCGGACAAAAGTGGATAGCAATGGATTTGCCAGGATGATGCAGACCGTTGTACAATGTTACTGTTATGTAGAAACGTTGGGGAAATTGCCATTACATAGGGGAATTTGGCGGAAGGGCCGAAAACGGTGCTGGACGCTTTTTTTATGCGGTTGAACCGCAACTTTTTTACGCCTGTTCGGTAATACATGGATAGAGTCGAACGGGGAGAAGCACATGGATGGGCGAGGAGGGGTCGCACTCAAATGACGGATTCCCAGTTGATTCGAGAGATCAAGGAAGGTAACGTTGAGTTATATTCCGAGCTGATGAGTCGTTATCAGCGTAAAATACTGGCTTTCGTATATCATATGTTGAAAAGTTCCAATATGGAGCTACTTGCGGAAGATCTCTGTTCTGAGACATTCTACAAGGCGTTCCGCAGTTTACACTCTTTCCGTGAGGTGGATGCTTCATTCTCCACTTGGCTGTATACCATTGCTAGAAATACGGTATTGAGTGAGCTTCGCAAACAGCGTAGTGGGAATGTTCCGCTTGAAGAGAGCGGCGTAGTTCCTGTTGCTCCTATGGAGAATGCTCCTGAGCATGCTGTTCTGCGTAGCGAGCGGGTGATGCTGGTTAGAGATGCGATTAACAATTTACCAGAGAAGCAACGTTCTGCGATTATACTCCGTGAGTATGATCAGCTCGACTATCAGGAAATTGCAGGTATTTTGGGGCAGAGCGTTAGTTCTGTTAAATCGCTGTTATTCAGGGCAAGATCAAGCGTAAAAACACAGTTGGAGCCTTATTTCTTCGAGCCGATGTACGAGCCATATGAAGGGATGAAGAACCGATGAATTGCAATGAAGCCCAGGAACTGTTTGCATTGGTCTGGGACTTACCGGAATCTCATCCTCAGCGAATTGCTTTTCAAGCACATCTCGCTGGTTGTGAAGATTGTTCGGAGCAGTTTGAAGTCTGGGAGGAAGCCCAGATGTTGCTGCACAGCATCCCGGTTCCAGTGACAGAGCAACAGGCAGAGAGGGTCAACCGAAACGTAATGGACCGGATTTACGCGGAGTCTCCATGGCTATTACCAGAAGAGGCAAAGGTTAATCGATTCTCTGCGGCAATCCGTAAACATATGTCTTTGTGGATTGCGGCGTTCCTGGCTATTTTTTTATGCAGCTTTCTGTACATGGCGATGTTCAAGCCAGAGGTTTCAGAAGCTGAGAAGTCCAATGTAATTACAACAGGCATCCTTGAGACTGGGGTTGCTGGAAGTACATCTTCATCTTCGGGATTATATAAGTATGACATCCCTGGAGCGAATAAAGGGAGTATCATTGAACCTTTTGTTGTAAGTATGGGGCCTGCGTATCCTCAATACTGGATGGCATTGTCTCTGCTTGCCATAGGAATGGCTTTGTTTTCACTTGGACGTATGCATCGATCAACAACTAAACGTAAACAAGGTGTGGGTGCGTAGGTTTCTAACCTGGCGTTCGCTGTGTGGAGAAATGAGGGATGAATGTGCGGATCGGACTTGTTCGTCATGGTCTGACAGATTGGAATGCGGCTGGCCGCATACAGGGGCAGACGGATATTCCTTTGAATGAGGAAGGACGTAAGCAGGCAGAATGCCTTGGTAGACGTCTGCAGTCTGAGGACTACCAGTGGGATTTTATTGTGACGAGTGGTTTATCAAGGGCACAGGAAACGGGAAAGATTCTTTCACGGATGCTGGATGTACCTATGCTTGAACCGGACGCACGATTGAAAGAACGAGCATTTGGTCAGGTTGAGGGCCTTACTTCGGATGAACGGGTTGCGCGTTGGGGGAAATCCTGGGATACACTTGATCTGGGACAAGAGCACATCGAGGATATTCAAGTACGTGCGCTGGCTTTTTTGGACGATTTATGGTCTGCTCACTCGAAAGAAAATGTACTGATTGTAACCCATGGTGCTTTTCTTGCTAACCTGTTAACGGCGTTATATCAGGATAAATACACCGAACGCATTGGCAATCTGTCGCTGACCATTCTGGAGAAAGAACATGAAGATGACTGGACTCCACTCTTATATAATTGCACACAACATCTGTCTATGGATACCGCCAAACAATCTGAGTGATAAGCTCAGGTTGTTTTTTTATACCATCTACATTTAAGAGATTAAACAGGACTGCGGATAAACTCTACTGTTTCTCTTCTGATTGATTGTTTTGAGGCATAAGATGAGATAAAACAAAAAAAATGGCAAGAAGAGGTTTAGATTGTGGAGAATCCGTCAACCATGTTTACAAAACCACACTGTTGAAGGCCAGATCAGCAACCTAAAGCAGTGAACGGGTGAGGCGATGGATCCATGAATCTAGCAGATATGCTGACTTTTGCTGATATTGGCCAGCTTAATCGAATAGCAGACTACTATCAATGTGAATGCAAGCCTAATTCCAAACATGAACTCATCCAGAGCATCCTCACAACATTGGGTAGTAAACCTTTCTTTGAGCAACAGATACGTCAATTGAACCAGGCAGATCAACGGTTTTTGAACAACCTGTTATTTGACCCCCGCCAATTTTATGGTATGGAGGAGCTCATCGCCATAGCCCGTCAATCGATGGACAAAAAGGAGAGTGAGGCAGGCTCGAGTCCGCGTGATCTCATTATTCGCTTTACCAAAAGCGGCTGGCTGTTCAATGGGACTACACAACAGACCAGATATCTCTATCAAGTGCCTAAAGACTTGAAACTGAGGTTCAGAGATGTATTATCTACCCATTTACGAGCAGGTATTGTTAAAACGACAGAGCCCTCCATGTATCGTGAGGAATATCATCTGATGGCGGAAGATCTGAAGTTGTTCCTGAAATTTGTGCAACAACATGAGATCGCTGTGAATGCCGAGGGCATGATGTACCGACGCTCACAGCAGCAACTTATGGAGCATCTGCATATCTCTGAGGAACTGGTAGGCAAAGCCGGGTGGCGCTTCGGATATGGTCGTTCGTTCAAGGATTATCCGGATCGATTCGCACTGCTGTATGATTATGCGTTTCATCACCGATTGATTCGAGAAGAACAGGGGTGTCTCAGGCTGACAGGGGCTGGTGAAGAGAAACTGGGGGCCGAGAAAACAGCCGAAATGATACAGCTGTTTCGGTTTTGGTTAAGACTTTATAAAGGTGCTGTTCCAAATCTGTCCTCGATTGTGTACTGGACAGGCGAATGTGCCGAGAATTGGTCTACAAGGGAATCTCTTTTTCAGCAAATTGGCCCGTTTATCCAGCCGTTTTACTATGACACCGCTGAAGATATCTATGATAAGCGGATCATTAAAATGATGATGCATCTAGGCTTGATTCGTGCAGGTGAGCATGAACAAGGAAGAGTTGTGCAGATGACGGCTTGGGGATTAAAGCTCGCATCATCTTGCCGCTCCATCTCTGCTGATGTTGCACCTATTGTGTTTGACAAGTGAAGGACAAGTTGCTACAATCACTCCCAAATTAAGGAGTGATACGAATGATAATTCCATACAAAGGTATAAAGCCAGTGCTACACCCTTCCATATATATGGCGGAGGGTTCAAAATTGATAGGTGATCTGCAAATGGACGAAGATTCTACCGTTTGGTTCAATGCAGTTCTGCGGGCCGATTTGGCACCTATTATTATTGGAAAGCGATGCAATATTCAAGATAATGCTGTAGGACATGTAAACACCGACCAACCTCTTATTCTGGGAGATGATGTCTCCGTAGGACATGCTGCAATCATTCATGGTTGTACCATCGGAACAGGGGCATTGATCGGTATGGGAGCCATTGTACTCAATGGTGGCGAAATCGGTGAGTACTCACTGATTGGAGCCGGTTCTGTAGTAACTGAAAATAGTAAAATTCCGCCCTATACTCTCGCTTTGGGGACACCTGCCAAAGTGATTCGTGAATTGACTGAAGCTGATCTGCAGCGGATGTCGAGAACTTCACTGGGTTATGTAATCAAAGGAAGAGAATATAGGAGCTCTTAAATCCGTTTTGGAGGTGCATCCTATTGGATAAAATGAAAGTTACGTATGAAGTCATGTTGGGGCTGGCGGCTGAGATGGTTTGGGACGAGGCGCTTCGCAAACAGAAGAGTGAAAAGCTTTATTTGGAAATCGACAAAGCGTTAGCTACCGGAGACGAAGTAGCTTTCCGGAGTCTGACGGATGAACTGAGGACGATCAATTAACGGATCAATATAGAACCATTCAAATGAATAGTGGATAAAAAGGAATGCGCAACCGCGCATTCCTTTTTTTAATATTTTTTTATATAAACCTAAAAATTGAATGAATATCTGGCTTTATAACATATGCTCATATATAATATGGGAATAAAATGGATAGGAAGGGGATATAGGGAATTGAAATTCAGTGAGATGAATCAAGACAGCTGGGCTGAACTGCAACTCTATCTGGATACCTGCCTTGTTCCGTTCACGGCTATGAGCGGCAAACAGTCACCGGTTGAAGCGACTGAAGCGCTGGAACGGCTGAGAGATTTTCTGGATACGGTGGAGATTCCTTTTAAAGGAAGAATTATGACGTACCCAGCCTATCATTACGCAAGTTCGCAAATGTCAATGACATTAAATACTTTGTCGACTGAACTCAAAGCTTCTGGATTTAAGTATGTGGTAATTATGTCAGCAGATGGATCATTTGTGGAGATGGACATTCCAGCCGCGGATTTACTTTTGAGTCAAAAGGATCTAGCAGGGCAACTCGAAGAAGGGACAATTGCCCGACATGTCGGGCAATGCATTCGAGACCTATGGAAAAGGTGACATCTTGATGACAAATGTGACAAATTTCCAACAGTTTTTTAACAACGCTTACAATTGAACCTTAAAAATGTGTGACAAATTCTTGACGGTGTTCTAGGGCTACTATATGATTATGTATGTTCTAGTAAGTCGTGGAATTTATGATAATGAAAACGATTGAGAGAGTTGGCTGAAAAAGGGGGTTGGAGACAGTATGAGCAGTGAGCATGACCAGCACGAAGCCTCGATGAAACCGCCAAGCAAATTGGAAATGTCGCGCAGGCAGTTTTTGACGTATACGCTTGGTGGAGCTACAGCCTACATGGCCGCCGGTGCAATTCTTCCTATGGTCCGTTTTGCGGTGGACCCGATTTTGCAACACAAGGGAGAAGGAACCTCTGTCAAAGTGGCTGAGATCAGCAAAATTACAAATGAACCTCAAGAATTTACGTTCGAACTGAAACAACAGGATGGCTGGTATTTGAGTAATGCTTCGTTGGTGGCCTGGATTCGCAAGGACGAACAAGGGAAAATTTATGCGCTTTCACCTATCTGTAAGCATTTGGGATGTACAGTGGGATGGAACAGTGACAAAAACTACCCGAATGAGTACCATTGCCCATGTCACGGCGCGCACTATGACAAGGAAGGGAAGAATCTTGCCGTAGCCCCGAAACCATTGGATGAATATGTGGTTAAGGAGGAACAAGGCTGGGTTTATCTGGGCGAGATTGTTCCGAACACCCGAGTGAAATAGGAGGCGTGAACGCAGATGTTTAAAAATGTCTATGACTGGATTGACGAGCGTCTTGACATCACGCCAATATGGCGGGACGTTGCGGATCATGAAGTGCCAGAGCATGTAAACCCGGCGCATCACTTTTCCGCATTCGTATACTGTTTTGGCGGATTAACGTTCTTTATTACAGTTATTCAGATTCTGTCAGGTATGTTCCTGACGATGTACTACGTTCCAGATATTATTAACGCGTATGCAAGTGTTGAGTATTTGCAGACGAAAGTAGCTTTTGGTCAGATTGTACGCGGTATGCACCATTGGGGGGCCAGTTTGGTTATCGTCATGATGTTCCTACATACGATGCGTGTATTCTTTACAGGCTCATACAAGGCTCCGCGTGAAATGAACTGGGTTGTCGGCATGTTGATTTTCTTCGTCATGCTCGGTCTCGGTCTGACAGGATATTTGTTGCCTTGGGATAACAAAGCGTATTTTGCAACAAAAGTAACGCTGGAGATTGCCAACACCGTACCTTGGCTTGGACCAATTATCAAAGAATTCCTGCAAGGAGGAACCATCGTTGGTGCACAGACGCTGACACGATTCTTCGCATTGCACGTCTTCTTCCTCCCTGCGGTGCTTCTGGTGCTTCTGGTCGGACACTTTATCATGATCCGCAGACAGGGCATTTCGGGACCACTATAAACCAAAGAAGGGAGGAAACGTAATGGCTCACGGGCACAAGGGCAATGATGAGGAAAAAGTTATCTTTGTCGGTGATTCACGCGTCCGCAAAGGGTCGGGGTTCATTACTCCACCTGATTACACGGCATATCCCGGCAAATCGGAAGCATTTATTCCTAACTTCTTGCTCAAAGAGTGGATGGTCGGGGTTGTTGTTCTGGTCGGCATTCTCGTGTTGACCATCTCGGAACCTGCACCTCTCGGTTATCCGGCTAATCCAAGTGCATCGGTTATCCCGATGCCAGACTGGTACTTTCTTTTCCTGTATCAGTATTTGAAATATCCTTATGCATCTGGAGATTATGTCCTGCTGGGTGTACTGGGTGTCAGCGGTGTCGCATTCGGAGCTCTGCTGCTGGCTCCTTTCCTGGATACGGGGAAAGAGCGTCGTTTCTACAAACGTCCAATTGCCTCAGCTTTAATGTTACTGTCCGTTATCTCGGTATTCTATCTGACAAATGTAGCGTGGACACACTACAAGCACGAGCTTGAAGCGTCAGGACAGAAGCCGGAGCATATTCAGCGGGAGGAAGAGGCTCTGGAGAAACATGAACAGGGCTTGCCTACTTCTAATGCACCGGGACAGCAGCAGGAGGAAGTCGCGATTGTTGACAAGGACGATTCTGCGATGGAAACGTACAAAAAGGCTGGATGTATTGGCTGTCACGCAACCGATATGAAAGGCCAAGGCAACGCACCTTCTCTTCGTGGCGTCGGTGACAAGCACAGTCAAGAAGAGATTGTGACGATTATTAAAGAGGGCTACAATGGAATGCCTGCAATGTATGACCAAGCTATAGCCCAAGGTGTTACCGATGACGAAATCACTCATCTAGCCGAATGGCTTGCGAAACAGAAGGCAGAACAGTAAAATCGAATTAATGAAAAAACCTGATCGTTATGCGGTCAGGTTTTTTTGAAGTCTATTTTGATAATATCTGAAATTCGGTAATCGAGATGAAGTGTCAAGAATGAGTGAAGGAAGAAGGTGCAGTGGTCGTGGCTTTATCGTTTTTTTGGAGCAGGGAGTTTTTAACCAATCGGTATTTTCTGTGGCTTTTGTTCTGGTGTAATGCGCTTGGTACGGTTTACGGGTATATCTGGTATGGTGAACAAATGAAATGGACTCTTGCCCACCAGCCAGTATGGCAGATCGTATTTGTGCCAGATAGCCCAACAGCAAGCTTGTTTTTTACATTAGCGCTGTTGTGGGTACTGTATCCTGTAAAGTCGGCAGTCCTGCAACGAATTGGACATATTATCCAGGCACTCGCTGTAGTTACCTCTGTTAAATATGGCGTATGGGCTGTATCTATCATTTTTGCTGGCTGGTCTCAAGGAGGAGCACAGCACTGGCAGGACTGGATGCTGATCGCTTCCCATAGTGCCATGGCAATTGAAGCACTGATATATGTACGCTTCTTCGGCTTCCGATGGTTGTCATTGATTGTGGCAGGTCTCTGGACATTGTTGAATGATACGATGGATTATACATACGATATTTACCCGTGGTTGCCTGCAACGCTGTACCAACATGTACAGGCTGTTCGTAATTTTACAGTCACGTTGACCATCGCGAGCATTGTTGCGGCTTGGCTTGCGTTAAAGCAGGCTAAAAGAGCCTGAGTATACCAGCTTAGCTTGTTCTAACCAGCCATCCCTCGCCATACATTGATGATGGGAGGGATGTCCATGAAGAGAACATTCAGGAGTCTAGCGGGATGGTTGACGATATCACTCATGGCTCTGCTGCTTTGGACCAATGCTTCGTACAGGGTATCCGCGCAAAGTGGTGAATTCAAACCAAATGTGAATCAGGAAGTTTCCTCAACTTATACCATTGCACAAATGAATGAAGAGGCTACTGTGCTATATCGCAGGGTGCTTGAAAATAACATGGAGGAAGTACGTGCCAGCGTTACGCGTATCGGGAATAGTCTGGCGCATGTCTCGTTTGAGGGTCAAACCTCTGTTGAGGGAATTCATGCGTTGTCCGAAACGGTGGTAGAAGTCAAGGAGGCTACAGCTAAATTCAAAGGGGATAGACATCTGCTTCAGCAAGCTTCAGCCAAACTCAGACTTGCTACGGACAGTCTGGCCAATCCGGCTAAACCGCTCTGGCTCCAATATTATAAAATTGTGAAGAACGATCTGGATGCGTTATCACTGGCAGTTAATCAGAACAACAGTGCAGCGATTCTGACTAATCGCTTTAGTGTTCTTGAAGAGCACTATGAAACGATCCGTCCAGCGGCGATCATTCGGCTTGAGCCGTATCAGATCGCTCAAATGGATGCTTGGTTATCCCATCTCAAAGGACTGACACATGCAAAGCAGTCTGATCGATCACAGCTCCGTAGCATGACCGAACATGGAGAGGAGTTAGTCAATCAACTGTTTGGACGTGAAAAGGATGAGAGTGCCTTTGTGCCCTATGTACAGGGGCCAGACCGCCGGGCAGCAGGGCTAATAATTAGTTCTGTCATTGTTGCTACGCTGAGTTATGCGGGGTACCGTAAGTATCGTGCCGAGCAACAGGATATTTTTACATATCGCCGCTAGTCATTTTCCCTATTTATCATGATAGATATATCATAAACTGAACAACGAAAACCTCTTACCACAAAGACAGCCGTTAGACTGACGTCTTGCTGTGGGAAGAGGTTTCTTTTTTTGCATATTTACTATCGTAAAAATAAAGTCTCAGCTTTCTTTAAAACCTTCCCCATGCACATCGTGTACATCACTGATAATGACAAATGCCCTGGGATCAATGGAACGTACAATCGTTTGTAACCTGCGAAATTCTTGCCTGGAAATAACACAGTAGGCCATATGCTTTGCTTGTTTCGAGTAAGCGCCGATGGCTGGAATGAGCGTAACGCCGCGATCCATATCTTTGGTGATTTGATCGGCAATCTCGGGAGCATGATCGCTGATGATCATAAATGCACGGGCTGAATAGGCACCTTCCTGAATGAAATCGATAACCTTCGATGCAATAAACACAGCTACGAGTGTATACAGAATTTTTTCCTTGGGAATGTAAATGAGGGAAAGGCCAATGATCACAAAGTCGATACCTAACAGCACTCGTCCCATACTCCACCCATATTTTCGATTCAGGATACGCGCGATAATGTCGGAACCACCTGTCGTACCGCCCCAGCGGAACACGATGCCAAGCCCGGCTCCCAAGGTAACCCCTGCATATAATGCGGCCAAGAGAAGATCATTCTCGGTATGTAATGGTTCAATCCAGCCTTGATGAATCATTTTCTCAAACAGCCACAGAAATAAGGTCAACGCCCCAATCCCGACTCCGGTATAAATCATCTGTCTGCTACCGAGCACTTTAAGCCCAATCAGAAATAACGGAACATTTAAAATAAGAGTGGTGAGGGACGGGGAAACCCCGAAGGCATAGTTAATGAGCACGGTAACCCCGGTAAGTCCGCCCTCCATCAACTGATTGGGGATAATAAAATAAAGAAGCCCAAAGGCGTATAAAGCTGTACCCAACAGTATTGGGAGTACAAGTTTTAGTTGAATCCACGTTTTGGTAGTGCTCATAAGATCCCTCTCTGTACTTGAATTAGAATGAGGAAGTCATCATTCCCATCTTAGTATACCTGTTTCTATAGTCTTTAAAAATGATTATGCCGGACATTAATCATGATTTGTACCGTAGGATGGTGGAAGTAAACATCAATAACTGATATTATTAGGAACAAACACGACATCAGAATAGAAGGAGAACCTGCTCTCATGGAGAAAAGTATGGCGGAAATGCAGCGTGAGGTTGACCTCTATATTTCTCAATTTAAAGAGGGATATTTCAGTCCTCTGGCCATGCTGGCCCGGATGTCTGAAGAGGTTGGAGAGCTTGCCCGTGAAGTGAATCACGAGTTCGGAGAGAAACCGAAGAAAGCTTCCGAAGCTGCCAATTCAATTGAACTTGAACTTGGTGATATTTTATTTATCACTATCTGCTTTGCAAACTCGCTCGGTATTGATCTGGCTGAAGCGCATGACAAAGTTATGCATAAATTTAATACCCGCGACGCAAATCGGTGGACTCCAAAAAACACCGATTAGGCGTAGATTACATATGCTGTACCATCACCCGCACGGGGAGGGTCAGCTTGATGATGAAACCGGAAGATTATATGCAGCAGGCTTACCGCTGTATATTGCAAAATGATTTTGAGCAAGCCATTCGCTGGTTCGAAGCGGCTATTCATGCTCACCCGGAGCATGCCGAGTTATATTATCGCTGTTCCATAACGCACGCCCGAAGCAAACATTTGCTTCCTGCACTCGAATATGCCCGCAAGGCGGTGGAACTATCCGAAGGTGCCGAAGAATATGTGCTTCATCTGCAGACACTTGAAGCGAAGCAACTTACAGTTAGAGCCAAATTACTGCTTGAGCAGGCTGGAACAGAATCAAGCAAGCCATATGTCGAGGCTTCCCAACTTCTTAAAGAAGCCATTAGGCTGGATCCACTGTCTGTGGAGGCACATGTGATGCTGGCTCTTGCTCACAGCGATCTGAACGAATACGAAAGTGCCCTTCAGGTGTTACAGGATGCAATTGTGCTTGATCCGCAGAACAGGCAGTTGTATCAGATGTTACAACAAACGAAGCAACGGTTGAAATCGATGCAGTAATTGATATTCACAGTCGAGTGTTATAATAAATACAGACTGGATGAGATGCATGGGTTAACACGACTAGATGAACTAACATAGTGAAGGAGATGCAGCCAAGATGAGTGAAGTGATAAGAGTTGCCGTGATCGGAGCGGCTGGACGAATGGGCCGTGAAGTTGTGAAACTGGTACTGCAAGACCCGGATTTGGAACTTGCAGCCGCTGTCAACCGCTCCGGAGCAGGCACGGATGCAGGAACGCTGGTAGGACTGCCAGAGTGTGGCGTATTGGTAACCGATGATATCGAGATGGCTTTTGCTGAAACCAAACCACAGGTCATGGTTGACTTTACAGTGCCTCAATTTGCTTTTGCTCATACAGAGATTGCTATCCGCCATGGCGTAAGACCCGTCATGGGTGTTACCGGCTTTACGCCGGAGCAGATTGAACAGTTGGACAAGCAATGCCAGGAGAAAGGTATTGGCGGACTGATCGCGCCTAACTTCTCGATTGGAGCCATCCTTATGATGCGTTTTGCAGCACAGGCAGCCAAACATATGCCTAACGTAGAGATCATTGAATACCATGGCGATCAGAAGCTGGATGCACCTTCAGGAACAGCGATCAAAACAGCTGAATTGATTGCAGCCAATCGTGAAGAAATTCGTCAAGGCAATCCGAACGAAGAAGAAACGATTGAGGGTGCACGTGGTGGATATTATAACGGATTCCGCATTCACAGCGTGCGTTTGCCAGGTGTATTCGCACAGCAGGAAGTTGTATTTGGCGATTACGGACAGTCGCTGAAAATTCGTCATGATTCATATGAGCGTGCTGGTTATATGCCAGGAGTCAAGATCGGTGTACAAAAGGTGATGGAATATACAGGACTCGTTTACGGCTTTGACCACTTTATCGACTAAAGGAGATTGAAGATTGTCATGTTGAAAATCGCATTTATTGCCCACGATCGTAAAAAAGAAGAAATGGTAAACTTCGTTACGGCCTATGAGCCTGTGTTTACAGACCATCAATTATATTCAACAGGTACGACAGGTCTTCGTATTATGGAAGGTACATCCCTGCAGATTCATCGTTTTGAATCAGGGCCACTTGGGGGAGACCAACAGATTGGAGCGTTGGTTGCACAAAACGAGATGGATCTGATCATTTTCCTTCGTGATCCGTTAATGGCACAACCCCATGAGCCGGACATTAATGCACTGCTTCGCCTGTGCGATGTTCAGGGCATTCCACTGGCTACCAATATTGCAACAGCCGAGATCCTTGTTAAAGCTCTTGACCGCGGCGATTTTGCCTGGAGGGAACTCGTACATAAGTATAAGCCGGACGCTGGATTGAATACAGGTGACTCTCAATGAGTCTAGATATTCTTATCTTCGGTGCACATGCGGACGATGCCGAGATTGGCATGGCTGGAACGATTGCGAAACATACGGCTGCCGGGTTAAAGGTAGGCGTATGTGACCTGACTCGTGCCGAGATGTCCTCCAATGGCACCGTGGAGCGTAGAACCGAGGAAGCGGAGCAAGCCTCACGCGTCCTCGGTCTTTCGTGTCGAACAAATCTCGAATTACCTGACCGGGGGCTGTATGTTACACCAGAACATGTAGAAGCGGTTACCGCTGAGATTCGCAGACATGCACCTCGAATTGTTTTTGCACCTTACTGGGAGGATCGGCATCCCGATCATATTATGTGTAGCAAACTCGTGCAAGAAGCGGTATTTAACGCGAAGCTTCGAAATTATATGCCGGACATGCCAGCTGTACAAGTGAAGGAAACTTATTTTTACTTTATCAACGATATCGGTCCTACGGATTTGATTGTGGATATTACGGAACACTATGAACAAAAGGAAGCCTCGCTTCGCTGTTATCGATCTCAGTTCGAGCAGGGTGCAGGCATCGTATCTACACCGCTGAATCAAGGTTATATCGAACGAGTGAGGGCACGTGATTCCTTACTTGGACAACGTAGCTTAATCCCGTTTGCAGAAGGATTTGCAACGATAACGCCTTATGTAGTGAAACAGTTTGGCGTCTAAACGGCGCTACCTCTGTATATAGATAGAACCATATATTCACACTTGAACGGAGAGGACAGAAAATACCTGAAAAAGCGAAGCGCTCGCCTAAAAGCTTCCTGAAAGAAAGCTACTTTGTAAGCATAGGCTCATCACCGGATTTTCCCCTTTAGCAAAAGGGAATCCAAAAAATCTGGGGATAACAGCGATTAGCAGGTAATTCTTTCATCGGAGTGGACGTGTGAATTATAATAGGTCTAGTTATATAAACAGACCATAAACAAATCATGACATCAATCAATTTCCGTTGCATGATATCAACCTGCAATATGCGGGAGATCAAAGGAGCGTCCAACCCGATGGATCAAAAGCTAAAAATCGGAATCACCTGTTATCCGTCCCTCGGAGGATCCGGGGTTGTCGCAACGGAACTCGGCAAATTGCTGGCCGAACAGGGACATCAGGTTCATTTTATTGCGAACAGCATTCCGTTCAGATTAGGAAAGTTTCAGAAGAATATCTTTTATCATGAAGTAGAGGTTAACGATTATTACGTGTTTCGGTATCCTCCGTATGACCTGTCTTTAGCAACCAAGATGGCTCAGGTGGCAAAGGCTCAACAGCTAGACTTGCTACATGTGCATTATGCTGTACCGCATGCGGTATGTGCATTTCTAGCCAAACAGATGGTCGGAGACAATCTGAAAGTGGTTACAACCCTGCATGGGACGGATATTACGGTACTTGCTCAGGATGAATCGTTGAAAGATCTGATCCGTCTTGCGATCAATGAAAGTGATGCGGTAACAGCTGTTTCTCAGGATTTGATTCGGGAGACGGTTGAACTACTGGATATTCAGCGTCCGATTGACCTGACCTATAATTTTATTGATAAACGTGTTTATTATCCAAGAGATGCAGCGAGTCTGCGACGTGATTATGCTGCCCCTCATGAAAAAATACTGATGCACATCTCGAACTTTCGTCCAGTCAAGCGAACACAAGACGTAGTGGAAGTATTCCGTCAAGTTCAGGAGCAGGTTCCCGCGAAGTTGTTGTTTGTGGGTGAAGGCCCAGACTTGCCCAAAATTCAGTGTAAAATTAAAGAACTGGGCTTGAGTGAAAAGGTTCATTTCCTGGGCAGACAGGATGATGTGGCTCAGGTGATATCAATGGCCGACATTTTAATGCTTCCATCCGAGAAAGAGAGCTTTGGTCTGGTAGCACTTGAAGCGATGGCATGTGGTGTGCCTACGATTGGTTCGCAGGCTGGCGGTATTCCGGAACTAGTATTGCATGGGAAAACAGGATTCCTCTCTCCGATCGGGGATACCCAATCTATGGCTGAGAATGCGATTCGTCTTCTGACGAATGAGCGTTTGGCTGCCGATATCCGGGAGGCTTGCCTTCATCGTGCACATCATGATTTCTGCAATGACTCCATTCGGCAGGAATATGAAAAGATATATTATCGTGTGCTTGGAAGAGAAATCCCCAGTCTCAATCCCGTTTGCGGTTAAGTGTGGGGAACCACAACTGGCAAGAGAAGAGGTGATATGTGGTGGTTCAATGGACACAAGCAGATGATGAAATGGCAAAACAAAGTGAGAATGTCCTTACTCGATTAAATGAACATAGCTTCGAGGCTTATTGGGTTGGCGGCTGTGTTCGGGATGAAATATTGGGGCGTGCCGTGGACGACATGGACATTACGACCTCTGCTTCTCCCGAGCAAGTTATGGCTCTCTTTGATGATTGTATTCCTACGGGATTACAGCATGGGACTGTGACGGTCCGCTCTGGCGGCTATTACTTTGAAGTGACGACCTTTCGGACAGAGTCGGAATATAAGGATAATCGCAGGCCTGCAGCAGTGCAGTTTGTTCAAGACATCAAGGAAGATTTAGAGCGGCGTGATTTCACCATGAATGCTCTTGCAATGGACGTGAAGGGAGCTATAGTTGATCCTTTTGGCGGACAAGTTGATATTAAACAAGAGCTTGTGCGTTGTGTAGGCCTGGCGGTTGAGCGTTTTGGTGAGGATGCTCTGCGTATGTTGCGCTGCGTTCGGTTCGCTTCCGTCTTTAATTTCAGGATTGCGTACAATACATGGAAGGGACTCGTTGATCAACGCGAACTGCTCCGGCATATTGCGATGGAACGTGTTCGTACCGAGATGGTAAAAATGATGGCAGGTCCTCATCCGCTCAAAGGATTGGAATTGTTATTTCGCAGCAGAGCGCTAGAATATGTCAAAGCACCAGTGGATTCTTCCAGGTTTAATAAAGATTTGTTAACTGGCTTGCAACATTTGGCAGGAGAACATGTGTTGCTTCGATGGTCGTGTGTGTTGCTGGCTGGTGGATACAACCGGGAAGAAGCAGACAAGTTATTGCGGCTGTGGACATTTTCCAACGAACAACGTGTTCGAATTACGGGTGTGCTTCAGATGGAGCAACTGGTGACTGATTTTGTGGAGCAGTGCGAAGATGATCAAGGGCTGCGGGAAAACTGGATTGTGTCCGTACTCCATTGTGGTGCTCAGGCGGCTAACGACTGGCTGCTCTTGCAAGAGCAATTGCCGAAACAGTGGCGTGAAGGTTCTGAACAGACACATGATCGACTCGTTAAAGTTCAAACTCTCGCGGCAGACTGGAGCCGATCCATGCCAGTCCACGCAATAAAAGAACTCGAAATCACTGGTGAACAGGTGTTGCAATTAGTGGAGCGCAAAGGTGGACCTTGGCTCGGACAACTCATGAAACATCTGCTCAGGGAAACGGCGATTGGAAATATAAAGAATCAGTATGAAACACTAAGTGCTGAAGTGAAACGGGTGGCTGCGAATGACCAAGCATGAGGACTTATTACATATGTTACTTCATGCTGACGGACAGTTTGTGTCGGGCGAGGAGATTAGCCGGCATCTGTCCATCAGCCGAACCGCCGTATGGAAACATGTCAATAAATTACGGGAGATGGGTTATGAGTTTGAAGCCGTTTCCCGTAAAGGGTACCGTCTGATCACGAGACCTGAAAGCATTGATGAGACAGCTCTCCAACTTGCTCTGAAGACGACGACATTTGGCCGTAAAGCGATCATGCTGTCCTCAACGTCATCTACACAGGCTGATGTTCTTAAGCTGGCAGAAGAGGGCGAGAGTGAGGGCGCGGTGGTTTTTGCTGAAGAACAGACTGGCGGCAGGGGGCGTTTCGGCCGCAAGTGGTTCTCCCCTCCTGGAAAAGGGATCTGGATGAGCGTGCTGCTACGCCCCGAATTACCGTTGCAACATACGCCCCAGCTTACCCTTATGACTGGTGTAGCTGTATGTCGAGCGATTCGAGCTTATACTGGTGCAGAGGCTGGCATCAAATGGCCGAATGACTTGTTGATTAATGACCGTAAGATATGTGGCATTTTACTTGAATCTGCGGTGGAAGATCATCAGGTTCGATATTGCATTGCGGGCATTGGCGTAGATGTAAATTTCGATTCTCAGGATTATCCGGAAGACTTGCAACAGATTGCCACCTCGATTCAGATTGAAACAGGGCAAGCTATTGATCGGACGGGGCTGGCAGCCGCTATTTTAACGGAAATGGAACATCTTTATTTTTTATATCAAAAAGAGGGATTTGGAGTTATATCTTCAATATGGGAAGCGTTGTCCGTTTCGTTAAATCGGAAGGTGACTGTAACCAATCCTCACGGTGTGATTGAGGGAACAGCTGTAGGGCTGGACTCTTCGGGAGCACTGGTAGTTGAGAAGCAGGATGGGGTACGCGAACTGATCATATCTGGCGAAGTGACTTGGAAAAGCTGATATTTTGTCGAAAACTCTTGAATGATCTCGAACATAAGACGTGAACTTTGAGCAGAACTTTGGTATACTGTTTTCGTGAGGCGGTATCGGGCTGTAAAGACCGAGCTGCACTCCGATGAGCAGTAACCTTAGTTCTGCTTGATGCGTTTTACGTAGACAAGTAGGACAGCAATAGCAAGGAAAAAATGGAATAAGAACAAATGTGTTGTTGGATTCTGCTCTGAGCCGAAGAGGACCGAGACAGAAGGGACGATCGCAAGTGACTCTTTTTTGACTTTTCGGGACTTTTTAGTGGAAAACTAAAAGGTTTTTTTGTTGCGTTTAATTGAAAAGGTGAGAGGGGCACAAGACAAATGGCAAACAAACAAGCATTAAACATTGTGAAGATGAAAAAATACAAGCAAGATGGCATCCCGCTTAGCATGATTACAGCTTATGACTATCCAACTGCTCTGCTCGCCGAAGAAGCCGGCATTGACATGATTTTGGTGGGCGACTCTTTAGGTAATGTTGTCCTTGGTTATAACTCAACTTTGCCAGTCACGATTGATGATATGGTCTACCACACTCGGTCGGTTGTGCGTGGAGCGGAACACACGTTTATCGTTGCAGATATGCCTTTTATGACGTATCACGGTAGCGTTGATGAAACATTGAAAGGTGTTCGTCGCTTGATGCAGGAAGGTCATGCCCATGCGGTCAAAATGGAAGGCGGCGTTGAGATTGCAGAGACAGTCAAGGCTGTTGTGCAAGCGGGTGTGCCTGTGCTCGGACATATTGGATTAACACCACAATCGGTGAATCAGATCGGTGGTTACCGGATTCAGGGCAAGGATGCAGCAGATGCCAAACGTCTGATGGATGAAGCCAAAGCGCTTGAAGCCGCAGGGGCTTTCGGCATCGTGCTCGAGCTCGTGACGGAAGAAGTGGCCGAGGCAATCTCGAAGGAATTGTCGATTCCGACCATTGGCATTGGTGCAGGGCGGGGATGTGACGGTCAAGTGCTCGTTTTTCATGATGTGGTTCAATATGCTTCACCATACACGCCTAAACGATTTGTCAAAACCTATGGTGATGTAGGAAGTGTGATTCGCAGCAGTATTGAAACGTATGTAAAAGAAGTGAAGGATCGTTCCTTCCCGGCCGAAGAGCATGTTTTCAGTGCAGCGGATGGCGTGCTGGATGGATTGTATGGACAACGTAAAGAAAAGGTGGAAATTCGCTGATGAAAGTCATACGCACGATCACAGAGTTAAGACGGGAACTAAGCTTGATGCGAAAAAAGCAAGCGATCCATTCCGAAGAAACGATCGTTGGACTGGTGCCCACCATGGGATACCTTCATCAAGGCCATGCCAGTCTGATGAAAGCAGCGAGAGAACAGAGCCACATCGTTGTTCTAAGCATCTTCGTTAATCCGATACAGTTTGGCCCGAATGAAGACTTTGAAAGTTATCCGCGGGATGAACAGCGCGATCTTGAAACGGCTCGTGCTGAAGGGGTAGATATCGTATTTATTCCCTCGGTGGAAGAGATGTATCCCCAGCCGACGCAAACGACGATTGCAGTATCCGGGATTACAGAGCGCTTATGTGGCGCATCCCGGCCAGGACATTTTAACGGGGTGACTACCGTAGTATCGAAACTGTTTAACATCGTGCAACCGCAGAAAGCCTTTTTTGGGATGAAGGATGCACAGCAGGTGGCCGTTATTGAGCAAATGGTACATGATCTGAATATGCCAGTGGACATTATCCCTTGTCCTATCGTTCGTGAGCAGGACGGTTTGGCGCTCAGCTCCCGTAATGTCTATTTGAGCGCAGAGCTACGTCAGGAAGCTTTGGTCTTGTCTCAGGCACTGCGCGCCGCACAGGAGTCGGTGGAGATTGGAACAGCCGTTACAGCGAAAGACATTCGTCGTCTGCTTCATGAACATATTGGCAAATCTGCGCATGCTGTCATTGATTATGCCGAGATTCAGGCTTTTCCAAGTCTGGAGCCTCTTGCAGACCAAGAGGAATTGAATGCATATGATGATCTGCTAATTGCACTAGCCGTGAAATTTGGGAAAACAAGATTGATTGACAATATACGTATTCAAAAAATGGAGGTGTTGTCCCATGTTTAGAACTCTAATGAAATCCAAGATTCACCGTGCTACGGTAACGGAAGCCAACTTGAACTATGTGGGTAGCATTACCATTGATGAAGACCTTATGGAAACTTCGGATTTAATGGAAAATGAAAAAGTGCAAATTGTGAACAATAACAACGGAGCAAGGCTGGAGACTTATGTAATTCCAGGACCTCGCGGCAGTGGCGTCATCTGTCTGAACGGTGCTGCCGCTCGTCTTGTACAGCCTGGAGATACAGTCATTATCATTTCTTATGCCATGATGTCACAGGAAGAAGCGAATACGCATAAACCTACCGTGGTGTTTGTGGACAGTCAGAACAAACCGGTTCAGACGATGAAGAAAGAAGTTCACGCCACGATCTTGTAATCGACTGGGAAGGGGAATGAAATCGGCCCATCCAGCAAAAAATGAGTACAGGTCACTGCACTAATTCATTTTCCAAGGGTGGGGATGCATCGATGTTCCAGCATGTTTTCGCCGAAATGAACGACATGTTAGATGAAATTATCAAGAGCTATCCTTCCGCTGAAGGTCTGAACAAACAGGAGCTGCAACAAAAATGGAATTTGCTCAAACGAATGAGTGACGGGATGCTGGATGAATGGCTGATGTTTGAAGAAAAGATGAGTCAGATTCGGGAAAGGGAGCTGGACAAACCGGCTTCACTTGAGCCGGAGCAGGAAGCAGTGACAGCTTTGCCTGAACTTCATCTTGAATGCTTCAGCCGCGGCCAAGGATATTTTAAGCTACAAATGTATCCGCAGGCTATTGATCAATTCTTACGGGTTGTGAACGATTACCCGGATAGTGCCTTAGCCCGTTTTTATCTGGCACTCGCACACTTAAGTCTGGAGCAGATTTATGAGTCTGAAACCCATTTACAGCAGATTATGCTACTTAAGGGATCAGCAAGACTCAAAGGCCTTGTATGTAATGCTCTGGGCTGTATCCAAGCGAAGCTCTCCAATCCAGAAGCAGCATGCTCCCTGTTCGCACAGGCCCTTCAGTATGACCCGACGTTGACCGAACCTCTGTACAACATGGAAGTTTGCAGGCTGAACAGAGGTAAACTGCAATACGCAAACCAGCTAGGGTGTGTCTGAAAATCTGCACTTGCACTTCAGTCTGTTTCAAGACATGCCCAAATTGCCCTGAATTGAAAAAGACATGTGGCAACAAAAGAACGGTGTTTCCTCCTATGGCATAGCGGCGGAAACACCGCTTTTTTGTCAGTTAATTTTCAAATGTCCTTTTTTTTGCTATGCTGTAACATAGACTGGAATGGAAGGGATCGTATATTGCAATGAAATTTGCCGTTTTGGATTTCGAAACAACCGGCACGCAGTCCGACGGTGAGATCATACAGGCCGGACTTGCCATCATAGACCATGACTTCAGCATAACTCAAATATATAGTTCTTATGTAAATCCGGGTGTTCCAATTCCGCCATTTATTACAGGGTTGACCGGAATTACAGAGGAAAATGTCGCGGATGCTCCGTCTCTTGAAGAGATGATGATGGAGATGGTACCGCTTCTTGACGATGTGGTGTTAGTGGGCCATAACGTTGCATTTGATTTTCATTTTTTACAGAATGCGCTTGATCGATGTGGTTATTTGCCTTTTACAGGCCGTATTCTGGATACGATTGATTTCTTAAAAATTACATTTCCATCGCTGGGTTCATATCAGCTCGGTTATGTATCAGCCGAATTCGGGTTTGAACATGACCGCCCCCATCAGGCAGACAGTGATGCACTGGCAACAGCCCATGTTTTGCTTAAATGTCTTGATGAGCTTAAAGAGCTGCCGTTAATTACAATCCAGCGGCTTAGCGATCTGTTTGCACCAGAGGACAGTGATCTGGGCTGGTTTTTCGACGGACTACGTGCAGAGAAGGAAGCAGAACCGATTCAGGACCTGGATGGTCATACGTATTACCGTCAGCTGGCGCTTAACGTCAGTGACTGGACGGAAATTGGTGCACCTCGGGATGAAAGAGAAGCGAACCCGCTGGAAGGTGTGACCTTTGATCAGTTTATGGATCAGGTGCGCGCGAACCTCAAAGAGACACTGGATCATTATGAAGAGCGTGAAGCACAGACACAGATGTTTGGCAGTGTACGGCAGGCGCTGGATGAAGAGAAACATCTTTTGCTGGAAGCCGGAACGGGAACAGGGAAATCCCTGGGATACTTGTTGCCTGCTATTTACGAAAGTGTAAAACAAGAACAGAAGGTGATGGTAAGCACTCACACCATTAACTTGCAAGAACAACTGCGCGAGCGGGATATTCCGATGCTGACGCAGG
This sequence comes from Paenibacillus polysaccharolyticus, assembly GCF_900102085.1. GTDB lineage: Bacteria > Bacillota > Bacilli > Paenibacillales > Paenibacillaceae > Paenibacillus > Paenibacillus polysaccharolyticus. Next base: position 345,756 of record NZ_FMVM01000003.1, on the reverse strand, counting down.
TAGTTCCTTTTCCGTTCAAAGCTTCCGTATTCAAGGGGAGAGGCCACTATCTCTGTCTTCGTAAATTCGAACAGAAAATCAACAAACGTGAATTTGCTACGCCGAAAGAGGACTACTTCACGGCAGCACAAATGATCGTGTGGCTGACCCAAACCGAAACGGGTGACGATGAAGAATTGAACCTCAGTGCACGCGGAGGAGACTTCTGGGAAACGGTACAAAGCGAGTCCGAGTCTTGCCTCGGTAGATCCTGTCCGTGGTTCCGTAAGTGCTTTTATCATCGTGCGAAACATGAGGCGGGGCTTTCTGATATTGTGATTACCAATCACTCCAAACTGTTTACAGACGTGAAGGCTGCTCATCAGCTGTTGCCAGCTTATGAAAGTCTGGTCATTGATGAGGCGCACCATCTTGAAGATGTAGCGGGTAAACATTTGGGGCTTCACATGAAGTATTTTACGCTCGTACACACACTGACCCGTTTATTCAAAGATAGTCGTAATGGCCAGCTTCCCATGCTTCGCTCTCAGTTGTCAGGGCACGAGAACGGTGTACAGTGGGGTTCAATGGTAGATCAGATGTTTCCCCTTGCCGTTGAAGTGAAGGAAATGTGGGATCGTCTGAGCGATGCTCTGTTTGGTCTTCTGCCTGAACGGAGCGATGCTTCTCCAGGGGAGACCGGACAGTTCTCGCTGCGGCTTAAAGCGTCTCAGAAGCCTGCCAAGTGGCAGGAGTTGCAGGATTTGGAGAACCAGATCTATGTGACATTGGGTGATTTGGTTCGTAAGGGTGACAAACTGTTGCTCGAAGTAAAAGAAGATCAGGATGATTATCAGTCCGACAGTCTGATCACTGATATCACCGGGCTCTTGAAAGATCTGACGACGATGAAGGAGAATTTAAGATTCTTTATGCGTATGGATGATGCCAAGACCGTGTACTGGATGGAGGCCAGCGGACAGTTCCGTAGCAAGTCACTCCAGCTATACGCTGTTCCGGTGGATGTGAGCGCGCAATTGAAAGAGATGTTTTTCGATAAAAAGAAAAGCGTTGTGCTTACATCGGCTACGCTGTCGGTGGATAAGTCATTCCAGTTCATGATTGAGCAACTGGGTTTGCAGGAAGCTGCCGACAATAATCGGCTTCTGACCTCGATGCTACCTTCCCCATTCAATTATCGGGAACAAGCTTTGTTAGTAATCCCGCGGGATTTCCCGAGTCTGAAGGGGAGCGTAGGGGACGCGCACTTTGTACAGATGCTGGTGCACTCTCTTGCTGAGACGGCGATTGCAACTCAAGGACGTATGATGGTGCTGTTTACCTCTTATAAAATGCTTCGACAAGTCTATGAACCACTGAAAGAGGCTTTGTCCGGGAATGACATCTCGTTACTGGGGCAAGGTGTTGACAGCGGGAATCGTTCGAAGTTGACCCGACGCTTCCAGGATGCCAAAGCAGCAGTCCTGCTGGGTACGAGTAGCTTCTGGGAGGGCGTGGATATTCCGGGTGAAGCGCTGACCTGTCTTGCGATTGTGAGACTGCCTTTCCAGCCGCCTAACCATCCGCTTCTGGAAGCGAAGAGTGAACTGTTGCAAGAGCAGAAGAAAAATCCATTTATGAAGCTTTCTGTGCCACAGGCAGTCATTCGCTTCAAGCAGGGGTTCGGCAGGCTTGTTCGGACAGGCAAAGATCGCGGAATCGTCATTGTGTATGATACGCGTGTAATTGAAGCTTATTACGGCAAGTACTTCCTGTATTCGCTACCTGGACCAAAGATGGAGCATATGCTGACAGAACAGATGGTTCCCCGTATTGCTGAATGGTTAGATCGACCTGCAGAAACTCAAAAATAATTACGATGTAAAGCTATAACATTGCATTGGACTTCACCATGGCGTTAAACTTTGAAGAAGACTTCACAAAGTTCGAACAGGGCAGCGCTTTAATGAACTTATAATCCTAATAATTCGGGCATTCTGTATGAGGACATCATGCATGGATATTGCATGTATACAGAATGCTCATCTTTTCAATATTTATTTAATCGTGGCGATGGTAAGGGGGAGCAAGGATGAAATCGGATAAAATATCAGAAGCGGTAGTACGGCGTCTGCCTGTATATTTGCGTTATTTAAACGAGTTGGTTCAGCGTGAGGTGACAACGGTTTCCTCGCAGGAGCTAGGACAGCGACTGGATTTGAATCCAGCTCAAATCCGTAAAGATTTAGCTTATTTCGGTGATTTTGGTCGTAAAGGAATCGGGTATGATGTGTCTTACCTGATCGAGAAGATTCGTCACATTTTGAAAATTGATCAGCAAATTAATGTGGCTCTGGTAGGGGCCGGTAATCTCGGACATGCCTTATCGAATTATAATGCTTATTTGAAGGACAATATGAAAATTGTCGCAATTTTTGATGCGTTTGGGCCTAAGATTGGCAGTAAAATTAATAGCCTGACGGTCAAACCTATGGAAGAACTTACAGAAGCGGTTCAGAAAGATAACATTCGTATCGGGATCATCACGGTGCCGGACACGGAAGCTCAGAATGTTGCCGATCAACTGATTGATTCGGGCATTGAGGCGATCCTGAATTTTGCACCGACGATTCTAAAAACGCCTTCACATGTGCGGATTCATCATGCAGACTTTACAACGGATTTGCTCAGTTTGGCTTATTATTTGGAGAACGGGAAGGAAGATGAGCTTGATGACAACAACGAATAAATGGGTAATCCAAAATGGTAAATTTGCTGTAAATGAAGGTGCCAATTGGACAGTGATTCAAGGGTATATGGTCGTTGAAAATGACAAGATTGTGCATATTGGTGAGACGCTGCCGGATGGTGACGAGAACCTGCCTAAAGTGGATGGAAAAGGACTGCTCTTCCTGCCGGGTCTGATCAATACGCATGGTCATGCGGCAATGTCTCTGCTTCGAGGTCATGGTGATGACCTGGCATTGCAAGTGTGGTTACAAGAAAAAATGTGGCCAATGGAAGCCAAAATGACTTCTGAGGACGTGTATTGGGGAGCATCCCTTTCGGTGCTTGAGATGTTAAAAGGCGGAACAACAGCTTTCCTGGACATGTATGACCACATGGATCAGGTAGCAAAAGTGGTTGAACAGTCAGGAGCAAGAGCTGCGCTGGCTCGCGGTGTCATTGGATTGTGCTCCGAAGAAGAGCAGATGCGAAAGCTCGAAGAGTCCGCTGCGTTTGCGCGTGAATGGAATGGACAGGCGGATGGACGCATCACAACCGTAATCTCTCCGCACGCGCCTTACACATGCCCTCCAGATTACATAGAGAAGCTTGTTCAAGTTGCGCATGATCTAAACCTGCCTCTCCATACGCACATGTCAGAGACGCTTCGTGAAGTGGAGCAGAATGTATCAGATTATGGCATGCGTCCAGTGGCACATTTGGAGAAGCATGGCTTTTTCTCACGTCCTTCACTCGTAGCGCATGCTGTGCATCTCAACGATGAAGAGATCGAAATCTTGGCACGTCATGATGTCGCTGTATCGCATAATCCGGGTAGTAATTTGAAGCTTGCATCGGGTGTAGCTCGTGTTCCCGCTTTGTTGAAAGCAGGAGTTACTGTATCTTTGGGAACAGACGGACCGGCAAGCAACAACAATCTGGATATGTTTGAGGAAATGAGACTTGCAGCTTTAATTCATAAAGGAGTATCCGGTGATCCTACCGCCGTACCTGCCGGGGAAGCGTTGCTTCTTGGAACAGCTTACGGTGCGAAGTCCATCTTCCTGAACGATACTGGAGCTTTGCAAGTTGGTAAAAAGGCTGATTTTATTGCACTCAACATTGAACAGGCTCACTTCTATCCACACACGGATTTGATTTCACATGCAATTTACTCGGCTTCGGCGAAAGATGTGGAACATGTATGGGTGGATGGCAAACAAGTCGTAAAACATGGTGAATGTTTAACACTGGATGAAGAGCGCATTTTGCGGGAATCCCAGTTGGCCTTTGATCAATTGCTTGCGCGTTAAGAGGCAACTTCAATGCGCACTTTTAGGGAAAGGAAGTTCAACACTTGAAGAAAAAAAAGAAGTGGATATGGATATCGCTGCTCATTCTCGTTCTGATCTTGATTGGGCTTCAGCGATATTACGTCTATGTTACGCAGGATCAGCGGCAGGAAGAAGCATTGGCGATTGAATCGGCACAGAACCAGCTGGGCATTACAGCACCTGATGAACTGCGGAAGTACGTGTGGGGCGAAAAGAGTGGCGCTGACAACATATACTGGACGATGACAGCTAAAAACAAAGATAATCAGGACATTATGGTCTGGGTTAAGTTTGATAATAACAATCAGCCTGTACAAGGCGCGGCAGGTGTGCACAGTGAGTTATTGCAGAACGGGATGACCGAAACGCAGATTCGCAACCGTTTCAGCTCAGACGTTCCAGGCGGTGAGATCAAACGGATCATGCCAGGTGTTGTGAACAATATCTATGTGTGGCAAGTGTACTATAACGATGATACGCATAACTATTATCGCTTTTACCGATTTAGCAACGGAGAGCAAGTCGATCTGGTATATACTTTACCGAACAGCTGACTTCATACATCTTCTTCCGTTATGATGATGAATAAAACGGTCAATTCATAGATAGTTGCACATAACAATAAGCCAAAAAACCGGCAGACGGGATACCGACTGCCGGTTTTTTGGCATTCCAACCATTGAACATCAAATGAAATAGTTAAAATTATTAATTTATTCATATTTTCGCCTTCGAAATTGTATATACGATGTGATATACTCAGATATGTACTGGAGTTAACGAACAACGCAAATAAATCTGCAATAAACGTTGCAGACATGATGTACAGCTAAATATACAAGCCTGTAGATTAAGGACGGGCTCATTTTGGGAGGGGTAATTCATTTGAAGCTGAAAGTATTGCCTATTGTTCTGACCGCCGTAGTTTCTGCCGTCCTGTTGTTTGGAGGTTGGTTCATATACCGTCAAGTAGCCGTACAGAGTCCGATTGAAAAGATGGTTACTCAGTACGAAGGTGTTAATAGCGTTCAGTTAACTATTAACCGCAATGATGTACAAATGAAACTTGATTTAAAGCCAAATGTAGATTTAGGTAGACTGGTGCAATATATTCATAGAGAAGGACAGAACCTGATCGGCTCCCGAGCGCTCAAACTGGATGTTGTAGACCACTCCAATGAGGCGCTTGAAAACTGGTGGGGAGATGCCATGTTTACCGTAGCCCAGGCGATGGAGAACAAACAATACGCCGAGATTACTCCGACGTTGTCCAAGATGGCTACAGGAGGAATTCAAGTCAATACGGCGATGGATGACAACAATGTTTATGTAAGTCTGCGAGACGGAGAAGCCAGCAAGTTTATTATACTGCCGCGTGTACCCGGTCAGATAGGAGTGTGGCCTAATGCCTAAATGGACAAAAGAAGCAGCCATAGGAATTGTCCCAGTTGTTATCATTTTTCTTGCTTTTATCGGTGTGAATATTGTTCCGATTCTGATCGCAGCATTGTTGGTTGGTGGGTTGTTATTCATGATGCAGATGCGCGGCGGGATTACGGTTGGTGCTGGACAAGAGCGTAAACGGAAGAAAAAAGGACCTTCAAAACTGACGTTCGAAGAAATTGGAGGTCAGGACAGTGCCAAGCAGGAATTAAGAGAGGCGCTTGACTTTCTGATCCGTCATGAAGAAATACAGAAGTTTGGGATAAGGCCAATGAAAGGTATTTTGCTGACTGGTCCTCCGGGAACAGGGAAAACGTTGATGGCTAAAGCCGCGGCTCACTACACGGATTCGGTATTCGTAGCTGCATCAGGCAGTGAGTTTGTTGAAATGTATGTCGGTGTAGGTGCCAGCAGAATTCGGGATTTGTTTAAGGATGCCAGAACACGGGCAGCGAAGGAAAACAAGGAAAATGCGATCATTTTTATTGATGAGATTGATGTGATCGGTGGTAAACGTGAAGGCGGACAGCAACGTGAGTATGATCAGACCTTAAATCAATTGCTGACGGAGATGGATGGTATCTACACATCCGATACGCCTAGAATATTGCTGATTGCAGCTACCAACCGTAAAGAGATGCTCGATAGTGCACTGACACGTCCAGGGCGCTTTGACCGTCATATTCAGGTGGATCTACCAGATAAAAAAGGTAGAAAACACATCTTGGAGCTACATGCAGTGAACAAACCACTTACACAGGGCGTGAGCCTGGAAAAAACAGCGGAAGAGTCTTACGGTTTCTCAGGCGCACAGCTCGAAAGTGTCATGAATGAAGCTGCGATCTATGCGATGCGTGAGGGCTTGCTTACCATCGAACAGCGTCATTTATCTCTTGCGATTGACAAAGTGATGATGGGTGAGAAAACCGATCGCGAGTCGAGCGTTGAGGAAAAGAAGAGAGTGGCCATTCATGAACTTGGACATGCCATTATGGCTGAGCTTGTGCGTCCAGGGAGCGTAAGCCAGGTAGCCCTTAGTCCGCGTGGACAGGCACTTGGGTACGTGCGTCATAACCCGCAACAGGAGCAGTTTCTGTATACGAAACGTTTTCTGGAGGAGCAGATCATGATTGCACTGGGTGGTGCAGCCGCCGAAGAAATGTACTATGGTGGCCGTTCTACAGGTTCACGCAATGACTTTGAACAAGCGACGAATGTTGTACAGACGATGATGGCTTCCGGTTTGACGTCACTCGGGATTGTAAATATGGATATGGTCACTACCGAAGAACTGATGAGAGAAAATAAAGTTATTCTTCAGGAACTGATGGAGCAGACGAAACGCCGGCTTGAAGAGCAACGGTCAATTTTCGACAATTCACTCGACATTCTGATGCGTGAGGAAGTTTTGTCAGGAGAACAATTTCGTTGTCAATTTCGTGACAGTGCACGTTTACCAGCATAATTTCTTTATGCTGGTTATTTTTTTTTACATTTCAGTCGTGCTAAGATATTATTAGTTGTTGGGTCGAAATTTGTAATTTTCGGCGAACAGGGTACAATAGAGAAATAGAGAACCGAAAGGATGGAGCAGAACCATGTTTTTCAAAAAAATAGGAGTTGTCGGCGGCGGTACGATGGGGCAAGGAATTTCCCAGATGCTCGCAGCCAAAGGACTTGATGTGCTTCTAGTGGAGCATACGACTAAGAAGCTTGATCATGCATATGACATGATTGAAACCAATTTGGATAAACAGCTCGAGAAATGGGCGATTACCAAAGCGGAGAAGAAATTGATTCTCTCCCGTATTACGAAAGTAGCGCACTTGGCTGAACTGGGCTCTTGCGATATGGTTATTGAAACGATCTCGGAAGATCTGGAAGCTAAAAAAGCAGTCTTTAATCAATTGGATCAGGTATGTCCAAGCAATGTGATTTTGGCAAGTAACACGTCCACGCTGAGTTTGACCGAGCTTGCAAGCTCGACCAAGTACCCGGAGCGTGTTATTGGTATGCACTTTATTCACCCGGTATCCCGGGTTGATCTTGTTGAGATTATTCGTGGTCTGAAAACATCCGATACTACATTTGAAGAAACTCGCCGCTTTGTTGAAGAAGTCGTAGACAAAAAAGGCGTTATGATCTATGAATCCCCTGGATTTGTAACCTCCCGTCTGATCTGCTTGCTGATCAACGAAGCGCTTCATGTCCTGCAAGAAGGTGTAGCTTCTGCTGAGGACATCGATGATGCAATGCGTATCGGTTATAATTTCCAACATGGACCGCTTGAAATGGCTGACCGCTTCGGACTTGATTCCGTTGAAGCAGCCCTCGAAAGAATGTTCCGTGAATTCGGAGAACTGAAATATCGTCCTTCGATTGTCCTGAAAAAAATGGTGCGCGCAGGTCATCTGGGCGTAAAATCAGGAGAAGGATTCTTCAAGTACGACAAGGATGGTGACCGTCTGTGAATATACTCGTAATTAACGCGGGGAGTTCCTCGCTCAAATATCAATTGTACAACATGGAAGATGAATCGGTACTTGCAAAAGGTCTGGTAGAGCGAATCGGGATGGATTCTTCCATTCTGACACATAAACCGACTGGCCGTGAGGAAGTTACGGAAGTTAGTGAGATTCTAGAACATACGACTGCGATTCGTAAAGTCATTGATTTGTTGACACACAAGGAACACGGCGTCGTTGCTTCTGTTAGTGAAATTCAGGCTGTAGGTCACCGTGTAGTACACGGCGGTGAAGCGTTTAAAGAATCTTCACTGGTAGACGACGCTGCAAAAGCGGAAATCCGTCGTTTGTTTGACTTAGCTCCGCTTCATAACCCGGCAGCAATGATGGGTATCCGTGCGGCGGAATTGAATATGCCAGGTGTGCCTCAGGTAATGGTGTTTGATACAGCATTCCACCAAACGATGCCTGAACATGCTTATCTATATGCTATTCCACGTGTACTTTACAAAAAATACAAAGTACGTCGTTACGGCGCCCATGGTACCTCCCATGATTACGTAAGCAAAGCGGCAGCCGAGTATCTCGGTCGTCCGGTGGAAGACTTGAAAATCATCACTTGTCACGTAGGTAACGGTGGTAGTGTAACTGCTGTTAAAGGCGGCGTATCCGTGGATACATCGATGGGTATGACTCCACTTGAAGGTCTGATGATGGGAACGCGTAGTGGTGACCTTGATCCAGCGATTGTGCCTTATGTTATGAACAAGGAAGAACTTAGCGTAAGTGAAGTTAGCTCCATGTTGAACAAACACAGCGGACTTTTGGCGATTTCCGGAATCAGCAGTGATATGCGTGAAATTACAGAAGGCATGGAAAAAGGCGAGCCTAATTCGACGCTGGCATTTGAAATGTATGAATATCGTTTGCGTAAATATATCGGTTCTTATGCTGCGGCGATGAACGGTGTAGACGTGATCGTATTTACAGCTGGTGTGGGTGAAAACTCCGTTGTTCTTCGTCAGAAAGTATGTGAGCAATTGACATACCTCGGCGTTGAACTGGATGAAGCATTAAATGCGATCCGTTCCGGCGAGCCACGCCGCATTACAACTGAAAATTCAAAAGTGGACGTTCTTGTCGTACCTACGAACGAAGAATTGGTCATCGCACGAGATACACACCGAATCGTATTGAATTCTAAGTAATCTAACTGTAAAGTAAATACAGGATGACAATGAAGTGCAGAGGGCAGGTGCGAACCTGTCCGCTGCATTTTCAAATTTATGGAACCAAGGGGAGATATGGGCATGGATACGAATTGTGTAATTCGTAATGTGAACGAGCACGTGGGTGAGACAGTTACCATCGGCGCTTGGATTAATAACAAACGCTCTAGCGGTAAAATTCAGTTTTTGCAACTTCGTGATGGAACTGGATATATTCAAGGTGTAGTGGTTAAGAGTGAAGTTAGTGAAGACATCTGGAATGATGCCAAAAGCCTGACCCAGGAAAGCTCTGTCTACGTGACAGGTATTATCCGTGAAGAGCCACGGAGCGCGTCCGGGTATGAGATGACCGTTACTGGCGTGAAAATCATTCATCTGACAGAAAACTATCCTATTACACCGAAAGAGCATGGTGTGGATTTCTTGATGGATCATCGCCATCTGTGGCTTCGTTCCACCAAGCAACGTGCCGTAATGGTGATTCGTGCAGAGATTATTCGTGCTGTTCAGCAGTTTTTTGATGGTAACGGATTCACACAGGTGGACCCTCCGATCCTGACACCTTCATCTGCTGAAGGAACAACCAACCTGTTCCATATCAAATATTTTGATGAGGATGCGTACCTGACACAAAGTGGACAATTGTACATGGAAGCCGCAGCGATGGCGCTTGGTAAAGTATATTCCTTCGGTCCGACCTTCCGTGCAGAGAAATCCAAAACTCGCCGTCACCTGATTGAGTTCTGGATGATTGAGCCGGAGATGGCATTTGTCGATCACGAGGAAAGCTTGCGCGTACAAGAGAAATTCATCGCACATGTTGTTCAATCCGTGGTGAAAAATTGCCGAGCTGAGCTCGAGTCTATCGGACGTGACGTCTCCAAACTGGAAGGCATTACAGCTCCGTTTCCCCGTATTACGTATGACGAAGCGATTGAGTTCCTGAATGGACAAGGCTTTGACATTCCTTGGGGCGAAGATTTCGGTGCACCACATGAAACAGCGATTGCGGAAAAATACAACACTCCTGTATTTATTACGCATTACCCAGCTGGAATCAAAGCATTTTACATGAAACCAGATCCAAATCGCCCTGAAGTAGTTCTCTGTGCGGACATGATTGCGCCGGAAGGTTATGGCGAGATCATTGGTGGATCGCAGCGTATCGATGATCCAGAACTGATGCAACAGCGTTTTGAAGAGCACAACCTTTCGGATGAAGCGTACCAATGGTACCTGGATCTGCGTAAATACGGATCGGTTCCTCACTCCGGTTTCGGTCTGGGATTGGAGCGCACGGTAGCTTGGATCTGTGGACTTGACCATGTTCGTGAGACTATTGCATTCCCTCGTATGCTCTATCGTCTGTACCCTTAATGCTTAACGGAAAAGAGTATATGGAAGACGCGTCCTCCAAAGCCTGGTTAAGCGGTGCAGCTTACGGTATGGCTTCAGGTACTGCTCAACTACCGTACGCCTTACTACGTTTTTATCATCAGCTTGGATTGTCCGATACTGAGGTTCTGCTTCTCATTCAATTACTGGGCTTCCGTCAGGCGGAATTCAATGAATTTCCAACCCTTGAAGAGCTTGCTACACGAATGGGACTTGCTCCTGAAGGCATTGCCAGAATGTTGCAGCGTCTGATGAGGGATGGATACATTACGATAGATGAGCATCGGGACGAAGAACGGGATATTCAGTATGAACGTTATGACCTGCACGGCTTGTATGCCAAGCTTGCGATGTGTACAGCGGAAGATGCAGCTCATGCCCGGTCAGAACAACAAAAAGCCAATACTTCACGCCCAGATTCGAACAGTGTTCAAAAAGAAGAGGAAGAGCGAAATATGTTCTCTATTTTTGAAAAAGAATTTGGTCGTCCTCTCTCGCCAATGGAGTGTGAAACGATCTCCAGCTGGCTGGATCAGGATCGCTATCAGGAAGAACTTATTCTGATGGCTTTGAAGGAAGCGGTATTTGCAGGAAAAGTGCATTTCAGGTACATCGACCGAATTTTGCTGGAGTGGAGCAGGAATCGTGTTAAAAATGTACAGGATGCTAAAGCGTATACGCAACGTTTCCGCAATGGCGGACGTTAAATTAAATAAACAGGCCAGAATTCATTCTGTGCCTGTTTTTTGATATTATTTTGCTCCATAATATACTTCTTATTAGCTATATTTAAATCTATATCACGTTTTTTCGAGGGGATTTTAATAGTTTAACTGGTCTTTCAGTCGGAGCAAGAAATATAACTTCAATACCCCAAGGAATACTAATTATAAAAAGTTAATAAAAATTGCAGGGGTCAGTTGACCAGTCGTCGTCTATAGAATTGGAGAGGAGGGGAGAGTTATTGACGAAGCGCTCGTAATTGAACAAATCCGTCAAGGGGATGCATCTCAAATGCGTGTTCTGATCGACAAATACAGTCAGCATGTCTATCATGTGGCGTATTCTGTCTTACGTAACGATCAGGATGCACAGGATGCCGCTCAGGAGGCGTTCATTCAGATTTATAAATCTCTCCCCGACTACCGATCCGAAGGGTTCAAGACGTGGATCACACGGATTGCTTTTCACAAGGCTATTGATGCCAAACGCAAGCTGGGCAGACGGAGTGCTGAAGATCTGGGCGGAGATGAAATGGTAGTTAATCTGCCTGGACGGGATGAAGACGTTCTAGCCCGTGTCATTCGTGAAGAACGGCAGGAGAAACTTCGTGAGCGGATTAATCAGCTGCCTGCCCAGCACCGGGATATTATTACCGCTTATTATCTGAGCGAGAAAAATTATGAGCAAATTGCCCATGAGGCTCAGGTTGCTGTAAAAACGGTTGAATCAAGGTTATACCGGGCTAGACAGTGGATTCGAAATCATTGGAAGGAGGAAGAGTGGCGTGAGTAAAAAAGAAATGTATACCATCCAGCAATGGACGGATTATATCGAAGGCCGAATCAGCGGCAAACAGGCGATTCTGATGGAGCAGTTTCTTCTGAATGAACCAGACGCAATGCAAGATTATCTTGAAGCTTTAGATATGGAGCGAAACTACCCTGCATTACCGAATTCAGTTGATTTTACAGACTCCGTCATGAAGCGAATTGAGAGTATGGCGCCCGATGGCAAGACACGACATTCTAGAGGTGAACGAAACCGCCGATGGTTTGAACATAGAGTATTTCACTACGCTGTAGCAGCCTGTTTAACATTGATTTTTCTCTCTTCCGGACTGTTTGACAAGGTGGCCCCTTATCATAAATTCCAAGAAGGTGACACTTCAGGCTCATTTACCGAGAAATGGACTGAGGCAGCTACCTCATGGCTGGATAATTTCAAACCCAAACCTTGATTGGTTTCACATGGCCTGAATAGAAAGGATGACGACTGTGCATTCAGATCGTAATAAATTACTTGCATTTTTATTAAATCTGTTCCCTGGGCTTGGGTTCCTCTATTGGCGGCGAACGGCCCGAGCTGTAGTTTACCCGTTATTATTTTTTGGAACGGGCATTGGTTTTGTCATGCTGACCTATTTGGTCGGTGATAAGGATCTACTAGTCTTTGGATTATTAGGTGTGATCTTTATCTGGTGTCTCAGTATGCTAGACATGATTATTGTGTTGCTCTCTGCACCTTCCGTCCGAGAAATGTATTACAACGGACAAGGTATGCATTATGGTCATCCTGAACATCATCAAGGTTCAACCTATCCAGAGGGTTATGTTAGAGAACAAGGACCAATGGGGGCTATAAATCAGAATGACATGCATCGCCAGGGTGCTGAGGGTGAGCATGAATATGGCGGATTTCCTGGTGGGGCAACCTATACGGGACCTCACCCCATGTACCGTAAGGGAAGTGAAGGGGAGCGTTTTTTCACCATTTTGCTTTCATTTGTGCCTGGTCTTGGACATTTACATCTTGGATTGCTTCACCGGGGCTTATCCTTTTTGATCGCGTTTTTTGGTTCATTCGCCATGATGGTGTTCGTATCCGCCATTACAAACGAATCTATATTTTTGATGTTTTTGCTCATTCTGCCTGTAATCTGGGTATACTGCATGTTCGATGCGGTCCAGCATGTACATCGCAAGCAGGCTGGTGAAGTGTTACAGGATCGAACGTTATTTGAAGAGCTCGAGACAGGCAGAATTATGGGCAAGCGCAGCAAAGTGCTGGCTACACTGCTCTCCGCTTTTCCGGGTGCGGGGCATATGTATCTCGGATTGCAAAAAAGAGGTCTGCAACTTATGTTTTTGTTCCTTGGTAGCATCTACATTCTGGACCTGCTTCGTTTATCTGTGTTCCTGTTTATGATTCCACTGATCTGGTTCTATAGCTTCTTTGACGGACTTCAATGCTCAAGTCGGTATGGACGTGAACCGCTTAATGATCAGCCGGTCTTCAAAGACTGGGTTAAACATCAGCGTTTTATCGGGATGGGAATCGCGGCTCTCGGTTTGTACTATTTAACGATCCGCCTGATTATTCCGCAATTAAACGAGATGTTTCCGAATGTGTTTCTGACGTATGAGATTCGTTCGTATTTGAACACAGTTATCGTTTCCTTTTTGCTCATCTTTGGTGGGTTAAAGTTGTTATTTGGAAAACAGCGTGAGTCTACTGCTGAGGCATCGATGGCCAATGCGAACCACACTAAGGATGATGAATTGGAAAGTCTCTTTTTATTCAAGGATCGAGATAAACGATGATTCGTTTACAAGAAACAGTATAAAAAGCAAAACACACCAGGGCTGATCTCAAGCCGCTGGTGTGTTTTTTTAATAATCTATTTTTGTGCGCCTTTCAGCAAAAGCTGACGGTACATCACTTCGAACAAAAATTCAAAAGCTTCCAGATGACGTTTCGCCTCAAAAGCATCCTTACCCCACGCATAAATCCCGTGGTTACGCAGCAGAATTCCAGGAACATTAGCGTCTAGTGCACCCGGTACCAATTCAGCGATGGAAGGAATATGTGCGAAGTTGGGCAGAACAGGAACACGAATGGCTGCATTTTCTTCCCAAATATTAAAGGCTTTGATCAATTCAATACCTTGAATCGGCACATGACCATCTTCACCGAAAAATTCGCTGATAAGGTTGTTAAACACCGTATGCACATGGAATACCGCGCCACAACCGGTTAAACGATAGATTTCACAGTGAATCAACGTTTCGGCGCTCGGCTTCAACGTAGTCGCTTCGATCGCTTTGCCTTCCTTATCAACAAAAAGGAAATCTTCCGGCGTACGCAGGGACTTGTCTTTGCCTGAGGCGGTCACCGCAAAATAAAATTGTTCCGGGTCGAATTCACCTACCCGCATCGACAGGTTGCCACTTGTTCCGGGAAACCAGTTCCGGCTTGCGAACAATGCTTTGACATCCGCCAGTTCTTCCAGAACCTGACGTTTATGTTCCAGTGTAATCTTTTCAAAACCCATCTTTACAGCACTCCTTGTAATTGCTTCTGCTTCATATCTTCGATGATGTCATAAAAGGTCGTAAATGGCACATGATCTACACCAAGTTCCACACATTTATCCGTCAGAATGGAGCGGGAGTAGACCAGATCAGCGATTTTAGCTCCTTCGAAGTCTGTTAGACTGTCTCCGATCAGAATTCGGTTATACTGTTCTTCCGGAAACGTACGAATGACGGTCGTTTTACACATCCCGCAACCGTTGTTGCAAGGGGGCTGACAGGGATGCGGCCATTCAATGCGAATGTGTTCACCGGAGAAATCTGCACCGTTACAGTATACATGATCCTGCGGAATGTCGAAGGGGGCGAGTAAGGGCTCAATGAAGAAGCCCATGCCACCGCTGGTCACATTAAATTCGATGTCCTCACTGCGAACATACTCCAGAAATGCTTGGAATCCTTCACGAATGCCTGCTTGTCCAAGAACAAATTCAACAATTTCATCTTTTCGCGAGGAAGGCAGGAGAGCAAACATGGCTCCCACCCCTTCGCGAAGAGATATTTTTTGTTCAATCGTGTCTTTCATGATGGCATCGATACCTTCTGGTTTGAAGTGTTTCATAATGGCGACAATGTTGTCTGAGAGCGTAATGGTTCCATCAAAATCACAGAAAATTGCTGTTTTCTTATCTGATCTCATCGTTCTCCACCCCACAGATCAAGTGCGCTTTTCAGCTCGGGGTGCTCGGAAGCATACTCGGCCAGTGGAATGGAGCGCCCAGCGGCTTCAATGGCTTGCAAGAACGCACGTCCACCTGCTTCGGTTCCCATGGGATGTCCGTGAATTCCACCGCCGGCATTGACGATCACATCCTTGCCGAAGTCTCTCAGAATCATCGGAACAAGTCCTGGATGAATTCCTGCTGAAGGCACGGGCATACTTGTTCTTACAGGTAGATCAGATGTGAGCAATTGCCCAGTGATCGCCATATTTTCTTCCTTCGGCATCGTAACCGAACCGTAAGGTGAAGGGAAGAGCACGAGATCAGCACCGGCGAGACGCATCAACTGGCCCAATACAACAGACGCAGAAATACCGTAATGCGGTGATGGATACAAAGCACCGGCAAGTGCCGGGTGAGCCATGATTGGTACGTTAATGTCAGGATCACTGCTTAGTTCATGCAACACATCATAACCATAGGAGAGCACGTTGAAGAGTAACGCATTCGCACCTGCACTGATCGCACGTTCAGCTTGTTGTTTCAAACGGGAGGTAGGTCCCGTCAAATTGGTGGCGTACAGAAGTTTTTTGCCTGTTTCTTGGCGAGCCTGTTCGGCAGCCTTCATGCAGACCTCAACTCTTTTTTCAATCGGTGTAAGCTTGTTCTCAAACAGGATTTCATCGTCTTTGATCAGATCAACGCCCCCAAGAGCCTGACGGATAAATTGCTCCCGCAGTTCTTCGGCATTCAGTCCAATAACCGATTTGAAAATACTCATCAACAAAGGACGATCATGAACTCCAAGCAGATCCCGCACACCGCTCAGCCCAAACTTCGGTCCCGGGAAAGCGCGCAAGAAGTTATCTGAAAATCCGAGATGATTCAGCTTGATGCGTCCGTCCATCGAGATTTTGCCAAAAACGGTGACAAGCAAAGCTGGGATATCTTGACTAAAGTTAATATCCGGGTATCCAATGGTGATATCTGCATAACGTTCTCCAGGTGCTAATCCTTCCGCTTCGTGTACCTCGACCTTGATCACTTCACCCAGATGTTTTTGCATGGCTTCCCGCTGCGCCTGAGGTAGCTCCGTCCAGCTGCCCACGGTCATACCTATGGCAATCGATTGAGCTTTTTTGTAAAAATCGGCATGATCATCATGCAGACGATATGTGGCAGTACACATGTTATTCATGTTTTAAATCTCCTTCCAACGCAGCTCCCATCTCGCGAGAACGTTCTGCACAGCGGCTCACGGCCGCAATGACATTTTCAAAGAAGTCTCCTTCATCCAACGTTTTCAGAGCTGCCTGTGTTGCACCTCCAGGCGAGGTTACATCACTGCGCAGTTTCATCGGTTCCATGCCCGTCTGTTGCACCATGCGTGCTGCACCAAGCACCGTCTGAACGGTTAGATCACGAGACTGTTGACCAGACAATCCGCCGCGGATTCCGGCTGCAATCATGGCTTCCATTAGGTAGTATACATAAGCAGGTCCGCTGCCGGAAATACCCGTAAGCACTTCGAGTTTGTCTTCTGGCACAATCGTTACGATGCCTACAGCTTCGAAAAGGGACATGACTGTACTACGCTGTTCATCGGTAATCTCCGCAGAGAAAGCAAGTCCAGTGGCACCAAGTCCAATGGTGCTGGAGGTGTTAGGCATCGTTCTTGCAATCGGCTGTTTGCGGCCAAGCAGGCTCTGCATCGTACGGATCGATAGTCCAGCTATAACGGATACGATTAGCTGGTTTGGGGATAACAGGGGTCCCAGTTCACGAAGCGCCGCAGCGGCATCTTTGGGTTTCATACACAGCACAATCACAGGGGAAGAGGAAAGGATATCCATTGATTTTGAGGCTGTTCCGGTATGCACGGCATAACGGGTGCTCAGTTCCTCCTGACGTTTCAAGTTGCTGCGATTCAGCATCGTAATATCCTGAGGACGAACGACAAGGCGGGAAATGAGCCCACGCACGATGGCTTCAGCCATCGCACCTGCTCCGTGGAAAGTAATCTTTTGTTGTAGTAGTGTCTGTTGCTCTTGGCTCATGTATATCGTTCCTCCTATATAACTGGTTGCTCAAAAATTATTGACGAATCTGACCATTGCCTGTAATCCGGTATTTACTTGACGTCAGTGCAGGTAGTCCCATTGGGCCCCGTGCATGCAACTTCTGTGTACTGATTCCAATCTCGGCACCGTATCCGAATTCGAATCCGTCGGTGAAACGAGTGGAAGCATTATGATAGACAGCCGCCGCATCAACTTCTTGCATAAACCGTTCTGCATGCGCGGCATCACGGGTCACAATGCATTCGGAATGCTTCGTTCCATAGTGTGCAATATGCTGCAGGGCTTCATCCAGATTTTCTACAACGCGGATGTTCAAAATATAATTGTTATACTCTGTTGCGTAATCTTCCTCTGTGGCCTGGGCCGCTGTCGGAACAAGGCGCCGCACCGTTTCACAACCTTTTAGAACGACACTTGCTTCACGGAAGCGCTCAGCCAGAGTTGGGAGATGCTTTTCTGCATAGTTCGCATGTAGTAGCAAGGTTTCCATAGAGTTACATACCGATGGGCGCTGTGCTTTGGCATTGATAGCAATATCGGTCGCCATAGCTTCGTCCGCTGATTCATCCACATAGGTATGACAGATGCCAGCACCCGTCTCAATGACCGGTACCGTTGCGTTCGCTACGACAGTGCGAATTAGTGAAGCACCACCACGTGGGATGATAACGTCCAGCAGTCCATTCAGCTTGAGCATTTCGTCAACGGAAGCACGGTCTGCGTCTTCTACCAACTGAAGTGCATCTGCAGGCATTGCCGTAGTTGCCAGCGCTTGATGTAGCACCTCCACAATTTTCCGATTGGAGGAGAGAGCGGAGGAGCCGCCGCGTAGGAGTACAGCATTGCCTGTTTTGAGACAAAGGCCTGCAGCGTCAACCGTCACGTTAGGACGAGCTTCATAAATAATGCCAATCAGGCCAATCGGAACTCTTGATTTTTCGATGTGCAGGCCATTCGGACGTGTAAAAGTTTCCAGCACTTCGCCCACAGGATCGGGTAATTCCGCGATCTGACGTAAGCCTTCAGCGATGCCTGTGATGCGCTCTTTATTCAGTGCCAGACGATCCAGCATGGATTCAGGAGTGCCTTGTTCTCTGCCGCGATCCAGATCTTCCACATTTGCAGTAATGATGGCATCCGCCGAAGCAATCAAGGCGTCAGCCATAGTGCGCAGTGCGGCGTTCTTCTGTTCCGTACTCAGCCGATTTAATTCGGTGACGACAGCTTTGGCTTTACTTGCTTTTTCTCTAACTTCACTCATCTTAAATCCTCCTCTAGTTCAGCTATTATTTCAAGGTAATCCATTCATCGCGATGAATCACTTCAAGTCTATGGATGCTGTTCAGCTGTTTCATGACCTCGCCGCTTGGCAGTCCCGCGATCTGACGAAGCTGATCATCATCGTAATTGACGATGCCACGTCCGAGTAGCGACTCATCGGGGCCAAGTACTTCGACCACATCGCCCGCATGGAATGTTCCCAGAACTCGCTTTACGCCTACGGGAAGCAGACTGTGCCCACCGTGAACGAGCGCTTCCTCAGCACCATGATCAACAACAACTGTCCCAAGCGGAGTGGACATGAAGCCAAGCCATTGTTTTTTGCGAGAGAGTGAGGCCAGCTTGGTCTCAAAATAAGTTCCTTTTCCGATTCCATCCAAAGCGAGTTGCATGTCCCCAGGTTCTTTCACACTGCCTACAAAAACAGGAACACCTCCGCGTGTGGCGACTTTGGCCGCATCCACCTTGGAGCGCATACCGCCTGTGCCTACAGCTGATCCCGAACCGCCGGCATATGCATATATCTCGGCTGTAATTTCAGGTATACGGTCGTATCGCTTCGCGGTAGGATCTTTACGTGGATCAGCAGTGTACAACCCATTCGTATCTGTAACGATGATCAGATGCTGTGCCTTGACCAGATTGGCAACCAGCGCAGATAACAGATCGTTATCACCGAATTTCAATTCGTCGACAGATACAGTATCATTTTCGTTAAAAATCGGAATGACCCCTTGCTTGAGCAGTTCCTCTACGGTCATACCCGCATTTCCCATGCGTTTACGGCTGTGGAAGTCGGTACGGGTCAGTAATATTTGCGCTGTAGTAACGCGGTGCGCCGCAAAAGCCTGTTGATATGCCTGCATCAGCAAAGCCTGCCCAACCGCCGCAGCCGCTTGTTTCTCATGTAGTTGTTTGGGACGCTGAGGGTAACCGATCTCCCGGAATCCGGCAGCAACGGCACCAGAAGTGACGAGCAGAACTTCGTGGCCCTGAGCAACAAGCGAGGCCATTTCATCTGCGAAAAAGGATATCGCCTGGCGATCCAATCCGCCTTCTTCAGTGGTTAATGAGCTGCTTCCGATTTTAACGACAATACGTGAAGTCATGATTTCACTTCCTTAAACATAATTAATCAGTGATTGCGAAGCAGTCTGCTTAGGTACAAAAAAAACTCCCGTCCTTTGGTTAAAAAAGGACGAAAGTTCGTTACTTCCGCGGTACCACCTTTATTGATGATCATGATCAGATCATCCGGCTCATGCCCTGTAACAGAAGGCACTGTCCTGTACACAACAGGCCGCTCAGGGGTAGGTTTCGGAGAGAAGCCGCGGTAAATTCTTGCAGCCAGATGGAATTTACTCTCTGTGCGCAGCTGATTCTCTCTTACTGGTCCCGTCATCACGTTTCGTTTACTATTTCTTATAACATACCATGGAAAGTTGGCATATGCAAAGAGATTGTAGCCATGTGTTCAGCTTTCACTTATTTGAAAAGATGAAGCTTCCCAATTCGCTCCGCCGCTTCACGCAGTCGTTGCTCATCACTCAGAAGACCTATGCGTACGTAACCTTCTCCGTGGGAGCCAAAACCGATACCAGGCGCGACAGCAACCTTCGCTTCTCGTAGCAGAATTTCAGCCAAACCAGAGGAGGTATATCCTTCCGGCACAGGCAACCATCCAAAGAATGAACCTTCCGGCTTGGACGCTTGCCAACCGATCGCGGAAAGCGCCTCGTAAAATGCATCACGACGAGATTCATATTGTGCGACCAGTGAAGTGACACAGTCCTGCGGGCCTGTCAGAGCTTCCGCAGCGGCAGCTTGGATACCGCCAAACAGGCTGACATAGATATGATCCTGTAGCAGATTGATTTTAGAGATGATCTCCGCATTCCCCAGTGCAAATCCGACACGCCATCCTGCCATATTATATGTTTTGGAGAGGGTGTAGAACTCGATGCCTACCTCTTTGGCTCCTGGAGCTTGCAAGAAACTGACAGGACGACGCCCGTCATATCCAATTGCACCATAAGCAAAATCACTGGCAACGACAATCTGATTCTGAATCGCAAATTCAACAGTGTCCTCGTAAAAGGATAGCGGAGCGGTGGCCGAGGTTGGGTTGTTGGGATAGTTCAGGAACATAAGCTTGGCCTTCTGCCGATCATCAGCGGAGATTGCTTCATAATCGGGTAGAAATGCATTGGATTTCAATAGAGGCATGAAGCTCATACGCGCCTGCGCGAGAGCAACGCCTGACCAATAGTCAGGATACCCTGGATCGGGAACGAGACATACATCCCCGGGATTCAATAAGACTTGAGGTAATTGAACCAGTCCGGTTTTGCCACCAAATAGAATAGCGACCTCGGTCTCGGGATCAAGATCAACGTTGTAATCTTCTTTGTAACGTTTGGCAACGGCTTCCTTCAGGAAGGCATACCCGCGAAACGGAGAATATTTATGATAAAGGGGATTTTCAGCCGATTGCTGTAAAGATTGAACAATACGCGGTGGAGTAGGGGTGTCAGGATTACCTTGCCCCAGATTAATGACATCATGACCGCTCGCAATCTCGCGGTTCACATTTTGAACAAGGGTCGCAAAAAATTGCGTTGGCAACTGTGACATGACATTTGCAGAGGGAATTGGAAAGGCGGAAAGAGAAGATCTATGTTCTGAATTCGTCATCGTATATATCACTCCATGATGTTCATTTATGGCAAAACGTTCTCATTAATTTATCACGTCAATCCCGAGCTGTATAGAGGGAGATAGAAGTGAGGAAGAACATTTTTGTACAAAAGGGAAATGCAAAATTCAAGTTTATCCATTGAGATCAGAAAATCCATGAGTTAAGATATTTTACGATAATGATAATCAATATCATTTAAAAAATCTTGAGAGCACATCAAACAGGGGGAAAAATAGAGATGCAAAGCAAGTTCCATAACAAGTTCCGAAATACGGCCCTTTTATTGACAGTCACAGCGTTGTCTGTACTTTTATTCGCATGTTCAAACGAGGCATCGACATCTGCGCCAGCTTCAGAGAATCCAGGTAATGTATCGGTTAATCAGGCAAGTAAAGACACGGAAACCGGAAAACAAACTTCTGCAGATGAGGATAACGTCGGACAGACAAGACAGTTCAAAGATTGGACAGGTCATACCGTGACTGTGCCTGTTACTCCTCAACGTGTAATCTATCATGGCGAAGTTACCGGGGATCTGGTCGCACTGGGCGTTATCCCGGTGGGCATACTTCGGCAGGAAGGCATGGTGTTTGACGACCAGGTAGCGGATTCGGAAGATGTGGGATTTCCGTTTAGTGTAGAGAGAGCCGTTGGATTGAACCCGGATCTGATTATTTTTTCGAATAGTGATGAAGCACAGTATGATCAGATCTCAAAAGTCGCACCTACAGTAACCTTTGATTCATTCGCAACATTGGAGGAGCGCATGCGAACGTTAGGCGATCTGTTAAACAAAAAACAGGAGGCAGAGGACTGGATTACAGCGCATCAAACTGCAACAGAGCAAATGTGGAAAAAGCTTCGTGATCATGGCCTAAAAGAAGGAGAGACAGCATCGGTGTTTACGATGTATCCGGGGAATCGTCTTTTTGTGATGGCTGGAGCCGGGTTACCTCAGTTGTTATATGGCAAGAATGGGATGGAACCAACACCTGAAATCCAGAAGTTATTGAATGAAGAAATGGGATTTGCGGAGATTTCTACGGAAAAAATGACAGAAATTGCTGGTGATCGGATATTTATCCTTGAACCAGTAACGGATGATGCCAAGCAGTCCACCAAGGAATTGATGGACAGCGCAGTATGGAAAAACCTGCCCGCCGTTAAAGCTGGCAAGGTGTATCATTTTGATATTGTCAAAGCTTCGGGTGATGCGATGTCCAGAGAATGGTTATTGAAGGAGCTGCCCGAGCAGATGATTCAATGATGAAGTTCAAGGGAATCCGACAATCGAAACACCACCAAATTAAATCTTAAAACTTCAGGAACTCCATTGTAGATTTCAAATAAAATACCCAAAAGCGATCAACTTTGGTTGAGCGCTTTTTTGATACGAATTATCTGTAAGGAGCTCATTACAAAATGATCTAGATATAAGATTAGTACTAGACTATAATGACTCCATAGAGTTTCGAATGATAATAATTCTCAACAGTGCTAGGAGATAAATGAACATGAAAACGTTGGATGTGAATCAAGATAAATTATTTTTTTCGACATTCATGTTTCGGCTGGAGCATCTGGAGCGACGCATTGAACGATCTAATCAAATCATGCTGGAGGTGCAGTGTGATAAACATATATTTTTAATCTGTGAAGAAGGAGAAGGGCACTTGTACATCGGTCAGGAATACTGGCCTTTTAATGCGGGTTGTATCTATCCGATTTCTCCGGGCGAGGCATACCAGCTGGAACACAGGAATTCAAACCATTTGACTTATACGGTTATGGCATATGATGCTTTTCAGCTTTTGTCCGGCCATCTCAAGTGGTATTCACCGCCTTTATTTCAGCAACGCGCTCAGTTCAACGATGCTACATATGAGTCTGTGAGCAGAGTGTTAGTCGAATTGTTTGCATCCCGAAATTATAAAAATGATGCGGAGTATTGCAATCTAAATGTGGGGTTTCAGCGATGGATGGAACGGATCATAACTCGTTATACCACAAAAGGTACGGATACAAATTCGGAGTCCAGGTTAACCCGGACTATTCAGTATATTGATGAGTGTTACAGAGATGAAATCACGGTCCATAAGCTTGCGAATATGGCTGATGTTCATCCTAAACTATACACGACAATGTTCAGGCAACGTACTGGTCAGAAACCGCTTGATTACATCAATCATGTTCGAATTCAGCATGCCAAAGATTGGGTACGCAAGACAGATGAGCCTTTACGTGATATCGCGAGCCGTGTCGGATTCAAAGATGAATATTATTTTAACAGACGTTTTCGCCAGATTACCGGACTATCTCCTCGTCAGTATGACAGATCTATTCAACAGCAGACCTTGGTTCAGGATTGGTTAGGACACGATGTAAGTATTCCCGCTAATCCAGAGCGAGTGATCTATTATGGAGATACTGCGGGAGATTTGCGAGTATTAGATATCCATTTAATTGAGGATGAGGAGTATAATGCAGGCACTCCGATCAATGTTGAAAAGACGATTCGTTTGAAGCCGGATCTGATCATTATAGATAGTGAAGATGAGCATCAGTATGAGCAATTAACGCGCATTGCGCCTACGCTGGCTTACAATTCGCATGCGCCTCTTCATGAACGTTTGACGAGAGTAGGGGACTGGTTTGGCAGGCAGAAACAAGCCAAGCGATGGCTGAGTTCGTATGAAGAACGTACATTGCAGATGTGGGAGAAGATTAGCAAAATAATTCATCTGGGAGAAACAGCCTCAGTACTCACATACCATCGGGGAGCTCGCTTGTTTGTGATGGGAAATATCGGACTTGCGCCATTACTATATCACCCATTTGGTTTCAGGCCTGTTCATAAGGTGCAGGAAGCTCTTGCAGCAGGCAGAGCATACAAAGAGATTTCGGCTGATGCGGTTCAAGAATATGCTGGAGATTATCTGTTCCTCATGCTACCTCAGGAGCCAGATGCACGGCAGGCGACAGAGAAACTGATACAGAGTCCAGAGTGGAGAGCTCTTACGGCTGTAAGACAAGGGCGTGTGTATCCTTTGGAGGAACTGGCCTGGAATTCAGGTGATGCACAGATATGTGACCAGTTGCTGGAGAGGTTACCTGAACTGTTAGGTAGTCATCTGAGTTAATACGGTTGCGAATTTTCTAGGGATCAAGCTATGATATCAAGTATTACAGTTCGGAGGAGTGTTGGGTCATGACTGAACAAGGGGAAATGCGGGTTGTTTTGATTCAAGGGGATATTAAACTGGGAGATCCGGAAGCTAACCATCAACATATGCAGAGGTTGCTTGAACGCGCAGTGGAGCAATATCCGGATGCAAAGCTGGCCGTGCTTCCCGAAATGTGGAACACCGGATATGCTTTGCCGCAAATTCATGAGCTTGCTGACCCGGAAGGGAAGACGTCAAGAGAATGGCTGTCTGCTTTTGCGAAAAAACATCAAATCTCCATCGTAGGCGGTTCGATTGCCGAGAAGCGTGACGGACAGATCTACAATACGATGTATGCCTATAATGAGGAAGGAACAGAAGTATCACGGTATGATAAACTTCATTTGTTTCGTCTAATGGATGAAGAAAAATACTTGGAGCCGGGTGCACAGCCTGAAATGTTTGAACTCGGCAACGGTCTGACGGCGGGGGCATCGATCTGTTATGATATTCGGTTTCCAGAATTAGCTCGAACCCTCGCTCTGAATGGTGCACGTGCATTAATTGTGCCTGCTGAATGGCCTAATCCTCGTCTGCATCACTGGCGCACATTATTGACTGCTCGGGCTATCGAGAACCAGATGTATGTTATTGCGTGTAACCGCGTCGGCAAAGGGGGAGACACTGAATTTTTTGGACACTCCTTGATCATCGACCCTTGGGGAGAGATTGTAGCTGAAGGCGGTGAAGGCGAAGAGATTGTATCTGGAGTCATCCGTCCTGGTTTGGTTGACGAAGTTCGCGGACGTATCCCGGTGTTTGAGGATCGCAGACCAAGCATTTATTTTAGCGGGAAATAGTTTTTCTCTAAAAAAATGGCATATGCTGTTTATCGCTCCAGGAGGCGGGTAATAATAACTATCCCGTCACCAAGGAGGATGATCAATCAATGGACAACCATGTGAAAGATACGCTCAGGAGACTGGAACAAGGCAACAGAAGGGTAGATCACTTAAGAGCATTCTTAGAGAATGGGACAGGAGGCTTGTCACCCCCTGAGAATTCGCAGGAAGAAGGACGCGCCATGGATCAACAGAACAGGCTGACAAGTGATCGTAATCTGCGAAGGTAAAGGATAGAATCATGCTTGCGCAGAATAACTGAAGGTTACGTATTAAGATGATGTGAGACATGCTAGATAAGCTATGATATATATGCAATTATTTGAGACAAGAAAAGTTAAGTGGTATGACAGTGACAGTGAAATGAAGGTTGATGCGTGAATAGCGAGTGCTTACTTGCCATAATTTTATGTATTAACAAGCAACATTGTGCTGTAACAAAAGATGCTACATTGTTTGTGGGTCAGTTGTTTAGCTGGTCTGTAAACGAAAAAAGCTGTCCCGTAGTCATTAGACTATGTGGACGGCTTTTTTGGTAAGAGCTTATAAGTGTTCTCGTCAACTTGTGATTACACTATGCAAATCATAAATCCACGAACTTGTTACAGCATCGGTTTAATCTGTTTTGGAAAGCTCGGCAACGGTTTGCCGAAAAGTCTGTATAAAAGCTTCGGCTGCCTTGGATAGGACGCGCCCTTGACGATAAGCGACGACAAGCGTACGACTTGGCGTTGGATCGGCAAGTGGGACATATACAGGCACGAACTCACTGCGGGGTGCACGGGCGATAAAACGGGGAACCAGAGTGATGCCCATGCCTGTTGCCACCAGAGATTGCAATGTTTCAATGTTGGTGCTCTCAAAAACCACCTGCGGGTCAAAACCGGCCTGTTCGCAGAGATCAAACGTCAGCTTGCGGAAGCCCTGTCCTTTTTTTAATACAACAAAGGGTTCATCCCGAAGCTCATCAATCCGCACAGGCTGCAGATGGCCCGGGGTTCCTCGATGAGCCAAAGGGTGGTTCGGCGGTACAGCCAAATCTATACGTTCCTCGCCAATCTTGACATAAGACAAACTGGACTCCTGCAAAGGTAGAGAGAGCAGGCTGAGGTCAGCTTTGCCGCTGGCTGTTAACTTTTCGAGTGTAATCCCGGAATCTTCTAACAAAGTTACTTCGATGTCGGGGTACGCTTGTTGAAAGGCTGGGAGCACATGCGGAAGCAGATGAGAACCGGTAATCGGCATACTGCCTACAACAACCTTTCCTTTGCGAAGCTGCGAGATATCCGACATTTCCTGACGCAACAGCTCCATGGCATCCACAATCTTTTGGGCCTGTTCAACAAAAGTAACTCCCGCGTGTGTCAGCTCAACAGTGCTGGTATTCCGTTGAAAAAGCAATACGCCAAGTTCCTTCTCAAGTTTGGACAGTTGCTGACTGAGTGAAGGCTGGGCAATATGTAATTTTTCTGCGGCTCGTGAGAAGTTCCGTTCAGCAGCAATCTGTAGTGTATATTGAAGTTGTCTGAATTCCATAATGATACGTCATTCCTTTCATCGATGTCGTTATTATAACATTAATGAGCACGGGTTCGTTATTCTTATCAGGGAAGCATGGCCCGGACAAGAATTCGAAAAGAGAAATTAAAGCATTGACAGGGCCGAGACATGCACGTAGTATAAGTTATACATGATAATGATAATTGTTATCAATTAAAACCTCTGTATTCTACAGTGGTTTATTACTGTTTGTCTTATTATAGGTTAAACCTATCACATCTATAGATATTATATCTTGGAACAATGAAGGACGGGGTGATATATTTAGGTCATTCAAGAGCTTCACTTTTAGACAAAGATGCACGAAGCTCTTCCAAGGACCGAACTTATGATGAGGTGAAAATGATGAGTAAAAAAACGATGTTTGAGAAAATTTGGGAAAACCACGTAATTCATCAGGAAGAAGGAAAACCAAGCATTCTGTATATCGACCTGCACCTGGTGCACGAAGTAACATCTCCGCAAGCATTTGAAGGACTTCGTCTGAGCGGTCGAAAAGTTCGCCGTCCAGAGCTGACATTTGCAACAATGGATCACAACGTGCCAACGAAGGATCGTTTCAACATTACAGATCCGATCTCCAAACAGCAAATTGACACACTGTCTCAGAACTGCCGTGATTTCGGCGTGAAGTTGTACGATCTGGACACGATTGACCAAGGTGTAGTACACGTTATGGGACCTGAGCTGGGCCTGACTCATCCAGGTAAAACGATTGTATGCGGCGACAGCCACACATCTACTCACGGGGCATTTGGTGCACTTGCATTTGGTATCGGAACAAGTGAAGTGGAACACGTTATGGCAACACAATGTTTGCAGCAAGCAAAAGCAAAAACGATGGAAGTTCGTTTTGTCGGCAAACGTAACCCGGGTGTTACGGCGAAAGACATGATCCTTGCGGTCATTGCCAAGTACGGCACAGACTTTGCAACAGGTTATGTTATCGAGTATACAGGGGAATCCATCCGTGAACTGAGCATGGAAGAGCGTATGACGGTATGTAACATGTCCATTGAAGGTGGAGCAAGAGCAGGACTGATCGCTCCGGATGAAACAACGTTTGAATATCTGCGTGGACGCGAGTATGTTCCTACAGGTGCTAAGTTTGATGAAGCTGTTGCAGCATGGAAAGAGCTTGTGACGGATGAAGGTGCTGAGTTTGACCATGTCGTTGAAATTGATGTGGAATCACTGATCCCACAAGTAACCTGGGGTACTAGCCCAGGCATGGGAACCGATATTTCTTCCAAAGTTCCTGTACCAGCAGAACTGCCTACAGAAAATGAGCGTAAAGCGGCTGAAAAAGCGCTTGAATATATGGGACTTACACCTGGAACACCGATTGCAGAGATTCCGATTGATTATGTATTTATCGGTTCTTGTACGAATGGACGGATTGAAGATCTGCGTGCAGCGGCAAAAGTGGCCAAAGGTCACACCGTTTCCAGTAATGTAACTGCTATTGTTGTACCAGGCTCCGGACGTGTTAAAATCCAGGCGGAAGAAGAAGGTTTGGACAAAATTTTCACTGAAGCTGGTTTTGAATGGCGTGACGCAGGCTGCAGTATGTGCCTCGCGATGAATCCGGACGTACTGAAGCCGGGACAACGTTGTGCATCTACTTCCAACCGTAACTTTGAAGGACGTCAAGGACGCGGAGGACGTACGCATCTGGTGTCACCAGCAATGGCGGCAGCGGCAGCGGTTAAAGGACATTTTGTAGACGTACGTGACTGGAATTTCAAAACAGAAGCAGCGATCTAAGCGATAATCGCCAGAAGGGAGAACGGAACATATGGAAGCATTTCAAACACTGCAAGGCATCGTGGCACCGGTAGACCGGGTCAATGTAGATACAGACGCAATTATCCCGAAACAATTTTTGAAGCGGATTGAACGCACCGGATTTGGACAGTTTTTGTTCTACGAATGGCGTTTTGATGAAGAGGGAAACAACAATCCTTCCTTCGAAATGAACAAGCCTCGTTATGAAGGAGCATCAATTCTAATTTCTCGTGCTAATTTTGGTTGCGGGTCTTCCCGTGAGCATGCACCATGGGCAATTATGGATTATGGATTCCGTTGTGTCATTGCACCATCTTTTGCGGATATCTTCTATAACAACTGTTTCAAAAACGGAATTTTGCCGATTAAACTGTCCGAAGAGCAGGTAGAAGACTTGTTTCAGCGTACAGCAAAGCATGAAAATTATGAGATGAATGTGAATCTGGAAAACAAAACGATTACAGACGCACACGGATTGCATATCGATTTTGATCTGGACGAACACCGTCGTCAATTCCTGTTGCAAGGACTGGATGACATCGGTCTGACACTTCAACATGATGATGCGATTACTGCCTATGAAGAGCGCCATGCGGCTAAACTTTTTGGCTAAATAAAGTGATTAAACACCAAGCCTCCATCTGGACAAGGAATGTTCACGTTCCTTTGTTCAAGATGGAGGCTTCTTTGCTTTGTTATTTTCCGACTAAATATGACAACGTTGTAACCGGATCACTAGACATTATCTGATAGACTGGATAGTAGATTATGGAAGGGTACATAGCGTAATACTGGTAGTGAATCAGGCCTCAAATCTACATATCTTAACTAGAATGGTGGATGACGAATGAAGAAATGGTCGGCAGCAGTCATTTTTTTTCTGTTCCTTTGTCTTTTCCCAGTGATGGCTCATGCAGACCGTGCGCCTTCGATCGTGCTTGATGGAGTCACCATTGACCAAAAAGTAGGAGCACCCGCAGAGAATATTGGGAAAACGGTCATGGTTCCGATTCGGATTGTATCCGAAAACCTGGGTTATGACGTGAAATGGGAACAGGCAACGCAAACGGTGCACGTTCAGCGAGGCAATAGCTCCATCGAGATGACGGCTGGCAAAGATGCAGCTACGATTAATGGAAATGTCGTCAATCTGGATGCACCTCCCTTGATTAAACAGGGTACAACACTAGTACCTTTGCGTTTTGTAGGTGAGGGCATGGGACTACAGGTAGGATGGGACAATGGTACTAAAACGGTTAGCCTGTTTAGTATTCCACCTGTAGTAGATACGGAGCCTGACAGTGATCCGGTGGTGACTCCTGCCCCGGTTGGTTTGACGGAACTGCAAAGCATAAGTTACAGCGGAGACCGTTTAATCGTTGCGACAAATGGAAACATCAGCCCTAAAGTGTCTAGTATTAGCGGGCCTGAGCGGATTATTGTAGATCTGCCGAATACCACCTTTTCACAGACATTTGTACAGGGACAGGCTTCGAATCCGGACGGAAGTGGGCAAATCGATGTTATGGACTCATCTCTTGTTTCTAAAGTCCGATTTGCCATGTTCAGCCAGTCGCCATCGACGGTGCGAGTGGTTTTGGATCTAAATCAAAGTACAACAGCAAACTGGTCACTTGGAGAGAATAACGTGTTGCTCGTTGATCTCTCAGCTGCGAATGGAACATCGGGTAGTCAGCCAGCCTTACCGGAGAATAACGGTAAAACAGTGATTGTTATTGACCCTGGACATGGTGGACGTCAGTCTGGCGCAGTCAGTGTATCAGGTGCTTACGAAAAAGATTTTAATCTAGCGGTAGGACTTAAAGTGAAGGCGCTTCTGGAACAGCATGACAACATTCAGACCGTGATTACACGTCAGGATGATACAGAACTTTCCTTGCAACAACGTGTGGATATAGCGAAGCTGAACCAGGCGAATCTGTTTGTGTCCATTCATGGAAACAAATTCACAACTCCGGTTCCAAACGGGATAGAAACATTGTACACACGAAAAGAAAGTAAAAGTTTAGCGGAAATCCTTCACAAGCACGTATTACCTGTTACAGGACTTAAAGATCGCGGTGTAAAAGTGGCGAGTCTGCACGTGACTCGGGAAACATCGATGCCGGCTGTACTCCTTGAATTGGGTTTTTTGAGCAATCCAACCGATGAAGCTCTGATGCTTACAGAGTCATATCAGGATCAGTGTGCTCAAGCGATTGTCGACGGAATTTTAGATTATTTGAGTTTGTAGAATGGGATTTTTCGTAAATATGCAGAGTAGGGAAGACCGTTGTTTCAAGATGCATAATTGATAAATTAGGAAAAAATAAGACATTAAAATGTAAAAAAAGCTTGATTTGACAACGTTTTTTTTCTGTTATGTTGGAATATATTCGCAACTTTTGAGATTGGGAGACGTCTAATAGGTGTCTGGTAATGCCCAAGTGCGCAGTGAAAGTTGCAAGCCTACAACATGCGGCAAAAAAATATGAGATTGGTAGGGGTGAAGGATGAAGAAGTTCGGTTTTTTGGTACTGTTATTTGTCTTTGGGCTCGTTTTCCCGGGCTATAGTCATGCAGCAGCAGACACGAAAATTATCCTAGACGGGAATGAGATCGTACAGCCTTCGGATGCGAAAGCGGATAACATCAATGGTAAGGTGATGGTTCCGATTCGTACGGTTTCCGAAAGTTTGGGATACTCTGTCGATTGGAAACAACAGTCGCAAACGGTGACGATTAGCAAAGACAACACTGCCATGCAGATGATTGTTGGACAGAAGACGGCAACAGTGAACGGCAGTAACGTAGACCTGGATGCCCCGCCCCTCGTAAAAAATGGTACGACTTTAGTACCACTCCGTTTCATCGGAGAGCAAATGGGTCTTAAGGTGGGTTGGAACAACACCACGAAGACGGTAACATTAGTTACCCAGAATGCAGGTTCCGGAAACGGGACAACCACTCCCCCGAACTCTGGTAACGATGGCGGAGGATCGAGTCAGGAAGGTCTTGTACAAGTGAACGGTATTAGCTTTAGCGACAACCGTTTCATGATTGCTACAAGTGGAAGCACAAAGCCGAACGTATTTACGATGAACGGCCCGGATCGAATTGTAATTGATCTGCCAAATACGGCTTTTGCGGATTCGTTTAGTCAAGGTCAGGCGCTGGATAGCAATCAAAATGGTCAACTCGTTGTTAACGGTTATCCAGATGTGTCTCAAATTCGTTATTCCTTATATAGCAACAGTCCTTCTACCATTCGGTTTGTTATTGATCTGACAGGTGCCAAAGGGTACAGTGTGCAGAACGATTCAGGATTGCTCATCATTGATCTAAACAATCAAGGTAGCACACCTGCTCCGCCCGTTGGTGGGAATGGCAAGAAAGTTGTAGTCATCGATGCGGGGCACGGAGATCAAGACCCTGGAGCGATTGGTGTTACAGGCAAAAGAGAAAAAGATTTCAATCTTGCCATGGCATTAAAAGTGGAGGCACTTCTGAAAAAAGAGCCTCAGATCGATGTCGTATTAACACGTAGTGATGATACATTTCTCGCACTGAAAGAACGTGTGAAGGTTGCACAGAACATAAATGCAGATATCTTCATCTCCATTCATGCGAATAGCGGCCCTGTCGCGGCAACGGGGGTAGAAACTTTTTATTCCCGCTCGGTTAGTAAGGAACTGGCTAATATTATGCACAAGTATCTCGTGAAGTCTTCCGGTTTAAAAGACCGGGGAGTAAAAATGGCCAGTCTCCACGTAACCCGTGAAACAACGATGCCTGCGGTGCTGTTAGAGGGAGGATTCCTTAGCAACAAGAGTGATGAAGCTGTATTGTTTACGGAAAATTTCCAGAACAATGTAGCCAAAGGTATTGTTGCTGGGATCAAGGAGTATTTGGGAATTCAATAAGGGACAACCCTTATGCTGAGGAGGATGAGTTAGAATGAACAAAAAAATATGGATCGCAGCTTTGCTGGTAACGGTCATGGCCGTAGCTGCTGGATGTGGTAGTAAACCGACAGCTGCTCCAAACCAGACACAAGGTGCGGGATCAGAGACACAAACAGGGAACGGCGCTACAGAAGTGGACGGTCAGGTCATTACCGACCCTACGACAGCTGGTTCCGAGGATAACACAACACCATCTAACTCAGCGAACGGAAGCTCGGAGGGAACAACGTCTTCTGGTGGAGCTTCTTCTGGTGAAGTATCTACGGACAAACCTTCAACATCCGACAGCAAGGAGAAGAAGTCTATCGAAGTGTTTTATACCGATCCGGAGGAGCTGGAACTTCACAAAGCGACAGCCGAAATTACGTTTGCATCGGAAGATGACAAATATAAAGAGGCTTTTGCTTCTTTGCAGCAAAGCAAAGATGAGAAGCTCGTTCCGCTATGGTCCAAAGATATTGAGCTGAAATCAGTTCAATTCAAGGATGGAGCACTGACACTGGATATTCATATGCCGGATACGGCACGTCTTGGTGCTGGTGGTGAATCGTTTGCCATCGATGCGTTGAAACAAACGTTCTTCCAGTTCGATGAGGTAAAATCACTTGATCTGCTGGTAGATGGTAAATCAACTGAAAGTTTGATGGGACATGTGGATCTTGAACATCCAATGACAAGATCCAATTAAGTTTTGCTTCAAGTGCGTTACCGTAGACTCACGGATTGAGGTCGTTTTTATATGAGAGAGGGGAATCATAGGTGACTTTTAAATATAACCATCCATCACACTCTAAAAAAGTAGTATCAGCCGTGCTTGCAGGCATGATGGCCCTTAGCGCGGGTGGAGCTGCTATGGCAGCAGACACAACAGAAACGGGACAGGGCCAAAATACGGCAGTACAAAGTACGGCTGCACCAACAGGTTTGTTTAGTGATATCAAGGCTGGATACTGGGCTGAGAAACATGTATACAAGCTGGCGTATCAAGGTATTCTTCTCGGCAATAACGGCCTGTTTCGTCCAGGGGACGCGGTAACGCAACAAGAAGCGATAACGATGGCCATCCGTTTTATGAATATGGAATCGCAGTTGAACACGAGCACGGCTGCGGCATTACCGACAAATATGCAAGTAGGAAACTACTTTAAGCCATATGTTGCGCTTGCACTTCAATTGGGACTCGTGGATAAAACGGAAGAAGCATCATCTGATGTCTCCAAAACAACATGGGGACAAAAGCCGGCAACTCGTGAATGGATTACTAAACTATTAATCCGCTCGTTGAACAAAGATGCTGAAGCGAAAGCACAGAATAATCAGTCCACTGGATTTGCTGACAACGCAAATATTTCAGACAGTGCGAAAGGGTATGTAAATCTGGCTGTTAGTTTGGATCTGGCCAAAGGTTTGGAAAACAACAAGTTCAATCCGACAGGCTCTGTAACTCGTGCTCAGCTTGCGACATTTTTTAGTCGTGGTGAATCGTTGACGGATACGAAGTATCCGAATACTTCTACGGGTTATGTTACCGGATTGAAAGACGGGCAGATCACGCTACTAGTTGACGGCAAAACGGTTAACTATGCAGTGAACAGCAATACCCCGTACTTTACCAAAGATAGTGAAACACGAGCATCTGCATCGGATGTGAAACTATATACGAAAGTTCTTATCGTTGGTTCGGCAGGTGCAGCTTCCTATGTGGAGGTTGTTGATGCCAAGCAACAAATGGAGAGCGTAGAAGGTACGTTTGCGCGTGCATTGTCCGGGAACAAAATCGGTCTCTTTGTAGGCGAAAACTATGAAACATATACTTATGATGAGAATACTGCATTCATGGATCAGAACGGAAAAGCAATTAAATTGTCTGATATTACAGTGGACAGCATCATTGAAGTACAGCGCGAGACGTTCTCTGCTGACAAAAAAACAGTGGTCATCCGGGTTAAATCCGGTATCGTTAACAAGAGTGACAGCGGTGTAGTTGCGGAAGTGGTTACTTCCGGAAAAACGATCAAGCTCGTGAATGCTGCGGGGGCAACAGAGCAGTATACGTATACAGATAATCTAATTATTCGTTATCAAAACCGCATTTTGTCTTTGGCTGATTTGAAGGCAGGCAGCACTGTGAAATACACTGTCAAAGACAGTGTTCTGCAGACAATTGAGCTGAATCAGGGCGTAGAACAATCCGTTCGTGGAACATTAGTTGAGATCGGCGGCAACCAATCCACATTGACGTATAAACGTGATGGAGGTTCACTTGAAGCAAAATTGCTGAGCGAGAAACCGGAAGTGATTATTAATGGTATTCAAGATGCAACGCTGAATGACCTGATTACAGATGCGAACAATGGTGACAAGGTTGAATTAACATTAAACAGTGATGACCAGGTAACTCGCATTCAGGTGATTGGCCGGCAAATGGAGCCTCTGAACGGGGCTACAGTTGTATCCTATAACAGTAAGACCAAAGTGCTTACTGTACTGGATGCAAATAAAAAACCTTATGTATTCACACTGGATGAGAAAACAAAAATGGACTATAACACAGTCAAACCGACACTGGCAGGTCTGGAGTCCTTGCTCAACGACGGACGCAAACTGGATCTGACTTATGTGGGAACTCGTGCATTGTCTGTGAAGATAATTTACAAATACGAAGGCACAATTAGTAATATTGATACAACAAACCGAAAAATCAGCTTGTTATCTGGCAACCAGACGATTACAGTTCCTTATACGACAGCACCAGCGGTTGAAATGTATAACAAATCAACGGCTAGTCTGTCTGATTTGAAGGTAGGGGATAATGTTGCGGTTACCCTTGGAACAAATCAGGATGTAGCGCAGAAGATTGCATTGAAAACAGTTGCTCAATTCGAAGTGGTCTCCATGGAATCCAACGGTCGTGTTCGGGTAAAATCAGATCTGCTTACAAGTCAGTTTTATGTGGATCAAGCGGTATTGACTGGCGAAAGTGGTCAATCCATTACACCTTCCCAGTTGACTGCAGGCAATTTGATTAATGTAACGTTTGAAGGAGTTACACCGAAGGCTGTTCAAGTGGTTAAACGTACGCTGGCTGAGGTTACTGCAGTGGATGCAACTTCGGTTACATTGAAACAGTTTAATGGTGCGACAGATAAAGTATCTGTGAGTGGACCTGTTAAAGTTGTTAAAGCCGGTTCGACATTAACATCTTTGACTAACCTCACGGTTGGCGACCGTGTGGAAATGACTAAAGATACAGATAATTCCACGCGTTTCAGAGTGCTTACTGTCATGAGTAAACAGTTCTGGTCTTATGATGGAGTGGGTAACCAGATTTTGGTTAAACGCGAAACAACATCAGACATGAACTACCGTTTTGCACTGGGATCTAATGTATTTGTTCACCAGGGTGACAATACTTTAAGCGTGCAATCTCTCAGAGATAATGATAATATTGTATTGTATCTCCTGAACAACGTTGTGATGGAGATTCAAAAACAGTAATCGTTTCTTTTTCGAGGATCAAAAGAATGACCGTCTTGATACGGGATCTTTCCCGCATCAAGACGTTTTTTTTGCAAGCTTTTTGGATCCCCGCCAAGCTACTTGGCTGAAGCTTGAAGTAAGGCTATACAGTGTGGAGCAGACTTGTGGGAGGTAGCCCTTCATGAATGCAGCGACGGTAAGACATATACTCGAAACCATGGAAGCCATGTTTCCTGATGCACATTGCGAGTTAAATCACAGCAATGCATTTGAACTAACGGTAGCGGTCCTTTTATCTGCGCAGTGCACAGACGAAACGGTGAACAAGGTCACTGCAGATTTGTTTCAAAAGTACAAAAGCCCGGCCGATTATCTAATGGTTCCTCTTGAAGAGCTGGAGCAGGATATTCGCCGAATTGGATTGTACCGAAACAAGGCCAAGCATATCCAGAACATGTGCCGAATTTTAATAGAGCAGTATGGCGGCGATGTACCGCAGGAACATGATCAGCTTGTCACCCTGCCAGGTGTCGGACGTAAAACCGCGAATGTTGTCGTTTCAAATGCGTTTGGAGTACCGGCGATCGCTGTAGATACTCATGTTGAACGTGTGTCGAAGAGACTGGGGCTCGCGGGTTGGGATGACTCCGTACTTGAAGTCGAGAAGAAACTGATGAAGCGCGTACCTCGGGATGAGTGGACAATAACTCATCACCGGTTTATATTTTTTGGACGCTACCATTGCAAGGCTCAAACTCCCCAATGCCATATCTGTCCGCTCTTAGACATATGCAGGGAAGGGAAGAAACGTATGAAAACGTCCCAGATCAGGAAAGATAAGGAACGTGTCACCACCCGAAAACGAAAATTAAATTCATAAGTAGAAAAGGATGAATAACGATGAAATGCATTTCCGTGTACACTGACAATTTTGAAGCCTTCTCCGATATTTTTGAACAAATCGTTGAACAGGAAATGGCGGAGAATGAAGAAAAAGAAGTTGAAGGCATTACTGTGAGTCACTCTGGTGACGTGCCTGAGCATTATCTGGAGCGTATGTCTACAAAGCCTGAGGTTGTTGTAATGAGAGACAAAGGCCGTGGCATTACCATTTTGCAACATGGTCAAGTTTTTGAAATCCTGTTGCCTACAATGGAAAACGCAGTATCTTAAGTTTTTGTTACCCTATGATCAGGAACCTGGTTGCATTGACATTGCCGAGAAGCGATCGTTAATGTAGCTGCTAGACATGTCATGCAGCCAGTTACTTGATGATAAACATCCCTAATTAATGTGGGAGTTAAAAGTATAACCTGTATAAAACCGACATGTCGGTTTTATTTTTTTATAGATACATAGTAACGGATTAACGTACCAAACAAACGTAAACGTGGAAATTAGCGTGATGAGTTGGTTCGAAAGAATTTTTTGACATCATCGGGCGTGGCAAATCATCTCAAATTGAACTTATATTGATCTGGAATCCATCTACATGCAGATTCAAGTGAAATCGTTCAAATTCAAACATGATGATGTTAAACTATATGAAGATAAATCAGAGATTGACGTCGAAACGGATGTCAAATTAGAGGAGCCAGGAGGAAGGCCAGTCATGTCCAGAACAGATTACCCAGCAGAAATGGCCACACCTTTGTTACCGCTACGTGAAGCAATGAAGCAGTCAGGGGACCATACCGCTGTAGAGGCACTAACGGATTTAATCAGCAAGGCTGAAACGAAACATCTGACGATTGCGTTCTGTGGACATTTCTCGGCAGGCAAGTCGAGTTTGATCAACAGCTTGTGTGGCAAGCGAGTACTGCCATCAAGTCCGGTGCCAACCAGTGCCAATGTCGTCGCAATACGCAACGGCAAGCCGAGAGCACTTATTTATACTTCACCGAACGTAAGCGCTGACAATAAAGCAGGAACATTGGAAGTTTCACCAGAGGAGCTGGAGACGTATTGTAAAAATGGAGGGGCGTACAGTTCCATAGAAGTATGGGATCATATTCCGCTACTACAGGACGATGCTGTATTGCTGGACACGCCAGGTGTGGATTCGACGGATCGCGGACATAGCCTGGCTACGCATTCGGCACTACATCTGGCTGATGTTGTGTTCTATGTGATGGATTACAATCATGTTCAGTCGGAGACAAATCTTTCTTTTGCCAAAAGTTTGTCCGACTGGGGGAAGCCACTATTTTTGATTGTGAATCAGATCGACAAACATCGGGAACGGGAGCTTTCATTTGATCAATATGTGGATGGGGTAGAGGCGATTTTTGCCGCATGGGAAGTCCGTTATGACGGTCTGTTATTCACTTCCTTGCGTGACCAGCAGCATCGATATAATCAGTGGGGTCAATTACCGGAACTGATTACTGAGCTGATGACCAAGAAAGAAGAGCTGATCTCTCACAGTTTAGCCAGTTCAGCCAGTCATATCACGGAGCAACATCTGAGACGGGAAGCCGGGAAGAGAGAAGATGAAGAAACTGCACTGCTTGAACAAGTAGGAGGACAAGAAGGTATCGAACGTTTGGAGCGTGAGATTGCTCTACTGGATGAACAAGTCGCAGAGCTTCGAGCCAAACCGTCGCAAGTCCGTGAGAAATTCAGGGCAGAGGTGGATTCTTTGCTTGCTAACGCAAACCTGACCCCAGCGGATATCCGAACTTCGGCTGGTCATTATTTGGAGAGCCGCAAGCCGGGATTCCGGGTAGGTCTGCTCTTTTCAGGAGGCAAAACGGAACAGGAGAAACAGCGCCGGGCTTCGGAACTGGTGAGACTGCTTCAGGATCAGACTTCCAGTCAAGTGGAGGTTCATATTCGGACGATGCTCAGACAGCTAGGGGAAGCTTATCAGGTCTGGGATGCCGCGTGGGAGCAGGTACTTAACACAGAATTGCCTGTAATTAATGAAGAATTGCTTGAACTGAAACGAAGTGCGAGTGCAGAACTATCGCCTGAGTATGTCATGCAATTCAGCAAAGATGTCCGGGGCGAGATTGAGGCCCGGTACCGTAAGTCGGCCATGCTGCTGGCCGACCGCATCCTGGAAGCGCTGGCTGCGCAGGGCGAAGCCGCGCTCCAGGCGCTGGACGCCAGCCGCGCAGCGCTGCTGGCGCAATCCGCGGCGGCGGCGCGCTACACGGCGCTCCAGCGCGCCGCCGCCGAAGAGGCAGCAGGGCTGCGCAGCCTGCTGCCTCCTGCGGGCCCCCTCCCCTCCGGGCTATTGCCGGAGGTGAAGGGCCCGCACGTGCCCGCGCCTGTGGCGGCGCAGCCACAGACGGAGGCTCCTGCGCCGCCGCGCGCAGCAGCGGCGCAGGGCGCACCGGCGGCGGCTGGCGCGGAACGCCGCCGGCGCCTGGACGCAGCAGCGGCACGGCTGGAAGCCGCTGCTGCGCTGGTGGAGCCGTACCCCGCCATGGGGTCGGCGGTACGGGATTTGCGTGCACGCGCGGCTTCGCTTGCGGGTGGCACGTTCACGCTTGCGCTGTTCGGTGCGTTCAGCGCGGGCAAATCCTCCTTCGCCAACGCATTGCTGGGCGAAGCGGTCCTCCCGGTATCGCCGCATCCAACGACAGCGGCGATCAACCGTATTATGGCTCCGGCCGGTGGCATGGAGCATGGTACTGCCCGGGTCCGCATGAAGACCCGGGAGGCCTTCCAGGAGGACCTTGCCTATTCCTTCCGTCTGCTTGGTCTTGGAGAGCCGGGCACGGAATGGCAAAAGCGGGTGCAATCACTCACGCCTCAGGATGTACACCCAGCAGGGCGTCCGCATTACAGCTTCTTACAGGCTGCTGCGGCTGGCTGGGAGGAAACAGCGGATCAACTTGGGCAAGATGTGCTGGTGGACTTGAACGGATATCGCCATTTTGTAGCCAATGAGAAGAAATCCTGTTTTGTAGATTCCATTGATCTGTATTACAGCTGTGACGTGACTGAACAAGGAATAGTGCTTGTGGATACACCTGGAGCAGATTCAGTCAATGCCCGGCATACAGGCGTAACGTTTAATTATATGAAAAATGCAGATGCCTTGATTTTTGTAACTTATTATAATCACGCCTTCTCCCAGGGAGATCGGCAGTTCCTGAATCAACTTGGGCGAGTGAAAGATAGCTCCGCGATGGATCAGATGTTCTTTGTCGTCAATGCGAGTGATTTATCTTCCTCGGAAGAAGAATTGGAACAGGTGCTCGATCATGTAGGAACAGAACTGCGGAAAAACGGGATTCGTTCACCACGTCTTTTCCCGGTATCCAGCATGCTTGCGATGGAAGGTAAAATGGATGGAAACGTTGATCGATTGCAACAATCGGGCTTTATGCGTTTCGAAGAAGAGTTTAATCAATTTGCAGGCAAGGAACTGGCTGATCTCGCAGTTGGTGGAGCCTCCGAAGAGCTGGCGCGTGTCATTCAGCGGTTAAAGCAACGTGCAGAGGATGCGGCACAGGGGGAAGAAACACTGCGTCAGCGGCGAGATGAACTGGGAACGATCTCGGAGCAGTCACGCTTGCGGATTGAGCGATTAGCGCAGCGATCAATGAAGGATGAACTGTCACAGGAAACGAATGAATTGCTTTTCCATGTCAGACAGCGTTTAGCCTTCCGACTGGGTCAGTTTATGGCAGAAGCGTTTCATCCATCCGTATTACGTGAAGATCAGGGCAACTTGAAAACGGCGTTCGCAGCTTGCGGCCGGGAGCTGTTGCGTATGATCGGCATTGAGCTTGAACAGGAATTACTCGCCACAACACTTCGATTGGAGCAGACTGGTCATGCTTGGGTTGGCAAGCAAGTAACTGAATGTATTAATGAAGTGAAGCAGCTGACAGGCGGTATCGACTTGTCCTTAACCTTGGATGAAAAGTGGAGTACTCCTGTGCTGGATGAAATCCGGCTAGAAGAACCGTCGGGCTGGAAAAACTACTGGAGTTACTTCCGGAATCCGAAGCAGTTCTTTGAAGGAGAAGGGCGTCAGCGCCTTCAGGAGGCACTTGAGCCGGTGCTCAAACAGATGATGATTGAAGTGCTCCCGACCTCAGAACAGAAGCTGGTGCAATTTTATGATACACAGGTTCATCAATCGGTACAGCATCACTCTCGTCAGCTCACCGAAAGGCTGGAAGAAGCCGTTACGGGCATACAGGATACCCTTGCAAGTGGAATCCAGGCTGAGCAATGGGTGGCCTTGTCTGAACAGCTTGAACAAATGCAGGAATAGATGGTCATGGGGGTTGCATCACCGTGTGAAACTTCTGATAAGTGATACGCTATATTGCCACAAGGTTGGTTGATCACATCTGCAAATATTTTGGAAACGTTTGTAAAATAATTGATTTCTTCCATAACCCAATGAAAATGTTGCAAAAAAGCGTCAAAAAAGGCTCCCGCCGCAAAGGCATATAGGGAGCCTTTTTTTGGCATGAACAACCTGAAATATAGAGAATATTCAAACATTTGATTGAAAGTCGGCTATTGGCATCCGTTAATGCGATAATTAGCTGAAAGTCGCCTGAATATGGTCTATTATTCGCTTTGCCGCGAATGAGGGACGGTGATAAACTTCATAAATGTTCATATCATTTCAAGCAACATTAGAGGAGGAGACACATGGATGTTCTCAGGCAACTGCAAACCTATTTTTGGGAGAAGCGAACGTATTTATTGGTATCGATCTTGTTTCTCGCCTTAGCGACCGCACTTGGATTAGTCTATCCGAACCTGCTTCGAATTTTGATCGATGACGTTATTGTGCCACGTAATTTTGAAGACGTTCCCATGCTTGCCCTGACGGTGTTAGGTGTTGTTATTTTGAAAGCAGGCATGCAATTTTTACACGGTTTCTTTGGCGGACGTCTAGGCAATTATTTGGCGTATCGTTTACGTAATGCCTGTTATGAAAAACTTCAATTTTTATCCTTCCGTTATTATGATACGGCCAAAACAGGTGATCTGATGTCCCGCCTCACGGGAGATTTGGAGGCCATCCGTAACTTTATCGGATTTGGTTTCGCCCAGATTCTTAACATGGTTCTAATGGTCGTATTCGGCGCAATAATGATGATGACGATGAGCTGGAAGTTAACGCTGCTGACACTCGTCTGCATCCCTCTGCTTGCCTTCGTTG
This sequence comes from Paenibacillus polysaccharolyticus, assembly GCF_900102085.1. Classification (GTDB taxonomy): domain Bacteria; phylum Bacillota; class Bacilli; order Paenibacillales; family Paenibacillaceae; genus Paenibacillus; species Paenibacillus polysaccharolyticus. Next base: position 303,364 of record NZ_FMVM01000003.1, on the reverse strand, counting down.
CGCTTCGATTCGAATCCAGAATTCATCCGGCCTTTCAGGAAATGCGATTGGCATTAAGCTCGCTGACTACAGCGGTGCAAGAAAACATTACAGGTGTAAGAACGGTTAAATCGTTTGCACGTGAGCCTTATGAAGTGGAGAAGTTCTCCACACGAAATGAACGCTACAAAACGAATCAGATCCATGCCGCCACGTTGTGGAGCCGCTATTTTCCGATTATGGAGATTCTGGCATCGGTGAGTGTTGTACTACTGCTTGTGATCGGTGGCAGAATGGTAATCCAGCAAACCCTGACCTTGGGTCAACTTGTTGCCTTCTTCAGTTTGATCTGGTACATAATTGGTCCAATGTGGGGCCTCGGCTTTCACATTAACAACTACACTCAGTCCAAAGCTTCAGGTGAACGGGTGCTTGAGTTGCTGAACACCCCTGTGGATGTGCAAGAGACCGAAGACCCGGTTATTGTGGAGACAGATCAGGTGAAAGGTCATGTGACCTTTGAATCGGTAACGTTTGCTTATGGTAACAAAATGCCTGCTGTAACCGATATTAATTTTGATGCTCCGCCTGGTTCTGTAATCGGTTTCCTCGGAGGAACAGGATCAGGGAAATCTACGATTATCCAGCTTTTGATGCGTGCCTATAACGTGAACTCCGGTTCGATCAAACTCGATGGCAGAAACATTAAAGATATGGGCATTCGTAGCTTGCGAAGTCAGATTGCTTCCGTGTTCCAGGAGACGTTCCTGTTCTCCTCTAGCATACGTAACAACATCTCCTACGGGTTGAAAAATGTGACGATGGAAGAGATTATCCGCGCCGCCAAGCTGGCGAAGGCTCATGACTTTATCATGGAGTTTCCCGAAGGATATGATACGGTCGTCGGTGAACGCGGTATGGGACTCTCCGGAGGACAGAAGCAGCGGATTGCTATTGCGCGGGCTTTGCTGAAAAATCCGAAGATTCTTGTCCTTGATGATGCCACAAGTGCCGTTGACATGGAAACCGAACATGAGATTCAGTCGGGCTTTCAAGAGGTTATGCGCGGCAGAACGACATTTATCATTGCCCATCGGATCTCTTCGCTGCGACATGCAGATGAGATTCTGGTGCTGGACGAAGGACGCGTGGTACAACGCGGCAAACATACGGAGTTAATTCAAGTACCTGGACCTTACCAGGATGTCTATAACATTCAATATGCAGACTACATTGCCCGCGGGAAGCGGGAGGCTGGGGAGCAGGTGAACTCATGAGTGCCGAAACAATAACAGACAGGCGAGAGGTTAAGGAAACCTCGAATAAAAAAATGAATGAACGATTTGTCTATCAGGATGATGAAGTGATCGAAAAACCGTTTAACTGGCAAGAGTTTGCACGATTGTTTGCTTACATGAAACCGTATGCGAGGCAGCTCCTGCCGTTTGTGATTCTAATGATGATTCTTGGAACGGTTACGAAATTAGCCGTACCTTTTCTAATCAGTCTTGCAATCGATAGAGCTATTGCACCGCAGACCGGAGTACCTAGCATGACACTGCTGTATATTATCGCAGGTTCAATCTTGCTACTGTATCTCATCCAGTGGGCAGCTAACACATACCGTATTAAACTGACGAATATTATTGGGCAACGGGTGATTTACGATCTTCGCTCAGACTTGTTCAAACATATTCAGAAGCTGTCCTTTAACTTTTTTGATAAAAGACCCGCAGGTTCCGTGCTTGTACGTGTAACGAATGACATCAATTCTTTACAGGATCTGTTCACGAATGGTGCGGTTAACGTCATGATCGACTGCGTGCAGCTGCTTGGTATCATCGTCATTCTCCTGTTGATTAACTGGAAACTCGGTCTGGCTGTGATTATTACGGTGCCGATTATGTTCATTATATCTACGAAATTACGGGTGCTGATTCGCCGGGCGTGGCAGGATGTGCGTATGAAGAACTCTCGGATTAACTCTCACCTGAATGAATCCATTCAAGGAATCCGGGTTACGCAGGCGTACACTCAAGAAAAAGAAAATATGAAATACTTCGACAACATGAATATGTCCAGCAAAAAGTCGTGGGACAAAGCATCAGCAATGAACCAGGGATTTGGTCCTTTGATTGAAATTACAGGTGGTTTCGGGACGTTAATTCTGTTCTGGTACGGCGCACATCTCATTCAAAATGAAATGTTGACCGTGGGTTTGCTCGTGGCTTTTGCCAACTATGTCGGCAACTTCTGGGACCCGATTAACCGTTTGGGACAGATGTACAATCAGTTGCTGGTTGCCATGGCATCTTCTGAACGAATTTTCGAGTTTATGGATGAAGAGCCGAATATCGCTGACAAACCAGGTGCCAAGCCGCTTCCTTCTATTAAAGGGGATATCGTATTCGACAATGTCGTATTTGAGTACGAAAAGGGAAGACAGGCGCTGAAAGGCATTAGCTTCAAGGCGGCGGCAGGGCAATCCATCGCACTTGTCGGTCATACAGGCTCGGGTAAAAGTACAATCATCAATCTGATTAGCCGTTTCTATGACATCACGGGCGGCCGCCTGACCATCGATGGACATGACGTGCGTGATGTGACGGTGGAAAGCCTGCGTAGTCAGATCAGCATTGTGCTGCAGGATACATTTATTTTCTCAGGTACCATTCGGGACAATATTCGTTTTGGACGGCTGGATGCGACGAACGAAGAGGTGGAAGAAGCGGCGAAGGCCGTTAACGCGCACGAGTTTATCATGAAGCTTCCGGGTGGATATGATACCGAAGTGGAAGAGAGAGGTAATGTGTTGTCGATGGGACAACGGCAATTGTTATCTTTTGCCCGGGCGTTGCTCGCTGATCCGCGCATCTTGATTCTGGATGAAGCTACAGCCAGCATTGACACGGAAACGGAGTTGAAAATTCAGGAAGCCCTCAAAGTATTACTTCAGGGGCGAACGTCCTTTATGGTGGCTCACCGCCTCTCCACCATTCGTAATGCCGATCATATTATTGTGCTGGATCATGGGGAGATCAAGGAAGAGGGCAACCATGAACAGCTTATCCAGAAACAAGGAGTTTACAACGGTCTGATTGAAGCACAGTATCGGTTTTTGTAATAAACATAGCGAGTAACGCAGGTTTACAGACACTTCAGCTTATTTTGTTTGGGTGACCCTTTCATCGGACGGTCCTGATGAGAACACTGAGACAAGGCTGAAGTGTTTTTTTGAATATAATCATTGGGCATTCCTGGATCAACTTGAGTGCAAGATGAATCGTTTTTATTGTTCAAAAATGAATAACGAAATTATGTTATATTTTAAATAATTGAAGGAAGCACAATAGAGATATGTGGAGGAAAATATGCAGATGAAAGCCACTGATGAGGCTAATTTATATACATCTTTTGATCAGCTGGATCTGCTGCATTTCAAGTTGGTTGAATTGGAGTCAGCAGTTACAAGTCATTCTGAATCAAACTGGCGTCTCGGAAAACACTTTCTGGATCGTTATCTGTTACTGTTTATTACTGATGGTGAAGGATGGCTTACGGTGGACGGTCAATTTATTGAACTCAGGAGCGGAGCAGTATATATAGGTCTGCCTGGACAACTGATTGAAGCAGAGCTTAGGGGGAAAGAAGCAGGAGGACTCTATCAGATCAGATTTAACGTTTTTTTAGGCGAACAGTCAAATTCAAACGTGGTATCCGCTCTAGGTATGATGAAGCAAGTGTGTACGCAGACGAATGGTCGTGTGATTCAATGTAGCTCACCGGTTGCCGTGAGTTTGTTATGTCAGGAAATCGAGCAGCTGATCCGTGGGGAAGACAGGCTGCAGCATTTTTTAGGTCAGATTCGTTTTCAGGAGCTACTGTATAAGATTTTTAATGATATGGTTTATGTACAGTCCCACCAACCAGCATTGCCTATTGAACAAGTTAGACATTATATCGAACAGCAGTATATGAAGAAAATAACGATTCAGGATTTGGCTGAGGTTGCACGAATGAGTTCTCGTCATTTCATGCGGTTGTTTAAGAAAATGTATGGCTGTAGCGCAATGGATTATTTGACAATATACCGGATCAAACAGGCTCAGATCATGATGAGGAATGATCATAGTCCAAGGCTAAAGGAAATTGCAGCTTGCGTAGGGTTTCAAGACGAGATGTACTTCCGCCGAAAATTCAAGCAAATTACAGGTCTCCCGCCAGCAGCTTTTATACAAAATAGCAAGCAACGTATTGCTGCGGTTCACTCGCTTGGCATTGGAACATTACTGGCTCTCCAGATTATTCCTGCCGCTGCTCAAGCGAGTCATCCCTGGACAGCGTATTACAGACGAAAATACCAAACAGATAAGGTAATACCTCTGATCGATAATGAGCATAGCTGTTTGCAGCAATTAGAAGCGATTCGTCCTGATTATATTGTCGCTGTTCGTGAGGAAATGTCTGAGAGTATGATGCAGCGTTTAAGTTCAATTGCACCTGTTTGTGTGTTAACTCAGTCGGAAGGAGATTGGCGGGATCATCTGAGAACGGTAGCTGAATTTATGAATCGGCTTGAGGCGGCTGAGGTGTGGCTCGAAAGATATGAACAAAAGGCTGACGTGATTAGATCACAACTATCGAAGCAGGTGCGTCAAGATCGGTTAATCGTGCTTCGTGTGCATGGTACGGAAATACAGGTTATGAATCCGCAAACCATCGCTTCGGTGTTTTATAACGACATGCAGTTAATGGCGCCAGAGGGTATGGAGTATATTTGGCACAAGCCGCATTTTAATATCAGTGATCTAGCGGAATTAACCATAGATAGGGCATTGCTTATTGTGAGTGAAGACGAGGAATCAAGACAGACGTGGGCAAAAATTCAACAATCAGAGGTATGGATGGCGACAAAAGCGGCTCAAAATGACTGCATCGATATGTTGATCCCTAGTGTTCTGCTGGATTATACGGCCTTTACCCATGAATTGATGTTGGATGAGGTGCTAAAGTTGTGGCGACATCGTCCATAAGATAAAGTCAGAATCGTCAATATCTTGGAACGCCGTTATTTAATATACTACTCCTATGTCTAATTGATAATGATAATTATTATTGATTGGTGCTTATCATATCTTTTCATATATTAGGAGGTACATAAGAAGTGAAGTCAAAATGGTGGGTTATTACAGGTGTTATGTTAATGGTGTTATTACTGGGTGCATGTGGGAAGGCTGCTGGGCCCGACACTTCTGCTTCTGGAGAGAGTGAAAAAAGCTCATCCAGCGCCGCAACGAATACAACGAATGACAAAGGTGAAGTGAAAGTCGTTCAGACCGAGATGGGCGAAATCACGATTCCCAAGTCTCCTAAGCGTGTGGTTGGGTTATCTGTTGTATATCCAGAGCTGTTATATTCACTCGGTATTGTTCCGGTAGCTGTTCAAAATTATCATGAGGACTTCCCTAAGTATTTGCAGGAGCCTTTCAAAAATACAATGAAGATGGGGATTGCGAAAACACCCAATTTTGAAGCGATCCTGGAGGCGAATCCGGACTTGATCATAGCACCTGCATGGTGGTCGAAGAAGGATTACGATCAGCTTTCAAGTATTGCACCGACGGTGCTTCTGCCAGAGCGTGAAGAATGGCCTGAAGAACTACAGGATATCGCTGCGGTATTTGGCAAGGAAACAGAGGCCAAACAGGTTTTGGAAGATCTTAAGCAACATGAAAAAGAAGGAGCAGACAAGTTGCACAGCCTCATCGGTGATGAAACGGTGTTATATGCGCGAGTGATGGAGAAAGAGATTGTTTTGAATGGTCCCAATCTTTCTCGGGGTGCTTTTGTCCACAAACGGTTGGGTTTAAAACCTGTGAGCAATTTTCCAAAAGATGAAACCGGACTGTCCATTTCGATGGAAGTATTGCCAGAATACGATGCAGATCACCTGATTATCCAGCTTGATGATGAGGAAAATCCGGAAATTCAGAAGAAATATAAAGACATGATGAGTACATCCATTTGGAAAAACCTTAAGGCTGTTAAAAACAATCATGTGTATCTCGTAGGCGGCAAAGAGTGGTTCAATCTTGGAATGGCACCGATGTCAGATAATTATGCAATCGATGATCTTGTAGCTGCTTTTGAAGAGAAAAACAAATAAACATCTGGAAATGGCTTCGATACCTTGTGGTTAATATGAGCGGTGAACATAAGATAGGAGGTGTTAAGTCATGCATGATCAGGATATTTTTGATGTAACGATTATTGGCGGCGGTCCAGCTGGAATGTATGCGGCTTTTTATGCAGGCATGCGTGAAATGAAAGTGAAGCTGATTGAAGGAAAGGATCAGTTAGGTGGTTTTCTGCACACGTATTCTGATAAAACGATATGGGATGTGGGCGGACTACCCCCAATGAAATGTGCCAAGCTGATCGACTGGCTTGTTCAGCAAGCGGGTACTTTCGAACCGAATCTGGTGTTCGGCCAGAGTGTTGATGCAATAACCCAGCAGGACGATGGAGTAATTGCATTACACACACTTACAGGTGAAGTGCATTATACGAGGAGTGTTATAGTTGCCATTGGCAGGGGCATCGCCGAGGTGCAGAAGCTTGAACTGGACAGTGCACATCATTATGAACGGAGTAACTTGCATTATACGGTACAGAATCTGAACTATTTTGCTGGAAAAAAAGTATTAATCTCGGGCGGTGGCAATAGCGCTGTGGATTGGGCACTTGAACTTGCAGACTTGGCTGACACGGTAACCGTAGTTCATAGACAGGATGCTTTCCGTGCATTGGAGCATAATGTGAAACAGATGAAAAGCAGGACGAAGGTACTCACACCCTTTAAAATTGATCGCTTGTATGGCAATGGAGAATGTATACACCAAGTTGCCATATCCAATGTGGCTACAGGTGAAAACATAGACCTGGAAGTCGATGAGATCATCGTAAGCCATGGTTATACGAGTCAAGCAAGCAATCTTGCCCGCTGCGGTCTGGATATGGATGAAGGGATGATTGCCATGAACCAACGGGGTGAAACCAATATACCTGGTATTTTTACAGCAGGAGACTGTGCGATACGCGAAGGTAAAGTGCGTTTGATCGCAGGAGCTTTTAATGACGCGATTGTTGCGGTCAACAGTGCCAAAACATACGTTGAACCAACGGCAGCTGGAATGGCCTACGTTTCGTCCCATAATGAACTGTTTCGGGAGAAAAATCGTGATTTGGAGAAAAGTGACTCATTAAAAGGATAAATTATAATAAAGGAAAATTAGGTTGTATGTTTCTTTAATTTTTATATCCTTAAAAATGGGAGGAATGGAAAGAGTATCGAATCCGAGAATGTAATTTGTAAAATTTGATCGAAAAAACACAAAAAATCTTGTAAAATTCACAAGAAAAATAGGGAGTACTCTTGCAATCTTTAACCAAAACCCCGAAAATAGAGAGACAGATATAGAAGATTTCTCTTTGGGAGGATTGGAAAGAACATGTGGGGTGCTCCTTTTTCGGCTCAAGCCAAAAAAATGCTGCTGCTAGGCAGCGGAGAATTGGGTAAAGAGGTCGTGATTGAGGCTGCACGTCTCGGTGTGGAAACGATCGCTGTTGATCGTTATGAGAACGCACCGGCCATGCAGGTCGCACATCGATCTTACTGCATCGACATGTTAAATGGTGATGCATTGAAACAATTGATCCGTAAGGAACAACCGCATTACATCGTACCTGAGATTGAAGCCATTGCTACTGAAGCATTGCTGGAACTTGAGGAAGAAGGCTTTTGTGTCGTGCCAACGGCCCGTGCCGCTCGTTTGACTATGGATCGCGAAGGCATTCGTCGTCTTGCGGCCGAACAATTGAATCTCCCTACAGCCGCTTATCTCTTTGCGGATAGTTTAGAACAGTTGCAAGAGGCTGTTCGTGAACTAGGTACACCTTGTGTTATCAAACCATTGATGAGTTCATCTGGTAAAGGCCAGAGTGTATGCCGTGTACCGGATGACGCAGCAAACTGCTGGGACATAGCTCTTTCGGGAGCGAGAGGCAAGTCTGTTCGTGTTATCGTGGAAAGCTTTGTGAAGTTTGAGAGTGAGATTACGCTACTTACCGTCAGATCGGCATCAGGCACTGTATTTTGTCCGCCGATCGGTCATATTCAAAAAGATGGGGATTATGTCGAATCATGGCAACCTCATGTGATGACATCGGAGCAATGGAAGCAAGCTTGTCACATCGCAAAAACGGTTACGGATGAGCTCGGCGGGTACGGCCTTTTTGGCGTTGAACTCTTTCTCACAGCTGATGGAGTGGTATTTAGTGAAATCTCGCCACGTCCACATGATACAGGTATGGTCACGATGGTTACACAGGATAATTCAGAGTTCGCGCTTCACGTGCGTGCCATTCTTGGATTTCCCGTCACAGAAGTACATTTGCTGACACCAGGAGCCTCAGCCACGCTGAAGGCCGATGTCGAAACATCTGATTTCACCATAGGTGGAATTGAAGATGCACTTGCATTACCTCGTACTCAGGTTCGTGTGTTTGGCAAACCTGAAACGAAACAAGGACGCCGAATGGCTGTAGCCCTTAGTGCTGGAACAGATGTGGAAGAAGCTCGTAAAACAGCGGTTCAAGCCGCAAATATGCTGAAAGTGGAGGTAAATCATGTCCAATAATGTGGAGGCCCCTGTACTGATGATCCGAGAATGTGAACTGCGAGATGCTGAAGCGGTGACAGGATTGATGCGAGAGGTCAGCTATCCGACAACAACCAATGTAATGAAAGAACGCATTGAAGGTTTGGAGAGCAATCCGAACGCGTGCATGCTCGTTGCCGAAGTGGATGAACAGATTATTGGTGTGATTGGCTTGCAATGTGTTCAAAGTCATGCCTATCCGGAACCTGCTGCCCAGATTACTTCATTGATCGTAGGTCAGGAACATCGCGGTAGCGGAATTGGTCGCCGTTTAATGGCTCGTGCTGAAGACTGGGGCAAAAAGCAAGGTGGTAAGCAATTGTTTGTCACTGGGGCGAATCGTGAAGTAACTTCAACGACGTATTCCTTCTATGAGCATATTGGCTTCCAGAAAAAAGGCTATCGTTTCAGTAAAGTTCTTTTATAATAGATGAAACGGCATTCAGCAAGTGAAAACTTGACTGAGTGCCTTTTTTTTATATGGTGTGTACATCATTTTATTGAAAAGACCCACAAGGAACTTCGTTTTTGTGACGTATAAGGCCGGGTGTATAGCCTACATATATAAACTGTCCAAGGTTGTTTTGAAACAATCAATAATGACAAAAAAGTCATTTTTCCAGTATTTACGGGTTCACAATCTCCTAATGAATTGATATACTCCTAGAGTAGACATTACAAAGTTGTAATAATTAATTCTAAGGAGATGAATGAATTTGAAGAAGAACTGGATGAAAAAAGTTGTGACAGGCAGTCTGACAGCTGCACTCGCCGTAGGGATTATGCTTCCTGCCTCCGCGTCTGCTGCAGATTCAACATATAAAGCAACGACGGTTACAACGTATAAAGTGGTCAATGCGGATAGCTTGAAAGCTTATATTGAGCAATGGCTGAAACAAAACGGATACAAAGTCTCGGAAGGTCAAACAGCTGAGCAACCAACAACGCAGCCTGTAACCAAGCCTGAACAACCAAGCACACCTGCTAAACCAGTACAAGAAGAAAAACCAGCTACGACCACACCAGCTAAAGATTCTTCAAGCACAGGTAATAACGGTGGTACACAAAGCACACAATCCGATTTTGCTACACAAGTGGTGAAACTTGTGAACGCTGAACGTGCCAAAGCAGGTCTTGGTGCACTGACATCCGACGCTCTTTTGGACAAGGTCGCTATGGCAAAAGTAAAAGATATGAGCAACAACAACTATTTTGATCATCAGTCCCCAACGTACGGTTCTCCGTTTGACATGATGAAACAGTTCGGAGTAACGTACAGCTACGCTGGTGAAAATATCGCTAAAGGGCAAAAAACACCTCAGGAAGTTGTAACAGCCTGGATGAACAGTGCGGGTCACCGTGCAAACATCCTGAGCAAAAACTTTACGCAAATTGGTGTAGGCTACTATAACGGATATTGGGCTCAAGAGTTTATCGGTAAATAAGAGTTGGAAATGAATAATATATAACTTATTTTATAATAAAAGAAGTCATATGTGCACATAGCCGAAAAGCTGTGTGTACTATGGCTTTTTTCCATTTTTTGAGTTGAGAAATGATCTGCTTTCCGAATATAACAGCAAAATTTGCAAATTAACGACAGAAGACTTATGTTATTTAGAATAAGCAATATCTTGATGTGAAAGCCATTATAAATTATTTGTAACTGACTGGAGATGTGATGGATGAAAAAGAACAAAAATCTTGATTCAGCGCCTTGGATCTGGAGAAGTGTAAGCACGATATCCATAGTAGCAACACTGCTATTGATATTTGGATTTGCTTACGCCATAAAAGATGTTATTTTTCCGCAAGGGGATTCAACGTTAAATGAGGGACAGAAGGCTGCGGCTCCAGCTAAAGATGCTCAAAATAGGGGCAATAAAGCGATTGTAGAAGACGGCAAAATCCGAATGGCTGTCATTGGCGATTCCCTTGCAAGAGGAACGGGGGATGATGAAGGACTTGGATTTGTTAGACGGGCGGCTAATCTGCTCAAAGATGAGGGTCATGATGTACAGGTACTTAACAATCTGGGTGTAAACGGTCTGCGAACAGATGCGTTGTTAAAAAAGCTGGATGAACAAGGGGTTCAATATGTTTTGCAACAATCCAACTTTATTTTACTCTCTATCGGTGCGAATGACCTGTTTCAAGGTGGACAGGTTCTTCAAGGTGAAGACCCGCCAACAGCCGAGAAACTGGCTGCCGCCTTGCCGGAGACATCCAAACGTCTACAGGAAATTTTGAAGAAAGTGAAAGAAATCAATCCTAATGCTCAGATTGCATATATCGGATTATATAATCCGTTTGGTAATGTGAAGGAACTGGAGAAGCCGGGCAACGCAGTTGTTGCGGCCTGGAATGATGCGGCGATGTCCATCTTGAACAATGAAGATAACATGACACTTGTGCCAACCTTTGATCTGTTTGAGAATCATCTGGACGAGTATCTTTCATCTGATCACTTCCATCCGAATGGACAAGGTTATCAGCAGATGGCCGTTCGCATTGCACAGGAATATAAAGGGAATAAACCGGCAGAAGGGAGCGCGAAATAAATGGCAGAGAAGCAGTATGATTCCGTCTTGTCCGTACAACACCTAAAGAAAAAAATTGGACGGAAATGGATTATTAAAGACGTCACTTTTGATGTCAAACCTGGTGAAATTTTCGGTTTTTTGGGGCCGAATGGTGCGGGGAAAACGACAACGATTCGTATGCTGGTTGATCTGATTAAACCTACAGAAGGAAAAATTTCGGTCTGTGGATACGACGTGAATCGTGATCCCGAACGAGCGCTCAAATATGTTGGTTCCATCGTGGAAAATCCTGAGGTATATACATATTTGACAGGGTGGGAAAACCTGGAGCACTTTGCCCGGATGCAACCAGGCGTTGATCATGACCGTATTCATGAAGTGGTCAATATTGTGCGTCTGGATCAACGTATTCATGATAAAGTTAGAACCTATTCACTGGGTATGCGCCAGCGGCTCGGAATTGCCCAGGCATTACTTGGAAGACCACGGTTGTTGATTCTGGATGAACCAACGAATGGACTTGATCCCAAAGGGATTAAGGAGTTACGTGAATTTATCAAACAGCTTGCCAGTGAGGGGATGGCAGTGTTCGTCAGCAGTCACTTGTTAAGTGAAATTCAACTTCTCTGTGATCGGGTAGCCATAATCAGTACCGGCCGTGTGCTTGCAGTTGGTGGTGTGAATGAACTGATCGAAGACCATTCGAAGGTGGCGATATGGCATCTTACACCTTTTGATGCAGGCCGTCAGCTTTTACTTGATAAGGGGATTACGCTGGTTAGCCGCCCCGGTGATGTCATGGATGATACAATTGTTGCAGGGCTCGGTGCGAATGCTGTTGTTGCCGAGATGCATGAAGAACGGATACCGGAGCTGGTACAGCAGATGGTTGAAGCAGGCATTCAGGTTGAGGGCGTACAACGGATTCAGCCTACACTTGAGCAACTATTCTTAAAAATGACAGAAGGTGAATCCATTGAATAATATCATGCCGCTCATTCGTAATGAGACCATTAAAATGGTCAAGAAGAAACGCCTTTATATTATTTTTATCGTTCTGGCCATCCTTGTTCCGATGTTCACGTATGCACAGATGAAATCGGCTCAGAATAACCAAGACAAGTTCGGTGGTGACTGGAGGCTTGAATTACAACAAGCGATTACGGATAATCAGAACTCACTAGGCAGTGATCGGGTTCCCGAGGAATACAAAAAGTATAGAACCGTCTATATCCAGCAGATGCAATACTATCTGGAAAATAACATTAATCCCAAAGAACCAGGCGGTGTGACGTTTACAAGGGAATTTATGAACAATGCCGTTGGATTGTTTATCCCGCTTTTGATTATGGCAATCGCTTCAGACCTGGTGTCAGGAGAACGGACAACAGGCACGATCAAAATGTTGCTGACTCGCCCCGTTAGACGGTGGAAAGTGCTTCTAAGCAAACTGATCACATTGATCATGTTTGTTTCGATCATCGTCGTTTCTGCTTATGTGATCTGTTACGGGATATCCGGGGCCGTTTTTGGTTACAAAGGTTTCGGCATGCCTGTCTTCACTGGATTCAAAGTGGTTGGCACCGAAGTGGATATGTCTGCCGTACATGCGGTAAGTCAATGGCAGTACATGCTCATGCAAGCAGGTTTGATCTGGTTTGTAAGTATCATCGTGGCTATGCTGGCGTTTATGGTATCGGTTCTTGTTCGCAGTACAGCGGCAAGTATCGTAATTATGATGGCTGCGCTGATCGCTGGAACGATTCTAACCAATATGGCAGCTTCGTGGGAAACAGCGAAGTATTTGTTTATGGTGAACCTGGAACTGCCTGATTATTTGTCTGGCGGATTGCCACCAATTGAAGGCATGAACCTTGGATTTTCCCTTATTGTGCTTAGTGTTTGGGGCGTTGCATCACTCATTGTATCATTCCTTGTCTTTACGAAACGGGATATCTTGAATTAAAATGGACAAGGATAAGAAAACATCTGTTTGCATTTCAGGCATTTTTGTAGTTTCAAGTTAAGAAGGGGGAGCATGAATGGTCGAGCAAATCGATATGTCGGCAGGTTCGACAGGCGGAGGACAGGGCGCCTCGGGCTACGACGCGGACGACATTCAAGTACTTGAAGGACTGGTAGCGGTTCGGAAAAGGCCGGGGATGTACATCGGCAGCACCAGTACTTCAGGTCTACATCATTTGGTATGGGAGATCGTAGACAACGCTGTCGATGAGCACCTAGCCAAATTCTGCTCCAAAATCGATATCACGCTGCACAAGGACGGTTCTATTACAGTTCAGGATAACGGAAGGGGAATTCCGACAGGTATACATAAAACAGGGATTCCCACTCCCCAGGTCGTGTTTACGATTTTGCACGCAGGCGGTAAGTTCGGTGGATCAGGATATAAAAAATCAGGTGGTCTGCACGGTGTAGGGGCTTCGGTCACCAACGCATTGTCAGAGTGGCTTGAAGTCGAAATTTTCCGTGATGGTAAGATCCATCGTCAACGTTTTGAATATTGGCAGGACAAAAAAGGCGTCGAACATGTAGGAGAACCCGTGACTGGTCTTGAAGTATTGGGTAATACCAATCGCACAGGCACCAAAGTTACGTTTAAACCGGATATTCGCGTTTTTCAGAATGGAATTCAGTTGAATTATGATACACTGGCAGAACGCCTTCAGGAGATTGCTTTCCTGAACTCGGGTCTGAAAATTGTGCTTAAGGACGAACGTTCAGGCAACCAAGATGAGTATATGTACGAGGGCGGCGCGAGCCAGTTTGTTGAGTTTTTGAACGAAAATAAAGATGTACTTCATGACGTTATACACTTCTACGCAGATAAGGACGATATCGAGGTAGAAGTGGCAATCCAGTATAATGCGGGTTATACAGAAACACTTGCTTCCTTTGTCAATTCGATCCCGACCCGTGGTGGAGGAACGCATGAGACCGGATTCAGGGCAGCCTATACCCGTGTAATGAACGACTACGCTCGGCGTACCAGCATGATCAAGGAAAAAGATAAAAATCTGGAAGGTAATGATCTGCGTGAAGGCATGATGGCGGTAATTAGCGTCAAAATGTCTGAAGTGGAATTTGTCGGTCAGACCAAAGATCAGCTCGGAAGTGCTTCTGCTCGAAGTGCAGTTGATTCAGTGGTCTCCGAAAATATTCAACGTTTTCTGGAAGAGAACCCGCAGGTTGCACAGACCTTGATTCGCAAAGCAGTGCAGGCGTCCAAAGCGAGAGAAGCCGCGCGGAAAGCCCGTGACGAGATGCGAACAGGGAAAAAGCGCAGTGAAAGTTCTAACTTGAATGGCAAGCTGACGCCTGCGCAATCGAAAGATTTTACACGCAATGAATTGTTTATTGTGGAAGGTGACTCTGCAGGTGGTTCAGCCAAGCAAGGACGGGATTCTAAAATACAGGCGATTCTGCCGTTAAAGGGAAAACCGTTGAATCCGGAAAAATCGAAGCTTGCGGATATTCTGAAAAATGAAGAGTATCGTGCAATTACAGCAGCAATAGGCGCAGGAATCGGAACGGAGTTTGCCGTAGAGGACAGCAATTATTCCAAAATCATTATCATGACGGATGCAGATACGGATGGCGCACATATCCAGGTGTTGCTACTTACGTTCTTTTACCGTTACATGAAACCGTTAATTGATGCAGGGAAAGTATATATTGCGCAACCACCTTTATATAAACTCACTCGTAAATCCGGTAAAATGGCAACGGTAAGATATGCCTGGACGGACGAAGAACTTGCGAATTATATGAAAGAGTTCGGAAATAATGTCGAATTACAGCGTTATAAAGGACTTGGTGAGATGAACCCGGATCAACTGTGGGAAACAACGATGAACCCGGAGACACGCGCTATGCTAAAAGTGGAGATTGTGGATGCAGCCAAAGCAGAGCGTCGTGTATCTACATTGATGGGTGATAAAGTGGATCCACGCAAACGCTGGATTGTAGAGAATGTCGACTTTACAGAGTACGAAGAATAGAAGGTGCTTGGAATGAGTCTATCAGAACAATTTATGCCGGCCTTTCTTGAAGAGGTCGTTGGTGACCGTTTTGGTCGCTACTCCAAATATATTATTCAGGATCGAGCGATTCCCGATGTGCGGGATGGATTAAAGCCAGTACAGCGGCGTATTCTTTACGCCATGTACGACTCGGGCAATACACCGGAGAAGCCATATCGTAAATCTGCCAAAACGGTAGGAGACGTTATGGGTAATTATCACCCTCATGGTGACTCCTCGATCTATGAAGGTATGGTACGAATGGCACAGCCATGGAAAATGGGCCATATGCTTGTAGACGGACACGGTAACTGGGGCTCACAAGACGATGATCCGGCTGCAGCTATGCGTTATACAGAGGCTCGTTTGTCATCTATTGCAATGGAGATGCTTCGTGATATTGAGAAACGCACCGTGTTGTTTAAAGATAATTTTGATAATACAGCCAAGGAACCGGTTGTGTTACCTTCCCGTTATCCCAACCTGCTGGTCAATGGGGTAAGCGGAATCTCTTCCGGTTTTGCAACCGAGATTCCACCGCATAATTTGCGTGAAACGATCGATGCTTGTATTGCTGTAATGGAGAAACCATCCATTGAACTGGACGAGATCATGATGTTCATCAAGGGCCCTGATTTTCCAACAGGCGGCTTAATTATGGGCGGCGACGGTATCCTGGATGCATATCGTACAGGTAAAGGACGAATCTACATACGTTCCAAAACCGAGATCGAAAATATGCGTGGCGGCAAGCAGCAGATCGTTATTACGGAGATTCCTTATCAGGTGGTTAAATCCCGTCTTGTTACGGCGATGGAAAATATCCGCCTGGAGAAAAAGGTTGAAGGTATCGCAGAAGTTCGGGATGAAAGTGGACGCGAAGGATTACGGATTGTTGTTGAGCTGAAAAAAGATGCGGATGCACAAGGGATTTTGGCTTATTTGCTGAAAAAAACCGACCTGCAAGTCACATACAACTTCAATATGGTCGCGATTGTGAACAAAGCGCCGCAGCAACTTGGTCTAAAAGCGATTCTGGAAGCTTATATTGCCCACCAACGCGAAGTAGTAACTTTCCGAACCAAGTATGAGCTGGAGAAAGCGGAAGACCGTGCTCATGTCCTGGAGGGGCTGGTGAAAGCCCTTAACATTTTGGATGAAGTAATCGCAGCGATTAAAGCTTCGAAGAATCGTCAGGATGCTCAAAACAATCTGATCTGGATGTTTGGGTTCACGGAACGTCAAGCGGATTCTATTCTCACCTTGCAATTGTATCGTTTGACGAATCTGGAGATTAATTCGCTGCAAAAAGAGCTGGATGATCTCATGAAGAAAATTTCACAGCTACGCTCGATTCTCGATAGTGATCGGAAGCTGATCGGGGTCATTCGTAAAGAACTGCTGGAGATCAAAGAGAAATACGGAATTGAGCGCCGCTCCGCCATTCAGGGTGAAGTAGAGGAACTTAAGGTTAATCTCGAAGTATTGGTCAACGCAGAAGATGTATTTGTGACATTGTCCAAAGAAGGATATGTTAAACGTTCGAGCATGCAGTCCTTCACACGTTCTGGCGGTGAGCGAAGTGCTAGCGGTGTAAAAGAAGGAGATTATATCTCCCAGGTGCTTGAAGTAAATACATTGGAGAATTTGCTTGTCTTCACACAAAAAGGGCAATATTTCCTCCTGCCTGTGCATCAAGTGCCGGAGTTTAAGTGGAAAGATCCGGGTACCGCCATCGTTAATGTAATTCCTCTGGCGAAGGATGATCGGATCACCAGTGTACTGGCGATCAAATCGTTCGAGGAACCAGATCACAGTCTGGTATTTGTAACCCGCAAGGGACAGGTCAAACGAACTGAACTTAAGGAATACATTACAAAGCGCTCGGGTGCCGTAGCGGCATGCAAGGTTGCTAAGGATGATGAAGTGCTGTCCGTACATCTAAGTACGGGCGGGAAAGATATCATGCTGATTACCAAAGAAGCGATGGCGATTCGTTTCCGTGAAGATGAAGTGAATCCAATGGGACGAGTCTCTGGTGGTGTTCGTGGTATTCAATTGAAAGATACGGATGAAGTAGTCTCAGTGTTATGGGTAGAGGGAGATGAGGGAGAGGTAGCTGTATTGAGTGACCTCGGTTATGGTAAACGATCCTTGCTTCTGGACTATGCCCCGCAGAGCCGTGGTGGTAAAGGCGTGGTTACCTTTGAATTCAAGGAAGGTAAACGTGTTAAACCGAATGGTAGCCGTATTGCAGGTGCATTCTACTGTAAAGAGCAACGTCAGTTGACGGTGATGACCAAAGAGGGACAAGCCCATACGATCTCATCCGAGAGCGTTCCACTTACAGAACGTAAACACATCGGTAAATTACTTGTTCCTGTGGACAAACAGGACGAAATTACCGAGCTGATTCAGGATTTTAATGAGAATCAACCGGGGACAACCTCCTAAAAAAGATAAAAGACTCTTCGCTGGCAGTGCTGATTCTGTCGGGTGAAGAGTCTTTTTTTGTTGTTCTTGGGCGGATGAGAAGTGCATCATCAAGCGAAGTTTAACAACCTTCGTCGATTACAGTCGATCGCTGGGAAATTGAAAAAATGCAGCAGGAATGCGGCTTTGAAGCGCGAAAACTTAAGCAAATGAAATGATTATCCGTTGCAGGAGGAGTGATGTTCGATGTATAATTCCGATTTTGCTAAATGCTGGTCCAGATTAACCAAAGATTATAAACTGCATATGGATCAGGAATTAGCCCCTTCGTTAACAGAGGCACAGCTTGCGGTACTTGAGGTGCTCGAAGATCATGCAAAGATGAAACCATCTGATTTGATTCCATTTCTTGCGACAACACCTGCTGCAGTAACGATGTTATTGGATCGAATGGAGAAAAATGGCCTCATATGCAGAGTTCGTGATGATCAGGACAGGCGGATTGTGTGGGTTTCATTATCCGATAAGGGCAGAATGGAAACCACGCGCGGTATCACGATCCGCAATGAGTTTATGAATTCCGTACTGAGCAACATCTCGATGCACAATCAACAATTGCTTGTATATCTGCTTGGGAAAATGACTGCACCCAAAACGAATGCGAAAGAGCCTGCCTTAACGAGTTCAGGTTAAACGAGCAAAATCTGATCGTGAAATGAGTGTAGTAAATAATCTGATGATGTTAAAAAACAAAACGAATAATGCAATGATCATAAATAAGCATACTTCTGGTCATTAGGGCCAGGTGTATGCTTTTGTCTTTTTATTTTGTCTTGTTTATTTGAAACTTTCTTATGTACAGCCAATAAGACTGAAACTAAATTCGTTATTGAGTATGATTTGTAAAGAATACACATTGACAATTAAATCACTATATCGTAATATTACGTTATAACGTTTGAGGAGGAATCATTTTGGAGTTGCCTGCGTTCGATCGGAATCAATTAAAACAGTTTGACGAGCCAGCAGAGTTTCTTAAAGCGCTGTCTCATCCCGTACGTTTATGTATCGTTCGTGGTTTGATGCGCAAAAAAAAATGTAATGTTTCATATATGCAGGAATGTCTGGATCTCCCGCAGTCGACGGTGTCACAGCATCTGCAGAAGCTTCGCAGTGCGGGTATTGTTGCTACAGAGCGAAATGGCCTTGAAGTCAATTACGTACTGGCTGACTCACGCGCGGAGCAGTTAGTCATGATTTTATTTAAAGAGGATGGTTGCGAAGATGAATAAACCTAAAAAAGTGTTAATCGTGGGGGGCGTAGCAGGCGGTGCATCTGCTGCTGCACGCCTCCGTCGTCTAGACGAACATGCCGAGATTATTATGTTTGAAAAAGGCCCATATATCTCATTTGCCAATTGCGGATTGCCTTATTACATTGGAGGTACGATTGAAGAACGGGGGCGACTGCTCGTACAGACACCGAAGGGTATGGAGGATCGTTTCAATATCGATGTTCGTACACAAAGTGAGGTTATCGCTGTTGATCCAAGTAAACGAACCGTGCAGGTACGTAGTGCCGAGCGTGGTTTATACGAGGAAAACTATGATGAATTAATTTTGTCACCTGGTGCTCGTCCACTTGTGCCCGATCTGCCCGGCAAAGAGAATCCATTGATATATACCGTGAGGAACATTCCTGATATTGATCGAATCAAAGAACAGATAAGTTCTGATAACAACCGTACTTCGATTGTCATTGGCGGTGGGTTTATCGGTGTAGAGATGGCTGAAAATTTGAAAGAAGCTGGACTGGATGTAACTTTGATTGAGGGGAATGATCAGCTGTTAACCCCGTTTGATCCGGAATTGGCAGCTATGCTAGCTCAAGAGATGGAGCAAAATGGAGTAAATCTTTTATTTTCACAGCGGGTTCAAGGCTTCCGTACGTTAGATCAAGGTATTGGTGTGGAATTGTCCGATGGCAAAATATTATCTGCAGATATGGTCATTCTGGCCATTGGGGTTATACCCGACACCTCATTTTTGCAGGACAGTGGCGTAGCACTCGGTTCGCGTGGACACATCATAGTCAATGACAAAATGGAGAGCAGTGTTCCGCATATTTATGCCGTGGGCGATGCCATCGAAGTGAAGGATTACATTCATGGCACACAGACAGCAATTCCCCTTGCCGGTCCTGCCAACAAACAGGGACGGATCGTAGCGGATCAGATTGCCGGTCTTCCCACCACCTATAAAGGCACTCAGGGTACATCGATTATCAAAGTGTTTGGTATGACAGGAGCATCTACGGGCACTAATGAAAAAACGCTGAAACGAATGCAGAAAGACTATCGAAGTGTTATCGTACACCCTGCATCTCATGCTTCCTATTATCCTGGTTCTAGTGCAGTTACGTTGAAATTACTCTTTGCTCCGGATGGGAAGATTCTAGGTGCACAAGCTGTTGGTTATGAAGGTGTGGACAAACGAATTGATGATATTGCAGTGGCGATTCACTTCGGGGGAAATGTACGAGATCTTACGGAACTGGAACTCAGTTATGCACCGCCATACTCTTCTGCAAAAGACCCGGTTAATATGGTCGGATATGCTGCCGAGAACATCTTGGGCGAACGAGTGCATTCCTACACGTATGATCAACTTGCAGAACGTGACGCTGCCCAGTCCGTATTAGTGGATGTTCGGAGTGATCTGGAACACCGTAACGGTAACATTCCCGGGTCTCTATCCATTCCGGTGGATGAGCTTCGTCAGCGGCTTGGAGAGCTGGATGTAACCAAAGAAATCTGGGTTTATTGTCAGGTTGGACTTCGTGGTTATACCGCTACACAAATTCTACGTCAGCATGGCTATCAGGTGAAGAATTTAAGCGGGGGTTACAAGACGTATCGTCAGGCACAATTCAAACCTGCAGGCGTAGAACCCCAAAAAGAGCAAGGGAGAATTTTGATGAATGGGAATGCAAATGAAAACAAAGGATCAGGAGAAGATGCATCTAGGGAGCTCCATATTGATAATGAACTGAATGTATGTGGTTTGAGTTGCCCTGGCCCGCTAATCGAGGTTAAACAAAAAATGGATCAGTTGGCAGACGGACAGACCCTACGGGTCAAAGCTTCAGATCCAGGATTTTATGAGGATGTGAAGGCTTGGGCAACCATGTCGGGGTCTGACGTACTCAAGCTGGAGCGGGATAAGGGCGGGGTAATCGAGGCCGTTCTGGCCAAGAATACTTCGCCTGTCACAAGCGGTTCAATGCAACTTGAAAAAGCAAGTACAATGGTCGTATTTAGTGGTGAACTCGATAAGGCCATCGCCTCCTTCATTATTGCTAATGGAGCAGCAGCCAGCGGGCGTAAAGTAACGATGTTTTTCACCTTCTGGGGTTTGAATATCATTCGAAAACAAGAGATGCAACGAGCACCGGTCAAAACAGGCATGGCCCGTATGTTTGACTTCATGTTACCAAGCAACAGCCTGAAGCTGGGACTCTCCAGGATGAATATGTTTGGTGCAGGACCGAAAATGATCCGAGGGTTAATGAAAAAAAATAACGTAGCTTCGCTGGAACAACTCATGCAATCGGCTATCGCTCAAGGGGTTGAGATCGTAGCTTGTCAGATGTCGATGGATCTGATGGGCATACAACGTGAGGAATTGATCGATCAGGCTGTCATTGGCGGTGTGGGTTATTATCTCGGACAAGCGGATCATGCAAATCATAATTTGTTTATCTAGAGCGTGTATATTAATCAAAAGCTAAAACTGATCTTATGTTCAAACTTATTAACCGTATCCAACCTCTATTTCACCTAAAGTGGAATGGAGGTTTTTTTATTTTACATGATGACAAGAACATCAACATCGAAGGTCTAGACTACGGTGCATAATCTTATCACTGAGGGAAAAGCTACAACCAAACTGATTAGCTGCTATTGGGCTTGCTTATATAATGTATATATCAAATATAATATGTCTTAATATTATTTTCTTGAAATCATATGTAAAGAGTTGACTATGTAAATATTTTTGTTATAATAAGTAATTGTTCCCCTGATATTTCGTGTACGAAATATTATATTCCATAAGTAAAAGGGTGAAACAATGACGGATACGTACGAGGTATTTTACATTATCAACTCATTTCGACAAGTGAATCAGATGCTTTTCCGGGCATTCTGGAATGAAAACAAGGAGATCGAGCTCACTTCGATCCAGTTTATGGTGTTATCCATCCTTAAGGAGCGACCTGCACTTGGCATTAACGAGATTGCTGATCTGTGCCATATGGGTAGTAGTTCGATGAGCGCTGTAGTAGAACGTCTCGTGAAAGGCGAGTACATCGTACGGACACGATCTGATGCAGATCGCCGTTCTGTGGTACTACAGATTACAGCCAAAGGGGAAAAGGCTCAACAGGAGACACAACAGCTCTGGATGGAGCGTGTATCACCTATACTGGATATTTCGAAGGAAGATCTAGAGCACCTGCTTCGCATTCATAGTCTGATGATTGAAAAGTTACAAGGAAGAGAGATGAACAACTTATGAGCACAACAACTGCTACAGCTCCGTCCTCTGCGATGGACAACATCAAGAAAGGCCCCATTGTAGCGGCCTTGTTAATTGGTGCCTTTGTGGCATTTTTGAACCAGACCCTGATGAACGTGGCTCTTCCTAAAATTATGGAGGATCTCGGCATCGGGCCGAACAAAGCCCAGTGGCTTACGACGGGTTACATGCTTGTCAACGGGGTGTTAATCCCGGTTACGGCATACTTGATTGCCAAATTTTCAACACGGCAAATTTTCATAACAGCTATGACCTTATTTACGATCGGTACGCTAGTCTGCGGACTAAGTCCGAACTTCTCGATTCTTATGGTCGGCCGTGTTATTCAAGCTGCAGGTGCCGGTATTCTGATGCCGCTGATGACCGTTGTATTTCTGACGATTTTCCCGATTGAGAAGCGTGGACAGGCGATGGGTACGATGGGGATCGCGATGATCCTCGCACCAGCGATTGGGCCTACGTTATCCGGTTATATCGTCGAGCACTATTCCTGGAGATTGTTATTCTACATCATTCTGCCATTCTCCGTGATCGCGACAGCGATTGGTATTGCTTTTGTCAAAAACGTAACACGTCAATCCAAGCCGAAACTGGACTCTGTTGGCGTAATTCTATCCACACTTGGATTCGGTAGCTTGCTGTATGGTTTCAGTGATGCGGGTACAGACGGATGGGGAAGTGCTGTTGTCATCAGCTGCCTCGTCGTTGGCGCTATTTCCCTGATTCTGTTCGTTATTCGTCAGTTGACGACGGATCATCCGCTTTTGGAGTTCCGCATTTTCAAATACAACATGTATACCTTAACAACCATTATTAATATGCTTGTTACGATGGCGATGTTTGCAGGCATGATCTTGCTCCCAATCTTTCTGCAAAATATCCGTGGGTTCTCACCGATTGAATCCGGCTTGCTCATGATGCCAGGTGCCATCCTAATGGGAATTATGTCTCCGATTACAGGTCGCATCTTCGATAAAGTCGGTGCACGCTGGCTCTCCGTTACGGGTCTGGCTATTACAGCGGTTACCACATGGGGACTCAGCCGTTTGGCCATTGACACCACGTATGGATATATGATGTTTATCTACACTGCTCGTATGTTTGGTATGTCGATGCTGATGATGCCGATTCAGACGGCTGGTCTGAATCAGTTGCCTCAACGACTTAATGCTCATGGTACAGCGATGTCGAACACACTGCGTACAGTGGCAGGTGCGATTGGTACAGCGATTCTCGTAACGATCATGAGTAGCAAGCTCAAGTCGCATCTGGCGGAAACGATGGCTACGGGTACAATTGACCCGAACAATAAAACAGCGGTGCTGGCTGCTACAGCAGATGCAACCATCTATGGTGTCAACTATGCCTTTACGGTAGCCACCTTTATGACAATTGCAGCGCTGATTATGGCTTTCTTCATTCAGAAAACCAAACCAGCTACCGAGCCGGTAAACGCAGAGAAAGAAAAAGCCAAAAAAGTAGCAACAGCTTAAAATTAGACTTGAAATCTATAACGAATAAATAAGAAAAGAGAACTCTCAGGCTGCCAGTAGGACACATCTTCTACGGCAACGAGAGTTCTCTTTTTTTGTTTTACAGATGACATATCACTAAGCAAACGAAAGAATATACTGTCATTCATTTTCATCTTTAATTGAAGTCACATCATGCAGTAACCAATCTGGATCAGGTTCATAACCGAAACGTTGGAGATCAATGCTCCCATCCAGCTGGAATTCCACACCTTCACTGACAAGCTCGGTTTCCTGCATCATCCGTGATTCTTCATCGGTTATGGCAATTTGTCCTTTCGCATTGACGACCCGATGCCAGGGTAAGCGTTCCTTCCGGCTCATAGAGTGCAGAATACGAACGACCTGTCTTGCCGCCCTTGGGCTCCCAGCGCAGGCTGCAATCTGTCCGTACGTCATTACCTTTCCTTCAGGGATCGCAGCAATAATGGCGACAACCTGCTGTGTGAACGGGGTCATGAATATCGGCTCCTGTCTTAGAAGATTAAAATATTGAACGCAGATAGAAAGAGTTGTTATATGATTTTTCGATTAAAAAAGTGTCGCCCGGATGTAGCATCCGAACGACACGTTACAGGTGCAGAAAGCTACTGCTTCTAGTTGATCCAATCTGCTTATATGCAGTTTATATCTTCAATGTGAAAGCTTTTTCGTATATATCCAAAGGCCATTCAGCCCAAGGAAATTCTCGTGCAGGCAGGGATTGCAGCATAACTTCATCTTTGGTGACAGGATGGGGGAGTGCAGCAATGACAGACCATAACGCGATCTGTTGCCCCGGTTTGTTTATTTTGGCGCCATATTTCTGATCTCCGAATAGTGGACAGCCGGCTTCTTTCATCTGCACACGTATCTGATGGGATCGACCTGTATGAAGCTCGATATGCACAAGGCTGTAACGATCGGTTTCTCCGACGACCTCGTAGTCTAGAACCGCATCTTTACCGCCAGGCGTACCTTTGGGTACAGCGGTTACGGTGTTTGTTTTGCTGTCTTTTAGCAGCGTGTGCTTCAACGTGCCCTGACGTGCTGGCAACTTGCCATGAACAACAGCTGCATAGATTTTACGGAAATGACGTCCACGCACGGTTTCGGACAATCGGGAAGCCGCTTTGGAGGTTTTGGCAAAGATCATGGCACCTCCAACCGGGCGATCCAGACGATGCACCAGTCCCAGATATACATTGCCAGGTTTATTATAACGTTCTTTCAGATCCTGTTTGAGTAAAGTGAGCAGATCCGGATCACCGGAAGCATCTTCCTGCGTAGGGACATTCACCGGTTTTGTGATGCCTAACAGATGATTATCCTCATAAAGGATCTCGATATCTCCAGTTTTGTGCACATCATGAGACATAATCAGGACTCCCAGCGGCCCAAAATACCGCAAGGCAGATCGAGACCGCTGCGTGTAATCGGCAATCCGATTTCTCCGGCAGTAATCTCTCCACCATATTTGGCAGACATCGTCATCGTCAGCATGTTTCGTAATACCGTTGAAGAGATACCTGTGGTATAAGAGTTCACCAGCATAAACAACGGATTATCCGAAAGAATCGTCATACAGGATTTCAGGAAAGGATAGAGGTTTTCCTCCAGTTTCCATGTTTCACCGTTCGGGCCACGTCCATAAGAAGGAGGGTCCATAATAATCGCATCGTATTTGTTACCACGGCGCTGCTCGCGCTGTACAAATTTGAACACATCATCGGTGATGAAACGAACAGGTCGATCAGCAAGTCCGGACAATTGCACATTTTCTTTCGCCCATTGGACCATACCTTTCGCTGCATCACAGTGTACAACAGAAGCGCCAGCGTAAGCCGCTGCTACGGTTGCTCCGCCGGTGTAGGCGAATAGATTCAAGACAGAGATGGGGCGTCCTGCATTCGAAATTTTATCCATCATCCAGCTCCAGTTGGCAGCTTGTTCGGGGAACAATCCGGTGTGTTTGAAGCTTGTCGGTTTAATATGGAATTTCAGGTTTTCATATCCAATCGTCCAGCGTTCAGGAATGGGCTTTTTCATATCCCAGTTTCCGCCGCCAGAAGAGCTGCGGTGATAGTGACCGTGAGCTTGGCGCCATTCATGGGTTTCTTGTTCAAGCGGCCAGATAATCTGTGGATCAGGTCTGCGCAAGATGACATCTCCCCAGCGCTCCAGCTTCTCGCCGCCTCCCGTATCGATTACTTCATAGTCTTTCCAGTTCTTAGCTACGTACATAGTGGTTTATCCATCCTTCAAAATTCATTTGGATACTATTGTACAACAAAAAAGGGGCTGTACGCCAGTTAGCCTCAGGGGATTAAGGCAATGTGCAGACGAATTTCGACATAACATAAAATGAAGATCTGAATAAAATTAATTTGACAATGATAATCATTATCACTTATGATTTTGATATTGCAATATGCAATCTATGCGAAACGTATTTTAAGGGAATTCAATCCATATAACGAAACCAAAGTGGGGGACAATAGATGGCTAAATGGTTAGTGGCGTATGCCAGTATGACAGGGAACACAGAAGAGATTGCGGAACTCATTGTGGAAGGCATTACAGCAAGTGGTTATGAAGCTGACTTGAAATCCGTAACCGACTTTAATGCCGCAGAAGTTTTGAATTATGAGGGCTTTATGATTGGTGTGTACACATGGGGAGATGGTGAACTGCCGGATGAATTTCTGGACTTCTATGAAGAACTGGATGAGCTTGATTTACATGGAAAGAGAGCGGCTGTCTTCGGAAGCGGAGATACGTCCTATGAACAATTTTGCGGAGCAGTTGATCTAACAGCGGAGAAGCTGAAGGAACGTGGGGCGGAAGTATCACCAGAGATGTTGAAAATTGAATACAGTCCGCTCGAGCAGGAAAAAGAATCATGCCGGGATTTCGGCAGACGTTTTGTTACTGCTGGTGCGGAGATATCCTGATCGAAATGTTACAGCGTGATGCCTATACAGCAAAGGCTCAGGGGAGCGATGGGCTCCCTGAACGTTTGCTTGAGGACTATAAGCTGGAAGAGATGTTGCGTAGCCCGCACCGGTTTATCCGCCCTGAACCTTCGGCTGAGCAACGTCCAGCGCTACAATGGAGACATCGTGTGCAATATGCGGTGAGTCATGCCATTAATCATTTTTACAGTGTGGACCCTGACGTACGCAAAGAAATCCCGATTCAATATGTACTCGAAAAATGGTGGCCTAGAAAAACGGACGGTTTTGATTCCGTTCTTCATTATTGGGATGTGAAGCAGAAAATGATTGATGAACTGTCACTGGCCATTGCAGCGAATGATGACTTAAAGCGGCCTGCGATCTTGTTCGAACAATGGAAAACAGAAGTACCTTCTTTACAGATATCTTTATCCGTCATCTTTCAGGCGGCTTGGCAACCGGAAGGCTGGGATGCACTGCTTGTTCAGAAATATATGGTGGTTCATGATGCCAACGTTGTGGAAGCCTTTCAACATATGGTCAGCGTGTTTTGCTGGGAAGCATTTGGCAAGTTGCCAGGTATGATTGAAATTTACTGTCTGCTGGAAGGGCGGAAGATCAGGTATATACCAGGTCGCCAATCATTACAGCGTTCGATGGATTATATCCGTCTTATTCGGGACAGTATTCCCATTGCCGAAGAGCAAGAATCAGAGCACTTTACCTCAAAGGATAAGATCCGTGTGCATGAAGAAGTGGACCGTTGGAGAACGGAAAGGACGAAGCCACAAAAAACATGGTTGATGTGACACTCGAAGCTGTTGATAGCACTTATTTCGGAGGAGGGAATACAGGTGACGACGTTATTCAGGCAAGATATCGGTAATGGAAAAAGAAGAGCAGGAACATGTGAGTTCAGCTCCATGCCTGTACCTCAAGCTGTCATAAGAAAGCTGCTGGATGAAGCTGATCCATCATTATATGTTATGAGTCCAGCGCCCTGGCGTTTTATGCTGTTTTCCGGTGAAGGGCGACAGCTCTATATGGAAGCTGTAAGACAGAGCTATCCGCCTCATCTTGCAGATTCTCACGGGAGCTGGGCTGCGTATCAATACACGGAAGCGATCCCAGCTCATTTGGTGGTGGTTGCCCCCGGCAATTCTCCAGAGGATCATGTTTTGCCTGCGAAGGCATGGAGTAAACGATTCTCTATTCTGGCTGCTGAACATGGGGTACACGCCGTCTGGAAGATGAATGATTATCAGCAACATCCCGTATTCATGAACTTGATGGGACTTACATCGAGCGAAAGGGTGCTCGGCGTATTTCACATCGGTTACGGTGAGCAGTGTGGATTACCCAGTGTGGCAACAGGTAGACCAGCTTCAGAACTCATGACGGTATATGACCATTTGGTGTGAAGGGCAACGAGCCTGACAGCTGCGTTGCCGGGGTGCGCTTACGGATATTTGATTCAGTGAATGTTACCGTGCAAGGTTTCCGAGGAACTGACGAACACGTTCTCGCTGAGAATGATCTTGAGAACTGGCTTTATATAAGCGATTTGAAACGGTAATGTTGTTACCAAAGAAAAATCGTTCAAACTGAGTCTGTCTGCCTCCAAATGAACCTGCACCAAGTTCCCAGATCAGGCGAAACAGTGCGTTTCGTTCTTTGGATTCCATGTCGGAGCCTTTGAGGTAGACGTTTAAAGAGTCAGCTGTTCCGGACTGGAAATCCTCTTCCTGTAGAACCATGATCATGCCGCTGGAACTGAGCAACTGCAATGTCTCGATCATTTCAGGATACAGTTTCGGATAGAGAAGATTGGCAGCCATAAGCGGTTTAGGCGCTGGCAGGATATATCCTCGTCCGTCCGGTATTGCGCCTGCCTCAGCAGCTAGAGCAAGTGCTTTTAAGGATTCAAGACCTGCGAGAACACGTGCAGTTTTTTCTAAAACATGCGCCTCGTTCGACAGATCAAGCGTATCGGTTAATAGTTGAATGGTGCCGAGCATAAATTCGGTTTTGGCAATATAACGACATAACACCTGATGCCCCGCATGGATATGGAAGTTACTGCCGCTGAAAAGAGTCGAAGACATCTGTTCATGACCTGCAAAAAAAATGCGGTTATGCGGCACAAGCACGTGGTCAAAGATGACGATATTGTCCATCTCCTCATATCTGGAGCTTAAGGGGTAATTGTAGTTGGATTCAGCTGCATACGTATCTCGGCAGATCAGAGTGATGCCAGGCAGATCATTAGGAACTGCAAACGAAAAAGCAAATGGATTTTCATCATCAAAAGGTGCAGGAGAAGGTGACGGATAGACAAAAATTTCATCTGAAGTAGCAGCCTGTGTGGCCATCATAAATGCACCGTTTATAATGAGTCCTTCATCAGTCCGATCAACAACCTTGGCAGCGATGGCATCTTCAGTAGCATCCATCTCTCCTGAAATTTTACTGGCATGTGGCTGAATAAAGGCATGGGATAGTGTGATGTCATGATCACGACAATAGGCGTAGTAATTTCTCAGATTTTCAGCATATTGTGGGGAAAGATCGTTCAACAAGTCGGCAGCGGTAAAAAACGCCATCATCGCTGTGTTCATGTAATCGGGTGAGCGTCCCAGAAAACCGTGATGAGTCTGAGCCCATATCGTCATCGCTTCACGGCGTTTGCGGAGATCGTTGACGCTGGTTGGAGGCAGGAAGGACATTCCTACAGGCTTTCCATCGGTAGGAGAAGGATACGTCATAAGTTCTGTAAGCTGAGGGTCATACTGCAGGTCATACATATTCATTTGAGTTTTCATCAAACCGGAGAAGGCGATGTGCTCGGAGCGTTTAGCAGTAAGCAGTTCTCCTTTATACCAGCAGGGTACGGTCTGGGCGTTAATTCGTTCACAATACTGCATGCCGGTTTTAGCGGGCATAGTTCTTCACCTCTTGGTCATGGTTCATGAGCACATTTATTTCTATCCTATACTACGTGAAGCTGTTGTCTAATGTGCTACGGACCATGGGGTGAAAAATTTGCATCGAGGGCTTGATAATAATTATCATTCTTGCTACAATAAACAAAGAAAAAGGAACCCGAGTGGGCTCCTTGGAATGAAACAGATCTTTTTATTTAACTTCAAACGTTTTGCAGTCTGTTTCAGCAGACTCGCTTGCTTCTTTGGAAGCATGGCTCACGATATAGATGGAAGAAGCATTACATTTGTTTTCTTGAGCCCAGTGACGACAGGAGTTCACTTCACACAATACGTCTTTTGCCATGATTGTTAACCTCACTTTTAGTTGGATTTACATTCGTTGGTATAAAGATCCGGATTCGCAAGTTGCCGCTTGAGAATCTGGAACAATTTTTACGCTCTCATGAATTTGGAGGGCTTTTTTGTGTTATACACAACGATGCACTTTCAGAATAGCAAATTTTGCTTTCCCATGCAACTGAATGGCGGCTCAGTAGACATACGGATGCAGATCAGGAGTCTGATCTTTGCAAAGAGGCATCTGTATGTTATTATTTAATAGTAAAAATTACGATTAATTAGCAAGCAGTCCGCAACAACAAAATCTTTAACAATAAATAACGACGATACGAATGACTATCTTTTTTGAAGGAGCTACATATACACATGAGTAAAATGAATCACGCAAACCGCATCCCTCGTGCAAAAGGAATCGATATGGCGGCATTCTACACGCCGAAGGAATGTAAACGAAAAGCACAACATATTGTCTTCTCGGAGGAAAATGAACGCATTGTCGAAGAGTTCATTACCATTCTGGGCATGAAAGAAAAGTTCAGGGAACATGATGTATCCATCCCTAATAAAATGGTCATGTTTGGCCCTCCCGGCACAGGGAAAACGTTAACCGCGTCATATCTGGCTCAGAGATTGGAACTGCCTCTTGTACTGGTCAGGCTGGATGCCCTTATTCACAGTCACTTGGGAGAAACGGGAAGTAACGTACGCAAGTTGTTTGAATATGCTCGCCTTAATCCTTGCGTATTGTTTCTTGATGAATTTGATGCCATTGGCCGGACAAGGGAAAGTAACGACGAGGTAAAAGAGATGGCCAGGGTGGTGAATACCCTTTTGCAATGTTTGGATGAATTCGAAGGGGACAGCATTCTGATTGCTGCCACGAATCTGGAGACACAGCTTGATCATGCGATCTGGCGCCGATTTGATACCAAGATGACGTACGCGATGCCAGATGAAGATAGCCGCAGACTGTATATTAGCAAACTGGTTGGAACGTTTGAACAGGAGCACAGGCTGGAGGATTATATCTGTGAACGTCTGGCTGGCTGCAGCTATGCTGATGTGGAGCAGATTGTGTTAAAAGCAAAGCGTAAAGCTATTATTGGAAACAGTGCTCTGCACAGGCAGTTGATCTCTGATGCTTACGAGGAATACAGACCCCGAGTGCTACAAGGGTAGAGGTGAAGTCAGTACCTCGGCGAATAATGAAAGCCCGGCTTTCTTTTTTTAAGGAATACCGGGCCTTTTTATTACAATGCTGATTTGGCTTTGACAGGTGAACGATAGGTTTTCTCTGGAATAGATGTTTCCTGCTGAGCAATCCAGCGTGGCAAGCTTAATCTAAACGTACTTCCATCTGGACTGCTGGAAACGAGGGTTAACGTACCACCTTGCTCCTGTGCAAGAAGACGGCTGTATGTTAAACCGAGACCCAAGCCACGATTACGGCGTTTTTTCAACTCTCCCCGATAGAATCGTTCGAATATGTTACGCTGATCCTCTATGGAAATTCCCGTGCCGTTGTCCTGCACATCGACATGTAACATGTCTTCCTCTACGCTTAAATGCATCTGGAAGAGGGCTTGTTGGCCAGGTATTGTGGCATGCAGTCCATTGTTAAGCAAATTTACAATAATCTGTTGGATCCGGAGTGCATCACCCATCACGTATAATGCGTCTGACGGCGCATGAAGCTGAACTTCTGGCATGTGTTCTTCATAGGCAATTTTCCATTGGTAAATGATCTCACCTACAAGCAACTTCAGGTCGGTACGTTCCTTACGAACAGCAACACTTCCAGCGGTCATGGCATTATAATCCAGCAGATCCGCAATCATTCGTTCCATGCGTTCTGATTCTTTCAGAGCAATATCCAGAAACTCTTTGCCTTCCTGCGGACTGACGACATCATCGCGAACAGCCATCACCAATCCTTTGATCGAGGTGACAGGCGTTTTGAGCTCATGACTAACGCCTGCGAGAGAGAGTGCACGCCATTCTTCGAGTTGACGCAGACGGGTTGCCATATCCCCAAAAGAACCTACAAGTTCGTTCATTTCCCGTTCACGTGTTTTAATATCTAGGTTTACATCATAATTTCCACCGCGGATCTGTTCTGCCGCGTAAGCGACCTGACGAATCGGTCTAGATAGTTTGCTCGACAGGAGATAAATCGTGAACCAGCCGCAGAGAATAAGGCCTCCAAAAATCAATGCGACGAGCCAGACCGTTTCAGGACCGAAGGTGATAGATTGTTTGGATTGCATGACCCATACTTTGCCAATCGTTTGATTCCCGTCAGCAATATCTACCGTTACACCAGCATACTTGCTGTTACGCGGTTCAAGAAAATCATCGGACAGTCGGTAATAAACATCCTCTTGTTGCATTTTTGGCTGGGAGAAAATCAGTTTGTTGTTATTGTCGAGCACCATGACGCAAAAATAGTTATCGGTATTAAACAGCTTCTCCCGGCTGCTTACGATCGTATTCAGATCAGGTGGTACCTGAAGCTTATGATCCTTCACTGCTACTCGATCAGCAATCTCCCAACCGAGTAGCTCAGCCGTTTTCAAACTTTTCTCAATCGATGTTGTTCGTATCCAGTACAGCGCACCCGCGGCAATCACGGAGAAGCCGATACATAAAATCAGAAAGTAACGTAGTGTCCAATGTGACAAAATAGATGTTGTTCGTTTGGGTTTGGTTGATGTTAGTTGGCGATCCAAAATTGATACCCCATTCCTCGCAACGTCCGGATTTCTCCTGTGTCTGTTGTCCAGTGAGAGAGTGCCTGACGCAGTCGTTTGATCGATAGATCTACAGCACGATCACTGCCTTCATAATCGAGTCCCCAGACTTGTTCAATCAGATGATCTCTAGTGAATGTGCGGTTGGGATACTCGGATAGAAAAATCAGTAGAGACAGGTCACGTGGTGTAAGTGCGACCTCCGCACCGTTCAGTAGCACTTGCTTAGCCGCAAGGTCAATGACCAGATTGCCAAAAGAACGCTTGTCCTGCCCTCCGGAAGTCCAGTGCGGGTTCCGCCGCAGTACAGCGTTCACGCGTGCAACCACTTCTTCAGGTACAAACGGTTTGCTCATATAATCGTCAGCACCAGCATTCAGACCGTTAAGCCGATCTGTAATATCGTCCAGTGCAGTTAACATAATGACGGGACAAGCACTCTTTTCCCGAATAATTCGTAACAGATCCCATCCATCCATTCCGGGTAGCATAACATCGAGTAATACGATAGAAGGATTTTCGGAATCAAAAAGGGTTAAAGCAGTCTTGCCATCCGCTGCATGATGAACTTCAAATTCAGCTTTTCTCAGATAAGCAGCCAGAACGCGTGCGATTGCTTGCTCATCCTCTACGATGAGTACAGATTTCAAACAGGGTGTTCTCCTTTCACAGACAAGCTTGTGTACTGATTTTACATGAGGCGGGACATAAAGCCAATCCTGTTTTCACATTTTGAAAAAAAATGAAAAAGAATTTCATCTTGACTTCTTCCTGACACATTGGACTGTTACTATCCATATCAAGAGGTAACGAAACCATACTGTACTGGAGGAATAATAGAGATGAGTAAAAAGGCCAAAACGTGGATTATTACAGGGGTAGCAGCAGTAGCCATCATTGGTGGGGGCGGTTATTACTTTGCAAATAGTTACTTGGGTAACAATGTTGAGATTGAACAGGTGCTTCCAGCAAACGCGGCTGCATCCACTACAGCTGCAGATAGCGGCACGGGCAAAGCAGTGGAAAATAAAAAGGTTGGAGCAGACCAGCTGAACGGAGACTGGAATATCAGTCAGGGGTCGAAAGTATATTTCTCAGTAACCACTTCACAAGAAACCGTAAATTTTGTGGACGAGCAGGTTAGCGGGAAATGGACGATTAATGTGAATGACCCGGCCCAGTCGAAAGCAGATGGAACAATCGAGGTAAACGGCATTGATTCCGGTAATGGACAGCGCGACGAGCATGTGAAAAGTGCAGACTTCTTCGATATGGCTAAACATCCGCAAGCAACATTCAAAGCCACTTCATTTGAAGGTATGCCTTCCGAATGGACAGAAGGACAGACGGCTGATTTGAAAATGAAAGGCACACTTACCGTAAGAGGTATTGAAAAGGAAGTTACGTTTGACGCTAAAGCGGCTTATCAAAATAATGAAGTGCTGCTGTCCGGCACAACGATGGTTACATTCGAAGATTTTGGCATGAAAAATCCACACTCGGTTGTACTTTCTACTGAAAATGACATCCAGGTTCGTCTTGAGCTGAAGCTGGCAAAATAATAGATGGATTTAAACTATTCTATTGAAATATTCTAGTAAACAATTCTATTAAACGATTTTAATATAGTAAGCCACTAAATCTGTTGTGTTCCGCCTCCAGGCGGGCAAACAGATTTTTTGCTTTTGGTAAGCTTTTGCCGGAAAAAGAATACACCTGTTCATCTCCCTGAGGCTGGAAAATAAGGATTACGCTAGGCTGGATTATGTTTAGAAAAGTCGACATTGTTAAAATAACTGCTGTTTCCTTTGCATAATGCCGTGTTGCTAAGGATCGTGAAGCGCTTACAATGGGGAGGATTCATGACATTCATTGATCCAAGCATAAACAAACAGAAGAAGGGGAGATCAAGGGTGAACAAAAGGTACATAAGCGGCTGTCTTGTTTTGTTGTTGTTATTCTGTGATCTGGGTCTGATCGCCAGGCCCGCAGAGGCGGCAAAAAATAATATCGCGCTGAACAAAACGGTAACGGTGAGTTCGGATGAAAAAAGATGGGGAGGCGATAAAACGCATCTGGTAGATGGGGATGCGAGCACCTATTGGAGTACAGAAACGGGAGTAACTGCTGAAAAACCGGAGTGGGTCATCATAGATCTGGGTGAAACGTACAATCTATCCGGAGCGGAAATAACATGGAGAGACAGTACAGTAGTGAAGTATACGGTTGAAACGTCTGCTGACCAGCAGCATTGGTCTACCGTTACGGATCAAAGTGATAATGCAGATGCGAAACAGATTGCTGATCTGACATTTCAACAAAATAATGTACGATACATTAAGCTCAACATAGCCTTTTATAAAGAGGGCGGAGCGTGGCCACAAATATTGGAGTTTAAAGTGTGGGGAGAATCGGAGGGCATGGAACCGGCTAATATTACCCATTTTGATTCCGTTCAAGTGAGCACACTTCCACGAAGTGCGCCGGTTCTGCCGGCAGAAGTCAAAGCCAATTTTACGAATAATAAGTCGGGTCTCGTTCCTGTCACATGGGACAGCATTGATCCAACGAAATATGAAAAATCAGGTTCATTCTCTGTAACGGGTGCGGTATATGGAACTGAGAAAAAGCCTGAAGCGACGGTTGTTGTACAAGGTTATCGTTCTGATTATGTCAGAGGCGTTGATATTTCGACTCTTACGGCGATTGAAGCTAAGGGTGGGAAGTATCTGGATAGCAACGGCACCGAGCGGGACTTGCTTGATATTCTCAAAGATCGAGGTGTCAATTATGTACGTCTGCGGTTGTGGAATGACCCACAAAAATCAGGCGGCTATAACGATAAAGCTGACGTCATCACCATGGCCGTACGCGCGAAGCAAAAAGGGTTAAAGGTGCTGCTGGATTTCCATTACTCCGATGAGTGGGCACACCCGGGTCAACAGCTCAGACCGAAAGCGTGGGAAAAGTTAAGTTTCGAAGAGCTTAAGCAAGCGGTGTATGATTATACGGTTGAAGTCGTTGGAGATCTGAAGAAGGCAGGAGCCATGCCGGATATGGTGCAGATTGGTAACGAGATCAACAGTGGTCTTCTCAATGGATTAAGCAGCGATGTGAATTTTGAGGAAAATGCAGCTTTGCTAAAGCAGGGAATTAATGGGGTTCGCGCAGTTGAAGGAAACGTTAATGCAGCTGATCGGGCGAAGATCATGATTCATCTGGCTGAAGGTGGCAAGGCAGAGACATTCAAATGGTATTTTGAGGAGTTGAAAAAACAAGGACTGGACTCCGATTATGACATCATTGGACTATCCTATTATCCGTTCTGGCACGGGACATTTGCCGATGTGCAGAAAACGATGAACGAAGTTTCAGCAGCCTTTGGGAAAGATGTCATTATAGCTGAAACGTCTTATCCGTTCACTTATAAAAACGGGGACGCGCATGGAAATATTATCGGTTCGGATCAAGCGCTCTTTCATGGTGGAGCCACATTCCCGGCAACAGTGCAAGGTCAATACGATGCCATCGCTGGCATCATGGATTTGATTGCCAATGTACCGAATAATCGCGGTGCAGGTTTCTTTTACTGGGAGCCGGCATGGATTCCGGCAGATGTAGGCTGGATTGCATCCGAAGGCGATGCGTGGGAGAACCAGGGCATGTTTGATTACGATGAGTATCCAGCGAATGGCGGGCATTCTTATGAAGGAAGAGCGTTATGGTCACTCGATGTGTACAAAAGAGGAATGGAACAGATGCCGACAGATCGGCAGCAGCTCGCAGCGGCACTGACACGAGCAAACTCGCTTGTAGAAAGTGATTTTACACCAGAAAGCTGGGGCAGTCTGGCTCCTGCAATTGTTGAAGCTAAAGGGGTATACGCCAAAGCGTATACGTCAGGTGGTGTGAGTCAAGAGGAAACCGATGCTGCATCAGCATCTTTGGAAAATGTGATGTTACAGCTCGGCGTGATTACACCAGAACTGGAGCCACTTCAAGCGGCAATTGCAGAAGCAGAGAAGATTCAACGGAATAACTGGTCGGATGCAACATGGAGCGTATTCAGTAAAGCACTGGAACATGCAAAATCCGTTGTGGCTAACTCACGAGCTACTCAGACTGATGCAAATAAAGCGGTAGAGCGTCTCGAAGCAGCCATTAAGGGCTTGTCTGACGTGGATAAAACAGAACTGCACCAGTACATTCAGCTCATGCAGCTGGAAAATGAATCTTCATATACACACCGCAGCTGGTCAGTTCTACAGCAAGCTTTACAGGCTGCTATTCAGGTGAGAGACCAAGCAGATGCGATGCAATCTCAGGTAAATGCAGCACTGGATACATTAAAACAAGCTTTTACAAATCTGGTTAAACTAGAAGCCTTGACCACGGGTAAAACCGCTACTGCATATAGTAGTGCTGGAAATGGAGGCGGTAAAGACAACGCCCCGTCAGGTGCAATTGATGATAATCCAAATACGTCATGGGGAACGGATCAGGGCCCGGGTAACGATACTTGGTGGAAGGTGGACTTGGGACAGGTTGCCAATCTTCGGAAACTTGAAATGTCGATGTGGAGCGGTGGGATCAAATACAGAATAGATGTCTCCGATGATAATGAGCATTTCAAGACCGTAGTGGATACCACCAGTGATGTTGTCGTATCTACATCCCCAAGTCATGTTCTCCCCGAGGGCACAGAGGGGCGTTATATTCGTGTAACCATTACAGCTGGCCCGACATGGGTTGGATTCATGGAATTTGAGGCATATGGCACAATTCCGGGTGACAGGACCGTATTGAAATCAACCGTTGCTTCGGCGGAATCATTGAAACAAACGGATTACACGGCTTCGAGCTGGAGTGTATTCAGTAAAGCGTTGGAGCAAGCTCGGCAGTTTGTTCTGGATGTTGAAGCTTCAGAACAAGAGCTAATTCATGTGGATCAACTTCTGAAGGAGGCCATTGCGCAACTGGCACGTCAGACGACAAACCCGGGCACGGGACAGCCATCTCAGCCAAGTAATCCGTCCGGGTCATCGGCACCTTCAGTAAGTACGAACAATCCGGTAGTTACGCCTCAGCCAAAACCTGGGAGCGAAACAGCGAGTGGTTCTATTACTGTAAAAGGAACAGCAACAGGAGATGGTGCGTATGCGGTGCGCCCAAGTGTGGCTGAGCTTACTCAGGCTTTGAAATCAATGGACGCAAGCAAACGTACATTGAAGCTGGTGGCCGATGTACCAGACAGTTCCAAAACAGTGAAGTTCCAAGTACCAGCAGGTCAGCTCTCTTCATGGGTTCGTTCAGAGGAAGTGCAGTCTATTGAGGTGGTTGCAGGCAAAACGACAGTTCGGATTCCGCTTCGGTCCCTGCCCCTCACGATTGCCGAGAACACAGCTATGTTTGACGTTATCGTTGCGGAAGGGTCAGCTGCGCAAGTGAACGATACCCAGCGAGCCAATATGGGCAATCATCCTGTAGTTGATGTGCAGATGCTTCTCAATAACAAGTCAATCCAGTGGGCTGACAAGACGGTTGAAGTGCTTTTGTCCGATGTGCAACCTGTCAAAACAGATCATACGGTCATGGTCGTCAACTCCATCTCAACAAACGGTGAACTCCATCCTGTAACGTATACGAAGTATGAGCAGAGCACAGCTACGATGGCATTCAAGCCGTCTAAGCCTGGAAGTTACGTTATAACCAATGTTGAAGTGCCGTTAACCGACTTGCAGCAACATGCCTGGGCAATTCAAGAGGTTCAACATCTCTATAGCAAAGGCATCATCGCGGGAATGAGTGACACACGTTTTGAACCGCAGGGTGAACTCACCCGTGCCCAATTTTTACAGATGCTCGTTAAAGGGATTGGCAAAACAAATCTCACTGATTCTTCGGCTACCCAACTACCGACAGATGTCAAGTCAGATCAATGGTATGCGGATGCGGTTCGCGCAGGTCTCGCAATGAACATTATTCAGGGCAGAGCCGACGGAACATTCGGTGCGAATGATCACATCTCCCGACAGGATATGGGTGTTATGTTACATCGAGCGATGGAAGCAGCAGAACGTAATAACAACTCTGCTACTGTAGACACCGGTCAGATGAAGTTCAGAGATCAAGCAGACATTGCCGAGTATGCCATAGACGCTGTGGTATTCATGTCGCAACTCGGTGTGCTAAATGGCTTGCCTGATAGCACATTTGCTCCCAAACAAACCGCTAATCGTGCGCAAGGCGCCGTTGCAGTAGCGAGATTGATGGAACAGCTGTATTAGAAACGGTAACTTGATTTAATGGAAAGTAAATGACATGTAGACAAGAAAGAGGTCGAATCCATGATTCGGTCTCTTTTTCGTGCGGAATTTGTTAATGTCGTATTGACAATATCGAGATCGTTTGTTATCATTTCGATAATATCAAAACGACATTAATAAGAAACGAGGAATGAGCCATGTTTGGATTCCGATTTGTAAAGTTTCAGCCGAGTGAATATGTTATGAAAGTGAAGAACGGCAAGGTACAGCGCCAAGGCGTGGGCCTATCTTTTTATTATTATGAGCCAACGACTTCGGTGGTTGTATTGCCTGTTTCTTCGGTGGATGTGCCGTTTATGTTTGAAGAGATTACAGCGGATTATCAGACGGTTACCGTACAGGGACAGCTTAGCTATCGCATTATGGATTACAGCAAAATTACACAGAGTCTGAATTACACGTACAATTTGCGCAAAAATCAATATATGTCTGACGATCCTCACAAGCTGGATCAGCGGGTGATTACCATAGCAAAAGTGCTCACGAAGAAATATTTGGAGCAGTTGCCGTTAAAAGAGGCGATTCAATCCAGCGAACGGCTTGCCAGCAGCATGAAACGAGAGGTCGCACAGCATGAAGAGTTGGAAAAGCTGGGCGTAGAGCTGATGAATCTGTCCATTTTGGCTATTTTGCCTAATAAGGAAACGATGCGTGCGTTGGAGGCACAGGCGAGGGAAGAAATTTTAAGACAGGCGGACGAGGCTTTATATGTGCGGCGCAATGCTTCCATTGAGCAGGAACGCCGCGTGAAGGAAAATGAACTGAATACCGAGATTGCGGTGGAGACGAAGAAACAACAGATTAGGGAAACCCAATTACAGGCCGAACGCTCGGTGAAACAGAAGCAGAACGAGATGGAACAGGAGCAGCTCCAGTTTAATACCGCGATGGAAGAGCGCAAGCAACAGTTAATTGAGCTCACCATTGCGAATCAGAATGCGGAAGCGGATGCCAAAGCGTATGAGATTGCAGCAGTCATGAATTCGCTTCAGCATGTACAGCCGAACGTATTACAGGCCATGGCCAATATGGGCATGAATTCGGATAAACTGATTGCACTTGCGTTCCAGGAACTGGCCGAGAATGCTGGCAAAATCGGGCAGCTGAATATCTCACCAGATCTGCTACAGGGTCTGATGGCACCAGCAGAAGGAAGAGGTAAGGGAGGGGCAACACGATGATTGTTGGATGGGGGAAACAAACCAATCTATCCGCTTCCAGAACACGGTTTATACGATCCAGTCGAGTTCGTCAAAACGTGTCAGATAATCAAGTCAATCTGGTGAGTCGGGCAAGTCAGACAAGTGAGACAAATGAAACAAGTGAGAGAAGTTCAAAAATTCAAAAAAACCAAAAAAATCAATAATGGTTTTCCTCAAGTCAAAGGGAAAGCGGGAGGTGGAATCACAGATGGTTAAGATAAATGAACCCATGAGTGAGCATAAATTAATTTTGGTTAAGCGCAGAACCCGACTGGAGGAATTGATTGTACGTTACAACACTGTACAGCAGGCTCAGTTTTACATTGAACGTCTTGGTGCTGACTTTAGCGATTACGTCGAGGAAGATCGCCGTTACAAGCAATCGATACAGCTTGCTCAGCAGCAATTGAGTCAACTTGGACGTGTTCAGATGATTGACCGGGAGCATGTGCCAAACTTTATTTTTGGAGAGCAAGATATTGTGGTAGTGGTCGGACAGGATGGTCTGGTTGCCAATACGTTGAAATATGTTACCGAGCAGCCGCTTATCGGTGTGAATCCAGATCCGATGCGGTGGGACGGGGTGCTGTTGCCTTTTACAGTGGAGGATTTAAGCTTCATTGTTCCAGACGTGATACGTAGACAGCGCTCGCTTAAGGAAGTCACCCTTGCCAAAGTTGAGCTGAATGACGGACAGGTGCTGTACGGTGTCAATGATCTCTTTATTGGTCGGAAGACACATGTATCTGCCCGTTATGAAGTGCGTTTGGGAGCCTCTACTGAAAATCAATCATCCAGCGGTATTATCGTATCTACAGGCATGGGATCAACCGGATGGTTTAAGAGTGTGCTGGCTGGTGCCTCAGGTATTGTCCGTTCAGCGGCTTGGCAACATGTGAGCAGGGGGGAGCACCAGCAATTGACTAGTGATGAAAGATCAGTTGATTTAAGAGGAACGGCTTCTGAGGGAGGATTGAACAAGAACGAGTTTTCGTGGGATTCCCCTTATTTATATTTTACGGTACGTGAACCGTTCCCGAGTCGAACCACGGCGGCAAATCTCGTGTTTGGACAGATTCGTGCGAAGCAACCCCTTCACATTGTTTCACAAATGCCGGAGGATGGAGTTATTTTCAGTGACGGGGTGGAGCAGGATTTTCTGGAATTTAACTCGGGTGTGCACGCAACGATTGGTTTGGCGGAAAAGAGAGGACAATTGGTAATATGAATGAGTTTCTTCTATTATAATATGGATATATATTATATTGGTATTTGTTCTTGTATTTACTGATATATAAAACAAGTGATATTTTAGAATGTAAATCCTGAATTCACGCCTGCATTTTCTTGATTTGAATCAAGGAGTTGCAGGTTTTTTCGCGTTAAAATGAATACATAACCAGAACAAATACAGGAGGATGATGATCATGAGTATCACGTCATTACAAGAAGTTAAAGCATACAGTACGGAACGTTTCACGAAACGGGTGTTGTTTCAACAAGGAGGTGGTGTAACCTTCATGCTTCATTTTCTGCCAGGACAGCAGCTTCCCGTTCACAAACATCCCGGTGCAGACC
Organism: Paenibacillus polysaccharolyticus; assembly: GCF_900102085.1. Classification (GTDB taxonomy): domain Bacteria; phylum Bacillota; class Bacilli; order Paenibacillales; family Paenibacillaceae; genus Paenibacillus; species Paenibacillus polysaccharolyticus. The sequence goes on along the minus strand of NZ_FMVM01000003.1, from coordinate 261,439 downwards.
TCACGTTGCTGGTCGTTGAAGGCAAGGGCACACTGATTCTGGACGGAGCAGAGCATGAGATTCAGGCAGAAGATGTGGTATCCTGCGGAGGAGAGACGGAATTCGCGTTCCATAACACAAGTGATGCGGAAGTTCGTTTGTTCGTGGTATTGAATAAAGTGCCGGAAGCTTCTTACGCCAAAGATATCTAATATCCGATAGAGCCGGATGAATAATAGGGAATGGGGACTCCGCGAGGAGTTCTTTTTCTTTGGTGAAGTGCCTCTCCTTTCCATGCAAAAAGGAACACATACAAAAACGTACCTTGGCCTGACTGGATCAGAGCTTGGGTACGTTTTTTCGGGTATTGATGTTCATCAGACAGAGTTGTTTGGACATATATCCTTGTGCCGACATCCTTAATTATAAACACCTGTTTAAAAATATCCGAGCATTTCTTTGGCTTCTCTGGACATCAGCTGCGGAGACCATTGCGGTTCCCATACCACCTGTACGTCAATATCGGTTTTGTCGGTATTTTTTTGTAAAACCCATTTCACCGCACCAACGATGGTGTCATGCAGTGGACATCCTGGCGTAGTCAGCGTCATTCGCACCTGAATGCGCTCAGGTTCTTCCTTTACTTCATACACAAGGCCGAGGTCAACGATGTTGACACCAAGCTCCGGGTCGTAGACTTCTTTTAAATACTCTAGTAACTGTGAGGTTTGTTCCATCTTTTCCACGCTCCAATCCATCTTGTTAACGTCTGAATACCAAGGCGATATTTGAAATATACACGATAGAGATCATAGACAGTAATGTTCCGCCAACCATCATCACTTCCGCCAAATTAATCAGAATACCGCTGACTAAGAGCAGACTGGCTGCAACCATCGCAAGTATTCCATGATTGATCCTTTTTTCACTTAACATGCCAGCCATGAGTGGAGTGCCAGGACGTCCTGCAAGCTTGCCGTATTTGTGGGTCCACCATAGAAAAGGCACGATTTTGGAAGCATACCCGAGGATCGTCAGAGATACCCAGCCTCCAAGGTATACCCAGCCAGTCAGAAGCACAACGCGTGAATCAAGGAGTAGCTCTACATCTTGCGCACTATAGATTAACAGAGCCATGGAATATACGAGCAAGGCACGGCTTACATAGACCGTCCAGCGGATTCCGGGTCCAGGGTTGCTTTTATGCCGTTTCTCCTGAATTTGCTCCAGGTGGTATACGTAACAGATCAGTGCTCCTGTCAAAAGCAAAAGCGCAAACCAGAGCAAGCCACCTTGGATACCTGTCAGGAATGCGATCACTCCTGTAATAACAGCAGCATTCCACAGGACCAGAACCATCTTTTGCAATCGGATAGAGAAATCATGGGACAAATAAAACATCGGCAGCATTTTGTAACTGAATCCGGTGATTAACATGCCAAACCATCCAAGGGTTCCCATCCAGATATGTGCGCCAAACAATCGTTGATGCAGACCATTCCAGTCACCAAAAGCAAAATTCAGTCCCATCAGCATGCCCGATAAACCGGTAAGTACAAGGTACAGACAGGCACACGCTGCACTGATCGTTACAGGGTTCCATATGGAAGCACGGTAGAGGGTGATACCCATGTTCAAGCCAAATAACAAAATGCCGGATAGTGCAAGCGTTGCTGAACCTGCAATCCAGATTACATCTGTGCGAATAAAACCAATCAACATGCCTGTAGCACCGACGGTGAACAAGAAATAGTGACAGTAACCAAGCACTGCACTATATATATTCGTTTGTAAAATGACATGTATCAACTGATAAACTGCACCCATCGCCAGCATGGTGGCCCATCCGAGTACGAACAAATGCGCATGAAACCAGCCTTCGGGTCCCCTTAATTCATCACCTAGCCAGCCTGTCAGGGAGAGCAGGGAGAATGCGTGATACATTACAAATCCAACGATGCCCGTGATGATAAAAAGAAACGGCAACCTGGACATGGCTTTCGCCCCCTTACCCTTTTTCAATTCTGACTTTGGCTGTACCATCCGCTTGATCCTCAACGGTGTAGAGACAACCGAGCTGATTCAGTTCCTCGATCAAAAAAACGGGTACGCGGTCATTATGAATAAGTACAACTTCTCCCGGTTTGCAACGTTCAAGTGCAGCTAATGTGCGCATCATTGGCTGGGGCGGCTCCAGTCCGCGATTGTCCAGTACAATGGTTGGCTCTTTCTGTTCCTGTGTTATGGGCTCATCTGACAAAACTGCGGATTTCGAAGGTTCAGCTATTGCTGGAGGTTGCCCTTCACAGGAATTCATGGCATCCTCTGAACCCGAATCCTCAATCGACGATGAAGTTAATTCAGTTCGAGCCAACGTATTGAATTGAACCGCCGCAGAAATCTTCTCTGCAGCGGTTTTATTTTTTTTATGCACAAATGTGGTCACCCAATGATTGGATTCCAGACGCTCCGATGTACTGGAGTATCCTTTCATTTTCAGAATGCCAAGCAATGGAGTCGGCTTGAACGGCGCATGCAGGACCAATACATCTTCGTGTTTCAGTTCTTTAACGGTATCCATAATGAGCTGAAAAGGCTCCAGTTTTTTGCTCAGATGAGGGCGTACGTCCAGTTCAACAATATTAACGTCGGTTTCAAGCATGAACGTTCACATCCGTTTCGGTGCTGACTGCCGTAGCTGCTTGCGTCTGCTGAACCAGCTTGATCGAAGATTCATATAAAGCGGCCATGCCTCCGTACAGGGCATAGAAGAATGAATCAGGTGCATCCAGGGAGAAGGAGAGATAGGTTTTGGGGTCCATCTCAAGCACACGTTCAAACAGTCTCGCACTGTCATAGGCATAGAAGCAGAAATGAGTGAATTCGAACACGGGCATTTTCTCGTAAATCGTAATGATCTCCTGTGCATAGGCTGCCTGCTCACGCTGAGCGATCTGAATCATGGATACAGCATCTTCGAGTCCCAGCGTCAGACGCAGTGTAGTCTCGTTAATGATTTCAACATGCGCCATTCCCGTTCAACTCCAATCTATCGTTTAGTGATTTTAACCTGAAACGTTATAGGACCTTGTTCGATATATTCCCAGTCAAAGCCGTCAGGATGTGTCGATTGAAACTGGAAGCGGAGCGGTTTTGGATCGTGATCGTTAACGAGTAACATCGCTTCCTCAGGCTGAAGAGCTTCAAACGTTTCAAAGATAATTTTATGTTTCAAATGAGGTGGATACTCTGTGGCATTAATGGTTGCAGCGTATGTGTTCATGGGTCATTCCTCCAAATTGGGATTAGTGTGGTGTTGCAACTTGATTATAGAAAAGCAGACAGCGGGGCTGTGTGAGCCTGCTCACACCTTTATTTTTGTCATAATCTCGCCTTATTTGGACTGAAATCCTGTTCGGAAAAGGCTTGCGGAGCTTTCATAAATGTGCAACTGTGCGTTATGTTTCAGTTCTTGTGATATTTTGCACAGTTAGCAAAGCCAGACATCATTATGCTTAGCCCATGATTGACAATACATGTGAGGAAGCGAGTGTTCTCCTTTAGCGATGTCATGACAGCACCCGAGAGAAAGGAGGTACGTGTATGGAATCAAAACTAATAGACCCTTTTGGACGTGTGCACGATTACTTGCGTATATCCGTTACGGATCGTTGCAATCTGCGGTGTGTGTATTGCATGCCGGAAGAAGGAATGCAGTTTGAACCGACAGAACGCATTTTGTCCTATGAAGAAATTACATCGATTGTCCAGGCACTTGCTCCGCTAGGCATAAGGAAACTGCGATTGACTGGCGGAGAACCTCTCGTTCGCAAGGGGCTGGATCAACTGGTTGCGATGTTATCCGCTATTCCAGGGATTGAAGACATTGCATTGACAACCAATGGCATATTTTTGGCAGCTCATGCCGAGATGCTGAAAGCTGCAGGTCTGACACGCGTGAACATTAGTCTGGATTCGCTCAAGCCGGAGCGATTTGCGCGTATTACACGGGGCGGTAAGGTACATCGCGTGCTGGAGGGCATCAAAGCCAGTCAAAAGGCTGGATTCAAGCCCATCAAGCTAAACGTTGTACTGATGAAGGGTGTAAATGACGATGAGGTGGAGGATTTTCTACGCATGACGCTGGAAGCTCCAATTGATATTCGTTTTATTGAATACATGCCCATCGGAGACAGTGGAACCGGTTGGAAGTCGAGTTATTTGCCGCTTGAACATGTACTGAAGACTTGCGGAACCAAGTGGAACTACGAAAGTTGCGGTGATGTGTATGGCAATGGCCCAGCAGATAGTTACCGGATCGTTGGAGCCGCTGGAACATTCGGACTGATTCATCCGGTCAGCAGCCATTTCTGCGGTAGCTGTAACAGGCTCCGGTTAACGGCCGACGGTAACATTAAGCCTTGTCTGTACTGGTCAGATGAGTACAATGTTCGCCCGCTCGTTGGTGACGACAAAGCGGTGCAGGATTTATTTTACAAGGCGCTCGGCTCCAAACCCGAAACTCATGACATGGTAAAAGCCTTAAAAGGGCAAGAGATTAACGGAACACCTACGCTGCGGCATATGTCGCAGATTGGAGGATAGGAAGACCAGCATCAACAGGTCACAATTGTGGGAGGACAACAATGAGCAGCAAAAGCATGCCCTGGATGGGCAAACTGAAGTATTTTGCCAAACGTGAAAAAAACGCGGAAGGCTGGAGTGAGATGTCCCCGGTTAACCGGGACTGGGAAGATGTGTATCGCCGTCGTTGGCAGCATGATAAAGTGGTGCGTTCCACACACGGCGTGAACTGCACGGGTTCGTGCAGCTGGCAGATTTATGTGAAAGATGGCATCGTGACATGGGAAACACAGGCGACGGACTATCCATCAACCGGACCTGATATGCCTGATTTTGAACCGCGTGGATGTCCGCGTGGAGCAAGCTTCTCATGGTATCTATATAGTCCATTACGTGTGAAACATCCTTACGTGCGTGGTGCGCTTCTTGAAATGTGGCGTGAGGCTCTGAAGACTCATGGCGATCCAGTAAAAGCATGGCAAAGTATCGCGAATGATCCGGTCAAAGTGAAGAGATACAAATCGGTACGCGGTAAAGGTGGACTGGTTCGTGCATCATGGGGCGAAGTAACACAGATTATTGCTGCTTCCATGATTCATACGATCAAAGATTACGGCCCTGACCGCATCATTGGTTTCTCCCCGATTCCAGCGATGTCCATGGTCAGTTACGCTGCTGGATCCCGTTTCTTATCTCTGGTGGGTTCACCACTACTCAGTTTCTATGACTGGTATGCGGATCTGCCGCCGGCATCCCCGCAAATCTGGGGAGATCAGACAGACGTGCCGGAGAGTAGTGACTGGTACAACTCAGGATACATTTTGGTCTGGGGTTCCAACCTGCCAATGACCCGTACACCGGATGCCCACTTCCTCGCTGAAGCCCGTTACAAAGGGACAAAAGTAGTATCCATTAGTCCGGATTATGCGGAATATGTGAAGTTTGCAGACACGTGGATGTCCGTAAAACAAGGAACAGATGGCGCGCTTGCCATGGCAATGGGGCACATCATCCTGAAAGAATTTTATCTGGATCATCCTACGGAGTACTTCATGTCCTATGCGAAGCAATATACGGACTTCCCGAATCTGTTGATTGTGGAAGAGAAGGATGGCGCAAACATTGCAGGCCGTTTCTTGCTAGGGGAAGACCTGGGCATCCAGGGCAACAACATGGCATGGAAGACCCTTGTATATGACGAAAATACGGCATCCTATGCGATTCCAAAAGGTAGTATGGGCTTCCGCTGGGGTGAAGAAGGTACATGGAATCTCAAAATGGAGCAGGTGGATACCGGCGAGCCGATTGATCCAAGACTTTCCATGCTCGGTGTGCACCATGATCTCGTAACCGTGCAACTGCCTTACTTCGATGACGAAGGAAGTCACGTAATGGAACGTCAAATCCCGGTTCGCCGCATCTGGGTTGATGATCGCTGGATTACGGTTACTTCGGTTTACGATCTCGTGCTGGCGAAGTACGGGGTTGATCGTGAAATGACGCGTTCAGCAGACTCTACTGAAATCGTTGCAGGAGTCGTTATGGAAGCGGAAGAGGATAAACCATTTACACCTGCTTGGCAGGAAAAAATCACCCGGGTTGACCGGGATACCGTCGTTCAGATCGCACGTGAGTTTGCACAAAATGCCGTGGATACACAAGGTCGCTCTATGATTATTATGGGTGCCGGCATCAACCACTGGTACAACTCTGACGTAATCTATCGTGCCATTATCAACCTGCTACTGATGACAGGCTGTCAGGGGGTTAACGGTGGTGGTTGGGCTCACTATGTAGGTCAGGAGAAACTACGTCCGGCGGAAGGCTGGCAGACGATTGCGTTTGCGCGTGACTGGAGTGGACCTGCGCGTCTGCAAAATGGTACATCCTTCTTCTATTTTGCAACAGATCAATGGAGATATGAGGAGACTAAGGTCGGAGAGCTGACCTCGGCACTTGAGGGTGATCCGCGCTTCGAGCACGTGGCTGACTATAATGTTATGGCTGCACGCATGGGCTGGCTTCCATCTTATCCACAATTTAACCGCAATTCGATTGATTTGCATCAGGATGCACTGGATGCGGGAGCAAAAACGAATGAAGAGATCGGAGCTTACGTGGCATCCGAACTGCAAAATAAAAATCTGAAATTCTCCATTGAACAGCCTGATGACCCGGCGAACTTCCCGCGTGTGCTGTTTGTCTGGAGAGCCAACCTGATTTCAAGCTCAGGCAAGGGACATGAGTATTTCCTCAAGCATTTGCTTGGTGCCACGAACGGATTGCTGAATGATGATGATCTGGGACTTCGTCCAGAGCATGTGGAGTGGCTGGAACATGCTCCGGAAGGCAAGCTGGATCTTATGGTCAATATGGACTTCCGGATGGCGGGTACAGCAATGTATTCCGATATCGTACTTCCAGCAGCCACATGGTATGAAAAAAGTGACCTGAGCAGTACGGATATGCACCCGTTCGTGCATCCATTCAACCCGGCAGTAGCCACACAGTGGGAATCCCGTTCCGACTGGGATACGTTCAAGGAGATTGCACGTGTGTTCTCCGACATGGCTGCACAGCAGTTCGACGGACCGCAGAAGGAGATTTTGACTACACCGTTGCTGCATGATTCACCGGATGAACTCGCGCAGCCGTATGGTGAGATCAAAGACTGGAGTGCTGGAGAATGTGAAGCTATTCCGGGCAAAACGATGCCGCATATTCATGTCGTAGAACGTGACTACGCTGCGGTCTACAACAAAATGATCAGTCTCGGACCTAATGTGAAGGATAAACCGATTGGTACGAAGGGGATCTCATGGTCTGCAACCGAGGAGTATGAGAAGTTGAAAGGCATTCTTGGTGTTAACCGAAAAGATGGTATTGGACAAGGATGTCCAGATCTGAGTACAGATCGCAACGTTGCTGAAGCAATTCTGACGCTCTCTACCACCACAAACGGCAAGATGGCTGTACGTGCGTGGGAGTCACTTGAGAAGAAGACGGCACTGCACTTGAAGGATCTGGCAGAAGAGCGCTCGGAGGAGTGTTTCACATTTGATGAGATTACTTCAAAACCGAAAACAGTCATTACATCACCTGCATTCAGCGGATCGGAAAAAGGCGGACGGCGTTATTCACCGTTTACTACCAACGTAGAGCGTCTGATTCCATGGCGGACATTGACGGGTAGACAACAGTTTTATATCGACCATGCGATGCTGCGTGAGTTCGGTGAGACGCTGGCGACCTTCAAACCGATTCTGAAACATACACCGTTCCATCCAAACAGCAAACGTCCGATCGAGGGCGGCAAAGAAATCGTACTGAACTACATGACACCGCATAATAAATGGTCCATTCACAGTATGTACTATGATGCACAGCCGATGTTGACCTTGTTCCGTGGTGGCCCAACGATCTGGATGAATCATGAAGATGCTGAGGACGCCGGCCTGGTGGATAATGACTGGATCGAATGTTTCAACCGTAACGGGGTCGTTGTGGCAAGAGCAGTCGTTACGCACCGTATTCCACGCGGAGTAGCCTTTATGTATCATGCTCAGGACCGTCACATTAACGTTCCGGGTACGAAAATATCACAGACACGCGGTGGTACGCATAACAGTCCGACTCGTATTCACGTGAAACCAACGCATATGATCGGTGGTTATGCCCAGTTAAGTTATGGTTTCAACTATTATGGCCCGACAGGCAACCAGCGTGACCTGAACGTCATCATTAGAAAACTGCAGGAGGTGGATTGGCTTGAAGATTAAAGCACAAGTCAGTATGGTCATGAACCTGGACAAATGTATCGGATGCCATACATGCAGCGTTACATGCAAAAACACCTGGACGAATCGTCCAGGTGCAGAGTACATGTATTTTAACAATGTCGAAACGAAACCAGGTGTCGGTTATCCGAAACAATGGGAGGATCAGGAGCGTTATCGCGGCGGCTGGGAGATGAAAAATGGCAAGCTGGAGCTGAAATCCGGTACGCGTGCCAGACGTTTGCTTAACATTTTCCACAACCCGGATCAACCAACGATTGACGACTACTACGAGCCTTGGACTTACGATTATGAAAAACTGACCAACAGTCCGGAGAAAAAACACCAGCCTGTCGCAAGACCGAAATCACAAATCACGGGAGAGTACATGAACCTCGAATGGGGTCCAAACTGGGAAGATGACCTCGCCGGTGCTCATATAACGGGGATGGAAGACCCGAACATGAAAGGTGTCGAGGAATCGATCAAAATGGATTTTGAACAGGTATTTATGATGTACCTGCCGCGAATCTGTGAACACTGTCTGAACCCGTCTTGTGTGTCCTCTTGTCCATCAGGTGCCATGTACAAACGGGAAGAGGACGGTATCGTACTGGTTGACCAGAATGCTTGCCGTGCATGGAGATTCTGTGTATCCAGTTGTCCTTACAAAAAAGTATATTTCAACTGGCAGACGAACAAAGCCGAAAAATGTACACTATGCTTCCCGCGGATTGAAGCGGGTCTGCCAACGATCTGCTCCGAAACTTGTGTCGGACGTATCCGTTACATCGGTCTGATGCTCTATGATGCAGACCGCATTGAAGCGGCAGCATCGGTTGAGAATGAAAAGGATCTGTATGAGTCACAAATGGATGTTTTCCTTGATCCGAATGATCCTGAAGTCATCCGTGAAGCACGGGCAGCAGGCATTCCAGAGGACTGGATTATAGCAGCGCAGCAGTCGCCGATCTACAAAATGGTGATTGATTGGAAGATCGCACTGCCACTGCACCCTGAATACCGCACGATGCCAATGGTATGGTACATTCCGCCGCTAAGCCCGATCACGAACCGGGTAGAAGGCCAAGGAAGCTCGCTCGAAGCAAACGATATTTTCCCGGCGATTGATAACATGCGTATTCCGGTTGAATATCTGGCGAACCTGCTTACTGCTGGAGATACAGGACGTATTCGTGAAGTACTGCGCAAAATGGCTGTAATGCGTATTCATATGCGTAACCAGCAAACCGGCAAAACAAGTGAGTCCGACCTGCTGGATATGGTAGGCATGAGTGCGCAGGAAGTTGAAGATATGTATCGTCTGCTCGCTATCGCGAAATACGATGATCGTTTTGTGATCCCACCAGCTCACCGTGAGGAAGTGGCGGATCTCTTCAGTGAACAAGGCAGCTGCGGTCTTGACTTTGCAGGCGGCCCGGGTTCTTGCGGCGTATTCTCATAGGAGAGGAGACAACAACGATGACAATTGATATCGATCCAGAACCAATCGTTAAGCCGGTGTACGACACGGAAACAAGACGAATGGTCTGCAAACTGATCTCCTATCTGCTGCAATATCCGGATACCGAGTGGAGAGAGGGATTACAAGGCGTACAGGAAGCCGTTCTTTCGATCTCTGATGAAGAAGTGAAGCAGACCGTGTTAACCTTCATCAGTAGTGCTCAGGCTCTAGATGCCATACGGTGGCAAGACGCGTATGTTCGTTCTTTTGACTTTGATAAAAAATCGAATCTCTATCTGACGTATGCTTTGCATGGCGATGAGAGGGATCGCGGGCCAGCATTGATTGATTTGAAACGCAGATATGAAGCGGCTGGTTTCTATATGGAAGCTACCGAACTCCCGGATTACTTGCCCATGGTGCTTGAATTCATTGCCGAGGCTCCGGAGCAGGATGCCATTGGAGTTCTGGACAGTTGCCATAAAGCACTGGTATCGATGACCGAAAGTATTGCAGGACAAAACAGTCCATACGGGCCGCTCCTTACGCTGATGTTACAGGTGATGCCCGAGCCGTCTGTTTCGGACGTACCTGAACCAAGCAAAGAAGAACAGAAACAACCGCTTGGCGGTCTGAACGAGATCGTTGAGCTGATGAGGAGGGGCAGTCGGTGAGTACACTGGAATTAATGTTATGGGGTGCTCTCCCGTATATGGTCATCGTGTTTTGTATCACAGCGACCATCTGGAGATATGTAACCAATCCGTTTAGTTGGACATCCAAATCAAGTGAGATGCTGGAGAAACGTATGCTGCGATGGGGAAGTTTACTCTTCCACATCGGCATTTTCGCCGTCATCTGCGGACATATTGCCGGTTTGCTAGTACCGATCGAATTTTACCACTGGATTGGTCTGAGTGACGAAGCCTATCATATGGGCGCTGTGTTCGGCGGATTACCGGCAGGAATTATTGCATTTGCCGGTTTGGTTATTCTGTTGGTACGCCGCTATACGGCTCGTAGAGTGCGCGCAACAAGCAGCGTTGGGGATTGGCTGGCCCTCGCCATGTTGATTATTGTTATTGTAACTGGCATTCTGGCAACATCCGCTAATGCGGTAAACCACAGTGGGTTTGATTATCGTACAACGATTAATCCATGGCTGCGTGGACTTCTGGTCTTCCAACCTGATCCGGCTCTAATGCAAACTGTGCCAATGAACTTCAAAGTTCATATCTTGCTTACATTTGTGCTGTACTGTGTGTTCCCATTCACACGTCTCGTTCACATGCTGAGTATGCCTCTCGGATATCTCAGACGTAGCTACGTGCTGTATCGCAGAAGAGACGGAGCCGTGTATCCGAATCAGAATCAAGAACAACATAAGGAAAGGGCGATGTAAATGCAACAAAAAGGTAAAGTTCAACTGCCCTTGCAAACCGCAAGTCTGATTCTCGGTTTCATGGTATGGGTGATTCTGTCATCACTCATGCCTTTCATTAAAGAAGACATCGTACTTACGTCATCACAGCTGGCTTGGGCAACGGCTATTCCGGTATTGATCGGTTCGATTGCCCGTATTCCGATAGGGTATTGGACGAACCGATACGGGGCACGTAACATTTTCATGATCAGCTTTGTATTGTTACTCGCTCCAGTATGGTGGGTAAGCCGCGCAACATCTTTCAGTGATCTGGTCATTGGGGGATTTTTCCTCGGGATCGGTGGAGCTGTGTTCTCTGTTGGAGTAACCTCATTACCGAAGTATTATCCCAAAGAGCGTCACGGTTTTGTTAACGGGATCTATGGTATTGGTAACTTGGGTACGGCGCTTTCGGCGTTTGGTGCTCCTTTGGTTGCTGCTCAGGTGGGTTGGTCCAAAACCGTATTATTTTACAGTATTCTTTTAATTGGTATGGCGGCACTCAACTTTGTTTTGGGAGACAAAAAAGAAACACGTGTCACCCTTCCTCTGATGCAGCAGCTAAAAGATGTATCACGCAATAATAAACTGTGGCTCTTGTGTCTTTTTTATTTCCTAACGTTTGGTTCATTCGTGGCGTTCACCGTCTACTTGCCGAACTTCCTCGTAACCAATTTCCAGATGGATAAGGTTGATGCCGGACTTCGCACCGCGGGATTCATCCTGGTCGCAACAATTATGCGTCCGGTTGGCGGATGGCTGGGTGATAAATTTAATCCGTTCAAAATATTAATGTTTGTATTTGGCGGATTGACGGTAGCAGCGATTGTGTTATCCTTCGCGCCATCCTTCTATATCTATACAGTAGGCTGTCTGACAGTTGCGCTTTGCGCGGGGACAGGTAACGGTACGATTTTCAAATTGGTGCCAATGTATTTCGTCAAACAAGCAGGGATCGCGAATGGTATGATCTCAGCTATGGGTGGTTTGGGTGGTTTCTTCCCTCCATTGATGCTGACACTGTTGTACAGTATGACAGGGCATTATGCGATTGGATTCATGGCGTTATCCCAGATTGCACTGGTAAGTCTCGTGCTTGTCATCTGGATGTTCTATCAGGAGAAACTTCAACTGTCTGCCAGCATTTTGGAGAATACAATTGAAGCGATTCTGGTGACAGATACGAACAGTGTTATTCGTTCTGTGAATCCAGCCTTCACGGCAGTTACAGGTTATACAGCTGAAGAAGCGGTAGGACAAAAGCCAAGCATGCTGAAATCAGGCAAGCAGGATAAAAAGTTCTATGATCAGTTGTGGCAGGAACTGCGTGACAAAGGATACTGGCAGGGAGAGATCTGGAACCGGAAGAAAAACGGTGAGGTCTATCAGGAATGGCTTAGTATTACAGCGATTCGTAATGAAGCTGGGGAAGTCAAATATTACGCCGGTATGTTCAGTGACATGAGTAAACCCGATCTTACGATTGCCTGAGCAAATCACATAAACGGAACAGGTTTTGAAAAAGTGATCCAACATACAGCAAGAGACCTTAACTTGATTTACAGTAGTTAAGGTCTCTTTTTGCACAAGTGGCAGTCTCCACACTCGGATAGAAGTAAGAAGTAAGAAGTAAGAAGTAAGAATAAGCAAAATGCATGCGGCGTTTTATCGTTATGCTCAGGCGTCTCGTTGTTCCTTTAAAGCCTGCAGGTTATGAATGATGATGCGACTTCGATCAACCTCAAGCAACTCATCTTTCGCAAGCTGATTCAGCAGTCGATTGGCTGTCTCCCTTGTCGTTCCTATGGAATTAGCGAATTCCTGGTGGGTCATGGGCAGATTGATGACAATTTTATCTGCTTGTTGCTGACCATGTTGCTCTGCCAGCATGAGAAGAAAGGAGAGTACACGATTACGCACATCCTGACCGGAAAGCACTTGTAACTTATCTTGTAATTCGCGTATTTTATCGCCAAGTACACGCATAATTTTGATGGCAATGGAAGGTGTGCTGAGCATGAGCCGTTCAAAATGACGGACAGGGATCGCTAGCAGACTTGTCGGCGTAATCGCAACAGCGGTAGCGGGATATGGATGCGCATTGAAAAATCCGGTATGTGGGAACATATCTCCTGTTTTGAGAAAGGAGACAATCTGTTCATGTCCGTTCTCGTCTGTTTTGTACGCTTTGACAATGCCGGTACGGATGAAGAAGACCGCTTCTTTTTCACTGCCTTCACTAAAGATCACTGTTTTTTTGCTGATGCTGCGGGATATGGCGATTTCTTCAACTTGTTTCAACTCTTCAGGGCTGAGATCCTGAAATATAGGGAATTGCTGCAGAAATTCAGCTGCGTTTTCTTTATTTACCCGGGTCATACGAGTTTCATCCTCTCTAAAGCTCTAATTTTGTAATGGTAAATCGGATAGGAGGTTATGATTGAATTGAAAATCAATGCAAGTACGAATCTAAAACCGATCGTTATCCCTCATGAGCACGGTGGGTGGGCGATGGTTAGTGTGCCTTTCCTCGTCGGTGTGGCGGCTAGTAGCCCCCAGTGGCTTCATGTGCCTCTGTTCATAGCCTGGCTTGGCCTATATCTGACCGCATATCCTTTGCTGCAATCGCTCAAACGAAACGCGAATCGGCATCGCTTATACACATGGGCCGTCATATACGGCACGGTAGCTTTGGTCTGTCTCATCCCGGCCGTCGTTGGGCAATCCTCGCTGTTATGGTTTGGTCCTATGCTCGTAGGCCTACTCATGGTTAACATCTGGCATGTGAGACATAAGGCAGAAAGGTCACTGACCAATGACCTTTGTGCGATGCTAGTGTTCTCCCTTGGCGGAGCAGCAGCTTATCTAATTGGCAGTGGTGAATGGGATTATGGCATGTTGATCGTTGTATTATTTTCCTTTTTACATTTTACAGGAAGTACGTTCTTTGTGAAATCTGTCTTTCGGGAACGCAACAATCCTCGCTGGATCAGGTTGTCACGTCTTGTGCATGTTATACTGTTATTCATTCCGGCTATCGTTGGGTATCCATGGATGGGGCTGGCCTTCGTCTATTCTGCTGCCAGAGCGTTCCGATATGCAGGTCAAACTCTACGTCCTATGAAGGTGGGCATCATTGAGATCATTGGAGCGGTGCAGTTCCTGCTCTGGTTTATCCTGCTATAAATCACATCATGTTATCATAACGTGATTTAAGTCCACATCAGGTGACATAGGTCACATCGTCATCGGATTGACATGGAATGATGCTGAACGTTTACTAACCATGAAGACATGTCCAGGGACAAGAACATATTCCCATTGAAATTGCTATTCAAAAAACGTTAGAGGACGGATCGTTTATAGCGATCAGTCCTCTAACGTTTTATTCCTACCACGACATATTGCCAAAGGTTGACGCCGGAATAAGCAATAAAGCATATATCCGTTTTTACAACCAACATCGACCAAAAAATGTTCACTCAAGTAAGTAAAACGCGAGCAATAGGTGTTTATTTCCAGTATAATCGGATAGGGGGAATTGTACATTTTTTCGGGGGAAGATCTTAAGTATGAGTATAGGAAAAAACAAGCGGATCTAGTACAATTACACTTGATATTGTAAGCGCTTGCTTTGATTTCAGAGGGAGGTACGATGCATTCAATGAATTACCGTAATCCCGTAATCGGCCGGATATTTGAGCGCTATTTCCGGACCGAGCAGGAAGGCCTACACGCTGGACGATGAGGGTCCTACCATGTTCGCGTGTCTCAGCTAGTACCATCTTATGATGAAGACGGGCTTTGTCCTGAACTTCACGCCTCGGGCAACGGTATAAAGAACGCTAGTCCTGCTTATTATGAAGGATTCTATTATTCCAATACCAAAGGAGATGCCTTATGAACCAACAACATTTACCTAAGCCCCACCAGCCGCTTGTAACCCACATCTTCACTGCGGACCCGTCCGCCCATGTCTACGAGGGCAAAATCTATATCTATCCTTCCCATGACCTCGATCATGACGAGCCGAGCAACGATAACGGTGACCAGTATAAAATGGAAGACTATCATGTGCTCTCGATGGACAACTTCGATTCCCCGGTAGTCGATCACGGCGAAGCGTTGCATCTGAGAGATATTCCGTGGGCTTCCAAGCAGCTCTGGGCTCCGGATGCTGCTTATAAGAACAATACCTATTACCTGTTCTTCCCGGCACGTGATCATGACGACATCTTCCGTCTGGGTGTGGCAACATCAGAGTCTCCGGCAGGGCCGTTCACGCCGCAGCCGAATTACATGGAAGGCAGCTTCAGTATCGATCCGGCCGTACTGGTGGATGATGACAATCAGTCATACATCTATTTCGGCGGACTCTGGGGCGGCCAGCTGGAGAAATGGCAGACCGGAAGCTTCGTACCAGATGCAGAAGGACCGGCTCCTGACCAGCCGGCGCTTGGACCACAAGTTGCACTGCTCAGCGACGACATGCTGTCCTTCCAGGATAAACCTGTCGAGATATCCATTGTCGATGAATATGGGAATCCAATTCTGGCCGGGGATGAGGAACGGAGATATTTTGAAGGCCCATGGATGCATAAATATAACGGCTATTACTACCTGTCCTACTCTACAGGAAGCACGCATAAGCTCGTATATGCGATCGGCAAGAACCCGATGGGGCCGTTCACATTCAAGGGTGAGATTCTCTCTCCAGTTATCGGCTGGACAACCCACCATTCCATTGTGCAAGTCGAGGACAAGTGGTATCTGTTCTATCACGACAGCTCCCTGTCGGAAGGCGTCAACCATAAGCGCTGCGTTAAATATTCCGAGTTGAAATACAACGAAGACGGAACGATCCAGAAGATCAATCCTTATCCGGATGCCGAGTAAGCTGGCGGGTTAGCGGAAACAAATCAGATTACAAGATACGGCATGACATGAGGCAGCTCCTGACGGGGCTGCTTTCTTTAGCATACAGCGCAGTCTGAAAATAGAATCTATTGAAACAGGTGATTGTTTTTAATCTGTCACGCAGGGTTAATGGGAGATAAAACGATCTGGAAAAAGGGAGGGCCTACCCGAATGTGGACTGCATTGATGTGGGGCGGCATCTCCGCCTCAGCGGTTGTAATTGGTGCTCTTGCCGCATTATTCATGAAGATTCCGAAAAGGGTTATCGGTTGGATTATGGCTTTTGGAACAGGCACGCTGATTGGTGCAGCAACGTTTGAGCTTCTTGGAGATGCATTGAATGATGGAGGCATGTTGCCAACTGCTGTCGGTTTTACCGCAGGAGCTGTGGTGTATACCCTGTTTGATTGGCTCATCTCGGCCAAAGGCGGGTCCAATCGGAAACGTTCCAGCAAAAAAGATTCAAGCCAGCAAAGTGGACTCGGCATATTTGCAGGCACAGTGATGGATGCCATTCCCGAATCGATCATGCTGGGTGCCAGTTTGCTAGCAGGTAAAGGTGTCAGTGTGGTGCTGGTGGTATCGATCTTTGTCAGCAATATTCCTGAAGGGTTATCGAGTACGGCAGGACTGAAAAATAGCAAATATAGCAAAGGAAAAATTCTACTGATGTGGCTTGGTGTATTGCTGATCTCTGCCCTTGCCGCAATGGGCGGGTATCTATTTCTGGAACAGCTTCCGAAAGAGATCGGAGCAGCGATTGGCGCTTTTGCCGGAGGGGGTATCATAGCTATGCTCTGTTCAACGATGATGCCTGAGGCTTTTGAAGAAGGAGGACCTGTGGTAGGGTTGATCGCATCGATGGGACTGCTGGTGTCCTTGCTGCTGGATATTTAATTTGGGTGTACTCTGAAACATCATATAAAACTCTTATCGCATCAAACCGAAGTCTGAATCTATCAAAGCAAAAAAGTATCCTCATCAGTTCAATTCTGAATGGGATACTCTTTTCTTATAGATTGATGATGAAGTTTCAATTTTATATTGAAATTAGTGACCCAAGCAGCTTCCACCGCAGCCACAGGCTTCTTTACCTAGTTCTTTGGCTTCTGGTAGCCGATTTAATTCAACCGATTTAGTAAAATAGTTGCTGATCTGCTGATGCAATTGACTGAATTCACGCTGTGCATAGATAAATCTGCGAATCAGCGGATGATCGTAAAGCGCTCTTTCTTCCTCTTCGTAGATTTTAATCTCGGATTCGAGCAACTCAATATTTTGACGTTCTTTCTCTTCAAGGGCCTGATGTTTCTCCATGAAGCGTTCATACTGCTCTGTCGCTTGTTCATCTGCGGCAAATTGGTCGATCATCTCACGCATCTCTTTGTAGCCTTCATCCTGTAACAATAGGGAGCATAGCTCCTGCATTTTATGCATAATGAGTTGTTTGTCCAATTTAACAACGGTAGTCGTCATAAGGTTAGCCTCCTGAAAATTCTTTTCTTGTTATTCACTTTATACTGTAAATCAGACGTTCACTGTGACGATACTCACAACCTGGGTTAAATAGTTTACATATGCGAGCAGACGAATCGATCAGGAGATCATATCTTTCAACTCCTGTAGCTGCAGAATCCGAATCTCATTGCCGTTTACTTGAAGCAGCATTTGATGTTGCATTATGTTTAATTTCCGGCTTAACGTCTCTGGAGTAATTCCTAAGAGCAAGGCTATATCCTTTTTGAAAACAGGCAGTCGGATCTCAGGGTTGGCATGATTCCGGGTATGGAAATCAAGAAGAAGCTTTGCAATTTTTTGCTCCGTCGTCATAGCGCTGAGGGAGCTGTTCCACTCGTCGGTCTCATTGAGCAGACGGGTGATGGCAAGCAGGAAATGGTAAGCAAGTTTGGGGTCTTGCTCAAGTAATTGGTCGAAATCCTCTTTGCGGATAGAACATATCGACGAGGTCTCAAGAACCTCCGCATTCGATTGATGCGGTGTCTGATGCAGTAATGAATTCTGTCCGAAAAAATCACCGGAGAACAGGAAGCGAATAATATGTTCTTTACCATTCTCATTATACTTGGAGAGCTTTACACTGCCCTGATGTATCACAAAGAGGGTGTCTGAACGTTCGCCTTCTTGCACGATATATTCTCCTTTATGATATTTTTGGGTATGGAGAAGCGAGGTCAGCAATGTAGCGTCCGCAGGTTCCAGATGCTGAAAAAGCGAAACTTTGGTGAAACAGGCATCGTTTTTTCCATGGGTACAAATCATTTCTTAGTCACCTCTTTGTATATTTAATGAGCCATGGTCTTACCACCGTGATTTTTACCATCTTTCGTGACACGGAGCACGGCAGAAGCACCTTTGTCTACATGTTTGAATTGGTGGGTTACGATGGGATAGTCACCTTCCTCAGTGACAGTAAATTCAACGACTGCGCCTCCGCTGGCAGGTAGCATAACGGTCTGAATACCATACTCGATGTTTCTTGGATTGCCGTCCTTGTATACACGATCCATAATCGTCCCTACGACATGGAAGGAAGAGACTTCATTTGGACCAGCGTTACTGACATAAATGCGCACGGTATCTCCTACTTTGGCCAGTAAGGGATGTTCTTTCAAAGTAAAGGTATTGCCATTAAAAACAACATACTCAGGTTCCCCGTTAACAAAAGAATTGTAATCGTGCTCTTTGTACCATTCGCTCTGCACAAGGGTATACGAACGATCAACGAGGTGATCCGAAGGATAGCCAGATTTGGGCTCAACAATGATCATGCCGTACATGCCGTTGGCAATGTGAGCTAGGGTTGGTTTGCTACCGCAGTGATACATAAATACGCCGGGATTGGAGGCCGGATAAGTGAAAGTACCTTCTTTCCCCGGCATGACATCAATGAATTTGCTGCTCGGAGAAGCATGAACGGCATGCATGTCCATCGAGTGATTCATGCGCGTATCTTTATTTTTCAACGTAAAAACGATCGTGTCGCCCTCCTTCACACGCAGGATTGGGCCAGGTGACGTTCCATTAAACGTCCAGGCGTTATAGATGACACCTTTTGAAATTTCAATATCTGTAACTTGAGAGGTCATTTCGATATATACGGTTTGGCCATCTCTGCGAATAACCGGATCAACGGGCGGCTGGCTGGGTGCAGTGCTTGAAAAGGCTTCTTCATTTTGGCTCTGCTGAATTGGACTTGTCGAACTGCAATGAGAGAGTGCAGCAGTAAAGATGGTCAGGATCAGCGTGTATTTATAAATGTTGGGAAACGAGAGCATAGATTCACAACCTTTCAATTAGCAAGTGATGATTTTCACAAAAACGAACTTGTGCAAGTAATATTTCAGGAATCTCCTAAGTCCAGATTACGATATCGATGGGATCATCGGTGTGATGAAGCACACATTTGTGTAGGACCAAGGGCGTTATTTTTAGACAATGCGCCAGCATTTGTTGTGCTTGGGTTAAG
Source organism: Paenibacillus polysaccharolyticus (assembly GCF_900102085.1). Lineage (GTDB taxonomy): Bacteria > Bacillota > Bacilli > Paenibacillales > Paenibacillaceae > Paenibacillus > Paenibacillus polysaccharolyticus. The sequence continues at coordinate 241,808 of NZ_FMVM01000003.1, read as the reverse complement.
AGTTTCATATAATTTTATTAACGGCTCATTTGGAACAATGTGGGATAAACGACTGTTTCAGCGTAAGGTTCAACGAAAGGAGAGGGTGAATGTGAAACGTTTCGAAGACGAAGGGGCATACAAATACAGCTTTTATTCTGTGCTTTACCGGGGAGAGCGAGTTGATGTCAAATGTCCAGAATGCGGCGGGTACGCTTATATCGAGCGCTCTAATGGAAAAGTGCAGTGGAGATGTAATCAGTGCTATGCTCATGCAGTCAAAGAAGCTGACTACGAGTATGCAGCTAAAGGATACTGTGCTGTATGTGAGCGGTGGTTTACGGTGCTGGTAACCGATGAGAAGATGACACCCCATCCGCTAGTCCATATTACATGTCCACACTGCGGGGCGAACAATCGAGCTACACTGCATAAAAGGCAGGTCAGTCGAGGGTATTACAACGAAATTCAAAAGGGCAGGGACCCGCTTTTTGGTCTGGAACTCTATTTTCTGGACTACATTCGAGGCAAGCAGATCTGGGCGGTCAATCGGAAACATCTGAATTATCTTCTGCAGTACGTATCGGCTGATTTACGTGTGAAATATGGAGGCAGATCTCAGAAGACTGCATCACACAGTATCCCTGTCTACATCAAGGAGGCCAAGAACAGGGAAGCTGTAACCCGCGTGTTAACGAAGATGCAGCATAACTTCAGATAAATGATTATCATCAGGAACAGGGGAAAAAAGATGAATAAGCGAATTAAATTTAGTGTTTTTCTGTTTGTGTTTGCCATGATGTGCATACCTGCTTATTTTATTATGCAGACGTATGGTGTATTTCAAAAAGAAAAGGTGTTATCAGGCTACGCCGTTGCTGTGGATGTCGAAGGTAAATCTTATCAGACATGGCCGCTGATCAACGGATATACAGCAATGGACAAACGAGGAGACGACCGCCAGCTGTATTACCGTATTGACACGAGCGGTCTACAGTATTTGTTTCAATTGGCTTATAAGGAGTACGAAGTTCAACCGGGGGGAAACAACCCGTATTTAGCAGGTCAAATCGATTACTCGCAGAGCGATCATGTGTATGTGCGAAGCGAAAACAAATATACCAATGCGAATGACTTTGTTACGGTAATCACGCTGCTGGACCGTGAGGGAAAGATAATCTATACCTATGAACAAACGGGTAAAGGGGACGATAAGCTGGTGAAGTCTATCATTCATCAAGGCATGAGCCGGTCTAGCAATCGCGGCACGGAAGCCGCACGTGATCCCTACCTGAATATTACGGCGTTGTTTCGTGAAAAGCTGGGCATTGATGTAAAATTGACCGTGGATGATGAGCATAAGGTTGTCACAATTCGAATGAGCAAAGTGGAGGAAAAATGATGAATATGTATGGTGTAGAGCATGGACCTGTATATCTGCAAGGGCTGACAACGAGTGTGATGGCAGAAAAAACACATGAAGTGGAATGGCAAGGAAAATTACAAACCGGCGATGGACATGATCAGTTTCATATTTTTTATTATGGTGACCTGGATGAAGATGATCTGATTATGTGGCATGATATGACACCATTGTTGATTTATGCAGAACACGCGGTTACTGGAGAACGCTATCTGCTTATTGATGCAGCGAAGCATGGTTACGATGCGATGGTGTGTGAGACGTATCCCGAGGAAGAATTGAACAACAGGCCGCTTCGTCCTTATCTTGACGTTGAGGGTGAGGATACATTTGAAGTATTTCTGACGGCATATTACAACGTGCATTGGGATGAAGAGTTTGGCGAGGATGTGGAGGCAGATGGGACGTATGAGCTGATTACAGGTGAACGAGTGCATTTCAATGAAGTAAAGCGTAATGGTTATGATGCTTTTGCCATCCGAATTCGTAATCGCAAAGGCGTAGAGACTGAAATCGTACAGGAAGAGTTGGCCTAATGTGTTTTGTCTATCCATCATCTTATGAATTTGATGATTCTAATGTTAGGAGCTGATGCTGAATGTATATCGTGTCTCACATGTTAAAGCCTGTCTCTCATCTGGAGTTGCAACAAGTGGAGCAAGAACACGCCGTTCGTCTGCCTTTGGCTTATCAGCGCTGGCTGCAACAATACGGAGAAGGAACTTATTCAGGCTGGATGAACATTCAGCGGCCGGATCCTGAAGTTTTAAAACCATTTGCAGCATATGATCTTTGGGAGCATACGGAAGCAACGGTCATCAGCCAGTCCCAATTGCAAGAGTGCATTAGCATTGGAAGTTCAGTAGACGGCGATTTCCTGGTTGTTCATGCAGATGTGGAAGGTCTGATCTGGCTCCCGCGGCATGATGAACAGATTACGGTGTGGCCATCGAACGAGGTGTCTTTCGCTGATATTCTTGATCGTATCTACTGCGGATATTACAACAGGGACGAGCCGTTCAGACCAGCGTATTTCGAACCGTGGAACGAGGAGAAGCAACATATTTTTTATCATTTTACGGGAAAAGAGAACGGAGCATCAATGAAAGAACTGGCAGATCTGTGCGAGTCGGATCTTTCATGGGATCTGGTCATTGATAATGAATATACATGCAAGCTGTTCAGCGCCATGATTGGCGGGTATGTTCGTTTTAATATGGCGAGTGAGCGCGAAATAGGTTTATTTTATGAAAAAAATAATCATGCAACGGAGGCGCAAGAAGCGCAGCAGCAGGTGCAGGCGATACAACAGTTTTTGCAGGCACATCATTGCACTGCATTGGAATAGAGAACAGCAGAGGGCGAGGAGATTTTATGGATTGGCTGGATACAGAAATTGCAGAACAGTGGCGTAAGGAAGGCAAGCGGTATGCCAGCGATGTAAATGCATTTGTACATAGAATTCTTCAGGGAGAGCATCCGGATGAATCTGAACTGGCAGATGATGCCCGGCATTCGCTCAGTTCCAAAGTGATGAAATTGGTGAAACAGGCTAATCTTCAAGGTGAGGTGGAGCGTCTTCGAGAAGAATTACCTGCGGCGACGTGGCCGCTGAGCAATCATTTTCAGGATTCTATGCAGGCCGTGCAAGTTGTAGGTTACTTGAATGAGGATACGATGCTCTGTAATACAGGAGTATTGTCGAATAACGGGCAGTTATATACGATGGATCAGCAGGGATGGTGGTGTAGTCCGGATTACACCATGGCAGGCTGTTCAGCGGTCGGCGGTTACGTTGCTCTGGCGAGTCATGAAGGTATTCGCGTCATTCGTGAACCAGACCGCAAGCTGGAAGGAGAGCAAGTCGCATACTACCCATGGGACAAGATCAAAGATCGAATCAAAGCTCAATTGCCTGAAATTGAATCCCTGGCAGATACGGTACATCCCGAGAACACGATTGAAAAGCTGATCCCCATGGATCAAGGACAGGCGCTGCTGCTTCAATCCCGGTACGGCATCTATCTGATAGAGCGGGAACAGGTGGTCATTCTTCATCCCGATGTGGCGGAGATTCAGGAGTACGAATATGAAGACACCCATCTTTTTATGGGACATACCGCAGTATCTTCGGATGAGCGCTGGATTGCCTGGGGAAGCCAGATGAGTAGCCATACGGTGCTGGATCGGGAAAGTAACAAGACGTATCAGGTGGAGCCGGAGTCGAGTTATCCGCACTGTGCGGCATTCAGTCAGGACAATCAAGTTGTCTGGTTTAATGCCTGCCATTTCTACAATGGAGTAACGATTCAAGTTCCGCTAGACAGCATTGCTAATCGTAAACAGGATGAAGAGTGGCCTATTATGGAAGAGAATGCTCGTGTGTATACCATGATTGAGATGGAGGCAGGCATGGTGATTGGTGATGCATACGGTTATTTGTATTGCATCAACCGCGAAGGACAAGAGCTATGGCGTCATTTTGTGGGCTCAACGATCTGTTCTCTGGCTGTGTCACCTGAGCAGTCTCAGCTTGCTGTGGGAACATATGGCGGTATGTTGCACATCCTTGATCTGGGTTCGGAACGGATGGACGAATACGGAATTGGCACAGGTACGTTGCGTGAACGGGAGCGTTACGTATTATGGCGTGAACAGGAGCCGCTGCGCTGGTAGCATAGATTGGCAGGCCTTGAATGAATGAATTTGATTTTGCTAAAGGATGATGAGGGTGGAACGTCAAGAGGCTATAGTGTTGTTGAAATATCACGCCTTTGCTCACGATGATGTGAATCATCCGAAAATGGAACATGGCTTTCTCGGCAGCTTACGTCCGTTTCGCGGTCAATTGATTGAAGAGAACTTCCATGAATTAATGCGCATATTACGCACGCTCGCTCCAGATCTTTCACATGCAGCACTGGATCGGGAAGTAATCGCTTGCCTATGGAGCATTACTCATCTGGCGAGGGCTTGGGCGATTGAACCCGAGGGCATGCTTCGCAGTAATCATCTCATCTCAGATGAGCAGGTTGCAGTGATGGAGGAATGGCTTAATCTGTTCTCGTATGCAGTTATGATCCTGATTGAAGGCGGCGATGAACAAGAGGCGTTCTGGGGATATGAACAATATGTGTTGGACCGAAGTGTGCAGAAAGGTGAAGGTGACGGGATATGAAGTCTGGAGTGGATACTGTTATCAATGATCTGCGGATAGAATTGAACCATCTGTTAGACCGGAAAATACAAGATGAAGAGATCCGGTCATTGTATGACACGTATCTTCAATTGTCAGGTGTATCCGAGGCAGAACTGGATCAGTTCGAGAAACTGTATGAGGTTCGCCTACCCTCTGATTTCCGTGCTTTTTACCGCCATACGGATGGCAGTGGTTATGGTCTGCATATGTTGTACCCGGGGGATGTAGAGCAGGGGTCTTGTCAACCGTTCTATCTAATGTCACTTGATGAGATAGTCGAGACCAAACAATATTTCTGTGATGTGGACGAGAAGCTGGAGGAGCATTACGGGGATGAGGAAATTCGCCAGTTAGATCCTGAAATCAAACCGTATTTGTTCCATAAATCATGGATTCCTTTTGCCACAATGGCTGGAGGTTCGCTCTACTTGATGTTTGATTTTGATCCAGCAGAGGCGGGGACATACGGACAGATTATTATGTATGTGCATGATCCGGACTTTGTTTATTACGTTACATCATCGTTTACGGAGCTTCTCCGTATGTCTAACCGCAATTTGAACCTAATGGATGAGATTGAATACTAGGGCCCTTGATATTCGTTGTACACCACTATGGATATAAAAAGATGAAATAGCCAAAAGGCAGGAGCTACATGAATAGCTCCTGCCTTTTTGACTAAAACGTAAAGGCTTCCGGTTCTACCACTGAAAAAAACGGTGACCATGAAATCCACCGGGTCCGCCCGGTCCGCCATGGCCCCCATGTCCTCCTGGACCGCCGCCGTGAGGGCCTCCCGGATATCCCGGATAATGTCCTGGATAACCACCATGCCACCATGGTCCAAGTCCACCTATGGGAAAAGGAAGAGGAAAAGGCACTACCGGTGGATAAGGATAGGGGTATGGATAAGGGTAAGGGGGTGGCGGTGGCGGATAATAAGGATAAGGATAGCCTACAGATTGCTGGGTTGATGATGCACCTGGAACATATGACATATCACAAGCCTCCAATGTCTGGATTGATGATATCAGCCTATGCGGATTCTTCACTCGCTGACACAGCAACTTAGCCCAGTAGAAATGGGCTCACCGATCTGGGCGCTAGGCATACGCTGAGGTATAGGGTACCACCTAAACCGAGAGCGAAGGGCAGGCGTTTTATTTTGGCAACCTCGTACATGGATTTCACTTTACCGACTACGCAGTTTACGTATGATCTGAGCAACAATCCGCTTTTCAAGAAAGATGAGCATAATTACATTAATGCACTTTCGGTAAAACAGCTCAATACGTTGGGCGACAGCTCTTTATTGGATATTTTTTTGAGTGCAGGCAATGTCGTTGAACCTCACATTCATCAAAACGCGACCGAGCTCGTTTATTGCATCAGCGGTGCGGCGGTTGTTTCCCTCATTAACCCGTTCACGAATGAACTGCTTCATTTCCCCATTACACCAGGGCAGACCGCTAACGTACCGCAAGGATGGTGGCACTATGAAGTGGCGACGGCAGATCACACACATCTGCTCGCGATCTTTGATGCCCCTGTGCCTGAAGCGATCTTCGGCTCTGATATTTTGCGACTGACTCCCGCGAAAGTACTGGCTCACACCTATTGTCTGGATGAACATAAAGTGCAGGAAGCCTTGGCTCCAATTCAAAAAACGGTGATTATCGGCCCGCCAAAAGATTGTAAAACACATTTTGCTCCTGCATCCAATCCTATGCCTAATGTGGGGCCGAATCTTCAACCTAACATCGAACCACTTCAACTCCAACCAAACATTCAACCGAACGTACAACCGAACGTACAACCGAACGTACAACCTAACACTCAACCAAACACGCAACCCAATGTTCAACCCAACATCCAGCCTAATGTACAGCCTAATACGCCACCCAACATCCAACCCAATATGCCTCCTTATGTGAATCGTCTTCCACATTGGGGTACTTGGGTAGATCCGCGTATTATCCACGAACCGGGATGCCCATACTATAGCGAAATCCCGGTGCAATTAAACTCGGATGATAAGGCCTAAATTGAATCATATTCCTCTATTTACTCTTGCTTGTACGAATCTATTTCGTATTTTGTTCTCATTACTGTGAGCTTTATGATAAGCAGATCTGGCATGATTACGATAATCTTTATTATGAAGCATCATAACGATAAGGGCGTTCAACTAAGAGCGCCTTTTTTGTTTTTTAATCTTTTTTCTCGCGAGATGTCACAAACTTCATACGTTATTTGTCTTCAGTATGTAGACCAAATGAGAGCAGATGATGGAGGAGAATGAATATGAATTTACGTATGAATTACAGAGCGGCGAACCCTGGTGCTTTCAAAGCTATGATGGCGTTGGAGCAATATGTATCCGGGCAATTTGAAGATAAGGTGTTATATGAGTTGTTGAAAATTCGTGTCTCTCAGATCAATGGCTGTGCCTTTTGTATAGATATGCATGCTAAAGACTTGATGAAGCTTGGCGATTATGGGGATCATATTCTTTTGCTCAGTGTGTGGCATGAAGTGCCTATATTTACGGAGAAACAACGTGTTATGCTTGAGATGGCCGAGGTTGTGACGCGAATATCGGAGCATGGGGTTCCACTTGAGCTGTATAATAAAATTCGTGAACACTTCAGCGAAACTGAAATCGTTAATTTGATTATGGCGATTAATTCAATCAACAGTTGGAACCGTATTGCCATTACGACAGGCATGTACCCAGGATGTTTTAACTAACATGATAAACGAGAAAAATAAACGATAAACGAACCAAGCCAGAGGAGGCGATCCTATGCAGTCCAATCTTAATTCTGATTCTAATCAACATAAGTATACGCCGGAACCGTCTTCTCTGGATGTTGGTGCATTGTATAAACAGTATAAGAATTATGCCTTCGCGATCGCATATCGAATGCTGGGCAGTGTGACTGAGGCGGAAGATATCGTTCAGGACTGCTTCGCAGAACTTCAAAGGTTGAGGAATCAGCTTATTCACCAACCCAAGTCTTACATTGGAAAACTCATCGTGAACCGCTGTTTGAATCTGTTGAACTCTGCTCGCAACCAGAGGGAGCATTATGTCGGGGAATGGCTTCCCGAGCCGCTTGGTGTTCATGAATTAGTTAATACGCCAGAGGAAGCGATACAGCAAAAAGAAATGATTTCGTACGCCTATCTGGTTATGCTTGAACGTCTGTCACCCGTGGAACGGGCTGTTTTTGTGCTACGCGAAGCGTTTGAGCATGACTATTCGGAGATTGCGGGATGGCTGGGGAAAACAGAAAGCAACTGTCGACAGATTTACAGTCGTGCCAGACGAAATTTGCCTGAACAACTTCCAACGATAGAGCATGTGACTGCCAATTGGAAAACTAAAAAAGAAGTGCTTAGCCGTTTCACCACGGCATTTCTACAACATGATGTTTCAGCTATGCTGGAGCTGTTGACAGATCAGCCTGTGTTCGCAGCGGATGGCGGCGGCGTAGCACGCACGATTATGCGAACAATGCATGTGCATAAAGGTGTGCTCGCCATCCTTACCTCTCCTAGAGTGCTACGTTCGTTAAGAGAAAGAATGTGGAAGCCTGCATTCATTAATGGCGAGCCTCAGCTCGCTTTAATGAAAGATGGGCAGGTCACTGAAGTGTTATGTTTGGAAATGGATGCTTCAGGGAAGCGAATCCATGGCGTGTATCTCATTATCAATCCAAACAAACTGGCAACTGTGCAACTATGAACTAATAATAGTAATGAAATGTTTAACTGTGACTACTCAATTAAGCGACATGATTCTTTTTAAAAAGGACTGTCGCTTTTTTGTTTTATATACCGTCTAATATACTTTCGTTTATCTATCATAAATTTGATTCTAGGTTTATACATGGTATGATCTAATAGATTTCAAAAATAGTAAATATATGCCATGAATGAAGTAGATTTTGAATTCAACACAAGTGAGGTTGTACGTATTGAGAAAACTAAATTATATGCACATGTTTGTTTTTCTTAGTGCAGTTACGGTTGTCACGCTGGGGTTGTATTACATAGCGGCCGACTGGCTGAATCAGCGGTATTTCCGTTTCCTAATCTGGAATTTGTTTTTGGGCTGGATTCCATTTGTATTCTCATCCCTAACCTATGGTTTGGGCCGTCTGAAATGGAAAGGAGCCATATGGATCGCGATACCGAGTGCGATGATGTGGCTGTTATTTTTCCCCAACTCTTCGTATATCGTTACGGATTTGCTTCACCTGACGTCAAGGAGTTCAAGGTATTTCTCTGGAAGCCTTGCCGAGTTTCACTATTGGTATGATCTGATGGTTGTGCTGATGTTTGTGTGGACAGGACTGCTGATCGGCTTCCTATCCATGTATCAGATTCAGGAAGTCATCTATGATCGGTTGGGACGTGCGGCGTCATGGATATTTGTACTGGGTGGAACAGCTCTTGGCAGTTATGGTGTTCTGCTTGGACGGGTTTATCGGTTAAACAGTTGGGATGCATTGACTAATCGTGAGTTGTTAATCAGGCTGATGCACGAAAGTGTTAGCCGGCCCTCCTTGGCGTTTTGTATGTTCTTTGGAACGTTTCTTCTTACTGTCTATCTCACGTTATATTATTTGCTGAATGCGAGAGGGTCTGGACCAGATCAACGAAGTTTACAAACCAATGATAAGAAAGTGTAGGTGCTTCGATATGCTGGATGCAGTAAAGGTCAGGGAAAAAGTCAAAGAGGTTATGGAACAAAAAGATTTTTCGGGTGTTGTGCTGTGCAAACAGGAGGGGGAGACCCTTTTTCAGATGGTGCGAGGGTATGCGAACCGCAGTGATGAACTTCTGAATGATGTGAATACACGTTTTGGTATTGCTTCGGGTTGTAAGGTTTTTACAGCTGTAAGTATAGGTCAGTTGATTGAGCAAGGACATTTTACGTTAGACTCCAAATTAAAGGATGTCCTAAACCTTACGTTTCCGGCGTGGGATTCAGAGATCACAGTGCACCAATTGCTGACCCATACTTCTGGCGTACCGGATTATTTTGATGAGGACGTGATGGATGATTTTTCAGCGTTGTGGAGAGACAGACCCGTGTATGTGATGCGACAGCTCAGTGATTTTCTGCCTATGTTTCAACATCTGCCAATGAAGTCTGCTCCTGGTGAGAAATTTCATTATAACAATGCGGCATTTATCGTACTCGGACTCATTGTGGAGCAATACACTGGCTTGGCCTTTACAACATATGTGGAGGAACATATTTTCAAACGTGCGGGTATGCAAGATTCAGGTTATTTCCTGACAGATCAGCTTCCGCGTAACACAGCTATTGGATATATCGATGCTGACGACGGGACATGGACTAGTAATATTTTTTCGATCCCTGTTCAAGGTGGAGCAGATGGCGGAGCCTATGTAACCGCACCAGATATGATTCGTTTCTGGGATGCTCTGCTGGGGCATACGTTGCTCGGTGAGGAGATGACACGGTATTTGTTGACACCCTACGCGCACGATGAGGACGAGGAATTTTATGGTTTGGGGATATGGCTGGAGTTACGTGAAAAAGAAATATTTAAGGCTCATATCATGGGTTTTGACCCAGGTGTTTCGTTTATGTCTGGCGTGTATCCCAAGCATGGGATTCAACTTGTGGTTATTACAAATCAGGAGTCAGGGCCTTATCCTATAACGTTGGCTGTAGAGGAAGCAATGGTGTAAAGGGAGAGTTGAGGTTGGAAAATATCGGATCGTAGACAATTGCCCTGAAACGGACAGAAGGGAGAACGCCGTAGCAGGTTAATTCCCAACGTCTGAGTTGCCCTTGCCTTTCCGCTTAACGATCAATCCTTCCAGGCAAGGGTTTAGGTTTGCAATATTCACTTGGAATCATTGTAAATTTATTCGGAAAAGGTAGCTAGCTTCCACAATTCAGGCACAATGAATCTGGGGAATACGTCGATGGGTGGCTTTTCCTTCTTGCGTTTGTCATTGGTCAGTACTGTCACAAGTTCCAACTCGGGAACAACATATACATACTGACCTCCAAATCCTCTGGCGTAGTAATAATCTAGTGATTGGAGAAGCTCTGAATCCGTAGGTCGGTGTTGGGGGACCGAGTTATCGTCAAGATGTTGACCTGCATATTGATCCACCCACCAGTGCCATCCGTAACTGCCATGGTTTGGTGGTGAGACCGTGATGAAGGGCTGGGTTGAACGTTGGACGAGTTGGCTGGAAATAAGCTGTTTTCCTTCCCATTTCCCTTCCTGAAGGTAGAGTTGTCCGAATCTGAGCAAGTCGGTTGGCAGCAGTCTCAGGCCAAATCCACCCGTGTGTACACCTTGGGGATCTTGCTCCCATTCATAATCTTGAATGCCAAGTGGGCCAAATAAATAACGCTCGGCATACGCTGCTACACTCATGCCTACATGTTGCATTAATATTGAGGATAGAATCTGGGAAACTCCCGAATTGTATTCCATATGTGTGCCAGGTTCATGTCGCAAACGCTGTTCTAAAGCGAAATTAACCCAATGATCCGTACGTGTCATCCGTGGAAACGAATTTTGTCCGCCGAACTCGTCCCAGTTAAATCCGGCTGTCATTGTAAGCAGTTGCTCTAGGGTAATTGCTGGTTTACGTGGGTCAGGATCAGAAGTAAGCTGCGGGAAAAAGGTAGATATGGGCGTGCCTGCCTCGGGCAGTAGCCCTTGATCCATGGCGATACAGATGAGCGCAGAGATGATGCTCTTGGTACATGAATTGATTTTGGCGATATCTGTCTCAGCCTGTGTGTTCCGAAAATGCTTGTAAACGATCTCCCCGCGTACACTGACCAGACAGCTTCTGAGATCCAGCGGTGGAATGATCTGTTGCAATGTATGATGAAGGTTTAGGGAATTCATAGTGTCCTTTCTGTGTTCGTTATGTATTTAGTATGTAGATTCCAAAGGGTTGCCCACTATGTTAGCATATTCATTTGGGTAGCTCAACAAACATCAATTTCATTATTTCATTGCAGAGGAGGCCAAACTTATGTACAAAATCGGTAATCAAGGCACGTTCAAAGCGTTGCCTGATCCAGCCCTCGCAATCTACCAAGGAGATGTTGCCCGTGTTGAAGCATATATACAGCAAGGAATGGACTTGGAAGAAAAAATAGCATTAAGCTCGAACATTACGCTTCGTCCGCTTGACCTGGCATTGATCTGTAATCAGTCGAAGGTGATCAGACTTCTTGTGGAGCGAGGAGCCGAGATCAATGCTAAAGACCATCCAGCCATTTTATATGCGGTGCGCTACGGTGGAGCAGATGTGATTCGTTATTTAGTTGAGCAAGGAGCCAAATTGAACGGACTAAGCCGGTTAAAATCAAGTGCATACGACGAGGCATACTACGGGAACAAAAAGAATATTTCGGTGTTGAACGACCTTGGGTTGGACATCCGCAAATATGGCGGCAAAACGTTACGAAAAGCAGTATCAGATCATGATATGAAAACGGTTCAATACCTGCTGAATGAGGGTGTGGACATCAACTACAACGAGCCGGATATGGTTTATCCGTACAAAGCGACACCGCTCACCGTAGCTGCACGGCAGAACAGTATGCGAATGGTCAAATATTTGGTCGAACAAGGTGCGGATGTGACATTGCAGGAGAAGGATGGGGAGCGGGCCTACACGATTGCGGTCAGTCAGAAAAATAATGAAATGGCTGAATACTTGAAATCACACGAGCCTGAGGAGTTCCATAATCTGAGCAATAAACTGCATGCACTACAATCATACAAGCTCCCCGAAACGTTAATCCGTTTTATGACCGAAGGTTCACGCCGAATAGACCTGCCAAGCTGTCCCGCTGGCGTTGGTTATATTGAATTCTTTTCGTTGACAGATACGGTGGAGATGAAGATGGGCAGGCAGAAGCTATTGCGTTTATCCTCTGATCTGGATCAGTACTCTCATATGCTCATCGTCTGGAATCCAAGCAAAAAGATGATAGGTTATGCCGATATTGAACATCAGGAGCAGGGCACATTATGCACATTTGAACAATTTTTGGAAGAACCAGAGGTTTACATTGAACGGCTTTTGAATTAGATAGAGTGGTGTCTTGATTTGTGAAACCTCTTGCATAACGCGTTTGCGATTGCAAGAGGTTTTTGAGTTTTCTCAAAGTGGTGCCTAATTAGGAAAAATATCTCATGAAATATGAACTATACTAGTGCGTAAGAAGGTTAGAAATGGTAAAATAGCAATGCCTAAACATGAAAAAAGACGATAATTGACGAATATTAATATATCTTATGATTGTGTTGGTTGGGATCATAGATGTTGAAATCTAGTATTTTAAGCTAAAGTGAGGAATAGAATATGGCTATTATTGATGTAATCAAGTATGACGGTTCGCCCGACGTGTTTGCCTGGAAACATCCGGAGACTGAATTGGGAACTTGGACTCAGTTAATTGTAAATCAATCTCAACAGGCTATACTCTTTAAGGATGGAAGGGCCCTTGATCTGTTCGGTCCAGGCAGGCACACTTTAAGTACAGCGAACATCCCGATACTAAACCGACTTATTAACCTTCCTTTTGGAGGGAAGTCCCCTTTTGCTGCAGAAGTCTGGTATGTGAATCAAGTAAGTGCTATGGACGTCAAGTGGGGAACTGCGAATCCGATTCAGGTTCAGGACCCGAAATATAATATTATTGTGCCTGTTAGAGCTTTTGGGCAAATGGGCATGAAAATCTCAGATTCACGAAAATTTTTAGTCAAACTTGTAGGAACACTGCCAGAGTTTAATCAGCTCAATATGGTGAACTACTTCCGTGGATTAATTACGATGAATATCAATTCGATGCTATCTTCCTATTTAATACATAGAAAAGTAAGTGTGTTAGAAATTAATGCCTATATCGCTGAAATATCACGACACTTTGCGGACAACATCGCTTCTACATTTGACGAGTTTGGAATCGAACTTATCAATCTATACATTCATAATGTCAATTTGCCCGAAGAAGACCCATCGGTCATTCGATTACGGGAAGCACTCGCGCGCAAAGCGGAAATGGATATCATTGGATACACCTATCAGCAGGAACGCTCATTCGACACGCTTGAAGGTGCAGCCAAGAATGAAGGAAGCATGCAGTCTGATATTATGGGCGCAGGTCTTGGTATGGGCATGGGCGTTGGTTTGGGAGGTTCGTTTAGTAGCGGAATGTCTGAAATGTCCAAAGTCATGTCTACAACAACAGAAACGCCTGCCGTACGCTTGTGCGGGCATTGTCAACATCCGAATCAGGAACAGAGCTCTTTTTGCAGTAAATGCGGAAAATCATTAGCTGGAAAATCTGCAACAACGGACTGTAATAATTGTGGTCACACGATGGAGAAAGGAACTAAGTTTTGTCCGAACTGCGGTGACAAATATTATGCTTGTCCTTCATGTGGGGCTGATAATGCGGAGAATGCGTCTGAATGCATGAAGTGTCACGAGCCGATGCCAAGGCCATGTCCTAATTGCAACCACATGAATGGGCCTCACACTAAATTTTGTGGAAACTGTGGTACAGATTTAACGTTGAAGTGTAATCAATGTCAACATGAAGTACAACCTGGTCAGAAATTCTGTCTCGATTGCGGAAATAATCTGCAAGAAGGGGGGCAGGCTTAGTGATGGTGAAACGGAGCAACGTTTTTATTCTAGATGTAATCTATCTTGTCTGTTTAATTTTAAGTTCGATCATCTCATTTACGATGTTTAGCAACGATATTCTATCATTTCCATTCTGGATCAATCTTGCCGCATCGTACGTTGCGATGACGACTTTGTGGATTTATGCGCGTCATGTGATGCAAAATATGGATCGCTTTAAACGTTTTGTCCCAGGTTACACAGCTATAGGCATTGTATTAATCATTTATCTGGGGTGTGTCATTTTTTATGCGTTATTCGTAGGTTTCGCAGATTATGCACTGCGTTGGTTTGTTTTGTTACATGTAATCACTGCGGCTCTTGCTTTCATTTTGTGCGCTATTTTAATGATCTATATTCGATCAGGAAGTGAGCAGGAAGCCAACGAGCAATTGAATATTACTGACTGGAAATCGATTGAGAACGCCATGTATCAGTTGCTTGATATGATGGATAAACATCCAATGTTGAATGTGGAAAAGGACAGGAAGTCAGTAGAAGCCATCATTGAGCTGGTTAAATATAGCGATCCAGTCGCTCCAGCTGCCGTGCAGTATAATGATCGTCAGATTCTTATAGATATTGAATTGTTGAAAGAAGAACTGTCTACTCAGTATGAGGCAGGAGAAGTAGTAAATAGTGAACGTGTGGCTATGCAATTATCCCGATTGATGTCTCGTCTAAAAGAAAGAAATCAACAGATTCTTTCGCTCAAATCTTAACCATGTTTTAGGGGGAGAAGCAAGTGAAGAGGTTTTTTGGAATTATATTAATCATCATCTCGTTTATAACCATTCTATTCTCATTAATGATGATGGCGGATGAAGCGGGTCTAGCCGTGTTTAGTTTAATCGTACTTTTTATCCCTGGTGTTATTGTATTGGTTACGGGAATAAAAATGTGTGGTCGACCTAAGTCTCGTTCTAAATCGACTCGTAATGATCAACATGCAACAAATGATCAAGAACATCTTAAGGATATACACCCTAAAGGTAACTACAACGAATCAAATAAACCAGTATCCGTTCATTGCTCGGGATGTGGGGCCAAAGTGGAGGTTTATTCAAATCTGTCGGCAAATTGTGAGTATTGTGGGACAACGGTGAGAACTTCTTAAGTTTTATAACTTAATGGAAGGTTGTATTAGGAGGGTGTACGTTGAGGAAGTTTTTTGGAATACTACTTATTATTTTTGCCATAGTTCAAGCGATTGCATTTATGGATACTGAGAATGGAACAATATGGGCATTTATCCTTGTTGAATTTATTGTTATATTTTCCGCTATTCAATTACTTAAGAAAAAGAAGGTTCCTCAAAAAAAATTATATGGTGGGGACTATCGGAGTGATTTGGGTCGAGATCATGAAAATGGGGACAGCTATAGTAACTCCAGCTACACAGAGATAAATATAAACAGTGACAAGTATGATAAAGAAGATGAAGAACAGCGGGAGGAAAAGGTTGAAGAAGCACCAAGACAAGTTTCAGTGACCTGCTCGGGGTGTGGAGCGAAGGTAAAGGTGTATCGGAAACAGTTCACGGACTGTGAGTATTGTGGGACAACGATGAGAACTTCGTAGTTTCACTGACTTGCTTGAAGCTTGAGAGTGAAGACTTGTGATAGATTATTTGAGTGTACAGAGTGTTCTTTGGAGGAATTATCATGATCAGAGCGATTTTTGGATTGATATTTTTGATCTATGCAATTGGTATGCCTATTGCCTTTTTTAATGCAGGTGATCACAAAAACATTGGAAGTAATCCGGTCACCTTCGTAGTGCTTCTGGTATTAGAGTTTATTTTTATATTTTCAGCGATTAAATTACTCCAAAGAAAAAAGGTTCCTCAAAAACAATTTTATGGAGGGGACTATAGGAGTGATTCAGATCCGGCACTAGAAAATACTTATCGGCCCCAAGAAATTGGAAATGGTTACTCAAGTTACAATAGTAATACGGTGATTTATACCAATAACCAATCACTTAGCTACACAGAGATAAATATAAACAGCGACAAGTATGCTAAAGACGAAGAAGAGAAGGTTGAAGAAGCACCAAGGCAAGTTTCAGTGACCTGCTCGGGGTGCGGGGCGAAGGTAAAGGCGTATAGGAAACAGTTCACGGATTGTGAGTACTGTGGAACAACGGTTGAGGCTTCATAACTCATTAGATAACATAAGGAAAACCACAGATCCTTCCCTTTGAATAGGGGATAGGCTGTGGTCTTCTTTTTACGATCTGCTCTAAAAGTCTCTAGTCCGATCGAAGACTTCGTATAACTGCTCCCGATCAATCTTCAAGGAATGTGGCTGGTTTGTTTTCAACTGATCCTCTAGTTGATCGATCAAGCCCGCAAGTACAGCAGCAATCTCTTCAAGCTCAATCGTCCCAATCCATTCACATTTGGCATCCATTTGATTAAACGTCTGTGTATACTCCTGAGTAAACGAAATGAGTTGATCGGAGAGTGTGTCTTCATAATCATTTCTCTGGCTCAATTCACGAATCCGCTTCAGAAATTGTTTATACAACTGCGCGGCTTTTTTGGCATGTACTGCCTTGATCTGTTCCCGTCCGTCCCAATCCCGAAATGGATTGTTCAGATTTTCAGCGAGCCATTCCGGTTTACGAGGCTGAGTGATATCGAGATCGATTCGGGTTTCAGCAACTTTTTTATATCGGGTTTTAATCGACTTGGCTGCTTCTGCCGGGAGACTGCTCATCCAAAGCGTATGTAATTCAGGAAGTTGCTCGGGACTTGGAAATTGATCTCCATCAAAACCAAATAGATCATTCGTGCTGAACATTTGCAAGGACTTTAAATGTTGAATGGAATGAATACCGGATACTGTGCCGGGTTTACCCCACAAGCGTAATTCGGAAAGTTCAGGATATCCTTGAACGACAGATTCAATATCAAGCTCCTTGATTTTGTACAATTGAAGGCTACTTAGACGAGAAAGACCGCGAATTTCTGGCAAAGTTTCCGCTATACTTAAGGTCAGCCGCTGTCCGTCTCCAGTAGTATCAATAAGAAGACCTGGACTGATCTCGCCAGTGAGACTTAGGAAATCCATCATGTCATTTAGTATAATCTTTTCCATCCCGCTAGCATCCACAACAAGCCGGGTCAAATGCGTTTGACTGAAATTCAGTATACGTTGCCCGTGGTTCTGTACATGAAGTTCATAAACGAAGGGATTCTCCTTCAGAAAAGGAATGATAGCCTCGTGGTACCCATTCATCTCGATATGGGTCAGACACGGAAGTGCCTCAAGTTCAGCTACATCGTCAGCTGAAGTTGGAATAAAGTTACGAATCGTGCTGGTGTTACGTCGCATTTTAATCCCGCGGGCGGTGATGTCACTGTGGTCATGAGCTGCCTGCTTAAAAAGAGTTCTGCGGCTTTCATCGATGAGTTCCCATTGCCGCTGACGATACAGGCTTTCTCCGACCGGCCAACCCGAACTGTAACTTCGTGATTCTTCGGTAATTAGGGGAGGTCGGTTGCCGACTAAAATATAGGATACAGGAACATCCGCTTTTACATAGTTATGCTCTAAGGTACCATTCCAAAAAAAGAAATTGCAGATCAGCGGTTTCATCACGTCAAGCTCGGATTCCGTTGGGAGTTGATCTCCAGACCAGTTCAATTGCAGAATCGCGGCTAGTTGACGTGGTTTTTTATCTTCTGTTTCTTTCAAAGCAGTGATCTGACACGCCGTATATTGTTGCATTTGCTCATTAAAGCTGCAGTATATATCCCCGATAGATGGAAACATAATAAACTCCTCTCAACATATTAAGAGTACCTTGGAAAGAAAATGAAGCCCAATTTCGTTATCCGAATTATATCATCTAAGTCTCATAAACTTCCAATTCAAGGCAAGCACAGCCCACGTTCTTCTTATCCGCAGCACGCACAGTTTGACTTAGTTATACGCCAGAGCTTGAATGCAGTATTATCTCATGATGTCCCAGCATACAGTACAACAACGAGATGTTTGCCCAAGGAGGAGAATATAACTGATGATCAATCCGATCTTGAAATCCCCCAATGTTCCGCTTGCTGCTGATTCCAATGCTGTGGTGAATTACCGGAGAGATTCAAGCAACTACGTCACTCAGTTATTTGGAGAGCAGTTGCCAACGATTGAGAATGGTTTTTTTAATGTGTATCTGAGTAAAGGGATTATTGTGCAGCCCCACTGGCACCCCAATGTAACCGAGATGGTCGTGGTAATCAGCGGTGAGATTACAGCTTCCGTGTTCAATCCGTTCACACGTGAACGGATAACGTATCGTTTGAAGCCGGGGCAAGTGGTTGTTTTTCCAAAAGGCTGGTTTCATTGGTTTGTTGCGGAGACCGATGGCGTATATGTGCTGACCATATTTGATCAACCGACACCGGATATTGTATTTGGGGCAGATTTTCTTGCGGCTACACCGCCGGAGGTTGCTCACCGTGCATATTGTCTGGATGAAGAAGCTTATGCCAAAGCGGTTGCGTCCATCCAGAATGATGCCATTCTTGGCCCTAATATTGGTTGTGGAACAGACGTTTCGGATACCTCCGTTCAAGCTTCAAAGGCTTCTAAGGCGCCAAGGGAATAACGTTAATAACCGAAATCATCCAGGCTGTTTATACCTGTCTTAATTGAATATTATTCCCTAACCTGCAACTGCGTATATTCGGTTGCAGGTTTTTACATTTACATAAGTTGACGCCATTCACCTTCTCTCTGTTACTATAGGAGTAACAACAATGAAAATGGAGGATTCTTCTATGACTATTGCTAAAAATGAATGGCTGGAAACAGCATTAAGTTATGCACCAGTAATCATGTTTGATCAGAATGAGCCTTTTTATCCGGATTTCGTTGGCGTGTCCGTGCTTGAGCATTCTGGGCCGTCTCCTTCTTTTCGTAGAGAGCTACAGTTTCCTTCTGAAGCAGTAAAGTATGTTATCGAATATGCGATATGGTGGGATTACGAGATCGGACATCTCTATGAGCTGGAGCATGTATGGGTGTATGTGGGACATGATGGAGAAGTCGTGGATTGCGAAGCCAGCTTTCATGGGAGAGTATTAAGAGGGCTGTTAAAAGATAGAGTTAATCTGGTTGGTCATCATGTGTGCCTGTACTCCCAGCCGGGGAAACACGCCTTTTCACCATTGCCGGTTGTATTTGAGTTGTTGCCCAATCTGTATAGTGTAGCAGGCGCTGAGGCGGGATGTGATGGCTTGCTTGTAAACGAAATGTTTGAACCGTTTTTTCAAACCAGTGAACAGATCGATGCGCGAGTCAAAAAATATCTGCAAACCAAAGCATTTGTACCCTCGATGCAGTTTGAAGAGTATTTGTTGAAACCGGAGATGTTTATGACATGGGACAAGCTGTTTGAACTTATTCCACAGCGAATCAAAGACCGTATAGCAGAGCTTGAGCAGATGGAAGGATATGAATAACTCGTATTTCGATTGAATCAAAGGAGCTTAAAAATTGCATATGAATCTAGAAAACAATCAAACTCCTGCATAGTGAATTTGGTTGTTTTTTTAGTTCAATTGAATCATGTATTTTAATTTTATTATTAGTCTTAAGTCGTATTTATTACATATTTTGAACAGGTAAGTAGAACTATCTCGATTAGATATCATATGAATTAGTCCAAAGAACTATGAACTAACATATAGGTCTAAGTGAAAAAGATAACATTGAGCTCACATCATCAAAAAAAGAGATATGTACAAAAATGTATATATAAATTTCGTTAATATGAATGTTTATTCTATTAAATTTAGATTAATAGTATTTAATATGATAAAAACAAGAGTCTTATTTATCATAAAAATTTTACATAAAAATGAAAGTTTGCAAAAATAAAATTTATCTATTCAGTTTTCTAATATTTCTGTCGAAATACATCGTATGTTGTCTGGAGAGCGATCCATAGAATGGATTAGCAAACTTTATTTACATAACTAGACACGAAGAAACTTAGGGGGAGATAAAATGAAGTGGTTTAGCAACTTGAAAACAGCAACAAAGATTATCTCAGCATTTTTGGTAGTATCTCTGATTCTTGCGATTCTGGGAGTGTATTCAATCACGACACTTAGAAGTACCAATGAGCACATGAAAGAAATGTATAACAGCAATCTAATCTCGGTAAAAGAATTAAGCGGAGCCCAAATGAATTACCAGAGAATGCGGGTTAACATTCGTGATCTCAACTTTGAGAAGAGTGCCGCAGAGCAAAACCGTATTGTCGATAATATTAATACCATTAAAGATAACATTAAGAATCAAATTGATGGCTACCGTCCTCTGGCAACGACCCCCCAAGAAAGCGAGCTCCTTAGCAAATTCGATACACAGTACTCAAATTACATGCGAATCTTTGAGCAAGGTATAGAGCTCGCGAAAAACGATGATGATCAAGGGTTTATCGTTTTCTTGAAAGATACACTCAAACCTCCTGGTGATGAAGCCCTCGCTACGATGGGTGAAATGGTGGAATTGAATGTGAAACTGGCGGAAGAGAACAATTCAAAGTCGGAAGCAGCGTACACAAGTGCATTCTCGGTTACCGTTGCTTTGGTCATAGGCTCTATTATTTTTAGTATTATCATTGGATTTGTCATCTCGCGTTCCATCTCCAGACCTCTTATGGCTATGCTTGGTCTAGCTACGGAAGTGTCTAACGGAAACTTAACTCTCAAGTCTGATATCTCCTCAAAAGACGAGGTTGGGCAACTGGCCTTTGCGCTTAATCGCATGGTAGACAATCTGCGAGAATTAATTAATAACATTGTCATGAATTCACAGAGCGTTGCAGCATCGTCTGAACAAATCTCGGCAAGTACACAGGAAATTGCTAGTACAAGCACAAGTCAGTCCAGTGAAGCAGCAAACATCTCCGAATTGTTTAAGGAGTTGTCTCTGGCGATTAACTCTGTAGCCGCAAGTGCTGAAGAAGCCGCTGAGTTGTCTAATGATACGGTGAAAACGGCACGTGAAGGCGGTCATGTTGTTCAAACTTCCCTGGAAGGTATGCAAGCCGTGAATATGAAAATGGCGAAGCTTGAAGAAGATTCACGCAAAATTGGTGACATCATCGAAGTTATTGACGATATTGCTGAACAGACAAACTTACTTGCATTAAATGCGGCGATTGAAGCAGCCCGTGCAGGAGAGCAAGGAAGAGGATTTGCTGTTGTAGCTGATGAAGTTCGCAAGCTTGCTGAACGCAGTGGCGAAGCGACCAAAGAAATCACAACAATTATCAAAGTAATGCAGGAGAATACGAGACAAAGCGTGCAAGCCGTTTCGGATAGTGTAGAGCAATCATCCAAAACAGGACTAGCCTTTGATCAGATCATTGAGATGGTGAATAATTCTTCTCAGAAAGTCAATGAAATCGCGGCTGCGTGTGAGGAAGAGGCGGCACAAGCTGCTGAGGTGATGAGCTCGGTAGAGTCGATTTCTGCATCCAGTGAGGAATCTGCGGCGGCATCGGAAGAAACGGCGGCCACTTGTCAATCACTGGCACATCTTGCAGAAGAATTGTCTGTATCTGCGTCTGCTTTCAAAACCCAGTAATAATAACGAATTGAGGGTGAAACGATGTCTTCACTTCAGAAAGAACAATATATCGAATTATCTGTTGGCGCAGAGACCTGTGCCATTCGAATCGAAGAAATTCATGAAATTATAAAAATGCAAAGTATTACAGATATTCCGTTTAGTCGTACCGAAATCAAAGGAGTCATGAACCTGCGTGGTAAAGTTGTCTGCGTCATGAGCCTGCGTAATTTACTTGGCATGTCAGACGAACCGGCTACCCGGGCGACCCGAATCATTGTGGTACGTTATCAAGATGAGTATATCGGTTTGATTGTAGATCGAGTCAGCAAAGTCACAACTTATTCGGAAATACATCCGCCTACTGGAGGTCATGGACGCAACCTTGAGATATTTTTTCAGGGTGTGGGCCAACAGGGAGACAGTCTGGTTGGTATATTGAAACTGGATGAAATATTGGGCGGTTAGGAGGGAATGCACCAATGATGGATTTGTCCGCCTATCGCGACATATTTATCGAAGAACTGAATGATCAGTTGGAACGGATGGATCAGTCCTTGCTTGCACTTGAGCTTTCACCTTCTGTGGAACTTGTGCAGACCTTATTTCGGGCGGCTCATACGATTAAGGGCTCGGCTTCGACTATGGATTTTCGTGAATTAAGTGATCTGACACATGAAGTGGAGTATGCATTGGAATGGGTGCGATCCAAGAAACCGGAAATTACCGCACAACTCGTTGACACCCTTTTTCGTTCGTTGGATGCCATGAGAGTGCTTAGGGATCAATACGTGCAAGGCGAAAGTTTTACTGATTTCCGTACAGTGGTTAAAGAAATACAAGACATGATTCATCAACCGGCCTTGGCTCAGCAGACCAAGTCACCCGTTCTACAGTCTGTGGAGTCGAATCTGTTCGATGAAGTACTTGAACCAGGTCAGCAGATTTTTTCCATTCGCATTGTATTAAGCTCAGATTGTTTGATGAAAGCAGCTAGATATCATATTTTGTGCAAACGGGTTGAAGATGTATGTGGCAGTGTACTAGCCACATCCATTGAAAAGCAGGGTCTTGATGAGGAACTGGGAGAGGCGCACTATAACGAGTTTGTGATCGTTACAGCATCTTCTCTGGATCAAGCTCAGATTGAGAGTGCGTTATCCGGAGATTCGGATATTCGGAGCGTGGATGTCGGTCCATATATTTTGGCGACAGAAGAGGTTGCTGTAACATCTGAATTAATAGAGACTGAAATGACAGTTAGCAAAGAAAAAAGCGACACGTCAGTGCCTCATCAGGAAGATAAGATGAAGTCAACCCAGCCTACGGTTCGCGTAAGTGTTGAGCGACTGGATCATTTGATGAACCTCGTGGGTGAGCTGCTTATTGATCAGACCTCTCTTGCTGATTTGAGCCGCACTGGTGCCCGTAAGGAGCCCTCCCCAGTGATTCAAAGTATTGGCGGAGTGTCCGACCATATGGGTAGAGTCATTAAGGAACTGCAGGACGGAGTTATGAAGACGCGGATGTTGCCAATTGATCAATTGTTGAACCGGTTCCCGAGGCTGGTTCGGGATTTGTCGCAGAAGCTGGGCAAAGATATTGAGCTGGTCATTAAAGGCGGAGAGACTGAGCTGGATCGCATGATTATCGAAGAACTCAGTGATCCGTTAATCCATCTGATTCGGAACAGTGCAGATCATGGCATTGAGAGTGCTGAGGTTCGTGCCCAACAGAACAAGCCTGCCAAAGGACGAATCAAACTGACCTCATACCACGAGGAAAATCATGTGGTCATACGTTTCTCCGATGATGGTAAGGGTATTGATGGAGAGCAGATTAAAGCTTCTGCACTGAAGAAAGGCCTGATCACCGAAGAACAAGCGGCTCGTTTGAATGCACAGGAAGCCGTCCATCTGATTTTTGAACCAGGATTCTCCACAGCTTCATCCGTTAGTGATGTATCCGGCCGAGGTGTCGGTATGGATATCGTAAGAAGCCAGATCGGAAGGTTGAATGGCATCATAGATATTGATACAGAGGTTGGTATCGGAACGACGTTTACGATTAGGTTACCGCTAACCTTAGCCATTATCAAAGGGCTTCTGGTGAATGTATCTGGTAGGGTATTGATTTTGCCCATGTACAACGTAGCGGAGATCGTGCGCATTAAACCGGAAGAGATTCAGATGATTCAGGGACAGCAATCCATTTTGAATCATGGACGTATCGTGCCTTTCTACCGACTGTGTGACAAGCTCCAGTACCCGCGTACCGACCGTAAGTCCAAGACGATTCCACTCGTCATTGTGCGTTCGGTCGATAAAATTGCAGCATATGCAGTAGACGAAATTATCGGTAATCAGGAAGTGGTAATTAAGTCTCTTGGAACATACCTCGGAGCAATGAATCATCTATCTGGTGCAACCATTCTGGGGAACGGTAAAGTGGCTCTCATTCTGGACGCTTCTTATCTGGTCAGCCATTAAAAGTTGAAGAACTCACTTCATTCAGTAATCAATATAATTTATTTAAAATAAAGAAGATAAAGAGCCTCAAGATCCTGCATGCAGGGCCTTGAGGCTCTTTATCTTGTTCTCAACGGATCATGTTCTCGAGGTGTCCGCCTGTCCTTTGAAAATCAAGTCCATAAAGTGATTCGCAGCCGAAGAGATCGGCATATTCCGTTTTGTCATGATCCCTACATGAGAAGGAGGAAGAGGAACGTCGAGCTGAATCTCAAAGAGAGAGCCTTCTTCCAGCTCTTTGGAGATAAATTCTCGTGTGACATAAGAGATTCCCAAGCCGCGGCGAGCAAATTCAATCAGGAGGTCAACGCTGCCGACCTCTATTTCTGGTTTTAACGTGTAATTATAATGATTGAAGAGTTCTGTGATGGCCATCCGAACCCGGCTGTTCCGGGAAAACAGAATAAGCTCATGTTCAAGCAGTTGTTCAAGGGTCAACACTTTTCCCTTCAACTGGGCATATCGTTCGCCGGCAACAAAACAATCCTTAAGTTGGATGCTCTCGCGTACTTCCAGCTGTGGGTCAACGATGGGCATACGCACAACGCCAAGATCGATTTTGCCTTCTTTCAGAAACGTAATGACTTCCGGCGTCGTTCCATGGCTTAGATGCAGCTTGATGTTAGGGTACTGAATGTGAAACTCCTCCAGATACGATAACATGTAATGTTTGAAGAGGGAGTCGCTACCGCCAATCCGAAGTTCCCCGTTATCCAGATTTTTTAGCGCAGCCATTTTTTCTTCTGCAAGGGAGATGAGAATCTGGGATTGTTCAATATAGGAGTACAGGCTGGCACCTTCCTGAGTTAATGCAACTCCCTTGGAATTTCGATAGAAAAGAGTAAGTCCGAAGCTGTCTTCCAACTGTTTGATCGCGTGACTGACGCTGGGTTGTGTGATGTAAAGGGCTTTGGCGGCTTGGGTCAGACTGCCTGTTTTGGCAGCCCAGTAAAAGACTTTATATAATTCATAATTTGTTGTCATAGATATCGTCTATAGCTCCTGTGAAATATATTAATTACTTGTATAGCTATAAAACGTATTATAGTGTAACTACAACAAAGAAACCAGAGTTACTTGGAAGGAGCACGGTAAGATGGAACCAACAACAATTGTTTTATTTGGTGCTACTGGAGATTTAGCCAAAAGAAAAATATATCCTGCCCTATATAATCTGTACCTTGAGAAAAAGCTTCCTGAAACCTTCTCCCTGATTGGCATGGGCCGCAGAGAATGGTCGGATGAATTTTTCCAAGCTCAAGTGGAAAAATCTTTGCATGAGTTCTCCAGACGTCAAGGAGATCATCAATCAGTAAAATCATTTGTAAAAGCTTTTCGCTACAGTGTATTGAATATCACACATAAGGAAGATTATATAAAGTTGCTTCAATTGGTTGAGCAAAGAGAAGCTGAATTGGGCATCCCATCCAATCGCTTGTTTTATCTCTCGGTTGGTCCGGAATTCTTCGAACCGATCGCTGAAAATATTCAGGCAAGCGGGCTTGGTTCAACACAAGGGTGGAAACGTCTCGTCATCGAGAAGCCATTTGGTCATGATTTGCAGTCAGCACGTGACCTTAACCGCAAGCTGAGTGAATCCTTCACAGAGGAAGAGATTTATCGGATTGACCACTACCTGGGAAAACCGATGGTTCAGAAGCTGGAGACACTTCATCAGAGTAACCCGATTATGAAGGCTCTCTGGAACAACCGTTACATCTCTAACGTGCAAATTACGGCAAATGAGACTGTAGGTGTCGAAGAACGCGCATCCTATTATGATCATGTAGGTGCTGTGCGTGACATGTTCCAGAATCATATGTTGCAATTGCTTATGATGATGGCAATTCAGCTTCCATATAACAGCACTTCCGAAAATGTGGGCCAGAAGAAGAAACACATTATGGAGTCCATTCAGCCCCTTCAGAAACAAACAGTCGGTGCAAGCATCATCCGTGGACAGTACGCTGCAGGTAGCATTCAAGGAAAACCAGTACATGCTTATGCAGATGAACCAGGTGTTGCCGAGAACACGATGAATGACACATTTATTGCCGCAAAGCTGCAAATTGATGATTTCTTCTGGAGAGGTGTTCCGTTTTACATCCGTACGGGTAAAAGAATGAAGGAGAAATCAACACGAATCGTGATTGAGTTCAAAGAACCTTCAGGCCAAGGTCACCTGATCAAGAACAATGGTTCGAAGCCGAACCTGCTTGTGATTGAGATGAGCCCGGATCAAAGCATGACACTGCAACTGAACGCAAGTGATCCTGAAAATAAAGGGGAGTTCAAACCCGTTCACATTGATCTTGCTCCTAATCAGGGAGATCTGGCAGAAGCTTATGAGAACTTGATTCGCGATGCGTTGCATGGTGATCCAACATTTTTTGCACATTGGGACGAAGTTGAGTTATCCTGGGCTTGGGTGCAACCGATTCTGGATGCATTCAATGAAAATCTGCTACCACTTCACTTATATCCGGCAGGAAGCTATGGACCAGCGGAGTCGGATGCTATGCTTGAGGCGGAAGGTCATCATTGGTGGTTTGATGAACCAAGTGAACTGATTTCTGAGCAAGACAGCGATGTACCGATGGCAGTTAACGGCAACAGCTAATTCAAAACAACTAAAAAATCAAACTAATCGGAGGTTATTTAATCATGAAATTTTTTATCGATACAGCTAACGTGGAAGACATTCAAAAAGCATACAAAATCGGTGTATTGTCTGGTGTAACAACGAACCCTTCCCTGGTAGCCAAAGAAGGCGTGAAATTCGAAGACCGCATCGAAGAAATTCTGAAGCTTGTGCCTGAAGTGGAGTCTGTTTCCGCTGAAGTAACGCCGGATGCGCTGACTGCTGAAGAAATGATTGCTCAAGCGAATGAATTGATCAAAATCAACAACAACGACAAAAACATTACGATTAAATTGCCAATGACGCTTGCGGGTCTGGAAGCTTGCCGTTACTTGACTAAAAAAGGTGTAAAAACAAACGTGACTTTGATCTTCACCGTGAATCAGGCGTTGCTTGCAGCTCGTGCAGGTGCAACCTACGTATCCCCTTTCTTGGGACGTCTGGACGACATCTCCGAAGACGGCGTACAACTGGTAGCCAAAGTAGCTGAACTGTTCCGCACACATAACCTCGATGCACAGATCATTGCTGCATCCGTTAGACATCCGGATCACGTTACACGCGTAGCGATGGCTGGAGCACATATTGCAACAGTTCCATTTGCCGTCATTGAACAAATTTCCAAACATCCATTGACAGATCAAGGCATGGAGAAGTTTGCAGCAGACTGGAAAAAAACAGTACAATAATAGCCATACGTGTGGATAAGGTTTAATGAAAAATATATATAAATCATGGAGTTTCGGGAGGACATAATGAGTAAACAACAGATTGGTGTCATTGGACTTGCAGTAATGGGGAAAAACCTGGCTTTTAACATTGAAAGTAAAGGTTTCTCGGTATCGGTATTTAACCGCTCACCAGAGAAAACGCATGATCTTCTGAAAGAAGCAGACGGTAAAAACCTGATCGGAACGTTTTCCATTGAAGAGTTCGTAGCTTCTTTGGAATCACCACGCAAAATCTTGATCATGGTACAAGCGGGTAAAGCGACGGATGCTACTATTGAGCAATTGCTTCCTCATTTGGATCAAGGAGATATCATTATCGATGGCGGTAATGCGTACTTCCCTGATACACAGCGTCGTAGCAAAGAGCTGGAAGCCAAAGGTTTCCGTTTCATCGGTGCAGGTGTATCCGGTGGGGAAGAAGGTGCACTGAAAGGTCCTGCAATTATGCCGGGCGGTCAGGAAAGTGCTTATGAGCTTGTAGAACCGATCCTGACAGCAATCTCTGCCAAAGTTGGCGATGATGCGTGCAGTACGTATATCGGACCTGACGGTGCGGGACACTACGTTAAAATGGTGCATAACGGTATCGAGTATGGTGACATGCAGTTGATTGGTGAAGCATACCACTTATTGAAATCCGTACTGAACGTTTCCGTGGAAGAATTACATGAAATCTTCACAGAGTGGAACCAAGGTGAACTTGACAGCTATCTGATCGAGATCACAGCGGATATCTTCTCCAAATACGATCCAGAAACAGGCAAACCAATGGTTGACGTTATTCTGGATGCCGCTGGACAAAAAGGAACAGGCAAATGGACAAGCCAGAGCGCGCTGGATCTCGGCGTACCATTGTCCATGATTACGGAATCCGTATTCTCCCGTTTCTTGTCGGCGATGAAAGACGAGCGTATCGCTGCAAGCAAAATCCTGAACGGACCTAAGGCCGAAGCATTCTCTGGTGACAAAAAAGCATTCATCGAGAACGTGCGCAAAGCGCTGTTCGCAAGTAAAATCGTATCCTACGCTCAAGGTTTCGCACAGATGCGTGCCGCATCCGACGAATATGGCTGGGATCTGAAATACGGCAACATCGCGATGATCTTCCGCGGCGGTTGCATTATCCGTTCACAGTTCCTGCAAAACATCAAGGAAGCATATGACAAAGATGCAGCCCTGAAAAACCTGCTCCTTGATCCATACTTCCAAAACATCGTGGAATCTTACCAGGATGCATGGCGTGAGGTGGTAGCCGCTGCGGTGAAACAAGGTATTCCGGTACCAGGCTTCTCCAGCGCGTTGTCTTACTACGACAGCTACCGTACAGAGCGTTTGCCAGCCAACTTGCTGCAAGCACAACGTGACTACTTCGGAGCACACACATTCCAACGTGTGGACAAAGAAGGTTCATTCCACTTCCAATGGATGGATACTAACGTGTAATTTTAAATATAAGCACCTCTGCAACAATCCTTTTGAGTTTACTCAGGGGAGAGTTGCAGAGGTGCTTTTTTGGTTTTGGCACAACTTCGATATGTATGGTTGATAATACAGAGGTGGAGACTTTTCAAAATTTGATATCATAAAATTGTAATAAAATGTACCCATCTGGAGTCTGTAAAAGATGCTGAGGCACCTCTATTTAAGTTATACTAGTTCAGACGGAACTGTATCCGTTAAAATTGCAGTATATAACTTTTTGAAGGTGGGGGTCAGGCCAGGCATGTTTGTACTCGTAGGTATTTTGTTTTTGCTCGTATATGGATTATTAGTCTTCTACATAGGCTGGAGCGGCTGGAGTTGGATGAAACCCGTAGTGGCAGCCAGATTTCGCTGGTTGTATATCGTAGCACTGGTTTTTCTAGCGGCTTCCTTTATTTTGGCGCGCATATTTGGCAGCATTTCGTTTCTCGGTGTCATTGGTTCCTATTGGCTGGCGGTTTTCTCGCTGTTATTGCTCATATTACCTGTAGTGCACCTGACGTTGTGGCTTCTACGCTTGACGCGAATTCCTAGACATCACGCTCATAAATGGGCGGGTGTAGTTACGCTGGTTTTACTTATCTCTACAATGGGATACGGAATTTTCAACGCGTACAGTCCAGTCGTCAGACAATATAACATTCAGATTGATAAAAAGGTGGAAGGCGTCGACAAGCTGAATATTGTCATGGCTGCGGATATGCATTTTGGACTGTTGTCTGGTCCTGCTCATGCAAAACGCATGGTAGAGGAGATTAATGCCCTCAAACCTGACCTCGTCTTATATCCAGGTGACCTGATCGATGACAATCTGGCGATGTATGAGAAGAGTGGTATTGCCGATATCATTAGTGAAATCAAGGCTCCGTATGGCGTATATGCTTCACTGGGAAACCATGACAAGTTTGACGGCCCTATAGAGGATTTAATCGCTGCATTGGAGAAAAGCAATATTCAGGTGCTGTATGACGACAAGATCGTATTGGACAACAAAATTACGTTGATTGGACGGAAAGACCGAACGGAAGAAGATCGGGCAGACGTAGCAACGCTTATGCAAAATGCAGATCTGAACCAGCCTGTAATCATGCTGGATCATCAGCCGTACGATCTGGATATCGCGGAGAAGAACAAAGTTGATTTAGTTGTATCAGGTCATACCCACCGGGGGCAGATTGCACCTGCTCAATTCATAACACAAGCAATCTATGAGAATGATTGGGGTTATCTGCAAAAGGGCTCCATGCACTCGATTGTCACCTCGGGATACGGTTTCTGGGGACCACCCATCCGGACAAGTAGCCGTTCCGAAATTGTGCAGATCAACGTGACTTTCAGACAATAAACAAAGCAGCCCCTTCGTGATAGAAGGGGCTGTTTTGCTTAGTTCTGCAAACGGACAGTTAGTTTCGTACTCCATTTACGGGAATCGCTTCAAACGAATAAAAAGCGCCTTTTTTGTTGATTTTACCGATGAGCGTGGTGGCTCCTTTTTTTGTAAAGGTGTATTGGTTATCTTGGATACGAACACTGTATCCTTTCAAATTCAGGCCAAAGATCGATTTTACTTTTGGCGCTGCGGCGGAGAGGGCTTTCTTTTTACTCAGCTTAGGTTTGGCAAAAGACTTTTTAAAATCAGCATCATTGTTCCAGTCCGTGCCAAATTCGTTGATTACCTTCCACACCTTGCCGGTGCTACTTCCAATATGCACTGAGTTTATACTACTATCATCCTGATATACCCAGAGTGTATCTTTGTTTTCTTTGGTAAGCAATGAATAATCAAATGCCTTAACGGATGAGATGCCAAGCATTTTGAGTGAGTTTCGGGCTTTGTTCGTAAGTGTAGCTCGTGCTTCCTTAAGGTCATACAGAATACTTGCTGACAATTGGTTGTTATGATCCACATCGACGTATAAACTTTGGTCATGTCCCCAGATCACCCAGTAGTTTTTGAGTCCGCTGTCGTTTAGATCTTGTTTAACTCGCCAGAAGGCATCCGCTTTAAATTTTTTGTCTTTGTCGAAAGACTTCAGGAACGATTGTATTTTGTTGTATAAAGCTTGATCCAATACTTTGTTAAGATCATCCGCTTTATAATTGATTAAGGTAGAAGTAACTTTTGCCTTTTTGGAATTATAATTTTGAGTGACATCAGCCTCGGCTGCACCAGTTAATGTGCTATTTACAACCCAATCATCAAATGCAGTGTCTGCCGATGTGAATTGAATCGTTTGTTTTCCAGCCAGTGCTGTGATGGCATCGGTTAATTGCTTAGTCACTTTTTGATCGAGATTCAGCGTATTGGAAACATCCTGAACCACGGAAGTAGGACTTGATTCTGCCCAAGCGGCGGGAGCTATGGATAATAATAGTGACATAGAAGTGATAGCTGCGGTGATCGAGACAAATTTTTTCAAGACGTATTCCTCCTGTTACGTAAATGTAATTGTGATTGCATTAGATATTTGTAGTTGGATACACTATTAACGTGGATGAAAAGGAAAATGTTGCATACTCTATATTTTTACCTTATGCTCTTAGTTGACACCGTTTTCAGCTTATGCTAGACTATTTGCGAGGCTTGTTACCGGTAAAGCGGGCAAAACCACAATGGAAATGATCTTATTATTTCTATTTTGGTTTTGCCCTTTTTTATGTCTCAAAATAAACCAGGTGGGTCCATTATGATTATTAAACAGATATTTAATAACAATATCGTCAGCACAGTAGATGATAAAAATCAGGAATTGCTGATCCTCGGCCGGGGTATCGGATTTAAGTTCAAAGCTGGCGATGAGATTGACGAAGAGCGAATCGAAAAGGTGTTTCGTCTTCAGGATACATCGATTTATGAGAAATTCAAATCCATTGTAGCTGAAGTACCAATTGAGATTCTGCAGGCAACCGATGACATTGTAACGTTGGCGCGAACACAGCTGAGTAAAACGATTAGTGACGGGATTTATGTCTCCTTGTCTGACCACATTCATTTTGCTGTTCAGCGGTTGGAGAAGGGAATGATTACGCGCAATCCGCTCTCGTGGGAAGTACAGCATTTCTATAAGGCAGAATACGATGTGGCCAAAGAGGCGTTGACCTTGCTAAAGGAAAGACTGGATATCGAATTCCCTAAAGATGAAATATGTAACATTGCACTGCATTTCATCAATGCGGAAGTCAACGACTCTATGAATGATGTTACACATCTGATGCAGTTGCTGCAGGAGATTATGAACATTATCAAATATCACTTTAATGTCGAACTGGATGAGGATAGCGTGAACTATTTCCGTTTTATCACACATCTAAAATACTTCTGTCAGCGAGTCATTACACATTCGACTCATGATGATGCGGAGGAGTATCTGTATGAGGTGGTCCGGAAAAACTATCCGGAGACCTTCAAATGTATCGGCAAGATTGAGACATTTATCCATAAAAATTATCAATACGATATGACTCACTCGGAGCAGTTGTACCTTACCCTGCATCTGGAGCGTCTCATGAAAACAAAACGGGAAACGTAACGTTTTCCTAAACGCTATGGGCTTGTTACTGTTCAATCAGGCAATACCCGAATGAAAGTATGCAGGTACATCTGCGTATTTTTGTTCGGGTATTTTTTATGGGGAAAATAAGGAGGAAATCAGATGAAACATCAAGACACGGCACAGCAGATCATCAAAGCCGTTGGTGGAAAAGACAATATTAATTCGGTGTATCACTGTGTTACTCGGCTGCGCTTTGATCTGAAGAGCAATGAGAAAGTCGACAACGGCGCGCTCAAACAGCTGGACAAAGTGATGGGTACTAACATTTCGGGGGATCAATTCCAGGTCATTATCGGTAACGATGTGTCCAACGTATTTGATGCGATGGTGAAGGAAGAACCGTCCATTCAGCAAAACGCAGATAACAAGCAGGCTAAGCCGGAGAAAAGTAAAAATGTAATCCTGAACATCTTCGAAACGATTGCTGGTGTATTTGCTCCCATGCTGCCGGCCATAACAGCCGCAGGTATGTTAAAAGGGTTACTGGCCCTGTTCGTTTCACTGGAATGGATGTCCGCTGGTACAGACACATATCGTATCCTGTCCGCGATTGGTGACGGTGTGTTCCATTACTTGCCACTGCTGATTGCAGT
The DNA here is from genome assembly GCF_900102085.1 of Paenibacillus polysaccharolyticus. Taxonomy (GTDB): domain Bacteria; phylum Bacillota; class Bacilli; order Paenibacillales; family Paenibacillaceae; genus Paenibacillus; species Paenibacillus polysaccharolyticus. The sequence continues at coordinate 208,369 of NZ_FMVM01000003.1, read as the reverse complement.
CAGCGCTGCGCGCAAGTTTGGCAGTAATCCATTCGTAGCGATTGCACTAGGTACAGCCTTGATGTATCCCGACATGGGGGCCTTGCTCTCCAGCGGAGAAAAGGTTGCATTTCTAGGCATTCCGGTCACAGCGGTAAGTTATGCTTCATCGGTTATTCCGATTTTGCTGGCGGTATGGTTGATGTCTTATGTTGAAAAATGGGTGGATCGAATCATTCCTGCAGCGCTCAAGCTCTTGCTTGTGCCACTGATTACGCTCCTGGTGATGGTTCCTGTCACACTGATTGCGATTGGTCCATTGGGTACATTTGTTGGTAATGGCTTGTCCGATGGGATTAACTGGCTACTGAACGAAGGTGGTTTGATCGCTGGTATCGTACTTGGCGGTGCCATGGCACTGATTATCATGACCGGTATGCACTACGCTTTAGTACCGATTATTCTCAGCAATATTGCTACACTTGGTTTTGACAAATTCCTACCTCTGACGTTCATTTCCAATATGGGTCAGGCTGGTGCAACACTCGGTGTATTCTTCCGTGCTAAAGATAAAAAACTCAAAACCGTGGCCTTATCCACGAGTTTCACGGCTCTGATGGGTGTAACCGAACCGGCGATGTACGGGGTTAATATGAAATATAAAAAGCCATTTGCCGCTGCGATGATCGGTAGTGCAGTAGGTGGCGGTTTCGCCTTGGCTTTTGGCGCTAAAGCTTATGTACTCGCGGGGAATGGCGGACTTCCGGGGTTACCGTCCCTTGTTGGACAGACCTTCCTGTATTCCTTTGGAGGTATGATTATCGCTTTTGTTGTAGGTACGATTGTATCCATTCTGTTCGGAATTAAGGAAGAAGAGGGTGATGCAGAGGCGCTGGCCCAATTCGCTCCAGGTGCTTCTAACGCTACCTCATCAACAGATAAGGCTAACATGGTTAACGCGCCTGTCAACATAGAGGATCTTGGTGTCCCTGCACCTACGGGTGATGCTATCGCTTATGCTCCGATGACAGGCAGATCCATCCCATTGCAAGAAGTGAATGATCCGACATTTGGTGATGAATTGATGGGCAAAGGTGTGGCGTTTGTTCCTACTTTGGGTGAACTGGTGTCCCCGGTTACAGGCACGGTGATGAACGTATTCAAAACCAAACATGCGATTGTTGTCCGCAGTGATGAGGGTATGGAGCTTCTTATTCATGTTGGGATCAACACAGTGAAACTACGCGGACAATACTTTGAAGCTCATGTAGCAACGGGGACTCGCGTACAAGCTGGTGATTTATTGCTAACCTTTGAACTGGATGAGATTGCGAAGGAATATGACATAACCACTGCTATGGTTGTGACCAATACAGCCGATTATAAAGAGATTATGCCTATACAACTTGGAAATATGCAAATGGGTGAGAAGGTATTGAAAGCAAATCTGTGAACAAGGAGAGATTGATATGAACAATAGACAAGGATTTCCCGAAGGATTCTTATGGGGCGGCGCAATCGCTGCCAACCAGGCTGAAGGGGCGTTTGATGTCGGAGGAAAAGGCTGGTCTACGGCAGACATGGTTCCTTATTTTGAGAAGAAGGATTATACCAATTTGCGAGAGTTGATGCATGTCACAACTGCCAAGGTGGAGAAGGCAATGGCACATCACAGTTCGGAAGGTTATCCGAAACGATATGGTATTGATTTTTATCACCGTTTCAGAGAAGATATTGCCCTGTTTGCCGAGCTTGGTTTTAAAACGTTCCGTCTGTCCATCAACTGGCCGCGTATTTTCCCGAACGGTTATGATGAGCAGCCAAACGAAGAAGGCCTTCGTTTTTATGATGAGGTATTTTCCGAGCTTCGGAAATACAATATTGAGCCACTGGTAACCCTCTCTCATTACGAGATGCCAATGTCACTTGTACTGAAATATAACGGTTGGGCAGGTCGTGAAGTTATTGAGCATTTTGTGAGATATGCAGAAACGGTCATGACAAGGTACAAGGATAAGGTAAAATACTGGCTGACGTTCAACGAGATCAACACGACGATTATTGAGCCGTTTACAGGTGGTGGCATTATTGAGGATCGGGTGGATAACGTTATGCAGGCGTCCTACCAGGCGCTTCATCATCAGTTTGTAGCCAGTAGTCTGGTGACTGAGAGAGCACGGCAGATTAACCCAGAGTTCCAGATTGGATGTATGCTGGCCCGTATGATCCATTACCCGGCGACGTCCAATCCCGAAGATGTGCTACAAGCTCAAATCGACAATCAACTCAACCTGCTGCATACGGATGTACAAGTTCGCGGCAGTTACCCTGTGTTTATGACTCGTTACTGGTCAGATCATGGAATTAACGTGGTCATGGAGCCTGGAGACGAGCAAATACTACGTGAGCATACGGTAGATTTTATCTCATTTAGTTATTATACTTCGCTTGTCTCTGCGGTGAACCCTGAGGTTTACGGGGTAACGGGCGGCAACTTGTACAGTACCATCAAAAACCCGAATCTGGAACGCACAGAATGGGGTTGGCAGCTTGATCCGGTCGGGCTGCGTATTGCACTGAAGGAGCTGTATGATCGTTATCAGTTACCGTTGTTCGTTGTGGAAAATGGGCTTGGCGCGAAAGATAAAGTGGAGGAGGATGGCTCCATTCAGGATGATTACCGAATCGATTACCTCCGTAAACACATTACACAGATGAAGGAAGCGGTCATGGGCGGTGTAGAACTGATGGGATACACGAACTGGGGAGCCATTGATATTATCAGTGCATCTACCTCGGAAATGTCCAAACGTTATGGTGTAATCTATGTGGACCAGGATGATAACGGACAGGGGACATTGAATCGGTATAAGAAAAAAAGTTTTGGTTGGTATAAAAAAGTAATTGCTTCAAACGGCGAGGATATGGATTGATCCTAGAACGAATATAAAGGGCTTTGTTTCGTAGAATTTTGCTACGGAGCAGAGCCTTTTTCGGATTGTTCCTATGAAAATGAATGACTGAATCCCGGATGAGATGATATACTGTGTTCGTATCAGGGAGGAATGAAAATGAGAAAACCGATTATTGCCGTAGATATGGATGACACGATTTGTCAATTGGTTAAACGGGCTATATACCATAACAACAGGAGTTTCCCGACGCACCCTCTCCAATATGAAGATATGGTCGACTGGGATACAACGCACTTGCGTCACCCTGATAGTACACATGAGGTGTTTTACGGGCGTCCTGGTCTGTTCGAAGAACTGGAACTATATGACGAGTATGTGGTAGAAGAGATGCAGAAGTTAAACGAGGTATATGATCTCATTATTGTTACAGCGGCAGAACCGAGAACGGTTAATGAGAAGTGGAATTGGCTACAACTACATATGCCGTTTATTAAACTGGAGCAATTCATTACGTGTAAACGCAAAAACTTGCTCACATTTGATCTTTTAATCGATGATGGGCCACATAATCTGATTCCGGCTGTGGAAAGTGGTCGGAAAGTAATCTGTATTCCCCATCCGTGGAACAGACTACATTGTGAGCAGTATGGCTTTCCTCTAATGTCGTCCTGGAAAGATGCGAAGCTGTACATCGATGAGATGATGCTACCTTCAGGTCTTCATATTTAATATTAAAAAATACTACCGTAATCCAGAGCAGAAGTCATACTCTGGATTTTTTGCGATAGGCTAGCGGGCTGTCACCCGTTATTTTTTTGAAGGCAGCATGAAAGGAATCCATATCCTGATAACCAACCATTTCAGCAATCATACCCACTTTATGGTCCGATCGCTTTAACAGCTCACAACTTCTTTGAATGCGTAGATGTTGTACATAGGATCTAAATGTCTGCCCGGTATAACGGACGAACATTCTTCCAATCTTTTTCTCACTCCACCGCGATAACTGAACCAAATCACTCATAAGGATACGTTCGCCAAGATGTTGCCTGAGGTAATGAAGAATGGCTTCCATGTCATGAAACATAGGGGGATGTGGAGTGGAGTCCATACACTTCTTCTGTTGATCCTGTCTGTAAGTCATGATAATTAATTGGCTAACCAGTGTGTCTAACATCGCAAGTGAACCTGGTCCGGGAACGGAGAATTCACGGTATAACTGATGCATTAATTCTTCCAAACGTCCTGTATGATCTGTGACGGAGATATACTTCTGCCGATTTTGCTCAAGGTCCATCAGATGTTGCATAATGTCCTCATCCCGAAGAATATGTCTCAAAGATTGTATTAATTCGGCGTTAAACAAGCAGTTATAGATGACCAAGGGTGTTTTTGTTGCATCTGTACTCACGGGGCGGAAGACGTGAGGGATTCCGATAGGAATGACAAATAACATGCCCTTGTTGACAGGTACAATATCTTCACCGATGTGGTGAAACCCACTACCTTCGGCAACATAGCTGTATTCAACAAAATCATGGGTGTGAAAGGGCATTATAAAGTTCTCAAAGCAGCGATTAACGAATAACTGTAGTGGACGGTTCAGGAACGCTTCGCTTTTCAATAGTTCTACAGACCTTTTCATACACCGTTTCTCCTTCCCACAGATGGCTGTATAAGGGGGTAAAAGAGTCCGTTTTACCGGATAATTCACACCCTGGAATCGATATAATTATATCGTAACCTACCAAGGGAAGCCATGATGGAGAGGATGATCACAATATGTTAAAGATCAGTGACCTTCGGTGTGAATATCGGTTGAATCCAATTGGTCTGGATGTCAAATCGCCCCGACTGAGCTGGAAGCTAGAATCAGATCGTAGGAACTGTATACAGGCGTCTTATCAGGTTCAGCTATCTCATACACCGGATTTTGCAGTTATTATATGGGATTCACAACAGCTGACATCAGATCAGTCTGTTCATGTCGAGCTCGAAGGTTTTCAACCTGCTGCTCGAACACGCTATTTTTACCGGGTTCAGGTTTGGGATGCATTTGAAAATTCCTCAGAGTGGTCTGATGCCGCTTATTTTGAGATGGGACGCATGGAACTAAGCACCGATTGGACCGGAAAGTGGATTACAGCCAACAGATCTGGTGAACCTGAATCATCCTGTCCACGCATGAGAAGATTCTTTCACATTGTGAAACCTGTTCTGCGTGCAACTATTTACGCTACGGCACTTGGAATGTACGAGTTACATTTGAATCATACTCGGGTAGGTGAGGATTATTTTACGCCAGGTTGGACGACTTATAGTAAGCGCTTGCAGTATCAGACGTATGAGGTGACCCATCAGCTTAAGACTGGAGAAAATGTGCTTGGAGCCTATCTTGGAGATGGCTGGTACCTGGGACATTTTGGTTGGAATAAAGAACGAAAGATTTTCGGTTCTACATCTGCTTTACTGCTGGAGCTTCATATTCGATATGTTGATGGCTCGGAAGAGATCATCGGCTCGAATGAGGAGTGGTCTACTGCACCAAGTGCCATTCGCATGTCAGACATTTATATGGGGGAAATCTATGATGCGCGTATGGAGAGCGACTGGGGAGACCAATCTCAAGGTGCGTGGGTACCTGCTCAGGTCCTTTCCTATCCAAAGGACATCATCGTTGCGCAAGAGAATGTACCTGTCATGCAGATAGAGCAACTACAGCCCATAGCTTTACTGACAACACCGCAAGGAGATCGGGTACTCGATATGGGACAGAACATGGTAGGCTGGGTGAGATTCAGTATTGAGGGGGATGCAGGGTGGGCGGTTGAACTGCACCATGCCGAAATATTAGATCACCAGGGGAATTTTTATATCGATAATCTTCGTGCTGCCAAACAAAGGATACATTACACCCTCAAAGGAGGAGGGATGGAGACATATGAACCTCATTTTACTTTTCAAGGATTCCGCTATGTAAAATTAATTGGGTTCCCGGAAGAGGTTGTTTTAGATCAGTTTACAGGAGTTGTCCTTCATTCCAGCATGGAACGCACGGGCCACTTCTCTTGCTCCAGCCCGTTGGTTAATCAACTCCATCACAATATTTTATGGGGACAAAAAGGGAACTTTGTTGACGTGCCCACGGATTGTCCGCAGCGGGATGAGAGGCTGGGATGGACAGGAGATGCGCAGATGTTCATTAGAACCTCCGCTTATCTGATGAATACAGCTCCCTTTTTTACGAAGTGGCTTCGGGATTTGCGAGCAGAGCAAGGGGAAGATGGGGGCGTGCCGTTTTTTGTTCCAGATCTGAAAAGCTTGATACCTGAAGGCTGGGGAGAGACAAGTCATTCCTCATCTGCTTGGGGAGATGCGGCGGTGATCTGTCCTTGGGTCATGTACGAAATGTATGGGGACATGCGATTGCTCAAGGAGCAATATGAAAGTATGCAGAGATGGATTGCGTATATTTATGATCAGGGAGAGAATGTCTTCCTCTGGAATACAGGGTTTCATTTCGGGGATTGGCTTGCACTGGATTCCAAGCCAGGCAGTTACGTTGGGGCGACGGACATTCATTATGTCGCAACTGCATTTTATGCATACTCCGTTTCATTGACTCGTAAAGCTGCGGCTGCACTCGGTAAATTGGAAGATGTTAAGGTTTATGATGAGCTGCATCGAAATATTGTCAAGGCATTTCAAGATGAATATGTCACTCCTGCAGGCAGACTAGCAGTTCCAACACAAACAGCGCATGTGCTCGCCTTACAGTTTGATCTGCTTGAGACATCAGCCTCTAAACGTGTTGCTGCTCAATTGACTGAACTATTAAAAGAAACACAGAATCATCTTACAACCGGCTTTGTAGGAACACCTTATTTGAATCCGGTATTAAGTGATATGGGCAGGAATGATCTAGCCTATGAATTATTGTTGCAGGAAGATTATCCGTCCTGGCTATACCAGGTGACGCAGGGAGCAACAACCGTGTGGGAGCATTGGGATGGCATGAGAGAGGATGGGAGCCTGTGGAGTGCTGATATGAATTCGTTTAATCATTATGCCTATGGTGCTATAGGAGAATGGTTGTATCGTTATGTGGCAGGGATTCAGCCTGATGAAAAGCAACCCGGATTTAAGAAGGTTCGTATCAAGCCATATCCAGGTCCGGGACTGGAATGGGCAGAGGCTAGTTTTGAGAGTATGTATGGCCAAGTAAAGTCTAGTTGGCGTCGACAGACACATGGGGAAATGGAACTTTGTGTTCAGATTCCTGCCAATACGAGAGCGGAGATACATCTGCCACATGCCGATCGTCAAACGATTAGGGAGAACGGCAGCCTGATTCATCAATCTGCTGATTATGTATTTTTAAACAAATCAGGCACAGATGTAGCTATTACTGTAGGATCTGGGAAATATCGATTCACCTACAGGATGATTACTGAAGAGGGTGAGTGTAGCTAAACCTTGTTAATTGAATATACTACAAATTAAGATTGTAATCTCCTCGCTAGCTGATTAAAATAAGATTTGGAATCTGGATTGACGGAGACTATCTTTCTATTATCAGACACAAGTGAGGTTACAAGTATGAGTCCACCGGTTAATCGTCCCCGACGCATAGAGTATCTGGATCTCTATCGCGCTATTGCGATTATGGCAGTTGTAGCGATCCACGCAACATCAACTGCTGTTGCGCATTATCCCAAAAATACATGGGATCATGATCTGTTTTATTTCTGGAATACATTTCTGCAATTTGCAGTTCCGGCGTTCTTGTTTTTATCTTCACTGGTTCTGTTCTATAACTACAGTGCTAAGTTAAACGAGAAGGACTGGATCATTTCCTTTTATAAGAAGCGAATGTTCTATATATTTGTGCCGTATGTCGTGTGGTCGCTGATCTATTTTGTCATCAAGAAGTTGATTGCAGGAAAGGAACCATTAGCATACAGTGTTCAGTTTGTGAAGCAATTAACCCTTGGGACCGCTCATACACATTTGTACTTTTTTCTGATTATTCTCCAGTTTTATATCGTTTTTCCATGGATATTATATTTAACAAGGAAACCATGGTTTAGAAAATATTTACCTTTGTATTTTATTGCAGCGCAAGGGCTGTTTTACGTATTGAATGTAAAGTTTGACTTCGAACGAACAGGCAGTCTGTTACCCAGTTATTTGATAGTGATCGGGTTTGGAGCATGGATGGGACTGAACTTCGAATGGTTGATGAATAAAATGATGCACCTGCGTTATGTGCTGCTGGTTGCACTTATAAGCGGAGCAGCGATTTCGATGTACGCCTCTGGCATCATTAAAACAACGTTAATCGAATGGCCGGTTTTGATGTACAGTGTGTTGTTTATTGTACGAAATATATTTACACTTTCTGCTTGTCTCGTGCTCTTGGTTTTGAGTGAGAAAGTGGGTACGAGAGGCCGCAGGAGCGAATATAAAGTGTCACGCTTCACAGACTCTCTGGGCAAAGTTGCATTTGGAATCTTTTTAATTCATCCTTTAGTTTTGATGATCTGGAGACTTGTGCTCACCGACGATTTTGCCCGTCACTTCAGCCTAGGCGTTGTGTTATCATTTATCGCATCATTGTTGCTTTCATGGCTCTGTGCGGTGGGACTACGCCGACTAAAATGGGGATGGGTTCTCATCGGACGGTAATGATACGTTCATTTTTTAATAAAATATGTGGAAAAGTACAAAGAGATTTCAATCCATTTTAACAAGGAGATTTTGAAATCTCTTTTTTATTTATTACAAGAAAGGTATGATGATAGAATACCCTTAAAAAGAAATGAATGGGAAAATAGATTAAATATATACTGTTTAAGGATTCGCATCCGATTATATTTAGGTGGAGGAAACCAATGAAACTAATTATTATCTTTGGACCGCAAGCAGTTGGTAAAATGACCGTTGGACAGGAACTGGAGAAGATCACCGATCTGAAGCTGTTTCATAATCATATGACGATCGATCTTGTATCCCCCTATTTTAGCTATAGCACTTCAGAGGGGAAGAGACTTGTAGGATTGTTTCGGGAGGAGATCTTTCGTGCGGTTGCTCAGAGTGAGCTTCCGGGTCTTATTTTTACATTTGTATGGGCTTTTGACGTGGAGCAAGATCATGCCTATATTCGTCATCTTACCGATATGTTTGTTTCCCAAGGTGCGGAAGTATGTTATGTAGAACTAGAAGCGAACGTTGCAGAACGACTGGAACGGAACAAAAGCTCCAATCGTTTACTTCATAAACCAACCAAAAGAGACATTGCTTGGTCTGAGGGAGAATTATTGCATTCTATGAGAAAATATCGATTAAATTCCGAACCGGGAGAAGTTAAACATGAGCATTATCTTCGAATAGATAATACAAATCAAAGTGCTGAGCAATCGGCGCAACGGATTCGGCAACACTTTAATTTGTAGTTTAATACAACTGACCAGCTTGTTTAAGAATATTCATACTAAGGTTGAAATACTCTACTAAACAGGAGGATACGAATGTATTTCTTAATGCTTGTATTGGTAGGCATTGTTTCGTGTATTATGTTTCCTTATGGCCCAATCATCGTGGGAGGTATCGTCTTTGCCGTTGTTATTGATCAATACAGGCAGACGATGTATATGCGTCAAGATATACAGACGATCAAAAATCATCTGAAATTAATGACTAAAGAAGAGTCAGAAGATTACGAGGCGAATCAGGCATACAAAGATATAGATCGAATCTCATCCGAGAGAATGGAAGTTATTAATCGTAAGATTGAGGCGGAATTGGAGCGGGACAGCAAACATAAAAAAACGTAATCCCAATCAGAGACTGTTAGCGTTTTCTAGTTGCATAAAACAGTGAAATGTAATACCATGAACGCACATATAGTTCACATTGAAGAGATAAGGGCATGTCCAGTAACCTCAAGGCGCAGGTATGGTTTGCCTTTTTCTGTATATTGGAGTGATGAAGTGAGAATTGAGAAGGTGTTAAACAATAATGCGGTAGTCGCCATCAAAGATGAACAGGAAGTTATTGTTATTGGTAGAGGTATCGCTTTTCAAAAAAAGGCGGGTGATCTGATCTCTGACCAGCATGTTGACAAGATCTTTACTTTACAGAATGAAGATATTCAGGAAAACTTCAAGGCTTTAATTGCCAGCATTCCACTTGAGTATATGAAAGTGTCCGAAGAAATTATTGCGTATGCCAAGCTGAAGCTTGGGAAGAAGTTAAATGAGAGTATCTATCTGCATCTTACGGATCATATTCATTTTGCCATTGAGCGGTATCGCAATAATCTTCCGATTCGGAATGGGTTGTTATGGGAAACCAAGCAGTTGTATAAGGATGAGTATGAAGTGGGGCTTGAAGCGTTAAATATGATCTGTGATCAATTTGGAGTGCTTTTGCCGGAGGATGAGGCCGGATTTATGGCATTGCATTTTGTGAATGCAGCACTTAACGAAGAGATGCCCAATATACGTAGCATGACGCAGGTGATGCAGGAGATTCTGACCGTTATTAAATATCACTTCAAAATAGACTTTGATGAGAATGCGTTGAACTATACTCGTTTTGTTACTCACCTGAAGTATTTCGCGCAGCGGATGGTGAAGGGGAAACACTATAAGAGCAACAATGATGATGAATTGTTTCAGATGATTCAGAAAAAATACCCGGATGCATACAAGTGCTCTGTTAAAATCAAAAAATTCATTGAAAATAACTACACCTATCAACTGACTGACGAAGAAATGATGTATTTAACCATTCATATTGAGCGAGTGGTCAATGCAACATCTGAATAATCATGACGATTAACCAATAAATTAAAAAAGTGCTTGCAAACATAGTGCGGATGTACTATGATGATGTCAAGAAGTAAGCGCATACATTATCCAAACGGATTGTTACTGTTCAATCAGGCAATGCCGGACCGAAAGGTTTGAGGATGAATCAATGTGCTTGCAGTTTATAATCAAATATCAATGTGTACAGCCTTACAGGGTTGCAACCGTTAAGGGCAAAACCTGAATTGCTGAATAACATGACTGATTTCCGGATCTCCGGTACGTTGTGATTGTTCAGTAGTTCAGGTTTTCTTTGTTTCACAAGCATGGGGAGTCTACTTAGAGAGGAAGAATGACAATGAGCAACTACGATCAATTAGCAAAAGACATTCTGTCACGGGTTGGTGGACCTGAGAACGTAAACAGTGTATTCCATTGCGTAACGAGATTGCGGTTTAAACTGAAAAATGAAAGCGTAGCCAAAACAGAAGAACTGAAAAATATGCCTGGTGTAATTACCGTTATGCAGAGCGGAGGACAATATCAAGTCGTAATCGGCAACGAAGTGCCGGACGTATATAAAGCTGTGGTTAAAGTAGGCAATCTGTCTGCTGAGGGTCAAGTCGATGCGGATGATGCAGACTCCGGTCCAAAAGGCAATTTGTTTAACCGTTTTGTCGATATGATCTCCGGTGTATTTACTCCGGTTCTCGGATTGCTTGCAGCAACAGGGATGATCAAAGGTTTCACGGCGATGTTCGTGTCCCTTGGTTGGATTAATAATACGGAAGGTACGTATGCGTTGTTAAACGCTATTGGAGATTGTTTGTTTTACTTCTTCCCGATCTTCCTTGGATACACAGCCATTAAAAAATTCGGTGGAAGCCCGTTCCTGGGTATGGCCATCGGTGCATCGTTAGTCTACCCGACACTTGCGGGAATACGCGCTGGGGAACCGATGTACACTTTGTTTGCAGGCACTTTGTTTGAATCACCGATCCGGATAGAGTTTCTAGGTATTCCGGTCATTTTGATGGATTATGCCTCATCCGTTATCCCGATTATTATAGCTACGTTCTTCGCGGTTAAAATTGAACGTTTCTTCAAAAAAGTTATGCCTAAAGTAGTCAGTAACTTCTTGGTTCCATTTTGTACGTTGCTCGTTATTGTACCCCTTACATTTTTGGTTATTGGCCCGATTGCGACATGGGCAGGTCAACTGTTAGGTGCATTTACATCTTCCATTTACGGACTGAGTCCGTTACTTACAGGTCTTGTAATCGGTGGTTTGTGGCAAGTATTCGTCTTGTTCGGACTCCACTGGGGACTCGTTCCATTGGTATTCGTTAACCTTGCTACGCTTGGTTATGATTCGATTCTGGCACTTTCTTTTGCAGCTTCCTTTGCTCAGATCGGTGCAGTGCTGGCGGTTATGCTGAAAACGAAAAGCCAAAAAGTGAAAACACTCGGTGCACCTGCATTCATTTCCGGTATATTCGGTGTAACTGAGCCAGCGATTTACGGTGTGACACTACCACTCAAAAAACCATTTATTATGAGCTGTATTGCTGGTGGTATTGGTGGAGGTATCCTTGGTTTGTTCGGAGCGAAAGGTTACATCATTGGTGGTCTAGGGATCTTCGGTTATCCGAGCTATGTAAGCCCTACAGAAGGAATGAATTCCGTATTCTTCTGGGTTGTAGCAGCTACAATTATCGCATTCATTCTTGGTTTCATCTTGACTTATGTTGTGGGCTTCAAAGATCCAGTTGAAAAAACAGCCGCTCCGGCACCTGTACTTGATCCTAACCCGAATAACCGTTATGAAATCGTTAGCCCAATGGCTGGTGAAGTGGTTGAACTGAAAGAAATTAACGATGTTACGTTTGCAGGAGAACATATGGGTAAAGGGATTGCCATCCGTCCAACCAGTGGTAGAGTTGTGTCCCCGATTACAGGTGTTGTGCAAACCGTGTATCGTACCAAACACGCAATTGGTCTTGTTACAGATGATGGTGTAGAGATGCTGATTCACATTGGTCAAGATACGGTGCAATTGAAAGGCCAACACTTTACTGCACATGTCAAAGATGGTGATCGTGTCAATGCAGGTGATCTCATTATGGAGTTTGATCTGCAAGCGATTAAAGATGCGGGATACGAGATCGTAACCCCAGTAATTATCACCAATACTTCCAGTTATCTCGACGTTGTCCCTACTAAAAGTCAGACTGTGAACGAGCAGGATAAACTGCTGACAGTACTGAACTAATACGTGCTTGAACGGATTGAACTGGATCATAAATGCCTATGATGAATCGGAGGAATTATTCAAATGGTTGAAAAAATGAAGGCCTTTCCAGATGATTTTCTCTGGGGAGGAGCAACGGCAGCGAATCAACTGGAAGGTGCTTATCTTGAAGGGAGGAAAGGGTTAACTACGGTTGATCTGATCCCGATTGGAGCCAATCGTTTTCCGATTGCGCTGGGTAATCTGGATTCGTTTGAACCCAAAGAAGGAGAATTCTATCCTTCACATGACGCGATTGATTTTTATCATCGGTACAAGGAAGATATTGCTTTATTTGCAGAAATGGGATTCAAGTGCCTCAGGCTTTCGGTAGCCTGGGCACGGATTTTCCCGAACGGTGATGATGCAGAGCCGAATGAAGCGGGGCTTCAGTTTTATGATGATGTCTTTGATGAACTGTTAAAACACAATATTGAACCCGTCGTGACCATATGTCACTTTGATGTACCTGTGAATTTGGTGAAGAACTACGGTGGCTGGAAAAACCGCAAGATGGTCAGCTTTTTCGAAACCTATGCCAAAACACTGTTTACTCGTTACAAAGATAAAGTGAAATACTGGATGACATTTAACGAAATCAACATGCTGCTTCATCTGCCTTATATTGGTGCGGGGATCGTGCTTCAGGAAGGTGAGGACAAAGAGCAAGTGTTGTATCAGGCGGCTCACCATGAGCTGGTTGCAAGTGCACTGGCAGTTAAAGCTTGTCACGAGATTATTCCGAGTGCACAGATTGGATGTATGCTGGCCGCGGGTACGGTGTACCCTTACAGTTCACATCCGGATGATGTGTGGAAAGCGATGGATAAAGACCGGGAATCATTCTTCTTTATTGATGTACAGTCCAAAGGAGAGTACCCGGGTTATACCAAACGTTTCTTCAGAGAGAATAATATCCGTATTGAGATGCAGCCAGAAGATGCCGAAATTTTGAAGCATCATACAGTGGATTACATTGGTTTTAGCTATTATGCAAGCCGTTGTACAAGTGCTGATCCTGAAGTGTTGAAGGACTCCACCGAAGGCAACGTGTTTGGATCGGTGAAGAATCCGTATCTTCAAGCGTCCGAATGGGGCTGGACCATTGATCCCAAAGGGCTTCGTATTACGTGTAACCAGCTTCATGATCGCTACGGCAAACCGTTGTTTATTGTCGAAAATGGACTCGGTGCGACCGATGTGTTGCTGGATAATGACACGGTTGAAGATGACTATCGCATTGAGTATCTGAATAGCCACTTCGCTGAGATGGCCGAAGCGATTCAGGATGGTGTAGAACTGATCGGGTACACCAGTTGGGGTCCCATTGATCTGGTTAGCGCAGGTACGGGTGAGATGAAGAAGCGGTATGGCTACATTTATGTAGACAGAAATAACGATGGAAGCGGAACACTTCGTCGGGTAAGAAAGAAAAGCTTCCATTGGTACAAAGAGGTTATTGCAAGTAATGGCGCAAAATATTTCTAGACCAAGAACAGTCCCGTTCGCACGGGATTGTTTTTGGTTTTTATAAGGAATCAATGGCTTGACGTCCGTTTGACTCGTGTTATGGGTTTTATTATAATTTATAAATGTAGAAAATCTTGTCAACTAAGAAGGGGGAGTCATCAGCCATGAAGAAAAAATCACTTGCGTTTATATCTTCAGGATATGGATACTCCACTGCGGTATTTTTCTAGAATCCAAAACACGGGACAAGTCTGCCCAAATGGAGATCAAAATAATGAAAAACCGTAGAAAAATCTTAGGAATGATGAGGTAATGAACATGACAAATGAAAAAATTACGAGAAAAAATCCAACCAATATGCCATCCCCTGTAGGGAATTATACGCATATCACAAAAATTCCGAGAAATGCAGAGTTGTTTGTGACATCAGGGTAGGTTGGCGTAGATGTGAATGGTCAATTTCCGAATACGTTGAATGAACAAGTCACCAATACATTTCACAATATCAAAATCGTTATGCAATCCGAAGATTTGCATGCTGAACATATTATAAAAGTGAATGTGTGGGCAACGGAGAAAATAGACTGGGATTACCTGTACAACGAATGGGAGCAATTATTCGATCATGATTATCCTGCAATGACGATTGGATATATTACAGAGTTAGGTCTGCCTGAGATCAAGATTGAAATCGAAATTTGGGCTGCAAAACTATAAAACCAAATACATTTCTATAAATGCGATGGAGCTTCTATCTTGTAGAAGCTCCATCGTTTTATTTGCATAATGACGATGAAATATAAGGCAATAAGGGTCAACCTAATAGGTTAGCGGTAAATGAACACACGCATCTTTATGGGACTTGCACACTTTGATTGGCATTCAGCCGCCCGTACGTCCAATAGATGCCTGAACCCGATACAGGGTCTGAAGCGAAACATAGGGCATCCCGAATTTGGGCGTTCGTTTTGCCTTGGGATGCGAGTAAAGCAGCCACGCCAGCAACTTGCGGAGCGGCCATTGATGTTCCACTAAGATAAGCGTACGATCCACCAAGGTACGTGGAGAGAATAGTATCACCCGGTGCAGCCATATCTACCCAAGAACCGTAATTGGAGAAATTCGATTTCAGGTCGGATGAGTTGGTGGATGCAACAGCGATGACGTTAGCATACGATGCTGGAACAATCGGAAATGACGTATTGTCATTACCTGCTGCTGCAATAATGACAGCTCCCCGATCCCATGCGTACTGAACAGCAGCCTGAAGGAAAGCATCTCCTGTCGGTCCACCCAGACTCAGATTGATCACTTGAACGCCGTTATTGGCTGCAAAAACAAGCCCATTGCCCACGTTACCAATCGTCCCTTGGCCGTTGTTGTCGAGCACACGAAGCGGTACGATGGAAGCGAGAGGTGCTGTGCCCGCAATCCCAACACCATTATTGGTAATGGAAGCAGCGATACCGGCAACATGGGTGCCATGTCCATTTCCATCCTCAGGGATGTTGTCATAATCAACGTAATCGTAACCGGGCAAGAGCTTGGATGCAAGTTCAGGATGATTCAACTGTACACCCGTATCAATGATGGCAATTTTAATCGAGCTGTTACTCTGAGTGATATCCCATGCAGCAGGTGCATTGATTTTGGTGAGATTATATTGATAAGGGAAGAAGGGATCATTGGGTATGAATGAAGCTTCAACCAGATAGTTGGGATGTGCATGTTCAATGAGATCATGATCCTTGTACTGCTTGAGCATCCTGTGCATTTTTTTGCGAGATTCGATTCGGTACCACCCGAGGTCTTCATAGGTTTCGGCGACTTTGCATTTCGTTTTTCGATGAAGGGTGTGCATCTGATCAGGGGTTGTACCTTCTTTGAACTTGAGTAACAGTTGATGGGGGGCGTGAGGATCGAATGTATTTGCTTCCCTTTGGTCGATATAACGAAGGGTGAGCCAGGTGGAGATCAAAATGAAAACGGCCAAGATGCCTAACCATAACCACATCGGCTTTACCCCTTTCCATATTGGATTCTGACACGCCTTATCCTATGCGGAATCTATGAAAATGCGCGGGCTTGCTTCCAAATTGGTCGTGAGTATAGATAGATTCATAGGTTTGAATATCGCTAATTGATAGGTTTATAAGAATTCGTTAAGATGAAGAGAAGTATTTTATAAAAGAAAATAAGGAATGTGATATGGTTGACAGAACATCAGGTGAAGCCCGAAGTAAGACCTGTTCGATCCTATGAGATTCAGGAAGCGATTGATTTTGCTATGCGTGTGCGTAGTGAAGTATTTCCGATGATGGATCATAGCGTATTGCCTAAGGATTTTAAGCAGTTCGACGAATATTACATGAACCGGAATGATACTGTTTTTGTGATTGCACGATCGGATGAAGCAGGTATTATCGGTTCGATTGGTATTGTTCCTTATGATGGGCGAATTCAGGTTATTGAAGGTCGTTACTCGGCTCATACCGCAGCTGAGATTGTAAAATGTTACGTTGATCCTGCTTACCGAAGGTATGGCATTGGTTCACGATTGGTACAAGAACTGCAACGGACCGTGACTAAAATGCAGTATACAACGTTATATCTGCATACCCATCGTTTTCTGCCAGGAGCCGTGAATTTCTGGGAGCGTCAAGGGTTTACATTTATTACGGAAGAGCAAAATGAATGGCAAATCGTGCATATGGATAAACCCATCAACATTTAGATCGGAGAGATGTAGGAATGTACACAAGTCTGATTGAGAAACTGGCCCACACAAAGGCGTTAAAATGGTTCCCGAACCATCAAGTTCAAGAAAGCTGGATTGTCGAGGTTGAACAGGAGCTGGGTTTTTCATTGCCTCCTTCCTACCGATGGTGGCTTCTCAATTATGGACAAGCGATGTTAAGCGGGACAGGAATTCTAACCATTACTTCATCAGAGCACAGAGAGTACACGGATACGGACATTCTCTATATCTACAGACTGGCAGATGAACAGGCAAAGCAGGAAGGCAAGCTGGAATTGTTTATCCCGGATGAGGATGAATATTACTATTTCGATACAAGAATGGCTGATGCACGCGGAGAATTCAAGGTGATGCGTTTAGATTACTTTAATGGAGAGCCTGAAGTGTATGCGGATTCTTTTGCCGAATTTCTAGAAAAGTTGATTGATCAACGAACACCTCGGAACGCTTAGTACAGTAAAACGTAAGGTTTCAGACAGAGAATACAACTGGGGGAATAACAGATGAGCAACATAAAACCAAAAATCGTATTTATTGATATTGATGGCACGTTGGTAGACGATGACGGTAATATCCCATTGTCTGCTCAAGAGGCTTGTAAACAAGCGCGTAAGAATGGACATCTGCTGTATTTATGCACAGGCCGCTCTAAGGCTGAGATCTATGATTCGATCTGGGATGTAGGCTTTGACGGATTGATTGGAGCAGGCGGCGGATACGTGGAGTATGGTTCTGACGTGTTATATCATAAAAAAGTAACGGCAGAAGATGTTCGTCATATGGTCGATTTCTTCAATGAACACGGCATTGATTTCTATCTTGAATCCAACTCGGCATTGTACGCAAGCAGTAATCTTCAATCCCATTTGGAACGCCGTATCTATGGCGATATCGAGAATGATCCAGTTGCGCGGGAGAAAAAGGAAACAAAACCTCATCCGTTTATCGCAGGATTAACGTACGGCGAAGCCGATCTGTATAAAGATGACGTAAATAAGGTCTGTTTTCTGGAAAGTACAGTCGTCCCGTTTGAACGAATCAAACAGGAATTTGAAGGCAAGTTTGAGGTGATTCAGTGTACGGTACCTGTTTTCGGGGAAGGTAGTGGAGAGCTGATGATTCCAGGAATTCACAAAGCGATTGCGATTGCTGATCTGTTAGAGCATCTGGGAATGTCGAGAGAAGATACACTGGCCATCGGTGATGGCATGAATGATGCAGAGATGCTGGAGTTCTGTGCTGTAGGGATTGCGATGGGCAATGCGAAGCCTGGGCTGAAAGCCATTGCTGATGATATCACGGGCTCCGTGGAAGAAGATGGATTGTATCATAGTTTTGTGAAATATGGATTAATAGAGGCGTAAGGTTACTTGTATGGAACCAGAGAGGAGAGGTGAGTACATGCCTGAGAGCATAAAAGTGGAATTTGAACTTAGTGCTTGGGGACAGGAAAACACGCAAGATGGAGGAGGCTCTTTTCAAAAACATGAGCTGTTGAAAATACGTACGGTATCTAAAGACATCACGCTTGAGCAGCTTGAAGCAATGGTAAAAGAGATGATCGCAGATATCAAAAAGGTATATCCCCAGCCAGAGCAGTTGGGCGTTAAAGTTACATTAAGAGCCAAAGAAACAGATGGCATATTCACATATCTTGACTGATGAATAACTTTGATACGTTATTGGATCTCGTATAACATTTGCCTTTCTTTGACCGATATATGAAGAGGTATACGAAATAATAAGACAAGGCGAAAGGAGTGCACATGATGGATATCGCAGCACTATCTATGGCCAAGAGTCAGGCTTCGCTAGCTCAGGCGGCAAGTCTGCAAGTGATGTCAATGACCAAAGATATGGCACAGCAGCAAGGTCAGCAGATGGCCGAGATGTTGAAGTCGGCGCAAGCTCCTCACCCCAATCTGGGAAGAAGTCTTGATATTTCGGTATAATCCCTTTCGGGATGAAGATCAAGATGTTTTGTTTCACAAAACATGCAGCAAGCACAACGTGAAGCCGTTTCAATTCGAAGGAATTGGAACGGCTTCACGTTTGTTTTTCCCGATAAAATCTATATTAAACTGATCTTGGTAAGTCCGGTGCTACGTTCTCAAAAGGCAGCTTATCTTTCAATGTCCACAGCTCATCATAGCTGGAAATTTGCACATCTGCTTTGGACAGATTCTGATTGCCCGACCCCGGATTATGATATCCGATACAACGCATGCCTGCACTTTTGGCGGCTTGAACACCGTTGCGTGAATCCTCTATAACCAGACAATTCGCCGGAGATACACCGATTCGCTCGGCTGCGGCCAGGAAAATATCCGGAGCCGGTTTGCCGTGTTCAACCTCTTCACCAGTCAGGCGAACATCAAAGAACGCACCCAATCCCGTTTTCTCCATGATTAGATCAATGAGTGCCCGAGGGGATGAGGAAGCAACGGCAATCGGGATGTGTTGCTCATGTAGCCAGCGAATCCACCGTTCTACCCCAGGCATAGCCACAAGCTTGGCATGAGCTAACATCTTTTCCATGACATGCTGTTGATGATACGCAAGAATCTCTTCCAGCGGCACCTTGACCTGATATTTGTCGATAACTTGTTGCCACATGGATTCTAGCGTGACACCGACAAAAGAATGATGTTCTTTCAACGTCACGGCTGCCCCAAAATGATCAAATGAACTCCGCTCTATCTCGAAATAAATCGGTTCACTGTCGATCAGAACGCCATCCATATCAAAAATGACCCCTTGAATAGAAAGATGACGATGTTCATCCTGCATCTGATTCCTGTCCAGACGTCCAGCCACTTGATCTGCTGTCATGCTGCATTCCTCCTCTGAATGATGTCTCATATGTTTTAGTGTAACTGCTTTTTATTCAGCATTCCAGCAAGCTACGAAGAACGAATTAATTGGATTGCAGTACAACCTTGATGGCGTGAGAGGAGGCTTGTAAGGTGCGTCCCTGTATATCGCATCCAAGTGTGCGGAATGCTTCTTCGTAATCTTCCAGCGGAAAAGAATGGGTTATAATTTTTTTGGCAGGAATAATCTGTTGTTCAATCATATAATGTGCGGTAGCAAACGTTCCAAGGGAGTCAATAGAGCCGATAATTTTCAGGCTGCGATCCACAACTTCCTTCGGGTTAAAGGACGTATTCCCATCCCGTAAACCAACCAGCATCAGATAGCCGCCACTAGCAAGCTGTGATAATACTTGAGTGCCTACAACACCAGTGGTATCTACAATCATATCGACTTGTCCGGTTGCAGGGGCAATGTCTGCGATCGCCTGCTCAAAGGAAGCATGAACTTGCCAGCGGTCTGGTGCAATGGAGCCTGCAATAGATAAGCGTTCTTCGGAGATGTCGACAAGACTTCCCGTTACGCCTTTGGAAGCGAGTGCGTAGCTGTATAGGATGCCAATGGGCCCGGCACCAAGAATAATCGTTCTGAAATTCGGCAACAAGTGAATCTGGTTAATGCCTGTCAACATACAGCTTAGCGGCTCGGTTAGAGTGGCTTCTTCGTAGCTAACATGATCTTTTAATTGATATAAAAAGCGATCTTCTGTCACGTAATAATCCGTAAACGTGCCATCTGCACTTACTCCCGTTTCCGTAACGGACTTGTGAGTACAGTGGTTCTGCCTTACTGTCCTGCACATCTCGCATTGACCACAGTAATACGTAGGGTCGATGACCACACGATCTCCTGGTTGCAGAGTGGTGACGGCGGAGCCGACAGCAATTACTTCACCTGCGGATTCATGTCCAAGAATGACGGAAGGAATCGCATGATATTTTCCGCTAACAATGCCTAAATCTGTTCCACAGACCCCGGTTGCCCGTATACGCACAAGCACCTGATTATCTCTGGTAATTTCGGGAACGGGTCGTTCCTCGAGTGCGATATCCCATGCAGATTTATATACTAATGCAAGCATGATGGAACCTCCTTTTTTTGTAGGAACTACATTTTTTCAAACTACATTTTGATGCTAAAATAACTTCCCATCATTAATGAACGCTGGCGAGGACAGAATCCAATCGATCGACAATCTCAACCAGTTCGTCTTCGGTCGTTGTCAGAGAAGGGCGTACTTTAACGACGTTGCCAAAGCCGTACCGTGAACTGCGTAGAATCAAATGTTGATCTTCAAAGGCACGGTCGATGATCGCATTGGTTTTTGGAGTATCTGGCTCATTTTGATCACCCACGATTTCAAGTCCCCACATGAGTCCCACTCCGCGGGCTTCTCCGATGCTAGGATATTTAAGAGCGAGCTCGTGTAGCAGTCCGCCAAGCAAAATTCCTTTTCGTTTGACCGCATCCAGAAATCCCGGTTCTGAGACCACTTCCAGTGTGGATTTGGCAGCGGTGACCGAGATGAGATTACTGCCTGAGGTAAAAGAATGCTCATGTTTTTCCAGTACATTTAATCGAGATTGCATCAGAACTGCAGCTACAGGTACACCGATACCGCCAAGGCCTTTGGCAAGTGTAATCATGTCGGGCTGGATATCAAATAATTCGCTAGCAAACATCGTACCCGTACGTCCGACACCCGTTTGAACTTCATCAGCAATGAGAAGCATGTTGTTCTCATCACATAATTGGCGAAGGCGCTTGAAATATCCTAACGGTGGAACGATGTTGCCGCCATTTCCGAGAATGGGCTCAATAATCATACAAGCAACCGAGCCTGAGCTGGCATACTCTATAGCATCAGATATCGCTTCAACACATTGATATCCGCACTCGCTACTTTCACTTTTGAACGGGCAACGATAACAATATGGTGCGGGTACATGAACCGCATTAGGCGCTGACGAATTAGGAAAACGCTTGCGTCTAAAGGCATTACCTGAGATGCCCGTTGCGAATTGGGTCTGTCCATGATGAGAAAGGTACAAGCTGATGATGTCCGTTGATCCTGTATACTTCTGGGCAATTTTAGTTGCGCACTCATTGGCCGTAGACCCGGTAATATCCCGCATCCATCCGGCATCGATATTGTTCGGAGCGTACTCAATCAAGTGTTCCAATACTTCATTGACGTAAGGTTCCGTGAAGGAGGAAGACATATGCGTAAGATTGCCGACTTGTTCCTGAATTTTATTGACTACATGTGGATGATTATATCCCAAGGACAGATTAAACGTACCCGAGACGCCATCTAGATATTCCACACCTGCATCGTCAATCAACTTAATCCCTTTTCCGACTGTAAAGCGGTTATTGGTTAAAGTTTGCATTCGGATTCCTCCAATAGTTTAGTGTACTAGCTAGGTGAACAATATGATTCATTCCGGATGGTTTGGGCATCCCCCCTTTCAGGTGTTGAAGTCAGTAGCCTTGCAAATTATATTTCTTTGGTTTGTTGCGGGAATGCAGAGCTCAACGATTCATCTCGAGTGTTCCACAGGTGGGAGAGGATCAATGTCAGCAATAAAAGCAAACAAAATCCCGCTAAAATCATGATGGTGCCGACGATCGGCCATGCGCTCATACTCCATCCCGTGAGATACTGTAACGTTGCACCGCCAATACCGCCGGAGGCAATCAATATACTCGTTGTCCTTTCCGTCATGCCAGGAATCAGTACATTCGCATAGACGAGTGCGATGCAGAATAAACCCGACATAAATAATCCTGTTCCAAAGATTAGCCCATATGTTACCCATTGACCGGACACGAATATCATAGATACCGTAAACAGCAATGTTCCTATCGTGCTCCAGATCAAGAAGGGCATATAATTGACGGCTTCAGCGATTTTGCCAGAGAAAAGGCGTCCTACAATCATGGCAATCCACAGAATAGATACACTTAGGGAGGCGATAGATTCTTTCAGCTCCAAACGTTCTACCAGAATGGAGGGCAGGAAATTCATCAATCCAAGCTCCAGTCCCATGTAAACAAAGAAAAAGACAACGAAGAGGGAGAGCAGCCCCAGATTTTTTTTGGAATAACGGACTTTGTTTGCCCCCTGTTGTGTCGTGTTTTCTCCAGCCTGTTCGAGGTATTGTGCAGCAGGCCGAGGCATGGTGACCCATGAAACCATGAGGATGAGTGCGCAGGCAGCAACCGTGAAGAACGTCAAGTGCCACTGACCCAACCATATGAACAGAGCTGCCGCCGCGGGGATGAGAAGTGCGCCAAGGGCGAAATAAACATCCAGTTTGGACATGGCGACCGCTTTCTGATTTTCCGTAAATTCAATAGTGAAGGCTCCAACAGAAGGTTCGATGATGCCTGAGCCAAACCCGACAAGAATGGTTAACAAAAGCAGGACGTTCCACGAAGGCAACCATCCGAGCACCAAATAAGCTGCAATAATGAAGATCAACGCAAGGGTGAGCATCCATTTTCGACCAATTTTAGCCGTCATGGACGGTGACACAAGTACACCGACAAGAAACCCGAGAAACTGCAAAAATAGTAGAAATCCCCCGTCACTGTAACCGCGTTCATAATGAGGTAATAAAACGGGTAGAAGCGCACCAAGTACTACGCTGGTTATGCCAATCAGCAGATAGAAGCCGCAACTTAAAACGAATATTCTTTTCAAATGTCTACCTCCTTGAAGTGGATAACATTTTTATAAATTGAAATAAATGTTTATTTTATATTTAACTTATACCATAATTTTGAAAATGTACAAGCTTTTTATTGTAAAATTATGTTAAAGTTTGGCGAGGTCATTCTTTTTTTAGTTCATCCTGTCCGATTACAAGATTTATGTCGAAGGTGACTCAGTTGCGTCACTTTTCATTTCATGAGAAGATGAGGTTCAACGCTTTTAAGGTAAACGGAATAATTGTTCAAATGAATGAAAGAACAGTTGTATATACAGATCAAATAATGAGAAGCGGTGAAATATGTTAATCAACAAATACATAAGTGAGACGGGGCATTTTTCCCGCAGGGAAACGACTCGGCGCATTGCAGCCGGAAGAATTACAATCAACGGCAGGGTATGTGTAAAAGGAGATACGGTTGCACCAGGAGACATCGTGCTGATGGATGGGGAGCGCATTCCAGAGCGGAATCCTGAGGCCGTGTATATCGTTCTGAACAAACCCGTTGGCATTACATGCACGGCAGCTGAACATATTGAGGGCAATATCATTCAGTTTGTGAATTATCCTTCACGCATTTTTGCAGTCGGCCGGCTGGATAAAGCGTCAGAGGGGTTGATTTTACTCACCAATAATGGAGATATCGTGAACAAAATGATGCGTTCGGAGCATCATCATGAGAAAGAATATGTCGTTACCGTGGACAAGCCGGTCACTGTTGCATTTCTTCAATCCATGTCAAAAGGTGTGGAGATTCTGAATGTGGTTACCAAACCATGTGAGGTGTATAGACAAGACGAGAACGTCTTTCGAATTATTTTGACACAAGGGCTTAATTTACAAATCCGCCGAATGTGCAAAGCGCTGGGGTACAGGGTTTTAAAGCTGGAGAGAATTCGGATTATGAACATTACACTGGATGAACGGTTGAAAAGGGGAGAGTGGAGACATCTGGAGAAACAGGAGTTGGAGTTACTTATGTCTCAGTTAGATCAAGACAAAGCAGGGGATGAGTAGTGATGGACTTGCCCAATCTCTGTGATATAAGCTAATTTTTTTCGAAAAAGACGCAGAAGACACGACCCCGTTTGCTAGGGATCGTGTTTTTTACATTGTGAACGTGATTACGTAACTTCTAACGAGAAGTGAGTTAAGTGTTGCGACGTAATTTTGCCGAAAATACGTTGCGCTTTTTGCCTCTCGCCGTGCTCTCCGAAATGTAAGAGCCATACAACGTAAGGGATGCACCTAGTATGCTAACCCATGTCAGTTGCTCATGAAGAATAAGTGCAGATGAACCAACTGTAATCAGAGGTACGAGATAGATGTATACACTTGTTGGAATCGCTCCTAGTAGCTTAACGGCTTGATTCCATGTCACAAAACAAAGGGCTGAAGCGCCCACACCGAGAAAGAGAAGGTTCGATAAATGGGTGAGGTGTGTGAATCTAGCGACATTCAGGTCAGATTCTACTAAACCCAACGCTGGTAGCATGAATAGCAGGCCATAGAAAAACACTTTACGTGTTGCGCCTATAACGTTGTAGTTTCGTAATCCGATTTTACGCATCATAACCGAGTACACTGCCCACACCACAGGAGCGATAAATGCGAGTAGATCACCCAAGGGATTAAGTTGCAACATATAGCTTCCGTTCAGGGTAATCAGGATAATCCCACAGATCGCAATGCCAAATCCGCTTACAAAGCGGGGGGTTAACCGTTCCCCATCCAGAAAAAAGTGGGCAAGTACAGCGGTGAAGAAAGGAGCAACGGATACAATGATGCCTGCATTGGAAGCTGTTGTATGTACCAAAGCCATATTTTCAATGAGAAAATATAAGGTCACTCCGCATAAACCTGCACCGATAAATAATGCTTCTTCCCGCCAAGAAACGACTTTTTGAGTACGTGGATAGATCATCCAAAGAACGAGATAACCAATCAGAAAACGGAATAGTAAGATTTCAACAGGTGTAAAGTCCTTCAGTAACACTTTTGTTGAAACAAAAGTGGTTCCCCAGATGAGAATGGTAAATAAGGCAAGCAGGTGTCCAGCAACATGGTTGTGATTACGCATTAAAATCATCGCTTGTTTTCCTGCAATCGTTTAGTCTCGGCACCGTGATTAAAAATACGACGATATTGTTTGGGCGTAAGACCAATCAGTTTTTTGAAGAAATTGGTGAAATGGCTTTGATCACTAAAGCCCGTCTGAGCAGCAACATCTATAGGCAATAGTCCCTGTTCCAAAAGGCGTTTGGCTTGATTGATCCGTATCGTTTCAAGATAGCGGTAGGGAGATATGCCTTTTTGACGAGTAAACTGTCGAAGTAGATGGTATTTGCTTATCCCCGATATCTCGGATAATTCATTCAAGCTGATGTTTTCCGAATAATGGACTTCCATATAATCACACAGTTGCCGAATCTCCAACGTTATATTCTGTTCAGTTTCAGCCATCTCTGCACCAGCGTAGTCTTTCAGCAGTTGATCTAGTAGCAAGAAAAGCATTTCTTCTTTGCAAAAGTCAGGTTGTTCCTCAATGATGAACTGATGTAGCTCATGGAGCGAGGAGACCAGCTCACTATGGTATAGAACATGGGTGGAGAACCTTGGCAAATAGGTTTGTCCAGTAATTTCACGCACGTACTCCAGCATCACTTCTGGCTGAATATTGATGCAACGGTAATCCAATTTTCTTCCATCTACCTGCTCACAGGCATGAGGATCTTGGGGGTTGAAAACAATGATGTCACCGCTGTTTAACAGGTATTCCTCGTTATTACAGACGAGATGCCGTTTCCCTTCTTCAATAAAACCAATCACATAATAGTCATGAAAATGATTGGGAAATTTCTGCATGATGCCTTCAAATTGATAAGCTTCCAGTTGCAAATCTGAATCATACACGACGGTTCGCACTTCGCGACTCATGATGCACCTTCTTTCTGGTATGTTTAGGTGATTATAACGTGCATCTGAGGCTGAATTCTTGAACAATATTGCTTATTATACCGAAGCGGTGAATCGAGAACATCTATTTGAGTTCAGTTTAGGTTTAATTTAAAATAAGAATGGTAGAGATGAAAAATTTTCCGTCAATGAAATAAATGATTTTCCTTCAAAGGATAAGGAGATGGGATAATATGTTTGAACACTTGGTTATTTTTAAATTTAACGATAAAATCACACCTGCGAAGCAACAGGAGTTTGTAGCTCAGTTGCTTGCGTTACAGGATCAGATTCCTGGAATTGTTGATCTGACGGCTGGCGTGAATGTAACGGAGGAAACCGATCGCATTCAAGGATTCACCCTGGGTTTAAGAGTGACATTTGAAGATCAGGAAGCCTTGCGAGCATACGGTCCGCACCCTGCACATCAGGCATTCGTAGCCTCTCTGGATGGCTGGATTGAGAACGTGATTGTAACAGATTATCCGATCCCTGCGAAGTAAAATACCAATAAACACTTGGTTTTATGCCGGATGATCACGTCAGATAAGAACTGTTTTTACTTTGGAATTTCCATGCGACGACATAAATGAGTATGGGTTCACAAATGCTACATGAAGATAAACAAAGGAATCTCTTTGTTAGGAGAAGGAGTGTGACCCATGGAAAAAAACGATTTAAACGCAGGCTGGAATCTGGAACACAGTTATGCAGAACTGCCTGAAACGTTTTATACAAGACAACAAGCTGTGGCTGTCCAGTCTCCAGACTGGATCATTTTTAATCAAACACTGGCGGTCAGCCTGGGGTTGAATGCAGATGTACTGCAATGCCCCGAAGGCACAGCTATTTTCGCGGGTAATAATATACCAGACGGAGCCGAGCCCCTTGCACAAGCGTATGCAGGTCATCAATTTGGTAACTTTAATATGCTTGGGGATGGACGTGCTTTGCTCCTGGGTGAACAGATTACTCCGCAAGGGGACCGAGTGGATATTCAGTTAAAAGGTTCAGGACGGACGCCGTATTCCCGCGGAGGGGATGGACGTGCTGCCGTTGGCCCGATGCTTCGGGAGTACATTATCAGTGAAGCAATGGCTGGCCTGGGAATTCCTACGACACGAAGCTTGGCTGTTGTCTCCACAGGAGAGAGCATTTATCGTGAAACAGAGCGCCCAGGGGCTATTCTCACTCGAGTCGCGGCCAGTCACATTCGAGTCGCAACTTTTCAGTATGCAGCCCAATTTGGTTCGGTAGAGGATTTACGTGCGCTCGCAGACTACACGATACATCGTCATTTCTCGCAAGTAGAAGGTAACGAACAGCGTTATCTAAGCTTCCTACAGGAAGTGATCAAACTTCAGGCGCACCTTGTTGCAAAGTGGCAAAACGTAGGCTTTATTCACGGGGTCATGAATACGGACAATATGGCAATTAGCGGGGAAACGATTGATTATGGTCCCTGTGCCTTTATGGATACGTATAACCCAGCGACGGTGTTCAGCTCAATTGACAGACAAGGCCGATATGCTTATGGCAATCAACCATACATTGCGGGCTGGAATTTGGCTCGTTTTGCTGAGACATTACTGCCGTTACTACATGAAGATGAAGAGCAGGCTGTTCAAATCGCTCAGGATGCCATTGCACAATTTTCGGAGCACTATCATCATCACTGGTTAACGGGTATGCGAGCCAAACTCGGTTTGTTTACGGAAGAAGCGGAAGATGAGACCTTGATTAAGGACCTGCTCGATCTGATGGAAAAGCATGCTGCAGACTTCACGAATACGTTTGTGACATTGACTCTGAATAAACTGGAAACCTCCACACTTAGTGACGAGTCCGACTTCAAGGAGTGGCATACACGCTGGCAAGACAGATTAGTTAGACAGCCGGAATCCAGCGATGAAGTGATGGAACAGATGAAACGAAACAATCCCGTAGTGATTCCGCGGAACGAGAAGGTAGAAGAAGTACTGGAGCGAGCAGAGCAGGACGGAGACTACAGTTTGATCCAGCCTTTGCTGGATATTCTCCAGCGTCCTTATGCGTATACTCCTGAACAGGAAGCATTTGGTGCGATGCCAGTGTCCTGTGACCCTTCGTATAAGACATTTTGCGGGACTTAACCTCTCTGTGAACCTGAGAGGAAAAGGTGTGGGCTGCCGAGAGGCAGCTTTTTCATTGTTAGCCGTTATAATCGATTATATGAGGTTGATCTCACACTCTAGATGTTAGAGAGAAGGAAGGTGAATCTTGTGTCAAATCTGTTAAGCATGGAGGAGCTAGCCCAGCAACTCCTTGAATTGTTATCACGCACTTCTTACCCGATGGAACAGATGGAAAGTTATGTGAACCGATTGGGCGAGTCGTTCAAATGGGAAGGTGCACCCTATGTCGAAATAGGCGATGGACATTATATTGTTACAATCTATGAACGCGGTGTACCATCCCTGATTAAAAAGCTGAAGCACGTGGAGGAGGTCCTCTACTGGTTGCTGGAAGATATGATTTTTACAGCCGCCCATGTAAGCCTGCTTAAGAAGTATGGTGTCGATAACGTTAACACCCATCTCGATTATACAAGTGAAGTGTGGCAAGAGATCGAAGACAACGTACGGGCAGCTTTTCGAAGGATCGGTGAACCATATTTAACTTGGCATCAAGAGGGTAAACGCCGGGAACTGGAAACGGTTCAACCCAGGAAGGGGAAATCTTCGATATGAGCGAACGGGACATTCAGGATGTGTGGTATGATTACGCACTGACTTTTGTGGAGAAAAAGAACCGGTCTGCGCAAGGATGGACTGCGCTTTCCCAGACGGAACAAGAGATTGCAGCGTTGTGGCTGTTTGAGGCAGATGTCTATAATGGTGGTTTTATACAATTCTTCTGCAACTGGGGAGAAGAGGCTTATAAGTTCGCATGCAAGGCACTTGAAACGATCGGGGCAAACCAGGTTCTGAGTAATGTGAAGCAGCAATATGCTTGTTTTGAGCATTTGGAAAACGATTCTAGACTAACGTGGTTGTGGGACATCCCAAAATATCTGGAGACGGAGCAAGAAGAACGTTTGGATGAGCTGGACCAGCAACTCTGGAATAACGAAGATCAGGTTGCGGAGAAGGCTTACGCTCATTACCATGACGAGCTACGGATCAGGTTATAGTTTTGTTGATGATTTGAATACTTGCGCTTGCAATGTGCAGAACGTTTCGCTATACTGGCTATAATTAAATACATGAATTACGTTGATAGAGCGCAGTAGCGGCTTTGTCCCTGTTACAGAAAGTCAGGGGGTGATGGAACCTGATACATACAAGGGCTGCGAATTACACTCTGGAGTACTTGGGTAATGCCAAGCGGATGGGCAAACGATAACTTGCTGAAAGTGGTATGGATCGCTATTTCTTGAACATATGAATGTTCGGAGAGGTTGTCCATGCAATTTGGGTGGTACCACGGTTATTCTAATCGTCCCTGTGTCTGTGAAGACAAGGCGGCGATTTTTTTGTGTCCAAAATACCACTTGCAATGTTAGTTCCAGATAAGTTGAACTAATTTTACACTTTAACGGAGAGGACAGAAAAAACCTGAAAAAGCGAAGCGTTCGCCTAAAAGCTTTCTGAAAGAAAGCTACATCGGAAGCATACGCTTATCACCGGATTTTCCCCTTTGGGAAAGGGAACCAAAAAAATCTGGGGATAACAGCGATTGGAGGGTTATTCTGTCATCGAAGTGGACGGTGTAAATTCCTTGGTTCAACTTATATAGAACGTAAGTCATGACTGAATTTTGATGATGAAAAGGGGTTATTACAATGAACATTATTGACGAACTACAGTGGCGCGACGCCATTAATCAACAAACGGATGCGGAAGGGCTACGTGAACTGACGGAGACCAAAGCGATCTCCCTGTACTGTGGTGTAGATCCGACAGGTGACAGTATGCATATCGGACACTTGATTCCGTTTATGATGCTGAAACGTTTCCAATTGGCAGGGCACCGTCCGGTAATTCTTATAGGCGGCGCAACGGGTACGATTGGTGACCCGAGTGGTCGTCAGTCCGAACGTTCTTTGCAGACGTTGGAGCAAGTGCAAGAGAATGTAGACGCGTTAACGGCACAGATGAAAAAGTTGTTTGTTACCGAAGGTGACAATCAGGTTCGCATGGTTAACAACTATGACTGGACACATAAGATTAACGTTATCGAGTTCCTGCGTGACTACGGGAAAAACTTTAACCTGAACACCATGCTGGCAAAAGATGTCGTAGCAAGCCGTCTTGAAGGCGGAATTTCATTCACGGAATTCTCTTACCAGATTCTGCAATCACTAGATTACCTTCACCTGTTCCAAACGGAGGATGTACAACTACAGATTGGTGGATCTGACCAATGGGGTAATATTACGAGCGGTCTGGATCTGATTCGTAAAAAAGAAGGCTCAGAATCGAAAGCTTATGGCTTGACCATCCCACTGATGCTGAAGTCGGACGGTACAAAGTTTGGTAAAACAGCTGGTGGTGCGATCTGGCTTGATCCGAATAAAACGACACCGTTTGAATTCTACCAATTCTGGGCGAATACAGATGACCGGGATGTGATTAAATACTTGAAATACTTCACATTCCTGAGCAAAGAAGAAATCGAAGCCTTGGCTGAGAAAGTTGAAACAGAGCCGCATAAACGTGAAGCACAGAAAGCCTTGGCAGAGGAAATGACCAAGTTCGTTCACGGCGAAGAGATGCTGGAGCAGGCAAAACGTATCACAGCAGCTTTGTTCAGCGGAGATATTCGTTCCCTGACAGCAGATGAGATCGAGCAGGGTTTCAAGGAAATGCCAACATACGAAACAGACGGTGAAGCTAAAAATATTGTAGACTGGCTTGTTGATCTTGGTTTGGAGCCTTCCAAACGCCAAGCTCGTGAGGATGTGACCAAGGGAGCCATCTCTATAAACGGCGAAAAAATAACCGAGCTTGAATTTACGGTATCTGCAGAGCACGCGATTGGCGGTAAATTTATCATCATCCGTAAAGGTAAAAAGAACTACAGCCTGGTTAAGCTTCAAGCATAGTTATTTGCAAATCAAGCAACCAAAAAGACCGTCTCCCATGCTGTCAGATGACAGAGGGTAGACGGTCTTTTGTATAACAAGCTAGAAGCTAGCCATATTTTAATGTTGATTGACAATCGCAGTGATCTCTTCATCCAGATCCAAGGTAACATCTTCACGATACGCACGAATGTTGTACTCGCTGTGCAAGTAGCGAAGAATTGCTTCGATCATGTTGGATTCTACCAGGAACTGACTGCGGCCTTGAATCCAGACTTCTGCGGAATAACCTGTATCTTCTTCCCAGCTTAACTCCACATTTACGTCCGTAGGACGCACACCTTTACGCTCTGCCATGTGAATGCAAATTGCATTCACAATCTCATCCATACTTAGAACCATAGAGCTTAGTACCGTCCGTTTCTGTTACGATCATCATCACGATCGTCACGGCGGTCATAACGACCATCCGCAGCAGGCTTACGGCGATTTGTAATGGCTCTGAACAATGCCATAGCCAGCATAACAATCAACATAATTGCTGCTACGTTCACGAGCAATCCAAGAATGTTACCCAGTGCTCCCATACCGCCAAACAGTCCGCCGAACAACATACCGGCCAAACCACCCAGCATCATACCTTTCATGAAGCCGCCGCCACCGCCAAAGAATCCACCACGGTTATTTGCCGCTGCGCCAGTATTGGAATTGTTACGGGAATTGGACTGACTTACGTTATTGTCTGATTTCTTAGGGGTATTCGTGTAACTCTTCGTACCGGATTTGAATCCACCGCCGCCTCGTCTTGCATCAGCACTGTCCGGATTCGTAACACCAACCGTTGCGAACAGTAGTGTGAATGCCATGAAAACCATCATTAGATGTTTAATTCCGAATTTTTTCTTCATTGTATAGATCGTAACCCCCTGAATAAATTTGTTTAACTCCCCAAAATGGGCCTTACTCTAGTAATACGGGTCAACCTGCTGGAACGTTTCAAAATTAATTTAAATTTCTGAAATACTTGGACTCGGGTCTTGAATAGCCGCTTGACCATCGAGAAGCTGGGTGACCCAATGACACCATTCCAACCCCGTCTGGGCATGCATTAACCCTTTTTGCACCAAAATGTAACTTCCAAAATCCCGGTTGCCTACCCGAAGATTATCCTGCGGTATCCGTGATTTCAATTCTTCGAAATACCGTATACGTTCCATGAACCAGCTTTTCCGCTCATTCAGGATACGTCTCATGCTTCCATCTTCGGCAATACCTACACAAAGAATGCGAAGATTAAATTCATCGCGCGTAACGGGCGCCGTAACCGGAGTAATCATCCACTCCAGTAACTTCTGAATGCCTTTTTCCGTAACTGCATACATTTTTTTGTCCGGTTTGTCAGACTGTTGTACCCAGCGGGAGGCGAGTAACTCTTCGTTTTCCATTTTGGACAGGAGCGGGTAGATCTGGCTGTGTTTGGCCTGCCAATGCGGCTGAATCTTCAGCATTAGATCATAACCGGAAGACTCCTCGCGGGTAAGCAGCCCGAGTAATCCGTAGGAAAGTATGTTCATGCACATGTCTCCTTAATATTAGGGCTGGGCCAACGAAACAACCCTTGTTTTGTTTCGTTGACCGCTTTCATAAAAGTGTACACTGAAACTGTATGGTTTGACAACCTGACAGGATAACTGCCTTAATTTAGACAAAAAAAAGTACGAACCAAGAAGGTCCGCACTCCAAACCATTTAGAGAGATGCCTGTTGTCCATACCCGTCAGCGACAAGATCAAGCTCGCCTGTGGCAGAGTCAATCACCATACCGTGAACAGGTACATTGGGAGGAAGTAATGGATGCTTTTTAATCACGTCCACAGTTCCTTTTACCCCTTCTTCAACACTATCAAACCCGCGTAGCCACTTTTGCAGACGAATGCCGGAATTTTCAAGCGTAGACATGACCTCTTCGGAAATTCCACGTTCTGTCATGTGACCAATCATTGTTTCAGCATGCAGGGAAGCCATACCACATTCTGTATGACCTACCACGAGCACCTCATCGGCGCCCAATTCATAGATAGCAACCAATACAGAACGCATAACACTACCAAAAGGTTGGGAGATAATTGCACCTGCATTTTTGATGATTTTTACATCGCCATTTTTCAGGTTCATCGCTTTCGGCAACATCTCTACAAGACGGGTATCCATACAAGTGATGATGACCATCTTTTTGGTTGGAAACTTGCTAGCCGTATACTTCTCGTATTCTTTAGTCTCGACAAATGATTTGTTGTAAGCCAAAATCTCTTGAATGTTGTTCATGTCCATTGCCTCCTGTTATCCAATACGACGAGCACGGCCATTTGCATGAGATGCAGCTTGTCCTACACGCCTTTGATTAATTAGAGCACCGCAGTCAGTAGACCGCGCTATCCCTATTTTAGAAGCATAATGCATTATACTTCTGTCAAAAGTTGATTATACGCAATGCAAAAAGTATCATCAATAGGGTGTACAAATTTTTTTTGAAGAGGTGAACGGTAACCATGGACAAACAAACACAGCAACATTTGCAATCTTTCCTTATTCTGGCCCGTAAAATAAAAAGTTATCACGAAGCCATTGGTTTGCTTCACTGGGATTTACGCACAGGAGCACCGAAAAAAGGCGTTCCAACTCGCTCGGAGACGTTGGGCTTGCTCTCTACAGAGGCATTCAAACTGCAAACCTCCGCTGAGATGAAAGCTTATCTAGATACGTTGACTGAGCCGGAGGTGCTGGAGCAACTCGAAGACACCGACCGCCGCCAAGTGGAGGAGTGCAAGAAGGAGTATGATCGCAGTCAGTCGGTTCCACCTGAGAAAGTTCAAGCCTACACCGTACTTACTGCCAAATCGGAGACGGCTTGGGAAGATGCCAAACATAACAGTGACTATGCCGGATTCTCACCATATCTCACCGACATCGTGAAACTTAAACAGGAGTTTATTGACTATTGGGGTGTCAAGGATACAAGGTATGATACACTGCTGGACATGTACGAACCCGGATTGACTGTGGAAAAGGTAGATGCTGTATTCGCCCGCCTCAAAGCGCGTCTCGTTCCACTACAAGAGAAAATCAATGCGGCTGAGAATAAGCCTAATACTGATTTTCTGAATCAAATTTTTGACACCAAACAGCAGGAGAAGTTCAGTCTGTTTATTCTGGAACAGATGGGATATGACTTTGAAGCAGGCCGTCTTGACGAAAGTGTGCATCCATTTGCTACAGGTTTGAATCCCGGTGACGTTCGAATAACGACTAACTATTTACAGGATGATGTAACCAGTGCGATCTTTAGTTCTCTGCACGAAGGCGGGCACGCACTATATGAGCAAAATATTGATGAGAGTCTCGCCGGTACGCTTCTTGCCGAAGGCACATCGATGGGTATCCACGAATCTCAATCCCGTCTTTGGGAAAATATGATCGGACGCAGTCTGCCTTTCTGGACACGTTATTATAAAGATCTACAGCAACATTTCCCGCAACTGAGCGAAGTGAAGCTGGAAGATTTCTACCGTGCAATAAACCGGGTGGAGAGTTCTCTAATCCGGATTGAAGCAGACGAGCTGACTTACAATCTGCATATCATTATTCGATATGAGATTGAGAAAATGCTTTATAATGAAGGGTTGGAAGTGAAGGATCTGCCAGAAACATGGAATAAAAAATACAAGGAATACCTCGGAATTCTGCCAACGAACGATGGTGAGGGTGTGCTTCAGGATGTACACTGGTCCGGTGGAGATTTCGGTTATTTTGCTTCTTATTCTTTAGGCAATATGTATGCTGCACAGATTATGCATACGTTACGTCGGGAGATGCCGGAGCTGGATCGTCTGATTGAAGAAGGGAATCTGATTCCAATCAAAGAGTGGCTTACAGACAAGATTTATCGCTACGGTAAGAGCCGCACCCCTTCCGAACTCATAGTTGCAGTGACAGGTGAAGAACTGAATCCGGATTATTTGGCAGACTATTTGGAAGCCAAGTATGCTGAGA
The DNA here is from genome assembly GCF_900102085.1 of Paenibacillus polysaccharolyticus. Taxonomy (GTDB): domain Bacteria; phylum Bacillota; class Bacilli; order Paenibacillales; family Paenibacillaceae; genus Paenibacillus; species Paenibacillus polysaccharolyticus. Next base: position 172,481 of record NZ_FMVM01000003.1, on the reverse strand, counting down.
TTTATAAATTATAAAGCGTCTGAATGAAGGTCAGCCAGAAAATTCTGGTTGACCTTTTTTTGTGTGCAAGTTCTTAACCTTTTACTGGGCCTCGGCATATTCATAGTAAAGAGAAACTGCTGAACTCAGAAAAGGAGGGAAATCGAATGAAATATACGCCATGGTTTGTCCGGGGGATTGTAATTTTGTTGATTCTCATTGTAGCGCTGACGAGCTGCAATAAGGAAGAGAATGAAGCCAAGATTACGATTGGTGAAGTGACTCGTTCTGTATTTTATGCACCGGAATATGTAGCCGCGGCTCAAGGTTTTTTTGCAGAAGAAGGGCTTGAAGTGGATATCCAAACAACGGCTGGTGGAGATAAAACGATGGCGGCATTGCTCGCAGGTTCGGTAGATATTGCACTGGTTGGTGCAGAAACATCCATCTATGTCTATCAACAAGGGGCAGAAGACCCGGTCATTAACTTTGCTCAGCTCACGCAGACCGACGGAACGTTTTTATTCGCACGAAATGCCCAGAACAGCTTTGATTGGGAACAATTGAGGCAAAGTGTATTTCTCGGACAGCGCAAGGGTGGCATGCCGCAAATGGCCGGGGAGTTTGTTTTAAACAAACATGGCATTAACCCGTCAAGTGATCTGGAATTGATTCAGAATGTGGATTTCGCGAATATTGCTTCTGCCTTTGCTTCAGGCACAGGGGATTATGTACAGCTATTTGAACCGCAGGCATCGATCTTTGAACAGGAGGGCCGAGGTAAAGTGGTGGCATCGTTCGGAACGGAAAGCGGGCATCTGCCTTATACGGTTTTTATGACCAAACAAAGTTATTTGAACGAAAACAAAGAACTTGTACAAAAATTCACGAATGCATTGCACAAGGCTCAACTTTGGGTAGATTCTCATACAGCGGAGGAGATTGCACAAGTGATCACCCCGTTTTTCAAAGACATTGATCCAGCGATTCTGACCAGCAGCGTAAGCCGGTATAAGGAACAAGGCACGTATGCCATAGATCCGATCATTGATGGCGATGAGTGGAACAATCTGCTGAATGTCATGAGCGCTGCCGGAGAATTAAAAGAGCGGGTTGAATTGAACACCATTGTTGATCCGTCTTTTGCAGAACAGGCGCTCCAGGGAAGGAAGTGAGGAGCAATGCCTGATTCCGGGAACGTAATTCGACTGGACAATATTTCTCAAGTGTATGTCAGTGAACGCGAAGCATCACTCGTCATCGAGGATTTGAATCTGGAGATCAAACAAGGAGAGTTCGTCAGTCTGGTGGGACCGAGTGGTTGCGGAAAAACAACGTTATTGTCGATCATCGCCGGACTGCTAAAACCGACTCGGGGAAAGGTTGAAGTCGAAGGCAAGCATGTTCAAGGTCCCTCTGCCAATATGGGTTATATGTTGCAACAGGACTATCTGTTCCCCTGGCGGACGATTCTGGATAATGCACTGATCGGGCTTGAGTTGACAGGAAATCTGGACGCACAGAGCAGAGAGCGTACCCGTGAACTTCTCGTTAGTATGGGACTTGGCGGGACAGAAGAGCAGTACCCCTCTGAATTGTCGGGTGGCATGAGGCAACGGGTAGCCCTCGTTCGAACATTGGCCACAGACCCTGCGATACTCTTGCTTGATGAGCCGTTCTCGGCCTTGGATTATCAAACCAAACTACAACTGGAAGATCTTGTATCGGATACGTTAAAACAGTATGGCAAAACTTCCGTGCTGGTCACACACGATTTGTCTGAAGCTATTGCAGTCAGCGACCGGGTCATCGTACTTGACCGCAACCCCGGACGCATTCGGCGTGAATTCGATATTCCTGAACAGATTCGGCTGGCACAGCCTTTCCATGCAAGGGAGCAGGCAGGCTTTAATGAGTTGTTCCAGTCACTCTGGGATGAACTTGTTCAGTCTGGAGGAGGTGAGAAAGATACGTGAGTCAGAAAATTCCAGATCAAGGAAAGCAGGAAGTACGTGAAATTTGGCTGGAAGAACTCCATCGTGACCATCATCGTAAGATGGTTAGATGGCGGCAACATATTTTTGCGGTTCAGCTGTCCATGTTAGTCGCTATGTTTTTACTCTGGGAGCTGGCGGGCAGATTACGGTGGATTGATGTATTGCTCTTCAGTTATCCGAGTAAAATCTTTGCTCAGATTGGCAAGGATGTCGTCAGCGGCGAAATATGGGCACATGTCGGGGTAACCGTAGGTGAAACGGTCGTTGGATTTTTACTGGGGACACTTGTCGGAACGTTGCTTGCTGTTCTGATCTGGTGGTCTCCTTTTTTGTCCAAAGTGCTCGATCCTTATATGGTTGTGTTCAACAGCATGCCTAAGGTCGCGCTCGGTCCGATTTTTATCGTTATGTTCGGGGCAGGATTTACAGCCATTGTGATGACAACCCTCTCTATTACGGTCATCATTACAACGCTCGTTGTGTACAACAGCTTTAATGAAGTAGATCCCAATTATGTGAAGGTTATTCGCACGTTTGGCGGTGAACGATCTGAAATTTTTGCCAAAGTTGTGTTTCCTGCTTCATTCCCCACAATTGTATCTACGTTAAAAGTCAATGTGGGTATGGCCTGGGTTGGGGTCATCGTCGGTGAGTTTCTGGTCGCCAAACAGGGTCTGGGATATTTAATCATCTACGGATTCCAGGTGTTCAACTTCACACTTGTGTTATCAAGCCTGCTCATTATTGCAGTCGTAGCTACCGCTATGTATCAACTGGTTGTATATGCAGAACGCAAGTTACTATCGTCTGGTCGTAGATCATAGCTCGAAAATGAAAAGTGACTGACAGAGCCATTTTACAAGTATTCATCATATGTATACAATTTCACAAGAGGTGTCACGTTGCCCCCAATTGTAAAATCAAGTAGGATATTTGATGGAAGGAAAACCTTCATGCCGGGCAGAAACACATGGGATGAGTATAGGTCGGTTACAGGTTTCGACTCTTTCGGTTATCGCAATTGAAAGGGCAGTGTTTCTTCTTCGTGGCATGTTTCTGTGACCGGCATGTGTTGTGCATGCCGGTTGATGTCGTCTAGTTTGTAACTGGTTGAGTTATACTAAATGGACGACCTATGGATCACGAACTTTTGTACAGCTTAGAGGAGATGGAATGTTAAATGGGTTTTAGAGTCATTAAAACGGCAATCGCAGCGCTGATGGCTGTACTGATAGCGGACTGGTGCCGCCTGCCAGGACCAACATCAGCAGGCTTGCTTGCGATTCTGGGTGTGGATGTTACACGAAAAAGGAGTATTCGAACGATATCGGCACGTTTTTTTGCATCCGTGGTTGGTCTTTTGTTTGCAAGTGTACTTTTTCACTTTCTGGGCTTCCATTATTGGGTGTTGGGCGTATACATACTCACGGCTTTTCCGGTGATTGTTCGGGTGGGCTTTAAGGAAGGTATTGTGACAGGTTCAGTCGTGGTGTTTCGGGTATTTAGCGGTGGAGAGATGGATGTGCATGTCATTCTTGTACAGATTGCGCTGCTCTTGATTGGCCTTGGTTCAGCGATGGTTGTGAATCTGGCGTATATGCCTGCGGCTGATCCACAGATGTTCCGTATACGTAAACGTATCGATGAATTGTTCTCGAAAATTTTCCGGGAGTTCGCCACAACGTTGCGTAACCCCAATGAAGTATGGGCAGGCAAAGAATTAATTGAAGCGGATAAAGCCGTACTCGGCGGAATTGAAGCGGCCAAACGTTCACTGGAGAATCAGGTCATTCATCCCAATGAAGGCTGGAGCGTATACTTTTATATGCGTAAAACCCAGCTGGATTCCATACAGCACATGATGCATCTTGTATCCCAGGTCTATCAGAAAATGCCTCATGCCGAGATGGTAGCGGAGCTGTTCGATCAGCTCAGTCAGGACGTGTTGACCGAATCGTACACGGGACGAACGGAAAAGTTGCTTGCTGATGTGCAGGAAGAATTCAGACAAATGGAGTTGCCGGATACAAGGGAAGAATTCGAGATGCGTTCCGCTATTCTCCAGCTGTGCCGGGAGCTCTCCATGTATCTGAAAATCGCCAAGAAGGACAAAGCGCCTTCTCCAATCTCAGACCGCTCGCAATCTGTAAACGAATCATAGAAAATAGTTGTCACCCTAGACGGATGTCCTGCATACACTTGTAGTGAATGATTGTATGGAGGAGGTTTAAAGATGTCATTGAGTCATAAACATCAATGTAGAGAGATTATCACGAAGGCGATCTGCGGCAAAGGTCGTAAGTTCTCTACCGTAACACATACCGTGACTCCGCCCAATGGTCCGACCAGCATTTTGGGGGCTTGGATTATCAACCACCAGTATGAAGCCGTATCAGCGGGGGACGGGATTGAAGTTATTGGTACTTACGATATCAACATTTGGTATTCCTACGACAAAAATTCACAGACAGATGTAGCTAAAGAAACGGTATCGTATGTAGAACATGTACCTTTGTCCTATCTAGACCCGAAACACCGGACTTCCACTGTAGAGGTATCTGCGGATGCAACGCAGGAGCCTAGCTGTGTGGAAGCCACAGTGTCCTCGGGGGGCGGCAGCGTAATTATCCGGGTTGAGCGGGAATTCGCTGTAGAGCTTGTGGCTGAAACGAAGGTCTGTGTCAAGGTATGCACGGATGGCTGCGGTGATTACGAAGACAAGGATTATGACTATGGCAGCGCGGATGGAGACTATGATGATCTCGATCCAGACCTGCTGGATGATGAGTTGTAAATCGCTCATTCGAAAAAGGAAAGTGAATGTTCATAACCTAAGGTATCATATGCACCATAAGGTGCGGCGAAGAGGGCGTAAGCCCTCTTTCTTTCATAAAGTACAAAAAATGGGTTGTGACGAGCCTGATTATGTGCCTGAAGAGTTTAACGGGAAGGCTCCGCAGCTGCGGGGTCTTTTTTTGATAAGCAAGAACATGGCGAAGGGAGGGACGGAATGGACTTCATGGAAGAAGCCGAAAAGGGTGTTCAAGCTTATACACGTCTGGGCGCTGGCGAACGGATAACGCGTTTAAAACAGGCAGGGATCGAAGTGCTGTCCATGAGTGAGCAACGTAAGCGGGAAGCTGGACTCCGTGTGCGGTATGATGTGCATATCAGCTGTCTTCAGGCAATTCGTATCCTACGCAGAGACACCAGCGGGATGGGAACGAGACAGGAAGACGAACTGGTTCGTGAAGCGGCATCATCTGTTTATAAACGGGTAGAGCGCCTTGCGATCAAGACGTTGTATACATTAGGTCTAGATCATGGGGCTGTCCGTTTGGAAGCTTCGGGTAATGGCGGGTGTGCAGTCATTTCGGTTAATCCCGAGCCGTGGAAAGGTGTGACAGACCTTGCTCTGCTTTATAGGGAAAGCTGGCAGCAAAATCAGACGTTATTGAACCAGGAGCGGCAGGAGAACCTGGTTCCTGTGCTCGGCATGGACCCTGAGTTTCTACTGGTGCAGATGCCTGAGTCCAAAATTGTACCTGCTTCTCGTTTTCTCGAACGCACGGGTATCGCAGGCTGTGATTCAGTAACGATTGGTGGCAGACGGGTGTACCCCGTTGCCGAGCTTCGTCCAGCTCCGAGTGCAGAACCGCGTGAGTTGTTGTCGCATTTGTTGCGAGCCTTTGCGGTTGCCTCACGCAGCATAAGTGACTCCTCTTTGATCTGGCAGGCAGGTGGAATGCCGCAACGAGGATTGCCGCTAGGTGGCCACATTCATTTTAGTCGCTTGCATCTAACGGGGGGATTACTCCGTGCTCTGGATAATTATTTGGCACTACCACTGGCAGTGTTGCAAGATCCACGCGGATCAGGAAGAAGACCAAGGTACGGAACGTTAGGTGACTTTCGTCTGAAAGCCTATGGTGGATTCGAATATCGGACACTGCCGAGTTTTCTTGTTTCGCCGGTTGTTGCTAAAGGGGTTGTTGCTCTTGCAGGTCTGATTGCATGCCACTACGATCTGTTAAAACAGCGTCCTTTAGCAGAGGAGAAGGTTCATTCTGCGTTTTACAAAGGACAGCGTGATGTCATGATGACCTGTATCCCGTCACTGATGAACGATCTGAAACAGCTACCCGGATATGCTAGGTATGAACGATATGCTGCGCCTCTCATGCGGCAATTCAAACGGGGGCATACCTGGGATGAGAGCCGGGATATTCGTAAACTTTGGAATATTCGGGCAGGCTCATGAAGAAGCGTCAATTTTTTGTTATAATGAAATATAGGACTTTTAATACGTTAAGATACGGAAGAAATGAAGCAGTAAGCCCATGAAGGAACAGGCGGATAGCCGAACATAAGGCGGAGGTGCGCGATCTTGGTGCCTGACGCCTTATTGCCTTCCAGGGAACTTTCTTCCTGACATCATAGGAACGGATGGTGGATCGATATCATGGCTCAGTACACGCCAATGATTCAACAATATTTGCAAGTCAAATCCGAAGCACAGGATGCATTTCTTTTTTTCAGATTAGGTGACTTCTACGAAATGTTCTTCGATGACGCAATCAATGCTGCAAGAGAACTGGAGATCACGTTAACAGCACGCAACGGAGGCACGGACGACAAAATTCCGATGTGTGGTGTGCCCTATCATTCGGCGGAAAATTACATACAGCGTCTGATTGAGAAAGGGTATAAAGTAGCCATCTGCGAGCAGATGGAAGATCCGACAGTAACCAAAGGCATGGTACGCCGCGAGATTGTTCGTGTAGTTACACCCGGAACGGTGATGGAAGGAAAGACGCTGGGGGACAAGTCTAACAACTACATGGTATGTCTAACCGGTAACCAAAACACGCTCGCTCTTGCTGCCTGTGACCTCTCTACAGGAGAACTGTACGTCACATCAGTTCCATACTCCAAGGAGTGGCTTAAGGACGAAATTGGCATCTATGAGCCGTCTGAACTTGTTGGAGATGAAGCCCTGCTGGAGCTCGTAGAATCCGAATCATCTCCAATCGGCCGTCCGGTAGTATATACCTCATGGACTAAAAGCAAGGAAGACCTCGTGCGTCAGCAGTTTGGCGAGTCGGTATGGGCAAGGCTGGAGCCGGAGCGTCAAGCATGTGTAGCGCGTCTTTTCTCGTATCTAAGTGAAACGCAGAAGCGCTCGCTCGGACAATTGACACAAATCTCTACGTATGAGCCGGATCATTATATGATTCTTGATCCGTTTACACGCCGTAATCTGGAGCTTGTAGAAACGGTGCGAGAACGTTCGAAGAAAGGCTCCCTGCTGTGGTTGCTGGATCGCACGGAGACGTCTATGGGCGCCCGCATGATGCGGCGCTGGGTGGATAAACCTCTTTTGCAAAAAGGAAAGATCAATGAAAGACTGGAAGCAGTAGATACCTTGTATAACCAGTTTATTCTTCGTGAGGATCTGCGAGCTGAGCTGAAAGACATCTATGACTTGGAACGTCTGGTGGGACGAATTGCTTTTGGGAATGCGAATGGTCGTGACCTGAACGCGCTCAAATCGTCACTGGACAAAATTCCGAGTCTGCGCCACCACTGCGCGGCATCTTCGTCTGTAACGCTCCAGCATATCGCTGAAATGATGGATGATTGCGCTGATTTGCGTGATGCGATTGGACAGGCTATCGTGGATGAACCGCCCGTGTCGGTTAAAGATGGGGGCTTGATCCGCGAAGGATACCACGCCCGTCTGGATGAGCTTCGGGAAGCTTCGGTGAATGGTAAACAGTGGATTGCCGAGCTGGAAGCAAGAGAACGTGAAGCAACGGGCATCCGCTCGCTGAAAATCGGGTACAACAAGGTGTTCGGTTATTATATTGAAATCACTAAATCGAATCTTGCTTCACTTCCTGAAGGACGGTATGAGCGTAAACAAACACTTGCGAACGCTGAACGATATATTACACCTGAACTGAAAGAGAAGGAGACACTCATTCTTGAAGCTCAGGACAAAATGGTCGATATCGAGTACGGTCTGTTTGCAGAGCTACGCGAACGTCTTAATCAAGAGATTGCACGTCTACAAAAGCTTGCTGAGCAAGTGGCTGAAATTGACGTATATCAATCGTTTGCAGTGATTAGTGCAGAGCGTAACTTTGTGCGTCCCGTGTTGACAGATGGATATAATCTGGTCGTCGAGCAAGGACGGCATCCGGTCGTGGAGGCCGTCATGCGTGATGGGGCGTTTATTGCAAACCATACTGCGATGACTGAGGAGGAGGCACGTATTCTGCTGATTACCGGACCGAATATGGCTGGTAAAAGTACGTACATGAGACAAGTTGCACTCATCTCGATTCTGGCGCAGATTGGTTGTTTTGTACCTGCTGGTCAAGCTGAAGTTCCGATCATGGATCGTATCTTCACACGGATCGGTGCTGCCGATGATCTGATCGGTGGTCAGAGTACGTTTATGGTGGAGATGGCCGATATTCAGGTCATGACCGAAAAAGCAACGCCGCGCAGTCTCATCATCATCGATGAGTTGGGCCGAGGGACTTCCACCAGTGAAGGCATGGCGATAGCACAATCGGTCATTGAATATGTACATGACGTGATCGGCTGTAAAGCTCTTGTATCCACCCACTTTCATGAGCTGGCTCATCTGGAGGGAAGTCTGGACAAGCTGGCAAATTATTCGATGGCGGTTCAGGAGAGCGGTGACAAAGTAAACTTCCTGCGCAAGTTGATTGCGGGTGCGGCAAGTAGCAGTTACGGCATCTATTGTGCAAGGCTTGCGGGTCTCCCTGACAGCATTATTGAGCGTGCTAATGGACTACTGCATGGTTTCGAACAAGCAGCTTCACAGGTAGCGGTTGGCAGTGAGTATGTGACTGAGAACAGAGCGTCAACCGAACAGTTGGCAAAGGTGCAAGCGGCGACTCGTTTGGAGTCATCGAACGTTGCGGAGGAGCCGTTCATTCGGGAGGAAAGCCCGAAGAGTCTATCCAAACAGGGACAGCAGGAGGTTGTACAGCTGTCGATCTTCGACGACGAGCAGTCAGCAACTGTGCAACCTACAAAAACAGTTATAGTTGAAGATAAACCTGCACGCGAACTGATCCGTCATATGAAAGAAATTGATGTGATGAACATGACGCCTTTGCAGGCGATGCAAATCTTGAATGAACTTAAATTAAAGGCACAGCAATTATCCTGATTAACCGGGAGGAGGAGAATCTGTGGCTAAAATTCATGTGCTTGATGAACATATTGCCAACCAGATTGCGGCGGGTGAGGTGGTTGAACGGCCTGCATCTGTCGTAAAGGAACTGCTGGAGAATGCAGTAGATGCAGGGGCCTCCAAGATTGAAGTGGCAGTGGAGGAAGGCGGTCTGCTTCGCATCCGGGTAAAGGATAACGGCTCAGGCATAGAGCCGGATGATCTGGAGACAGCTTTCTACCGCCATGCGACCAGTAAAATAACCCACGGACGTGACCTGTTTCAGATCACAAGTCTCGGGTTCCGCGGAGAGGCGCTGCCAAGTATTGCAGCCGTCTCCAAGGTGGAAGTGCTGACCGCTAGTGGAGACGACGGGCGGGGACGACGAATCGTGATTGAAGGCGGCAAGCTCTGCACTCACGAGGATGCTGCATCACCACAAGGAACGGAGTTTGTGGTTAAGGAGTTATTTTACAATACGCCTGCAAGACTAAAGTATATGAAAACCATTCAGACCGAGCTGGGACACATCTCGGATGTGTTATATCGGATGGCGATGTCGCATCCGTATATTTCGTTCACTCTTCGGCACAATGAGAATACGTTACTGCAAACGCTGGGTAATGGTGATCTGTTACAGGTGGTTGCGGCGATCTATGGTACGAGTGCGGCTAAAGCGATGCTTCCTATTGAGGGCGAAAATCTGGATTACAAGATCAGCGGTCTGATCAGTCTGCCGGAATGGACACGTGCGAATCGTGCGGGGATGTCAACGATTGTGAACGGACGATATATTCGCAACTATGGATTAAATCAGGCGATTCTGAAAGCCTATCACACGTTGCTCCCTATTAATCGTTTTCCGCTCGTGGTACTGCAGTTGGAAATGCACCCTTCACTCGTGGACGTGAACGTTCACCCGGCGAAGCTGGAGGTTCGTTTTAGCAAAGAGGCGGAACTATACGAGTTTGTGGAAACCACGTTGCGTGGGATTTTAAGGCAAGAGGTATTGATTCCGCAAGTAAGGAAACAGCAAATTAGACGTGGAGATGACAGTTCATTTATCCAAGAACAATTTTTGTTCCCTCGTGGACCCGTGAAAGAGCAGGAAGTAAGTGAAGGATATGGCCAACAAGGACCGCTTGGTAAACCGGTTTTAGAAGATGATCATTCTGACCTGGATGCGCCAGCGGAAATTGAAACAGGAGCAGGAATAGCTACAGTAACAGGAGTCGGCGCAGGAAATGGCCCAGAACCAGCATTACAGCAAAGTTCTTCCGATTTCTCGCAATCGGCTCCTTTGCCCGAAGCACCACCGGAATCTACTCCAGCGTACGGTTCGCTCGATCTCTTGAACGGAGCCCAGTTTGATCAAAGGAATGATTCTGAGCAGGAGAGTAAGGGTGAGGATCATCCAGGCCAACATTCTCGGAACAATGCGGGTGAAAGTGCTGGCGAAGTAGCTGCCACGAGAACAACTGGAACCCGAGCGGCTACCGAGAGTCAAACCGAAGCGTATCATACGCCATCCTACGGCGCTCCAGTAAGGGAAAGCCGTACGCCGTACACTTCGGCAGGTCAAAAAGGAGAACGCAGCTGGAAAAAAGCATCGATACCTGATCCAGCCAAACTGTCGGCTGCAATGCACGCAGATCCTTCTATGCCTGCGTTCCCTGAACTTAGTCTGATTGGTCAGCATCACGGAACGTACTTGATTGCACAAAACGATGAAGGGTTATATTTGATCGACCAGCATGCGGCGCATGAACGGGTAAATTACGAGTACTATTACGAACAGTTTGGCAATCCGGCTCAGGCCTCACAGGAGTTGCTACTGCCGATTACCCTTGAATTCACACCTTCCGAGACAGAAAAGCTAAAAGCAAGACTCGCCTGGTTTGAACAAGCGGGGGTATATTTGGAGCATTTCGGCGGCCAAACCTTCCGTGTGCGTTCTCACCCCTACTGGTTCCCTAAAGGAGATGAAAAAGACATTATTGAGGAAATGTCGGAATGGGTTCTAAGTGAGCGTAGTATTGATGTGGCTAAGATGCGTGAAGCCGCTTCGATTATGTGCTCCTGCAAAGCTTCCATCAAAGCGAATCAAAAGCTTACCGACCGGGAAGCGGAAGTGCTGATTCAGCGTCTGGGTTCATGTCGGCAGCCATACACGTGTCCGCACGGGCGGCCAATAGTAATTTCTTTTTCAACATATGATCTGGAAAAATTATTTAAACGAGTGATGTAGTTTTTAGGGGGATATTATGTATATAACGACGGGTGACAAGGAGGCGGCTTCTCTGGTAGAACGTGCGCGTGCACTGGCTGCTGCGACTGGCGGCACCTATGTAGCACGCAACAGAACATCTCTGCCCAAATTGCTTGAGCAGTATAAGGTTCAGGAGATTCTGGTGGTGCTGAAAGGGAGAGCGCGATTGTTCCGGAAAGATGCATCCGAGCTTGAATTTCACCCGAGTATGGGATTTGTACGTGCCAAACGAGTGTTGAGGGGAGAGCCTGATCCGATGCTTGAAGCAGGTGCTGTTCGCGAAGGAGATACGGTTGTGGATTGTACCGCAGGGCTTGGCTCGGATTCACTCGTTTTTGCGGTGGCGACAGGTGTTCGAGGGCATGTGATTGCCTGTGAAAGCTCCGCGCCACTCTATACACTTTTACTTGATGGCATGTCCCATTATGAGAGCAACGAACCATCCATAGACGAGGCGTTCCGGCGCATTGAACTGCGAAATCAGGATCATCTGGAACTGCTTCGTTCATTGCCTGACCATAGCTGTGATACGGTTTATTTTGATCCGATGTTTCGTGAACCGATGATGGATTCGAGTGCAATCAAGCCTTTACGGGACTATGCCAATGCCCGTGCATTAGCGGAAGAGAGTATTAAAGAGGCGAAGAGAGTCGCACGCAAGCGAGTGGTCATGAAAGAAAAACGCGGCAGCGCAGAGTTTGAAAGGCTTGGATTCCAGGTGCTGGATCGGGCGAATGCAAAAACCTTGTACGGAGTGATTAATGTTGAAACCGGAAGTTGAAAAAAAACCAAAGCTACTGGTGCTGGTTGGACCGACAGCTGTAGGCAAAACAAGATTGAGCATTGAGCTGGCACAGGCTTTTAACTGTGAAATCATATCGGGAGATTCCATGCAGGTTTATCGTGAGATGGATATCGGAACGGCGAAAATAACGACGGAAGAAATGAAGGGCATTCCCCATCATCTGATTGACATTCATGAGCCGGAATATCCGTATTCCGTAGCGGAGTTTCAGGAAAGCTGCACACGTTTGATTCCTGAAATTCATGCCCGGAGTAAACTGCCTTTTATCGTGGGTGGCACGGGATTATATGTGGAATCGGTCTGTTATGGCTTTCAATTTTCGGACAGTGGTTCAGATGAAGCTTTCAGGGAAGAGCAGTTCAGTTATGCTCTGCAGCATGGGGCACAGGCACTTCATGATCGGCTCAGGGAAGTTGATCCAGCCAGTGCGGATCGTCTCCATGCGAATGACCAACGGCGAATTGTACGTGCGCTTGAAATCTTCCATCTTACAGGAGAGAAATGGTCGGAGCAGCTGGCTGTTCAGAAAAAAGAGTCTCCATACGATCTACTCATCATCGGTTTGACGATGGATCGCCAGAAGTTATATGCACGAGTCGAAGAGCGAATCGATCTCATGATCGAGCAAGGACTGGTCGATGAGGTAAAAGCGTTGCTGGAACGCGGAGTCGCGCGAGGTCATATTTCTATGCAGGGCTTGGGATACAAGGAGATTGCTGCATATTTGCAAGGTGAAGTTAGCTGGGATGCTGCGATAGAGTGGCTTAAAAGGGATACACGCCGCTTTGCGAAACGTCAGTTGTCCTGGTTCCGTCATATGAAAGATATTCACTGGGTGGACATGACGGACACCGGGAATTTTGAAGGCCAGTTTAAGCAAATAAATGATTTGATTACACATACATGGAAATAAACTTAGTCAGACAAGACCTCTACTTTTCGATGAAAAGCTGGAGGTTTTTTTATTTTTGATTAGGTATGCTACCCATATATGAAAAAGGGTTCTATCAATATGATTCAAATCGCTGATTTCAGGATAAGATTTAAGTGATCATTCTTCGGAAATCTGAGGTTTTGAGATCGAATGTAGGGGGAACTGATCTGCGATTCAGTCTGCTACGTAACTTTCTCATAGAGCAAATGGTCGTTCCTGTGTGGAACCATTTACTAGTAGTGTGATATTACTTAACACGGTATAAGGCATTAAAACTTGTTTAGTGGAGCCTTGTTATACGGTTATTACGTGAAATTTGTTCCTCTTTTGCAAATCTGTAAGGCAGTGTATAATGGATAAGTCTACTAATTTTATAGCCTCTCCTCTGGGAGATGTGAAAAAGGGACAAGGGGTTTTTGTGGATTATATGAAACTGTTCATGATATAATAGCACGAAAGCTACTCAGCGATATTGAATAATACTTACACTACGAATTCAAATGAACCAATGGGGGTACGGCTAATGAACAAGTCCATCAACATCCAAGATACGTTCTTGAACCAACTGCGGAAAGAAAACATTCCAGCTACGGTCTATCTGACCAATGGCTTCCAAATCCGCGGGACGATCAAGGCATTTGACAATTTTACGATCGTCATTGACAGCGACGGACGCCAGCAAATGGTCTACAAGCATGCCATCTCCACGTTCACGCCGCAACGCAGCGTATCGCTGATGCAGCAAGACAACGGCGGCGAAGCTTAAAAAATCCGAAACCTTTTCACAAACCATTTCGTCTACAAGTATAGGATTGAAACAGAGCAACCTAATAAGGGTTGTTCTTTTCATTCCGGGCAAAATAGGTTTAATATAAGCTTGTGCTCGCCAGAGAAATAGAAAACATGCAACTGAAAGGGAGTCAGGAGGTAACATGCCAAACGATCCGTTATCGAGGTCTAATAATCGCAACACCAATAACAAGTCAAACCAAAAAGCGAAACCTAAGACCTCTAAAAAGAAAAAAATTACGGGGAAACGCGTTGGATGGACTTTGTTTTTTACCATGGCAGTCGCCATATTCTGTGCGCTAGGCGGATATTTGTTTATTTTAATTAGTGGTGAACGCCTGCTCACAGCCAACATGGATAAAACAACAATCAATGAAACGTCAAAGGTTTATGATCGCAACAATAATATTATGGGCGAGCTGTCCATCAAAAAGCTGGAACCTGTGGAATCCGATGATATTCCGAAATTGGTCAAAGAAGCCTTTGTTGCTACAGAGGACAAACGGTTCTATGAGCACCAAGGGGTAGATATCTGGTCCATTGGTCGTGCAGCCGTCAAAGATATCATGGCACGTTCCATGGTAGAGGGCGGTAGTACGCTGACCCAGCAACTGGCTAAAAATATGTTCCTGTCGCGTGATAAAACGTTCTTCCGGAAAGCAACCGAGGTATCGATTGCGATGGCGCTGGAACGTAAGTTTTCCAAAGATGAGATTTTGACGATGTACCTGAATCGGATTTTCTTTGGCCATCAACGTTATGGAATCAAGGCTGCATCGGAGTTTTATTTTGGAAAGAGTAACCTGAACGACCTTAAGCTGTGGCAGATCGCTACACTGGCTGCTATGCCTAAAGGGCCATCTGCATACAATCCGCTGAGTAATCCAAATGATTCGAAAACACGTCGGGGTGTGGTATTGCAATTAATGTATGAGCAAGGTTACATCACCGAGGCGGAGATGAACGAAGCGAAGGCTGTGGTTTATAAATATACGCCGCCTGAGAAAGACAGAAAGTATCAAGCTTTTATTGACTATGTGCTCCGTGAAGCAGAGCGTGTAACGGGCATGACGGAAGACGATCTCAATATTGGCGGTTTCAAAATCTATACAACGATGGATGCGCAGGCTCAAACAGCTGTGGAGAATGCTTTCTCGGATGACAGTTTGTTTGAGGCAAGCAAGGATGATCAACAGGTTCAAGGTTCGATGGTCATTATGAATCATGAAAATGGCAGTCTTGTTGCCTTGTTAGGCGGACGTGATTATCAGACCAAAGGATATAGTCGTGTAACGCAAAGTCGGAGACAGCCAGGGTCAGCGTTTAAACCAATTGTATCTTACGCTCCGGCTCTGGAGACAGGAAAATACAGTGCGAACTCGCCGCTGAGCAATGAGAAGCAGTGTTTCGGAAATTATTGTCCGGGTAACCTGCATGGATACTCTTCTACGATCAGCATGACCGATGCCATAACAAAATCGGAAAATATACCTGCTGTGTGGTTACTGGATAAGATCGGGGTAAATACGGGAGTTAATTTTGCGAAAAGTGTAGGCATTCAGCTGACGGACCAAGACAAAAACCTGGCAATCGCTCTGGGTGGTCTTAGCAAAGGTACGAATACACTGGAGATGGCTCAAGCTTACAGCTCCTTTGCTAACCTTGGGGAGTATCAGCAAGCCTACTCCATAAAAAGTATTGTGGATAGTAGCGAGAAAACCATTTACAAACATGATAAATCAGAAACCAAACGTGTGATGAGTGAACAGAACGCATATCAACTTACGCAGATGTTGCAAAACGTAGTAAATGACGGTACCGGACGCTCCGCTCGTCTGGATCGGCCAGTAGCCGGTAAAACGGGAACTGTGCAAAGTGGTATTGCTGGCAACAGTTCGAACCGTGACGTATGGTTTGTCGGGTACACTCCTGAGTGGACTGGTGCTGTCTGGATGGGTTATGACAATCCGGATGCAAAACATATGCTTAAGAACAGCAGTAAGCTGTCTGCAGCGTTTTTCGCCAAAGTCATGGGAGATGCATTAAAAGGTGTCCCTGTGAAAGAGTTCAAAACGCCAGCTGGCGGTCAGGCACCTCCTCCCGTGGAGCAACCACAGCAACCGACATTATCAGTGAGCGGATTGAATGGATCCTATGATCCATCTACTCAGACCGTTTCACTTAGCTGGACTGGAACTGGAGATGCGAATACGCAGTATCGTGTCTACCGGAAGGAGACATCGGAAGCTCAGTTTACTCATCTGATCGATGCTGTTGGCTCAACAAGTGCGCAGGATTTAAGTGCATTACCTGGGCTAACCTATGAGTATTATGTAACGGCTTATGATACGGCTTCCGCACAGGAAACTAGCCCATCCAATACCATTTCGCTTATGATCGAAGCTCAGGAGATTAATCCGCAGCAACCAGATCCAGGTACAGATCCTGAAACAGGTACAGATCCTGAAGTGCCAGGTACGGATAATCCGGACAATGGTGCCGGCGATAATGGTAACCCGAATGGTAACAATGGTAATGGAAGCGAGAATGGCAACAATGGTAATGGGAATAACGGAAACAACGGAAATGGTAATGGCAACAATGGTAACAATGGTGGATCGGGTCCTGGGAATGGTCAACCGGACGGTGGTGGTACTCCGCCAGGACAAGGAACGACTGATCCTGGAAGTGACGGCTCAAGTGATGGTGGAGTGAGTACCCCGGGCCAAGTCGTTACACCACCAGACAGTGGAACCAGTGGAGACGGCGGAGGAACAGAAGTTCCTTCTACCCCTCAATCCGGTTCGGGAGGATAAAAATCCTATTTCACAATAGTATATATGTGTACTCAAAACTGCTTCCCGGTTCGCCGGTGAAGCAGTTTTTGTTTTGTATGTACAAAAGGAAGGTTGCAATTCGATATCCAAGATCATGTGAACCATGAATAGCGGCACAACAAGCTTAGTTTTGAGTGTATCCTTTAAATATGGTAAGCTGTAGCTATTCGTAATACGTTGTATAGAGCAGATTCATAGCACTTGTTCTCTAGCAGACGTATAAATGTTCACCAATCCAAAATGCAGATCATAGATCTGCAGTCGGCAAAGAGGGGTTCGTATGAAACGGAAATTCGGGGATCGCGCAAACTGGCGCCGGATTACGAACCGACAATTTACATGCCGGTTCGTTCAGTCCAAAATTTTCACAGGTTACATTACGCTGTACACCATACAGGATTTGAAAGAACCTTTGTGGAAGACGTATGGAGGTACAACCTTCTGTATCGCTGACAAGGGATATTCCTGGCTTCAGTATTATCCGAAGGGAGAACACTTTGTTGTTACAGCCATGTTTGATGATCAGCAGCAAATTGTAGAATGGTACATCGATACTTGCCGAAGCCAGGGAATTACCGATCAGGGCGTTCCGTGGTTTGATGATCTCTATTTGGACGTTGTTGTGCTGAAGGACGGAGAGATCTTTTTGCTGGATGAGGATGAGCTTGAGGATGCCTTGTCACGCAAACATATTACAACCGGAGATTATGATCTCGCGAACAAAACGGCGAAGGAACTGCTCCATGCCATTGATGCTCATGTGTTCCCATACTTTCAGTTATCACTGAAGCACAGACAAACGTTGTTTGAGAACGGTGAGTTTCGCAAAAACATCCAGGTCTAAAACGAATTTTTCTGACCAGAACTTTTCTTGTACATCCTTCTAATATCTGGACACCTGATAGAATACATTAATAATCAGGAGAGATCAGCCCGATAAAATAGAGGTGATGGCGAATGAACGGACGGGTCATGGCTGCAGGAGGGCAACCGGGAGGCAGACCATCCAGGCAAATTAATGTGGTACTACGTAACCAGGAACCTCAAATACTCGCTAAAGATGAAGCACTCTCGGTACAAGCGGCTAAAAGTTTAACAAAGCATGCGCATTTTCAGGAGATTCAGGGTGAACTTGAGCAACTGGTGGGACTCGAAAATATCAAAGATTTGGTGTTCGAAATTTATGCATTTCTTCAGATTGCGCAGATGCGCTCCGAGGCAGGTCTGCTAAGTGGTGCACACGTGTATCATATGATCTTTAAAGGCAACCCCGGAACGGGCAAAACCACGGTAGCCAGAATCGTAGCCAAAATGTTTCAGAAGATGGGCGTGCTGAACAAAGGACATCTTATTGAAGTGGAACGTGCTGACCTTGTGGGGGAATATATTGGTCATACGGCTCAGAAGACCAGAGATTTGGTTAAGAAAGCCCTTGGAGGCATTTTGTTTATCGATGAGGCGTACAGTCTGGCTCGCGGCGGGGAGAAAGATTTTGGCAAGGAAGCGATCGATACACTTGTAAAATCAATGGAGGATCATAAAAACCAGTTTATTCTGATCTTGGCGGGATACTCGGAAGAAATTGATTTTTTTCTACAAACGAATCCAGGTTTACCTTCTCGCTTTCCGATTCAGGTTGAATTTCCAGACTATACGATTGACCAGTTGATCCAAATCTCTGAGATTATGGCCAAAGAGCGTGATTATATTTTGATGCCTCAGACCATACTCAAGTTAAAGCAACATCTTCTTCAGGAGAAGAATGATTCGTTGCACGCGTTCAGTAACGCCAGGTATGTAAGGAATGCAATCGAGAGATCAATCCGGCATCAGGCTGTTCGTTTGCTGGAGCAGTACTCGGATGGAAGTCCGGGTAAGCTGGAGCTCATGACTATTCGTACAGAAGATTTGAAGTTTGAACGAAAGTAAGCGATAATAACCTTTTAACAGAGCCGGCCGGGCTAACCGGTTCGGCTTTAACCATGCCACGGGCATTTCGTGGTTTAATGTATTTATACGGAGCAGGGGAGTTGGTATATATATGACAATGGGTACGCACGATACAGATACAACCAAAAAAGACCGCGCAATATTGGTCAGTCTGGTTACCGATGAAGTGAAGCGTTCAGGCATTAATCATGAGTATTCATTACAGGAACTTGTGAAGCTGGCTGAAACCGCAGGCGTTGAAGTTCTCAATGTATTAACCCAGAACCGGGAAACAAGGGACACGAAATGGTTTATTGGTAAAGGTAAAGTGGAAGAACTGCGTTTGGTTGCAGACGAGCTGGGAGCAACGACAGCTATTTTTGATCAGGAGTTGTCTGGCGCTCAGGTTCGAAATCTGGAAGAGGCTTTGGATCTGAAAATTATTGATCGTACACAGCTTATTTTGGATATCTTTGCGCAACGTGCCAGTACACGGGAAGGGATCATTCAGGTAGAACTGGCGCAACATAGCTACTTGTTGCCGCGTTTATCGGGGCATGGTAAAAACTTGTCACGACTTGGGGGCGGTATCGGGACAAGAGGCCCAGGTGAGAGCAAGCTGGAGACAGACCGTCGTCACATCCGGGGACGGATCGATGATCTAAAGCGTCACCTCGAGGAAGTCACACGTCATCGTAAACTGCACAGAGAGCGTCGTAAAAAAACAGGGATTATTCAAGTTGCTTTAGTAGGTTACACAAATGCAGGTAAATCAACATTGTTGAAGCAGTTAACCGCAGCGGATGTATACATTCAGGATCAACTTTTTGCTACGCTCGATCCAACATCACGTACAATGGAGCTACCGAGTGGTAAAGAAATTGTACTGACGGACACCGTTGGTTTTATTCAGAATTTACCTCACGATTTGGTTGCGGCTTTCCGCGCGACATTGGAAGAAGTGAATGAGGCTGATCTGATTTTACATGTTGTAGACGCTTCATCCGAAATGCGTGACGATCAGATGAGCACAGTTCATACCATTTTGCAGCAACTTGGTGCAGGGGACAAGCCTCAGCTTGTTCTGTATAACAAAAAAGATGCCTGCACGCCGGAACAACTACAGATGCTTCCTTTGGATAAAAAGCATATTAAAATAAGTGCACTTGATGAATCAGATTTGATCAAGGTTCGTGAACTGATTCAAGCGGAAC
This sequence comes from Paenibacillus polysaccharolyticus, assembly GCF_900102085.1. Taxonomy (GTDB): domain Bacteria; phylum Bacillota; class Bacilli; order Paenibacillales; family Paenibacillaceae; genus Paenibacillus; species Paenibacillus polysaccharolyticus. The sequence continues at coordinate 152,515 of NZ_FMVM01000003.1, read as the reverse complement.
TGACAGGCGATACGAAGCGATTCCGTATTCCGGCGGAACGTGGGGATCTGACATCTGTACTCTATAAAATCGGAGACGTTGTAGGAACGGAATATGATGAGAACGATGTTATCTATCAAGTCGAGCTGCAAAAAGGTGAATATGAGAAGTTTGCATATTTACTCGAAGATTTCATTGAACTGTAATATTCATGACATATTAATGTGATAAGTTGACACGAGAATTGATTCGAATGCGTCAGTTTCGTGCTATAAAAGGGGAATGAAGCAAGATGGCAAGGTTTGATTCAACTATTCTAGAACTTCAACATCAGGTGGAACGTCAGATCGAGGGACAACTTCATCAGGTTGATCGTATTGTAGATCACAATCAATGGAAAGTTATCGATGCCTTTCAGCGCAGAAAAGTAAGTGATTATCATTTTGCGGGCTCAACGGGGTATGCCTATAACGATCGTGGACGTGAGGTGCTTGATGAGGTGTATGCGGATGTGTTTGGTGCAGAAACTGCACTGGTGCGTCCTCATTTTGCCTCAGGAACACACACGATAAGTACGGCCCTGTTCGGCGTATTGCGGCCAGGAGACAATCTGTTGTACATCACAGGTAAGCCCTATGACACATTACATAAAGTGATCGGCAAGCCTGGTGATGGAACAGGGTCTCTCCGTGATTTTGGGGTTGGCTATGCTGAAACTGAACTCACAAACGCAGGGCAAGTGGATTGGGGAGCGGTGGAAAAGTCTATTACGCCAGCAACGAAGGTTATAGGCATTCAGCGCTCACGCGGTTACGACTGGCGTTCTTCGTTTACAATTGAGGAGATTGCAGATATGGTGGCACGTGTTAAATCGTTGAAACCAGACGTTATCGTGTTTGTGGATAATTGTTACGGCGAATTTACTGAAGAACGCGAACCTACGGAAGTAGGTGTGGACTTGATGGCAGGTTCGTTGATTAAAAATCCTGGTGGTGGGTTAGCAGAAACCGGAGGATACATATGTGGTAAAGAGAAGTATGTACAACTGGCAGCGTATCGCTTGACTGCACCTGGTATTGGGGGTGAGGTCGGTGCTATGCTGGGGACAACACGAGGCATCTACCAAGGACTTTACATGGCTCCGACCATTGTTGGTCAAGCGATTAAAGGAAGTATTTTTGCTGCGGCGATGTTTGCTGCATCCGGATTTGTAACCAAGCCTGCGTGGGATGAGCCGCGTACCGACCTGATTCAGGCGGTGCAATTCAGCTCTGCGGAGCATCTAATTGCTTTTGTGCAAGGCATTCAGCAGGCAGCAGCTGTTGATAGCCATGTTGTGCCTGAGCCTTGGGATATGCCTGGATATGAGCATCCTGTCATTATGGCGGCAGGTACGTTTATCCAAGGAGGAAGCTTGGAGTTATCCGCCGACGCACCGATTCGAGAGCCTTTTATCGGTTATATGCAAGGTGGGTTGACTTACTCTCATGTTAAATATGGCGTTTTAATGGCATTACAAGCGATGAAAGATCGTAAATTATTGTGAGTTTATCTAACATGTCATTGACACTTTGTAACAACTAAATGTACAATAGGGTCAAGAATAGATGACTGGAAGGTTGATGAACATGGGCGACGAGATTCGCAGAAATATGGCCTTATTCCCGATCGGTATCGTAATGAAACTTACCGACCTGTCCGCGAGACAGATTCGTTATTATGAGCAGCATAGTCTCATTGTTCCTGCAAGAACTTCAGGGAATCAGCGTTTGTTTTCCTTTAACGATGTTGAGAGATTGCTAGAGATTAAAGCTCTGATTGAAAAAGGAGTTAACATTGCAGGCATCAAGCAAGTGATGAATCCTGTCTCGAAAGAGTCTGAAGAGGCAACGGTGATTACGCCAGATACGGAAGTTAAACGTAGAGAGCTGTCCGATACGCAACTGCACCGCTTGCTGAAGCAGCAGCTGGTGTCAGGCAAAAGACCAGGTCAAGTATCTCTCATCCAAGGTGAACTTTCTCGTTTTTTTAATAAAAAATAATCGGTTCACCTAACGAGACGGGTAAGATAAATTTCAAACTTCTGATGTCAGACTCCTTGACCCGTGGAACATTCTAATGTACAAATATAACATGCAAGCCAAATACGCAGATAAGAAAGGGAGAGGAATCATGAGTTATACAAAAGAAGACATTCTCCGCATCTCCAAAGAAGAAAACGTACGATTCGTTCGATTGCAATTCACCGACTTGCTGGGAGCGATTAAAAACGTTGAGATTCCTGTAAGCCAGTTAACGAAGGCTTTGGATAACAAAATGATGTTTGATGGTTCTTCCATTGAAGGTTATGTTCGTATCGAAGAATCCGACATGTACCTCTATCCGGATCTTGACTCTTGGCTTATTTTCCCATGGGTATCCGATAATCGCGTCGCACGTTTGATCTGTGACGTATATCTGCCAGACGGCAACCCATTCCCGGGTGATCCACGTGGCATCTTGAAGCGAAACCTGAAGGAAGCCGAAGAAATGGGATTCACTTCCTTTAACGTTGGTCCTGAACCAGAATTCTTCTTGTTCAAAACGGATGAAAAAGGAAATCCAACAAACGAACTGAATGACCAAGGTGGATATTTCGACCTTGCACCAACAGATCTTGGTGAAAACTGTCGTCGTGATATCGTTATTACACTTGAAGAAATGGGCTTTGAAATCGAAGCTTCTCACCACGAGGTAGCTCCTGGTCAGCATGAGATCGACTTCAAATATGCGGATGCATTGAAAGCGGCAGACCAGATCCAAACCTTCAAACTCGTTGTTAAAACGATTGCACGTCAGCATGGATTACATGCTACGTTTATGCCAAAACCATTGTTCGGTATGAACGGTTCCGGTATGCACTGTAACCAATCCTTGTTCCGTGGCAATGAGAACGCATTTGTTGACGAGTCGGACGAACTGGGCCTGAGCAAAACTGCACGTCACTTCATGGCTGGAACGCTGAAGCATGCACGTGCGTTTGCAGCAATCACTAACCCGACTGTGAACTCCTACAAACGTCTTGTACCTGGCTACGAAGCGCCTTGTTACGTAGCATGGTCTGCAAGTAACCGTAGCCCAATGATCCGTATTCCTGCTTCACGTGGTCTGAGTACTCGTGTTGAAGTTCGTAACCCGGATCCAGCTGCTAACCCTTACCTCGCTTTGGCTGTTTTATTGAAAGCAGGTCTGGACGGAATCAAACGTGAGCTCTCCTTACCAGCTCCGATCGACCGTAACATCTACATCATGTCAGAAGAAGAGCGTGTGGAAGAAGGCATTCCTAGCTTGCCAGCTGACCTGAAAGAAGCATTAAACGAATTGATCCGCAGCGAAGTCATCTGTGACGCTCTCGGCGACCACGCCCTGGCTCACTTCTACGAGCTGAAAGAAATTGAGTGGGATATGTACCGCACACAAGTCCACCAATGGGAACGCGATCAATATATCACGTTGTATTAGAGTGACAAAAGCCTTGGTAATGCTGGATTTTCGGCTTGCCAAGGTTTTTTATTTTCAGCTTGTTTTTAGTGGGATTTTTATTTTGACCGCTGATGTTAATTTTTCTTAGGATACTCCATATATGAAGAATATTTATCAATGCTTCTAGCCCTCTATCACTTCTGTGATGTGCGCATATATATTAGAAGTTACGTTAATTGAGACGTGTCCCAATTTCTTTTGAACTTCTTTCATACTAGCTCCAGATTCTAACATCATGACGGCATGTGTATGTCTGAGCCCATGTATGGTGATTTCTTTATCTATCCTAGCTTTTTTTACATATACGTTTAAGTGCTCTTTGTAAGATTGATTTCGAGAATGGACGACCGTCCCCGCGATGAAAAATTAGTTTCAAGCTATCATCAGTAGCCATTCCAACTTGTTTCTCAAATTCTTCTTGTGAGATAATCTGTTCGTTTAGTTCTTCTGCCAAATTTTTAGTTATCATTATTGATCTTTTTGAAGCAGAAGTTTTAGGCGGGCGAAAATTTTATCTACATTTGTCTGATTGTAAACAATAGTTTTATTAATTGCGATACGTCTATCAGCTATAGTAATGTCATTTCTTTGAAGTGCCAGAGCCTCACCTTTTCTTAAGCCCATATCGATTAGAGTTTTAAACAAAGAATAGTATTTGTGATCATCTTCGTAAGCTGTTGATAGAAATTTAAAAACTTATTCTCTTGTAAGAAAGTTAATTGGATCTGAAGTGTTGATTCTGTTGATATTTGGATCCGGGATGATTATTTTAGAACACGAATTTTTTTAATGATCTCTAGATCGACTGCTTTATTCATCGCGCTTAGCATTGTAGTATGAATAATTTCAACCGCACGTTTACTGAAATTTGAAATTAGAGTGTTAATGAATGTTTGGTACCGGGCATTAGTCAGCTTCGAAACCTTAACAAATCCTAGGTTGGGCACTAAATATTTATTTACGTCGCTGGTGCTATTCGAATTTTAGGTCTTATTGGAATTGTGTGTCCCCCAATGAAACGAGACTTCTCTAAACTATTTCCTGTAGGGCATCTTAAACGTAGTAAACCGTTATAAAAACGGGAACAAATTTGAGCGAGTGCTAATAGGTGCAGCAATCGTTTTGTCAGAGTGGGATCGATCACTTTTAAGATCAAAGTTATTTAAACGATTGATGCAGGAGAGTAAAAAATGTGGGCTTATGTAAATATTTATCAACCCTCAAGTCAGCTAAATTCTGGCTTTTTTTAAAAAATGGAGGTAATTGAAATGAACTTCCAAATCACGCCAATAGATCTGATGAAGGCCCGGAGTTCAAATCCGGGCTTTTACTTTTTCTTACAAGCAGGCTTTGATAAAGCAGTTAAAAGAGAGGGGCTAGGGTTAATATTAATCCGCCATTTGATTCAAAGTTCTGAGTAAGTTTCTGAAATCACTTAGTGATCAATCTCTATCGAAAGCTTCATTTACAGAAATGCTTCTTTTGGCTCTATTCACAAACTCGTCTCCTGATAAGGTATATCCCTCATTTTGGGCAATCTCATAGAGATCCGGAAACTTTTCAGCAGATAAAGCTGCATACTCTTTATTCTCTGATTGATCCAATAGATCTTTACGACCTGTAACTGCATCATTGAACACAATGGAGTATTCATTATTTTCTTCAATGACAAGGACGTTGTAAGTGCTGGCAATTTCACCAACCAGCAAAGAGAGTCCAGCGATTGCAGCGGCCATCGTGACAGTAGCCGCAGTCGAAGCCCAAAAGGAAACCGATGCTTTAGCTGGGATTAATGGGAAGGCATCTGGCACAATTGAGGAACTGACTGAAAAACTAGTTGAGCAAACCAAGGCGCTAAGAGAGTCGGTACAGGTAAGTATTTCTTCTGTTTCCGAACTGAACCAAGTTACATACACACTCTCCAAAGGACAGTCATTAAGTGCGTCTGCTGTAGCAGACTTGATTCTAAAATATCCAGAGTTGGCAGCGCAAATCCGTAAAACCACGGATGGATGGATCTTTGAAGGACAAATATTAGAAAAAATAAGACAGGCTAAATTAAAAAAAGCTATTGACGATTTGAAAGCGGAGGGAGATTCGACACGCGCTGTAGCGATGGAAAGTTTAAAACGGATTCAATTTTATGGTCAGGAGTTTCAATCGATAACAACTTTTGCTGAAGCGCGCGATAAAATTAAAGATATCGAAAAAGAAATTACCGAGGAGCAGAAGAAAAATGCTTCTTAATTGATTAGCACTCTGAGCATTGCCCGGAAACAGAGAAGGGATATCGCATGGATTCCATTTTCCTGACATGCATTTGATGACATAATCTATGAACGAAGAAAATTGAAGTGCAAGATATGATTCAAGTTGCATGTCTTGTCCTTATTATTGGGGAAAGAATCCATCCATGGAGTAGAAGGATTTTCAGATCGAATTATTCGAATCTCTTCGTTTGAGGATCAATCTATACAGCAATTTTTTGATATATGACCAAAGAACAGGACGTACACAACGCGTCCTGTTTTCTTAATGTGAGGAGGTTATAAATATGAAAAGAAAAAGTATTCAGAGAACCACGAAGAGTCTTTTAAGTATGCGTGACCTTGTTCAATTTGATTTGCCACTCAACGCAATAGTATGTGGAAGACTGAGTGGCGCCCGTCCTTAGTCGATCCATAATTCACTACATCCCTTATATCTTTGTTTGGAACAACAGAGAAGGGGGTATCTGGGATTATTGATGGTGGGCGGTAATGATATAGCGGATTTTAATGTGAGCCGTTTGCTCTAAAAATATAACGAATCATCTTCTAATGGGCAATTTCACAGAGACCGAGTTTAGCGAAGAGGCTTTTGAAGAAATAGGGGAGATGTTCTACAGGGGAGGAGCAGTCAGCACTTCTCAAACCTTCATAGAAAAAAGAGTGATTTTTTGATTTAATTGATCATTGATCAATTTCTAATCCGACTAAATAACAAAATATGATTTAACATTTTGTTGCCATGATACAAGATACCTGATTAGGTCATGCTGAGCTAAACTCCGAATCAATAAAATTGTTCTTTTGAATACTCAAATTTTTGTCCCTATTCTCACTGTTGTTCGACTTAATTTTTCCTTTTTTGTAGACAACTAATATTTGGGAATGTATAATACTAACATTATTGTAGTATATTAATTTTTATTTTAAAACTAAGGTTTAAACCCTTGATAATGGGTGATTGCTAGTTTGTAACAATTTAAAATATGTTAGAGCTTTAGTACAGGGACATGCTTGACTGTCTTTACAACTTACCTCAGATTTATTGTGTTAAACAAATTATTGAACAAATGAGGAGAGTGAATTTAGAGTGGAAAGTCTCAGTTCTTCATTTTCTAAAGGATTAAAAGAAAGGGAAAAGACTCTTGAATATGTTATTTCTGAAGCCTTACAGATACCTCAAAGTCAAGTAGAGGATGATTTGGAATATCGATCTATAAGCGAATGGGACTCGATGGGACATGTTAATTTACTCATATCTCTCGAAGAAGAATATGGTGTAACAATTGATGCCCACGACAGATCGAAATTACTTTCTGTCAGAGATCTGCGCAATTTTTTGATGCAAGCAGAAAATAAGGATTCGAATACGGTAGAAATCGTGGGAAATGAGACAAAAGGATACAGTGAGCAGAAACAAACTATATCTAGGGGGCTTGTTGACGTTATTTTAGACAGTACAGAAATAACCTATATTGATGGCGAAAATGGGTTACTCCAATATAGAGGATATTCAATTCACGAGCTAGTTAATAATTCTACTTTCGAGGAAACTGCTTATTTGTTAATGTTCGGCTCTCTACCAACAAGTGTTCAATTAAAAGATTTCGATCAAGAACTGAAGAAAGCTAGAAATTTGCCTGAGCCAATAATCGATTTGCTTATTTCCATGAAAGAGGCTCGGCCAATGGATGCACTTCGAACAGCAGTATCCGCCTTAGGGAATTTTCAAGAAAATTCTTTAAAGCACGATTCCTTAAACAATAAAATTTCACTTCTTTCTCAAATTCCGATTATAGTAGCTTTTCATAATTCAATTCGCTTCAACAGAGAACTAGTAATGCCAAGTGAAAAAATCTCTCATGCAGCAAATTTGCTTTATATGCTCGATGGTAAAATTCCTTCTATAAATGTAGAAAAAGTACTAAATAAAATCCTTATACTTCATGCTGATCATGGTTCAAACGCTTCCGCATTTACTGCTCGTGTTGTTACAGGTACCTCTGCTGATATATATGCGGCATTAACAGCAGCCATTGCTGCATTCTCAGGCAAACTTCATGGAGGCGCTATTGAAGAAGTGTTAACTATGATTAAGGAAATTGGATCTCCGGATAATGCAACTATGTATGTTAAAGAAAAGCAACGTAAAAATGAACCAGTTATGGGTTTTGGGCATAGGGTATATAAAACGATAGATCCACGGGCTAAAATCTTGCGTGAAACGGCACAAGCACTTAGTGAAGAATTTAATACGACTATTTACTTTGAAATACTTGAATCCCTTGTGAGTGCTATGAGACCTTACATAAAAAAAGGAGTCAATGTTAACGTAGATTATTATGCAAGCTTAATATATCAGCTTTTGGGAATTCCACAAGATTTGTTCGTTCCTATTTTTACAATTGGACGTATCCCGGGTTGGATAAGTCAGATTGAAGAACAAAAGTCTAAGAATATCCTAATAAGACCTAAATTAAGTTATACAGGTATAAAAAACCAACCCTATAGGCCAATATCTGATCGAAACCATATTGATAGTGAGGGGTTCTAGTGATAAGTAATTCAATTGAAAAAAGTAATATTGGAAAAAAGTATTTTGGTTTGTATACAGGTTTTTTAAATAATGCACTATTAAAGCCTGATCATACAGCTTTGATAATTGGTAGTAGAGAACTTTCTTATGCTGAAGTAGAGCTTACTGCTCGAAAATGGGCTTCTGCATTAATTGACATATTGGATGGTAGTCCTAAAAGGGTTGGGGTTTTTGCTTATCGTAATGAAACTTCATATATTGGTGTATTGGCTGCGTTATTTTCAGGAGCTACATTTGTGCCTTTAAATCGAAATTTCCCCACTCAACGAACTGCATCGATGATTGAGATAGCGGAGTTAGATGCTTTGATAATTGATAATAATTCACTTAAACAATATCTTGAAATTTCAAATGACGCTAAAAATCTTCCTAAACTCTTGTTATTACCTGATACTGAAACTCAAATAAAGATTAAAAATACTAAAGTATTATCTAAAGAGGTATTGGAGCAGTATGAACCTGAAGAATTTCTACCTACAGTAACAGCTGACTCTCTAGCATACATATTATTTACCTCTGGTAGTACAGGTGTTCCGAAAGGTGTTCCAATCACTCATGAGAATGTTTGTCACTTCATCGAGGTAAATCAAGAAAAGTATAAATTTACTTCTGAAGATAGATTTACTCAAACATTCGACCAGACCTTTGATTTATCTGTGTTCGATTTATTTATGGCTTGGTCAGCTGGGGGCACAGTATGCTCCATGAATCCTATTGATTTAATAGCACCGCTACGATTCATTCAAGAAAAAAAAGTGACAGTTTGGTTTTCGGTTCCTTCAATAGCAGTCATAATGAAGAAACAACATATGTTAACACCAAATGTTATGTCTGGACTTCGTTTAAGTTTGTTTTGCGGGGAAGCACTTCCTAGAGGGATCGTAGAATTGTGGGAACAGGCAGCACCTAATTCAATTATAGAAAATCTATATGGACCAACAGAATTAACAATTGCATGTGCTGCATTTCGTTGGGATTCAGTTAACTCTCCATTAGATTGTATAAATGATATAGTTCCGATAGGCAAATTATATCCAGGTCTTGAAGCTATACTTGTTAATGACACTCTTGAAACTGTCCAAGATAATGAGGGAGGAGAGTTATGTGTGACAGGACCTCAAATGTTTCCAGGCTACTGGCGCAATCCGGAACAAACAAAAGAAAAATTCTTAATATATAAATCAGAATCTGGTTATGATACCACTTATTATCGAACGGGTGATCGTGTACGATATCTCCCTAATGGGAATCTCATTTTTTTGGGGCGAATTGATCATCAGATTAAAGTTAATGGACATCGAGTTGAACTCAGCGAAATTGAAGGTTCTTTAACAAAACTGAAGGGTATTATTTCAGCAGTCGCTTTAGGATGGCCAGAAGAAAACAACACTTTTAAAGGTATAGTTGCTTTTGTCATTGGTCATTCCCTTGAAATCGATTTTATACGGAAATCCTTACAGAATACTTTACCCCCGTACATGATACCGAAGCATATATTTATCGTTGACAAATTTCCAATGAATTCAAATGGGAAAATAGATCGAAATGCGTTGTTAAATAACTTAGATGTAACAGATTATAGTTGAGGTATCATTATGAAAATTAACGATTGTCTAAATATGTTAGAGGAAGTTATCTTTGATGGTGAGCCATACTATTTGTGGTCGTTAAGCAAACTTGAGGAACATATTGGTGTGGATTTTTCATTATTACCGTATTCATTAAGATTATTAGTTGAAGCTCAATTGAGAACTATCGATTCTGATTCAATCGAATTGATGGAAAAAAATGTAATAGAAATGATTCTTTCTAAGAGTACAAATGAAATTAAATTCAAACCGTCTCGAGCTATCATGCAAGATTATACAGGTGTACCAGCCTTAAATGATTTAGCGGCAATAAGAAGTGCCGTTCAGGAAATGGGAGGGGATGCCTCTCAGGTCAATCCTGTAATTCCAACTGTTGTAATTACCGATCATTCAATCATTAACGAAGTAGCTGGATCGAGAGATTCATTTAATTTAAACACCGAGTTAGAGTATAAACTCAATTGGGAAAGATTCTCTTTTTTAAAATGGGCAGAATATGCGTTTGAAAATGTAAAAGTGTTTCCGCCAGGTTCAGGTATTATTCATCAGATTAATCTCGAACATTTGGCAACTGTTTTGAGAGTTGAGGAATCAGAAGAGGGTAAGAAGTTTATGTATCCTGATAGTGTCGTTGGGACAGACAGTCATACAACAATGATAAATGGGCTAGGTCTTCTTGGTTGGGGTGTAGGGGGGATAGAACTTTTGTCCTCTTTATTAGGTGAGCCACTTTCGATGAATATGCCCCAGATTGTTGGTTTTAGCCTAACAGGAAGACTAAATGCAGGTGTGACAACGACCGATTTGGTGTTAATGATTACAGAAATTTTACGCAAAGAAGATGTAGTAGGGAAAATTGTTGAATTTGTTGGCAATGGACTAGAAGTGCTAAGTGTTGCAGAACGTGCAACAATTGCAAATATGGCACCGGAATATGGGGCCATGGTTGCCTATTTCCCAATAGATGAGGAAACGCTTCGATATCTTCGTTCAACAGGAAGACCCCAACACTTAATTAAATTAGTTAAATCTTACTACCAGCATCAGAAGTTATTTCGCTCGAATGTTAGCAAAACACCTCAGTTTGATAAATTGATTTACCTAGATCTTGCTATCGTAACTGCTTCTCTTGCTGGGCCTGCTATGCCTCATCAGCGAGTCGACCTACAAAATTTGAAAGAATCATTTCATAATTGGCTTCATTCAAAGAACTCGAATGCGTATAATAGTTTGCTCTCAAAAAATGATTCTCAAATAAATGAGTTAACTCACGGATCTATTGTTATAGCTTCAATTACATCTTGTACGAATACCTCCAATCCCCTAGTTATGATAGCAGCAGGCCTTGTTGCTCGAAATGCAGTCAAACGGGGGCTGTCCATACCGCCTTATATCAAGACAAGTTTTTCTCCGGGCTCTAAGGTCGTTAAGCAGTATTTACAGGAATCAAATTTGCTAATTGAATTAGAGAAACTTGGATTTTACATTGATGGTTTTGGATGCATGACATGCTCAGGTAGCAGTGGGGCTTTAAGCGAAGAGGTAACCAGAGTTATTGAGGAAAATGACTTAATTGTTTGTTCAATACTCAGTGGTAATCGTAATTTCGAGAGTAGGATACATCCATTAGTTCATGCGAATTATCTTGCATCTCCGCCACTTGTAATTGCATATGCCATCGCGGGTACAGTCAACATAGACTTGACTACAACTCCGTTGGGGAAGGATAGTGACGGAAATTTAGTTTTTCTATTAGATATTTGGCCTCTAGATGAAGAAATTAATACAATTGTGGAATCTTGTATTCAACCTACAATGTATCTTACTCAATATGATCAATCAATCGTTGAAGAACGTTGGGATTCGATAACTATAATAGAAGATCAATTATTTAATTGGGATAAAGAATCTACCTATCTGAAAAAACCACCGTATTTTGAAGGTTTTTACTTTGATGAACCCTTGCAAACATCCATTAATTCTGCTAGAGCATTGGTAGTTCTTGGAGACAGTATTACTACCGATCATATTTCTCCAGGTGGGGCAATTGCGCGCACAAGCATTGCTGGAAAATACCTTGAACAAAGTGGAGTTCATGAAAAAAAATATAATTCTTTTGGGGCAAGAAGAGGGAATCATGAAGTCATGGTTAGAGGCGCATTTTCAAACCCGCGTTTGAAAAATTTGATCACTCCAGAGATTGATGGTGGGTACACCAAATATTTTACCGATAATCAATATATTCCAATATATGAAGCGGCTATGAAGTACAAAATAGATCAAACGCAATTAGTCATCATTGCAGGTGAAGAGTATGGTTCGGGATCATCAAGAGATTGGGCCGCTAAGGCACCTTACTTACTCGGTGTAAAAGCCGTTATCGCTAAAAGTTTTGAGCGTATCCATCGTTCTAACTTGGTCTGTATGGGGATCTTACCTCTCGAATTCGACAGTAATGACAATAAAATTATTGAAGGAAATGAATTGATTACCATTAGAGGTGTTGAAGATTTCTACCCTTCAAAGTATATAATGGCGGAATTAATTCGTGAGAATGGTGATAAAGAAGAAATTTCATTGAAGGTTCGAATAGAATCCGATGAAGAATTAAGATACTTTCAAAATGGCGGCATATTGAAATATTTACTTCGTAATATACTTATCGGTCAAAATATTATTGTTGAATGCAGGTGATAATTGGATGAAAAAGATATTATCCTCGAATATCGTGGAAAATGTAATAGAGCTTTTAAGTGAATCCTATCCGAATTTATTGAATTTATCCGATAGATACCAAGCAAGTTGTTTTGATTGGGTTCATCTTGGAAATTCAGATATTGAAGTGGGGAAGGTTCTTGATTTCATTAGAAAGTCCCCCGAATTAGTTCCTCCCCGAACAGGACATCTTGGAAATTGGGACCCTATAATAGAGGGGAGAGCAGGTGCTCTTGATTTTAACAAAGTGATATGTGACAACAAGTTTGGATACCCGCTTATATATTGTTTTAATCAAACCGAAGATGTAGAGCTCAACCAAGGAGACGCAGTTTATTTACCAGGTTCAAAAATCGAAGGGAATAATCGTGTCTTGTTACCTTTATATACATGGAATGGAGAACAATTTATAGAAAGGGATAGAACGATTCCTTTATTCACACCGTTTGTATTTACTAAAGTTAAAGGTAAGATGCAATCACTTGCGAATTTTCATTTGAACAGATGCAAAGATTTAAACCAATATGAATTTCGTTCAGAAGCAAACATCATTTATTCTCAAAAAGATTTAGTTAAAAAGTTATTATACGTTTTGATGGAAGATGCTGAAAATCAGATCAATTCGAAACGAGCATTTCAGAATTTATTTAGTCATGTTGCAACACTCGAAGGTACGATTAAAAGAGCTGATATTTTGGTTGACTCTAATGGATATAGAATGGGAGAGGCATACTTTAAGAACAAAGATGAATTTATACAATCAGCGATGATTCCATTTCAAGCGGTTGTCGATTCTTGTAACTTTGTTTCGAATCTTCACCAGCTTCCCAATCATGTACCTATCATTTCGAATATTCTTTCAGGAGTATTATCTGCTATCTTTCATTCACATTACAGCTCATCCTCGGTGCAAAGGGATTGTATGACACAACCTTTTAACCCCCATTTTCACTGGGGGGCAAGGGATATGGCAGGTTACCCACCTAGAAGAAAAGGATATTTCGCTGAAAAATCAACAACTAAAAGCTATAAAAAGATTTTACAAGTCATTGTTCGGCATTTTCCGGAAGTCGATCCAGTATTACTTGTGCTTCTGCCATCATCTATCTTTATGCTCTGGCCAGTTGATCTTTATCGCTACGATTTAAGTGCAGTAGAAGAGCTTTTAGAGGATGTTATTGAATCAGGAGACTCGTATGAAAATATGGAACAAATGCATTCGCATATCAACAAAATGGTTGAAAGATGGTTTGAAAAACATAAATATGATATTTCTACTTATTTTTTAAATCGGTTTTATCCGGGTAGTGGGATCCCTTACGGTAGAAATACACATAATTTCAGTAATCCAGTAGAGCCGATGCAATTCAGAAAATTAACTTTTCGCCAAGCTTGTATGATTGTAGGTTGTTTGATGGAGATCGTTCCCAAAAAGGAGAAGAAAGTTTGAAACTTACTCACAAAAACTATATTTTACAATTAGGAGAACCGTTTATTAGTAATAAAGGCATCATATCTATGGTCGAACAACTTATAATTCAGGTCCATTGGGAAACTTATTCCGGGATAGGTACGGCAATCTATGCAAACGAGTATGGATTTACAAAAGAAAATACATCCGAGTTTATGGATTTTGCAAGGGACATCTTATTAGAATATTCACCATATGAATTCGAGAAAGTTACAAAAAAATTATGGGGAATATTCCCTAATTGTGCATCTGCAATATCAGCAGTGGATATGGCTATTCATGATTTGATTGGAAAAGTAACAGGGCTCCCTTTGTATAAGTTATGGGGTTTAGAAAATCTTCCCTTGCCTATGAGCAGTATTTCATTAGGTTCATTACCGAGGACTGATTTGGTTGAAAAAGCAAAGGGCTTGTTAGACTGGCCGATATTAAAAATAAAATTAAAAAAAGATAGTGATTTAAAATGTATTGAAGATTTGCGAAGCATTTATAACGGACGCATATGGGTTGATGGTAATTGTTCATGGAGTCCAGATGAAACTTTAAGAGTATGCGATTACATGTCAAAATATAGTATCGAACTTTTGGAGCAACCCATCGCAAACGGAAATGTACATTCATTACACTACATACACAAACGCTCCCCAATACCGATTATAGCGGATGAAGATTGTGTTAACCCGTCGGATGTTCTTAAATTGCAGGAAAGCGTTAGTGGAGTGAATATTAAACTATGTAAGTGCGGAGGACTTTCACGTGCTGTCGAAATGATCCGTCTCGCGAGATCTCTTAATCTAAAAGTCATGTTGGGATGTAAAACAGAAAGTATAGTCGGGATTAGTGCAATGGGCCAGTTAGCAGGACTTGCGGATTACTTAGACCTTGATGGTCACCTTGATCTAGTTAATGACCCGTTTCAAGGGATTGAACTTCATGAAGGATTAGTTACTCTTCCTTCTTATCCTGGAATAGGAATAACAGTCTAATATAATTTCGGAGGGATAAATTATGAAACTTAGATGTGCAATATTAGATGACTATCAAAATATCGCATTGAAAATAGCTGATTGGTCATCTGTAGCAGGCCGAGTAGAGGTCAAATCCTTTCAGAATCATTTTGAAAGCGAAGCAGAAGCTGTTTGTGAACTAAAAGATTTTGAAATCATTATCATCATGCGGGAACGAACCCCTTTTAAATCATCCCTTCTATCAAAGTTGCCAAGATTAAAATTACTGATCACTACTGGGATGAGAAACGCATCGATAGATATAAAATATGCTGAGGAACATGGTATAGCGGTATGCGGAACTGCGAGTAATTCAGAACCTCCGACAGAATTGACCTGGGCCTTAATCCTCGCATTAACCAAAAATTTAATTCCTGAGAATCAAGCATTTCGAAACAGAGGTGCTTGGCAAAGCACTGTTTGCTCGGATTTAAATGGAAAAACATTAGGATTACTTGGACTAGGGAAAATTGGCTCAAAAATGGCCCTAATTGGGAATGCTTTTGGCATGAAAGTAATGGCGTGGAGTCAAAATCTTACACAGGAACGAGCTGAAGCTGTCGGTGCACACTTTGCAGCAACAAAGGAAGAAATATTAGCCCAAAGTGATATTGTTTCAATCCATCTCGTACTTAGCGAACGTACTCGACACCTGATTGGCGAGAATGAGCTTAAGTCTATGAAGAAAACGGCCTATCTCATCAACACCTCACGCGCTGCTATTATTGACGAGGAAATGCTCATCAAAGCGTTACATAATAACTGGATTGCAGGCGCTGGCATTGATGTATTTAATATTGAACCATTACCCGAGTTCCATCAGTTACGTTCTATTCCTAATTTATTGGCCACCCCGCATTTAGGGTATGTTTCACAAAACAATTACCAAATCTATTATCAACATGCCCTTGAGGATATCAAAGCTTATATTGAGGGGAATCCTATTCGAATAATTAAAAGTAAGAAATAGAATAGCAAGAATAAAAAAAGAAAAGAGGGGATTTTGTATGACCCTATTTAAGAGACAAATGAAACTTGGAGCTTTTTTACCAGCACCCGGTCATCATGTGGCTGCATGGAGACACCCTAACGTAAAACCAGACGGCGGGATGGATTTTGAATACTATAAATCACTTGCATTAAAAGCAGAGGACGGCAAGTTTGATATGTTGTTTCTCTCTGACGGAGTTGGGATAAGAACTCATTACAAAAATAAAGATGAGCTAAGTCGTTGGGGGAGAATTGTACAGTTCGAACCTATAACATTGCTGTCATCCCTAGCTGTAGTTACAAAAAATATAGGTTTAACGGCTACCAGTTCAACCACTTATAACGAACCATATCATGTAGCTCGAAAATTTGCTTCACTTGATCATCTAAGTAATGGGCGATCTGGATGGAACGTTGTTACATCAGTGACGGATGCAGAAGCCCAAAACTTTAATCTTGAACGTCAACCCAGTCACCAAACCAGATATAAACGGGCACGAGAGTTTATGCAAATTGTAACCGGCTTATGGGATAGTTGGGAAGATGATGCTTTTTTATATGATAAAAGGACAGGACGTTATTTTGATCCCGATAAGTTGCATATGTTAAACCATAGTGGTGAGTTTTTTTCAGTACGTGGACCACTTAATGTAACGAGGCCTTTACAAGGGTATCCCGTTATTGTACAAGCTGGATCTTCTGAGGATGGTCAAGATTTTGCTGCCCAATGGGCTGAAGTTATCTTTACTGCGCATCAAACAATTGAGCAAGCTCAATTGTTCTACAAAGATATTAAAAAACAAACTTTAAAGTATAACCGTTCCCCAGAAAATGTTCTAGTAATGCCAGGGGTTTTTCCTGTTATCGGAAAAACACAGGCAGAAGCAGAAGAGAAGTATGCAGTGTTACAAGATCTAGTTGATCCGCAAGTTGGTCTTGGATTATTAACAGGCTTACTTGGTGATGTGGACATCTCACATCTTCCACTTAATAGTTTGTTACCTGAGTTACCCGAAACGGAAGGGAGTACAAGTCGACAAAAGTTGATTTACGAACAAGCTCGCGATCAGGGATTAACTATTCAGGATTTATATTTATCGGTCACTGGCGCACGGGGACATCGTTTTGTAATGGGTTCACCATCAACGATAGCGGATCAACTAGAAGAGTGGTTCACTAATGAAGCGGCTGATGGTTTCAATATTATGCCGCCATATTTGCCAGAAGGTTTGAATGATTTTGTAGATTTCGTTGTGCCTGAATTACAACGAAGAGGATTGTTTCGAAAAGATTATGAAGGACGAACATTAAGAGAAAATCTTGGTCTGCAGAGACCAGTGAATCAGTTCGCATAAAAGTTACTATAATTGCCACTAATTTTTCCTCAACACCGGAGGTGCTTGCATGGGAATTCTGATATTAAATCGATCTGCTTATTACCCGTATAATGAATGGTTAGGCCCACTTAAAGAAGAGTTGTTTCTTTTTACCACGAAGGAAAGAGCAGAAGCATCTGTCGAATTTGAACACGTCGAAGGCTTTAACGAGTATGAGATTAATGATTCCATTGAAGTTCGGGCAATCGAATTCTACCGTAAATATCCTTTTCACACCGTTATCGCAACTTCAGAATTTGATATATTGCGTGCCGCGAGAATTCGTGACTATTTAGATTTAGCTGGGCAAAATGTTGTAAGTGCTCTTACATATCGGAACAAGGTTATAATGAAAGAAACTCTCATAAGACATCAAATTCCAGTTCCTAATTTTGTTAGAGCACAATCTGCAATAGATATTTATAAGTTCATAGAAACAAACGGATATCCTATTGTAATTAAACCTTTTGATGGCTCAGGGTCAGTTGGGGTGGAAATTATTTATAGTGTTGAAGACCTCTATGATTACTTATCGAAAGGGCTGAATTCGAATTTAGAAGTAGAGCAATTTATTGAGGGAGACATGTACCATATTGATGGAATAGTTCTGAGCGGTGAACTGGAGTTTTGTTGGCCCTCAAAATATATAAATGGATGTCTGGCTCATCAAGATAGCAAATTTAACGGGAGCTTTTTATTAGGGCAAGATAATCCTTTAACTGGTCGTTTGATACAATTTATCAAAGACGTAATTAAAGCTTTGCCTACTCCATCAAATACTTCTTTTCATGCCGAAGTATTTCATACCTTAGATGATAAGTTGGTTTTTTGTGAGATCGCATCCCGAACGGGAGGTGGATTCATTCGTGAAACCATTATTCAAGCATTCGACTTAGATTTAACAAAAACAAGTATTCAAGCACAATGTGGAATTATATCTGAATTAAATATGAAAGCAACCCCCAACATCTATAGTGGATTTTTATTGATGCCTTCACAAAAGGGAGAACTTATCAACATACCTGATAGTTGTAACGCAAGTTGGGTAACCAAATACGAAATTGACGCTAAACCAGGAGATTTTTTTGACGGGTCTTCTTCTAGTGTTGATACAATTGCAAAATTTTTAATTATTGGAAGTTCAGAGTCAGAAGTACACTCGCGGATAAATCAACTAGCACTCTGGTTTGAGAAAAATACTTTGTGGGAGTGATATAAAGATGAGAACCGTAGTAATCAATCGCTTATCTCCCGATAAAATTGACTATAGAGAATGCTTACGAGGCATTGTTGGAGAATTTATTTTATTTACAAAACCTAAGCATGCTGAACACTTTAGTTCATGTTTTGATAAGACGATAAGTATTGAAAATATGGACAATAGTGACATGATTTATTCAAAGATAGTAGATTTACATCAAGAAGTAAGAATTGACCACATTATTGCATTGACCGAATTTGAATTGATTAAAGTCGGGCAATTAAGAGATTATCTTAACATTGATGGGCAGAACGAAGTAAGTGCAACGGCATTTCGAGACAAAACTAAAATGAAAGATTACCTTAAAGGTAAAGTAGAAACACCCACATATATGCGAATAAACAACATTTTTGAACTTTTTGAATTCAAAAAAAAATATGGGTTCCCGTTTGTTATTAAACCGGTTGATGGAGCAGGATCTATGGGGGTTAAAGTTATAACAGACGAAGACTCATACCAAAGCTTTCTCCAAGACGGAGTTCAATCAGGATTAGAGGTGGAGACATTTATAAAAGGAGACATGTATCATATCGATGGTTTATTCCATAAAGAACAACTTCTGTTCGCGTGTCCGTCCTTATATATAAATGGTTGTTTAGCTTTTCAAGATAATAAGTATCTGGCTGCAGTCATGTTGGATATAGAAAACCCATTATTTAAACGCCTCAACCAAAAGGTTCTTGATGTGTTACTATCCATGCCGGTTCCAGATCATACCATCGCATTTCATGCTGAATTTTTCCATACTAACGATGATCAGATCATTTTCTGTGAAATTGCAAGCCGAGTTGGTGGTGGGAAAATTGCGGATTGTGTTAAGTATGCGACAGGTGTTGACTTACTGAAGGAAGCATTTCGTGCACAATGTGGATTGGATGTGGAGATTGCTGCACACTATTATCAACCACTCGGATACATTCAAATACCTCCAAAAAGAGGGAGATTACTTGCTATAGATAAAGAGCCTCCTTTTGACTGGGTAATTAATTGCTCAATAAAAAATGAGCATATCGGAGCTTCGTTCAACGGACCGGAGTCAAGCGCTGACACAATAGCTTCGTTACTTGTCCATGGTGAAGGTCATAAAGATATAGTTGAAAAATTCGAGACACTTTATAATTGGTATGAGAAAACTACAGTATGGGAGATACAAGAGGGTCAAGTAAAATGAATTTTTTTGAGTTCCATCCAACAATAAGATTGAGAATTGTTGTGATTTTTTTAAACACCTTGACATCAAATATGGTTTTTCCGTTTATGTCTATTTATTTTGCTCTTAATATCGGAATAGTCTACGCAAGCGCTGCAATTTCGATTGGAATTATTATTAATTTTTTCTCAGGTGTATACTGGGGATTTCATTCAGATCGAATAGGTCGTAAGAAAATAATGATTTATTCAGACGGCTTGAAGATGGCCTCTTATATTGCATTAGCAATTTTTAACTCACCGTGGATATCTTCGCCTGTCTTAACTTTGATTATCTTTCTGTTGCACACATTCTCTACCGGCATGTATGGACCAGCGTCTGAAGCAATGTTATTGGATTTAACCAAGTCAGAACAAAGAAAGTATATGTACAGTATTATTTATTGGACTCAAAATCTTTCAATTGCGATTGCTGGGATCATCGGTTCCTTATTGTTTAAGGAAAAATTATTTTTTCTCTTCATCGGTTTAGTCTTTTCTTCTTTGGTCTCACTCGTTGTTACATGTTTTTTCATAAGTGAATCATTTCAACAACCATCAGAAGCGAAACTAAAACAATCTGGATTCAAAGATCTCTTACAAAATTATCGATTGGTTATCAGTGATCGTGTCTTTATCATTTTCGTCATTTCAAGTATGCTACTATTTTCTATCGAAAGTCATCTTGCGAACTATTTATCCATTCGATTTGAGAGTAGCTTCTCCCAATATACTTTTGAACCGTTGCAATGGTCTTTTAATGGAATTCAATTAATAGGTTATTTAAGAACAGAGAATACGATTGGTATAGTAATTTTCACACTCTTCGTTGGTTTGTTATTGAAACGATTCAGTGATAAGAAATTGTTGTTTATTGGTTATAGTCTTTACCTCATTGGGTATGTAGCCATATCGATTTCTATGCAGCCTGGCGTGTTATTTCTCATGATGTTTGTAGCTGTATTTGGAGAGGTACTATTTACACCGATTCACGAGTCTTTCCTTGGAGATATAACACCAAATCATCTTCGAAGCTCTTATCTTGCATTAAATAAAATCGCGTATAAAGGAAGTGCATTGATTGGGGCAGTTGGAATTTATTTGAGCAGTATGCTACCAGCATGGGCTATGAGCATATTTATTCTAATTTCCGGATTAGTAGCTATTGTACTCTTTTATTCTATATTTCAAGCCATACAAATTAGAAAACTAACTACTCAAACAAATTCAACAGAAGCGGAGGTTACTGGCTAAATGAGAACTGTAATCATTAATAGATTTTCTCCCAAAACTGTAAACTATGAAGAATGGTTAGACGGGATTGAAGGAGAATTTATTTTGATCTGCAAGAAGGAACATGTTGATGATTTTTCGAATTTTTTTGATCTTAAAGTGGGCTTCGATAATTTTGAATACAATGATGCTATTTATAAATACATTGTTGATTTAAATAACGAACAAAAAGTTGATTACATTGTTGCAGCTCACGAATACGATTTATCGAATGCCGGATATCTTAGAGACTACCTTAGGATATCTGGACAAAATGGAGAAAGTGCACTTCGATTTAGGAATAAACTGTTAATGAAGGAGCTCACAAAAGAAATTATAAATACCCCGAATTACTCTCGTGTTAATAATGTATTTGATGTGATTAATTTTGTTGTTCAAAATGGATATCCTATTGTATTGAAGCCGATAGACAAGGCTGGATCCGTTGGTGTTCAAATTGTTCGAGATGAGTATGCTCTTCTTCAGATTTTGGAGAAGGGGATAGAAGAAAATTTTGAAATTGAATCCTTCATTGATGGAGAGATGTACCACGTTGATGGTCTATATCAAAATGGGAAGTTATTATTTGCCCAGCCAGCAAAATATATTAACGATTGTTTTACACTGTTAAACGAAAATAAATGTATCGGATCAATGATGCTAGAAAAGAATAATCCATTGTTTAATCGTTTATGCGATTCAGTAAAATTAATATTAACTAAATTCCCAACCCCATCTCATGCGATCGCTTTCCATGCAGAATTTTTCTACACAACAAGTAATGAAATCGTTTTTTGTGAGATTGCTAGTAGAGCTGCCGGGGGGATGATTCCAGAGACGATTTATCATGCTACTGGAGTTGATATACTTAAAGAATCCATACGTGCACAATGTGGAGGTTCTATTGATTATATTCCTAAAAAAGATCTTCTAGCCGGATCCATATTAGTTCCGCCGAAAAATGGAACTTTAGTTTCTCAAAATCCAATTATCCCCTACGATTGGGTGTTAGAATACTTGAAAAAAACTGAGAATATTGGAAAAAAATTCAACGGTCCAAACACGGGATCACATACAATTGCTTCTGTTATTTTTCGAGGGAAGGACGAGAATGAAATAATGAACCGTTATAAAATGTTAGAAATTTGGTTTGATAACAATTTAGTATGGGAATAAATGAATTTGAAAACTATTTTTTAGCATAGTTAATTATTAAATATCATTTAAAGGATCAAAGACGCGATGTCTTTAATAATAAGGTCCAAGCCGATGATTGTGAGAAAAATTCTTGTTTGCAGTTTATTCAAATATTGGACTTGAGTTAGGTTATTCTGGAAATGACTTTTACGAATGGACAGAATCGTTTTTAATTGATCGATATTATGTGGATTCAGCGTATGGACAGCTTTGCCAGAAAGGTGCGACGAGTATAGCATTCATTGAAAAAAGCAATTGGTTTGATGAAAGAAGATATGAAGCAGTTTCCGTTGCAGATGGAATTGCCTAAACCTTAATTGAAGGTGTATCCGAAAAGAGTCGCTGCATGAAATATGCGCGACTCTTTTGGTAAGCTTATGAAAAATGTTGCACGTTCGTTTCGCTTATTTGCAATTACAACTAACTTATGAAATGGATTTTACTAACCGTGGATGTATGAATATATTTACTCTCATTTACGTTTATTAATCGAAAGTCGAATTTTTTCGATCAAAGTCTTCTTTCTTCCTTATCAATTTTCTAAGCGCGTAACTTTTCTCTTCTTCTTGTTATTTTAGCTTCATCTAACAATCTCTCGCTTTCTTTTCTATATACTCATGCAGACGCTTGGAGTCCGATCACGAATTAGGCTTAAGCATGAAGCGTTGCAAATGATGTTGGAAAAGTGATGCTTGCCACAATAACAGTTAAATCCACAAATAATACATTTTCTTTTTTATACATAAATCTTTTAATATTTGTAATGTATTCATCAGATTTCACTCCATAAATTTCATTATATGAAAAATTCAAAAAAAGATTATACAGAGCAACCAATCAATGAAAAGAATTAAGAATTATTCGTAATTTTTAATCTCTTTTGGTTACTTTATATAAATCCTGTTTCAAAACTATGTTGATAGTTTCATATATAAAAGATATAATTAATTTGATTTTGGACAATATAATTTTTAGAAATTAATTGGAGATGATATTTTTGGAACAACAAGCGAAGCAACTTGTGACTACACAACGTACGTTTTTTAATACAGGACAGACTAAACAAGTGGAGTATCGGATTCAGGCTTTGCAAAACTTGAGAGAAGGGATCGAGAAGTACCAGCAACGTATTCTGGATGCGCTTCGTGCTGATCTCAATAAATCAGAGGCTGAAGGATATGGCTCGGAGATTCGCATTGTATTGGGTGAATTGGATTACACGCTGGAACATCTGCGTGAGTGGGCTACACCACGTAACGTTCCAACGAGCCCTGCAATGCCAGACGCGGCTAGTACGATTTACCCTGAGCCTTATGGAGTTGCTCTGATTATCGCGCCTTGGAATTATCCGTTCCAACTGGCGTTTGGGCCGCTAATCGGTGCAATTGCTGCAGGGAACTGTGCTGTGATCAAACCTTCTGAGCTTACACCAGCGACGTCTCGTTTAATTAACGATCTGATCCAGGACATATACCCTGAGGAGTACATTGCTGTTATGGAAGGAGAGGTTGAAACGAGTACAGCACTGCTTAATGAGAAATTCGATTATATTTTCTTTACAGGCAGTACGGGAGTCGGTCGTATTGTCATGAAAGCTGCAGCAGAGCACTTAACTCCAGTGACGTTAGAGTTAGGCGGTAAAAGTCCAGCCATTGTGCATCGGGATGCTGATCTGAAACTGGCAGCACAACGTCTTGTGCGCGGCAAATTTCTGAATGCAGGTCAAACCTGTGTTGCACCGGACTATTTAGTAGTAGAAGAACAGGTACATGATCAACTCATCGAGGAAATCAGAGCCGAGGTTCGCGATAAATTTGGGGATGATGTGATGCAAAATAAGGATTTTCCTCATATCGTTAACACACGTAACTTTGATCGTTTGACCGCTTTCCTTACGAATGGCAAAACTTTAATGGGAGGGCGCTCGAATCGGGATCAGCTTATGATTGAACCGACTGTTCTTGGCGATATCGATTGGGATTCACCAGTAATGCAGGAAGAGATCTTTGGACCTATTCTGCCCGTATTTACGTATCGTGATTTGAATCCAATGCTCGATGAAATCGCTCGGCGGCCTAAACCACTCGCTTTGTATTTATTTACTGAAAATGAAGCTTTACAGGAGCAGGTATTGAATCAGGTTTCTTTTGGTGGAGGCTGTATTAATGAGACTCTATCTCACATGACCTCGCATTATTTGCCATTTGGCGGTGTGGGAG
The DNA here is from genome assembly GCF_900102085.1 of Paenibacillus polysaccharolyticus. Taxonomy (GTDB): domain Bacteria; phylum Bacillota; class Bacilli; order Paenibacillales; family Paenibacillaceae; genus Paenibacillus; species Paenibacillus polysaccharolyticus. Next base: position 127,866 of record NZ_FMVM01000003.1, on the reverse strand, counting down.
AGAGTGGCATGGGTTCTTACCATGGACAACAGAGTTTTGAAGTATTCTCGCACCACAAAAGCATTCTTAAACGCACTAAATAATCTCTTGTTCAGCGCATGCACTTATTAGAGTAGTTGGTTAGTAAATGATATGCCCCAATTATTAGAGTAAAAGAAAGAGGTTGTCCTGTTGATCAGGGCAACCTCTTTCGTATTCTATCGGGTAGAACGTATTAGCAATTTAATAAACCAATATGCATTAATGAATATCGCGGAAAAGACCAATGACCTTGCCTAGAATACTAACGTGTTTCAACCGCAACGGTTCTAATGTAGCATTTTCCGGTTGAAGGCGAATATGATCCTTTTCCTTATAAAAAGTCTTTACTGTTGCTTCATCGTCCTCAGTCATGGCAACGACAATGTCACCATTATCAGCGGTTTGTTGCTGACGAACGATTACATAGTCTCCATTAACAATACCGGCTTCAATCATACTGTCCCCAACAACGGAAAGCATAAATACTTTCTGTTCTCCTACATAATGTGTAGGAAGTGGGAAGTAGTCTTCAATATTTTCTGTTGCCGTAATCGGCACACCAGCTGTTACTTTACCCACGACCGGAATTCGTGCAACGCTGTGGGCGAACTGATGAGAATGCTCAGACTCTTCCTGGCTTAACAATTCAATCGCTCTTGGTTTGGTTGGGTCACGTCTGATTAACCCTTTCTTCTCCAAACGATCCAAATGTCCATGCACTGTGGAACTGGAAGCCAGTCCAACGGCTTCGCCAATTTCTCTTACGGAAGGAGGATACCCCTTCAAACGGACTTCATTTCGTATAAACTCCAGGATAGCCTGTTGCCTGCTGGATATCTTCGACATACCGTATCAACCCCATTTTAGTAACGTTTGGGAAAATTATAACATAGAACCTCCGTTCGTACAAACATAAGTTCTAAAGAAATCATATTATTTCTACTTTTTTCGATTCAGACTCATTAGTTTTTTTGGAAAAGAGAGTTTAATTGTTCATTACGCAAGAATTTTCAATACGAAAAAAGATGTTTTAATGTCGAAAAAAGAGCGAACAATTGTTCTAAAAAAGTCTTGAACAAAACAAATGTTCGTGTTATATTGATTCCAAGAGATAGGAACAAACGTTTGGAGGCGGGGGCAAATGAGATATTCTACGTATCAGAGCATTTATAAACCAGTAAATTCAGAAGCTGTAAAGTCTAATATAGGGCAATTCAGAACGTTCATGACACGTCTTAAGTTTTCTAAGGGATTGATTAAGCTGGCAATTGCTTCATTAATTATATTTATTGGATGTAGTACAGTGCTAACTGTCTTTGCTGGTAACGAGAATGATCTACTACCTGGTGGTAAGATTGCTGTATCACAGGGAGAAACATTGTGGAGTATTTCTTTGGAACATAAACCAACGTCGATGGATACGCGTGTATATATAGAAGCAATCAAAAAAGTGAATCAACTTGAATCAGCAACAATCCAGACAGGACAAGTTCTAATATTACCTCAGTTTGTTAAATAGAGTGCGCATCTATGCAGGTTGGCGCGTACTAACTTGACAAGCCGCCTTTCTCATGTCAAAGTTAATATGACTTTGTATTTTTGGAGGGGACAAGCTTGGATATAGATAGTCTGGTAGCACGTATTAACGAATTGGCTCGCAAGCAGAAATCCACTGGACTATCAGAGGAAGAACTTGCTGAACGTGCAAAATTGAGAGAAATTTACCTAGGTAACATTCGTAGCAACTTCAGACAGCAACTCGATTCAATTGAGATTGTTGACGACGACAAGGGCCAAGGCCACCAAGGCAAACTCAAACAATAAATTACGAAACCTAAACTTATCGTTATGATATTTAGGTTTCTTCATGTTAGCTGGGGATGCTTACTATAAGGGGGAACTTCGGTTTGCAGTATAATTATGTAAGCCGATACAAGACACATAAGGGGGATTCACATGTCACGGCGTTCGTTCGAGAGAACGGTTCGGAAAAATTCGAAGCAATTGAATCAGCAACGTAAAAAAAGCGGTCAACCAATCACAGGTAATCCAGGTGAGGATATTTACAAAGGCAGAAGCCTTTTGTTCCCTATCTTTTTAATTGGTTTGGCGTTTTTGTATCTGTTCATGAGTACTTTTTTAGTGAAAGCACCGATGACAACCTGGGATTGGGTCACAATGCTGCTCTATGTATTTTTGGCTGTCATTTTTATGTTGCGCCGTCCTTACGTTAAAATTAGTAGTAATCGGATCATTACAACGAAGGGGAATCGTGAACGATCGATCGGGGTTGACGATATTATCAAATTCCGTTTTGAGCCAGGCACTGTTGTTATTGAACACAACAGTCGTGGAAAAAGATGGGTTTTCACCAAGTTGTTAAATCGTTACGATACAGAAGCGATTACCGAGCGGTTGTTGAAATTTGCAAAAGCACACCAGATTACCGTAGAAACGATTGATAAGTAATTAACGTGTAAAGGGGCAGATGATCGGAATGGCGTTAAAAGCGATTATGTTTGACCTGGATGATACTTTATTATGGGATGAACGGAGTGTACGAGAAGCCTTTCATGAAACTTGTCTAATTGCTGCAGCAGAAACAGGTGTTAATGCTGAGGCACTCGAAGAGGCTGTTCGTAATGAAGCACGTGAACTATATGAATCTTATGAAACGTTCCCTTTTACCAAAATGATTGGAATTAACCCTTTTGAAGGACTTTGGGCGAACTTTACGGGAGGAGAACAACCGGAATTTCGTCAGCTTGAACAATTGGCTCCAATTTATCGCAAGGAGTCTTGGCGCCGTGGTTTACTAAAGCTGGGTGTCGATCATGATGAGCTTGCAGAGCGCCTGGCCTCTCAGTTTGGTGCAGAACGTAGATCGAGACCTCATGTATATGAAGAAACGATGGAAACGTTGCGCCATTTGCAAGGCAAGTACAGATTGTTGCTTTTGACTAATGGATGTCCTGCTTTACAGCAAGAGAAACTTGATGGTGTTCCAGAGTTATCTCCTTTCTTTGATGAGATTATTATCTCAGGTAGCTTTGGTAAAGGTAAGCCAGATCCATCTATTTTTGAGCATGCGCTAAGTAGACTGGGTGTTCAACCAGAAGAAAGTATGATGGTAGGCGATAAGTTAACAACAGATATTCGTGGTGCGTTGTCTTCAGGTATTCGTGCAGTATGGATTAACCGCGAGAACAAAACAAATAATGAAAGTTATTCACCGAACCACGAGATTAAACATTTGTCTGAATTAGAGGGGCTTATCGCAAATTTTTAAAATCATAAATGACATAAAATCTTCGCCCAAATAGCTATTCATTTAACATTGGTTATGACATGAATGATCGTTTGTTCATGTATCGTAACCAATGTTTTTTTGTTTTAATACATTCCATATAAGAGTGTTTTTAATGCATTGTTAGGGGCGATTATTTAAATTTTTAATGAAAAGTTATTGAAATTAAAAAAAAGCTGCTTTAGAATACAACTAACATACTAGTATGACTAGTTTTTAATTATAAAACATTCGAGAGCATTCACTGATCAACTACAAGTACATTTTCAGATGCATGAAAGAAGAAAAAGGCGAATGATTTAATGGCCGTTTTGTAAGCGCTTTATACAATGACTGATTCAATTTAACGACATTCAAGCAATGCATGCTCAGTCAGGTTCACACGTTTGCATATGCTTGAGTGTACATATATCCCAAATTGATACCGTTTACATTTTTGATTTTGTAGTGGAGGTGAATCGAATAGACAGGTATCCTTTGCAACATGAGGGAGAGAAAGACTTGTCAAACAGCGATTAAAGCATTTTTAATCAAGCATGGATCGGAGTGAATGACACATGAAGTCAGAAACATCTAAGGCAACGATACCGATGATATCTTCACGTAAAGAAAGCAAGTTGCGAACAGCTACCATATTGATTCGTAAAGATTGGCAGTTGTACTCGCTACTAGTTCTTCCCATCATTTATCTGATTATTTTCAAATATGGCCCGATGTTAGGCAACATAATCGCCTTTAGGCGATTTGTACCGGGTGGCAGTATTTTTGGAGAAACCTGGGTTGGATTACGATACTTCAAAATGTTCATTGAGGACCCAACGTTCTGGCGAGTTTTTAGTAACACACTTATGCTCGGCGGGCTTGCGTTGTTATTTACGTTTCCCGTGCCGATTATTTTCGCACTGATGCTTAACGAGGTGAAGAGCAAACGATTTAAAAAATTTGTGCAAACAGCGTCGTATCTGCCTCACTTTCTATCGATTGTTATCGTAGCAGGTATGATTCTGCAATTAACGGCAGTGAATGGTTCGATCAACGGTCTGGTTGCATTTTTTACTGGCGATAACATTCCATTCATGCAACGTGCAGAGTGGTTCAGAACCATCTATATCTCTTCTGAAATCTGGCAGGGTATGGGTTGGGGAGCTATTTTATATCTGGCAGCACTAACTACGATTGATGAATCTTTGTATGAAGCAGCACGAATCGATGGAGCGAATCGCTGGAAGCAAACGATACATGTAACCATTCCAGGCATTTTGCCAACGATTGTTACGTTACTGATTCTAAACATGGGGAACTTTCTGGCTGTAGGCTTTGAAAAAATCTTGCTTTTGTATAATCCGCTTATTTATGAGACTTCCGATGTAATATCGACTTATTTGTATCGTGTGGGTCTTGAATCCAGCAATTTCAGTTATGCAACGGCCATTGGTTTGTTCGAATCGATCATTGGACTGACTCTGGTATTCACTGTAAACGCGATCTCACGCAAACTGACACAACGAAGTTTATGGTAAAGGAGGAACACCATGCAGGAATCACGATCATACAAGGTGTTTAAGGTATTTAATGTAACATTCTTGCTATTTATTGTTTTTATTACACTATATCCATTCCTGAATGTTGTTGCACAATCCTTCAGTAGTGAAGCGTACATTAACTCAGGTAAGGTAAGCTTGTTCCCGAGAGGGTTCAATGTGGAAACGTATAAAACCATTTCGAAGGACAATATGTTCTGGTTGAACTATAAAAATACGATCATTTACACAGTGGTGGGGACTTTAATCTCAATGTTTATGACGACGATTTTTGCTTATGCATTGTCCAAAAAAAGATTGATGGGACGTAAATTTCTGACCATGTTTGCGGTGTTTACGATGTTTTTCAGCGGGGGTCTGATTCCTAACTACGTACTCATTAATTCCCTTGGTTTTAATAACACCATGTGGGCACTGGTTGTCCCAGGTGCAATCAGCATATATAACATGCTCATCATGAAATCCTTTTTTGAGAACATGCCAGAAGAGTTAGAGGAAGCAGCCGCCATTGACGGGTTAAACACATACGGTATTTTGCTTCGTATCATTTTGCCTCTCAGTAAAGCGGTCATGGCCACGATGGTGCTGTTCTACGCTGTTGGACATTGGAACTCCTGGTTCCCTGCCTTCTTGTATTTGGACAAAAAAGAGCTGTTTCCGGTCACGATCTATTTGCGTAATATGATTGCCGGGGCAACGAGTGGTGCCACTGCGGGAGCAACCTCTGCGGACAATCTCACTCAGATTGCTGCCAACATCAAATCGGTAACGATGGTGTTAACGATCCTGCCTATATTAACCATCTATCCATTTGTACAGCGATACTTTGTAACCGGTATCATGTTGGGTTCTGTTAAGCAGTAACCTTTTCACACATAGGTTTGGAAACTAAACAAAAGGGGATGAATGGATTGAAAAGAAAGCCTCGTAAACGGATTGGCAAGATGATTCTGGCAATGACAATGTCTGCTGTACTTGCTGCTTGTAGCAGTGGTGCCGGGACTGGCCCAGATGTTACCGAAGTGGGCACGAAATCAGCCATGGAGAGTTATAATGTGGGCGAAACATTCAAAGCGACGGAACCATTTAATCTTTCTATTTTGTATAGTGATCATCCGACGTATCCTTATAAAAAAGACTGGCTGTTATTCAAAAAAATATCGGAGATGACAGGAGTTACGTTGGAGCCAACCATCGTGCCGATGAGTGACTATCCACAGAAGCGATCGCTGTTAATCAGTTCTGGCGATGCTCCGCTCGTTATTCCAAAGACTTATCCGGGTGAAGAATCTGCTTTTGTATCTTCTGGAGCGATTCTTCCGATCAGTGATTACATTGATTTGATGCCAAACTTCAAGGACAAAATTGAAAAGTGGAAACTTGAACCTGAACTTGAAGGACTGCGTCAGGAGGACGGTAAATATTATGTTTTACCGGGATTACATGAGGAAGTATGGCCTGATTATACACTGATCATAAGAACAGACATTTTTAAAGAAAATAATATCGCCATTCCTACAACTTGGGATGAACTCTATACCGCAGCAAAAAAATTAAAAGAAATCTATCCGGACTCCATTCCATTTTCAGACCGTTTCAAATTCAACAGTACACTTGGCATTGCAGCTACGGGTTTTGGGACTAAGGCTGGATGGGGATATGGAAATGGCTTGACCTACAAAGCCGACCAGGATGAATTTGTTGCCACGGCAACGACGCCAGAGTACAAAGAATTGCTGACGTTTTTTAACAAAATGGTTGCAGAAGGACTCCTTGATAAGGAAAGCTTCACGCAAGACGATGATCAAGCTACTCAAAAGTTCGTTTCGGGCAAGTCCTTTATAATTAATGGTAACTCTCAGACGCTTGTGCTTCATCGAAATGATATGGATAAAACGTTGGGTGAAGGGAAATTCTCGATTGCTAAGATCACAGTTCCGGGAGGGCCGAAAGGGCAGCTGATGTCGGGTTCCAGACTCGAAAACGGTGTGATGATTTCCGGGAAGATTAAAGATAGTGACAATTTCAAAGCGATTTTACAATTTATCGACTGGTTGTATTACAGTGATGAAGGACAGGAATTTGCGAAGTGGGGTGTAGAGAACGAGACATACACTAAAGAAGGTGGCAAACGCAAGTTAGTAGATGATATTAATTACAATGGTTTGAACCCTAAGGGTAAGAAAGACCTTCGCGTTGACTTCGGATTCTCTGGTGGTGTATTTGCTTACGGTGGAACAACAGACCTGCTTCAATCCATGTTTAGCGAAGAAGAACTTGAGTTCCAGAAAAATATGAAAGAGACAAAGGAAGTGATTCCGGCTGAACCACCTATCCCTTATTCTTCCGAAGATCGTGAACGTGTAACTCTGATGAGCACGCCGCTCAAAGACTACACAGACCAGAATACGTTGAAGTTTATTATAGGTGAACGGAAGTTATCCGAGTATGATACATTCTTAAAAGAGCTGGAAAGTCAGGGCTTGTCCAATTATGTGAAGATGGCGAACGACACTTATAAGACGTATAAGGAAAACAAAAAGTAATTTGTAAGATTTGAAGCCGAGCTACCGTTTCGCTAAAGTTATTTAAGTGGAGCGGTAGTTTGTGCTAATATGAAAGGAATATGGCTGAGAGAAAGAGGTCAAGGCATGGCATTTAATCAGAAAACAAGAGGCTCTACCAGGGCTTATTCTTATAATTTGCTCAAAGAACGAATTCTTCATCTGGAGCTTGAACCAGGTACCAAAATTTCCGAAAAAGAAATCGCAGATGAATTACAGGTAAGCCGCACACCAGTACGAGAAGCTTTTATGAAGCTTGCCGAAGAAGAACTACTGGATATCATTCCACAGAGTGGCACTATTGTTTCGCATATTAACCTGGAGCATGTGGAAGAAGGCAGGTTTATGCGCGAGAAGATGGAGAAGGAAATTGTCATGTTAGCATGTACTTCGTTTCCTGAAGAGTACATGTTCAAATTAGAAACCAACATTGCCATGCAGGAAGTGTGTATTGGGAAAAAGAACTTCTATCGACTGTTCGAATTGGATGAGGAATTCCACCAGATTTTGTTTCAGGGCACTGGAAAGCTACGGACGTGGAAAATGTTGCAACAGTTGAACATGCCATTTAATCGATTACGATTACTCCGGTTAGCAGAAGACTCGAATCTTGAAGTGATTATCTCTCAACATAAAGAGATTCTGAGGCTGGTTACAGAGCGTCAGACGGAGGAAGCGGCACAGGTCATGGAAGCACATCTCAGGCTTGTAGTATACGAGCAGGAGATTTTAAAGGACAAGTATCCTCACTATTTCATCTAGGTTATCACACTAACCCCCGACTCTTATGAGCAGGGGGTTAGTTAAGCACGTTAACTTTTTAATCAAAGTTAGGCGTTTTTGATAAACGTTGGATCAGGATACGGATCGGCGATCCAGCCATCTTTTTCGATGAACAGGCGCACCGCAATAATTTGTTTGTTCTCCATTAAAGTGAAGAAGTGCGGTGTGTTTTCAGGAACGGAAATAACGTCACCCGGAGACAATTCTACATTGAAGTAACCTGTATCATCAGTTGCTTTAATAACAAAGATACCTTTACCCGCAACAATTGCACGGATTTCATCTTCCGCATGCGTATGGATCTCTTCGAACTTGGCCAGTTTCTCTTCGATGTCTGGTGTTTGCTCGGAAAGGGTGATGACATCCCAGATTTGATAACCGCGGCGTGCCGCCAAGTCTTTGATCTCATAATCGAAGGTTTCTAATACTTCTTGCTTCTGATCATCCGTTAAGCCGAAGTTGTTTTGCAGTTCCGTGTTTAATTTGGAAGCGTCCCACTTCTCGTATAATACGTCATATTTGTTCAAGAAATTTCGAACGTTCTCGTCTCCAGTGATTCTTTCGTTCGTATTTCGGATAACAATTTCAGCCATGCGCTTTCCCTCTTTTCCACTTGGTTTAATTGATATTATATCGGAATGCTCAAAATTTGTCGATTCACATTTCTGCTTCATTCCTGCAAATCCGCGACCTTTCGGGAGCAAAACCGATCTTTCACATTAAGTAAGTTTCTGTTAAACTAAGATTTAACGTTTTGCGGGGGTGAAGATATTGGATAAGCTTAGTCTACACGATGCATTAAAACAACGAATATTAATCCTCGACGGCGCAATGGGGACAATGATTCAACAAGTGGATCTGACCAGCGAAGATTTCGGCGGCGAAGATCTGGATGGATGTAATGAAATGTTGGTTCTAACCCGTCCAGACTTGATCCAACGTATACATGAGGATTATCTGGAAGCTGGTGCCGATTTAATTGAGACCAATACATTTGGTGCAACCTCAGTGGTTCTTGCTGAATACGATATTCAAGATCGTGCACGTGAAATAAATCTCGAAGCGGCCAGAATTGCGAAAGCTGCAGTAGAACGTTTCTCCACACCAGAGTCACCACGATACGTGGTCGGAGCGATGGGACCAACAACCAAAACGCTGTCTGTGACTGGCGGGGTGACATTCCAAGAGCTGGTGGACAGTTATTTCGAGCAGGCCCTCGCTTTAATAGAGGGAGGCGTTGATGCGCTACTGCTTGAAACCTCACAGGATACTCTTAACGTCAAAGCAGGTAGTATCGGTATTCAGCAAGCATTTGATCAAAGCGGTATCAAGCTGCCTCTCATGATCTCAGGAACCATAGAACCGATGGGTACGACCCTGGCCGGTCAGAACATCGAATCTTTTTATATATCCCTAGAACACCTTAACCCAATCTCGGTAGGACTAAACTGTGCGACGGGTCCGGAGTTCATGCGTGACCATATTCGATCTCTGTCTGGCATGGCATCTGTAGCTGTGAGCTGTTATCCCAATGCAGGTTTGCCTGACGAGAATGGTAACTATCACGAATCACCGGATTCACTTGCGCAGAAGATCGGTGCTTTTGCAGAACAGGGTTGGTTGAACATTGCAGGAGGATGTTGCGGAACAACGCCAGCACATATCCGGGCCATGCGTGATACACTCGCCAAATACCCCCCAAGAGAATTGAACGGAACACACCCGCCTGCATTGTCGGGAATTGAACCGGTATATGTCGAACAGGACAATCGTCCATATATGGTTGGTGAGCGCACCAACGTGCTTGGTTCACGGAAATTCAAACGGCTAATTGTCGAGGGCAAGTACGAAGAAGCTTCCGAAATTGCCCGGGCTCAAGTGAAAAACGGTGCACACATCGTTGACGTCTGCGTACAGGACCCTGACCGTGAGGAAACGGAAGATATGATCAAGTTCCTTGAACTTGTGGTCAAAAAAGTAAAGGTTCCGTTGATGATCGACACAACAGATGCCTCAGTTATTGATACAGCGCTTCAATATTCTCAAGGGAAGGCGATTATTAACTCCATTAACCTTGAGGATGGCGAAGAGAAATTTGAGTTGGTAACACCTTTGTTGCATAAATATGGCGGAGCGGTAGTTGTCGGAACGATTGACGAGCGTGGTCAGGCGATCAGCCGCGAGGACAAGCTTGAAGTAGCCAAACGTTCGTATGATTTACTAGTCAACAAATACGGGTTGAAGCCTGAAGACCTGATTTTTGATACACTGGTCTTTCCGGTAGGTACGGGTGATGAGCAGTACATCGGATCTGCGAAAGAAACAATCGAAGGTATACGTATCATTAAAGAAGCGTTACCAGAGTGTCATACGATTCTGGGTATTAGTAACATTTCCTTTGGTCTGCCTGAAGCAGGTCGTGAGGTGTTAAACTCTGTTTTCCTGTACGAATGTACCAAAGCAGGGCTCGATTATGCCATCGTTAATACCGAGAAACTGGAGCGGTATGCGTCCATTCCAGAAGAGGAACGCAGACTCTCGGAAGAGCTTTTATATAATACAAATGATGATACGCTCGCTGCCTTCGTAGCCGCATTCCGTAACAAAAAGGTAGAGAAGAAAGAAAAAATATCTAACCTTTCATTAGAAGAACGTCTCGCATCTTATGTCGTTGAAGGAAGCAAAGAGGGTTTGTTGCCCGATCTGGAGCAGGCTCTCGCCAAATATTCAGCGCTTGAAGTCATCAACGGTCCGTTGATGCGGGGCATGGAAGAAGTCGGGCGTCTCTTTAACAACAATGAGTTAATAGTAGCAGAGGTGCTTCAGAGTGCAGAAGTCATGAAAGCTTCTGTAGCATATTTGGAGCAGTTCATGGAGAAGAACGAAACTTCTGTTAAAGGTAAGATCATTCTCGCCACCGTTAAAGGGGACGTACATGATATCGGTAAAAACTTGGTAGAGATCATCTTGTCCAATAACGGTTACCGGATCATTAATTTGGGTATAAAAGTACCACCAGAGCGTATTATTGAGGCGTATAGGGAAGAAAAAGTGGACGCTATTGGCCTCTCAGGTTTGCTCGTTAAGTCTGCTCAGCAGATGATTCTTACCGCTCAGGATCTGCGCACGGCTGGTATTGATGTGCCAATCATGGTAGGTGGAGCGGCATTGACTCGTAAGTTTACCAAAAACCGGATTCGCCCTGAATATAACGGCATGGTAGTTTATGCGAAGGATGCAATGGATGGTTTGGATCTGGCCAATAAGCTGATGAATCCTGTGACACGGGAAGCCATGCAAGCAGAGATGGATGCGGAAAAAGAAGCCGATGCTTCAAATGCGGGAGAGGTTCAAGCACTACCTGAGTTAACCCGGGTAGAGCGCTCGGCCATTTCAGCTGATCATCCGGTGCTTGTACCACCTGATTTAGATCGTCATACATTGCGGAATTACCCGTTATCACACATCCTGCCTTATGTGAATATGCAGATGTTACTTGGGCATCATTTGGGACTTCGTGGTTCAGTAGAGCAATTGCTCGCTGCGGGTGATCCTAAGGCTACGGATTTGAAAGCGGTCGTTGATGGCATTATGCAGGAAGCGGTTCGTGACGGAATCATTCAGGCTCATGCGATGTATCGTTTCTTCCCGGCGCAGTCGAGCGGCAATAGCGTCATCGTTTATGATCCGCAAGATACGAGCAACATCCTGCATACCTTTACGTTCCCACGCCAGAAGGTGGAGCCGTTCCTGTGTCTGTCCGACTTCCTGAAGCCAGTTGAATCCGGTGAAATGGATTATGTGGGCTTCCTCGTTGTCACTGCGGGACATGGTGTGCGCGAGCTTTCGACGGCATGGAAGGATCAAGGGGATTATCTACGTTCGCATGCGTTGCAGTCTGTAGCACTGGAAGTGGCGGAAGGACTGGCAGAACGTGTGCATCACATGATGAGGGATATCTGGGGCTTCCCAGACCCGGCTGATATGACGATGAAACAACGTCATGGCGCACGTTATCAGGGAATTCGAGTATCCTTTGGATATCCGGCTTGTCCGGATCTGGAGGATCAGGGTCCGTTATTCAAGCTGATGCAGCCTGAAGATATCGGAGTAGAGTTGACGGAAGGTTTCATGATGGAACCTGAAGCATCGGTGTCCGCGATGGTATTTAGCCATCCGCAGGCCAAATATTTTAACGTCGAAAAAGCATAAATTGATAAGTTGTTCAGGCAGGCCCTCCGCATGGTCGGAGGTTTTTTGCTGGCAACAGAAAGAGGTGCGATCCAGAATGGAACTATATTTCCTGGGAACTAATGCTGGTGTACCTACGCTGCAACGGAATGTAACGTCCATTGGACTACGCATGTTGGATGAGCGCAGAGCGCTGTGGTTGTTTGACTGCGGGGAAGGGACACAGCATCAGATTTTAAGTTCTCCGCTTAAACTAAGCAAATTGGAGAAAATATTTATAACCCATCTGCATGGTGACCATGTGTTTGGATTACTTGGTTTGCTGTCCAGTAGGGCATATCAGGGGGGAACGACTCCGCTCACGGTGTATGGACCACCAGGGACCGAGCGTATGATTGCAACAACGATGGAGATTAGCCAATCTCGTTTGAATTACGATTTGAATATTGTGGAGCATACTGGCGGTGTACTGTTCGAAGATGACAGCTTTATCGTCGAATCGGCCCTGCTCGAACACCGTATTGACAGCTATGGATATCGGGTTACGGAGAAAGATCGCCCGGGTAGTCTTGATTCGGCTAAATTAGCGGCTTACGGTCTGAAACCAGGCCCGTTGTTCGGACGGTTAAAGCGGGGCGAGACGATTACATTAGACAGTGGTGATACGGTACGTCCTGAGGATGTTTTAGGAGCACCGAAACGTGGAATGGTGATTACGATTTTGGGTGATACCCGTCCTTGCGAAAACGTGAAACCTCTGGCCCAGGATGCAGACGTTCTTGTTCATGAAGCGACGTTTATGCATGATCTGGCTGACACTGCTCATGAGTACTATCATAGTACGTCCAGACAAGCGGCGGAAGCGGCCCTAGCGGCGAATGTGGGTCAGCTTATTATGACTCACTTCAGTTCCCGTTATAAAGATGAGGAACAGCTTCAGCCACTACTCGATGAAGCTAAGAGCATCTTTCCGAACACAAGGCTTGCGAACGAGCATCAACTGATTCCTGTGGTTCATGGGAAGCATGATTCTTCGCAATAAAGCAGAGGCTTTGATTTATGACGCAGGTCATATCAACAACCGGCGAGTGAGACGGGACTGAGGGAGAAATATTCCCGAGGTCCCTTTTGCAATCTGTTCAGAAAGCGTGTAGGATGGGCAATATGAGCAGGGAAATTTTCTGAATTATTTTCCGGGAAAGCGCAGGAAATGACAAGCTTGTACAGAAGACGCGCGAGTTAAACCGTCTGTGTTCGATCCGGTTCGACTTGTTATGTGCCTCTTTCTATGAGGCTGAACCCTCCTACATGCTTGAATACATAGTATAAAGGTTAGTTTGCATCGCCTGATATTGTTAAGGGGATGAAATGTTAACAGAATGATGGAATGAAGAGAGGAAGTGCAATGTATGATTAAGGCCTATCTGATCGATCTGGATGGTACATTGTATCATGGCAGGCATCGTATTGATGGAGCCGATGAGCTCATTCGCACGTTGCGAAAGCAGGGAGTACCTTATTTGTTCGTGACCAATAATTCTTCCCGTACACCTCAAGGTGTGGCTGATCATTTGAATGGCATGGGGATAGAAGCGGATGCTTCCGAGGTATGTACCTCTGCGGTTGCCGCGGCTGAATACGTTGCTGCAGATTTTCCGGGGGCGAAGGTAGCATGCATCGGGGAAGGTGGGCTGTTACAGGCCATTGAAGAAGCGGGTTTAATTCTGACGGATGATGAGCCAGATGTTGTGATCCAAGGCATCGACCGTGATTTTACCTATCAAAAATTAACGAAGGCTCTCCGCTGGATCAATGGGGGAGCTAAGTTTATTATGACTAACCCGGATCTTCAACTTCCCGCTGATGATGGATTAACGCCTGGCGCGGGTACGATTGGGGCTGCCATCGAGGCAGCGACCGGCGTGCAACCAACGGTGATCGGCAAACCTTCAAGCATTATTATGAGATCAGCCATCCGTCGGCTGAATTTGAAGGCGGAAGAAGTGGCTGTTATCGGAGATAATATGCGCACGGATATTGCTGCAGGTGTGGCAGCAGGTTGTGAAACGATACTTGTTCTGACAGGTATTACTACACATGAAAATATGGATGGACATATTCAGGCCGTGAAAGCACGTCCAGATCATGTTTTTGAAGATTTGAATACACTGACTGCATGGTTAGCCCAAAAGGCAGGCCAGGCTACCAAGAAGGAGTAGATAAAGAATGCCAGAGTTACCGGAAATGGAAAATTACAGGATGTTATTGTCCGAGCATATACTTGATTTACCGATAACAGGGGTGGTTGTGAACCGTGAAAAGACGATCAATACGACTGCTGATGTGTTCATAGATGAGTTAACAGGCAATCGGATTATATTTGTGGAACGGCGCGCTAAACATCTGATCTTTCACCTTGCAAACGGCAAACGTCTTGTGTTGCATCTTATGCTGGGTGGCATGTTGTTCTGGGGAACAGAGAACGAGCGTCCTGACCGCACCACACAGGTAGAGATTCAATTCGGAGAACATATTCTGTTCTTCATCGGTTTGCGTCTTGGGTATTTGCATCTGATGACTTCCAAGGAGACAGAAGAAGCGATGTCCGATCTAGGTCCAGAACCTCTGGATCGAAGAATGAATAAGGAACGTTTTGCTGGACTGCTTAAAGGTCGCCGGGGAACACTCAAAACAACCTTGGTAAATCAACATATTATCGCTGGCATCGGCAATTGTTATTCAGATGAAATCGCCTTCGCTGCGGGACTTAGACCAAGCTCAAAAACGCAGAACATTGCAAATTCGACTGAACTGACAGAGCGACTGTATCACTCTATGCAATCGGTGTTACGTGAGGCTGCGCACGAGGGCGGTTATATGGAAATGCCGCTAATGCAGGGAGACAACAAAACAGGAAAGTTTGACGAGCAGTGCCGGGTCTATGACCGGGAGGGTGAAACTTGTCCTCGCTGCGGGGGAACCATTGAACGAGTTGAAATTACGGGCAAAAAGGCATTTTTCTGTCCGCAATGTCAGCATGAGGCCTAAAACCGGCATCGGCGCACATGTAAGCACTAAAGGTGGATTTTTACAGGCGGCCAAGAGAGCATATGAGATGGGAGCGACGGCTTTTCAGTATTTCCCGAAAAATCCGCGCAGTCTTAGCCTGAAAAGTCTTGATCGAAAAGATGCTACATTGTGCAGGGACTGGTGTGAAGAACATGGTATGGCATCCATTGCTCACTCACCTTATCCTACCAATCCGGCACTAGGTATGACCCGTGGAGAGGCGGGGTTTCATGCTATTGTTTCATCGATTCGCAATGATCTTGAGATTTCTAATGCATGTGGTTCGGTTGGAACGGTTGTTCATTTTGGCCATATACAGACGAAAGATCCGCTAGAGGGATATCGTAATTTGATTCACTGTCTGGACACTGCGCTGGAAGGGTGGCAAGGCGAATCCAAAATTTTGCTTGAAAATCAGGCAGGGGATCATGGACCCATGGGGACAACGATGGAGGAAATGATCCAGATTCGCAAGCTGAGTCGATTCCCTGAGCATATTGCATTTTGTTTCGACACATGTCATGCTTTTGCTTCAGGGATGTGGAAGGCTGGAGATGAGAGCATTTTGTTGGAAAAAGGCAGGCAGCTGGAATATTGGAATGACCTGGCGGCTGTTCATTTTAATGATTCCAAATATGCATCCGGTCTGAACAAAGACAGACATGCGAGAATTGGTCATGGACATATGGGCTATGAATCAATGAAGAAACTGCTGCAATCACCCCATATTAAGCAGGCGGTAGTTGTAATGGAGACGGAAACAGGAGAAGACGGAACGCACAGTGAAGATATACAGCTCATGCGTTCGTGGTTATAAGTTGGGAGGTGCGAGACGATGCATGTTTTTCTGGATGACTATCGTTCTTGTCCAAGAGGGTTTGTTCTGGCTACCAATGCTGAGGAATGCCTTTTGTTATTGCGAGACGGCGAAGTAGACATTCTATCGCTGGACTATGAACTTGGGCCGGATTCGATGAATGGCGGTGAAGTAGCTGCGGCGATTGTACGGGAAGGGCTCTATCCGCGTGAGATCTATTTACATACGTCGAGTATGTACGGAAAACGCCAGATGTACGAGATGTTGTATAGCAACAAACCTGATTCCGTTATAATTCATAACGGTCCGATGACAGGTGAAGTCATGTTGCGAGTGGCTGCGGAGGCTGAAAAGTTATGAAGCCGATTACGTCTAAAATGGTAATGCGCGGTGTATGGGAAGGGTTGCCTCAAGCGGTATTTATCTATACTCCGTTATGCGGAACGTGTGCAGCGGCACGTCGTATGCTGGAGGTCGCTGAGCATATGTTGCCAGAAGGTGTTTTATATGAGATGAATATTCATGATATTCCGGAGCTTGTGCAGCAGTTTCAGATTTCGAGTGTACCGGCTTTAATGTTGTTTGATGGTGACCAAGATGTACCCAGGATGGTCTATCGGATGAACTCGGTTGAGCATCTGCTCAATGAGATTCGGAAGGCGGTGTTAAAATGAGTGTTGTAGTGATGGAGAATATCTCGCTTCGTCGCGAAGAAAATCAGATACTTGATGACGTTCATTTACGCATTGAACCAGGCGAACATTGGGTCATCCTGGGGCGTAATGGATCAGGTAAAACTACACTGCTGGAAATGATGAATGGATATATGTTTCCAAGTTCGGGACGCATTGAAGTGCTCGGTAATGTGTACGGGCAATGCGATGTCCGGGAGGTTCGCAAAGAGATCGGTTATATCAGCCAAACACTGATTGAAAAACTGACCTTACGTGATCCGGTATGGGAGGTTGTCGCTACAGGAGCCTATGCTTTTTTGCGTTTTTATCAGACGATTCCAGATGAAGTGAAAACAAAGGCGATGCAGCTGCTGGAGGAGATGGGTTTCGCAAAACTGGCAAATCACCCGCTGGGAACGTTATCCCAGGGAGAACGCAAAAAAGTCATGTTGGCACGTTCGTTAATGGCTGAACCAAAGCTGCTTATTATGGACGAGCCTTGTGCTGGCCTTGATCTGTATGAACGTGAGAAGATGCTGATTGAGATTGATCGTCTGCGCCAGCGGAATATGACGGTGGTGTACGTCACCCATCATGTGGAAGAGATCGTGCCGTTGTTTACTCATGTCGCATTGATCCGTGATGGACGCATTGCTGCGGCGGGGCCAAAACATGAGATTTTAACAGAAGATACAATTAAGCATACGTATGATATTCCGGTGGAAATTCAGTGGCATGAGGATCGTCCATGGATACACGTACGTTCTGGAGGGTAACACAAGTTGAGTACACAATCACTTTCGGGAGAAACAGACTTTTCCCGTTTTATATGCACGGCCAATCACGGCTTTGCACCTTATGCGCAGGAGGAGCTGCGTCGCACTTTTGGAGCAGTGAAAAGCACGGTGCTGGTTCCAGGTGAGATTCTACTGGCTGGTTTACCAGTTGCAGAGGAAGAAGTATCGATTAGACTTTCGCAAGAGTCTCCAACGTTTTTGCGTCACATTCAGCCTGTTCAATTTCAAGAGAACACAGAGGATGCGGAGCAGTCTCTGGAGAAATTGATTGCATTTATTCTGAACCATAAGGAATTGTTTGGTGCGCAGGTCGTCTTGCAAACTCGCAAAACGGAGGGTTCCTTTTGGCGCGAAAACGCAGCTTCTTTGAAACAAATGCTGACGGAAAAACTGGGTGATCTAGGCTGTGAATGGGTTATTCGGGATGCGGAATATGTCATTTCGGTATTTGCTGCTAATGATATGTTATATGCAGGTGTATCCAGACCCGAACAGAATCTGTCCGACTGGAGTGGTGGAGCGATCCGTTTTCAGAAGGAAGAAGGACAAATCTCACGAGCCAAGTTTAAGTTGCTTGAAGCGGAGCAAACGTTTGGTATTGATTTTACTTCGTTTCACAAGGCACTTGATATTGGCGCAGCACCTGGGGGATGGACATCATTTCTGCTTGAGCGCGGGCTTGAGGTAACAGCAGTAGACCCGGCAAAGATGGATGCAACCTTGCTCGCTTCGCCTAAATTGACGTTTTTGAAAAAAAATGCAGGCGATGTGCGTTTCCGCGAAGGTGAATTCGATCTGCTTGTATGTGATATGAGCTGGAGTCCGAAGCTGATGAGCAGACTGGTATCTGACCTTCTGTATAGTCTCCAATCCGGTGGGACAGCCATTGTTACGGTGAAATTGCTTCACAAAAAACCACTTGCGCTTATAAAAGAAGTGATCGATACGTTTGAGCGTTCACGGATGCAGATTCAGCGTTCAAAGCAGCTGTTTCATAATCGTGAAGAGATCACATTATATATGATTAAATATTAAGTCATTTAACTTATAAAATATTCTGCTTTACAACGGTTGATTATGTGTACTATAATGATACCAATATTAACCATAACGACAATAAATTTGAGGGAAAGCATCCCGAAGTGAGCATGACTGGAATTCCAGTGTGCTCATTATCGGTGAAGCTTTCCCTTTTTATGTTGTTTGGAAGGAGGTAGACCTATGAGACATCCGGCGAGGCTGGAACGCGGGAGCCTGCTGGGAGGTAGATATCGCATCCTATCGATTCTTGGTTCAGGAGGAATGAGCCATGTGTATGAGGCAGAGGATTTGAAGCTGCCAGGTAAGATCTGGGCTGTGAAGGAAAGTGTCACGAAGATGCCCTATGAAGGCAGTATGGAGAGAGAAGCGGCTCTGTTGACATCACTTCGGTATCCGAGACTTCCGCAGATTGTTGATTTTTTTGCTCCTGACGATGACGGTTATACGTACCTTGTCATGGAATATATTGAAGGGTTAACGCTGAGCGACTACTTCAAACAGTGCCGGGGTAAAATTCCGGTGGAACAGTTGATGGAATTTGTACTTCAATTACTGGATGTTCTAAGTTATTTGCATAACTTGGATCCTCCTGTCATTTACCGAGACCTGAAGCCGTCCAACATTATGATTACACCAGAGCATGAAGTGCGCTTGATTGATTTTGGCATTGCCCGCAGTTATAAGACGCATCTTGCTGAAGATACGGTTAAACTCGGGACTGCCGGATTTGCGGCACCAGAACAATATGGTTCCGGACAAACGGATGCCCGTTCAGATCTATATGGTCTTGGAGCCCTGATGCTGTATCTAATGACGAGTGGAGCTTACACCGAATGGATTCAAGGCGTAGAAAGTTCTATACGGAGTGATGTCCCGCGAACATACGCCCCTGTTGTCAGACGATTGCTACGATATGACGTGAATGAAAGGTTTCAAACGGCGAATGAGGTGAGGAAGGAGCTGCTTCGAATACCGGGAATGATGTCCTCGCCTGTAGATCAACAACTAACGCTTGGCGGGGGTACGAGAGTGATTGCTCTTACCGGGGTTTCAGCTGGTGCTGGAGTTACTCATACAGCTATAGCGATCAGCCATTATCTGGAGAGGCAGAACTTTAAGGTCGCAGTGATCGAAATGTCGCCTCGCTCTCAATCATTTACACGTATCCAGCACATTGCGCTAGGTGGTAAACCTGTAGCATCAAGCAGGCAGTTTGCGGTGGATGGCGTGCATTATTGGAAGCAGTCTGGCCGGGCCGATATTTTATCCCTGCTGGGCGGCAGCTATCAATTTATTGTGATGGATCTAGGAAGCGGACAGGATCAGAATCGATTAGAGGAGTTTTTACGCGCGGATCTGCCTATCATTATTGGTTCTGGTGCTGAATGGAAACAAGCGGAGATTGGAGCTTTTGTACGCACGCATTATCGCTTTCCCCGAGAGAAATGGATATACTGCCTTCCGCTCGCCGCAACAGACGCAGTGGAGCGTGTACGTAGAACACTGGATACATCCCACGTATACGGATTACCACTGCAGCAGGACCCATTTGACAAGGATGTTCATATGGATAGGGTATTCTCACAAATTCTAGGGCATTTAATGGTAGGGCAGACCCCAAAACGTTCATTTTTTTCACTTAAAAAGTACATGAGTAGAGGAGATTAGGAAAGGAGAGCCTCTTTTGTCCAAATTAAGAAAACAAAGTCGTCAACTGATTTATGCAGGACTGATTGGAGCAGGAGCTGTCGGTATGATTTTTGGAGGTTATGTGGTATATCAGCTGAGCACCAAAGAGGATGTCAGATCAGCTATGGAGGCCCGTTATCTATCAGCGTATGAGGAGAAAGAAGCGGAATTGTTGCAGCAGTGGAATTCTGGTGCCCGAGGGTGGGTAACCATCAGGGATATCGAAGCGGGAGAACTTATCTCACCAGAGGATCTGAAACTGATTGCAATACCGGACGCTCAGGCTCCACGCAATCTATGGTCTAGTTCGCAAAAGCTGGAAGGACAGTCAGCTAAAATTGAGCTTAAAAAAGGAACGGCGATTACAACGGAGATGGTATATGAGGGAACACCTGCATCGGCTGATTTAAGAAATCGCGAGTTGCAAGTGGTATTGCTACCATCTTCGCTAGCCAAAGGAGACATGATCGACGTACGTATTCAGTTTCCTACAGGTCAAGACTACATTCTCTTGTCCAAGAAAAAGGTGGAACGGTTAAACGCAGCAACACTATGGATTACGATGACAGAAGAAGAAATTTTGTCGTTGTCCAGTGCAATCGTGGATGCCTATTTACATAAAGCTTCAATCTACGCTCTAACCTATGTAGAACCACAATTTCAGACAGCAGCTATTCCGACGTATCCAGCCAATTCCGAAGTGTTAAAGCTACTGGAGAGTGATCCCAACATCGTTCGTCATGCCGAGCAGGAATTATCGAGACAAGTTCGAAGTTCACTCGAAAGTTCGCTCGCTGCCTCCATGTCAGCCCCATCTAATGGTGTCGAACAAGATGTGGCACAGTCTTCTGTTACGTATAATAAAAGGCCAACAGTTCAAGATTCATCTGAGCATCAAGGAACGATCTGGAACGACGGATCAGGCAATAGGGGAACAGATCACACGGGAGAGGCACCGGACGTTATTGAATCTTCAACTTTGAACGAGCAACAGCAATTGCTGACGGGAAATGAGTAATTTGCATTAAATCATTAATTCTTATAACAACATTAAATTGAGATTGAGGGGCGCTGATCAGTGCACATTTGGATTTTTGCAGGATTATGTGAGAAAAATGATCTGATGTTATATCTGAGTAAAATACTTGCTTCAACAGGTAAGCGGGTTCTCTTAGTGGACGGTACGTTGCAACAAAAATATGGATACAGTGTCGGAGATCATCAGCAATCATTACGAGTTGTGGAATTTGAGGGATTTGATATTGCATGTCATTTTGTTACTTCAATGGCGGTAGAACAGCATTTGCAGATCAACGGTGAGAGCCTGGATGGTTATGATTATGTGTTATATGACATCGAGACCTTGCACTTTGCTTCACGTCATTTATGGCTTACCGCAGAAGTTCGCGTCTGGGTGAGCGATTATGAACGATATAATCTGGAACGAGGGAAAGGGTGGCTGGAAAAGTTATTCAACGAGCATGAGTTTCCTGAAGAGCTGGCTTTCCAACGAATGCTGATTAATGGAGTGGATTGTAGACTTGAAGCCCGTTATCTGTGGGCCTACCTTGAGGGTGTTCCCTTTCGTTGGACCGGGGAGTCCCTGATCCTCCCGTGGGATGAACTAAGTGCTGCGGTCAAGCTTGAAAATGAACATTACCACCGTGTGAATCTCGGCCCACTGTCCAGAAATTACAAAAAATCCTTATGTCGTGTTGTGGAACAACTGACCGGGTGGGAGAGCGTTAGCAGCCGCCGTGCGATCAAAGAAGCGGGGAGGATGAGGGCATGAGTACGATTGCTTTTTGGAGTCCATTTGCTGAAACGGGATGTTCCTCAAGTGCATTAATGAGTGCCTATGCGACAGCATTCCAGTATAGAGCCAGAGTATTGCTTGTCAACACAGGTCCGGCAAATTATGGTGTAGAATCAGGAATATTTCAGGATGAGAAGAGTTCAGCCGATGTCTCATATTCTTTTGAAGAAAATGGTTGGGATGCTGTCGAACGGCTGTTTATTAGTGGTAGCCTTAACAAGCACAACCTGAAAGATTACACCAAACCGCTGTTGAAAGAGCAGCTTGATCTACTGACTGGGAGCATCTATAGAAAGGAGCGCTCTGTGAGTGAAAAAGAGGAGTTGTTAAAAAAACTGCTGGAGACTGCTAATCAATGTTATGATCTTGTGCTTCTGGATGCAGGGCAATCTAATGTTGATTCACAGCTTATTGTGCAGCAGGCTGATGTTGTTGTCGTTGTTCTGAATCAGAATATGAGGCATCTGGAACACTTTTTCGAAGAGATCCTGCCTGAACAAATAACGGAACGGAAGCTACATGTACTTATCAATAAATATGATTCGCATTCTCGTGCTACACTCTCCAATATAAAGCGTGGTTTTAGATACAAGGGAAGTCTTTCCGCTGTCCCGTATACGACCGGGTATCTGGATGCGATCAACCGCAGAGATGTCGCCAGATACTTGCAACTGGAGAGTCTGACTGAGAAAAAACAAGTTCAAAAAGGGAGTTTTGCCTCAGCTATGGCTGAACTCGCTCGCCTGATTATGGATGGTACGGGCATGCGTACTGTGCTGAAGAGGCTGGAAAGGGGAGCCTGAATCTCTAGTGGTCTGGAATGCGATATTCATCACAATGATTCTAATTACAGGTATATGGTATGTATGGTTCAAGTATCGAGCCTATATGCGGGAAAAAAATGAACGTATACCTGAGCAAGAGTACCTTACGTTTGAGACATTGATTGAACAAGTGAAAAATTCATTGCATGAAATAAGCCATAGCCAGCTTGCCGATGCCGGGTTACATGAAGAAGAGTATCGCCGCAGAATCAATCAACGAGCTGAGATGAGAAAGGCGCTCAAAAGCTGTGTATCAGGAAGCATCAGTGACAAGACGTATGTCAAAAACCTGATTAGTGACTTGTTGACACGAAGTATTGGTTTGAATAAATCCAACGTCGATGAAGTGATGATGTTTGCTGAACCAGAACGGTTAAGCGTGCAAGACCGCTTCGAGATCATCTTTTATTTATACCGTGAGCAATTTGGGGTAGATGCTCTTTCCAGAATGATTGATACCTATGATTTAGGTAAACTCCGATTGGAAGAAGGCTCAGAAGATGGCGGAAGTTACTATATTTCCGATCAAGATATCCAGCATGTTTTTGATTGTGAATACCGGGAATTGGGATTTAGAGAAAAGGTAGAAATTATCGTGCAGCGTATATATCAGCAATATAAAGGGTTCTCGGTAGTAGATGAAATCAGGGATCAACGGATCGATGGTGTCAGTGGAGGGGTAAGCGGGGCTCTTGAAATACTGCCACATACGGGAAATCATGTACCGGCTTCATGGAATGATCTGTTGGAACATGCTTTTGAGGATGAGCATAACGAGCAACCGCTAAGCGGGATGGAGAGTGTATGGATTTTTTATAAAGGGAAGTCTATTCATTTGTCTTTCTTAAGCTTTGGCAGTATCCGGGAATTGAAACGAGTGTGTCAGAACATATATAAATACAATTATCCTGGTCAATTATCGGAAGCAAGTGGTTATAAAGTGAATGAGATGAAAGACGGCTCACGTGTTGTCGTTGTGCGTCCTCCTTTTGCGGAATCCTGGGCATTCTTTGTTCGGAAGTTTGATATTCCCAACGCCTCCCTTGAACAATTGATTACAGGTAACAACGTACAATTACCAATAGAACTGTTGCAATATTTGATGAAAGGTAGTCGGATCACGGCAGTAACCGGTGCACAGGGCTCTGGTAAAACAACATTGCTGATGGCGATGGTGAAACATATCTATGCTTCCTATACTTTGCGTGTACAGGAGATGGCATTTGAGTTGCAATTAAGACGGATATACAGTCGCCGTAACATTCTGAGTTTTCGGGAAACGGAACATATATCGGGTCAGCAAGGACTAGATTTACAGAAAAAAACAGATGGGACAGTAAACATTCTTGGTGAGGTTGCGAGTGATGAGGTGGCTGCCTGGATGATTCAGATGTCACAGGTGGCGAGTTTGTTTACCCTGTTTACGCATCACGCCAAGACATTCCGTGATCTGGTGTTTTCACTCCGGAATTCATTACTTAAAACAGGCATGTTTCAGCATGAACATATTGCCGAAGAACAGGTTGTCAGTGTCATTAACTTTGATGTTCATATGAAAAAAGATGCAGAGGGCCACAGATATATTGAGCGGATTACTGAATGTATTCCCCATTTCCGTGAAGCGGAAAGTATGGAAGAAAGGGCGGGGTTCACATTTAGAAATGTCGTAGAGTATCGTCATGGGAAATATGTGGCTACTGCTCCGATCTCGGCTTCTAGCATCGAAGACATGCAGGAGCAGATGACGCTACCAGATGCCGAGAAGTTTGGGCGGTTTATTGGACAACACTGGGGTGAAACCTATGAGCATTAAATGGCTATTGTTGGTTGTAGTCGGTTTTTGTGTAGTTGGTTTAGTCATCACGCTGATCATTCTTCGTATGCTGAGGCAGAGGGAGTTAACCTCGATGTACGCTGCGGGGAAAATCGTGAATTTTCAAGGTAAGAAGTATAGAGATTGGGGAAGTTTCCTGTTGCAGGCATATCAAGTCGGTATGAAGATACCCTTGCTTTCCACGTATATTTTGCAAGTGCAAAAAAGAATCTCATATCGTTATGCCAGTGATGAACCAGCGCTTCGCAGAGTCACGATGACTGTTGTTCTGATTATTATGGGCGGGTACGGAAGTGTTAGTACAGTGTTGTTTTGGTTACAGCCAGGTATCGCTTTTATTCTTCTGGCTGCGCTGTGTGCTATCGTGCTGAACAGTCTTGTGTTAGATATGTGCCTGAGTCGTATGGAGAAAAAACTGCTGGTGCAAATGCTAGATTTGTTCGCCGATGTAAGACATCGGTATCATCAGCATGGGATGGTTGAGGAAGCGCTCTATGAAGCGTCCGAAGCAGGTACAGGAGAAGCTGCCGAGCAGGTGAGGCTAATCTATGAAGCGTTGACTTCTCCCGACCCCAATGAAGCACTTGAACGATATTATGAAGTGGCACCCAACCGTTTTCTCAAAGGTTTTGCCGGGGTATCTTATATGGTGATGGAGTTCGGAGATAAGGACAAGGAGCAGGGCTCCATCTATCTGAAAGGTATAGGTAATCTTACTCAGGAGATACACCTGGAGATATTAAGGCGTGATAGGCTTGATTATCTGCTACAAGGGTTAAACGTGATTGCTCTTGTACCTGTACTCTTTACAGGGCCAATTGAGCGTTGGGCTCGGGTCAGTTTCCCGACGATGGATGATTTTTATCGTAGCAAACTTGGTTTTATCACTAAAATATCCATATACATTATCATCATTGTTGCTTACTTGCTATTACAGCGTCTTCAGCAATATGATGAAACCCGCTACCGTTCCGGGAAGAAACAATACAGACTGGATCGTTTTTTGTATAAGCAACTTTTTTTGCGGAGGCTGGCGATACTCTTTGCAGCCAAACCAGGAACAACTCCTTACAATCAGACGATCAGGTTAATGAGAGAGAGCAGTACCGAGCTGAAATACGAATGGTTAGCTATTCGCAGATTATTGCTATTCGCAAGTTGTCTGGTTCTGACTGTAGGCTTGATTCTTTTGCTACATCAAGTCGAGCGGAATCACATATTGCACGATCCAATCAGGGATGACCGCATGTTTGGTGCAATGTCAGAGGCAGATTTGAAAGTTGCCCGAGAGAAGACCGCACTGGATGGAAAAGTTATGGCGTATGTTGAGATGAAGCGAGCAACCACATATGAGGATATTTCCAATGCGCTGTTGCAACTTGCACCAGCCCAGCTTAATCATGATGCTCAGACGGCAACAATTCAGCGGATTATAGACAAGATCGAAGCATATAACAACCAATATATGCGATGGTGGGAGATTGTTTTAGCACTGCTTATAGGTATAGGGGGATATAATCTGCCCATCTGGCTTATGTTGTTCCAGCGTAAAATGCGAAGGCTCGATATGAGGCATGAAATTTATCAATTTCAGACAGTCATTTCGATTTTACGAGAGATGGATCGAATGTCTGTGGAGGAGATCGTAGAATGGCTTAATCGATTCGCTGTCATTTTCAAAAGGCCACTACAAAAGTGTTTGTTGCACTTCGAACATGGGCCTGAACAAGCGCTTGAACAATTAAAAGAGGAGGTGGGTTTGCCTGAATTTCAACGTTTGATTGATAAACTGCAACTGGCTCTAGGTAAAATATCCATTCGAGAAGCTTTCGATGATTTAGAAAGCATGATGGCCTTTTATTTTGAACAGCGCAAACAGGAGTACAGCAAAATCATAGATATCAAGGCTGGATGGGGGAGGACGATCGGTTTTACACCCATGTACGCTCTGATCTTCATGTATCTTGTTATTCCGCTGGTAGGCATGAGTTTTGTACAGATGAGCATGTATTATGAACAAATCCAGAAACTGTAGTGTTTCGCTTGTGCGAAGAACTGAAAAATAATCATTCATAACACTTTAGGAGGGTATTTAGTATGAATAATGCATCAAGTGCTTTAAAGGTGGCAGCGGGGATATTTTTGACGATTGCTTTGATTACGATTGTAGTGTTGTTATTTATTTCGGCTCAGGAGGCAACGAAAACAGCCCAGAATAACTTTGCAGATATTCAAACCGAGCTTTCTCAGGCAGCATTTACGGTGTATGACGGAACAACCATCAGTGGATCACAAGTGACCAATGCTTTACGGAAATACGCGGACAAGGACCAGTTTGGTATTCAGGTTATTACAGGTAAAAACAAAGGCGGACAGTGGTACGGTAATCAGCTCAACATCTCTCAGGACGTTAATAATGCGGACTATGGTTCTGTCATTGCACCTGATGACAAGGTAGGCAGCATTAATCAGACGATGAGTGAAAAGGACAATCAATACGTTAATCCAAGCGGTAAATTTAAGGCCATTATCGTTAAAGACCGATCCAATGTGGTTAGAGGTCTGATTTTCCAGCAATCCTGACTGGAGCTGGTTGAATATGACCCGGAACACACAGCATATGATGCTGTTCTGTACGGCGGTTGTCCTTTTTGTGACAGCCTGCCTGCACGGGCAGTGGAATATCCGTATTTTAAACGAAGCCTTGAATGACAGGGTGAAAACAAATGCGGCTATGGAAGGAAGAGTTCATACGACACTTCTTACAGGTGGTTTTGTCGGATACACCGGAGCTGAGGTTCTGCATACGGTGCGGCAAATGACAGGTACAGGGGTTCATGTTGAGTTAGACGGTCATGAGTATGTGGTTGATGCACTTGAACATCGATCAGCTATGATTCCGGTTGAGCTGGATGGGAATTATCGAGTTGAATATAACCGAAGTGCATCGGGTGAATTGTTAAAGCTTTCTTTTTGGAAGGAGGTACAGAGACCGTGATCAATGCAGTATCCAAATTGTTTGCGGTATTGCTTGCCGTTTTACTGCTCTATGTGTATCCTGCAGCCGAGACTGCTGAACGTCAGGATGATATTGCACGCTTGACAGCGACTCAGAGTGTCATACGATTTGTGGATGCTGTCCGCACCAAGGGATATATCTCACCTCGAATGCTCGCGGAGTTTCAAGAACAGTTAGCCCAAACGGGCAACAACTATGACATATCCATGGAACATTTACACAAAAAATATGTCCCCCAGTATTCAGATCCGATGATTCAGAGTAGCTTCACGGGTACATACGAGGTTGTTCATGATGCATACTACTTGTCACAGATTCAGGAGCGGTTATATCCGTTGTCTAGCACATTGTCCGTCGATGATCCCGGGCGCAGATATACGCTCAATATGGGTGACTTCTTCACCGTGAGTCTTAAAAGTACCAACCGCACACCTTCCATGATGATACGAGAATGGTTACAAGGTACAGTTCAGGCTTCTGCGGTTTTTGCTTCTTATGGAGGTATGGTACTGAATGAAGATTACTGAGCTTTCTATCGTGTTTATTCTCATTTTCTTTCCGTTATTTTATATCCTCTCGTTTCATACGCAAGATGCGCAAGAGGCCAATGAACTGGCTTATCGCTACAAAACAGCGTTACAAACCGCAGTGATGGATGCTGGCGCGGTCATGCACCAGAATGAAAAACAACATACTGAAGCAGGTTATGATTCTGCCAAGTTTGTTAAAGCGGATAAGGAACTGGCGTTGACCACCTTTACCCAAACGATGGCATTAAACATGCGCATACAGGATGACAAGGAAGCTATTCAACATATGTTTGATTATATTCCAGCGATTGTAGTTCTGGATTATGATGGTTATTACATTTTTGCCAAGGAAACTGAGATGACTGGGGAGATGGAAAAGTCTCATAGACATGTGTGGAGTCCCAAAAAACCTTATACATATTCAGATTCAGACGGAAATAGCATTAATTTCACACTTGACGGTTATGTGTATGCTTATGATGCTGGTGCAGGAAAATGGATCGAAGGATTTCAGCAGGAGCTGGCTTCGAATTCCACGATTCCATTGCTTCAGGACTCTACAACTTTTGAACAGGTGCGGCGTAGCCGGATCGTGACCCGAATACAGGAAGAGCTTGTAGACGTAATCAATCGACATAATGAATTTTCCAGGAGAAATGGTGTCTCTTATCTATTCACGATGCCTTTAGTCTCGCAGGAAGATTGGTACAATTCGATCAATGATACGGGTATTATGGCTTTTATACAGGGGATCGCTGTAGGGGGTCAGAAGATTAACAATTATGCCATTGGTGGAGGCCGGCTAGTCAAAAAAACGGCGGTTGTTGGCGGGATTGATCCCGCAACAGGCATAAAATATCATTATCCTGCCACCTGTAACCCCGGTTTTCGTGCTGAAGAGGTGTTTACAACTGCAAGGCAGGCAGCCGCCAGAGGTTATTTCGAATATGATTGCTCCGCGCAAGTGTCATTACTTTCAGAAAAGACTGAACCTGTGCTAGAATAGGGTTTTGGAACGTGAACTAAAAGTAATGTATATAGATAGGAGCAGTCTCATCTTATGAGTTTATTGTCAGTAGAGAACGTCAGTCACAATTTTGGAGACCGTACGTTATTTAAAAATGTTTCGTTTCGTCTGCTTGCTGGAGAACGAGTGGGTTTGGTTGGAGCTAATGGTGCCGGAAAATCAACCCTAATGAATATTCTCACCGGAAAATTGCTTAAGGATAGCGGTAAAGTGGAATGGACGCCAAAAGTTCGATATGGCTATTTGGATCAACATACGAAGTTAACACCAGGCAAGACCATTCGTGATGTGCTTAAAGATGCTTTTTTGCCGCTACTGGAACTGGAGAAGCAAATGATGGCCATTACGGATCAGATGGCTGATGCCGATCCAGACAAACTTGAGCAGTTGCTTGAAGAAATGGGAGATATTCAGGAACAGCTTGAACAGGGCGATTTTTATCTGATTGATGTGAAAGTGGAAGAAATGGCAAACGGTTTGGGATTAAATGCAATTGGCCTTGATCGGGATGTTGCAGCTCTCAGTGGTGGACAACGTACGAAAGTCCTGCTTGCAAAATTGTTGTTGGAGAAACCCACTGCCCTTTTGTTGGATGAGCCGACAAATTATCTGGATGTAGAGCATATTGAGTGGCTAACTAGATATTTGAAAGACTACCCATATGCTTTTCTATTGATTTCCCATGATACAGAGTTCATGAATGAAGTGGTTAATGTCATTTATCATCTGGAATTTGCTAAATTGACGCGTTATGCGGCCAACTATGAGAAATTTCTTGAAATGGCAGATATGCAGAAAGCACAGCATATTGATGCCTATGAGAAGCAACAGGAATACATCAAAAAGCAGGAAGATTTCATTCAACGCAACAAAGCTCGAGCTTCGACCTCTGGTCGAGCGAAAAGCCGGGAAAAACAACTTGGAAAGGTCGAGCGAATTGATCGACCAGACGAAGCAGCAAAACCAACATTTAAGTTCAAGGATGCCCGCGCAAGCAGCAAAACCGTTTTTGAAGGTATTGATTTTGAGATCGGTTATACGTATCCATTACTACCTAAGATGACCATGACGATTGAACGTGGTGAAAAGATCGCGATTGTGGGGTGCAACGGGGTAGGTAAATCAACACTGCTTAAAACGATCTTGGGTAAAATAGCGCCAATTAGCGGAAAAACGTTTCTTGGAGATTATTTGGAGACGGCATACTTTGAACAGGAAGTACGAGCCGGGAATATTACACCGATCGATGATGTATGGAACGAGTTTTCACATCTAACGCAGAACGAGGTGCGAGGACATCTTGCACGTTGCGGGCTCAAAAATGAGCATATTACGCGTCCGCTTAACATGCTAAGCGGGGGAGAGCAAGCCAAAGTCCGTTTGTGCAAACTGTTGATGCGGGAGAGCAACTGGGTCTTGTTTGATGAGCCGACGAACCATCTGGATGTAACGGCGAAGGCTGAGCTACAGCGGGCACTGAAGGAATATAAAGGAACCGTTTTGCTTGTATCGCACGAACCGGATTTTTATGAAGGCTGGGTCACCAAAACGTGGGATGTAGAAGAGTGGTCCGAAAAAGCACGATGACAAAAAAAACCGGTTGTGGTAATATAGGCTACAACTTCATATGAACACTAGGGGGGCCGCACGATGCGGCTGAGATGGAAGAATGCGATTCCGGACCCTTTGCACCTGATCTGGATCATACCAGCGTAGGGAAGTGGCGCGTTTCAGCGAAAACGATAGTAAATGATTCTTAACGTAAGAACAGGATCTTATTACATCGTGATGCCAAGCGGTTCAATATCAAAATAAACAGTTATCGATTTGACTATCAAACTGTTTAACAGGTATTTTTCAGACGCTTGTGATTGAACTGAACCTTTGTTTATACGCAGCCACTCCCCTACGGGAGTGGCTTTTTTGGTTTTATATTTGTCATTACTACTTCTCCAAGCCTGTAGCTGAAAGGAGCGAGAACGAGATTGCATACCTTGATGTTGTTTGATTATGATGCTCATGAATCAGGTAAAACTTCAACAGACCAGTGGTACAAGCGGACAGATAAATCTGTACCAACGTGTGGACTAGAGCAAGATTTTTTTGAGTTACATGTGATATCTACGAATAAAGCGGAACAGTCAGCCATGTTGAAGGCAGCCAAAGATATTTGGCCTTATGTGCATTACATTCATATCCGGGAAAAGCAACTCTCGCAACAGGAATGTTTTAACTGGGCCAAATTGATGGCAGAGGCGGGTGTTCCAGCTTCCCGCATTGTAATCAACGGTGCGAACCTATATTCGTCAGGCTATTTTTATCAAGGAGTACATTGGAGCCAAGATATGCTGGAAAGGGCAAAAGTAATGGTAAAGCCCGAGAACAAGCATGATTTGAGGCTCCGGTTGGGGATATCGGTGCATTCGTTGCATGAAGCGAGAAATGCCGAAGAGTATGGCGCGGATTACCTTTTTTTCGGGCATGTGTACGCAAGTGCAAGCAAACCGGATTCTGTAGCGAGGGGATTAGATGCATTATCGGAAGTGTGCTCCAGTGTCAAGGTACCTGTTATTGCAATTGGGGGGATTCAGCCGGATAACATTCGGGCCGTCAGGTCTGCGGGAGCCAGGGGTGCTGCTGTGATCTCAAGTGTGTTAAAACATGCAAACCCTGCTCATGCTGCTGCGCTTCTTAAACAGGCTGTGGAAGCGGTGAAGTGAATGTTTCTCTCGATCAAAAAGTTGGAAATAACGCCAACCTAATAAGATCGGAATGTTGTTCAAACAAGGAGATGACAAAATGGTACAGAGAGGACCGAGTCAACCCGAGGAAGTGATCGACTCATCGTGTGAACAAGATAAGTTTAAGCGGCTACCGCTATCCGAAACTTTAACTAAGAAACCAGAAACCTTTCATGCAGAAACAATCATTGTGGGCGGTGGAGTCATAGGCTGTGCGATTGCTTTTGAACTGGCATCCCGAGGTCAGGAAGTACTGCTTGTTGAGCAGTCGGAGATTGCCAGCGGAGCTTCATGTGCAGCTGCCGGCATGCTGGCAGCAGATAGTGAGGATTTTGCTCATCCACTCATGGCACAAGCCGCATATGACAGTAGGGAATTACTTCATAAGCACAAAGAGCAGATATCCGCTTTAACAGGTATGGATCTTGGCTTAAGGCGCAACGGATTTATCACACCGTTTCGTTCATACGGTGATCTAAGTAAATACAAGGATAAACGAAATACCACTTCCGGAGTGCAGCAACTTTGGTGGGATCGAAGCACAGTGCAACGAGAAGCGTTGTGGTTGAATCGGGATACGTACGGCGCTTATTACCGATCATTGGAGAGCGAAGTGTTGCCCGTGTCATTGACAAGAGCTTATGCGAGGTCAGCTGAAATGATGGGTGCCCGCATTTTGGAAGGAGTTCAAGATGTTCAGCTGATCGTAGATAAGCATGGTGTTCAAGGGATTAAAACGGCTAAGGGAGAGATGTGTTGCAAACATATCATCATAGCTGCTGGTTTACACGGGGAGCAACTCATGCATCAAGTGGGGGTCGTTTTGCCTTCAAGTCCGGTGAAAGGTGAAATGTTGGCCGTTCGGTTTACTACAGATCAGGCTGGAGGCAGACCCGATCGCACGGTATATGCAGAAGATGTCTATATTGTTCCGAAAGCAAACGGAGAGGTATGGATCGGCGCAACCAGTTTACCAGGAAGAAAAGATCACAGCGTATCGGCAAATAGTATGCAACGATTGCTTGGAGCGGCAAGTTATTGGGTTCCGGGAATCAAGGAGGCGGACTTTGTGCGGGCATGGGCAGGTATAAGACCTTCCACCCCTGATGGGCTGCCGTATATAGGCAAATGTGAAGGGATTTCAGGCTTGTATGCAGCGTATGGACATTTTCGTAATGGGATATTGCTTAGTGCAATAACAGGTCGCTGGATCGCAGACATGGTAGAGGGCAAGAGTGCCGAAGAGATCGGGATCGAAGCATTTTCGCCTGAACGATTGAACAGAAAGGGGGTTATGTCGTGAACATTATCGTGAACGGCCAAAAGATGGAGGTTGAAGACGAGTTAAATCGTGTCGACAAATTACTGCAATCATTTAACTTACAAGTGAAAACCGTGGTGGTTGAGTTGAATCGCAATATTTTGACCAAAGATCACCATGGAACAACAACGCTAAGAGAAGGAGATCGGATTGAGATTGTTCATTTTGTCGGAGGCGGCTAAGCAAAGTGATTCACAGGCGTCGTTGAATCTTGTTGATTGAGTAGTTGGTAGTTGATACTTGCTAAAACCTAGGAGGTTGAAAGATGTTAACGATTGGTAAATACTCGTTTGAGTCAAGGTTGTTGCTTGGAACAGGCAAGTTCAGCGATATGGAAGTACAGAGTCAGGCTGTGGAAGCTTCAGGTACCCAGGTGCTGACCTTTGCTGTACGTCGTCTGAATCTGAAGGAGACGGGCAAGCAACACTTTCTGGATACGCTGGATCTGAGCAAATACACATTGCTACCCAATACGGCGGGTGCTTCGACTGCGGAAGAAGCCGTAAGGATCGCTGAGCTTGCGCGAGCTTCGGGGCTTTGTGATATGATAAAAGTCGAAGTCATCGGAGACGGAGTGACGTTACTCCCTGATCCGCTTGAAACGTACAAGGCTTGTAGCATTTTGCTCGAAAAAGGATTCACCGTGTTGCCCTATATTTCGGACGACGTTATTTTAGCTAAACGGCTTCAATTGCTTGGTGTACATGCAGTCATGCCTGGAGCTTCGCCAATTGGAGCAGGTAGAGGGATCATTAACCCTTATAATCTCGAAATCATCATAGAGCAAGCGGCAGTGCCTGTTATTGTAGATGCAGGGTTACGCTCTCCCAAAGATGCTGCTTATGCCATGGAACTTGGGGCGGATGGTGTATTGCTTAACACAGCCGTATCTGGATCAGATGATCCGGTTGCCATGGCAAAAGCGATGCGGCTTGGGGTCGAAGCGGGCAGACTGGCGTATACGGCAGGCATGATTCCGGTGAAACGTTATGCAGCAGCAAGCAGTCCGGTGGAAGGAATGGTTCATACATGACAGATCAGTTACATCATACGGAGCAGAGTGATCGTTATTCCAGACAGGAACGATATGCTCCGCTCGGTAAAGAAGGTCAAGCGAGGTTAAAAGACAGCAAAGTTTTAATTATCGGAGCCGGCGCACTTGGAACAGGTATTGCAGAAACGCTAGTGCGTTCCGGTGTCGGACAAATTACCATTGTAGATCGGGACTATGTGGAGTGGAGTAACCTCCAGCGGCAACAACTTTATGTTGAACAAGATGCGATTGAGCGTATGCCCAAGGCGATGGCGGCTGTCAAACGTTTAACAGAAATCAATTCAAGCGTTCGCATCGAAGCCAAAGTGATGGATGTGCGCGTGGATGAACTTGAAGAGCTAGTGGAGCATACCGATTTAATCATGGATGCAACGGATAATTTTGATACAAGATTACTGATTAATGATATGGCACAGAAACACAATATACCTTGGATATACGGAGGATGTGTGGGTAGCTATGGCATTACGTATACGTTTTTGCCTGGCGAAACACCTTGCTTAAACTGCCTCTTAGGAGAAGTACCACTTGGTGGGGATACTTGTGATACGTCGGGCATCATTCCTCAAGCGGTGCAAATGGTGACAGCCAATCAGACAGCAGAAGCGATGAAGTTGCTAAGTGGTAACACAGCTGCTCTTCGGCGTAAATTGTTGTCATTTGATGTGTGGAGGAACGAGTACATATCCATTAATGTAGATGGGGCAAAAAAGCAAGAATGTGCATCATGTAGCCCAGCGGCTACGTACCCGTTTCTTTCTGCATCCAATCTGGAGAAAACCGATGTGTTATGTGGTAGGGATACTGTTCAGATTCGTCCTGCGCGCCGCATACAACTGGACCTTCCGCAGACAGCAGATCGATTGGAACGGCTTGGTGAAGGAAAAGTGGAAATGAATCCTTTTCTGGTGTCATTCACAACAGGTCAACATCGATTGGTCATTTTTCAGGATGGTCGTGTGCTTGTTCATGGCACAAAAGATACGTCTGAAGCGCGTACGCTGGTTCATCGATATTTTGGCTAAACCACATCAATTACTTGTAATATCAAAACTCATTCATTGACAAGTCTGTTCCCCGCGGGGATGGACTTTTTCTTTTTATGGCATCCTAACGGTACAATCCATGCCAAGTAGCAACGGAAACCAGACGGGCCGGGTGAGAAATGATGAAAACAGCTATCATATTAGTGGGTACTGGGGATTTAATGGGCCGTATAGAGCGTATCATGCAAGACGAGGGTTATGAGGTGAAGCATGTAGAATGGTATGAGTTGAACGACATAGAGGACTTTAGGGCTGTTCGTCCGCATTTGATTATTTTGGTGGATCGAGAGTCTGAGGATATGCATCAGAGTGAACAGGATAAAATTGCATTGAAGCGGTGGATGAATCCGAGTGTATCCACGCCTCTAATCGTAATTATTCCTGAAGTTTCGCCGCAACGGGTCATTGATTGGCTTGATTTTGGAGCGAATGATGTAATGGAGGAGCCTCTTCATTGGAAGGTTATGCTTGCGAGAATTCGTAGCTTGCTCCGGTTGTTTGCCAGTGCTTCCCATGAAGGTGAGGAAATGATTATAGTTCAAGACCTCAGAATTAATCTGCGTTCGCGTAGAGTGAGTCGTGGAGGGCAATATTTGAACCTGACCCCGAAAGAATATGAATTATTGGAGTTTTTAGCCTTGCATTTGAATGAAGCCTGCACACGGGGAGATATTTTGCGCGATGTGTGGGGATATGAGTTTGCCATGGATACGAACGTTGTTGATGTTTACATTAAACACCTACGGGTGAAAGTGGATAAAGGCAGAGAGGTGAAGTTAATCCAGACGGTTCGAGGGATAGGTTATATGTTGGTGGATAGCTGATTTTTAAATATTCCACCATTCTCCAGTTTGAAACAAGGATTAATCCGGGTATTTAAAGGATAGGATGATATGAAAAAACCGGATCAATTGATCCGGTCGTCAGTTTAAATTATAAAGGCAGATGGACTAAAGGACGCGGCGAGCTGTAATGTAAGTTCTTTTCCACGTACCGGAGTTCAGATCAGACAGGGTTACACCTGGAGAGCCGTACGTGTGAAGAATTTTACCGTTTCCAGCATACACACCAACGTGAGTAATGTTAGAACCCGTAGAGCGGCTGCCGCTCGAGAAGAACACCATGTCACCAACACGAAGGTTGGCTTTAGAGACGAATTTACCTTCTTTGGATTGTTGTACGGAAGTGCGCGGAAGATCTACACCATATTTTTTGAAAATGTACTTCATAAAAGAAGAACAGTCAAAGTATCTGGTTGTCGTTGTTGAAGCACCAAATTTATATGGAGTTCCAGTGAATTTTTTACCATAGTTTACAATTTGCTGTCCTGTTGATACGGATGCCGTTGCGGCTTGTGCAACAGGTGCATTTGTCATTAATACAGCTCCAAAACCTAGTGTAGCGCACAACCCGACGGTTACGGCCTTTTGGATGAAGAAGTTTGTTTTCATGTAGTTAGTACCTCCAAAATTCGTTTTCGTTAAGTTGCTAGAGCGAGTATAACAGGTTTGTAACACCCTAGAAATTGGATACATAAGCAAAAAGGTTGATAGGACAGTACTTTAGATGTAATTATTAAAATACGATTAAAAATGTCAAAAAATTAATCATTGACGAATCCAGAAATGACTATAAAACAAAAATCCCCTTGATAATCAAGGGGATTTCTTCATTTAATTTGATTTGGGAAACAAAATAACAGGTTACAAAAACGTAATAATTAAGCGTTGAGCTGTGGGTTTTGACTCGTATTAACTTAAAAAATGCCTTACTAATATAGTATTTAGTGTTCAGTCTTTGCTTTGAATAATAAGTAACAGGCCGCTATCAATCGTAACTGTGCCCGACTTGTCCAATAGCTTGTTACTGATCCCTAAGGATTGTCCCATACGTATAGTAGCGTGATCCAAAGGGTACATGAATCCTTCCAGGCATATCCCTGTGACCTCATGTGTTAATGGAAGCAAAGAGACATAGGTAAAACCGCGTTGTTCGACAACAGCACTCGAAGTGGTTAACGTCATATAATTGTGCTCATCTTGAAGCGCACATGAGATATGATGTTGCATAGCACGAACCATGATATGAACATTGGCGAGGGTGTGATCCATTCGTGTGCCCGTTGCGCCAAAGATGAGAATATGAGTAGGTTCATGATCCAGAGCTGTTTCAAATGCCATTTCGGTATCTGTCAAATCTTTATGGATCGGATCACAAGCAATGAATTCTACACTGTTACTGTTTACGATCTCTCGTTCTTCTTCCGTTATAGAATCGAAGTCTCCCACTGCGATGTGCGGTTGGATACCATGTTCGATTAAATACAAGGCTCCGCGGTCTGCCGCAATAATAACGTCATCGGGCTGAATCTCCTGAAGGAATTCCTGCGTGAGTTGACCACCTGTGAAGATGACAATACGTTTATAATCCATTCTATTTCATCCTTCCTTATTTATAGAGGGACACCCTTTGATTTTCTAATTGAAGCCAAATCCTGCGCTAAGCTATAAAACTATACACCAAACCAGTATAATCGACAAAATGTGGTTGCACAATTTCCGTACTCGCGGATACAATGGGGAGAGCGACATGGAGATGACTTGAAAAGTGAGGTTTGAACAGGTTGGACTTACACATTTTTGAAGTATTCAGCATTATCGGTACGATCGCATTTGCAATGTCCGGTGCATTTGTAGCTATGGAAGAGGAATATGATATTTTGGGTGTATTGGTACTTGGGCTTGTGACAGCATTCGGAGGCGGAGTGATCCGGAATGTGCTTATTGGCGTGCCTGTAACAACATTATGGAGTCAGGGCTCGTTAATCATGCTTGCGCTGGTTTCTGTAGCTGTTGCTTTTGTATTGCCCTTGAAGTGGATTAGTCACTGGAAACGGACTGAAGCTTTGTTTGATGCAATTGGACTGGCTGCCTTTGCAATTCAGGGCGGATTGTATGCGGCTAATATGGGTCATCCCATCAGTGCTGTAATCGTTGCAGCTGTACTGACGGGAATTGGTGGAGGAATCATTCGGGATCTTCTTGCCGGACGTAAACCACTTGTTCTTCGTGACGAGATCTATGCGGTATGGGCAATGGCAGCGGGGTTTGCCATCGGAATGGGCTGGTTTACAACAAACATTGGTTTGCTGATCTGTTTTGCAACAGTTGTCTTTTTCCGGATGTGTTCCGTGCACTACAAATGGAAGCTGCCGCGCCGCTCGTTGACGCCTAACGAAACCGTCGTTTTGAAGCCGGAGAAACTTATTCCGCAACATGCACCATCCGTAATTCAAGGGACTTTGAGCAAGGGGGAGTAACTTATCATGATTAACGTTGTATTTGTATGTCTCGGTAACATTTGCAGATCCCCTATGGCGGAAGCAGTAATGCGTCATAAAGTGATGGAGAAGGGGCTTGTGGAACAGATTCGGATTGATTCGGCTGGTACAGGCAACTGGCATGTGGGCAAACCTCCGCATGAGGGTACCCGTAAGTTGCTTGATGGTTATCAAATCTCTTATGCCAACATGACAGCAAGACAATTTGTGAGTGCAGACTTCACTGAATTTGATTACATTATATGTATGGATAATTCCAATGCAGAGAATGTACGTAGCCTGCCAGGTGGAGAAGAGGCAGAGATTATCAAGTTCATGGATTTGCTGCCGAACGAAAAGCTGAGAGAAGTGCCTGATCCGTATTACACAGGGAACTTTGAAGAAGTGTACGAGCTGGTGAACGCAGGTTGCGATGTCTTGCTGAACAGAATTCAAGAAGAGCATCCTTTAACCTGATCTTAATTAGATAAAATACAAGCCAAGCTTGAGTAGCTCATTATGATTGGTGAAATGGCAAAGAAGCAGGAACAGAACGAATTAGAACTCCTGCTTCTTTTTCAGGGCATGAATGTAAGCGGTAACAACGCATTGTCCAAAAAATCGAAAAAGAAAAGCGGCTATGCAGCCGCCTGTTCAACGAAATATTTAATTGTAGCTAGAACCTTTTAGCCATTCCTGCATTAACTTTTTGAGACAATCTTCTATTAACCTTCTTGTAAAAAGTAAAGCAAGGCATCAGGCAGTTCATTTTGCCAGAAGCCCCATTGGTGATTCCCGTCTTTTTCCTGATAGGAGACGAGAGCACCACGTTTCTCCAGCAGATCACGAGTATCCCGGCTCAGCTGTACAAAATCATACGTTCCGGTATCGGCTTCAAAGGCCGTCTCCTGCAAACCAACAATCATCCAGATCGACAGCCAGGACAAGTCTTCGGCCGCAGCATAAATTTCCTGAGAAGCGGAGTAGAATGCACCAGACATGCTGATAACGCGGGTGAACAGCTCAGGATATTTCAGTGCAAGATGCAATGAAACACTGCCTCCCAATGAATCACCAGCAAGAACACGTTCCTGCGGAGAGCGTCTTACAGGATATTTCTCTTCGACATAGGGAATAATCTCTTCTGCAAAGCACTTCGTATAAGCTTCAAACCGACTGCCAAAGGGAGCATACTCCTGCGTCCTTACAGAGACGTCCACTTGAACCCCTACAATAATGAAAGGTTCGGCGCCTTCATCCAAAATGATGCGGTTAGCTGTGGTAGCGATTCGGCCAAAGTTGAAAAACTCTTCGCCATCCTGACAATAAACGACAGGGTAGCTAAGCAGTTCGTTATAGCCTGGGGGGAGATAAATACGTAAGGTTCGTTTCTCGCCGAGATAACGGCTTTCAATCTCTTCCTTAACAATTGTACGTTTCAAATAGCGGGAATCCGTCATAAAACGTCACCTTTCCGGGTTATTTTTGCATTCACCCGCGCAATACGGTAAGATTAACCTGGTGCGGGGATGGGTCAAACACGCAATCATGTATTATGCTGTTATACCAATATTAAACCCCTGTTATACATACAATCCAAAAGGAAACATAAAAATATTACGGATTTCTTTGACGTATGCAGTGAAACAGGTGTATAATAATAATATAACAGCGGAACTTGATATTCAAATTTTTTGTTGAGGTGAAGAAAAAAATGAGCAAGGTTCCTTATGAAGTATACACGGAGGATGTAGAAGCTCTGTCCGTGCTGTCTCCTGACGGCGAAATTGTTAACAAAGACATGATGCCTAAGCTTTCCGACGATCAATTAAAAGAAATTATGTATCGCATGGTATTTACCCGTACTTGGGATGACCGTGCAGTAAACCTTGGCCGTCAAGGTCGTCTTGGTTTCTATGCTCCAGTATCTGGTCAAGAAGCTACAATGGTTGGTAGTGAATTTGCAATTGAAAAAGAAGACTTTGTATGTCCTGGCTATCGTGACATTCCGCAACTCGTATGGCATGGACTTCCTCTTTATCAAGCATTCTTGTACTCCCGTGGACACCAACATGGTGGACAAATCCCGGACGGCGTTAACGTATTGATGCCGCAAATCATCATTGGTGCTCAAATTCTGCACGCAATGGGTATTGCTATGGGTTACAAATTGAAGAAACAAAAACAAGTGGTTATCACTTACACAGGTGATGGCGGATCTTCCGAAGGTGACTTCTATGAAGGTCTGAACTACGCTGGTGTTTACAAACTGCCAGTTATCTTCTTTGTACAAAACAATGGTTATGCCATCACAACTCCTTTTGCTAAACAAACAGCAGCTCTGTCCATCGCTCATAAAGCGGTAGCAGCAGGGATCAAAGGTGTTAAAGTTGACGGTATGGACATCTTCGCTGTTATCAAAGCGGTTCAGGAAGCTGCTGAACGCGGACGTAACGGAGAAGGCGCTACTTTGATCGAAGCGGTAACTTATCGTTTCCGTCCACACTCCCTTTCTGATGATGCTTCCAAGTATCGTACGAAAGAAGAAGAGGCTGAGTGGAGCGAAAAAGATCCAATCGCACGTTTCGCTAAATATCTGGAGAAAAAAGGTCTGTGGACTGAAGAAGATACAGCACGTGTGAAAGAAGAAGCAAAAGCAAAAGTGAACGAAGAGATCAAAAAAGCGGAAAAAACCGAGAAAATGACGATTTCAGGCTTGATCGACAGCATGTTCGAACAAACGCCTAAGCACTTGGAAGAGCAAAAAGCTGATTTCCAATAAGTTTTTTCCGATAAAGCATAAACATCCGGCGCCGGTAATGGTGTCTCGGTATACATGTATGAATTCAAATGTGAACTGTCAATGTTTAAGGAGGAAATGAAGCAAATGGCACAATTGAACATGAAAGAAGCAATTCGTGATGCGCTTCGCGTAGAGTTGAAACGTGATCCTAACGTTCTGCTTTTCGGTGAAGACGTAGGTAATGTAGGCGGCGTTTTCCGTGTAACGGAAGGCTTGCAAAAAGAGTTTGGCGAAGAGCGTGTATTTGATACACCACTGGCTGAATCCGCAATCGGCGGTCTGGCTGTAGGTTTGGGTATTCAAGGCTTCCGTCCGGTAGCTGAGATTCAATTCGTAGGTTTTATCTTTGAAGCCCTTGACCAAATGGTAGTTCAAGCTGCTCGTATGCGTTTCCGCTCTGGCGGCAAATACAATTCTCCGATCGTATTCCGTACACCATTCGGTGGCGGCGTAAAAGCGGCAGAATTGCACACAGACTCTCTGGAAGGTTTGCTCACGCAAACTCCGGGTATTAAAGTGGTAGTTCCTTCTAACCCTTACGATGCAAAAGGTCTGATGATCGCTTCCATCCGTGACAACGATCCAGTATTCTTCATGGAGCACTTGAACCTGTACCATGCTTTCCGTGCAGAAGTTCCTGAAGAAGACTATGTTGTTGAACTGGGTAAAGCGAACGTTGTTCGTGAAGGTTCCGATGTTACCATCGTTACTTACGGTATGATGGTTCATACTTCTGTAAAAGCTGCAGAAGAGCTTGAAAAACAAGGGATCAAAGTTGAAGTGATCGACCTTCGTACGATCAGCCCGATCGATATCGATACAGTTGTTGCTTCCGTTAAGAAAACAAACCGTGCAATCGTTGTACAAGAAGCTCAAAAGAGCGCAGGTGTTGCAGCTGAAGTCATTGCGCAAATCAATGAAAAAGCAATCCTGCACTTGGAAGCACCGGTTCTGCGTGTAGCTGGCCCGGATACGGTATATCCTTTTGCACAAATCGAAGATACATGGTTGCCTAACCCGGCGCGTATCGTTGCTGCGGTTAACAAAGTCATGAACTTCTAATATCAATCATCTGACATGCCGCAAGGCGCAGTATGGTGATTCACATCGCAGCGCAGCTGCACTGTAAACAGCCATTAGCCCCTTGATTGACAGTTATTTGCACTCGCAGTAACAGTTAGTTTGTGGAGCTAAGGGTTGTTTTCAGGATGGAGCAAATAATCAAGGAGGTTTTTCAGTTGGCTAAATTTGAATATAAATTCCCTGAACTGGGCGAAGGCCTTCACGAAGGCGAAATCATCAAGATGCACATCAAAGTTGGGGACAAAGTAACTGACGACGATATCATCATGGAAGTACAGAACGACAAGGCGGTTGTTGAAGTTCCTTGTCCGGTAAACGGAACAGTAACTGAAGTTTTCGCTAAAGACGGTCAAGTCTGCCACGTTGGTGAAGTTGTAGCGGTTATCGATGCAGAAGGCGAACTGCCTGAGCAAGACGACGCTCCCGCTGAGGACCAAGGTGCACAAGAGAAAGACGCAGCACAAGGTGGAGCTGATACTAGCGGTTCTTCTGCGGCAGCTTCAAGCTCCAATGCAGCTCAAGAAGGCGGCAACAACAGCGTTCCTGCAGTTCCTGCAAAAGACGTTTTGGCTACGCCAAGCGTTCGCAAATTTGCTCGTGAGCAAGGTGTAGACATCGCTCAGGTTAACGGCACTGGCAACAACGGTAAAGTAACCAAAGAAGATGTAGAATCCTTCAAAAACGGTGGCGGATCTTCCGCAGCGGCAACTTCTTCTGACGCTCCGGCTCAAGAAGAGAAAAAATCCGCAGCACC
Organism: Paenibacillus polysaccharolyticus; assembly: GCF_900102085.1. Classification (GTDB taxonomy): domain Bacteria; phylum Bacillota; class Bacilli; order Paenibacillales; family Paenibacillaceae; genus Paenibacillus; species Paenibacillus polysaccharolyticus. The sequence goes on along the minus strand of NZ_FMVM01000003.1, from coordinate 84,201 downwards.
TGCAGCTGCAGCAGCTGATCAACGCCTTGAAGAAGAGCGCGTACCTTTCAAAGGTATCCGTAAAGCGATCTCCAATGCAATGGTTAAATCGGCTTACACTGCACCTCACGTTACAATCATGGACGAAGTGGACGTAACTGAACTGGTTGCATTCCGTACTCGCATGAAACCAATCGCAGAGAAAAAAGGCACAAAAGTGACTTACTTGCCATTCATCGTTAAAGCATTGGTTGCAGCTTCCCGTCAATTCCCAGCGTTGAACGCAATGATTGATGAAGAAGCAAATGAAATTGTGTACAAAAAATACTACAACATCGGTATCGCTACAGATACAGACAACGGCCTGATCGTTCCTGTAATCAAAGATGCTGATCGTAAATCCATCTGGATGATCGCTGATTCCATTCGTGATCTGGCAGCTCGTGGACGCGATGGCAAACTGAGCGCGAATGAAATGAGAGGAAGCACAATCTCCATCAGTAACATCGGTTCTGCTGGCGGTATGTTCTTCACTCCAATCATCAACTTCCCAGAAGTTGCTATCTTGGGTACAGGACGCATCAGCGAAAAAGCGGTTATCAAAAATGGCGAAGTTGTTGCAGCACCTGTAATGGCACTGTCCTTGAGCTTCGACCACCGTATCATCGATGGCGCAACAGCACAAAACTTTATGAATTACATTAAACAGCTGCTCGCTAACCCTGAGTTGCTTGTTATGGAGGTGTAAGATATGGTAGTAGGCGACGCTTCTCTCAATATCGACACATTAGTAATTGGTGCAGGACCTGGCGGCTATGTAGCTGCCATCCGTGCTGCACAACTGGGCCAAAGCGTATTGATCGTAGACAAATCCGAGCTGGGCGGCGTATGTTTGAACCGTGGATGTATCCCATCCAAAGCTCTGATCTCTGCTGCACATCAATATGAGTCTGCTCTTCACGGCGAAGCTTTTGGTATCTCCGCTGAGAACGTTAAAGTAGACTTCAGCAAAACTCAAGAATTCAAAAACGGCGTTGTTAAGAAAATGACTGGCGGCGTAGCTGGTTTGCTCAAAGGCAACAAAGTTGAAGTTTTCAACGGTGAGTGCATGTTCATCAACGAAAACGAAGCTCGTGTATTCAACGATCACGAGTCACCACGTTACAAGTTCAAAAATGCAATCATTGCAACAGGTTCCCGTCCAATTGAATTGAAACCTTTCCCGTTTGGCGGACGCATCTTGTCTTCGACAGAAGCATTGAACTTGCCTGAAGTACCAAAAAGCATGATCGTAATCGGTGGCGGTTATATCGGCGCTGAGCTTGGTCAAATGTACTCCAAATTCGGTGCTAAAGTAACAATCATCGAAGGTTTGGATACGGTACTGCCAGGTTTCGATAAAGACATGACTAGCCTTGTAGCTAAAAACATGAAGAAAACAGGTATCGAAATCGTAACGGGTGCAAAAGCGGAAAGCGCTGAGCAAACGGATAAAGATGTAACTGTTAAATATTCTGTAAATGGTGAATCCAAAGAAGTAACTGCAGATTACCTGCTCGTTACTGTAGGACGTCGTCCTAATACAGACGGAGAACTTGGTCTGGACATGATCGGTGTTGACGTTGACGAGCGCGGATTCGTTAAAGTTGACCACCAAGGTCGCACTAGCATCCCGCACATCTTCGCAATTGGTGATATCGTATCTGGTCTTGCTCTGGCACACAAAGCTTCTTATGAAGGTAAAGTGGCTGCCGAAGCAATCGCTGGACAACCATCTGTAGTAGACTACAAATGTATGCCAGCTGTTGTATTCACAGATCCTGAGTGCTCCAGCGTAGGTTACACGGAGAAAGAAGCAAAAGAAAAAGGTTACAAAGTAAAAGCAGGTAAATTCCCTTACGCGGGTAATGGCCGTGCAGTATCTTTGAACCATGCAGAAGGCTTCGTGAAAATCGTTGCTGACGAAGAAAGTGGCCTTGTATTGGGTTGCCAAATCGTTGGTCTGGAAGCTTCCAACTTGATTGCTGAGCTTGGTCTTGCAATCGAGATGGGCGCAACGTTGGAAGATCTGGCGCTTACTATTCACGCTCACCCAACTTTGGGCGAAATCGTGATGGAAGCAGCGGAATTGGTAATGGGTCACCCGATCCACATCATCTCCCGTTAAGATCATCGAAGTATCGGATTCGTCCGGCATTATATGTAGATTCGAAAGAGACGAGTGGCGCTAATTGCGTTGCTTGTCTCTTTTTTTTTGAGTTGTAATTGAGAAGATCAAGATATCGGTGTCCATAGAATGATAGAAGCATACACGCCTCAACTTGTTTAGCGAATTCATTTCTTCCTAGTACTCAATTGTGGTACACTTTAGTAATGAACAGACCTCTCGAAGTCTGTGGCCCAGATGGGTATGAGTGCGAAACATATATAGAGATGCGAGGAGATACCAACATGAAAAACTATCTCGATTTATTACAAGATATATTGGATAACGGGGTTCACAAAGGAGATCGTACCGGAACGGGCACACAATCCGTGTTTGGCCGACAGCTTCGTTATGATTTATCGAAAGGTTTTCCGCTTGTAACAACCAAACGAATTCACCTCAAATCCGTTATTCATGAGTTGTTATGGTTTTTGAGCGGGGATACGAATATTTCTTATCTGAAAGAAAATGGTGTGAAGATCTGGGATGACTGGGCAGACGAAAATGGCGATCTTGGACCGGTTTACGGCTCACAATGGCGGACATGGGAAGCGCCGAACGGGGAGAAAATAGATCAGATCGCTGCTGTAGTGGATTCAATCAAAAATAATCCCGATTCCCGCCGTCATCTGGTGAGTGCGTGGAATGTAGCCGAAATTAACAACATGAAATTACCGCCTTGTCATTTTGCGTTTCAGTTTTATGTGGCGGAGGGTAAACTATCTTGTATGCTGACGATGCGCTCCGTGGATACCTTCCTTGGTTTACCGTTTAATATAGCCAGTTATGCACTTCTGACACATATGATTGCACAGCAATGTGATCTGGAAGTGGGCGACTTCATCTGGTCTGGTGGTGATGTGCACATCTATTCCAATCATGTGGAGCAGGTGAAAACGCAACTAGAGCGCGAACCTTTTGCTTTGCCTAAGCTGGTGATCAAACGTAAGCCTGATTCGATTTTTGATTACAAATTTGAAGATTTTGAATTTGAAAATTATGAACATCATCCAGGTATCAAAGCACCGATTGCAGTATAAACACAATAACGTATTCGATGAAAGGGATGTGCAGCCTTTGAGTATTGAATTGGTATGGGCAATGGGAGAGAATGGTGTGATTGGACATCATAATTCTCTTCCTTGGCGATTGCCAAAAGATATGGCTTTTTTCAAGCAACAAACGATAAACAAAACGATAATTATGGGACGTAATACGTGGGAATCATTCGGCGGCAAGCCACTCCCTCACCGTCGTAATATTGTTGTGACTCGAGACTTGAATTATAGAGCGGATCAAGCAGAGATCGTACATACGATTGAAGAAGGTCTGAAGGCTGCTCAAGGTGAAGAACTTTGCGTAATTGGAGGTTCTCAGGTATATCGGGAGTTTCTACCGTTTGCGGATCGGCTTGTCGTCACCAAGATTCATGAGCAATTTGAGGGAGATACGTTTTTCCCGGAAGTGGACTGGAGCGAGTGGGAGTTAAAGAAGCAGATCGAAGGCGAGCAGGATGAGAAAAATGTATATCCTTTTACATTCGAGTTTTACGAGCGTAAACGTTAGAAAAACATGTAAAGACACTGAACACAGGAATTTTCCGTGAACAGTGTCTTTTTTAATATAATGTTTTGTATTGATTGTGAACAATCATTTCAAATCGTATTCCATTACATCAATATGACACATTGACTGGTGAATTTTGCATAATATACATTGGATCAACATTCGTTTATGGTCGAATAGTCTAAAAACTGTAGGAATTCAACGTTGTAAAGCTTTAAATTGAGCTTTATTTTCGTAAATGAGCATAAACTTCACTAAAAAGCTTGATTTTAATGACAATTTATCTTACATTTATATGACGTTATCGCTTTTTTTATTCTCAACTTTCGCTTGTAAAAAAACATTATACTCTGGTTTAAGACCAAATTTAAGCTATTGACCATACGTTCAGTTGAAAGCTATGATGTATAAAATACAAATAATTATGCGGATAATCCATTTAATATTCAATGTCGTAAGTGCTACTATAATTGAAATATCTTTGAGTAGATTTTGTGATACAATAGACAAAAACTCAAGTAAAAGAGTAATCCATTTCATATAGAGCCATACGCATGAAGGGATTAAGACAAGAACGGATGGGGGAAACGTAAGATGTCTACACCTACTGGATTTATGGAATACAAACGGCAGCTCCCTGCCGATCGAGAGCCAGCGGAGCGCATCAAGGATTGGGAAGAGTTTCATAAACATATGGCTGAAGAAGAGCTCAGAACACAAGGTGCAAGGTGCATGGATTGTGGTACCCCTTATTGTCATACAGGTATAGATATGACTGGCGGTACGTCAGGCTGCCCGGTTCATAACCTGATTCCAGAATGGAATAATCTCGTTTATCGCGGTTTGTGGAAGGAAGCGCTGGAGCGTCTTCACAAAACGAACAATTTTCCGGAGTTTACAGGCCGTATCTGCCCAGCTCCTTGTGAAGGATCATGTACAGTGGGCCTGATTGGTCAGCCTGTAACGATCAAAACGATTGAAGAAGCCATTATTGAAAAAGGCTTCGAAGAAGGTTGGGTTGTACCACAGCCACCGGAGAAACGCACAGGTAAGCGTGTAGCTGTAGTTGGTTCAGGTCCAGCGGGACTTGCAACAGCGGCTCAATTAAACAAGGCTGGACATACGGTAACCGTATATGAACGTTCAGACCGTGTCGGCGGATTGTTGATGTACGGAATCCCTACGATGAAGCTGGATAAAAAAGTGGTACAACGTCGTGTAGATTTGCTGGCAGCTGAAGGAATTGAGTTTATTACGAATACAGAGATCGGAAAAGATATTCCGGCTGAGCAACTTGTTAATGATTATGATGCTGTTGTTCTGTGCGGCGGTGCAACCAAACCTCGTGAGTTCAACATTGAAGGTGCTGATCTTAAAGGAGTTCATTATGCAATGGATTTCCTGAATGGTAGCATAAAAAGCTTCTTGGACTCTAACTTGGAGGATGGCAACTACATCTCTGCAAAGGATAAAGATGTTATTGTAATTGGTGGCGGGGACACAGGTTCTGACTGTGTGGCTACATCGCTGCGTCACGGATGTCGCACGATCACACAATTCGGTACGCATACTCAGGCGCCGATGGAGCGTGATCCAATTAACAATCCTTGGCCACAATTCCCGAACGTATACACACTGGATTATGCACAAGAAGAAGCCAAAGCGTTATTTGGTCAAGATCCACGTGAATTCTCCATCATGACTACCAAATTTGTGGGTGATGAAGAGGGCAATCTCAAAGAACTGCACACGATTCAAATCGAACGTATTGTCGATGAGACAGGCCGCAAGATTTATCAGCCAGTTCCAGGTACAGAGCGTGTATTCCCTGCGCAGATGGCGATGATTGCGATCGGTTTTGACGGACCGGAGCAAACGCTTGTTGAACAGTTGGGACTTGAAACGGATCGCCGCACGAACGTGAAGGCGCGTTATGGCAAGTACAACACGAACGTAGATAAAGTATTTGCAGCAGGTGACATGCGCCGTGGTCAAAGTCTAGTAGTATGGGCTATCAATGAAGGCCGTGAAGCCGCTCGTGAAGTGGATAAATATTTGATGGGCGCAACAGTACTGGCATAAACCAGTACCATTGTTCGATCTTTCTGTCTTCTTAATTTACATCATAAAGTATTTACATTATGAACAAAGCGATGAATACCCCTCGTATATGCGAGGGGTATTTGCTATATATTTTGATCAATAAACTTTCTTTGAATTGTTCCATTTCTGATGACAATGTGAATAAGAGCATTGCATTTTCTAAGATAAAGACTTATTATTAGATTATAATTATTATAAATAAGATTGAAGTCGGATTGATTCATAATGGGAAATAGAATTTTAACTTTGACGATGCTGTCTAAACATGACATTGAATTGAGTACATGACTGTAGATACGTTTAAGTAAAGATAGGTAACATAACATATAACGGAGGTGCACCCGTATGGCAAGTAATCGGGACAAGTCCATTTCAGAGCAAATTGATCAAATCAAAAGCCAATTGGTTGATAAAGGATATAAGTTAACTCAGCAACGTGAAGTGACGGTACGTGTGTTGTTGGAACATGAGAAAGATCATTTTAGCGCAGAAGAAGTATTTCTCCTGGTAAAAGAAAAGTTTCCGGAGATTGGACTCGCAACCGTTTATCGTACGCTAGAGCTACTCAGTGACTTGCAGGTTGTAGAGAAAATTAACTTCGGCGATGGAGCTGCACGTTTTGATTTGCGTAGCACAGACGGCTCTCACCATCATCATCACTTGATTTGTACGGAATGTGGCAGTGTGGAAGAAATTATGGAAGATGGATTGCTTCGATTGGAGCAACAGGTATTGCGTCAGTATGGTTTTGCTGTGACCGATCATCGACTTGATTTTCAAGGTGTGTGTAAAGAATGCAGACAAAAACATGAGCTTGATGAGCCAGCGGCTGGTTAATTCATCCCGAATAGGTGCTCTTGAATCCAAAATCTGATATAATAAGTTTCAGAAGCAGGGGCTTCCGTCGGCGGAAGGCCCCTTTTTGCCGTCATAGTGACGGTTTAGGAGGAGAGATGGACGGATGAAGACACTGGTTATTGCGGAGAAACCCGATATGGGGAGAACCATTGCCGCCGTCATAGAACCAAAAGCCAAAAATAATCGCACGTATCTGGAAGGGGAACAGTACATTATCACCTGGGCGATTGGGCATTTGCTTGGACTGGCTGAACCGGATGCCTATGATTCGAAATACAAACGCTGGAATATTGCGGACTTGCCGATCATTCCGGATCAATTCAAAATTGTACCGAATCCACGGACAAAGGATCAGCTCAAAATCATCGGAGAACTCGCAAAGCGTGCTTCAGCGATTGTTAACGCTTGTGATGCAGGGCGGGAAGGACAATATATTTTTGCGCTGATTCAGCAGCAATTAAAGTTGCGTCAGCCTGTAAAACGTCTGTGGATATCGGATTTGACAGCTGAAAGTATTCGGCGTGGATTTGATGGATTGAAAGATGCCGCAGAATTCGAAAATCTGACTTTTGCTGCCCGGGCACGCAGTGAAGCGGACTGGCTGATTGGCATGAATGCTTCACGGGCGTTTACAACAAGGCATAATGCACTATTGTCTGTTGGACGAGTGCAGACACCTGTGTTGGCTCTCATCTATGATCGTGAGATGGAGATTGAAGCGTTTCAGTCACAGACGTTCTATGAAGTGGCGGCCTGGTTTCGGCAGGAAGGTGTTGAATACCGGGGTGTACGTCAAGGAGATAAACTTACGGATGCAGCAACAGCAGAGGCTATTGCAAACAGTGTAAAGGGCAAGACAGGTCAGATTATTAAATATGAAGCCAAACAAACCAAGGAGTATCCATACCGGTTGTATGACTTGACTCTTTTACAGCGTGAAGCGAATGCGAAATTTGGCTACGGCGCGAAAAAAACACTGGATATTGCACAGGCCCTGTACGAAAAACATAAAGTGATCTCGTACCCGCGTACCAATTCCAACTATGTTACGGAGCAGAACATTGAAGGCATGCACAAAACATTGAATTTGCTCAAAAACGGAACTTACAGTGAGCTGGCTTTGGGCGCAAAGCCGGAATTGGTGCATAAAAATAATAAAGGGGTCTGCAATCCGAGCCGGGTGGAAGACCACCATGCGATTTTGCCAACACTGAAACGACCAGGGACACTATCCAAGGAAGAGCAAAATATATATGACTTAATTGTGAGACGTTTCCTGTCTCATTTCTATCCCCCCGCCGAGTATAAACAGCATACGGTACTTACGGAGGTTGAGAAACATCAGTTCAGAACGTCTGTGAAAGAACTATTATTCATCGGTTGGAAAGTAGTGCTTGGTTCTGGCGATCAGGAACAAGGTGCTTCTGGTAAGAAAAAAGCGAAGAAAAATAGCAATGAAGAAGAGGAAGCAGAGGAATGGACGGACAAAGCTTTCGCTGTACAGCCTGACTTGCCTGTTCAATGTACGAAGAGTGAGTTCAAGGAGAAAGCTACTCAACCGCCCAAAAGTTATACTGAGGGCACACTGCTCAAAGCAATGGAGAGTGCAGGTAAACAGATCGAGAACGAAGAACTTCGTGATGCGATGAAGGATAGCGGTCTGGGAACCCCGGCTACACGGGCGGCTACGATCGAACGTCTCAAAAACGTAGGTTACATTACGATGCAAGGGAAAAAGATGGAACTGACGCTGAAGGGACGAACAGCGATTGAGTTAATTCGTCGTGCCGGTGTAGATTTGCTGACTTCGCCTGAGATGACGGGGCAATGGGAGCGCCGGTTACATCAGATCTCTAAAGGTGAAGCTGGACAGGACAAGTTCATGGAAAATGTCAAGAAATTCACATTATCAATCATTGAAAAAGTGCGTGTACAGGCTCCCGCTGCTGCTGATGCCTTTGGTGAAGATGCGAGAGGCAAAGGTAAGGGGAAAGCGAGAGGATCTGGCAACAAAGCAGGTAACAAGGTAACGAGTAGTAGCAAAGCGACCAGGACTTCAACGGCAGACGCAGCTTCAAGTACAGGCACAACTGTGAAATCGGGTACCGCAAGTTCTGGTGTACGTGAAGTGCTTGCTTCATGTCCTTCACCTGGTTGTTCCGGGCATATTATTGAGGGCAAGAAGGGGTATGGCTGTTCCCGTTTCAAAGAAGGATGTACATTTGTCGTCTGGAAAGAATACGCTGGCAAGAAAATAACAAGTACAATGCTGAAGTCATTGGTAGAGAAGGGCAGTACGCAAGTTCTCTCGTTCAAGCGCAAGGATGGAAGTACGGTGAAAGCTCGAATTATTTTAAAAGATGTAGTTACCGGTCAATTATCCGGTGAAAAACAGGAAGCATGATCATAGGCCGCTGTAGATTTTATAGTTGAAAGTAAAAAAAGAACCCTTTAGCCAAGGGTTCTTTTTTGTTGTTTCTGCTCTATATCTTCATGAATGACTTTCGGGACCTCTTCCAGTGCTGTAATGGTATACATGGAAGTTTCCGGATTCGGTTGCAGTTCAACAATGTTATATTGCCATTCATTTGGCTGTTTGATATAGATGCTATGAATTCCGGCATTTACGGCAGGCATAATATCTGTGCGAAGTGAATTGCCAATCATCCATGTTGCTCGCCGGTCAAAAGGGCCTTTGGACAGGATGCCTTCCAATGCTTCAATATTTTTGTGCTGACGAATATAGATTCGATCATCGAAATAGATGGAGAGTTTCATCTGGTCAATCTTTCTTTGTTGAATGACGGTCTCACCGCCTGTGTACAAATAAAGAGAGTGCCCTGCAGACTTCAGTTCTTCCAACGTTTCTACCATATGCGGATAAGGCTCAACTTCCTGGGTGTAGACACTCATGCCCAGTTTGCTCAAATACGTTTCTTCTTTAGTAGATGTTACACGTGCATATTTTTTGGAAAAATATCGATACGTATCAATCAAAGACTGTGGAAAATGGTGACTTGCAAACCCGACTTTGTTCACTCCCGTCACGTCTATTTCGAGTTGCTTCTCCCGAATCTGCTGTGTGGTCAGGGCATGTCCGTCGAACCATTGTTGCATGTTCTCAAAGAATTCTCCCAGAACAAGATTGAAATATTTGTTGCAATATACGAGTGTATCATCAAGGTCAAACAAGATATGTTGTTTTAATAAGGTCAATGCTAGTTCACTCCTTGCCTGCGCTTGCCTGCGGATCATTCACTATCCTATAAAATAAAATAACGAGTTAGATGCGAATGTAGGATTCTAAAAACATATTCAATTCAGATACTCCGTCAGGTCTGATGCTATATTTTTCTTTACGATTGCTTCCTAGTAAATGAGTACGCAGTAGACCTGCAATGCGAAGAGCTGTAACCTGATCTTTGACAGGATCTTGTTCTTTGCCAAGCTCCTCACACATCTCCGAGAGTGACTTCGGTTCGTCCGAAACATATCTTAACAGGCGAAGTCTTTCCGGGTCTGCCAATGCATGTGTGAACCTGAGCAAACACGTTGGCGGCTCATCTTCACTCTCTTCAGGTATATCTACGGGATACTGAATAATCATCATGCCTTCATAGAAGCAGTACATGTTAATAGGACGGTTATGCACCGTTGGGAACAGAATCACTTCGTTTAATCCAGCGATGGGTTCCACAATAACACCTGCGGTAGCATATTCTATTAACAGTTCAGGGCCCATTTTTTCGAGCAAAATGCGTTTTTCTTCAGCATCCTCTTCAAGCCATACACGATGATCTTCGCTAATGTTCCGGCAATAGTGCTGATCCCATAGTCGCAGTAATGGGACGTAGCTGTTTCGAATACGCGTCGATTCTTCTATCGTAAGCGAAGGCATTAATGAAGACACGCGCGCAAATAATTCGTCAGCCGAAAGCTCTGTGAGCATGTCCAGAAAGTCTTGATTTTCTAAAGTGGTATTCTTATATGCTGCCCAGGCGAACAGGACATCAAAATCGTCAAAAGGCCACGTAGCAGCGGGTGCAAGCGCAGCACGTACGTTGGAACTTAGCTTGCGCTCAACGTCCAGAATCCATTCAGGACCAATGTCCAGATGCTGAATCCACTTTTTCGTGACATAAACTAAAAAGCTGTTGAGCATCTCATATATCGGTGAAACATCAATTTTAACGTGATAAGCCATAATGATGCAGAATCCTCCCGTCACATCTAGGTATTCACAGCGACTTATGTACTATTATGGCTTGTTTTACCGGGCGTTGTCCACTATAATGTTCAAGTTCGGAGCTTAGACCCGATTTATAAAGAAAGTATATACCCATATAAATAACAGCCTAGAGATCGTCAGCAATGGCGATTTTTCTTTGTTTGCGCTTGCAGGAGGAATGAAATGTCGTGGCATTGATGTTCAAATCTAAAATATCACCCTCAACTTTTAATTATTTGATTTTAATTACCGTGATCGTTGCAGCAGGGATCAGTCAGGGATTGTTGCTACCTGTCTTATCCATTTTTCTGGAACAGCAAGGGGTTTCTCCCGGGTTAAACGGGTTAAATGCCGCTGCGCTCTACATTGGCTCATTCGCAATGACACTGGCAGCCGAACGTTTACTGGGGGTACTGGGATTCAAAAAACTGATTGTTGGCGGCTTGATTCTGGTTATGCTTCCCTTGATCCTATTCCCGTATTTTCCTGATATTAAAATTTGGTTTGTGCTACGCCTGATTGTCGGCATCGGAGACAGTGCTTTACATTATGCAGCCCAGCTATGGGTGCTGTTAGTCACTGCGCCAGAGAAGCGAGGACGTTATATATCCCTTTACGGTATGTCTTACGGACTGGGTTTCAGTATCGGGCCATTTGGAATCAAGTTGCTCGGGTATGGTGATGCTGTGCCATTTTTGGTGCTGTTTGTTGGCATGGCCGCTGTACTCATTCTGGTGCTGATGAAGCTACCGGATACCAAGCCGGAAAAAGCAGAACATGCTCATTTTCCTGAAAGACGCTTTCGCCGCAGTTTCGCTTGGGCATGGTATGCGCTGTTGCCAGCTCTTTTATACGGTTATATGGAAGCAGGCATGAACAGCAACTTTCCCGTTTACGGACTTCGTGTGGGATATGATACGGATCAGATAGCCTCTTTGCTTCCTTTTATAGGGATTGGTGGACTGTTCCTGCAGCTTCCGCTCGGCATATTAAGTGACCGATATGGTCGAAAAGTAATTCTTATGATAGCCGGAATGGGTGGCGGTTTAGCATTTATGCTAGTTCCTTTGGCGGGTACGAATTTCTGGCTGACACTTGTACTGTTGCTTATCGCCGGAGGACTCGTAGGTTCATTTTTCTCGCTGGGACTCGCTTATGCCGCAGATATTTTACCTAAAGTTTTGTTACCTGCAGCCAATGTGGTAGCGTCCTTTCACTTTACGATCGGAAGTATCGTGGCACCGAATCTGGGAGGTCAGTTGATCAACTGGGTTTCACCTGGCAGTATGTTTACGATGCTTGGTTGCTTGTATTTCATTTTTGGTGTTACAGGACTATTATTTCGGCGTAAACGCGAAGCGGAATTTGTGTTAAAATAGAAGCTGGTGTTCGCATGGAAATTGATGTCCATTTCCGAGTACACTAGTAGTAAGGAAAAACATGGACAAGAGGAGACATCGCGATGATCAGAGTGGAGAACTTGAGTAAATCCGTTGGAGCGGATCGTATTCCGATTCTACGTGATATTCGTTTTGATATGCAACAAGGGGAAATGATTGCGGTAGTCGGCTCCAGCGGGAGCGGCAAAAGCATGTTGCTGAAATGTTTGGCGATGAAGGAGACGTGGGATTCAGGGCGTTTTACTGTTGACGGCATGGATATTTTGAAAGAAGGCTGGAGCGGTAAACAGAGAATTCGGCGGGAATGGGCATACTTGGAACAGAACCCACAGTTATATCCCAGAAAAACGGCGCTGAAGAATGTACTTATCGGGCGTTTTGGTCAAACTCCATTATGGAGGATGGCAACGGGCATGGTGCGTTCGGATGACTACATGGGAGCGATGGACCACCTCGAAGGTTTAGGCTTACTGGATAAAGCGCATCAGCTTGCTGAAAAAATGAGCGGCGGCGAGAAGCAGCGTGTTGCTATTGCAAGGGCGCTTGCTCATGGTGCCAAGGTTGTGTTGGCGGATGAACCTGTCATTGGACTTGATCCTCATACGGCTGATGCCGTGCTGGAAACGTTACGCAAATTGTGTGAAGAGGAACGAGCTACGGTCATTGCCGTGTTACCGATTGAACTAGCAGAGAAACATGCTTCGCGAATCTGGGGAATCGCAGAAGGCCGGATCGCTTTTGATATACGAGGACGGAGATTAACACAGCAGGAGAAAAATCAGATTTAAAATGAGTGCTTAATGAAAAGAGTGATGAAATTGCTTAATTCGCGATGGGGACGCTGCATGGCAGCAGGTACAATGGCTGTTTTGCTCGGAACCGTGCTAAGTGGCTGTACAGTGATCAGTGACCCCAAGCTTCTAATGAAGCCGCCGATGATGTCGACGGACAAAGAGAAACTGTATAATATTGTGCAGAAGGAAACACCGCCTGAAAGTAAGTTGATTCGGCCCAAAGATATGAGCAATACCAGCATGATTCGTGTGGAAGATCTGAACGGTGACGGTATTCGCGAGGCCATTGTTTTCTACGAGACGCCTAATGAGAATGTACGTATCCACGGTATGATTTTGGAAGAGCAGGGGGGAACCTGGGTCAAGAAACTGACGTTTGATGTACCAGGCAATGAGTTGGAATCGTTCAAAGTAATGGATATTACGAATGATGGGAACCCGGACATTATCGTAGGTGTCAGCTTGCAGGATCAGAAAGCCCTAACTGCATATTCATATAAAGGCGGAGTCTTGGAACAAGTGCTGGGCGGCGTGCCTTACAATCAGGTCATTATCGATGATATGCAGGGTAACGCGCTGGATTTAAGTGGAGATGGCAAGAGTGATTTTGTTGTTGTTTCGCTAAACGCCAGTGGTTTTGCCAGCATAGCCTTGTATCAGTATCAGGATGACAGCTTTAAGGAAATGGATCGTGTTGTTACTGACTATACGGTTAAAGAAGTGTATAACGCTCTTGGCGGTGAGATCGCTGACGGAAAAATGGGGATTGTACTTGATGCGGATCTGGATGATCGCAGTTCGTTTACACAGATCATGTATGTGAAAGACAATAAACTTGTTAGTGCTTTTAAATCACCGGATCAAACGTACAGAGATGACAAAATTTTAAGCGGTGATGTGAATAATGATGGTATTATTGAGTTTGGATTAAAAGAAACACCAAAAGGTTGGGAGCACTACGTATTTGATTCGCGCATGTGGTTTTATACATTCTACCAGTGGGATGGCAAAGAGGGGAAAAAGTTTGTGTCGTTCCAGTTCCGGGATGATGCGGATTTGTTCCATTTGAACTTAAAGCCTGAATGGTATGGCAAGATCACGATTGACACCAAATCGGAGAAGGAAAAATACATTCGGTTTAAGATGATCAAAACGGATGAAACCGTGGCCGAAATCAAATATTTCACGTTTTCTCAGTGGGATCTTGAAAAGGGAAAGAGCTGGAAGGAAATTACTCGAACAAAAGATCGGGTGATTGCATCGCGTGTTGCACAATCTGAGGCGGGCAAGGATGCATTAAGTAAAAACTTCTCAGCTGAATAGAAAGGAAGAACTTGATGAGTAAAGTACTTATTCTTGAGGATGAAGAATCTATCCGCAGTTTTATCGTCATTAATTTAAAAAGAAATGGATTCGAAGTGCTGGAAGCGGGCGATGGTCATGAGGCCTTACGCATTTTGCAATCCGTACCCGATATTGATCTTGCACTGCTGGACGTTATGGTTCCTGGCATTGATGGGTTTGAAGTATGCAGACGGATTCGTGAAACGAACGAACGGCTCGGTATTATTTTCTTGACAGCCAAAGTTCAGGAGCAGGATAAAGTATACGCTCTTTCAGTAGGGGCAGACGATCACGTAAGCAAACCTTTCAGCCCGACTGAACTGATTGCACGGATTCAATCACTTCTTCGTCGTGTCAATGTACATCGTGAAACTGCGGCTAAAGTAACGTTCCAATCGGGGCCGTTTTCACTGGATCTGATCTCCAAACAGTTTAAAAAGAATAATGAAGCCATTGAATTAACACCTACGGAATTTTCTTTAATTCAGTTCTTCTTGGAAAAAGAAAATACGCCGCTGAGCCGTGACTTGCTACTGGACCATGTGTGGGGCAAAGAATATATGGGTGATCCCAAAATTGTTGATGTTAACATCCGTCGTCTACGTCAAAAAATTGAGAACAATCCTTCCGAGCCTGAATACCTGCAAACTGTATGGGGTCACGGGTACAAATGGAAGGGCCGGGATCAATGATCAAAAAGGGGATCACGCGGCAGATCGTATTACACTACTTTATTGTCGTTTTCCTCGCTCTGGTGCTTGTTGAGTTTGTGTTTATGCTAGCTGTGCAACGGTATTATTATGAGAGCATTTACAATACCATTAGCACGCACATTACCAATAACAGAGACTTTCTTGAGCCAATAGCCAGAGCTAGTAATGGAGAAGACGGCAACAACAACTTGTCCAGACTCCTTGTTCGACTTGCATTAGACAATACTGAACTGGAGATTCTGGATCTGAACGGCCGCGTGCTGGCGAGTTCGACGGCCTTTGAGTCAGATCGAGCGATGTTACAAACGAGCGACGTTATGCAGGCTTTGAACGGGGATATGGGACGATGGATTGGCAGACAACCCAACACCGGAGAATCGGTGATGGCAGTTGCCAACAAATTCGACCTCGGTGGTGAAAATACGTACATTGTACGTTATCTGACTTCGCTCGAATCCGTAAACTCTAAACTACTTGTCATGGGGTTACTGGCTATTGCCGTAGGCGTTGGTGTACTTGCCATCGTGTTAATTATCAGTATTGGAATGGCCAACTCCATTGTAAGGCCTATTAACAGTATCACAGCGGTATCTGCTCAGATGGCGAAAGGACGGCTGGATGTCAGAGTCAAAGGGAATTATAAACATGAACTGGGCGAACTCGCGTCAACGCTTAACTTCATGGCCCATGAGATTGTACGTAGTAACCAGATTAAAGACGATTTTATTTCGTCCATTTCCCATGAACTGCGCACACCGCTGACCAGTATTAAGGGTTGGAGTGAAACGCTTGATTCAGGTGGATACGATCCGGAAGAAACACGTATTGGTATGGGGATTATCGCGAAGGAAACAGAGCGGCTAATCGGGTTGGTAGAGGAGATGCTTGATTTCTCCAAACTGCAACAGAACCAGATGAAGCTTGTGAAAGGCACAGTTAATATTCGTGAGGTTGTGCAAGAGACCATGCTGAACGTATGGGCCAAAGCTGAACAAAAGCAGGTACATCTGAAGTTAGAGACGGACGAAACACGCGCCTACAATGTATATGGCGATGGGAATCGTTTGAAGCAGGTGTTCTTAAACATTGTGGACAACGCGATCAAGTTCTCACATGAGAACTCGTGGATATTCCTTACGGTCAAAGAAGAGAATGGTCAGATTGTGGCTGTTGTGCAGGATACAGGAATTGGGATCAGTGAGGAACATTTGATTAAGGTAAGGGATCGTTTCTTCCAGGTAAACCACCAAAATGGAGGCACGGGACTTGGTCTTGCCATTACTCAGGAGCTTGTGGAACTGCATGAGGGCACCATTACGATGCAAAGTGAGCTTGGTTCAGGGACAACGGTGACTGTTTCCTTACCTATGCTTAATCAGGAGATAGCTTCAGTAGAACAAGATATAACGGATGAGGTAGCACTGATCGAAGCTGGTACACCGGAGAAACCGGCAAATACAACTTCGGAGCCAGACCAGAATGAGCAGATACAGGCTCATGACTCATCAACTGAGGGTGAGAAGCGCTAGTTCGTCATTATCACACGTTCGGTGGTAGCAGACGATGAAATCTTATACAGCGAAACCAGAAAGGCGAGCCATAATGGCTCGCCTTTTTATATCTAAGGTACATCTTAAAGAATTTATGAGGATAATTCACCAGCACGGAGACGACCACTTTTTTCATACACTTCTTTGAGCATACGTACAGGTTGCGTGCGTACGGCTGGTTTAGGTGCGACAATCTCATTTGGGCCAACGACCACAATTTCATCGGCTGTACCTTTAACAATGGCACCATCTTTGATAATGGCTCCCTCGCCGATAATTGCACGTTCGATATGAACACCGCGGCCTACGCGTGCATTAGGCATAATGACACTGTCAAGCACTTCAGAGCCTTTGCCAACTTCGGCACCGCAGAAAATCACGGAGCGTTCAGCCCGGCCTTCAATAGCGCAAGAGTCGTGAACCATGGAAGCCAGATGTTGCATCTGATTTTGTCTCGCTTTGATCGCGCTTGGTTTGGAGCGCCATTCGCGGGTGAACATAGGCCAATCTTCTCGTTGCAAGCTCCAGTTTTCTTCGTTATATAACAGATCCATATGCGCATCCCAAAGACTTTTCACCGTACCGACATCTTTCCAATAACCATTGAAGTTATATACATAAAGCGAATTAGTTTCGTTTAACATCTGTGGAATAACGTCTTTTCCGAAGTCATGACTGGAATTTGGATTCGCAGCATCTTCAAGCAAGTGACGTTTCAGATATTGCCAATTGAACATGTAAATGCCCATCGAGGCCAAGTTACTTTTAGGTTCGGCCGGTTTTTCGGCAAATTCGGTCACGCGCATATTTTCATCTGCTGCCATAATTCCGAAGCGATGGGCTTCGTCCCAAGGCACTTCCATGACAGAAATCGTAGCGAGGGCATTGTTAGCCTTGTGTTCCTCGAGCATCTCGCGATAATTCATATGATAAATATGGTCACCCGACAAAATTAGAACATTTTCGGGGTTTTGCTGGTCAATATAGTCCATATTTTTATATATGGCATCCGCAGTTCCCAAGTATTCGTCATTTCCTGTATGATAAGATGGAAGCAAGGAGATTCCGGTCTCATTCGAATTGCCAGGTGTCCATGGCTCTCCTTGACCAATATGTTCGTGCAATGATTCCGCCTGGTACTGCGTCAGAACACCTACAGTGTCGATCCCTGAGTTGACGCAGTTACTGAGAGGAAAATCGATAATCCGGTAATGCCCGCCAAACGGTACAGCGGGTTTTGCAATCCTCGAGGTTAAAGGAGCTAATCGCTTTCCTTCTCCTCCCGCCAACAGCATAGCGATGCAATCTTTATTAAACATGATCGTTTCCCTCCCAAAATATTTGTGCAGTGTAGTACATTAGTAAACGAAAGCGAAGCCTCTGAAACGATAGCTATTGTAAAAATTCTGAAAAAATACATCATTTTTAAAAACAACGCATTTTTCTTTTCAACTTGGCTAGAATGGGGTAATGGTTAACGTTATATCTATTTTCTGGAGAAAAGAAGGTGATCCCTTGGCTATTGAACCGTTGGCACAACCGGATAAGTTATCTGATCTTATTTATTTATTTCATGAAGGTAATCTTCATCACAGTTATCGAATGTTGGGCGCGCATCCTGAGACTCGCGATCACCGTCAAGGATTCCGTTTTACCGTATGGGCACCCAATGCCGTAGAGGTGGGACTGGCTCTGGACCGTAATGGATGGCAAGGGGAAAAGGAACCTTTATATAAGATACCCGAATCTGGATTTTGGAGTCGTTTTATTCCGGGAATCGAAGAAGGTACTTTATACAAATTTCGCATTTTAACGGAAGATGGGACTGAAATTCTCAAAGCGGATCCGTATGCATTTGAGGCAGAAGTTCGTCCTCGAACGGCGTCAATCACAAGTTCCATTGAAGGTTACAAATGGAATGACGGTGCTTGGAGGCGTAAACAACGCTCAATGTACAACAAACCTTTACATATTTATGAAATGCATCTGGGTACCTGGAAGCGCAAGGGCGATGGGAGCCTGTATAGTTATCGTGAGATGGCGGATTTGCTCGTTCCTTATTTGCTTGAGATGAATTATACCCACGTTGAAATGATGCCCCTTAGTGAGCATCCATATGACCTGTCATGGGGATACCAAAATACGGGTTTTTACGCACCTACAAGCCGCTACGGGCAACCCAAAGATCTGATGTATCTGGTGGATACACTACATCAGGCGGGCATTGGTGTATTACTGGATTGGGTGCCAGCTCATTTTGCCAAAGATGCGCATGGCCTACGCTTGTTTGATGGTACACCTTTGTTCGAGTACGCAGATCCAATGTTAGCCGAGAAGCCGGGCTGGGGAACGCTTAGTTTTGATTATTCCAAACCTGAGGTTCGCTCATTCCTTATTTCGAACGCACTGTACTGGATGGAAATGTATCATTTTGATGGACTTCGTGTTGATGCGGTGACAAGTATGCTTCGTCTTGATTTCGAAAAGCAGCCAGGTCAATATCGTACGAACGATGAAGGTGGCCTGGAGAATAAAGAAGCTGTCGCTTTTTTACAACAGTTGAACACAACTGTTTTCGAATATTATCCTTATGCTTTAATGATGGCTGAAGAATCCAGTGCATGGCCAATGGTTACCATGCCAGTGGACAAAGGTGGTCTGGGTTTTAACTATAAGTGGAACATGGGCTGGATGAATGATACGTTAGATTACATGGAATCTGATTTTCATGAACGTGCTTCCAAACATCATTTGCTGACATTTCCGGTGGTATACTCCTTTTCTGAAAATTATGTGCTTCCTCTGTCTCATGACGAGGTAGTGCATGGTAAAAAGTCCCTTTTGAATAAAATGCCAGGAAGTTATGAGCAAAAATTTGCGGGTATGCGCGCGTTTCTCGGTTATTTCATGACATTTCCAGGCAAAAAGCTGTTGTTCATGGGTGGAGAGTTTGGACAGTTCATCGAATGGAAAGATGAAGATCAGTTGGACTGGTTTTTGCTGGACTATGATAGTCACCGCAACCTGCACAAGTTCGAGCGCGAGCTATCTGAGCTGTACGTCCGTGAAAAAGCTTTGTGGGAGCTTGATCATTCCTTTGACGGTTATGAGTGGATCACTCCGGATGACCAGGGCCAAAGTGTCATTTCATATGTACGCAAAGGAAAAAAACCTGCGGATACACTCCTTGTGCTCATTAACTTTCAGCCTGTCAAAAGGGAGCGTTACCGGATTGGCGTCATGCGTCCCGGTATGTATACCGAAATATTAAATAGTGATCATTCGGATTACGGTGGTTCAGGGATAATTAATGATATGCTGATCCCTACGGAAAAGATTCCATTTCACGGGCATGCAAACAGCCTGGAACTGGACTTACCACCGCTAAGTATCGTTATTTTAAAAAAGAATACACGCCGGAAAACGGAGCCCATCGCTGAAGGTAGCGCTTCCGTGAAATCAAGAAAAAAGACTGAAAAAAATACAGAAAAAAAAGGGAACAGCACGCTTAAACCGAATAGGGGGACAAAAGCATGAATATTTTATTTGCAGCAGCAGAGGCCCATCCGTTTATCAAAACGGGAGGTCTGGCTGACGTTATCGGTGCTCTGCCGCAAGCGTTGAAAAATAACGGAGCAGATGTACGCGTGATTTTGCCGAAATATAAAGGGATACCTGAAGAATACAAAGAAGCTATGAAACCCGTGCTCGTGACGGATGTTCCGCTTGGTTGGCGTAGAGCCTATTGTGGCATTGAGATGCTGGAGTATGAAGGAATTCCAGTTTATTTTATTGACAATGAGTATTATTTTGCACGGGATGGCGTTTATGGGTACATGGATGATGGCGAGCGATTTGCATTTTTCAACCGCGCTGTACTCGAGGTGCTTCCACAGCTGGATTTTAAACCAGACGTTCTACACACACATGACTGGCATGCAGGTATGATTCCGTTGTTGCTCAAGGCTCACTATGCCCATGATGCGTTCTATCGTGAAATCCGAACGGTATTCACCATACATAATTTGTTGTATCAAGGTGTATTTCCACACCAGTTGTTCAGCGAAATTTTGGAGCTTGATGATCGGTATTTTACGATGGAAGGCGCCGAATATTATGGGAATGTCAATTTCTTGAAATCAGGTATTGTGTATTCTGATCATGTGACAACGGTGAGCCCAACCTATGCTCGAGAAGTGCAGACATCTTATTATGGGTATGGGCTGGACGGATTACTAAGTTCGCTTGGTGATCGCTTCAGCGGTATTGTGAACGGCATTGATACCAAAAGTTATAACCCGGCAACGGACAATAAAATTGCAGTCAAATACAGATCAAGCTTGTCCAAAAAAATCGAAAATAAAATCGAATTGCAAAAAGAACTGGGACTTCCTGTGCGTCCAGATGCACCCCTGATGGTCATGGTGACCAGGCTCGTTGATTCCAAAGGACTTGATCTGGTATGTCGGGTTCTGGATGAACTGCTCTACTACGATGACATTCAATTCGCCGTGCTGGGGACTGGAGATTCAGCTTATGAACATTGGTTCAGAGAGGCAGCTAACCGGTATCCACTAAAAATGTCAGCACAGATTACATTCAATGACGGATTATCTCGTCGTTTCTATGCGGGCAGTGACATCTTCCTGATGCCATCCAAATTTGAGCCGTGCGGAATTAGCCAGTTGCTGGCATTGCGTTATGGCAGTGTACCACTGGTAAGGGAAACAGGGGGATTAAACGATACGGTTCAAGCTTACAATGAGTTCACAGGAGAAGGTAACGGCTTTTCATTTACAAGTTTTAATGCACATGACATGATGAATACCATTCGCCGTGCAGAAGAGTTCTATCGTAAACCGGCTGAGTGGAAAAAAATTGTGAAAAATGCAATGAGCGGGGAATACAGCTGGGATGTATCGGCTGAAGAATATATGGATATTTATCGTCGAATTCAGGTGTGATCTAAGAGTAAGGTTTTATTTCGATTTTCGTATGGAGTGCCGCAGTTTAATAACTGCGGCTTTTGTTGTTACTCCAGAATCACTTAGCGAGTAATTTGGTCAAATTCCTTACGGATGGCTTGCAACAGTTCAGGCTTGCTTAGAACATCATAAGCTGTAGCAGCGAGCGCTTTGGCTCCTAAAATCATGCCATCCAGAGCGCGTTCCTGCAACGCCAAATCACGGAATTCAATAGAATGCAGGGTATGAACTTCATCAACGACACGGATATAAGGGTGAATCGCTGGGCATCTCAAGGAAACATTACCGATATCCATCGAACCATGGTCGTCTCCACTGACGATTTCTTCCTGCGGAATGCCAAGTTCCATTAAATTCTGACTGAACGCGTCAGAGAAGGTCTCATTCGTGACCATCTCATCATAGGATGTTTCGTAGTTGGATGTCACGAGTTTACATCCGGTCTGAAGTGCAGCGCCTTGTGCAATCTGAACGACACGTTCGGTTAGAACGTTCAGTTCTTTGCGTGTGGCGGCACGCACGTAAAACTGAGCAGATGCATAGTCCGGGATAATGTTAGCTGCTTGTCCGCCGCTATTTATGATGCCGTGAATACGGACGGTGCTTTTCACCTGCTGTCTAAAGGCATTAATTCCGGTGAATGTTTGGATAACCGCATCGAGGGCATTAATACCTTCATGTGGGCTGGCTGCCGCATGTGAGGATTTACCATGGAACTCGAACTGTACGGCATCGATTGCAAGGGAGCTGCCTGATTTTTCATAAGCATAGAATGGATGGGCCATCAGTGCGACATCACAGTCGTCGAATAACCCCGCTTCCGCCATCGGAACTTTAGCCCCGCGTGTCTCCTCTGCAGGTGTACCAAACACCTTGATCGTTCCGCCGACTTCGTCCACTTTGGCTTTCAGTCCAACGGCTGCGCCAAGGCTCATCATGCAGATCAGGTGGTGTCCGCAAGCATGACCAATTTCGGGCAAAGCATCATATTCACATAATAGGGCAATGGTCGGGCCTGGCTTGCTCGAAGCATAAGTACCGATGAAAGCTGTTTCCAGTCCGAGAATCGGAGCTTGTACTTCGAACCCATGATAAGACAATTCTTCCTTCAAACGGGCAGAAGCAAGATATTCCTCATTTCCAAGTTCAGGATGAGCTCCGATATATGATGAAATGTCTTTGAAACGGGAAGCATATTGATCAATAACGTTAAAAATTTGGGTTTTATTTGTTGTCATGGCTAAACTCCTTAGGCAAAAATGAAAATAACTCCATGAGTATAACATGTTTGCAGTATTTTTTCAGAAACAAGTCAAGATTTGATCTTGAAAATGCATTGCATAATCATGCATTGTACTTTATAATGACTCAGTCATCAACATGACTGACGAATCAGTATGTAATCGTAATTATAGCATTGTAAGGGGAGAACAAGGTTGAAATTAATAAGTCGTTATACCGTAATGTTGTTAACGTTCCTTCTTTTTCTGACGGCGGCTGCACCTGCGGCACTGGCGAGTGGAACGACAGATAACAGCTCAGGCGGTAAAAAACTGGTACTCGGTACAAGTGCCGATTTTGCACCGTATGAGTTCCACAAAGTCATCAATGGTAAAGACGAAATCGTCGGATTTGATATTGCGATTGCCAAAGAAATTGCGGCGGATCTTGGAGCTGAACTCGTTATCGAGGATATGGGCTTCGACGGACTTTTGCCCGCACTTCAGAGTGGTCGTGTAGACTTGGTCGTCTCAGGCATGACGCCGACAGATGAGCGTAAGAAAAGCATTGATTTCTCAGATACGTATTACAAATCCAAACAAGTGATTATGGTTCGAAATGTCGACAAAGACAAATATCCGGACATGAAATCACTGGAAAATGTCAAGATTGGAGTGCAAAAAGGATCCATTCAAGAAACCATCGGACAGAAGATTCCTGGTGCAAAGCTCACTTCACTGGATAAAATCTCCGACATCGTGCTACAACTGCAAACGAAACGCGTTGACGCAGCTATTGTAGAAGATACCGTAGCCGCTGGTTACCTGGATGACATTATCGGTCTTGCGGCAGCAGTTCCTGACGAAGAACAGGCTGAAGCCGCTGTCGGGATTCGTAAGGGCAATACGGAGTTATTAGCCTCTGTAAACAAAACCTTGGACCGCTTGAAAAGCGAAGACAAGATCAGCCAGATGGTTACAGAAGCAAGTCTCCTGATGGCTGACAAAGTCAAAAAATCTCAAAACATTTTTCAATTGTTCTGGGAATACAAAGGCTTATATGCAACAGGTATCGGTTACACGCTCCTGTTGTCAGCGCTAGGCGTAATATTCGGGGTCATCATCGGTCTGATTATTTGCCTGTTCCGTCTTCATAATATGGCGATTCTTCGCTGGATTGGTACAACTTATGTAGAGGTGATCCGCGGGACGCCAATGCTGGTACAACTTATGATTATCTATTACGGGGTGTCGCTAACTTTTGGCATTAACTTCTCAGCACTTCAAGCAGGGATTATGACGCTTTCCATTAACAGCGGTGCGTATCTCGCCGAGATTTTCCGTGCCGGTATTCAAGGCGTTGATCGTGGTCAACTGGAAGCAGCCCGTTCATTGGGTATGGGCAGAGGCGCAGCGATGCGTTACATTATTCTGCCACAGGCCTTCAAGGCCGTTTTGCCAGCCATCGGTAACGAGTTCGTAACGATCATTAAAGAATCATCCATTATTTCGGTCATCGGTATGGTGGATATTATGTATCAAGCAAGTGTAGTCAAAAATCTCACATTCCAGGGTCTGAACCCGTTCATTATTGCGGCAGCGATTTACTTTGTGATGACATTTATTCTGTCCAAGCTGCTCGGACGATTGGAAAGGAAGTTGGGTGCAAGTGATAGACGTTAGGCAATTACACAAATCATATGGTAAAAATGATGTCCTGAAAGGCATCGACGTAACGATCGGCAAAGGTGAGGTCGTTGTAGTTATTGGTCCTTCCGGTTCGGGTAAAAGTACATTTCTGCGTTGTCTGAACCTGTTGGAACAGCCATCATCGGGACAGATCGATTTCGAAGGTGTTTCGATCACCGATCCCAAGCATAACATTAATGCTACACGTGAGAAGATGGGCATGGTGTTCCAACATTTTAATCTGTTCCCTCATAAAACGGTTCAGCAAAATATTACGATTGCTCCAATCAAGGTGAAGAAACAATCGACGGATGAGGCTAACCGAATTGCCGAGGATCTTCTGAAGACAGTGGGTTTGGCGGACAAAAAAGATGTATATCCTAACCAGCTGTCCGGTGGTCAAAAGCAACGGATTGCCATTGCAAGAGCACTCGCGATGCAGCCGCATGTGATGCTGTTTGATGAGCCAACATCGGCCCTTGATCCGGAGATGGTCGGAGAGGTATTGGAAGTCATGAAACGGCTTGCTGAAGGCGGAATGACGATGGTCATTGTAACGCATGAGATGGGTTTTGCGCGTGAGGTGGGAGACCGCATTCTGTTCATGGACGGCGGCGTCATCGTTGAGGAAGGTACCCCGGATGAAGTGTTTGGTGCGCCAAAACATCCGCGTACACGAGACTTTCTTGCAAAAGTACTTTAATTCATGCCATTCCGTATATAGAATCAAATGAATAACAGCGTTATCGGATCGAAAGATCCGGTGACGCTTTTTTGTTGTTTGCAGAAAAGGTAGAGCTGAAAAAGTAACTTTTCTGTTACCTGTAAAATGAATTAAAACGCCAAATGGAAACATTTACTACAGCTTAAGGTTACAAATTTGTGATATATTCAAGACTGCCGAAACTTCCGAAGCGGAAGTGCGGGGGACGTAACAATGCAGACATAGTTAATGATTTGAGAAATATGCTGCTTGGGGTGAATTAGGAATACATAATGCTTCAGCATGTCACGTACAGCCTATAGGGTGGGTTCCTCCATCCGAATCCGACAACTAACTTCGCAGGCATCATGAGGGAGGAAGACCATGTATAACAAGAAACGTTTAGCCAAAACAGCCATCGCACTACTGACATCCATTCTATTCATTCAAGCCGTTCCGGCTCACGCGGATTCCGTTCATGTGGCCAAAGAAGGGGATACCTTCTTCACCTTATCCAAGCAATACGGCGTTGATATGAACACATTAATTAAAACGAATAAAGACATCTCACCTTATAACATCTATGGTGGTTTGAAAATTACAATCCCAGGTAACGAAAACAAAGTAGAAGCGGCACCAGTTCAAACGAAGTCGCAGGAAAAAACGGTGACTGCTGCAAGCCTGGACGTGAATACAGATAATAAAGTGGTACAGGCTTGGGGGAAAACATTCGACTACAGCAAAACGCTTAGTGTTAAAGCAACAGCGTATTCCGCGGATGCTTCCGAGAATGGTGGATGGGGCCCCGTTGATTATTTTGGCAACCCGCTCGAACTCGGCACAATCGCAGTGGATCCCAAGGTTATCCCTTTTGGAACCAAGGTACTAGTGACAGGGCATACACACCCTGGATTGCCGAAACAGGCTTTCGTAGCAACGGCTTTGGATGCAGGTAGCGCGATCAAGGGAAATCGTATTGACATCTTTATCCCTGGAAGCAAACAGTTCGTTAGTTCGTTTGGTTTTCAGGATATTGAGTTGTACATTCTAAAATAAGGCTTAAACCCTCTCATTTATGGATGTGAGGTCATAAGTTGAATTGAGCATTAATAGACAGGGTGTTCTTTCTTGCGTAATCATGATAGGCATAATTCATGACGACGTAGAGGGACACCCTGTTCTTTTAATTATTGTTTCTCTTTTGGCAGTTTAAGCATCTCGTCCAATGTAACTAATTCATATCCTCGGTTTCGCAATTCCTCAATAACCTCAGGCAAAGCCTCTACTGTACCTTTCAGGTTCGAACCTGTACCGCCGCCAGCATGTTGTAATACGATGGAACCAGGTTTCACCGCGGTGAGAATATTATGTTTTACCTTTTCCTTGTCTAGTCCCTTCCAATCGAGAGAATCCACATTCCAATTCACGATGCTGTAATGCTGTTTTGCAGCCCATCTCAACTGTTCTTCGTTAATGTCCCCATACGGAGGACGAATCATTTTGGGCGTATACCCCGTCAGGCGGTGAATGATATCGCCGGTATGTAATATTTGTTTGCGAAAGGCAGTCATTGATAATTTGCTGAATTCAGGATGATTGTAGCTGTGATTGCCAACGATATGTCCTTCTTTCACCATCCGTTTCACCAAGTCCGGGTGTTTCTCCGCACGGCTGCCAACAACAAAAAAAGTAGCACGAACCTTATATTTTTTTAATACATCAAGTACCTGCGGTGTAAATCTTGGATCAGGTACATCATCAAAAGTCAGCGCAACTTGTTTGGTGGAAGGGCCATTGGTTTTGAACGTATCCGCGTATTTCTGACGAAGTTGACCTAGAGTCAACTGTTCTTCTTTAACATCTGACCCAGACGCCGGTGTATCACTGAGGGTTGAAGAAGGTTCCTCAGATGAAGCAGCAGACACAGGCGCAGGGGCTAAAGGAGCTGTATAAACCCCAGAGCATATAATAGTAACGAGTGCGAGCATGACGAGGCGTATTCGCATGTTAACGGCCTCCTTTTTCCAAAATTGCGTTCTCTATGGTATGCCCGTTGCCTGTTTCTTTTATGCGTGTGTGAGAAGTTTCATTGCATCATCAGGTCATGAAAGCCATAATTCCACCATATATAACATATAGAGAAGGATAGGTGAGAGACGATGAGTACATATGATTTGAAATCCATTCGTTTAGAGGTTTTTGAGGCAGGACAGGACAAGGTATTTCTGGTTACGGGTGGTAAAGCTCATATCGGGGCTGTAGCTACATTCTATGTTGACCATGATCGGGTTAGTGGAACAACGGTACATATCCCGGGACACAAGGAACAAGAGTTATGTGAGCGGCTAGCCCGCAAGGCGGCCCTGCAACTGAAAGTTACGGTAACCGTTATTATGGGCATACATTTTGACAGCATTACACGAGTGCAGATCGACGAGATCGTAATGACTGCAGAGAGACTTGTGGATGAACATTTGAATAAGAAGTCAGAGTAATGTTTTGGTAATCGGTCACCTTATAGGATAAACGACACGTGCCTGGATAAGCATAACCTTCAGAGGTAATCCTCCTTATATTAGAGGTTGTCATCAAGTTTTAATTTTTTTTTGTAAAATTGAAACGAGTTGCAGATTGTAACGTATGTATCTTTATATACAATGCACAATCCACTGGGAGGAATAACCTAATGTCTATTTTTAAAAGATTACGTGACCTGACAATGTCTAACATCAATGCAATTATCGACAAAGCTGAAGATCCAATCAAGATGACGGATCAATATATCCGTGACATGCAAGAGGATCTGGAAGATGCTGAGAAAGCAGTAGCCGCACAAATCGCAATCGAGAAGAAGTTCAAGCAATTGTTCGAGGAACAGGAAGCACTTGTGAAGAAACGTGAAGAGCAGGCTCACACGGCAGCTCGTGCACAGAACATGGACCTTGCTCGTCGCGCTTTGGAAGAGAAGAAAGCAGCGGAAGAGAAAATGGTGGAATACAAAGCCAGCTACGATCAAAACAAAGCGTCCGCAGACAATCTTCGTGGCAAACTCGATGAGATGCGCAAACAATTGACACAGATGAAAAACAAGCGCGAAACGCTGGTTGCTCGTTATAACGCAGCCAAAGCACAAACCGAAATCAACAAAGCGCTGAACGGATTTAGCTCAGATACGGCAAGTGCGGGCTTGAAACGTATGGAAGAGAAAATGATGCAGATGGAAGCTCAGGCTGAAGCAAGCAACGAAATGTCTTCCAAAGGCAAATCACTTGACGAGGAATTTGAGAAACTTGGTAAGGATGCGGCTGTTGAGGACGAACTTGCTGCACTTATGAAACAGTACGAAAATAAAAACTAACACCTTGGCGTTCAGCAGGGTTAACCAGCGGAGGGGAACAGCGTTTCTCCTTCGCTTTTAAATGCGGATCATGTTGATAAGTGGAGGCTGTGTAAATGGATTTGAACATTTTGGCGATGCTGGTCTGGACGGTTTCAGGTTCGGTTTTGCTGTTTGTACTGATGTATGTAGATTCACTTTTTACGAAATACAAGGATTTTGCTGAAGTCAAGGCTGGCAATATGGCGGTCACCACCCGGATGGTAATGAAGTTATTTGCGCAAGGTTACGTGCTTGCAACATCCATCTCGACAGCAGGACATCTTGGAGAAGCTTTGCTCGTTTCTGTTGTATCATTTGTAATTTTATTAATTCTGGAAAGTGTTGTTCACTTTATGATTCGCAAATGGGCCACATTGGATCTGGATACGGGAATACAGCAAGGTAAGACAGGGTATGGCTTGTTCTCAGGCGCTTTGCATATTGTAGGCGCATTGATTATTGCAGCGTGCTTGTAAGCCGATAAGATAAGGAACAGGAGTAATTGGCATGAGTGTATGGAAACGTATTAAAGGAATACTAACAAAGCCCGAGCCACCTAAAGTGGAAAAAACGATGCTTCAGCTTGCTCCTGGGGATATCTGTGAAGTGTCTCTGGTCACTTATGAAGTCGTTGGCAGGGTGCAGAATCGGGCTCGTAACGCAGTTGTATTAACGCTCCAGGATGGTAGTTCATTCCGATATTTACATGTGGAGGAGCGTGAGATCACGCGTTACGCCCTGTATGCACCTATTGATGGGAGACTTGATGCCCCTGACGAGGTGCCGACCATTCTTGAACTGGATGATCACGTGTATCATTTGGAGGAAGAATATGGAGGTATGGTTCAGACTGTGGGTAGAACGCCTTATGGTCAGGCTGGTGAGCAGCTTGTGTGGCAGTATCAATCGGATGATAACAAACTTCTTCGTGTGGAATGGCAAGATAGAAGGTTTAACCTCTACGAGGGTGAGTCCATTCTTCCTGCGGATATCAAAGTGATTCGTTCGAACTAGGAGAGGTTCCAATGAAAAAACGCTTGGCACATGGATTAAAATTAATGCTGGTCCTCAGCCTTGTGATGTCTCTGCTGTCTGCGTGTGGTGCAGCTCCTTCCGTACAGGATACATATCCTCTTGAATCGGTAAGTGGCAGCGGTCAATCCACGTCTTATGTGTATCGGGCTGCAGATCGCACAGTTCCTGAAGTAGCAAAAGAGCTGTCCGATCAACGAACACCCGACCAGATCTCGGCAGAAAATACAGAGCGTATGTTCCTGGTGTATCAAGACCAGTATTATCATCTGCAACAAGATCCCAAGAAACCAGAGGATACGCTCGTCGAAGTCGATTCCAAGGAATATGTTCGTCAGAACTATAGCTCTTCCTTCTTACAAGGGTATCTAACGGCAACGTTAATCGGAAATCTGTTTGATACTTTTGGTGGACGCGGTTCAGGCAATTATCGGGGATACACGGAACGGGATACGTACAAACCGAGTGCAGGATCGTATCGGGCCCCAACGAGCAATGATAAAAAGCTGGCTCCACCTATTACCGTTGAGCGAAAAGGCTCCATTACGCGGCGTGGCAGTGATAAGGACACAAGTGTTGGTTCTGGCGGCGGTTTATTTGACCGCAAAAAGGATCAAAGTCGAGGAAGTATCGATCGCAACAAGAGCAGTGGTGGCTTGGGTGGTTTGTTTGATTCACCAAAAAAATCCTACAAAAAACCAAAGACTCGAATCGGTGGTGGCAGGATTATGAGGCGAAGATAACACCTCGCAAGCCTGATATATATGCTTCATGGAATGATTATGATTCACAGGATGATGATTATATACAGGACAAAATAACAGTAGCATGGTGAGACACTGGCGAATGACAGTGAGCACCTTGTTACTGTTATTTTTTTATGATTTGCGGACTTGATGGGACTTGCGAACACGAGGAATCGAAGAAGCTGGCTGTTTGCGTATCCAGCGCAGGTAAGGAATGATCCGTTCATCTGCACGCAGCGATTGTAGATCGGTCAATCCCAGCGTAACCAGATCCCGATTCGTATATAACGAGTGGATTTGTTTATGACAGGGAATGCACAGGTTAGCTGTGGGCATGAAGCTACCGCCCAACTCCTTTGGCGTTAAATGATGAACTGTTGTCTCGACGGGTTCTCTCCCGCATAACTCACAATGATGATTCGTGGTGATCACCTCCCGATTTCGAATGCTATTATGTGCAAAGAAAGGGTATTTCATGTTACCAGTTTGGCCCCTGATCATATTAGCGGGTAGTGATAGCAATGATGTTTCTCCTGTTAAATCTCAAGAGTGAACACATTTAGAATGTGTCTGTTCAGATACATATGCAGTTTTTCTATTCGGATTCAGTGAGTAATCGACTTGTCATCGGCGTATATTCGGGCTACACTTTCTTAAATGAGAAAAAGACCTCAGGAGGTAAGTTACTTTGAAACATAATTCCCATTCATATGATATGACCACCGCTAAATTTCATCGTACGGCTGTACAAGTACCGGAAGCACAGAGCAGAATTGCTGCTCAGGTATCGGCAGGCCGGATTGAACATGTGCCTCTTGCTGACTCACATGGCCGCACACTTGCAACGTCGATTGAAGCGCCGCATGCGTATCCTTTTTTCCGCAGATCAGGTATGGATGGTTTTGCGATTCAAAGTGCAGATACGGCTGAGGCCACAAGTGATCATCAAGTGTGGTTTCGCGTTATTGATGAAATCCCGTGCGGATATACACCAGAACATCATATTACACCTGGAACGGCTGCAAGAATCATGACGGGTGCTCAAGTTCCGGATGGTGCAGATGCTGTCGTCATGATGGAGATGACGGAAAGCAAGCAAGAAGAAGGGGAGCACTGGATTGCACTGAAACGTCAGATTCAGGCTGGGGCTAATATTACGCCCATTGGGCTTGAAGTGCAGGAGGGCCAGCAACTGATCGAAGCCGGTACCGTAATCGGGGCGGGTGAACAATCTGTGCTGGCGACGTTTGGCGTGGCAGAAGTGCCGGTCTTTGAACGGCCGAGGGTGGCTATTTTTGCTACAGGAACGGAGTTACTTGAGGTTCATGAGCCGTTGCAACCTGGTCGGATTCGCAACAGCAACAGCTACATGTTACGTTCTCTGGTTGTGGAAGCTGGAGGAGAGCCGGTCATGTACGGAGCCATCGCAGACGATGTGAATACCGCAAGGGCAAAACTGGAGGAAGCGATCCGGGACAATGATATCGTTGTGACGACAGGTGGCGTGTCTGTTGGAGACTACGATATAATGGGCGAACTTGTGCTCGAAGAACAGATGCAACTTCTCTTTAACAAAGTCACGATGCGCCCAGGCAGTGTAACTACGGCTGCTGTATATAAGGACAAGCTGTTATTTGCTTTATCAGGTAATCCAGGCGCTTGTTTTGTTGGATTTAATCTGTTTGTTCGTCCCACACTTCGTGCGATGCAAGCAGATGTCCATCCTTATTTGGAAGAATGGAATGTGATTTTGGAAGACGGCTATACAAAGGTGAACAACTTCACTCGTTTTGTACGAGGACGTACGATCATTCGAGACGGAAAAGTATTTGCGGCTCCAGCTGCATCTCGTGTGGATGAGTCAAGTGTCATGATCACCATTAAAGACAGTGACTGCCTCATTGTGATTCCGCCTGAGAAAAAGGGCATAGCTGCAGGGGAACAGGTCACAATTCTCAAACTTCCAACCGGGCAGGCAAGGTAACTAAAATGGATAAAAGGATTGCTTCAGAGCCAAAGATCATCCAAGTCGTTGGATATAAAAATACAGGCAAGACAACAATGACAGCTGCATTAATCTCCGGACTTGCTTCCAAAGGCTTGAAGGTTGCTGCATTCAAACATGACGGGCATGACCATTTTGAGATGGATCAGGAAGGGACGGACTCGTATCAGTTTGGCAGGGCGGGGGCTGCAGCTGTTGTGGTGATGTCTCAGAAAAGAACGGCGGTCATCAAGCAACACAATACCCGGCTTGACGATATGTTAAGCCAGTTCTCAGACTATGACTGGATTGTGATTGAAGGTTTCAAAGACGCCCCGTATCCCAAATTGGTGATGGTGCGCGAAGCCAATGACCTGACTCTGATACGCAAGCTTCAGCAGGTGGTTGGCATTGTTTTTTGGACGCCTGAATTAATGAGGGAAGCAGAGGCGGAAAAGTTAAGTGCTCAGATGGATAAGAAACAGGAGATAAGCAAAGGAGCTATGGCCGGTTTCCTGTTCCATGAACGGGAAGTTATTGTAGAGGCTCTGCTCCAGCTAAAATCACTTAATACCTGAGATCGTTAGAATGATCAAGGTCTGTGGAGGGTTATTTTAACGTAACTTTTATTATGTAAACTAAACAAATGATTTTAATATATAACTGCTAAAATGCTCCATTTAACCTATCTTCGAATGACCTGATATTTCATTTTAGTACGTGTTTCACACCGCGTGTGGCACGCGGTGTACTGTTTCATCACAAGAGAGGACAGCCACATGTGCAATTGTCTATAAGACTTTTGTGATAACTCTAAGCATTATCATCCATGCGGCGTTCGATGGCTTCGGACATCGTTTTGTCGGTGAGATGCGCATAAATTTCGGTTGTTTCGGTAGAAGCATGACCTAGTTGCTCTTTGGTTTTGTAAATATCATTTTGCAAATAATAGTCGGTGGCAAAAGAATGGCGTAATTTGTGCACGGTAAGATACGGTTTGCCAAAACATTTAGCGTATTTCATAATCATCGCCTGAATCGCACGTTTAGTCATTCGACTTCCTTCAGATTCCCCGTTACGGAGTGCAATGAAAAGTGCTTTTTCTCGTTTAGGTGTGCGGTAACGGGATTGCCGCAGATTCATGTAAGCTGCCAGCTCATCTTTGGCCTGTTCTCTGAAATATACGGGCGTTTTGTATGTTTCATCATTGTTACCTTTGCGGTAAACATAGAGCAGTTTGTTACCTAGATCGAGGTCATCCACATTCAAGTTAACCACTTCAGATACCCGTAGACCGGAGTTGAGGATGAGGCTGGCGATACAGGCATCTCGTTCTTTGTTCAACTCATGTGAGTACAGGGCCTGTTTGTTCTTCTGCATATCTGTAGCGTAGCCCTCGAGAATGTAACCGATAAATTCGAGTAATTCATTCTCTTCCAATATCTTGCCCTTGAGTTTCGCGGCAGTATCTTTAGGTTTATGGGTACGTTTGATCTCAATCTTGGCCATGATATTACGTTTAAGCAGGGGATAGAAGTCCTCATCTTCAGCAATTTGGCTTAAATAATGAAATAACGACCGCAGGGAAGAAAGCTTGCGTGAAACCGTGATTCTTGAATTGGTTCCCTCACGCTTCGTAGTCAGGAACAGTCGGTACGCAGTAACCGAATCCATACGTAGCACTTCCAGTTCGGTCAATGTTACCGCTTGGTTGGACTCAGCTTGGGACAGCCCTTCTGCACGTAGCCAGCTGAAAAAGGTATCATAATCTCTCAAATACTCCAGCAGCGTGGACGGAGACAGATCAGGCAGTTTATAGTCAATGAATTGCTGAACAAACCAGGGCATGGATGGTAGTTTTTCATCTAGTTTGCGTCGGTCAATCTCTTTTTGCACGTTGGTCAAGTTCGGCACCTCCATGTGAACGATTATTTATCTACAAAGTATATTAAGTGTACCATAATTTACATGCATCATCTTGTTTGATTATGCTGGTAGGCATGGTCAAGCGTTGTGCTACACAGGCTACGATTTGTCACGTTGTTGCCCTTCATCTTATAAAGGTTTACAGTATGTATACATACAGACTAGAGGAGGCGAACCAAATGAATATGCAGATTGAGCTGGTTCCCCGCGAACGCAGTCAGGTGATTCGGCATCTCATGCAATTTTATCTCTATGATTTTACGAAATATCTGAATATTGATGTAGACCAGGATGGTATTTTTCCGGAATATCCGGGATTGGATGCGTTTTGGACGGAGAAAGGACGCAAGTTTCCTTTTTTGATCACGAGTGATGGTTCACCAGCGGGGTTTGCACTTGTGGAGAAGTTAGATCCCGGGAGTAAGGATAATGACTACTATTTGACTGAATTTTTTGTGATGCAAAAATATAGACGTAGCGGCGTTGGAACAAATGCGGCGTACGAACTTTTTAGACGTTTCCCTGGGCGGTGGAAAGTGACACAGGTTCGGAACAATGTGATCGCACAGGCATTCTGGCGTAAAATCATTGGGGATTATACCGGAGGGCGTTTTCGAGAAAAATTCCATCCTGAACTGGGCAATCCCAGTCAGTATTTTGTTACCTGATGTCGTAAAAACATGTCTGTAAACTGGAACCCCATAGTACAACAAAGGAGGTCTAACATGATCGTACCAGCATTTCATCTGGAAGGACAAACAGCACTAGTCACAGGGGCAGGCAGAGGTATCGGAAAAGCGCTTGCCATCGGTTTAGCGGAATCGGGGAGTAATGTCGTGCTTGTATCTCGAACGATGAAGGAGATCGAAGAGACAGCAACAATGATTAATGAACAGACAGGCCGCAAAGCTTTGGCGCTCTGCGCAGATGTCACTTCTAAAGAGCAGTTGGAAAAGACTTTTCAGCAAGCCATTTCGGAGATGGGACGAATTCATATTCTCGTAAACAATGCGGGTATGAACATTCGGACGCCAGCGCTGGAAGTAACGGAGGAACAATGGGAAACGATTATGCAAACAAACCTCAAATCCGCTTTTTTCGCTTCACAATTGGCAGGTCAGCATATGAAGCAGTATGGGGATGGTAAAATAATTAACATCTCATCGGTAGGTGGACATACTGCCTTGCGAACAGGTGTCGTATATGGTTCTACCAAAGCGGCTTTAATCCATATGACTAAGGTGCTAGCGCTGGAGTGGGGGAAATACGGTATTCGCGTGAACTCGGTTGGACCCTGGTATTTCCGCACTCCACTGACCGAGAAGTTACTTGATGATCCGCAGTATTTGCAAGAAATTATTAACCGCACACCGCTTGGACGTGTAGGTGAATTACAAGAGGTTGTTGGGCCTGTTGTTTTTCTTGCTTCGGAGGCAGCCGGATATATCACAGGTCAGACTTTATTGGTGGATGGTGGCATGTCTATCTACGGTTTTTAAAAGTTTAAAAAATGTGCCGCCCCGTGATAAAGCGGGTAATAACATATGATACGACATGAAAAGGCCGTAAGAGACAACCTGATTTGGAGGAGGATCATGATGGAACTTCGTAATTACGGAAATACCGGAATGAAAGTCAGTACACTCGGTTTTGGCGGCTCTGAGATACGGGATGCGTCCAAAGCGGACGTAGAATTGTTGCTGAATCGTGCTTTGGATGCGGGTTTGAATATGATTGATACGGCGGAATGTTATGGAGACAGTGAAGAGAAAATCGGTGATGTGCTGGGACATCGCCGGCAGGAGTATTTTCTGTTCACCAAATGTGGACATGCAGCTGGTGTGAATGGACCCGACTGGGATGCCAAGGTGCTCGCACAGACCATTGACCGTAGCCTCAAACGCTTAAGAACAGATTATGTGGATGTCGTGCATCTGCACAGCTGTTCGGAAGAAGTACTTCGGCAAGGTGAGGTAATCGAGGTATTGCAACGAGCAAAAGAAGCTGGTAAAACTCGTTTTATCGGATATAGCGGAGATACGACAGATGCACTATACGCCATTCAGACAGGTGCATTTGATAGCTTGGAGACATCATTGAATATTGCCGATCAGGAAGCGATTGAACTGACTTTGCCTGAGGCGCGAAAAAGAAATATGGGGATCATCGCCAAAAGGCCGATTGCCAATGTAGCCTGGATGTATGATAAGGTGACAGAAGAGGATTATGCTTATCACTATTGGAAGCGGTTAAAAGAACTGAAATATGACTTTTTGGCTGAGGATGCAGAGCGAGTCGTAGAAATTGCATTGCGTTTTACGCTGAGCACTGAAGGTGTGGATACCGCCATTGTGGGAACCGTCAAACCTGATCGTTGGCTACAAAACGCCGAACTGGTGGCAAAGGGGCCGCTTGAGCAGGGGCTATATGATGCTATTCGTGAACGCTGGAAGGAAGTAGCGGGATCCGACTGGACAGGCCGTATCTAATACGAGTTAATTTTAATAAATTCATTAATCATATAAAATTGGTTGTGAACGATTTGAATTTTTAAAAAACTGCCCAACAAAGGCAGTTTTTTGTGTTTAAAGGAGAGTTGATGGAGGAACAACGGAGAGAGAAAATCTGTCCATTCCCTTAAATATTTTACATTTTCATCATATGAAAAATTCACAATAGAAGAAGCCTTTTCGAAAAAAAATAGAAAAAAGTCCCCGAAGGGACTTGGGATGTTGGGTAGAACTTATCCGAAATTGTTAAATTCATTAGCGGTTATTGACGCAAATTGCTGTTCAATGGCTGGGCGAGCTTAGCCGGAATTGTTTTGGAAGCACGGTTAACCTTACCATACGTAAGTTTGCGCCAGATCGACTCCATTGGTCCGATCTTGAAGCGGTTTAACCACAGCGAGGCAAAAATGACGAGTACAACATACACAGCAATGCTAAGCATAAGTGTACCAATAGGTTTTATAGAACTAGCCAATCCGAATGCATAAGGAAGCAGAATTACGGTTCCCATGATGGAATGAAGGAGGTAACAGGTCAGCGACATACGTCCAACTTTCGTAAATACCATCAACGCTTTTCGAAGTGCAGGAACATACAAAAACAGCATCGCGAGGCTACTCATATAAAACATGCTTCCGGTTAGGTTCCCCTGTTGACCCAAAATCATGAATAGTTCCATCCAAAATGTATTTTCAGCTGAAATAAGTGTATTCACCATGGAGCTGAACTGAGTGAGTATAAATGCAGCCAAGCTGATGAACCAGATTCGCTTCCAGATTGATTGCTTTGCTTCCATATTCGTGAAGAAGTCCATCTTCACAAAATACATACCGATCAGGAACATCAGGAACATGGAATAAACTGTAGAAAATGAACTAGCCGCCATTACGCCCATGTCTGCCCATCTTGCTATCAAGGAGTCCCAATAGGTTAGGCTGGTATGACTGTTTAATGTGAAATCAAAATAAGTTGGCATGTTTGAGGATGCAGTGTTCATCGCATTATAGACCATCATAAATACAGGAGTCAGAAATTGCATCAATATAAGTGCAATAATCCATCGCAATATCGTTTTAGGTGTACGAGCATAGAACGCGAATAGTAAAAATCCGGCTACGGCGTAAAAGGTCAATATGTCGCCAACCCATATAAAGGTGATATGCAATAAGCCAATACAGAATAAAATTAATAATCTGCGGGCAAACAACTTTCGTGGATGTTCCACTCGTTGCACGGCTCGATCCATAAAGATCATAAATCCAACACCAAACAGAAAAGAAAATAACGTGATGAATTTTCCTTCGGCGAATGTGGAAACGAGGTTGTGGACTAGATCGCCTGAATCCATATCAAATCCCTTCACCGAGTCTACAATCAAAAAGTAATTGACAATAATAATGCCGAGCATAGCAAATCCGCGAACGATATCTAGAAAATGGACACGTTCCTTCAGACTCAGGGGTTGTGCAAGGTTCTCTTTTTTCTCATTCATAACATTTCTCCTATTCATTTTTATATTTAACTTGAGCGAGTCTAATCTTGGTGTGTATAAATGCTTTCCTTACCTTGGATAACTATACTTATCGATTCTTAACAGTTTCTGAAAGTTCGTTTCCTTTTTTTGATTTGTGACAAATGTATGACAAATGATTGCATTCATAAATGGTTAAGATTTATGATTTATCGTATTACCTAAGTGTTACCGAAGGACGATATATATTGAGGGCACCGTAAATAACATCAGGAATCATGAGGTGAGAAGGGCATGACCCATCGGATATTAGTTGTCGAGGATGATCAGGATATTGGCGATTTGTTAGAAGAATCCCTTACGAGAGCGGGCAATGAGGTATTAAGAGCCAGAGACGGACAGCGTGCGCTGCAGCTTGTAGATGACGGGCTAGACTTGGTCATTTTGGATATCATGATGCCGGGGATGTCGGGGATTGAAACATGTGAGCAGATTAGAACGTATTCCAACGTTCCCATTTTGTTTCTAACGGCCAAATCGAGCACATTGGACAAAACAGAAGGTCTCCTGGCAGGTGGCGATGATTATATGACAAAGCCATTTTCAGAAGAAGAGCTTCATGCCCGTGTTATCGCTCAATTGCGAAGATATAAGATTTATAAGGAGAAAAAGGAAAGTGGAGATACGTTTCTGGTTGGAGGCAAGTTAAAAGTCAATGAACATTTTAATGAGGTCTCTAAAGAAGGACAGCAGCTCAAGCTATCTGATCTGGAGTATCGCATCCTGAAACTCTTGATGAGCAAACGAAGCAAGATATTTTCCGCTCAAAATATTTACGAGAGTGTATGGGAACAGCCGTATTTTTATTGTTCAAACAACACCGTAATGGTGCATATTCGCAAACTGCGTGCAAAGATCGAGGATGACCCGGCACACCCGGTTTATATCCTTACCGAATGGGGGAGAGGATACCGTTTTGGCACACCGTAAATTTACGCTGACCAAAAAATTGGCCTTAATCATCTTGATGGCAGCTACGGTAAGTGGTCTGTTTTTTTTGACGATGCAGAAGGTTAGTAATGGGCTGATTGACAGATACCTTAATTCCGATGCGTACTATGAGAGTGAATCGTCTAAATCTATTGCAAAGTTTAGTAAATATGTGGAGACGAATGATCTGTCTTCAACCGATCGAAAGGCATTTGGAGAATGGGTGAAAAAAGAGAACTACATCATGCTCACCATCTACAAAGACCAGCTACTGCAATATGATTCGAATTACGCAGCGGAAGATGAGTCTGGATATGGGATAGAGCAGGAAACGCTATATGCTCAGAAACACTCATTTCCTGTCATGTTTAGTGATGGAGAGGGGAGAGTAACGGTAGACGGGTTTTTCTCATCCCGATATTACGATATTGCCTTTACTCTGGAACTACTCAGCGCCACGATGATTTTTCTGTTGATTGTCCTGCTGGGCATTCGTCGAAGCCTCGCTTACCTGAGAAAGATTCATGAGGAGATCCACATTCTTGAAGGTGGAGAACTGGAATATGAGATGACGATTCGGGGCCATGATGAAATAGCGATGATCGCTGAGAGTATTGAGGAACTACGTAAAGCCTTTCTCGATAAATTGGATGCGATTGAAGCTTTGCAGGTGGAGAGCCGAAGCCTTGTTACCGAAATGTCACATGACATGCGAACCCCGCTTACCTCTTTGATCATGTATTTGGAATTTGCCAAGAAAGAACGCGGAGACCAAGGGACGGAACATAGCCATTACATCACGAATGCCTATGGAAAAGCCATTCAACTTAAAAAGTTGTCCGATAATTTATTTGATTATTTCCTTTTGGATAAAGAGCAAGAAGCTGACCTTGAGAGCATAGCTGTGCAGGAGGCTATTTATGATCTGATATCTGATCAGGTGGCCATTTTGCGGCAGGAGGAATTCAAAGTCCGCATTATTGGTGAACTGCCGCAAGTCTATATCACAGTGAATTTGGAGGAACTCGGGAGGGTCTTTGATAATATTTTGTCTAATCTGTTGAAGTATGCAGAACCCAAAGATGAAATCTGCATTACATTCAACTCTAGTCCGGAGATGTTTGACATTCAACTGGCCAATACGATTAAAATTGCCGAGGTTTCTCCGGAAAGTACCGGACTGGGCGAAAGGATTATAAGCCGGATGATGAGCCGCATGCAAGGGCAGTTTCTCAGGAATCAAGATGGAGTACATTATAGTGTTGTGTTGAGGTTTAGGAAATCCAAAATCTAACCGCAGTACTAGAATGAAATATTCAAATTCAGATAAAAAAACACAAGGGGTTTAATTACATCTGTGGAGGAATCAGAATGAGCCCGATAGACAAACCTATGAGAGGTACCGTATTGCCAACTCAATCGACATTTACGTCACTTATGGCCACTTATCAATCGATGGTATGGAGATTGGCTTCGCGCTATTTCCGGGACCCGCAAGATCGAGATGATATCGTGCAGGAGACATTCCTTCGGGTGTATACTCATATCGAACAAATGAACAGCCAAAAGAATGTCGTAAACTGGATTTATACCATTGGGAGAAATGTATGCCTGGATGTGTTACGCAAGAAAAAGAGACAGACTCTTGCCACAACTTCGTTATATGTGGAGGATTCAAATAGATCTCCGGATGCCATATCTGAACTAATGTCCCATGAACCTGGCCCTGAAGAAAGGCTGATTCAGAACGAGACTTCTTCCGAACGCAAACGCCGGATCAATGATGCATTTCATCAGATTCCAGGTAAATGGAGGCATTACGTCTATCAGCGGTACTATTTGGAAATGACCGTCAAAGATATCAGTGTATTGAACGATATACCGGAAAATACGGCCAAAACGTATCTCTTTCGAGGAAGAAAACATATGAAACAACAGTTAGTTGACATCACGAATTGAAATAGGGGACATGACAAATGAAAGATTTAATGACTAAATTCCAAAAAACACCACACATTCTACAAGCGCTTTTGAATATCTGCCTGTTCTTTCTGGCCTTAGCTTTAAGCGCACTTCTAATCAGTGAGACATGGTATATCGTACAAATTGTGTACCAGTCTTTTGTAACTCGTCAGGATAGCTACTATGAGATGTTATCCGAATTGCTCGTTTTCTTCTTGTACTTTGAATTTATCGCTTTAATTGTGAAGTACTTCAAGTCTAATTTTCATTTCCCTCTTCGTTACTTTATTTATATTGGAATCACAGCGGTGATTCGCTTAATTATTATAGATCATGATAACGCAATGTCGACGTTCTGGTGGTCGTTGGCTATTTTGATCATGGTAGGTGCTCTGTTTATATCAAATCGACGGAATTCAGGAGTTCAGAAACATGAAAAAAGTGAAAGTGATCATTGATGGGAAAGCAATAGGAAGCGTGGAGGATCTGCAACGCATACTTCAGGCCGAATTTTCGTTGCAACTAGCTCATTTTGAAAGTATGGACACCCTCTGGGAAGCGTTAGTATGGCATGTGCCAGTCCCGGTTACGCTAGAATGGAACCATTTTAGTGACAGCAGAGCCTCGATTGGACCTTACGCAGATCAATTGATGAACTTACTGTACGAGGTCGATGAACAGCTAGAGGAATTATTTAGATTTACAGTAAAATTATAAAATTTCAACATATGAAAAATTCACAATAGTAATATCAAATATGCTCCATTGTTACATCGCTATAAATCATACAATCACACTCCAATCAACTCCGAGTAACGTATAAACGAACCTCCACATTCTGAGAAGAACGTCAATAGAAAAAGCTGCTCCTTTCTCAATGAAAGGGCAGCTTTTTTTAATCACAATGTAAGTAATACATGTAATGAGTCGGACGATAGATGATAAAGGGATCAAGAGCCTTATTCTTAAAAAATAACTTGCCACAATGCGCTAACAAACTTATATAAAAAGTAGAACGCAAAGCCAATTAGAAGAACTCCGGCCAGGCTCGAAACGAGCTGTACCATCCTGGGACTCATCATTTTACGTGTGATGGATACGATGGTGAGCAAACCGAGATCATGTAGCAGAATGCCACATAATATCCCGATTGCCGCAATGACAAAACTGAGCTTGCCTGCCGATTGATAAGAGTCGGATAAGACAACACCAAATACAGAAACCCAAAACATCAAATTACCTGGGGAGATCGCAACCAATAA
Source organism: Paenibacillus polysaccharolyticus (assembly GCF_900102085.1). Classification (GTDB taxonomy): domain Bacteria; phylum Bacillota; class Bacilli; order Paenibacillales; family Paenibacillaceae; genus Paenibacillus; species Paenibacillus polysaccharolyticus. The sequence continues at coordinate 41,601 of NZ_FMVM01000003.1, read as the reverse complement.
ACCATTACGATAAGTCCGCCAAAAAGAGGGTTTGGTCGGAAACGTCTTTCCGTCTGTTGTCATGAGGCTCACATCCGAATTACGGATGGATTCATATCCCAAATAAGCTAAAAATCCTGCACCCGCCAACCATAGTGGAATCTGAACGAATGGAACGGATAACAGTGTAGCAAATCCAAAATACATAGCAATAATTAAAGCGATATCCAATGTCATACCACCTAGACCAACCGCCCAGCCATGAAGGAATCCATTTCGCAGTCCCTGCTTGGTCATCTCTACCGTGATTGCGCCTACCGGCATGGCAATAGCAAGTCCGATCAGAATAAATTTCACATAAATCTCCATAATCATTTCCTTTCTGAGAGATGGGTTGATGGAAGAAAAGAAGCTTGTCCACTTAAAAAAGACGTTTGCTCTAGTAGTCTATGTAACTCTTCACATGGAAGAGATATAAAAAGAAGTGCTCTCCTCACACCTCGGCTCGTATAACAGCTTATTCGAAGGAGAGCTTGTTTAGAATACGGTTAATTTTATTCTTTTGCTTGTGGTTGTTGTAACAAAGAGCGTAGAAAAGGGCATTTGGATGGGGCAGTGTCATCATCTCGTAGAAAATATTGTTTATACTCCAGATTTCCTTCTGCCCCGTATTGCTTCAATTCAGGATGTGCGGGAATCGTGTCATAGGCAGCAAGCCTCGCTCGAATTCTTGGCCCGATGGCTGCAGCCCGCTGTGGCTGCTCATTCCATAAATCAAGGACCCAGCGAGGCGTCATAGCTAACATGAGATAAGGAAAATGGCGACTTTGTCTTGAAATGTGAGCTGGTGTACCGCAATAAACGAAATACCGTTCATCGTTATAACAGTACTCCCATAATGGATTCTCGGGGTCTTCCGGGATATCTGCTGGCCATGATTCGGTATCGAGAGTTCGCATCTCACTTAACAGGTTCCAGAATGATTTTTCGTAAGTGAGCACGTCTTTTACTTCCTTTTCTTTTTCAAAAAAAATGACCAGTGATGAAAAATCTCCGAAGGAACGTGAAGAAGCCCCATATTCCGTTACAATTGCTGATAGCTGCTCCGCAAGAGAAAGATATTTGGAGCGAAAGACAAATCCATATCGAAGATGACCCAGTGCATATGCCTGGGTTGCAGGAATACAGGGGAACCTGGCCTCCCGGTCACTCATCTTGGCAGAGAACAAACGATAAGCATCCCTTTGCCACAGATCCAACGGGAGCTCACCATTTTCCATATCAGTAGAAGAAAACAATAGCGACATCAGTAAGCCTCCTTTTACTTATAGGATATCGCCTGCAAGCAAAATGGTGACTGTCCATTTATGAAAGTAAACATTGGGTAGACTGTTCAGTGAAATGCGTATCATGAAGTAGTTTGTGCCAAGCAGTAATTTCAGAAGAAAGCAACTAGCTGAAACGCAAACAAGGAGCTCAGTATTGAGCTCCTTGTTATTTGCAATTTCCTGCCAAATCTTAACCTATTGGCGATGTTGGTTGGAGAAATTGCCAAATGACTGACCTTGTCCTTGGATTGTCGTGTTAGGTGTATTGTATGGTTGATCAATGTAGGATACATGCTGGGAAGAAGTATTTGCAAGCTGCTGAGCTAGGTTGGAAATCTGTTGCAATTGTTGAATTGCTGTCTGATGTCCTTGCAATGCCGTTTGAATAATATGCGCAGCTTGTTGCTCGCGCTGGGCCAATTGTTCCAATTGTTGAGCATTGCTTTGTTCTTGTCTCAGCAATTGTTGATATTGCATGGAAGCTTGTTGTGTTTGTTGCGTCAGTTGTTGAGCGAGTTGCGTAATCTGTTGTGATTGCGAAAATTGGTTCATGATGGTGCCTCCTATTTGTTTGAATTTACCTGTGTATTATGCTGAGAGGTTCGAAGAAATATTCAGGGAGATGTTTTGCTCCAATTGGGGAAGGCTACCTGTTGCGACGATTATCAAGAGGGAAAGGATTGACGAAATGAGTCAGGCTTCAGGAAAATCATCGGATGAAAAGAAATTGAAATGGTGGCAACTCAGTTTGTTGGGCGTTGCGGGCACCATAGGAACGGGTTATTTTCTCGGTTCAAGTCTAGCTATTACCATCGGGGGACCAGCTGTAGTAATTGCTTATGCACTTGCTGCGTTAGGTACATATGTTGTTTTTGATGCTTTGGCACGTATGACTTCGGACCATCCGGAGCAAGGGTCGTTTCGTTCTTATGCGAAGAAGGCGTTTGGCGCATGGGCAGGTTTTGCGAGTGGATGGGTCTATTGGTTTTCGGAGCTTCTCATTATGGGGAGCCAGCTGACCGCACTTTCTATCTTTTCGCGTTTCTGGTTTCCCAGCGTTCCACTCTGGATCTTTGCCGCGGGGTATGGAATCGTCGGTTTATGTATTGTGTTTTTTGGAAACAAGGGATTCGACCGGGTTGAAAATGTACTCGCAGTCATTAAAATTGCGGCTATAATCATGTTTCTGGTTCTGGCGGTCGCTCTACTTGCCGGCTGGATTGGAGGCACCAAATATGCACATAAGGTACCGATGGACATGGCTTCCATTTTCCCGAAAGGGGCAGTAGGATTGTGGTCTGCGTTCTTGTTTGCGTTCTATGCGTATGGAGGTATTGAAGTGCTCGGCATTATGTCATATCGATTGGAAAAACCGGAGGATGCACCCAAAGCGGGCAAAGTCATGCTTATTTCACTGTCTGCAGTTTATGTCGTTTCCATTGGCCTTGCACTAACCATGGTTCCGCTGTCTGCTTTTAACCCGAAAGAAAGTCCGTTTGTACTTGCACTGAGCAGTGATCACCTTGCTTTTGTACCACATTTGTTCAACGGTGTTCTGATTGTGGCCGGTTTCTCTACGATGACCGCATCGCTCTATGCAGTGACCTCCATGATGATTACGCTGGCACAGGAGGGGGATGCCCCAAAGTTATTCTCACAGAAATGGAAGAAGAAATATCCTCTATTTGCCTTGTGTCTGATTGGTTGTGGTTTGGTTGGTACGATTATCATGTCGCTACTGCTTCCTGGAAAAGTCTACGAATATGTAACTACTGCCGCAGGGTTAATGCTGATGTATAACTGGCTGTTTATCTTGCTCTCCTCAGGTCGGTTGCTGAAATCTCGCACCATAGATGTGATAAAACGCTGGACTGGATTGGTGCTGATCAGCACGGCCATAACTGGAACTCTTTTTCATGGCCTAAGCCGGCCTGGTTTCTTTATTAGTTTACTGCTGATTTCTCTAATTGCTTTAAGTGATATCATCGTGCAACGCAAGCGCAAAAAAACATCATCCGCTGCAAGTACGGAGCAAGACGAGCAAAAGGAGCAAGCTGATGAGAGCAGCCCCTCGGAGAGAGCAGCCTTTCATATTACAGGTATTCGTAAACAAAGGAACAAAATCAAGTGAAGAACATAAACTTCTAAAGCTAAACAGGTGGTTACTTCTGAATCTACGTTGCCTAAGGTTTCATCATAAAACATGATCTCTGAAAAATCAGGATCATGTTTTATCTATCTTATATATTAATTTTCAAGTAATATGATGATTACAAGATTCGTAGTGTAATGTATCAGATCATCAAAAAGTTAGGTCAACTGCATCCCAGAAAAGAGGGAAACAATGATGAACAAAGATTACGTTTTGCTTTCCAATGAAGGAAAATGGGGCGATCAAGGGGACGGTACTTATGTCAATCCAGTCTTGCCTGGAGATTACTGCGATCCAGATGTGATAAGCGTTGGGGAAGACTACTATGCGATCTCTTCCACATTACATTGCTCACCAGGTATGGCTGTTCTGCACTCTAAAGATTTGGTCAATTGGAATGTAATTAGTCATGTCGTAGAAGATTTGACAGTTATCGGGCCTGAATATCGGCATGATCGAATGAATCGTTATGCAAGAGGTGTCTGGGCGGGAGCGATCCGTTTTCATGACCATCAATTTTGGGTGTATTTTTTCACACCGGATGAGGGTTTGTTCGTAAGCACAGCTACAGATCCTGCTGGCCCATGGGAGTCTCTTTATCATAGTTGGGAGATTGCTGGCTGGGACGATTGTTGTCCTTTTTGGGATGATGACGGTCAAGGATATCTGGTGGCTACGAATTTTGCTGACAATTATAATATTTATCTGTTCAAACTGAGCGACGATGGAAAACAAATTTTGCATGACAGTGGTGTCGTGATCCATCAATATAAAGGTAGCGAAGCGAGTAAGCTTTACAAAATAAACGGACTTTATTACATTTTCCATAGTGAAGTTCGACCGAGAAATGGTGAGGAGGTAAGGGTTGTTATGATGCTCCGTTCAGAGCATTTATACGGTCCTTACGAAGAAAAAGAGTTAATCCATACGCATGGTGTGGAAGTGGACCGCGAACCGAATCAAGGCGGACTTGTGCAAACAGCGTCTGGGGAGTGGTATTTCATTAGTCACCAAGGAGCCGGTGGTTACTTTGAAGGCAGAACTCTTCACCTGCTTCCCGTTACGTGGGTTGACGGTTGGCCAATCATTGGTGAGGATACAGATGGTGACGGTGTCGGAGAGATGGTATGGGGAGGAAAAAAACCAATTCAAGGTTATCCCAAAACGATCTTAACCGTGAATGATGATTTCAATAGCCCGGTACTGCAGTCTCAGTGGGGATGGAACCACCAACCCAAAGCGGATACGTGGTCTTTCACAGAGAGACGAGGATATTTGCGTTTGCATGCTTGCGTGCCTTCGGAGAAGAATGATTTCTTTAAAATCTCGAACATTCTTTCCCAAAGGACGTATCGTGTGCCTCATAACGTAGTGACTGCCAAGTATGATCTAAGTGGGATGGTGGATGACCAGGAAACGGGTCTATGCCATTTTGGACAAACCTATTGTACGATTGGTATTCATCAGCAGGAAGGAACTCGGGTATTGAAGTTCAATCATTCAAATACAATCGAATGGGGACCATCTTTTGATACCACTGAGTTATGGTTGAGATCGACTTGGAACTTGTATGGTGAAAACAGGTATGAATACAGCCTGGATGGAGAGAATTTTATCTCCTTTGGTGAAGTCTATCCATTGGGTTGGGGACCCTACCGGGGAGACCGGGTAGGGGTGTACAATCTGAACCATGAAAGAGAACAAGGGTATGTGGATGTAGAATACTTCAATTACGAATCGGGAGATAAGAAAGTCTAATTCTTTTCTGAATACGAAAGAGGCCGAGAAGAGGAATATGTTATTTCCTCTTCTCGGCTTCTTTAATGTTGTGTGTTTATTTCATTATTAAATGTCTTTATTTAATTCGTTTAATATCACAAAACTATTCGCCATCCGGTCTTTTCACTTGCAGCGGCGGGGGAATAAGCCATCCTTTTTCTTTGCTCAAACGAAGAATGCGCACACCCAGTGCTGTTTTGGTAACATGGTATTTCGCAAACAGTGCACCAATGTCCTCACGGATGGATTGACCAATAGTCTGACTCGCTGCGACTAATCCAAGAGCAGTATCAGCTGCAACTTTGGCACCTATCTCTGGATCAGTAAACCTTGCACCAGGAGGAATGTCCTCTAATGCCACAACGGGTCTCTCTGGAAGAGTCGGAGCGGGCGTGATACCATTCTCGGTGAGTAAGGCGTCACATTCTTTAATTTCCAGTCTGGCTTGATCCAGCAAGTCTTCTAAAATTTTCTTCAAATCCTTGTCTCCTGCGTGATTCATATAAGCCTGATAACAAGAGACAGCTCCTTTGGCTACCATTGAGCACTCCCATACACTATAGATTTCTCCATAATGCATGGGCTCGTTTTTAGGATTTCCACTTAAAATTCCCATGCTGATCCCTCCCGCTAAGTTATTTATTTCACTGCATTAGGGTTTACATGACAAGCAATTTTATCCGGTAGAGAAGTAGTCCAAGATTATAATTTACATCATTATTATTATGTTAACCTAAATCTATTGTCAGAAAGATGGTCACATGAACAACTGTAATTATCATCTGAAAAAAAGCCATACAGTTATGTTCTGCTGGCTTCTTTCCACTTTTATAAATACTTTAAGCTTTTGTCGAGGTTGGGAACATGGGATTCGCCTCCATGCCAACCCACAACTCGGTTGATTCGAGTTGACCAGCCAGATGCAATAACCAATCTTCACGCCCTTTGGTCGCCATAACTTGAACACCCATTGGCAGACCTTCCGCAGTCAAATGCAGAGGAAGACTAATGGCTGGCTGACCTGTCAGATTCGCAAGTTGTGTAAACGGGGTGTACGTAAGGCTCGGCTTGAACATCTCATAGATCAGCTCTTGTTGCGCCGTTTTATCCAGATCACTGACGGACATCAGATGTTGAATCTGCTCCGCATGTGGCGTCAGTTCGCCAATCCGGGGTGCGGGAAAAGCGTTAACAGGTGTGATGTAAAAATCATACCGTTCAAACAGCGTAGACATCTGCGCAGCCGCCACGTCCCATTCGGCCAAGCTATGAACAAATTCAGCAGCAGATACTTTTTTGCCCGCTTCAGCCAGTACCCAGGACTCAATCTCCATATCATCTGCAGTGAGAGAACGACCCATACTTTGTTCCATGGATGAAATCATAGCGGCCATCTCGCCGCTGTTCATCATGTAATAGTTTTCCATCAGGCGTACGCCATTGACTGGACTTAACTTTTCTTCAACATGATGCCCTTGAGATTCCAAGAAATGGACTAATTTCATCACAGCCTCTTTGGCATCTTCACTGACAGGTGTGCCGACAGGTGAATCCATCGTATAAGCGATTCGCCATTTGCGTTGATGCGGATAGTTCATATCAGCCAGGTAACTTCCCGAGAATAATGGTGCATGAAATGCGGCTTCCGGTTGGATAATCTGGAGCGTATCCAGCAGTGCAGCACTGTCTCTGACGGAGCGAGATACTGCAAAATCTATCGAGGCTCCTTGCCATTGTCTTCCCACACCTGGACCAACGGGAGTGCGTCCGCGGGTTGGTTTCAGCCCAAACAGACCGCTGAAGGAAGCGGGAATTCGAATGGAACCACCGCCATCACTTGCGCCGGCAAGCGGCACGATGCCTGATGCTACAGCGGCAGCGGCACCGCCGCTTGAGCCGCCTGGGGAATGATTCACATTCCACGGATTGCGCGTTGGCCCGTGTAGACGTGGCTCGGTTATATTTTTCAACCCGAATTCCGGTGTATTCGTATGTCCGATCACAATAAAGCCTGCTTCGAGCAAACGAGTTACGAAATTGGAGTTGCGAAGAGCACGATGTTCGCTGAACAGACGTGAGCCAGAGGTAAGAAGTTCACCTTCCAAAGATTGAGAAATATCTTTGAGGAGCAACGGCACACCTGCAAATGGCTGTTCTCCAGGCCTAACCATGCTGGCTTCCTGCCGAGCACGTGTTTCATATGTACGAATGACTGCATTGAGATGTGGATTGACTTCTTCCAGACGTGCATAGGCAGCTTCAAGCAGTTCAACCGGGGATACTTCCCGGGAGCGAATCAGTTCGGCGAGCCCTATAGCGTCATAGGAGGTATATGAGAATGAAGACATTAGTAATCGTTCCTCTCTGAAAATAGTTCCTGTTGGATATCTTGTTCCAAGTTCCATAAGCCATCGTACCACCTAGGCAGACAAAAGACAAAATATCAAGCCATCATGATGAAGAAAAACAGTAGAAGAAAAGCACTGCTCACCTCGGAAGGTGAAACAGTGCTTATATTATTTGATCCAGATGAAAATGTATTACTCCGTGCGAAGTTTGGGTGCGGCCTCGGCGATCGGTGTAGAGCGTTCCTGCTGTTTGGAAATCAGGAATAGTGCGATCCAGATCAGGATAAAGCCAAGCAATTGCTCCCAGGTTATCAGCGTACGGAATGCAATCCAGTTTACAAGCACGCCGGCCATCGGGAAACTGAGTTCTGCGAGGGTTGCAACAGAAGCTTTGGTGGAAGACAACCCTTTGTAATACAAGAGTAGACTTAGCAAGCCTGGTAGAAGCGCCTGCCCCAAAATATTCAGAATGACTGCAGCCTGTGCCCCTGTTCCAGCCGGGAGTGTCCAAGGTGCACCTTCATTCCAGGTCATGAAGATTAGGAGCGGAAGCGCAACGACAAAACGAAGGGAGGTGACCGTCTCATAACGAGCTTGACCAAGCATTAACCGGCCCATAACGGTAGAACCACCCCACAAAGCTGCGGCACCAAGAGACAGCAGGCTACCTGCATGAATCCAGTTATTCCAGTTGCCGAGCGGAAGTGAGAAGCCAAACGTAAGCAGATATGTTCCTGCCAGCGCAATGATGAACAGTCCGCCGAAGTGACGCGGCAATGTTTCTTTTAATAACAATTTTGCAAGTACAATTGCGAAAAGTGGCTGCATTTTTTGCAATAACAATACCGTGTTGGGATCATTATGGGTAAGCGCCAAAGTGAATAAAACCGTTGCCAGGGCTGATCCGCCCCAGGAAATGAAGATAACAGCGATCCAGTGACGTGCACGCAGTTTCTTCAGATCATCCCGGAACTTCCATAATACCGGAATCGCAACAAGGCTGACGATGATGTGTTCGATTAGAACAATCTGTGTAGAAGTCATCGTTTTTAGCAAAAGGATGCGGAATAAGGGGTCTACACCCCAGAGGGCTGCGCCTAGCACAACTAGCCAAAATCCGGTGTTGCTTCGTTCCTTGCGATAAATCGTTGATGCTGTTGATGTGTTTTCCATATTCAGGACTCCTTCGTCAGAACACGGAATCTTCAGTTGGCAAAATCGACAAAATCCCCCGTCCTTGGCGTACGCCAAATAAACGGGGGACCATTCAAAGACAAGGCGTCAGGGAAAAAGACTTCCCAAATACGGCTTGCCGTTGTGTTGATCTTCTCTCATCCGGACTATACCGTCGGCCTTGGAATCGCACCAAGTCAGTCGCTACCAGGTCGGAACCTTAAACAGCGAGTCGCGGGCTGGTTCTATAAGAACATCACCGCCGGTTGGGAATTGCACCCTACCCCGAAGATCCTATTCAATTAATTAGTGTATTGAACAAGTTGTAACCTTATGAAGTTCATCTTATTCCTGTAAACGCTATCAGTTCAAGTGTTTTTTTAGAAAACAATACTCCAGCATCCCTGTTGCCTCCGCAACTGCACAATCTGACCTGCATGATAGGCATCGTGTAGAACCCAGCGGGCAAGCGTCTGAGCCCAGTTGTCGTCGGAATCCATATAAGCTTCCTCAAGCTTCGAGTCCTGTAATGTAGCAAGGGTATCGCGCAACTGCTCAGCCAGTTTAGTGGTTTGTTCCATCAGCTTGCTCCAGCCAGCTTCGTTCAAAGGATCACCCGAAATACCAAACGTAGCTACGTTGGAATCTGCAGCGGGTACAGACGGTTCTTTTCCCTGAAGACGTTCCAAAATCCGTTGATTGTAATAAAACATATGATTGGCTAATTGCCATATGCTCAGTCCACCTGAAGGCGGAACCCAGGCAGCCTGTTCAGCGGTCAGCCCCTCCAGAGCCTTGGACAATGGGACAATCCAGTTACATTGATCCCAAGTATCTTCATTCTGAATAACCAATACATCTAATGCTGTGGTGACCGTTTTCATTTTTAAATTTCATTCCTCTCATGTCAGACTCATCTCGTTCTTGCATCTTCATGCTGGTAACTAGCTAATATGGGTTGAAATGGTTACAATTAATATAACACAATTTGAATGATTGTAACCATCTTTATCTAAATTAGATAGTTACATCAATCGGAGGACCCAATGGATAGATTATGGACAGATTTTGTGAACAGTGATTATCATGATTGGCGTGGCGGGGATCGATCAGAAGACAGACTGGGAAAGGTTAGCTGGCAGCAAGATTTCTTGAATCGTTGGCAATTAGAAGCGTCAGTACCGGCGTCGAATGAAGAGGAATCCGCAATGAGAAGTTTTAGAGATGATTTGCAGTCACTGGCTATTCGTTTGTCTAACGGAACACCCTTCACTGAGAAGGATCAAGTTTGGTTAAATGATTTTATGCAGGCTGGTGAAGTCATCAGACGATTAGTCTCGAAGGAACAAGGATGGGAAGTTATACTGGTTCCCATCCATGCGCATTGGCTTCAGGTGATGGCAGAGGTTGCTGCTGATTTTGCAATGACACTCGTAGAGGGTGAAGGGAAGAGAATTCGAAGCTGTGACAATCCGGACTGCCGATGGATATTTTATGATGATACCCGGAGCAGAACACAGAAATATTGCGATGATAAGATGTGCGGTAATCTAATGAAGGTGAGACGTTTTCGAGCGAAACGAAAAATGCAATCTAATGAGGAAAAGAGTAAAACATAATTATCAAGTTTACCAACGAAGTTCTACCTTTTTCAATCCGTGAATCACCATATAGGTCTCAGTTAGCTCTTCCAGAATTTGATAAATATTAAGGTATGATATATAATGTATATATACTAGCGAAAATATAGTCATAAAGTATATGTAAGAACAAGCAATGCGGATCAGATCATTTTACAAACCATTACGATTGGAGAGATGTCTTATGAGGACAGGTTATCTTTTGAAGAACGGTTGTGTATTATCGATGGATGCTCGTATTGGTCAGTATAACCGGGCAGACGTACTTATTCAGGATTCTTTGATTACAGCGGTTCAACCAAATATTGAGGTGTCCAATGCAGATATTGAAGTCATCGACGCTTCAGACATGATTATTATGCCTGGACTGGTGGATACACATCGGCATATGTGGGAATCGCTTGTCAAAACAGCCGGAACAAACTGGTCGCTCCCCGTCTATCTGCAAAATTTGTACTATGGAGCTATGGGAAGCAAGCTTCGTCCACAGGATAGCTATATTGCCAATCTGTTTGGATCGCTGGAAGCGCTTAACGCAGGAGTCACTACGGTACTGGATTGGAGTATGCCATACTCGTCTGAGCACACGGATGAACTGATTCGAGGATTACAGGATGCAGGAATTCGTGCTGTATTTGCCCATGGTGTACCAGGGGAAACGATGTATTGGAATCGTGAGAGCAAGTTGTCGTATCCCGAAAATGTTAGAGGGGTTAAAGAGCGATATTTCTCTTCGAATGATCAACTACTCACCTATGGACTTGCTATTCGAGGACCAGAGTTTAGCCATTGGGATACAACGGTGCAGGATATTCAGCTTGCGGAAGAACTGGACGCCATTTGTTCGATGCATGTCGGTTTCGGCAGCTGGGGATCAGTAGATCGTTCGATTAGCCGCATGTATGAGGCAGGGCTGTTTAGCCCACGGATCAATGTTGTACACGGCAATACGATGGGCATGGATGAATTCAAAATGCTCGCAGACAGCGGAGCCTCTTTGTCAGTTACACCTGAAGTTGAGATGATGATGGGACATGGCTATCCAGCTACAGGGCACTTTATGGAGCACGGAGGTACGCCAACGCTTGGGGTAGATGTCGTGACTTCGACGGGCGGAGACATGTTTTCACAGATGAAATTCGCGTTGCAAGCGGAGCGTTCAAGAACGAATGAGTACCTTTTGCAACAGGGTGAAATGCCGGGTGAACTCGGTTTGCAGGCAAGCCAAGTGTTACGATTTGCGACCTCTGCGGGTGCACGGGCTTTAGGACTGGAGCAAAAAACAGGTACACTTACGCCGGGAAAAGAAGCGGATGTGATCATGATTCGTACGACGGATCTAAACTTGTTCCCTGTGCATGATCCTATTGGTGCTGTTGTGCAATTTGCCAATCCATCCAATGTGGATACGGTTTTTGTTGCGGGAAAACCTGTGAAGCGAGAGGGCAAGCTGTTGCATGTCGATCTGGACGAAATTCGGCGCAAAGCCACGCAGAGTACGGAATATTTGTTGACGCAATATCGGATGTCCGATGCGGACCGGGTTGTTTTTTCATAATAGAGCTGTCTATAAAATAAATAAAGCTAAAGGGCCGTTCATCCAGAATGCGGCTCTTTTCGCGTCTTTCTTCTTTACTCCGTTTTTCGTAAGAGGTTTTCACATTAAATTGGGGTTGGAGTAAGGTGTGTTGACAAATAGAACGCTTTCTACTAAGATAGCGATATAAGTTAATAATGAATTTAATCAGGATTGTTACTGATCAGCAGGCAAGACCGATTGATAATGCAAACATGCAAAATTGTGTTTTTTCATGTATGCATAATTAATGGTCTTTTTTTGTTGCTAAATTCTGTTAACGTTTCATTTTAAAAGGAGATTCCGATGAAGATCACACGAATTATTAACAATAATGTCGTCTGTGCAGTCAATGAACGGCGCCAGGAGATGATGCTTTTAGGCAGTGGCATTGGTTTTCAGAAGAAAAAGGGAGACGATGTGGACACAGTCAAAATTGAGAAAGAATTTTTTCTGAAATCCAAAAATGTAACAGGTAAATTATATGCCCTGCTGGCACAAATCCCCATGGAATATATTCGTGTGTCCGACAGTATTATTCAGTACGCCAAGCAGTCCTTAAACAAGGAACTCAATGAAAATATATATCTAACGTTAACGGACCACATTAATTTTGCCGTGGCACGTTACAAGCAGGGTATGAATTTCAATAATGCTTTGTTGTCTGAAATTAAAGCGTTTTATTCCAATGAATTTCGCGTGGCTATGAAAGCCCGGGATATGATTAATGAGGAATTTAACATTACACTGCCTGAGGATGAGGCTGGGTTCATTGCACTTCATATTGTCAATGCAGAATTGGGATCCGAAATGGAAGAAACCATGAAGATTACACAGTTGATTCATAAAGTCTTGAATATAATTCGATATCAGTTTAATATTCATTTCAATGAAAGCTCGCTTCATTATTCCAGGCTTGTCACTCATTTGAAATTTTTCGCCTACCGCTTGTTCAATCATACGGTTGTGAAAAGTGGTGACAGTGATTTTCTCCATATCATTAAGGAAAAGTATGCGAATGAATATCAATGCAGTCTCCGAATTGCACAGCTGATTCGGGTCGATTATGGAAAAGAATTAACAGAAGACGAATTGGTATATTTAACGGTTCATATCAAAAGGGTCATTGATGAAGAGAAGGAATAATTCATCAGCCACTATAATGAGTATACTAGGATTGTTACTGGTGAGGCAGGCAAGACCTAGAGTTCCATCGTGTATAGAGCTTATCTATATTCGATAGAATTCTAGGTCTTTTTTTATACCTAAAAACGTTAGAGGGGGAGCAGTACATGAAACATGAAAGCACAGCCGCCGAGATTTTGAAACTAGTCGGTGGAGAAAAAAACGTAGATAGTGTAACACACTGTGCTACAAGGTTGCGATTCAATCTGAAAGACGAGAAGGTCGCGAATGATGAAGCTTTAAAAAATGTACAAGGTGTTGTGGGTGTTGCCAGCAGTGGTGGGCAGTATCAGGTCATTATCGGTAACGAGGTAAACAATGTGTATAAAGCTTTGACGAAACTGGGGAACTTTGCAACCAATGACGATGCTCCTACTGCGAAAAAGGGAAAACTGACTACTCTTCTGGACACGATCTCCGGAATCTTTACACCGATCCTGCCAGCCATGATTGGTTGTGCGATGATCAAAGCCGTTCTTCTTATTTTGAAAACATTTGATCTCGTTGATCTGGATGGACAATTCAATACGATTATGACCTTTATCGGTGATGCGGCGTATTACTTCTTGCCGATGCTGCTTGCCTGGAGTGCGGCTGTCAAGCTTAAAGCTAACGTGGGCTTTGCATTAACGATTGCTGGTGTTCTGTTGCATCCTTCCTTAGGGGCGTTGATGTCTGCAGGTGAGCCTGTTTCGTTTTTAGGACTGCCTGTCACGCCAGCGACGTACACTTCGTCGGTTATTCCGATTATTTTAGCGGTATGGATCTTGTCATATGTGGAACGCTTTGCCGAGAAATATTCTCCATCGGTTATTAAATCCATTCTTAAACCGTTAATCGTTATTCTTATTATGGCACCATTAACGCTGATTGTATTAGGTCCGATCGGTGCCATTGCGGGTAACTACCTTGCGTCAGGTGTTTCTTTTGTGAATACACATGCAGGATGGTTAGTATCTGGTATTATCGGCGGGGCATTCCCGTTTTTGATTATGACAGGTATGCATTATAGTTTGGGACCTGTTGTGCTCACAGCTTACGCACAGACGAAGACCGATAGCATTGTTGGTCCGGGTATGCTTGTACACAATATTTCTCAAGGTGCCGCTGCACTTGCAGTTGCTATGAGAACTAAAAATAAAGCATTTAAACAAGTTGCATATTCTACAAGCATCACTGCCTTGCTCGGAATTACCGAGCCTGCCTTGTTTGGTGTAAATTTACGGTTGAAAAAACCACTTATTGCTGTAATTGTTGGTGGCATGGTAGCTGGTGTTTATGTCGGATTGTTCGGTGTAGCTCGATCCGCTCTAGGTATTGCAGGTATAGCTACGCTCCCCGCATTTATCACGGATCATCCATGGAACTTGGTTCATGCGGCAATTGGTTGTGTGATTGCATTTGTAGTTACTTTCATCATGACTCTTATCTTGGGATTTGAAGATGTACCCGAGGATGGAAAGATTCAAGAAACACAAGAAAAAACGTCTACAAACGATCGTGTAGCTGTTGCCGGTGTTTCTGAACATATTCTCGTTGCACCATTGACTGGTAAAGTTCTGGAGTTATCCACGATTAAGGACGAAGCTTTTGCAACGGGAGCTATGGGAAGAGGGGTCGCTATTGAACCTGCGGTTGGAAAACTAGTATCACCAGCAGATGGTGTGGTATCTGCGATTTTCCCTACGTCCCATGCCATCGGTATTAGTTCAAATGATGGTGCAGAGCTTCTCATTCACATCGGAATGAACACGGTGAAGTTGAAAGGTGAACATTTTAAGGTGCACGTCCAAGAAGGCGATACTGTAAAAGCTGGAGATTTACTCATTGAGTTTGATACGGATGCGATCGCGGCGAAAGGCTTTGACCTGACTACCCCCATTATCGTTACGAATTCACATGATTTTGTAGATGTGATCAACACGGACAAGCCATCGATTATGATTGGTGAAAAATTGATCAAAATTATTTAAAGCTAATTTAAGGAGGAATGGTTCATGAATAACAAAAATGGTTTCCCCGAATCTTTCATGTGGGGTGGTGCAACAGCGGCGAATCAATACGAAGGTGCCTGGAACCTTGATGGTAAAAAGGCAAGTACAGCTGATATGATGACAGGCGGAACCCATACGGTTCCCCGTCGCATCACGATAACAACTGAGGAGGGGGTTCATTATCCTTCTCATGAAGCGGTAGATTTTTACCATCATTACAAGGAAGATATTCGTCTGTTTGCAGAGATGGGTTTCCGTTGTTATAGAATGTCCATCGCATGGTCTAGAATTTTCCCGAACGGAGACGATGCAGCGCCGAATGAAGCAGGGCTTCAATTTTATGACAATGTGTTCAATGAATTGAAAAAGTATAATATCGAACCGATCGTTACGATCTCGCATTATGAAGCACCGTTTGCTCTAACTGAGAAATTTAATGCTTGGGCTTCCAGAGAAATGATCGATTGTTATGTAAAGTATTGCGACGCCATCTTTAATCGTTACAAAGACGTGGTGAAGTATTGGATTACTTTTAACGAAATTAATAGCCTGATTGTTCCGGCAGGTGCATACCTGGCAGGAGCTCTGCTGGTTGATAAAAAAGGCGGCGTATTTAACAATACATCCGTAGACAGCACGCAGATGAGATTTCAAGCGCTGCACCATCAATTCGTGGCGAGTGCCAAAGCGGTCAAGCTTGCACATGAGATCAATCCAGACTTCAAACTCGGTTGTATGATCAATTACAGCCATGGGTACGGAAGCACATGTAAACCGGAAGATATGTTGCAAGCGCTAAGGATGGATCAAATCAACAATATGATGAGCAGCGATGTACAAGTTAGAGGAGAATATCCCGACTTTGCGAAGAGATACTTTGAAGAGAAGAATATTGACATTCAAATGGCTGAAGACGATCAAGAAGTTCTTAAACAAGGTTGTGTGGATTTCTATAGCTTTAGCTACTACAAATCTCATGTGGTAGGTACGCGACCAGAAGGGGATGAAACCCAAGGTAACGTTTTTGGTGGGTACAAAAATCCGTATCTAGAAGCAACGGACTGGGGCTGGCAGATTGATCCGGTTGGACTCCGGTACGTGCTGAACCATGTCTATGATCGGTATCGCATTCCAATGATGATTGTAGAGAATGGCCTGGGTGCAGTGGATGTCGTTGAAGAGGATGGCACCATTAACGATATGTACCGGATTGAGTTTTTGCGTGCCCACATTGAACAGATGAGAGAAGCTGTTCGTGACGGCGTTAACCTGATCGGTTATACAGCCTGGGGTTGCATCGATATTGTGAGTGCTTCCACGGGTGAAATGGCCAAGCGCTATGGTTTCATTTATGTAGATAAGGATAACGAGGGCAAAGGCACACTGAAAAGAAGTAAAAAGAACAGTTTCTACTGGTATAAAAAAGTGATTGAATCCAACGGGGAAGATCTTGGTTAGGATAAAAAGTATCGAAGTGAAATAGCCTTTGGATATGATCATTGGTCACAGACCTGGATATGGTCTATATGAAAATGTGTTGAAAGAAGCCGCTAATTGCTAGCGGCTTTTTTATTACGAACAGTAGGGACACAATCCGAATCAGGATAAGATATGACAGCGAAAAAAGACGAAAAAACAGTTCAAATTGCATAAATTCATTTAACAACAATAAAAGTTAAATTTCGATCTATAAAAAGCATTCAAAAAACTGCGCATAATATAAATTATACGCAGTTTTTATTTAAATCCATTTTCATCCTTCAGCATGGGTAACAGAACGTGATATTTTTCGTGCATAAAGGTCAAAATAAGCCATCTCCAAAAATAAATTTAATCATTCAACGCGATAACGTGTAGAATTCGATAGGTTTTTATAGGTGATGGATAAGATAGAACAAATGAGTTTTTCATAGAACAGATGAGAAATGTTATTTCGTCGTAGTTACGCGGCAACACATTCGAGATTCACCATGAAAGGAACATGCGTATGAGTAGAAATGAGAAAATCAGTGTGTTATTCCGTAAAAAGCCGATTGCCAGCCAATCCAATGAAAGCGGTGTATTAAAGAGGGCGCTTGGGGCCTTTGATTTAACGACGCTTGGTGTAGGAGCGATCATTGGTACAGGCATTTTTGTACTGACAGGTGTCGCAGCTGCCAAGTATGCCGGACCTGGTCTGGTATTATCTTTTTTACTGGCAGGTATTATCTGTGCGTTTGCCGCCTTATGTTACTCTGAATTTGCTTCCACCATCCCGGCTTCGGGAAGTGCTTATACGTACAGCTACACTGCGTTTGGTGAAGTGATTGCGTGGATTCTAGGTTGGGATCTCATTCTGGAATATGGCTTTGCGAGTGCGGCGGTAGCCAGCGGTTGGTCAGGGTACTTCCAGACTTTATTATCCGGATTTGGATTGGAGTTACCTCATGCATTAACCAGTGCGTTTAATCCGGAGAAAGGTACGTATTTTGACATTACAGCAGCCGTAATTACGTTAATCATTACGTTCCTGTTAACCCGTGGGGTAAAGGAAGCGGCAAGAGCGAATGGAATCATGGTAGGCATTAAAATTATCGTGGTGCTAATCTTCATCGGTGTGGGTGTGTTTTATGTTCAACCAGCGAACTGGCATCCTTTCTTGCCGTTTGGCTTCTCCGGTGTAACGGCGGGTGCAGCTACAGTATTTTTTGCGTATATCGGATTTGATGCTGTATCAACTGCAGCTGAAGAAGTGAAACGCCCGCAGCGGGATTTGCCGATAGGTATTATTGCATCCCTTGCCGTATGTACCGTCCTATATATTGTAGTATCTCTGATTCTCACGGGCATTGTGCCATTCAACATGTTAAATGTTAGCGATCCGGTTGCGTTTGCTTTTGAATTCGTTCAATTAAACGGGTTGTCATGGATTGTATCCCTTGGAGCCATTACGGGAATTACAACGGTCTTGCTCGTCATGATGTATGGTCAGACCCGTCTGCTCTATTCCATGTCACGTGATGGTCTATTATCTCCCGTTTTCTCCAAGGTAAGTGGTAAAAGTCAGACACCGGCAGTGGGTAGCTGGCTCGCAGGTATCATTGTTGCACTGTTCTCCGGCTTCATCTCTCTTGGCCATCTGGCAGAACTTACGAACATCGGTACGTTGTTTGCTTTTGCTGTAGTGAGTATCGGGATTATCGTATTGCGTAAAAATAACCCTGATCTCAAACGGGGTTTCCGTGTTCCGCTCGTGCCATTGATTCCGATTCTGAGTGCTCTCGGCTGTTTCTATTTGATGACTCGCCTTGCAGCTCTGACATGGATTACGTTTTTTGGCTGGCTGATTGTCGGATTAATTATTTATTTTGCCTATGGTCGTCATCATAGTCATCTGAATCCACTTCGGCGGAAGTGAATTGAAAAATAAGCTTTGAATCTTTCCCTGCTCCCCAATCGCCAAGCGAAGGAGCAGGGATTTTTTTGTGCAACAATATAGGAGTCGTTGGTTAAAAAGAGATGTTTAAAACTAACGATTAAAAGAAGTTTGCTGCGTTAAATTTGTCACTCACCTGGGTAAAGGATAAAGGAAACCTGCTGAGTGTATCAGCAGGTCGGGGTTGCGGATGAATCAAATATGAAATATATTTGGGGGTGTGATCTGCAACCAGAACCGAAGAGAGGGGTTAACGTATGAAAGAACCATTACATAACAATTTTAATGAACACTCGTCGCATTTTGGGTTTGCACTTGCGGATTCAACCGTTCTCGCTGAGGCGAAGCTGATCATATCACAAGAGGATGAAACAGATAATCTGCAGTTGGACATCGATCCACAACGACATCTGGAGGATGGTCGCAAAGTTTCCGTGATCGCCCAGCTATTGCAGACACCTGTGCACCGTGAGGATGCTAATGTTCTGTATGGAGCCGAAATATCCTACGTACAATACGCGGTTCGTCTAACCGAGAACAGCAAGATTTCAATAGCTTCGATTCAAGGTATAAGTTATCCGATTGAACTTGATCTCGCACCTTATAAAGAGGGTGAATATGAGGTTCGCGTGGCTTTACACCGCAAAACACCCCGAATCGCAGAAGGTCCGTTAGAACCGGAACAGCTAGCGATGGTGAAATACGCACAAGTGAATACCGTACATATCACACTTTTCCCGGCAGAAGCCTCTATACTCGATTCACCTTCTGCAACATGGACTCGGAATCATCATGTGTTCGACTCCTATGGCCGAAGAGGATTCATCCTGGCGGATCTGGGTCGTCTCGCGAAGCGAGTAGAAGAACTACTCGGGCCAGGTAATCATAATTTAATTGAACATTTCACGGAAGGCCGACTGGATGTATTGCTTGAAGAGGGACTGATGCTGGTTGTATGGGACATGACTCCGTGGTGTTACTCCCTGTATTCCCCACCAAGCGAGCAAGGTGATTATGCATTACCATGGGACAAGCTTGGGGATGAACCTGAGCGGCAAGCAATATATCCGATTGATCCCAAAGTGCAGCAGCTAAGCATTGTTCCAGCGAATGAACTTGCTTTTTGGGCGGATTGCATTCATAAAGATTGGCCAGTTATTGATATTCCAGGCGAAGGAGAGACACTTCTTCTGGATCTGTATGTTCAGGTGGCGGAATCGGTCAATGAGCTTCATGAAAATCCGATCCCATCGTTTGTGCTCACACGTCGTGAGGGCAAACCGGAAACGATTTTGCTGATGGCTGATGTTGTGATCGTCGAAGAGGTTGATTTTCCACTAAGTTAGGCGTCTGTGTTCTGCAAATAGTAAACCGATTTTGAAATAGAAATACATTGCATTCACGTCAGTCAGTATAGCAGGTCAATCAGTACATTTGAAGTCAGTGGAGGTGACAAGAGCAGGTGATCAATGAAGAGGTTCAGGAGCAATATGGGGATGAGTTGCAGGCCTTTCATATCTGGATGAAGGATGCCGGGTACACCGGATATACGGTCAAATCTTACACGGGGGACGTAACGGAATTCCTTACTTCTATCCAAGGAAAATCGCTGGAGCAAGTGAAGAAGTTGCATGTGCTTGCTTTTCTGTCCCGTGCACGGGAGCGTGGCGTGAGTGATGCTACCCGGAACCGTAAACACGCGGCAGTCAACTGCTTCTACAAGTCACTCATTGAACTCGAAGTGCTGGCGAGCAATCCGGCTTCTGGCATCAAAAAGTCCAAAACCGAGAAAAATCGTGCTCCAGTCTTCCTGGACGAAGGAGGTTTGACACGCTTTTTGGCATCCGTCGAAGGGAAATATCGCACCCGCAACCTGGCATTGTTCCTGCTAATGGGTTATATGGGACTTCGGGTGGGAGAAGTGCATGCCCTTAATTGTAAAGACTACAACCCCGAGCGACGCACACTCGATGTGTTCGGAAAGGGGAGAAAATGGAGAACAATCCCGGTTCCTGAAACGGTTGCAGAAGTGTTATCTCAGGCTCTTGAAGAACGGTTGAATCCGTGGCGGGGCGAGAAGGAAGAGGCCCTGTTTGTATCGCAAAAAGGCAAGCGTCTGTCCATTCGTAGCATTCAACTCATCTCTACAGAAACCTTCGAACGCTTCCAGCAGGAAGCTCCTGTTCATCAGCGCCAAAGCTATTCCAGCCACAAGCTGCGTCACTCGTTCGCCACTATGATGTTGCGGCGCGGAGCTGATCTGCGCACGGTACAGGAACTGCTCGGACATGCCTCCATTCAAACGACAACGGTGTACACCCATGTTACCAGCCGGGAAAAAGAAGAGGCGATGGCTTTGCTGGATGTTAAACTTCCGGTTAACGAAGTGATGAATTAGAACAAAACGAACGATATAAGTTGGAGAGAATCCAAAAAAATCTGGACAACAACACATGACATGCTAGGAGAGATGGGCGAGCATGAAGACGGGAAATCCTGCTTCGGATGATCAAGATCAGGCTGTTACACCAAACCGATGGCGGGCGCTGTGGGAAGTGCTTATCGTTGCTGCTAAGCTGGGACTGACATCCTTTGGAGGTCCGACAGCGCATTTAGGCTATTTTCATAACGCGTATATACGCAAACGAAAATGGATGGACGAGCAGAGTTATGCTGATCTAGTGGCGTTGTGTCAATTTCTCCCTGGACCAGCGAGTAGTCAGGTGGGGATTGGGATCGGTGTCATGCGTGCAGGTCTGCTTGGTGGATTGATGGCTTGGATTGGATTCACTCTTCCGTCCGTGCTCATATTAGTGGCGTTTGCGTTTATTTTAAAAGGTTACGATGTGGGTCATGCGGGTTGGATCAGCGGTTTGAAAATCGTAGCAGTGGTAATTGTTGCTCATGCCATTCTTGGTATGGCCCAGAAGCTTGCCCCGGACAAAGTGAGGATTACCATTGCTGTGTTAGTGGCCACAGCGGCTTTACTATGGACAGTTCCATATAGTCAGGTCATACTAATCCTGTTCTCAGGTTTCATTGGCTGGTGGATGTACCGCAATGTTCCGGTCACTCCAGTTATCAAAATGAATGTGCCCATCCGCCGTAGCTTGGCTGTGCTGTGTTTAATCACTTTTGCAGGTCTGCTTATCCTGTTGCCGATCCTGCGGCAGGCCATAAATATGGAGTGGATCGCTCTTTTCGATTCGATGTACCGAGCAGGTTCAATGGTATTTGGCGGGGGACATGTCGTATTGCCATTGCTTGAGCAAGAACTCGTACCTCACGGTGTAGTGAGCAAAGATGACTTTCTAGCTGGATATGGGGCAACACAAGCGGTCCCTGGCCCCTTATTTACATTTGCCGCGTATCTTGGGGCAGTTTCGATGGGCGGAGCAGGAGCGTTTATTGCTACAATCGCTATATTTTTACCTGCATTTTTGCTCATTATCGGTGCGTTGCCCTTCTGGAATGTGCTTCGCGGTAATTCGCATATGCAAGGAGCGTTAGCTGGAATCAATGCAGGAGTAGTAGGTCTTCTGTTAGCCGCACTCTACCAGCCGCTATGGACAACAGCTGTATTGTCGCCTGCTGATTTTGCGGTGGTATGTATTTTGTTTGTACTGCTGAACTTCTGGAAATGCCCACCATGGATCATTGTTCTGTTAGGTATCGTTGGAGGTATGATTGTCAATCAAATTTGAATTTTAGTTTCCGTCATTATTATTATGTAAACCTAAAATAATAAAAAGGTAAAGACTGAAATAATTAATGATAATCATGAATGAGCTGAGATTAAACGATATTCTTGTAAGGAAGTGGAACGTCCTGTCACGTCATATCAAAAGACCATCCGGAACTCTATGCAGAGTTGTTGAATGGTCTTTTTTTAATGGATAAGTGTATATGTTATTCCAGTCCGGCAATCTGTTCTTTTAATTTGCTTGCAGATGCCTGAAAGGCCAATTTCTCGGTTTCATTCAACGGAAGCGGCAGAATTTCACGCACGCCATGGCGATCTACGACACAAGGAACACCCAGATATACATCAGAAACGCCGTTATAATCTTCAAGCAATGTGGAAACATTCAGAACGGAGCCTTCGTTACCCAGAATGGCAGCCACAATACGATCGAGTGCCAAAGCGATGGCATAGGAAGTGGCTCCTTTGGCATTAATGATCTCGTAAGCTGCATTTTTGGTGCTATTGAAAATCTCTTGTTGGGTTTCTTCGTCCAGTTCAAGGTCTGTTCCCGCAACGTTTGCCAGACTCCATACAGGCACCTCGGAATCCCCATGTTCACCGATGATGTGAGCGTGAATGCTGCGGGGGTCGATGCCTTTATTTTTACCGATCAGATAACGGAATCGTGCGCTGTCCAGCAATGTACCTGAGCCAATGACCCGGGAAGCCGGCCAGCCGCTTTGTTTCCAGGAAGTATAGGATAAGATATCAACAGGGTTTGTAGCAATCAACAAAATACCGTGCGAGTTGACTTCGGTAATTCGATCAATGATGTCTTTGAAAATGCTTGCATTTTTCTTCAGCAGATCAATTCTAGTCTCGCCCGGCTTTTGTGAAGCACCCGCAGTAATGATGATGATATCGGCATCTTTGCAGTCGGAATAGTCACCTGCCCACACTTTAACGCCCCCGGTAAATGGTAAACCGTGGTTCATATCCAGCATTTCGCCGGTTGCCTTGTCATGATTCACATCCACAAATACCAACTCGGACGAACGCTGTCTGAGCATAAGCGTGTATCCCGTTGTTGTTCCTACCGCACCCATGCCGATAATAACGACACGACTGGGCTTCAATGCTGAACTTGTTGTCATAATCTTATCCTCTCCTTTTTGGGTATACTACCATCCATATTAAGGGATATGTGGAGATAAAGCGAGTTTTGTCTATAACTTTTTTCACAACATGCACTAATTACCAGGGAAAATCCGATAAAAAGGTGGATAAATAGACTTCAAATGATTCAAAAAAGGTCTACATATTGGTATTCAAGGACAATGATCGGCAAAAATATTCAACATTCGGCAGGTTCCCCGGCGGTGTGAGCCTTTAGGTCGAAGTTTGTGGTAGAATAGGAGCAGTGGATTCTGATGAATCGTAAATATAACTTCGTCACAGAGACATGCGCGTCTGTCTGATGAATGAGAGAGGTGGAACCCACTTGCGCTTGCAATGGAAAAAAATCGCGCAGACAGCAATGCTGTCTATAGGTATCATGATGTTACTGGTTGCTTGTACCAAAACGGAACAGCCGCCAGTTGCAGAACCTCAGGAACAGGATGACAGCGGTAACGTTGGTCAGACTCTTACTGTTGTACCCCCGGCAAACAATAACACCGAAGCAGCGGAGATGGCCAAATATCAGATTCAGACACGTTTGACTGATTTTCAACTCATTAATGATAACGGGGGCTTGGCCTGGGGAGTTACGCGTAATGCGCTCCGGCTCTATTACACTCAGGATCAGGGAAAAACGTGGACCAACATTTCGCCCTCAGAGAATGTGCAATTCCCGGCTAATCCGAAATATGGAGAAAGTATTTATTTTGTAGATCGTATGCATGGCTGGATTGTTCGAGAGGGGATGGGAGGCACAGATACGATTGTGCTACGTACCAATAATGGAGGCGTGAGCTGGAGTTTGTCTTCCTTGTCGAAGACGGATAAGGTAACAGCGATATCCTTTGTCTCTCCCGAGAAAGGCTGGGTTCTGACGACGCTCGATACGGGAATTGGTAAACAGGACAAAAACCTGTATCGTACTCAGGATGGAGGTACAACTTGGGAGCGAATGACTTCCAGTGATGACAAGGATAAATCCCAAACGGGTGAAATTTCAAGACGTGGCTACACCACGGGCATGACGTTTTCGGACTCCAAGCATGGATTCCTGAGTGCCATAGAGTTCGGTACACCGAAGCTGTACGTGACATCAGATGGTGGCGAACAGTGGCGAACGGGTTCTTCCTTTTTTGACCGGGATAAATTCAAAGCCTGCGGTAATTTCACGATCAGTGCACCTCAATTTTTTGGACGTGAAGCGAAGTCGGCCTGGATGTCCATGTCATGTGCCAGCGGAGAGAGCATAACGTTCAGCGGTTTCTTCACAGCTGATGGTGGCGTAAGTTGGAAGCCGTATTCATTTAATCTGGATAAGCAAACAGGAATTAACCGCAATCTGGCACCTGTATTTCTGAGTCCATCGGAAGGTTGGGCGATGCAGAAGGGCATTATGTATTATTCGAAGGATACAGGCAAAACATGGACAGCCTACCCTACGAGCAGTGTGTTAGAAAAGATTTTCAAAGACTACCCTGAGATTGTGAAAATGCAGATGGTATCGCCGAAGCTTGGCTGGATCTTGGTGGAGAATACTGATGCCAAACGTTCGCTACTACTGCAAACTGTTGATGGCGGAGAACATTGGAAAGTACTTTAATCTAATATTGCTGCTTGGGAAAGTGTAAGGGGGAGATCTCGAATGAGGTTTTCCCTTTATTTTTATTTTATTTTTTTGATACATTGTGAAATTAATCACAAATAAATCATGAAGATGATGTTATATTTAACTCAAGAAGAAAAGGAGTGATGAAGATGAGAACCAACGGTCAAACTCAATTCACGCAGGCGGATGAATTAACAAGATACATGCTTCACTTATGCTACACATGTGACGACGCTAATCGTTGTACTACGGAAGAAGCCGTGAAAGCTTGCATGGCTGCACATGCAGAGACAGATCAGCCGGAACAAGCGGAAGGCGTGGATGTAACACGCGGATTCATGGACATGATGTACGCATAGTGAAAGAAAGTGGAGATGAAAATAGCACTGTATCAACAATTGACCCCCGAAAGGGGGTTTCTTTTTATATGCGGTTAAATGTTCCTACAATCCTCTATTCAATCTTGTGTGATATTAATTTTGAGTATATTGGAATTTTATTGAAATAATCAATTATGTTTCATATAATACTACATATCATACGGTGGTCACAGATGGATAATTCTTTAAGCATAAGGAGTAATATGATGAGGAAAATTAATTTCACTTCGATTTTGATTGCAGTAGTAATTGGGACTACAGTAATTACAGGAACATCTATGATTCAAGCTTCTGAGAGTAACACTATAGACTCGCACGAAGTCTCTACAGATTCTCTTCCAGCCAACTTACAATATGATTCTCAACATCCAGATGAGATTTACATAAAGGATTGCGGTGTATTCGTAAAAGCGGACTCAAATCCAGTTGATTTACATGGAAAAGATGTAATTTATGATGCGCAAGAAGTTACAGATAAAACTGAAGTGATTATAGACTATGATGCAACCTATGTGAAAATAAGGGACTGGGAATAAAACAATGTCATATTGACGAACGCAAGGAGATAATTTTTCTTGCGCTTTTTTTATGTAGTGGGGCAACTTCTCATTATGTGGATTGGCATCATTTGTTTGGTTATCGGATATAAAGATCGTGTGAACAAATGGATACTGTACCCTATATCACTTCTATGCATATTTGGAACATTCGTTTTCACATTATATAAAACAACAAATCTCAGTCCATAAAAGAGATCAATAGATCTCAAGGACAGCCATTGACGAATACTAGATGTATGTGTTAGCTTCGTTTTACATGGAAGATGCAGGGATTCATGAGTGTATCTAGAAAAGAGGAATACATATGGCTATGATCGGCGTTATCCGCCACGGTGCAACGGACTGGAATGATGAATACCGGACACAAGGGCATACCGATATCCCGCTCAATGCAGAGGGGAGAAGACAGGCACATTTGCTTGCTGACCGAATTCGATCGGAACAATGGCATTACATCTATTCAAGTGATTTGTCGAGAGCATTGGAAACGGCATCTATCCTTGGCGAAGCGAGTTCGATTGAAGTACGTGTGGATGAGCGGTTACGCGAGATGGACTGTGGCCAGATTGAAGGTACGACGGAGCAGGAACGTGTAGATCGGTGGGGTTATGGATGGTCCAAGCTGGATTTGGGGATTGAATCCCATGAATCGATTGTAAAAAGGGGAAGGCAGTGCCTTGCCGACTTAGCTAACCGGCATTCAGGTGAGAACATATTAGTTGTAAGCCATGGAGCATTTCTTAGCCTTACTATGAAAAGAATTCTTACTCATATGGATATCAGAGGAAATCTATTAAACACATCGGTAACTCACTTGCATAGCGGAACTCCTCGGTGGGATTGCTCGCTCTATAACTGTACTAAACATCTCACTTAGGTGGAGGAGGGAATCCCATGCAACTCGCAGATATTCCATCGAAGATATTGGGGCAGATTGGAACCGTACAGCGAATTACGTTTCCACGGCAAGGTCACACCTCTACCGTTGCCGTTCTGGAGACAGCAGATCAGAGATATGTTATCAAGAAAACAGAGCACGAACTCTACAATGCATGGTTGTCTGATGAATATGCCGCAATGCAGCTTCTTCAAGGAACAGGAATCCCTATTCCGAAAACGCATTCATTTTATGCAGAGCATCAATCAAGATGGCTGTTGATGGATTATATAGAAGGAATATCGTTGAGACAATTTCTTGCCAGCCATCCAGCTAAAGAGGATAAGGAAAAGGCAATTACCAGCTTCGGACTTTCCTTGAGAAAGCTACATGAATGCGCTTGTCCAATGGAATGGCAACATGTAGAGTCTACTTGGCTCGATGCGATGTTATCCAAGGCGGAGTACAATCTAGCTCATTACTCAATAGACGGGAACGAACA
Organism: Paenibacillus polysaccharolyticus; assembly: GCF_900102085.1. Taxonomy (GTDB): domain Bacteria; phylum Bacillota; class Bacilli; order Paenibacillales; family Paenibacillaceae; genus Paenibacillus; species Paenibacillus polysaccharolyticus. Next base: position 14,243 of record NZ_FMVM01000003.1, on the reverse strand, counting down.
TTTGCTCACACATCTGAAAAAGAATCGTCCAAGCACAGTGCAACCTACCTTAATTCACGGTGATTTTACCATCGATAACGTGCTCGTCTGTGATCGTGAGGTCGTAGGAATAATCTATTGGGCGGGCGCAACCTATGGTGATCCCCGGTATGACGTGGCTTTGGCCATTCGTCCAAAAACGAATGCCTTCGAGGATGAGCGGGATAAAGATATTTTTTACGATGCGTATGGCAAGCGGAGATTGACGGAGGAAGAGTATCGGTATTTCGAAGATGGGATATATAACTTTTTCTAAAAAGTGCACAAAAGTGAGACAGGGGCTGTGCCATGAAATTCCCGGTAATTATTGTAGATTTGGATGGAACCCTATTGAAGGCAAACAAAGAAGTCTCCGAGCGAAACGTAAAGGCGATTCAAGATTGTGCCCATCGTGGAATGAAATTCATATTTGCAACGGCGCGTCCGCCGAGGGCAGTGAAAGCTTTTTTGCCCGAAGAATTGCTGGAGCTCGGATCATTTGTGTATTACAACGGCGCGTATACAAATTGCATACATACTGGAAAACAAAATCACATTGGAATCACACCTGCATTAACGGCTGAGGTTCTAGACTATTGTTTGGCATGTAATCCGAATCTGGAAATTAGTTTAGAAGTGAGAGATGTATGGATGAGTTTGAAGCCTTATGATGCAGAGACAATCATGAAAGTAAAAGGGCAACCTATGGTCAGGTCTTTGATGGAGCTTAAACAGCAAGAAGCATCCAAGATCCTTTTCACAGGCAATCTGGACCGGGTGGCTTTTCAAGAACGCTTTGAAGGAAAATTAAACATATTGATCACGGATCAAGGTGAATTAACACAAGTCTCGGCGTTGAATGCATCCAAGGAACATGCCGTCTCTGTGATCTGTGACGCCATGGGTGTTGCAATGCAAGATGTGATGGTGTTTGGGGATGATGTAAACGATATCGGTCTGTTTGATCAATGTGGTTGGCCTGTGGCGATGGGGAATGCCATCGAGGATTTGAAATGCAGAGCCAAAGAGATAACAGAAACGAATGAAAATGACGGGGTGGCTGTTATTTTGGAGAGACTTTGTCAGTAATGTCGTGAACGGATTGTGGAGGTACAGATTTATGAAATATAGCGTAAGAACAGCTGTCGCCAGGGACATCGCAGGACTCTGTTCTGTTCGAAACAACGAGACCTTATTCATGTCCTACATGAAACAGCAAGAAAATAAAGAAGTCATTGTGGTCCTTGCTGAAACCGAGGATGAGGATAGCGTCATCATGGGGTTTGGAGTTCTTAAATTACAAGGAAAGCTGGTTCCTAAATTAAGTGATCTGTACGTTAAGGAAATATATCGCGGTCAGGGTGCTGGGTCAGCATTGATTCGGTATAGAGAAGAACGTGCGAAAGAATTGGGTTGTAGCGAAATATTTGTGAGCGTTGATCCTGTCGAAAATCCCAGAATGATCAAGCTGATCTCGAAGCACGGTTATCATGCCATCTCTGAACCTTATTCCAAACAGGCTGTTTACTACAATGAAGATGGTTCAAGTTACGAGAAAACGTACATACGGATGGATTTGAAAAAGCAGCTACTGTAGAGTTGGTTTGCTTGGCTCTGCGAAGTTGTTACTTTGCTTTTTGCGAGTAGCCGGATGACGCACAAGAATATTGAAGGGTTGCGATGAGATGAAGACAGGTGGTACTATAGGAACCCGAAATAATAGAATAGACGAAGTGTCACGTGTTATTCGTACAATGTCTCACGAAGGGTTCCCGGGTCAAGAAGAGGTGTGGATTCAACTTGTTGGTGTGTCCAGTTTCGCTTCCTTGCTTGCGACACGAAGAGGAGTAAACCAGGAACTGGCCGCGATCACAGGTTTGCTTCACGGATGTTACCTTTACAGAACCGGGATCAATGTTTTCCCGGGTCCTAATAGCGCAGATACTGCAAGGCAGCTACTCCGGGCTTTACAGCTATTCAGTGAGGAAGAGTTGTATATCATACTGAATTCGATTTTTGTTCAAGAGGCATGCCAGCAGGTTCAGGGTTCGTACGAAGAGATTTTAAAAGATGCGATCCATTTACATATGAACTTCTCTCCTGTAAGACAGAGTTTAATGAAGACGAGGATGGAGAAGGTCAGATTACATCATATATTGCATGAGCTTGGAATGACGGTTGAGGTGGATGAAATGGATTCCACAGGCTCAACGGTAGAAAAACAGGATTACTGTGAACAAAGACGCTCAGCCCTTGCTGATGCTGCAGAAAAGTTAGCCAAGCAAAAGATTATCGGAGTTCCAGAGAATGAATACTTTCGGCAGATTTGCCAGTATTGGCCGGACCCCGATATTCACACGATACTTAAGTATAATTGGTGCGCGGCTTTTGTGTATCATTGCTGTATGCAGGTTGACATTAAGCTGCCTATTCGTTATCCCAACCGGACGTATCGTTTAGCTGGAGTTGGAGCATGGCTGGACTGGTCGAGATTACCTGAAACTGGATTTTTCTATCTTGATCAGGAAGATGGTTTCAAGCCAGAGCGTGGTGACTTGGTCGTATATGAAAAACTGCTGTCCGATGACTCGCATGATCATATTGGTATCGTTTTGTCTTGTGAGGGAGATTATTTACTCGTCGCAGAAGGAAACGTGGATAATCACAACTACTCGGGCATCGTGAACAGATCCAGAGGTGACTGTATTCTTGGATACATTCGGATCAGTAATGACTACCAATTTCATTTCGAAGGGGAATATCGACCGATTTAAGATTTGAAGCTGGCTGGTAGCAGATTAAGGAGGATTTAGAATAAACATCTGGGAGGATTAATTATGTTTAAACATGCCTTAGACCGTACAGATACAGCGTACCTTTCGCTTTTTACATCCAATGACGCTACAGCGTTATTCCGATTAATTGATCGTAACCGGGAACATCTCGGAGCCTGGCTCAGGATTCCTGACATGACTTTGGCTGAAGAGGATTCAGCCGGTTTTATTGAACGAACTCGTCTGCGTTACGCACGAGAGGAAGGATACTGGTTAGGGATCTGGTTCCAAGGTGAACTGGCGGGTTCGATTGGATATTGTGATATTGACCTTGAAAACAGAAAGGCTGAGATTGGTTATTGGCTTGGTCAGGAATATGAGGGGAATGGACTCATCACGAAAGCAGTCAACGTACTGATTGAGCACGCTTTTGAGCAGCTTGGATTAAATAAAGTGGAGATTGGTGCGGCAACGGACAATCGGAGAAGTCGTGCTATACCCGAGAAACTGGGTTTTCAACGTGAAGGTGAGCTACGGGATTATGAGTTTTTGAATGGGAGATTTCTACATCGAGTGATGTACGGCCTAAGGACTGAGGAATGGCATTCTATCGATTCACAGCGAGATTAGAGCTTATAAGACGACAACAGGAGGAATATTCTAATGAGTAAACTACCTTTATTTGTAATCACAGGCGCGAGCGGTACGGGCAAAACAACGGTGTCATCACATTTGCGCAAGCTTTTGCCTGAATTTGACGTCTTTGATATGGATATCATCAACAATGTCGATTGGCAGATTGCCAAAGAGAATTGGCTGCGCGTTGCTTATAGCATCTCGTTAAGCGGAAGAGGTACCGTTCTATGCGGCACGATGGTACCCGAAAATATTGCATCTTCCAACTATATTGAACGATTTGATCGTATTCTTTACATTAACCTACATTGTGATGATGCTACGCGTGAAATGCGGTTGCGGGCACGGGGCTGGGACGAAAATGCGATTGAAGATCATCGTAATTTTGCGAACTGGTTGTTGCAGAACGCGGATAAAGCCTTTGACCCGGCGATGCCAACGGTGGATACAACCGATTTGTCTTCTGAGGAAGCTGCAAAACAGATTGAAGAGTGGGTAAGGAAGAATTGGTAGACTAGTCTTATATCTGGATGGAAAAAACGTTCAGAACGTAAACTTTATCAACGATTGGAGGGTTTACATGCTCCCTTTTCAAGTCATAAACGAAGGCACATCCAGACAGGCTCAGTGGTTATATAATCATTATGAGAACATTGTGACGTACAGTTTATTGTCCAGTGATTGGCAGGAGGAAGGTTCGAAATGATATTCAACACCATCATATGGCTGGCAATCATCTGGTTAATTTATCGCTATTATAGTATTCCGAAGAAAGATCATATGTACAGCGTAAAAGTACCCTCTACATATTTCATTTCGTCCCCCAACAGGACGGAGGTACAGAAGAACGTCGAATGTGCTGCATTTTCCAGTGCATATGTGTTAAGACATTTTGGTATCGAATCCGAAGGAGATGAGCTTTATCGGAGGTATCCGCGCAAATTACTGGAGGGCACCTTTTATCCAAAAGCGATAATTGTGTTTTTCAAAAAACTCGGCTACTCTGCAACGTATTTGCGTGGTAATGTCACTACGTTAAGAAAGCAGATCAGTCGCGGCGTGCCTGTCATTCTGTTCATCAGGGTTCATTCGGACCGGCGATTTTTGCACTTTGTGCCTGTTGTCGGGTATGATGAAACTCATTTTTATCTGGCAGAGTCACTGGATTTCAAGCGGAATTGTGATGAAGCGCAGTACAATCGGAAGATTAGTATAGATGAACTGGAGTTGTTATGGAACACATGGCTGCCTTTCAGCCGCAACTCCTATATCGTGATTGACCCCAAACCTGATTCTTTAGATAAATCTGAGTAATAAATTGTGCTATAGAACGGTTGAAGCATGGCTGGGTTATTTTCAAGATCTAATCGATCGTGCTCCACCTGAGATATACGATGTAAATATTTCATCAGGTTAACAAGTTCTGTGTTCGTCCGCATATACATTACAGAAGACGGGTCAAGACTCCGGCTGTCCCAAGTATGAACGGAGGGGAGAGACATGGGCATTGAATCATCCTGGATGTTTGATTTGTTTGGAACCGTCTTTCCGGTGGCATTTGTCCTGATTCTGGGTATCGTGCTGTTATCAATGGGCAAAGAAGTATGGAGGTGGGGGCGCAACAATGCAGAGCCTCTGCTGACTGTACACTCTCGCATCACTAGCAGACGGGTTAAGATGAGCCAGTCGCCTTCCGAATCCGGCACCACAAATGCCGCACGAACATTGTATTACGTCACTTTTGAAGTAGAGAGCGGTGACCGCTTGGAATTCAAAGTGAATGGTGAAGAGTATGGTATGTGTGCCGAAGGGGATGAAGGACGGCTCTCCTTCAAGGGAACCCGGTATATTGGATTTGAACGCACGAATCGTCTGTACACTGAACGTTTACGAGGTTAAAAGAAGTTGAAAATGGAGTAGCTTGCGCCCGAATGGCGTAAGCTTTTTTTGACGGATTAGGGGACAAGCGTTTCTTAAAGGGGCGAACGTGTTTGTATATTAGTATAGAGTTAGTGGAAATCGATAAGAAATGAACAAGGTAATTAGTACATCAAATTAAACAGAGAGTCTTACCAGAGGAGGAATATGGTCATGTCATTTACAGATCAAGTTGTTGTTGTCACGGGAGCGGCTCAGGGAATTGGACGAAGTGTGGCAGAAGCTTATGCGGTTGCCGGGGCTAGAGTCGTGCTTGCCGATGTTCAGGAAGCCGAGGGAGCAGCGGCAGCGGCTTCGATCCGCAATGAGGGCGGCGAAGCGATCTTTGTGCAGTGTGATGTGCGGAAAGAGCAAGATATTCAGCAGCTATTCGATACCACAGTGAAAGAGTTCAAACAGATTGATGTATTGGTGAATAATGCTGGAGTGTCCAGGTGGGAATCGCCCTATGAGCTAACGGTGGATGAATGGGACGATGTGCTCAATACGAATGTAAGAAGCTGTTTTCTGGCAAGTCGGGAGGCGGCCCGGCATATGAAAAAAAATGAACATGGCGGGGCCATCGTAAATATGGCTTCGACCCGTGCACTAATGTCTGAGCCGAATAGCGAGGCATATGCCGCATCAAAAGGTGCAATTACAGCGCTGACACATGCGATGGCAGTCTCACTTGGTAAGGACCAAATTCGGGTCAATTGTATCAGTCCCGGCTGGATTGAGACTGGAGATGTGTCCAAACTCAAAGCGGAAGACCACGAGCAGCATCCATCCGGTCGGGTTGGTGTGCCATCGGATATTTCAAGGGCCTGTCTGTATTTGTCCGACCCTGCTAATACCTTTGTCACAGGGACTAATCTCGTAGTTGATGGAGGCATGACCCGAAAAATGATATATGAGGACTAGAACCGGGACGTCGCCCCGAAGCCGGTCTTTCGATATCCCTCGAAGCTGGAATAAGCCCAAGTTAAGCACTTGGGCTTATTTGTTTTTGATAAGTCGGTTGCTATAATGAATGTGATTTTACAACAGAACAGGAATGGAGGGAGTGTATGTTCGGGAAAACGTCCCGGAAAGTATTTTGGCTGTTATTACTGATCGGAGGAATGATAATGATCGGGATCAAGTCACCTGCTACAGCTGAAGATGTGGATATACGGGCTGCCTGGGTATGGCAGGCACAGTCTGTTAAGAGTGCAGGAGATGAGCTGCTGGAAAATGCGGCTAAACATAAGATTAATCGGCTGTATGTAAACGTAGACACGACCATATCCAAAGAGGTGTATCGAGCATTTATTGCCAAAGCGGATCGTGAAGGTATTGCCATTGAGGCACTGGGTGGCGACCCTTTCTGGGGTGTTCAAGGCCGCGAGGGTCCGATGCTTCGATTAACTTCATGGGTGCAGGATTACAATCAGGCGGTGGAAGCAAGTGAACGTTTTGATGCAATCCATCTGGATGTTAAACCATACGTGTTGCCTGCATGGAAGGAAGACGCCAAACCATTGGTGCAATCCTGGATCAGTAATATGAAAATGGTTTTAAATCAGGCCAAACAGGATGGCGGAATAGCCGTGCATGTTGATCTGCCTTTCTGGCTCGATTCATACACGGTCAAGGGTGATCGTACAGCTGATGATGCAGATAACGAAGCATTGTCACACTGGTTTATTCAAAATGTAGATCATGTGACCCTGCTTGCTTACCGGGATAATGCACAAGGAAATAACGGAATTATTCGTATAATTGAACAGGAGATGCAGTGGGCAGACGCGAGCGGGACAAGTGTTACCGTGGGAGTAAACACCAAGCCGATGCCAGGTGAAGAGTTTACCAGTTTTGCGGGCAAAGGCTCAGCGCAGCTGGAGAATGCGCTCCAAGAGGTCGCAACTGCATTTCGGGAACATAAGTCCTATGCCGGTTCAGCTGTCCATGATTTGACGTATTGGGGGGAACTGGAGCCAGGAGAACAGACACCGCCAGAGAAACCAGTGAACCCTCCTGCCAGTGCACCTGAAATTCGCGGCACCTATATCTGGGAGGCTTCACAAGTGACGGATGATGGCGGCGATCATATTCTGGCTTTTGCCAAGCAGCAAAAGATTAACTGGTTATACGTACGGCTTGATCTGGATCAGCGCCACTCCAGTTATCGCAGTTTTGTAAAAAGAGCGAAAGCTCAGGGGATCGAAGTTCATGCGATGGGTGGACATCCGATCTGGGGCAAAAAGGAGAATCGTCCTCGGATCAAACGACTGATCGATTATGTGAAAAACTACAATGCCGAAGTGGAACCGGATGAGCGGTTCGAGGGCATCCATCTGGATATCGAGCCTTATACGTTGCCCGAATGGGAGGCTAACCGGAATACGTTACTGACCGAGTGGGCATCGAATATTGCCTATTTCCAAGAAGAAACGAAGAAAGACAGCAACCTTGAAACCAGTGCGGATCTTGCGGTGTGGCTGGATACCTACCCGCTACCAGGAAAGGATATCTCTGTTACCGAGTTCATGATTGATACGCTTGATCATGTATCCTTGATGGCATTCCGTAACACTGCAGAAGGCTCTAACGGGATCGCTGCAGTCGTAAGTCAGGAAATGGAGATTGCAGATCGTCTGGGTAAACGACTGCTCATTTCCGTCGAAATGAAAGAAAATTTTGAAGGTACACATATTTCATTTCACGAAAAAGGAGCCGAGGAGATGGAGAGTCAGCTCATCAAACTGCCAGACCTGCTCTCTAAATACAAGGCTTACAAAGGCAATCTGGTCCATGCTTATGATTACTGGATTGAAGCCAAACCTTAACGGGATTCAAGAGCATAGCAAAATTAATTTGTGTTAGTTGGAAAAGGCTTTGGGACTTCACCTCGCGTGAGGTTCCGGGCTTTTTTTGTGGAAAAAATCTGGAATAGTGTCACCGAATAGGCTCCTGCACAATACGATGTACGGTGATGAACAGCTGCTACAAGGGAGGGAACAGGCGATGGCAGTAATTAAGACCAACTCGGAAGACGTCAAGCTCTTGGCTAGACTAATGCGTGCAGAAGCCGAGGGTGATGGGGATCAAGGCATGTTGCTGGTAGGCAATGTTGGCGTGAATCGTGTGCTGGCGGACTGCCTGGATTTTGGCAACATTCGTGATATGAACCGCATGGTCTTTCAGAATCCGGGAGGCTTTGAGTCGACGCAGAAGGGATACTTCTATCAGCGGGCGAGACAATCCGAGATTCGGTTGGCACAACGGGTCATTAACGGAGAGCGTTTCTGGCCGGCGAGCAACTCGTTATGGTTTTTCAGACCAGTTGGAGATTGTCCGGCGACGTGGTATAACCAGCCCAACACGGGACGTTTCAAGGCGCATTGTTTCTTTAGTCCAACCGGGGAAGACTGTCCGGACGTCTATTAATCCATTACCAATTTTCATATTCAGGGAGGAATTATTGTGATTAACACACCTTATCAACCAACTCAAACTATGGGGCAACAAGCCAACTCCGTATTGGGCGCACAAGCCAATTCAGTATTAGGGACACAAGCGAATTCTCAAGTTCAGGGAACGGCTTACAAAGTCGGTAATGGCATGCCGTCGATGGCACCAACACCTGGTATGGTATCTCCTAGCTCCACCAGCGTACCGCCACTCGTATCCAGCGGAAGCCCAATGACACCGTCAGGAACGGTCGTTTCCACTACAGCTCCACAGTTTGAGCAATCATACATTGAAAATATTTTGCGTTTGAACCTGGGTAAATTCGGCACATTCTACATGACATACGAAGGAAACAAAGAGTGGAATGCTCGTATTTTCCAAGGGATTATCGAAGCAGCTGGACGTGACCACATCATTATCAGTGATCCTAAAACAGGCAGAAGAATCATGTTGCTGATGGTTAACTTCGACTATGCAACGTTTGATGAGCCATTGCTGTATCAATATCCGGGCGTTGTTGGCAACTATCCACAAGCGCCAAGCAGACGTTAATTCTCCGTTAATACCAACACATAAGTCTATCCATGCTGTCCTGAATGCAGTTCACATCTGCAAACAGGACGGCTTTTGCATTTGTAGTCGAAAATAAAGTAACCTAATCAAGAGTTCAAGGCACTTACATATGAGAATACAAAAGTGAAGCAATAGATATACAAGTTCAGACAGTAATGAACGACAGATGAAGGGAGTCCGCGGTATTGAAATCATGGATTGAAGGAGCAATACAGGGAGAAACGGAAGCTTATGAACAACTGGTGACGCATTTTCGAGGAATGGCACTTGCCGTGGCCTATCAGCAGTTACAGGATGCATATGGCGCGGAGGATGTTGTTCAGGAGGCGTTTACCGAAGCGTTTGCCAATCTGTTCAAATTGGAGAAGCCGGAAGCTTTTCCGGGATGGTTCAAAATCATTGTTGAAAGGCAATGTTATCGCTGGCTCAGACGCAAGCGGCATTCGGTGGTTCCTATGCAAGAAGTAGAGACTGTATTCCTTGAAGAAGATCAGACCCGTAATCCAGAAGCTCAAGCGATCCAGAAGGAGTTGCAGGAAACGCTACGTCGTTCAATTGCCCAGTTGCCATCATCGATGCAAGTTGTGGTTGAGCTGTTTTATTTTCAAGGCTACACGCTCAAAGAAATATCGGACTTTCTTGATGTGAATGTATCTGCATTAAAGAAAAGGCTGTTTGATGCCCGAACAAAACTCAAGCGTTCACTGCCTATACGAAATCTGGCATCCGTGTTCAATGAACTTCATGAAGGAGGAAAAGGCATGTTGCATATTATGAATGGGGATCATGCGGCCAATCGCTTACGGGAAAGCGGTATACAAGGAGACATTCTCGTTTGGAAGGAATTGTACACGTATGGTCCTGTAACTACAGCTATGGCGGATAGTAGCGCACGTCAGCATCGTGCTGTTGTACTGGAAGAGGAACTGGGCATACCGCAGAAGGTGTATTTGCAGATTGAGTCATTAGATGAGAAGCTTCGTTCGTTACAGCAGTATAAAGAGATTGTGTTATGGTTCGAGTATGACCTTTATGATCAAACGATGTTATCCTATTTGTTACATTATTTTAGCGGACAAGATCTACAGAACATACGTCTGAATCTCCTTTGCATCGATTCGTACCCCGAGGTAGAGCATTTCAGAGGACTGGGACAGCTTACTCCCAAGCAAATCGGAAGTTTGTCAGGCAACTGGCATGTCATTGAAAAACAGGAACTTCAGGCTGGAAAACAGTTCTGGGAAGCGTACAGTTCATCTGACATTTGGTTGCATCAAGAATACTTAAAATCCGGAATGAATGAACTCCCATTTGCAAAAGCAGCATTCGAGGCGCATCTGTCCAGGTTGCCTTCCGTAACCAATGGCTTGGGTAGTATTGAACAGACCACATTGGAAACCATCAGAGCAGGTATTCATCGTCCGTACGACCTGTTTCGTAAGGTAGGAGATAAGTTGCATGTGCTCGGCATGGGTGATCTGGAATACTGGGCACATCTGAAGCGGATGTCGGAAGGGCCGGCTGCACTTATCCGCATGACAGGAGCGGCAAGTTTTCCGAAGTATAACCAGTATGATCAAGCATTTCGTGATGCTGTATTGTCTCTGACGGAACTCGGGGTTCGGGTAATGAATGGTGAAGTCGACTGGACTACCTTCAGAGAGGATGAATATTGGGTCGGTGGCCTACATGTTGAGAGCCATCATTTGACTTGGCGCTGGAACCCGGCTGAAAAGATGCTATGCGAGAAGTAAGAATCGTTCGAGTCTCAATTAAAAACAAGGAAGCATGATAAAGCTGTCCCGAGTGTAGAATAATTCTACTTGGGGCGGCTTTCTTCTTTCTAACACGCTTGCTTTCCCGGCAACGGAATATGTTTATCCAGGGGTACAGGCTTTTCTTAACGTAGCCAAGGAGATGTTTCGCGAAAAATAAAGATGACTTCCTGAATTCATAAAATGTGAATAAAACAGCGAAATCACTACTTTTGTAAACGAATTTTGTCGATTTGGCCTTTTAGGTGTCATAGGACACGGATTGACTGTGTAGTGTAGAATTATATAATAAAAGAAGTATATCCATGTTATTATGGCGCAAACAGCAGGAGGTGGAAGCATTGGGAAGTTGAAATTGCATATGAACGGCAGAATGGCTAATATCCTACATTTTCGAAGGAGGTGGACCTATTTGCCGAACGATAACGGCGAATAGGAAGAACATTTGAGTGACCCCTTACCGAGTATTATGAGCTTGTTTTTAATTGGTTTACTGGTATTAATGAATGGTTTCTTTGTCTCGGCAGAATTTGCAATGGTCAAGGTGCGAAGTAGCCGAATTGAGGCTTTAGTAGAAGCGGGTAATCGAAATGCGAAATATGCGTCAAACATTATTCGTAATATGGACGCGTATTTGTCAGCTTGTCAGCTAGGCATTACGTTAGCTTCACTAGGACTTGGATGGCTGGGAGAGCCCGTCATTGCACGACTGCTGGAACCTGTATTTACGGCATTTGGACTGGGTCCGGTATATGTGCATGGCATCTCGATTGTCATTGCGTTCGTCATTATTACGATTTTGCATATTGTCCTGGGTGAACTGGCTCCCAAAACGATGGCAATCCGCAAGTCAGAAGCCATTACACTGTGGTCTGCGGCACTGCTGACGTTCTTTTACAAATTGATGTATCCGTTTATCTGGGTACTGAACGGCATGGCTAATGCCTTGCTCAGACTGTTTCGGATGGCACCTGCTTCAGAACTGGATGAAGCGCATAGTGAAGATGAAATACGTATTCTCATGAAAGAAAGCAATAAGAGCGGTTTAATTGATAACACTGAATTAGCACTTGTTGATAATATATTTGATTTTACGGATACAACCGCCCGTGAAATCATGATTCCGCGGACGGAAATGATCTGTCTCAACGCCAATCAGTCCATGCTGGAAAATATGGAGATTGCGAGCGAAAGCATGCGTACCCGGTATCCGGTATATAACGGAGACAAGGACCATATTATCGGCTTTATTCACATTAAGGATCTGATGCGTTCACAGTTAACAGACACCATATCCGTGATTCGTCCGATTCTGGCTGTGCCTGATACGACGTTAATTAGTGATCTGCTCAAGCGTATGCAGCGTAGTAAAACACAAATTGCTGTTCTGATCGATGAATACGGGGGAACCTCCGGCATGGTCACGCTTGAAGATATCATGGAAGAGATTGTTGGTGAGATTCAGGATGAATTCGATCAGGAGCGTCCGACCATTGAACAAGTGAATGAGATGGAATACTCGATTGACGGATTAATGCTGATTGAAGAAGTTAGTGAACGATTCGGTATCGAGATGGATCGAACGGATTACGATACGATTGGCGGCTGGTTATATTCCAGAGTGGATGCGATTCCTCCTGAAATTGGCCAATCCGTTGAATATGATGGATATCTGTTTATTATTGAGGAGACGGAACACAAACGAATCTCGCGTGTACATGTGATGAAGCTTGAAATGCTCGTTGAAGATGCAGGGGCATAGCTTCTCAAATGTATTATATTTATCCTTTAAGATACACAAGGTTTCGAAGTCTATAATTTGGGTTCTACACAAGAAGGCCGCTTGTTTAGCGGCTTTTTTGTGTATGGTTTTAGACAGTTGAGTGCGTGTCCTAGAGCCGTAGCCTAGTCAGTTATAACATCTTCTCGTGAGTTAACGCGTACTTTAGAATCGTTTAAGATATCTAAAATTAGGTCTGTCAAAGGGGTGTTATTGACATCCCATGTTCATTATAATATCCTTTACATGCTATAGCATGTATATAGCAAAATTTAACTTCCCTGAGAAATAGTGCTCTCTGGAGAAGAAGAGCATCAATTCATGTTCTTTAACAAGATTATTTTTTAAATTTTGTGGAATTATATAGAATATCGAATTTATATTCTATATGAATAAACAATAGCGGGCACGATGAATTTTATACAAGGAATGATAAACGTGAGTAATAGGATTGGATGGAACAAAAAGGACTTTATAGGGGTATCTATCATACCTATAGAGATGTTACTTGGCACAGTATTAGGACAATTCTCCTTAGAGAAAAAACAACTATTAGGCATAACTCTAAGTTTGAGTATCTTTCTTACAGGCTTTCTAGTTATGATATGGCTGTATAAAGATTTCTTAAGTTCCCAATGGAAACACTACAAACAAAATAAACTATGGCTAAAATTGTTTTTGAACGCTTTACTTGTGCTCGGCGCTTTTGGAATTTTAAGTTTAACTCGTTCTCTTATGGATAAACCTTTGTCTGTTAATGATACATATAGTTTATCTAACGCGATGGTTAGTCTGATGTTAATTGGTTCAATTCAGCCTTTTATTGCTCCATTCGCTGAGGAGTTGACCTTTCGTTATTTATTATTCGGAAAATTCAATTCAACCCTGTTAAAATTGTTGATGTTTTTTGTGTCTTCGATTTTATTCGGGCTAATTCATATCAATAATTTTAATGGCGACTGGATACAAACCTTTAAAGCCCCCTAATCCAATTGGACACTCGAAGCCACCTCAGATACACTAAATGAAATGAGGAGAGTGTTCATGAAAAGACGATTTAGATGCCCAGTTGAGGCGAAAAAGGAATATGTCGTAGAGGTGCTTTCTGGCCTCCGGACAGAGGTCGTAGCACGAAAGTACGGCATGTCTCCTAAAACGCTGACGACTTGGGTTCGTCAATATGAAGATGAGGTGGGGGAACTGGTGGCTAAAAAACAAAAAGAAACGCAACAAATACAGCAAGATGCAGCCAACTATCAAGAACTGCAGGAGAAATACGATGAAGCTTTGAAACTTCTTGGCGCAAAAGAATTA
>NZ_FMVM01000004.1 GCF_900102085.1 Paenibacillus polysaccharolyticus | reverse complement strand
GATGAGATGTTTACAGAACTACAGCATTTGACTCGGCAGCATGAGTTTGTCACGGGAATCTTTGTGCAGGCGAAGCTGAACAGCAGAGCCTTGCTGGAGCAAGTCTTTCCGGCGTATGAGCAGATATTTTACAATGTGTTTTCAACAACATCATTGACCGTGCTGTCTCATTGTTTGGAGGGAAGTGTGACGAATTGGAATGAAGTCATTCAGGGTAATTTGGGACGATCCCATTCCAAGCGATGGGCCCATGAAAAAGCGAGAAAACTGGAGGAAGTACTGAATGAGTGGAGAGAAATTCGGCGTAGCCCTGCTCAAAGCAAGGCACTGCTTGGAATGATCTCTTTATTGCTCGCGATGATTCGGCAACTGGAGGAACTCGAAAAACAAATGGAGGAACTCGCAGAAAATCTGCCTGAAGTGGAACTAATGAGAAGTATTCCGGGAATTGGAACGAAACTGGCCGCAGCCATTGTAGCTGAACTAGGTGATGTGAAACAGTTTAGAGATGCGAAGCAACTTGTAGCGTTTGCGGGCCTTGACCCCGGGATTTTCAGTTCAGGAAAGTTCACAGCGACAAGTACACGAATCACGAAACGAGGCTCTAAAAGGCTCAGACGTTCGCTATATTTAGCGGTGCAATGTGGAATGCGAAAGAATGCGAATGCAAGAATCCGCTCGTACTACGAGAAAAAAAGAAAAGAGGGCAAGCCCTACAAGGTGGCCGTGATCGCCTGCGCAAACAAGCTGTTGCATCACATTTTCGCCATCTTGCAGAAGGGCCAGCCCTACCAAGTATAATCCATATTTAACCAAAACCTCCATAGCAGTGGAGGTTATTTGCATTGGTCGAAAAAAGTATAACATGAAAAGAAAACTCATCCAAGCTGAAATGCTTGACAAACATTAGCTGGTTTTTTTGATTCCTTTTTTCGCCATTTAATGCAGCCTTAATGTTTGGAGGGTAGTCTTATATGATGACCCTGGCTACATAAGGGAGGAAAGTAAATGAAAAAGCCGAAAATAGCCGAATGGACAGAACTTCGCGGATTAGCTTTTCTGGCTATCGTCATGCAGCATAACATTGCTGAATACATCTATCGGCCAGATATTGAGCAACCTGATTCCGTGATGCTGACCATGATTTATCATTTGACAAGGTTTGGCACACCTACTTTTGTATTTCTGTCGGGTGTGTTGTTGTTCTATCACCATCGCCATACGAAGCCGGATTATCCCCGCTTCATCGGGAAGCGATTTGGTGATATTTATATGCCTTTCTTCATATGGACGCTCATCTACTGGTTAGCTGTACGTGTGTTTACTCCTACGTTCTGGACTTCCGGTATGCCGGATCTGGGAAGCTTTGTACATGAGTTATTTATACCGCAGACAGGATATCACCTGTGGTTTGTGCTGATGGTGTTCCAATTTTATATCCTGTTTCCTTTATTTCTCGCGGGGGCTCATGCTGTTCGTAAAAGGCTCGATAATCTCAAGCGTTTTACGCCGAAACAGGTGACGTTAACCATCATACTCGTTGCAGCACTATTTTATCTCTGGCTTATGAAATGGTCTTATTATGATATGGCTGACTGGACACAATGGTGGCCAGAGCCCTGGTCTAGCATGCTGGAATATCGTTCATATTCATGGCTCATGTATTGGTTCTACTTTTTCCTTGGCGCGGTATGCGCCTGGACGGTGGAAAGCTGGAGGAATTGGACGATGAGAATGCTCCCTTGCATGATTGCGGTCTTTGTCGCGATGTATATCTGGATGGGGTACGCTGTACTGCGCGGGTCAGAAGATACGATGAACCTCAATATCTCTACGTACCTAAAACCCAGTACGTTCATCAGTATTATGGCTCAGATGTTAATGCTCTACGGTTTCCTTGTTCTGCTACATGGTAAAAACCTATGGTTTCAGCGTCTTCTCACTTGGATTGGACGCTACTCCTTCGGCGGTTATCTAGTCCATGCCTTGGTGATTTATGCCATCGCATATGTTACCAGACCATTACACCTTAGCGGGTGGCATCTGCCTCTAACGATAATCTCATTCATAGTCACCGTTGTGACCGCTCTTGGCATTAGCTGGACACTGTCTAAATTGCCAGGCTCTCGTTTCATGGTTGGATTGACACGTAGCAAGGCTCGGCAAGCTTCTGCTTTTAGTGATCCATTAGCGGGTTCTGGAAGACGCACCCCGAATCAAAATTCGCCCCTTTGGCCCTCAGACGTGTAAAACAAAGAGCGTTCTCCCCTGCGGAGGACGCTCTTGAAATTTCTTCCTCATCTTGCTCAGTAGATCAGTCATCTTGTTCTATGAAGTTGATCATTTCACTTCGGTTGAGGTGGATCGGCCAGGCACGTGTCCCGGATGAACTGGAATGGAATGACCGTGCCGTTTTTGATGAACGAACCTTTGCAGATCACCTGTTAATTGTTCTTTTAACTGATTCACCAGCTGCGTTTCACTGATGCCTTTCGTTTGCGCAATTTCAACCAAAGACTTGCCTGCATGCAGTTGTTCTTGCAATTGTTCAGGTGTAATCCCGATGTATTTCGCTATTGCCCCTTTATCTACCATCGGATGTTTTCCATGGTGCGTAAATTCACGTCGTAATTCGGCAAGCGGGGTATTCACTACTTTTTTTAACTTCACATCCATATTGGCTTTCGCTGCTGCAGCTTGTTCCTTGGTGAGACAACCTTCTTTTACGGCCAGATCCAAGCGCTCTGACAGCGTGGGCTTTAATTTTTGCAGTAACTGTTCCTCACTGAATCCTTTGCGTTCCTTCGCGATCTGAGTTAAGGTCTTGCCAAGTTGCATCTGTTGCTTCAAATCACGGAGTCCAATTCCGAGCAAATCGGCTGTTTCTCCGATCATAAACAGACCATGGCCTGCCTGCATACAAGGCTTTTGGTTCCCACCGGCAGATTCAGCCAGGTTTTCATCTTGCTGCTCCGCAGGAGAAACGGGATCAGCTAAGGCCATCTGGCCTGGTGCAACAGCAAAAATGATAACAGCTGCGCTGGCAGCCAGCCATAATTTCCAATTTATCTTCATTCTTTATCCACCTTTCTTTGTCTCGATATCCTCTGCCTTCTTAGTCTGAACCCAAATTACAACTTTTTATGCTATAAAATCCAAAATGTCATCAAATTTCTCACAAATGATCACAAAAAATCCTATTTTTTTCAACTAACTTAAGCTATACTGTATTTAACTTCTTGATCTTACTGCATATTCCAACATTTAATGCAGGAGGGACGTTTTCATATCATGCATCGAGAATGGCTAGATCCGTATATGCTTGACGTGAAGGCCGTGTTTGATTCCGTTGAAGAGCGTCTTCGGCAATACCCTGATTCACTGGCAGGGCATGCGCTTGAACAACTCCGTTTGCTCAACCCCTTCAGGGGAGATCCGGGACACAGTTGCATCGGTTACATCACTCCGCTATGGATGCAGTACACAGAGGGACTCCCGTCCGATCAAGCTCATCAACTTAGCGCAGCTTGCCTGTTACACATGATGTATTTTCTTAATCTGGATGATGTCATGGATGAGCCAACTGAGGATGCGGTGCTGAAGTTATCTCTTGGGAATCTTTGCTATGTGGATGCCCTTCAAGTCTATAATGCATTATTTGAACCCTCTTCTGTCTTCTGGAACCATTTCAGACACGTTATTCAGGACTGGGCAGTAAGCGTAAATGGTGAATTACACGTGGATTATTTTCAGCATAACCCACTTCTCATCGCCCAGAAAGCTTCACCAACGCAATTAGGAGTCATTGGTTCCTTGATTTTACTAGAGCAACCGACTCGAATCTCTTCGGTCTGCGGTGCACTGAATATCGTTCTCATGACTCTACAGATGACAGATGACTTTACAGACACGAAAATGGATGCTGTAAACGGCAACTACAATAGCTACCTCTCTCACCTATCCACAGCTCTCCAACAGGAATATCCGACGAGTCATGTACTTAACGAATCTATACACCACAATGTATATAACTCACAATTGATGAACAGTTATGCAGACGTAGCTCAACACTTCAATGACATCATTGCATCTTCTAACTTGGAGTTTCCACAATTCATTGCCCTGAATTCTTATCTGTGCAACTCATTGGTACAAGCAATTCAGGAAATAGAACAACGTAAAAAAAGACTTTACCGAGGTGGGTTTCACTACTGGATCAGCGAACCACAATCCGGGCCTTCTAATACGGGACAAGCCGATTCAGTTTAATTTAAATATGAAGGGAATGTTGACGATGATGGTGTCAGAAAAAACGTTGCATGAGGATATTATTGAGAAAGCTTGGACAGATGAACACTTCAGACAACAACTCCATTCTAATCCTAAGCAGGCACTTCGCGAGGCGTTTGGTATTACGATTCCTGATCATATCAAGATTCGCACAGTCGAGGAGCAACAAAATGATTATGTTCTGGTCATTCCACCTAACCCTTCCAAAGTCCATTATGACGTCAATTGCGGACCGTGGAGATCGTTTTAATCTTAGCTAAATAAAAAAATCAGGGGTAGAACATTAAACTGGATATCCTCCCCGAGTCCGTCATTTAACGAACTCGGGAAAAGATACAACAGCTTCTGTTCCTACCCCTTTTGTGCTTGTAAAACTGATCTGTCCATTCATCGCTTCCACGATGCGGAAGGTAACCATCATACCTAGCCCAGTGCCTTTGATTTTGTTAGAGAAATACGGTTCTCCCAGTCGGGACAAGGCTTCCTCACTCATCCCTTCACCATTATCTCTGACATGCACTTTAACTTTGCCATCCTGTGAGTATGCCCAGATATCAATCTGACCTTGTCCACCCTGAAACGCCTCAATACTATTTTTAATAATGTTGATAAAGGCCTGCTTGAACTTCGAAGAATTTCCACGAATATAAATATTAGGCGGGATATCCGTTGTAATTTTTCCACCTTCCAGATTGGCCATCGGTACCAGTATACCTTCGATATGATCAAATTCATCTGAAATATTCAATGAAATAATGTGATCAAATTCCGGTTTTGCAAAAGTCAGAAAATCCGTAATAATACCGGAAGCCCGGTCGAGTTCTTCCAATGCAATACGTACATATCCTTTGTTCTTGTTATCTTCCTGCTCTGTCATAAGTTGAAGAAACCCTCTCGTCACCTGAAGCGGGTTACGCACCTCGTGAGCAACTGAAGCGGCAAGTTCGCTAATGATTTCCATTTTTTCAGATCGCTGCAACTCGTTGTTGAATAGTTCCAGTTCCTTGGAGTACTCTAGCACTTTGTTATGTTTTTCAGCAAACCGGCTACCAAGAATAGCAATCAATGAGATGACAAATGCAACCATCGACCACTTCCACCAGAGCAGGTGATATGCCCCGCTTCGCTGATAGTACCAAAGAAGTTCCATGACACTAATTAACGAAAAGGTGCCGAAACCAACTGCTAACAGGATCGCTTCACGGTTACGTTGTAGCGCCCGGGCTATCGTACCAACCAGCAGGATGGTCAGCACAATAACCAGTATAATGCCCACCACATGCTGTACAAGAAGACTGTACAATAGATCCCATTGCCCACCCGATACTACATATACAAATAATGAAAACACAGAAACGATGGAATAGGCCCATTGAGCCTTCCTTAATTTGGTGAATATTCCGTGTACACCGGGGCCAATAACTTGTTCAAAGAAATAACAAAGTGCTGGCATTCCGAGTAACATGGCCAAATCAAACAGAATAGAATATAGGTCCCCATACACTTGATAGAAGGTGTACAAGAATTGAGAATAAGTGATCACCATTGTCCCGATGGAACCCATCACGACACACAGTGATATCCATAGTCCTTTATGAAACTGACCCAGAAAAAATGTGCAACTCAGCATAATAAGCGAGGTAAATACAAAAGTTGAACCCAAAATGATATCCATTAACCCATTATGGAGATACTTCTCCTGCAACATGGCATATGGCCCGACCTGGACATCACCTTGAATGCCCAACCATCCTCTCTCATTTTGCGCCCAAACATAGAGTGTACTACCCGAATTTTCTGCAGATAGCGGTAAAAAAACGGCATTATTGTCGTAATTATAATGGTAATTCTCATATACTTTCCGATCTTCAAGATAGATCACAATATGAGTGCCTTTAATATTTTCGAAACGAATCGCTGAACTTCCGTCATGCAAACGGGGAATTGTCAAACGTGTCCACAAAGAACCTGATGGTTCTTTCGTACTGTCTACAATTCGCTCAACACTACGTTTCTCCCATATTTCATCCTGGCCCATAACCTCACTAATGAAGCCCTGATCTCCAGCGTTCCCCCATTTCACTTCCCATCCTGTAATGGCTACAGGCTGCCGAATCTCTTCTGGTGCGGCAAGCACGAGTCCATGCGGCATACACAGAATCGTGCATATCGTCATCCACAAGATGATAATAGCTTTGGGCACATTTCTCATTCACAGCACCTCAAAGTTTTTATTTTCGCTTCTTCATTTCTACCTCACCCTATCAATTCGCCACCGTTTATCATGTCACCTTCTTACACAAATTTAAAATTCACATATAAGTAGATTTATAGTCTTTTTTCCATTTTATTGTTATAAAAGCCGTTAATTTCGCAAATCCTCAAACTGGTTTTCTATCATTTCACGTTCCTTCTGTTCCACTTTCGTACGAAACTCCAACCACTGCTCCGTTTCTTCATCATCGTAAATGGTCCATATATCAGAGAACAAAAAATCACGTAACTGAACAACCTGTCCAGACCATATACCGCCAACCCAGAACAATCCATCCGGACGACGAATGACTGTACGAGAAAATCCGGGTGTGGACGCTTTCTGTCCGATCCGAATACGTGTGATCATATTGCCTAATGTGTACCAGTCCACGTTGCACCCCTCCTTGAGTAGTCATGCTTCATCATAACATAGGAAAAACAAGAAATGCTGGAAAAACGGCTGGCGCGATTCAATCCAGTGGATCATGTGTAATGGTTTTTCAAAGCAAACTCACTTAAACAAGGAGATGATTATCATGAATGAGCCTCACCGCACGGTAGAAGTTGAACATAAGGATGTACAACACAAATCGGATTCAAGTATGGTCGCCTCTACATTTATTAAATATGCCGCATATATCATTATCTTTTTCGGATTTCTCTACTTCCTTGTGAAATATGTATTCCCGAAATTTTAACGAATTCCTGACATAATCTGGTCTGTTTACGGGGACAATATCATGCTTGGAATGACGATAAAATGCTGAAATGATGGCATTACCTTGTTTGAATTCGTTGTACTATAAACAAATTATGAAAGGAAGTGCTGATGATGTCTGATAAACCCATTAGCAACGTGGAAAGTGAACGCTATTATGACCGTTACCAGAGGTCCCGTGATATTCCGCCTGAAACCGAAGTACCCGAAGGCGACATGGATACCTTTGATGAAGTTTCTGGGCGCCGCATTGAAATTGAAATGGAAGAATCGGAGCTTCCACCCGTTGCTACATCTGCTGTAGACGAAGAAGGTTTGGAATCCCGTTTGGCGGAAACTCCACTGGAATCCGTACCCGATGCAGATCTGGTGCAACCGGGCAGCCCGGTTGATCCTGCCGCACCCGACCCCGATGCCCTGCATGGTACAGATCTGTTAAACGGGGCTGGAGCTGACGCTAAACCACAGCAGAATATCTTGCCTCCGCGTTAGCAGATGTCTTGTTTTGCGTATTCTGACAATAGGAGGTGCTGACATGACCAAAAACAATGAGGAAGAACAGGTTAAAGAAAATAAGAACCTTGTTACCGAGCGGGATATCGATCCTGATTTTGGCCTCTTTACAGAAGATTCTTTCCCTGATGCACTGGAAGATAAAGATCAGCGCGATGCGGTCAAACATGCCATTCCCGACGAACAGACCTCCGAGTAAACCTCATGAACTGATTTGCAGATCGGTATGCGTAAACGTTGCGCTTAATGTAATAAAGTGATGCTGGAAGCCCCCTCAACAAGGGGTTTCTTTTATTTTTTCTTCAAAGCTTGCTCTAGCTTACACAGAAAAGAAGATGACAATTGCATTTCCAGCGTCATCTTCTTCCCATACTTATAACGTTTCTTTCAAAAACCTGAATCCAAAATCTATAGCTAAACGCAGTTCTCTCCAGTTCACCATTGCCATTGCAAGGGTCACTTCTCCACTGGCTTAGCCACTCCGGGGAGCTTATGCTCCAACCTGGACCACTTGACCACAATAGCAGTAGCCAGAAGCGCAAGGCCATTAATGATAAATATCCAGCGAATCGGCAGCCAGCCGCCAAGGACACCGCCGATAATCGGCCCTGCCATCGTTCCGATCTGGGCTGCGGACTGGTTCAGACTAAATGCACGTCCCCGAAATGCCGGTTCAGTCACCTGTACAATCATCGCATTGATCGCAGGAAACACGGCCGCAAAAAAGAGTCCGTAGACAAATCTCAAAATGCCAAATGCAACGTAACCTGTTGTAAAAAACTGCAACAGATTGCCCACCGCGCCGCCAATGAGTCCGATTACCAGCACTTTTCCAAAACCGATCCTTGATCCAAGCTTGCCCCAGCGCGGAGCCATAATGACCGTCGCAACCCCTACCGCCGAGAAAATAATCCCTGAGCTTAAGGAAGCCCGATCAGGCTGAACTCCCATCTCCATGACATATACCGTTAATAGCGGCTCCAGAATCATGACAGAAAAAGTACAAATGCCCATCATACCAAGCACGGTGACAAACACACGATTCGCTCTCGCTTCACGGATGTCATCCATAACATGCGAACGTGCCTTGTTACGATTAAAATTCTCTTCCTTGACCCAGAAGGTTGCAATGATTGCGGACACCAGCACGACTATCGCCGAAAATAGAAACGCACTGCGGTTGCCATAATAGTGGCTGACAAACCCGCCGATCAGTGGACCGATAATCCCTCCTGTAGCTCCAGCAGTGGACATAATGCCCAAAGCATATCCAGTCTTCTCTTCAGGTGTGTTCGTGCCCACAAGAGCAATCGCCGCAGGAACAAATCCGGCAAGCAATCCTTGGAACAGTCGAACCACAATCAGTGAATACGGATCTTGTACAAAAAAATTAATCAGATACAGGACAGCCAAGCTGTACCCTGAACGAATTAACATCGGCTTGCGCCCATATTTATCGGCTAATGATCCCCAGAAGGGTGATACAAGAGCGCTTGCAAGAAAAGTAATGCCAAAAGAAAGTCCTGACCAGAATTCCAGATGATTGCGAACACCCAGATCACTGCTTAGAAATAAGGGAAGAAACGGAATCGAAATGGAATACGCCGTACTGCAAAAAAAGACACCGATCCATAAAATGATCAGATTACGCTTCCACGAGAAGTTCATATACCCGCCCGTCCTTTCCGTAACTGACGCCGGGACTGCCGTGTTTGGAGCGGACGGATCAGACCCGTACGTCCCCCTGATGCGGAAGCATTTTCCTTATTTTACACCCATGCTCTCATGATGACCATCCCCAGTTCACCGAATTAACATGGCTTGCATTGCCATTCTGAGCCAAGAAACGGTATGATAGTTGAAGAATTCACCAAACTATATTGGATGAAACTCGTTATAACAACGAACCAAGGAGGAACATATTCATGTCTTTACGGTGGAAAAAAACAACCGCAGTCTCGCTTGTGTTTGCGATACTGTTGATCGTTATGAGCGGATGCGTACGCCCGGCAAGCAATGCTACGCAAACTCCGGTTCCAGCACCACCAGAGGGTGCTAATCCTGTAGCCACGATTGAGATGCAGAACGGACAGAAGATCGTCATTGAGTTGTATCCTGAGATTGCCCCCAATACGGTGTACAATTTCATCTCCCTGGCGAACAAAGGCTTTTATGATGGCCTGATCTTCCATCGGGTTATTCCGGGCTTTATGATTCAAGGCGGTGATCCGAACGGCAATGGTTCAGGCGGACCAGGTTATGCGATCAAAGGTGAATTCACCTCTAACGGTCATAAAAACCATCTGAAGCATACCCGTGGGATACTCTCCATGGCACGCAAATCTGACAATCTCGATTCTGCCGGATCTCAGTTCTTCATTATGCTGGCTGATGCTGATTATTTGGATAACTCTTATGCGACTTTTGGTAAAGTGACCGAAGGAATGGACGTAGTTGATGGAATTGCAGCACAGCAAATTGGCGAAGGTGACAAGCCGGTTACGGACCAAGTCATGAAGAAAGTAACCGTTGATACACACGGACTGGAATATCCAGAACCTGTGAAGATTACAGAGGAGAAAAAGTAACCCTCTTCTAAGAACAAACAAAAGCTCTGTTCTGTGCATTTGGCGCAGAGCAGAGCTTATTTAATGATAACGTTTACATAAGTAACTGGATCAAAAACTCTTTTTCGGTCTCGGATAACACCTCAATGTATCCATCCCAATAAATTCAGCCACCCGATAACCGCAATCCACAGTGGGAAACTAAAAGCCATCCCCCATGCAAGCCCTTTCAACAAACTACGGTTTGCCTCCATGAACAACGACTCCTTTCTTCAGGGAATAGTCGTAGTATCGGTACCATTATATGGTTTTATACCTGTCTTCATTCGCCGTGACATGCCCTTTTTCCTGCATGTGCTCTGCAACTTCATGGAATGCGCAACACGAACCTGATATACTATGACTACAATAATGATATGGATGATGATTCATGTTTTTGAAAGGAGATTTTCCAAGTGGCTAAATCCAAAAGACGTACTCCAGCACCCAAGGCTCAGAATCAAAATCAGGACCAACCGACCACGCTGAAAGATTTACTGAGCAGTGATGTGCTCGAGAAACTGAAAGCGCAAGCTGACGAAGCCAAAGCTGCTGAAGCACAGCGCAAAGAGCAGGAGCGTTTACAGGCAGAGGAAGCTCGTAAGGCGGAACAGAAGCGCCGGGACAATGACTTTGAGTATCTGCTGAACAATAGCTCCATGGACTGGAAGAAACATAAGTAACCAAGAGATGAAGTGGTCACATCAAGCTGTCCATACATCCTATGATACAAGTTATACGAATGAAACGTATGAAGCTAATCTTACTTCATGAGATTATTTTCATACTATAATTTCTGAACAAAGCAGGGCCCAGCTGGGGCCCTGCTTTTAATATGAGCACATATGATTCACCTCCCCCATGTCGGGTATTTAGAAGTAGAGTGTTCAAGGACAATTCATACATGGAGGGATCAATGAATGGCTGAACAACGTTTGGAAGGTAAAGTAGCAATTGTTACTGGAGGCGGCTCCGGTATTGGTCAGGCCTCTGCCATTCGATTCGCCGAGCAAGGGGCCAAAGTATACATGTTAGATCGTACACCCGAGAACGCAGAGGAAACGAAACTGATCATCGAAAAAGCCGGTGGCGAAGCTTATGTGATTGAATGTGATATCTCCAAGCCGGAACATGTAGAGAAAGCCATCAACCAGGCGGCAACCGAAGCAGGCAAGCTGGATATCGTTTTTGCTAATGCAGGAATTAATGGCGCCATGGCTCCAATTGAAACGATGAAAATCGAAGATTGGGATCAGACGATGGAGATTAACATGCGTGGCACGTTTGCAACAGTGAAGTATGCCATCCCTCATCTGAAAGAGCGCGGCGGCAGTATTATCATTACGAGTTCCATTAATGGCAACCGGGTATTCTCCGGCATCGGATTTTCTGCATACGCTTCCAGCAAAGCAGGTCAAACGGCTTTCACCAAAATGGCGGCACTGGAGCTGGCTCGTTACAAGATTCGTGTCAACGCCGTTTGTCCAGGAGCGATTGATACCAATATTGATGACAATACGTATCCATCAGATGATCTGAAAGATGTTCAGATTCCAGTGGAGTTTCCTGAGGGGCATGAGCACCCGCTCAAAGGCGAACCAGGAACATCGGAGCAAGTCGCCAATCTGGTACTGTTCCTCGCTTCAGATGAAGCATCACATGTAACAGGCACACGTATCTACGTGGATGGTGCCGAATCCCTTCTGCGTGGATGAGCTTATTTACACCCCACTCCGATGACAGAAATATAACAAACCCGCAAATTTTCTGGTTGATCAGAATGTTTGCGGGTTATCTTAATTAAAACTCGGATTCAGGAAAGTTAGTTTTTGGAATACGTCTGCGGCTGCTTTTCCTTTTTGCCACTGATACGT
The DNA here is from genome assembly GCF_900102085.1 of Paenibacillus polysaccharolyticus. Lineage (GTDB taxonomy): Bacteria > Bacillota > Bacilli > Paenibacillales > Paenibacillaceae > Paenibacillus > Paenibacillus polysaccharolyticus. Next base: position 329,282 of record NZ_FMVM01000004.1, on the reverse strand, counting down.
TTCAGCCACTCAGGAATCGCAAAGAGCATAAGGTATAACAAGGAGAATAACACCAGAGCCAGAACCTCTTCTCCGAGAATGTAGACCGGATAAGGCCCAAGCATATCTAACACAGACGGTGTGCCCGGTTTATGTCTCAGGAACATATAATTCGCATCGAGCAACACATCCAAACCGTATACCACGAGCGCAGCAATGTTTACAAATATCATGGAGCCTGCAACAGATCTCCATCCAGGACGAAGTTGTTCCACCCAAGTCATATAGAGAAGAGCAAGAATGATCATCGCATGTGCAACAAAGAATTGAATGAAGCGGAAATGAGCAAAAGCATAACCAAGATTCGGCGTAATTATAGCCATCAGAGCACCTGCAATACCTGAAAAAAGCAAGGCAGAAAATAACCATTTTTGGCGTGTCAGTAATAACAACGCTGATAATAATAACGACAGACTGCACAGCTCCAGCGGTAGCGATGTCTGCAGACTCCAAATTCCTCCATACACATACCAGATTTGCAGTACAATCTCACAACTTACCATGAATCCTGCCAAACCGATGCGTACGGTCCTGCTTGAACGTTCAGACATGAAACGAAGACGATGCCTAAAAAGAAATAACAGAATAACAAGTACAAAAATAATGATCATCGATGCAATATGTGAAGTCGAGAATGCCGCAAAAGGCTCTGCATCATACGGGTCAAGCCAAGGTGGATAGGCCATGCCTTTTCTTCTCTCCTTTTCCGGTTAACAGAGGTAACTTCTTATAACTCGATTGGTAACTTTTTTCATTCTGCCACTGATCACTATACCTGTCCAGCTTCATTCAAATAAGTATTGTATTTTAAATATCTTTATGTTAAGATAAAACCAAGAAAGAAACATACAAAAAGTTAGTAACTTTAAATATTGAATTGATACTAGTCGAACTTAACTCCTTACCCTTACTTGTTATTTAAAACATTTGCGATCTAGTACATTTAAGGAACGTTCATAAGACTTCAACTTTATCTCTATCTAGGAGGAATATATTATGTTAATCAAAGGACTTCACCACGTATCCGCGCTTACCGCACATGCCGATCAAAACTACCGTTTCTATACGGACATCATGGGCCTTCGTTTGATCAAAAAAACGGTCAATCAGGATGACGTTTCGGTCTATCACCTGTTCTATGGAGATGAGAAAGGAAATCCCGGCACAGAGCTCACCTTTTTCGAAATTCCAATGGCTGGACGCACACGTGAAGGTGTAAACAGCATCTCTGCCACCTCACTTCGTGTGCCAAGTGATGCAGCTCTTGCGTATTGGGCACAGCGCTTCGATGAATATGAAGTAACTCACGGCGAGATTGTGCAACGTGGAGGCCGTGCAACACTGGCATTTACAGACTTTGAAGGTATGCGGCTGATTCTCGTTTCTGATGAACATAACTCGGGTGTCGCCGGGGGTAAACCTTGGGATCGAAGCCCTGTGCCAGCGGAGTATGGCATCATTGGACTCGGCCCAATTCATCTGACTGTGCGGGATGCGTCACTCACTGCACCTGTTCTCACCGAATTGCTTGGGTTTAGAGCAAAAGGCAGCTACCCCGCGTTTACTCCAGGTCAACCTGATGTACTTGTGTTCGAATCTGGTGAAGGCGGTAGCGGTTCGGAAGTTCATTTGGAGGAACGCAATGATCTAGAGCAAGAACGGCCAGGACGCGGCAGTGTTCACCACGTGGCCTTCCGTGTAGACAATGAGGAAGAATTAAGACAATGGGTTGACCGAGTTCATCAGTTCCAATTCCCAAGCTCCGGATTTGTAGACCGCTTCTACTTCCGTTCCCTGTACTTCCGTGAAGCTAACGGCATTCTGTTTGAGCTTGCGACAGATGGACCGGGATTCGATACGGACGAGGACTTCGCCACACTTGGAGAATCACTGGCGTTACCTCCGTTCCTGGAAGGACGCCGCGCTGAGATCGAAGCAAACCTGAAACCGCTGGATACCATGATCCGCTAATATTCATGACTATCGGGTAAGTCAGCATTGAATTTTCAATGAAATGAAAATAAAACGATGATCACCACACAACTCTGTATTCAAAACTTGAGTCAGAGGATGCCTGGTGAATCATCGTTTTTATTAGCCGCCATAACGTAGTCGTACTCTGTCTACTTTGTCAGATACGATGTTGTGAGCGGTACAAACAGGGCTGAACCCGGATCTTCAGATACAATCTCGACATAGACAGCATCTGTACCTTTCACATCTACATCTAGACTCATCATACCGTTTTCCGGAGTGATATTGAATTTTTTGAGTGTCGCGAGATCCTGATCGTAGATATGAATCTCCTGATTTCCTTTAAGCGCGGCAAGTTCCAAGTGTAGAGAAGAATACTTTTTACCCGTATTGATCTGGATATCTTTTCCCTGCTTCGCAGGGTCATTATGCAGATAGACATCCTTGTAATCCTTGCCTTTATATGTGGTATCCTTAGGATCTTTGGTGTGCCAAGCGGTAGAACCCAGTACGGATGTTCCAAGTGCACTCAGCGTTACTTTTCCGTTGGTTACCGGCGCAGAACCATTCGTTCCACCGATAAGGACGGATGAAGTTGCACCGTCATAATTGATCTCTGTTCCAAGCAACGTACCTACTGCACGAACCGGCAGATATGTGGTTCCGTTATATGTGATCGGCAGTACCGTCTTGCCATTGGCATCCTTGGCTGTCACTGTCTCACCATTTAATTTCAGGGTGATTTTGCTGTTAAGATATGCTTTGATTTGCTCCAAACCTGTAGCTGCCAGTGCACCTGTACCAATACCGAGTGTCAATGTGCCCACCATCAAACCAAGTACGACCTTTTTCTTCATCAAATTCCCTCCCAGACGTTTAAATGAGTTGTCCTTTATACATTTAAACGACTAAAGCGTGAATGTCAATTGTTTTCAGCATTTTTCCGCAACTTTTTTTATTTCCAGACAGCACAAAATGAGGCTGTAGTCACTCCTTTTTTTTCAGCCCCATCCAATGGTCACGCTTGCCATGGCATGTCCTATATTTTATTAGGTATTTACATCTAAGACCTCGTGCTGCAGCACAAGATCACCCTTTGCTCAATCAAATGATTCGTAGTATTCCTCTTCATACACTTCCATACTATATTTCAAGTCGTTCGCCTTCCATTCCCCATTCTGAAACACATAAGAAAACGTTAAATCGCCCGCATAAACCCCTTCGCCATATGCACCCGATGTAGAGACAACAAGCTTGTTATCCTCCACGCTATAATAAGTTACACGACCAAATTGTAACTTCTCATGATACAGAACATCTCCTGCTCCCTTCTCCACATTGGAGGGCTCGGCTGGAACCCCATTTAAAGTCACCCCAATCTCGATCTGGTCGGAGGTTACCGTAACTTTGGAATCCACATGTTCTTTCACAATCTCATCCAGAGTCTGCATCTTCATTACATCCAGTGAAACCGGATCAAGAATGTGTGCCTGACCCAGATAAATTCCGGTGCCGTGTCCCTCTGAATACAACACCACAATCTCTTTTTTACCATCACCGTTTAAATCCAGTTCATGTACTTCAGGTTTGTACGATCCCCCCTCTGCTCTCCAATCACTAAATTCACGTTTTTTGCCGTTTGCCTCAACCACAAGGCCATTATATATATATCCCGAGCCCCCAATACTCATTGGGTACACTCGAACATCATTATTCTCTGGAGCCACGGAAACATCATCTGCTTTCACCGGCATCATATCTTTGTTGCTGTTCAGTGCATCATTCATTCGATCTATATGGGAAGCCTCGACCGCTGTGGCCTGGCTGGATGATTCATCTATATTAAGCTGTTGTTGCGACTCATTTGTCGTTTTGGCAGTTGAAGTTACTGAAAGTGTGGCCACCGCCAAAATAATCATCAGCAGGATACCTGTCCAAGTTTTCAATATACTGGGCTCCTTCTTCTGTTGTGATAATCCTATTATATCTTCATTTATCGCCCGCGCGTTGCAATTTTGTTAATCTTTCTTAAAAATTCTTTACAAATCTTCAATCACACGAAAAAACGTTCGTCTTTTACCATAATAAGCTAGGGCATGCCTGAAAAACTGATTAGCTTTCAAGATACGCCCTAATTTCCCGGAAAATAAAAAACACTCCGGAAGCAGCTCAAGGCTGCATCCGGAATGCTTTGGTTTTATCGAGTAATCGATCTGTTAACTGTCTCAACTCTTCTGCAGAAGAGGATATCTCCTCCATGATTGCGGTCTCCTCATGCGCGGCATCCATGATGCGCTTCGCTTCATCAGAGAAGGAACCGGCTTTCCCCTGGATCTTCTTCACATGACCATGCGTTTGCTCTACGCGCCCTGTCTGCTCAGCAATTTTGGAACCAATATCATGAGCGCCTTGCATAAACACTTCAACCGTGCCTGTCAATTCAAGCAACGTCTGATCAACGGAAACCGTTCGTTCTGATTCGTTCACAACAAGTCCATGCTGTTCATGGCTCAGCTCCACCGTTTCCCGAATTCGTTGTTGTACACGACTGATCAGTTCATTAATGCGATGAACGGAATCTTTACTCTCATCAGCAAGTTTGCGAATCTGCTGCGCTACAACGGCAAATCCTGCGCCCTCTTCTCCTGCACGCGCCGCTTCAATAGAAGCATTTAATGCGAGTAACCCTGTTTCTTCAGCAATATTTTTGACCGATTGCGTAATCGCTTCAATATCGGAAGCTTCCTTCTCCAAGAGCAACATAATATCACGGGAACGATTGTGAGACTCGGCCAGTTCATCCATGCCTTTCATCAATGATGAGAAGGTTTCTTTGGTATGATCCACCGAACGTTCCATCTTACCGGACAATTCGGTCATACCTAAAGACTGATGTTGCATTTTCTGAAAATCATTCAACATCTCATCGGCGGTAATCAGGGAATGCTGGGAAGTCACTTTCTGATCCTCTACGCCAACCGCAATATGATCCACGGCCTCAGACATCATCTCGATCTGTTCTGCAGCCTGCGTAATGGCTTCACTCAATGACTGTGCGTTCTGAGAGGTTGTCCGCGTACTATCCGCAATATCGTTCACGATACTTCTCAGATTAGAAACCATTACGTTGAACGCATCATATAATACGGTAAGCTCATCTTGTGTACGGCGCTGCGGAATCTCCGTGGTGAGATCACCGGAAGATACCTGCTGCGCTGCACGAGACAGCTGAACAATCGGACGAGTCAGATAGCGGGAAGCAATCCAGCCGAGAATCCCGTTCCAACATACTCCCATAAGCAAAATAATAGATATGTACAGCCAGTTTGGCATATCAAGCGAAATCCAATCTTTTACAAAGAAAATAAAAAAGCCGCTAGTTCCGTAAGTAATAATTGAAATTAGTACCAGACCTGCGACAGTCTTCGCCCCTAAAGTCCATTTCATGTTCGCACCCCGTAGTTCTTTTTTCCTATTTTACCAATCTTGTACCAAATTTCATGTGACATATATCACTGAAAACGCTCTATTTACCTTTTGCATATCGTTCATGCATGACTTTCATACCATAAAGCTCATAATGAATAAGACAAGCTTAGGTATCCCTCCCTTGTAGCTGTAATTCATGATATGAAATTTTAAATTCCCCAATTTAAATTATTATCGGTTTCAATGAAAGAATCATTTAGCTTGGCATCTATTTTGCTTAAATGATATACTGAGTGCGCTTCAGCAACGCTGGAGCCGAACTATTTTTATGATGCCACTGGAGGCGAACGAGATGTCTACTATGTCCACACGGACGGAGAAAGATTTTATCGGCGAAAAAGAAATTCCAGCTTATGCGTATTATGGAATTCAGACAGTGCGGGCTGTAGAGAACTTCCCGATTACCGGTGTTCCGGTTCACCGCGAACTGATTACAGCACTGGCTGCTGTTAAAAAAGCGGCAGCGATGGCGAACATGGAACTGAAAATGCTCCCAAACAAGATTGGGGAAGTCATCATCATGGCAGCGGATGAAATGATGAAAGGCCATCATCTCGATCATTTTATTGTAGACTCCATTCAGGGTGGTGCAGGCACCTCCATGAATATGAATATCAACGAAATTTTGGCCAATCGCGGACTTGAACTGTTAACGAAAAACAAGGGAGACTACTTCCACTGTAATCCGAACAACCACGTAAACATGTCTCAGTCTACCAATGACGTTGTGCCAACAGCCTTACGCATTGCGGCTTATCAGCTCTCCGAGACCCTGCTAGGCACGATGAAAAAACTACAGGAAGCCTTCCGCAAAAAAGAGATTGAGTTCAACGATGTTGTCAAAGTAGGACGTACACATCTACAGGACGCCGTGCCTATCCGACTTGGACAAGAGTTCGGTGCTTATGCGCGCGTGATTGGACGGGACATTGAACGTCTTCAATATGCGAATAAACGCATGCTTTCGATCAACATGGGTGCAACAGCTGTAGGTACAGGCCTTAATGCCAAACCGGAGTATATCGTCAAGGTTACCGAGTATCTATCTGAAGTAACTGGTCTGCCACTACAGACCGCGGATGATTTAGTTGACGCGACACAGAATACAGACGCCTATTTGGAACTCTCAGCTGCATTGAAAGTATGCGCTGTCAGCCTGTCCAAAATCTGTAATGACATCCGTATGATGGCCTCAGGCCCGCGTGCCGGATTTAACGAACTGCTTCTGCCGCCACGTCAGCCGGGATCTTCCATTATGCCAGGGAAAGTCAATCCGGTCATGGCAGAGGTAATCAACCAGGTATCCTTCCAGGTCATGGGAAATGATCACACGATTTGCATGGCCTGTGAAGCCGGACAATTCGAGCTGAATGTGATGGGACCGGTTATTGCATTCAACCTGTTACAATCATTGAAAATCATGAATAATGGCATTGATGTCTTCACACGTTATGCTGTCGAAGAGATGGAGGCCAATCGTGAGCGCTGCGAGTTGATTATGAAACAAAGCTTCAGTGTCGTGACTGCTCTGAACCCGCATCTTGGTTATAACGTAGCGGCTTCGATTGTAAAGGAAGCATTAAAAACCGGGATGACCCTGCAGGAAATCATCTTGGAGCGAGGTTTGCTGACTCCAGAAGAATTGGAAGAGATTCTACATCCAGAACAGATGACCACGCCGGGGATTGCCGGAGAACATTTCCTGCGTAACATGGAGCGCATGTAAACACACTGATCTTATGAGTTCAGATTGAAAATTTCTAAATAGCCCCGTTATCCGTTAGTCAACGGATAACGGGGCTATTTGAAGTATAATTCGATACGATAAATTTCAGATTTATAAAGAGTCGTTCAGACTTAACGTGATAAGACGTATACACTTCAAGCCCAGCGTTTTCGTTCCAGGGATGACAGAATTCGAAGCTCCTCCCTGTATTTCGCAACGGTTCTTCGAGAAATGATGATGCCCTCGCCTTCAAAGAGAGCAGATAATTGGCTATCTGAGTACGGCTTGTTTAGTTGCTCGGTTCGAATGATTTCCTTCAGCCGCCGTTTGACAGCCGATGCAGACGTCTGTTCTCCAGACACGGTCGTAATACCGGAATCGAAAAAAGCCTTAACCTCGTAAACCCCATACGGAGTGTATATATATTTTCCGTTCACGGCCCGGCTAACTGTTGATTCATGCATCTGTACTTTCTCAGCAATCGAAGCCAGATTCAGCGGCACCAGTGCAGCGGGGCCCTCACTTAAAAAGCGCTTTTGCTCTTCCATAATGGCCGTCATCACACGTAACAATGTCCTGCGCCGCTGTTGCACACTGCGTATAACGGCTCTCGCCTCAGCTGCCCGAGTCACCCAGATCTCACCGGGAGACGACTCCTGTATCCAGTTGTTGCAAGCTTCATTTACGGTTACGCGGGGATTGCCTGTTGCAAGCAGCTTGAGCACCATTTCCCCATGAACCATATCCACAGTAGCATCGGGGACGATATAATGTGCACGTTCATTACAGCCTATCGATCGACAAGGCTTAGGGTCAAGACGAGTAATATACTCGTATGCTGCTTGTGCTTCCCGCGAAGTTATACCATACTTGCCTGCTGTCCGCCCGGGATGAAAAGGAACCAACGCCTCCAGCCCTGCCCGCACAATACACTCGGCATAAGGAATCGCTGCTGGGTCACGCTGAATCTGTAACAGCAAACATTCTTGCAGATTTCGCGCCCCTACACCCGGAGGGTCCAGGGACTGCAACAAATCAATTCCTGCGTTCAGTTCGCTCATGGACAATCCGAGTTCAACCTGTACTTCAGATAGCTCAACCTTCAAGTAACCATCAGCATTCACACATCCAGCCAAATAGACCGCCACTTTCTCCAGCCTATGCGGAATTTTCATCGTGCGAATTTGCGAAGCAAGGATTTGTTCCAGCGTAGGCGCTGTTCCTTTGGCTTGAAGCAGAGGGTCATAGGAAGGATACACCTGCTGATTGTTTCTTCTTGATGGCTTAAAAGAATAAACGGACTGCTCTTCCAGTTCAAGAAGCGGATTATCCGCTGCGACATCCTGCAAATAACGAATCAGTTCCTGACCGGACAAGGTCAGCAAATGAAAGGACTGCTTCATTTCCGGCGTGATGGACAGCCGGAAGCGCTGTTCCTGCACCAACTGAACACCTAACATCCGATGCCCTCCTTATGTCAAGCTGGATACTATTCATAGCAACACTGGGATTTGCAGGAATAATACCATACAGTTCAGCCCTTGTCAGCATGTCAATACATACATGCGGTCTCAAACGTCATTTAATATTTTTCAGACACCAGCTTCGCTTGGGTAAACAGCAACAGATAATCCCTGCCTCCTGCTTTGGAATCGGTACCCGACATATTAAATCCACCAAATGGATGTGTCCCTACCAAAGCCCCCGTACACTTGCGGTTGAAATACAGATTACCTGCGAAATACTCCCGTCTTGCCTGCTCCAGATGTGCCCGGTTGCGCGAGATAACCGCACCTGTCAGACCATAATCTGTATTGTTGGCAATCTCCAGCGCATCCTGGAATGAATCGGCTTTGATGAAAGCCAGGACCGGGCCGAAAATCTCCTCTTGCGAAATCCGGGTATGCGGTTCCACATCTGCAATAATGGTCGGCTCGATGAAAAATCCTGCCGGATCTCCGGTACCTCCCCCATGAACCAGACGTCCCTCCCCTTTGCCAATCTCGATATATTCGGTGATCTTTGCATACGCCTTATCATCAATGACAGGTCCCATGTAATTTCCCACTTCAAGCGGACTGCCCATCGTCAGCTTCTTCGTACGCTCCAGCACCTTTTGTAATACTTCATCATATACATCCTTATGGATAATGGCACGAGAGCACGCTGAACATTTTTGTCCCGAGAAACCAAAAGCCGAAGCTGTGATCGACTCGGCTGCCAGTTCCAGATCACTGTCACTGTCAACCACAATGGAATCCTTGCCACCCATCTCGGCGATCACACGTTTGATCCACTTCTGACCCGGAGCGGTGCGTGCAGCACGTTCATTGATCCGCAGACCGACATCGCGGGAACCCGTGAAACTGATAAAACGTGTCAGTGCATGATCAACAAGATAATCCCCCACCTCACTGCCTGGCCCTGGCAAGAAGTTGACTACTCCATCTGGCAGACCCACTTCTTCCAGCAGTTCCACGAACTTTGCAGCGATGACCGGTGTAGTGCTTGCCGGTTTTAGCACCACCGTATTGCCTGAAACTAATGCAGCCGAGGTCATGCCTGCCATAATCGCCAGCGGGAAATTCCACGGCGGAATCACCACGCCAACACCAAGCGGAATGTAAGTCAGTTCATTATCTTCACCAGCAATCCGTACAAGCGGCTGCGGCTCACTGAGACGTTGCATTTCCCTTGCATAAAACTCCATAAAATCAATCGCTTCAGCCGTATCTGCATCTGCTTCAGACCAGGTTTTGCCCGCCTCATAGACCATCCAGGCGGAGAACTCATGCTTGCGGCGGCGCATGATTGCCGCTGCTTTGTAGAGATAACGGGCCCGTTCATTCGGGCCCGTATGTTTCCAGGTATGGAACGTTTCCGCAGCCGTTTGGATGGCCTTCTCGGCCAGCTCCCGATCCGCTTGATGAATCGTTCCGATCACCTGATCCTTAGCAGCCGGGTTCACGGAGGTTAACGTGCGGTTGCCGATTATTTTTTGCCCACCGATAATCATCGGATATTCCTGTCCCAGTTCGGATTTCACCTTATGGAGCGCTTCCTCAAAGGCTTCCCGGTTCGCTTGCACCGTAAAAGCTGTAAATGGTTCGTTAACAAAAGGGATATTCATCAATGATTCCTCCTTCAGGATGTGGGTTCTACTCACTTTATAAGTCTCACAAAGATAATTTACACGAGCACTCCGAGGACAGAATAACCTTCCATTCGCTGTTATCCCCAGATTTTTTGGATTCCCTTCTCCTTAGGGAAAAATCCGGTGATAAATGCGACCGCTTCGCTTTTCCAGGTTTTTTCTGTCCTCTCCGTTATTTGTGTAAAAAAATGTTCAACTTATATCGATCGCTGCTCAGATTCACGCAGCACTTACGTCTCATTCAAATATATGAAGCAAGAAGCGTGCCAACTCCGCTAGAACATGAAATATTTTTTTGTTTCACGGAGATAAAAATGTTCATAAAAATAATTAGGGCATCAGCAATCGCATTCAACAGATTTTGGCACGATTTTTGCTAGATATGTAAATATACAATCATGAATGTTTAGGGAGGAACCACGATGAGTGTCGGAACGGAACTATATCGCAAAACGTTGTTAACCGTAGCTGGCAATAAAGCCGTAGAGAACCTGTCTCTCAAATACGGCAAAAAGCTGGCTGGCAAGTTCATAGCTGGTAATACGCTGGAAGAGGCGCTGGAAGAAATTCGCGTTTTAAATAGCAAAGGCATTATGGCAACACTGGATCATCTGGGAGAGGGCATCACCCATCTGCGCGAGGCGGCACTTTACAGGGATGAATACGTGAGGTTAGTTGAAGGTATAGCGCATAGCGGTGTGGACTCCAATGTTTCACTGAAACCGACCCAGATGGGGCTGGCACTTGATCCGGAAGAAGGGTACCAGAATATTCGTGCGGTCGCCGCCCGAGCGAAGGAACATGAACTGTTCGTCCGGATTGATATGGAGGACAGTCCGTTCACCCAAGCAACCATTGATATCGTACGTAGACTGCATGCGGAAGGGCTGGATAACTCAGGTACCGTATTGCAGGCTTATCTGCATCGAACGGAAGAGGATACCCGCGATATGATTCGGGAAGGTATTCGGCTGCGTTTGGTCAAAGGAGCGTATAAAGAACCTGCAAGCGTCGCATATCAAAATACGTCCGAGGTCATTCACCAGTTCAAAACGATGATTCGTCATCATCTGGATCAAGGTGTTTATACCGCTGTGGCCTCCCATGATGATCACATCATTAACTGGACGAAACAATACGCGAAGGATCGGGATATCTCTCCTGAAGCCTTTGAATTCCAGATGTTATATGGTCTGCGTATGAGTGAACAGGAGCGTCTGGCACAAGAAGGTTATCGCATTCGTTGTTATGTCCCTTATGGCACGATGTGGTACCCGTACTATACCCGCCGTCTGGCAGAGAAACCTGCGAATCTCTGGATGGTTGTGAAGAACATGTTTCGCTAGAATTGATGTAAGAGATAGTCCTTCACGCCATGCAACCCAGTCATTCTGGAGTGCATGGTTTTTCCTTTTTCTGATGATGCAGCACTGCCAAACTTAAACGTTCACTCTAAACAAGAATATATGTCTAAAAAATAAGAATACACAAAATTTAATGTACGAAATTTTAGACAAAATCTACACTAATCATCTTGTATCTTACCCTCACATCGGTCTCCATCTTTACATATTTTCTTATATTTATACATTTTCACAAATAATGAGCGTTATATAAATTGACACAAAAATAAATAAAAAACCTGAAATAAGTTAAAAACTGTAGCTAAGTCAACATTTTTTCATTTCTCCACCTAAAGAAAACGTATACATAAAAACTTCAAAATGGGTGAGCGTTATTAAAACAAAACAATCGAACAATCGATGTCAAAAAATATATACACAACTCTGTTGGAGCGATATAATAGTAGTACTAATTCCAATCACTTTTCCAATCACTTTAATCCGTATGTTGTAATCGAGGTGATCCTGATGAGACATTTACTACCTACTCTAAAAGAACTGACACGAACAGACATGCACATTTACGATGAATCCTCCGTTCAGGAAAAGCTTCTTCCACGCCCGTATACGGATTCAGATATCAACGTAACTCGACCTGTTTTTGTACGTTCTGGTACAGGAAGCGCTTATCTCTATTGCTCCTTCCTGGATCAACTAAACTTGCCTGGTGAAAAAGGCCTGCCTTCCACATCTTCTGCTAAATCAACAGAACCCGACCCTTTTCCGGTTACCCCATCGTTCTTTGTCCCTGTCCCTTTGATCTCACTTTCTATGGAACTGGCACAAGTGATTCCTTTGTTTGCCAAGAGCTCTATTCTCATCGTCAAAAATGATCGTGACGAATGGACCGGCTATATCACGGCATCCGATGTCATGAACTCACTTCATCAAGCCTACCGACTGATGGAAGCATATCTGGAAACTACGCTTGAGACAGCCGGTTCCGCACTATCTTTAATCGATGAAGAAGCCAAGGTGGCGTACTGGACATCCGGTGCGGAGAATATATTTTCTATTCGCAAAACCGATATTATCGGTCAGCCTGCCGCCAACTTTTTCCCACCCGAAAGACTTCAATCACTCAAAACGTTATACACCGGTGAATCGGTCTACCGCAAACAGCATCAACCCAGGTCTGATCTGTTCGCTCTAATCAATGCCCGCCCTGTCAGGCTGGATGGTCGTATTGTTGGTGCAGTCGCTGCGGAGGTCGATATCACAACTGAAATTCGTCTACACCAGGAATTATTGCATATGTCCTCCAAAATTCAGCATTTGGAAAAAGCCGTTGCCCGGCTTCATCCCGAGACCGATCCTTTTGCGCGTATCAAAGGTAGCAGTCCAATTATCCGGCAATGTCTGGAGACTATTCGCAAGATCAGCACCACCCCTGCTACGGTACTCATTATGGGGGAAAGTGGCACGGGCAAGGAACTCTTTGCAAAAGCCATCCATGATCTTCGTGAACCAGAGACTGCTCCTTTTATCGCGATTAACTGCGGGGCCATTCCCGCTTCATTGTTTGAGAGCGAGTTGTTTGGCTACGAGAAAGGCGCTTTCTCCGGGGCAGACCCTAAGGGGAAAAAGGGGAAAATCGAGCTGGCGGAGGGTGGCACTCTTTTTCTGGATGAGATTGGGGAGATGCCTTTTGAACTGCAAGTCAAGCTGCTTCGTGTGTTGCAGGAACGAAGTTATTTTCCGGTTGGGGGTACCCGCACCAAACAAGCTAACTGCCGAATCATTGCTGCAACCAATCAAGACCTTCCTGCCATGATTACGCGTAATCAATTCCGGGAGGATCTCTACTATCGACTGAATGTCATCAATCTGATTATTCCGCCGCTCCGGCTGCGTAAAGAAGATATCTATGAGCTCACCCAGACTTTTCTGCAAGAATTCTCGCTACTCTACAATCGTCATATTGAAGTGATTCCTCCAGAATTGTTCAAACGTTTATTCGAGTACGATTGGCCGGGGAATGTCCGGGAACTGCGCAACGTGATTGAGCGCCTGACCATTCTAACGATGGATGGTGAGATCAAGCCGGAATACTTGCCTGATTCACTGACATCAGCGAAAGTAAACGTACCTTCTGAGCCGGAACATACAGTAGCCAACCTCAAGTCTGCGGGAAAAGAAGTAGCGCATGCCCCCAATGTGACAGACTCCCAACAAGAGAGTCACGGACCTGACCATCTTGCAGGGGTTGCTCGGGAAGCGGCTAACCCAAGTGTTACATTCCCCGAACAAAGTTCCGGCTCCTCTTATCAGCAACAGATGGATGCGTATGAGGCCCGGCTTTTGCTTCAATACCTGAAGGCCGCAGGAGGCAACAAACGAACACTCGCCAAACAACTTGGCATCTCCAGAGCTACACTCTACAACCGTATGAATCGGCTTGGTATATAACCTATAACTTCCGCGGTGATTACCGCTTGCTTTTACAGTTGAACATAATGCACGGCTAGCAAATGAAGAACATTCCACCCTTGCCGTTGCAGGCGATAGAATACAGAGAATTTGAGTAAAAATCAGAGAAAGCTCAGTGCCGAGAGCAGAAACCAGCAAATAAGGTTTCTGGCGACTCTAACGATCACCACAAGCCTTATTTGCCCATTTAGACGTGGTTTCAAAATCTAACGATCTCCAGTGACGCTATTCAGCTAATGTCCTGCTGAAAATGGGATGAAATGGGCAAATTGCTCGAAATAGCGTCCGTACGGATCGTTAGAATTTCAACATGGCGATTTTGGGCAAAATAAGGTTTCTCCTGAACGTTAGAGTTTGCGGGGATGCTACTTATGAACAGCTAGATGAATCAGCTAGAAAAACCCGCAGTTACGGATCTTTCCCGTTTTACTGCGGGTTTATTGGTTGTTGCTTTTCATTTTTGTTTTGGTTTTCATTTTGGTCTTGTTCTTGTTATTTCAACCGATGGCTTCTGCTATTTCTGTGCGACCATCTTTCTTCACCCTTTACAATATTTTCGCTAAACGAATCAGTGCAGTTCTAATATGACGATAAAAAGTAGCCCTGCTCATCGAACACACCTGCGCTGCGGCAGTCGGATTGCCAGCATAGGTCCAGTAAGCCGCATGTAACAGTTTCTGATCCTGGGGAGACACTCCATGTATTCTGCCTTCCAACAGATCCAGAACATATAATTGTAACTGAATGCCATCCCTCACACCTGTAATTCTGTCTGCATACTCTTGTAACTCTCCCGGTGAGCGAAGGTGTCCGAGCATTTTACGAACTTCCTGTTCAGACCAAACCCTGTTATTGGATCCCGTTATCTGGGGCTTTATTGCATTAGCCGGGGGGTCTGGATGCAAAAGGGACATCACCCAGGCACCGAATTGTCCGCTACGCAGATCAAGTTCCAGCACATCCGCCTGATCTGCATATCGATCACACGCACGTGTGGACGTTCTCCGCATCTGAAAGCCGATACTCCGCAGAAACAGCTTCAGATGTGGATTGGTCGCAACAAGAATGGCTCTCGCCCCATCTCCCAGGAGCGACAAACGATCCAGTGTCATATATCCGACAAGTTCCTCACGTGTATATCCAGGCACATCATCTCTCGCCGCAGCCAGCAATGCGAAGTGTGTATCACTCTCATCCGGATCATTCTGTAATTCCTCTGGCGTAAAGCACTCTTTCATCTCATTCGGAAAATATTTCAAAAGTAAATCACTGATCTCCCGATGCACCAGCACGGTAATAAACATCGCAATCGTTTCGCCTTTCATATCCCGCTTTATTACAATACCTTCAGGATATCGGAGAGCCAGTTCATCCAGGAAGGGGCCATAGTTCACGGCCTGCCAGGGCTCAACGCTATATTCACACCATTGCCCTAGCAGCTTGTGTAGGGAAGGTAGGTCAGCCTGCTTCATTGGTTCAAGCGGCGTGAACAAAGAATCGCGTGAGACATCAGCATACTTGCGAAACTGGAGCATAGATTCCTGACAGAGTAACAGCATCTTTCTCGCAATTTGACGCTTCCCAAGTGCACATGCCTGTTCATGGAGTGGTTTCAGCAACTCTGCAATCCGAATCCGCATAGACTGCATACGATGCGGCTCGCGTTGCCGGAAATCCCGCATCAAATGTACCCGGGCCATATCGTGCAAGGCCAGACCGTCCGGCGCGGAACGAATGAAAGACATCCGTCTCAGCATGTGATATTCTTCCTGTTTAACGGGTACATTCAGTACCGTGGATAAGAGTTCCTGGTTTGCTGTCTCCAGCAAGGTTAACACCTCCACCATCGGATGCAGACGTGGCGTGGTGAGTTCAAGTAACAGCCGGGCACTGATCATATGTGACAGTTCAGCCCACTCGGCATGAGGAAGATTCCGCTCCTGATCAGCCGCTTCCACTGCAAGAGCAAGTCCCAGCGGATGTCCATCCGTCATTCTCGTAATGACTCCAGCCATACTCGGCTTTAATGAACCTGCGGTTGCAATATACTCCGTAATCTCATCCGCGGTAAAATGTTGCAGCTGCAATTGAACCAGATGCTGATACAGCCGGGGATGCGTTCGCCATGTTGCTGAAAGCTCTGAACGAGATGCAAGTATGATGAGTATCCCACTTAGATGAAGTTTCGCTATGAAAACTTCCATAAACCAGCTCTCGAGCAATGCAAGTTCCTCGTAGTTATCTACTGCAATAACGAGCCGTTTCTCTCTGGGCATGCTTTTCAACAACGATAGCAGAATGTTGCCCTGGCTATTCAACAGCCCAAGTTCCAGTCCCAGTGTTGAACTAAAATAATCCATAAACACGGAGGGCGTTGTGCCACATGCCCGTCCATCCATCCATATAGCGGTTGCTTCCTGCTCTCTAGCGATGGACAGCATTTCTGAAAGTAACGAAGACTTCCCAATACCACCCATACCCGTAACTGAAAATATAGTCATAGGCGCTTCATCATTTTCAAACCACTGCTCCAGGATCATCAGCTCTCTGGCTCGACCAACGAAACGCTTTTCGTCCCTGGCAACCTTCTGCTTTCGAGATTCACTTCCGTTCCCCATATATATCCTCCGTACTAGATACTGGTACTTTTACTGTAGCTTACTTTTATATAAAAATGAGACTATATTGAGACGCGCAATCGCTTCCGAAATGTTAGAATCTTGATAAAAGCCAATTTATAGAAAAAGGCAAATCTGTGCCTCTTCTACATTTATCGAACCACGCCGTTTATGGATATCACAAAACGCAACACTCCGCCAAACACCCTGAGCAAGCCTGCACACACGATTTTACCGACTTGGTTTCATGCTTTCCTTTCGTATCCTACTCCAGCCCGATAATTCAGGAAAGGCGGATTTGTGTGAAAAAACATCTCGACATTTCTCATTTGAGCGGACAACTTGGCATCCATTCCAGTAAGCTTCAGGCATGGTTAAACCTTACCGGTTTAACTGTTGCTGATCCACAAGACAGACGGGAACGAAGGTCTGAGCGTATGACATTTCCATATCGCCTTGTAACATCTACCTCACCACTTCAGGCTACATCTTCCCGTGCATTCGAACGCTATCGGAGCCGTTTCTCCAATACAGGGTCCCGTCGCCGGTCTCGTGCCTTACGAGGTATACGACGGATCAACAAGCTGTAAATGAGCAAAAAAACACCTTCTATTCAAGCAATGCCCATATCTAAAAACGTTGCTGTCATGACAATTGTCCATCTCCACCTTCAATCATGGCATTAGCTAACAATGCCATCTCCAAGCACACACGTTTTCCCTGTTGCATATAACCTGGTCCCAGCAGTTCTTCCAGTTTCTCCAGTCGGTTATACAAAGTCTGCCGATGAACGAACAGCTGGGCGGCCGCATCCCTTTTGCACCCGAAATTCGCCAGATAGGCATCCAATGTTTCGACCAATCGCAACTGATGGCTTCGATCATGCTCTATAAGCACACCCAGATGATCGTTCGCAAAGGATTGCAGGAATGAAAGCGGCATGGCTTTTAACATTTGATATATACCCATACGATCGTAAAAGTGAACATGTTTCATTAATTTGACAGACCTCGCCACTTCAATAACCTGGACCGCTTCCTGAAGGCTATCCTTCAGAAGAGTTAGTTGATTTCGAAGTTTGCCGAAGCCCGCATGAATTTCGACTTGTTTCAGATTCGAGCGAGCGAACCGTTTCATATCCTGAGTGATGCTCTCTAACATTTGGATCAGTGACTGTTCAGAGACAGTTTGTGTTTCTTCCTTGGCACAACAGAGGTAGATTTGATTATTTTTCAGCATGATGAGGCTGGTTAGATGATTTTTCTTCAGAAGTGAGCGAAGCAATACGAGAATGTCCTGATGATTCGCCTCCATTCGCTCCCGGCCCGTCCCCTTCATGCGATGTTCAATCTGCAATAGACCTCCCGCGAACCAGTATTGTCCCTTCACTAACAAGCGAAGCCCCATACGTGTTCTAGCCTGTTCCTCCTGCTGAATGTGGCCATTCATCAAATCCTGAATCAATTCATTCTGGTTGCGTACCATCTTCTCTTCAAGAAATTGTGAACGAAGCGTAAGTGTAGCTGCAGCTTTGGCTGTGTAATCAAGCAACAGCTTGAGATATTCTACCGTTGCCGACGGGTGCACAATCATACCTATGGCTGAAAATACTTGGCCAAAACAAACCACGGGATAACAGAGCAAAGCCCTCTCCTCATCCATATGAAACCACAGCTCCGTATCGGAGTCGTTCAGATTTAGCCGTTCCACTTCCTGGCTGTACCAGCTATAGATGGCCTGCTCCATGTCTGGAGCGAGTTCTGGCACAAAACTCCCGGCCTCCATCGACGAGATGTATACCACAGGTTTTGCCGCATAGGCATGTAGCAGGTCGAGAACCGCCGACATATCTGTACGCTGCAACGTGCGTTGTTGAAGCTCACGGGAATACGTCTCCAGACTCTTTAATAGCTGGTGTTGGTGGTTAATAAGTAGAGAATGGATATCTTGCGTAATCTCAACAAAACGCACGGGTTGTTCAAATACGATGAGTGGAAACTGATACTGGTTTGCCAGTTCGATCAATGACTCTGGTATCGCATGTATGCTGGTGCCAAACTCGACACATAATCCAGCTGCATCACGGTTGATCAGCTGCATCAGATAAGCTTCACGCCCTTCTTCAGACTGAAGCCATAGACCCGTGGATAAAATAAGATCATGTGGGCTTACAAAAGGGGACACATTGGTAATTTCCAACACATGAACCCAGCCTACCTGACGTTCCAACCCTTCTCTCCCTGCCGCAAGCCGTGCTTGACTAAATACCGGACGTTGCAGGATATCTCTGACAGTAAAAACACGGTCATTTCGCAAAGTCGATCCCTCTTAGTGTTATTTTTTCTTACATTATAATCCAAAGACATGTGTCCTGAACAGTCTATTTCGACGAATTGTTGAGTCTTGATCCTAAAAATTAGACATTATGTAAGGTGCAAAACGACGCATGGAGTCATAAACTTGTAGTATAAGCTAACAACCAAAAAATGGACGAGGTGCATGGCTATGAGAATCGGGATTCCCAAAGAAATCAAAAACAATGAAAATCGTGTAGCGATGACTCCTGCCGGGACAGCTGATTTTGTGACAGCCGGGCATCAGGTCTTTATCGAACAAGGTGCGGGACTTGGCAGTGGGTTTACGGATAAAGAGTATGTTAAAGCTGGCGCCCTGATTGTTGAAGAAGCCGCTCAGGTATGGCAGGATGCCGAGCTCATCCTTAAAGTGAAAGAACCTCTTGCCAGTGAATATGGTTATTTTCGCCCCGGGCTGATTTTGTTCACCTACCTGCACCTCGCCGCAGAGCCGGCTCTCGCCAAAGCACTGATCGAAAAACAGGTGACTGCCCTTGCGTATGAAACCTTGGAAGTCGGCGGCTCTCTCCCGCTGCTCACACCTATGAGTGAGGTGGCAGGTCGGATGGCTGCGCAGATCGGTGCGCAGCTCCTGGAGAAAACAGAAGGCGGCAAAGGCATTCTGTTATCCGGCGTGCCTGGCGTAAGCCGCGGCAAGGTTGTCATTATTGGCGGCGGTACGGTAGGTACCAATGCGGCCAAAATTGCACTTGGTCTGGGGGCGGATGTCACGATTCTGGATCTGAATCTGAATCGGCTGCGCCAGCTTGACGATATTTTTGGCAATCAGATCCAGACGCTGGTATCCAGCCCTTCCAATATTGCGTCCGCCGTCACCGGGGCGGACCTGCTGATCTGTGCGGTGCTGATTCCGGGCGCCAAAGCGCCAACACTTGTCAGCGAGCAGGTTGTGAAGACCATGGCACCCGGGTCGGTCATTGTGGATGTGGCGATTGATCAAGGCGGGATCGTCGAGACCATTGATCATATCACCACCCATGATGAACCCACCTATGTGAAACATGGTGTCGTGCATTATGCAGTGGCGAACATGCCTGGCGCCGTGCCGCGCACGTCCACGGTGGCGCTGACCAATGCCACCATGCCTTATGCGCTGCAACTGGCGAACCATGGTGCAGCCACCGCGATTCGCGGTAGTTCGTCCATTCGCAGCGCGGTGAATGCGCTGAATGGACATATCACGTATGAGGCGGTTGCCCGTGACCTCGGGCACGCCTACGTACCTGCAGGACAGGCGCTGGAAGATGCCGCCGCTGTCCAATAAATCTTCTGGCCGTTCCACCTGGAAGCAAATTGTCCAGCCTGTGGAACGCACACAAGCGCAGTGCCCATGGAGGATTCCTCCGGGCACTGCGCTTCTTTTTTTGACATATAGGACGCATATTAGGATGGATTATAGTACAGGTTACGCGCCAAGCTCATTAAACCACTCGTTCGCTGCATACCTCACGAAAGTTGCAATCCCGGCATGCACGGTGCGAAGGCATTGGGGTGAAATAGGACATGTCCTTTGGACGGTTGTAATACTCATCGGCCACACAGGAGCGCATTTCCTCGATGTAGCGCCCTACGTTCTCCTCCACCTTGCGAATGTCCTCTTCGGTTGCAGCAAACTCTTTGTGTTTGCCAGTCAACAGATACTCCACCCGAATCTCAATCTGCTCCAGTGGAACCTGGTAATGCTCTCTTACATAGGAAGCGTATAAAATTAACTGATCGGAGAAGTCATCCTCCTTGCCCGTCTTCCAGTCCACAATGACAATATTGCCGTTGCTGCGTCGATATAATAAGTCCATTTTCACATACACACGCGTATCATGCAGCTGCATCGTATCCCATTTCTCAATCTCCAGAATCGTTGTACTTGCACGGGACAAATCTTCCCACGTCAGCGTCTGATACAAGTTGCCTACACAGGCTCCTGCGCGTTCTTTAATGGTTGCGACCCGGTCGTTCAGTGTATCATCGCCATAATAAATTTCCGACAACATCGTATGATTTTTCGGATTGAGTCGCCATTGCTCCGGATTCATCGACTCTTTGTATGCCTGGTTCAGCAAATCACGTATCGTCTTCTCCAAAAAAACTTCCCGTGGCTTCGGTTTTCCCTCTTCTCTGCTTCGTACTGCCGACTCACACATCCGGTGTGCAAGATCACCAAATACCAGATAAAGATTACTCAGTTGCTTCAGACGATACAAGCGTACCTGCATCTCATCCGCTGATTCTGTTTTCCAGCCGTTATGGGCACCATAATAATGATAATAATATTTGCGCAGGCACTCATCGAACATACTCGCCCGCGACTGCGAATAAGACCACTGCGGGTATTGTGCCATATGATAATCTGCCTTTCTGTATATCGGATCTACTCATACCAATGTGCGTGCCGTACTGTAGGGACGTATCGTAGGACTGATCTGTAAAACATAACATCCGAACTCACTCTATATATCCGCCTTTAGCATACATCTGGCTGAAAGATCCTTTTATTGCTCACAGTATAAAGCCCTGGCCGTCATGCCGCAACCCGGCTTCCGTTATTTTCTTGTGTACGCAACCGTTTGAGGAACGATACGTATCGTTTATATAGTTACATCAGGATGAAGAGAAGTGCCGCTCGTCTTCATAAAAAGGAGAGCATCCCAACCATTGCGAGGCGTTAGAATGTAGAGGTTATCTCGTGCGGAGGCAAGAGGTTATGACGCATAGGCGGCAGAATATTGAGGTGAGATTTTTCAGCAAAATTCTCTCTGGCGACGCTAACGATCACCACAGACCTTATTTGTCCATTTTGATGGAGTTTCAAAATCTAACGATCACCAGAGACGCTATTTAGCTGAATTTCAGCTGAAAATGGGTTAAAACAGACGAATTTCGCAAAATAGCGTTCCTACGGATCGTTAGAATTTGAACGTGGCTGTTTGGGGCGAAATAAGCTTTCTCGTGATCGTTAGAAAAAGTTGAATTTGAGCACGAACGGTATTAATCTATTACGTAAATAACTACGGAAAATATGTACGGGCATATCCAAAAGGAGGCGCCGCCCATGAAGCAGCCGGATTGGTTCCAGGCAGAAGCAGCATTACAACAAATTCAAGTCATCGGAAGCGATCGGAATGAGCTGGTGAATATCATCGGCGAGGCAGCAGGATTGAACTGCATCGGTATCGGAACGGATGCGGCTGTATTTACGTATGACCAGCTGCCACAGTATGCCTTCAAAGTGTATTCGGATCATGCTTTAGATAAATTAAATAATGAAAAACAGGTCTACGCCCAGCTTCAGGGCCTACCTTACTTCCCAACGTATTATGGCAGCGGCCGAAATATACTGGTCATCAGTTACGAACCTGGAGACACTTTACTTGAATGTTTGGAAAAAGGAATCCCCGTCCCCGAGCAGGTTATGCTCGATGTAGACGCAGCGCGAGAAGCGGTTCGTCGCCTTGGACTGAATCCACGCGACATCCATCTCAAAAATGTGCTTCTCCAGAATGGACGCGGCAAAGTGCTCGACGTATCGGAGTATATTCAGGAGGGAGACGATCATCGCTGGGAGCATCTCGTGTGGGCCTATCACAACATCTATCCACGTATCAAAGGTACGCCCATCTCCCCACGGATGCTGCAAACGATCAAATGGGCTTATAACCAGCTCGATCAGGCTAATCTCAAAATGGAAGATCTCTCAAAGAAAGCTAATCGACTGTTCTCCAGATTTCTGAAATAGACCGCACTGCAGCAAGCGATGAATCCACCCCTTCCCCCAACCACCCGAGTTTAGCCGATAATGGGCTAGATCAGGGTGGTTTTTGACTTCACATTCCTTCCTTCTCTTCAAGCCTTCTCCCCTTTCAACCGCATCTTCCCGCCCTTCCCCTCACCCTTCCTTCATTCCCCGTGCCTGCGAAGGCGTCATGCCTTTGTACTGCTTGAATAATTTTGTAAAATAGTTCGCATTGTCACATCCCACCTGAGCGGCAATTTCCGTGACTGTGAGGTTGCTACCTTGTAGTAAGCGCTCAGCCTCACTCATTCTGCATCCGTTTACGTATTCTACGAGCGTACGTCCGGTCAGTTTTTTGAACATTTTGCAGAAATGATATACGTTCAACCCCACTTGGCTTGCCGCTTCACCAACCGACAATTTCTCCTGGGGATCAGCCTCAATCTGTGCAATCAACTGTTTGAACCGCTCGCGGTTAGGAAAATACAATGCGCCCGATCGATCCCGCAACTGATGCGGCATAAACGTCCGGGCCATCAACGTAAACAACGCATGCAGCTTGGACTTCACTACAAGCTGGTACGCCGGAGGTTGCGTCGCCATCTCTTCCACCGCTTCATTTAATAAAGAATAATACCCGGCACAGGCCGCATTCTCTGCGGCTGGTTTGACCGGAAACCGCACACTGCCTTCCAGATAAGGCGCAACATACTGCTCATGCACTGGATCGCTCGCAAAATCCTGAAATAACGCACGATTGACCACAACCGAGTCATAATGCACATCTCCTTCATCCAACGCGTATCCAACATGCAGGGCACCACCCGGAATGATAATAACCTCTCCAGCCTCAATTTCATAAGGTCGGCTATCAATATGAAATACCGCTCTCCCCTTACGCATAATGATCCATTCAAAGTGCTCATGCCAGTGCAGATATAATATACATTCTTCCGTTTTTTTCGCGGAACACCGATTTTGGAACAACTGAAACGGATGGGATTTATGATCAATTCGCGTGTCTTCATGAAGCGCTTTCAAGTCTAACATGGCTTTCTTCCCCCTCACCACAAAATCCGACTAATAAAGCACAAAATTGTTTAGAGCCTTCCCATAGATCCAAGGCTATAATGAGTGTGTCACGAAGTACTATAAGCCAATATTGGAGTGAATTACAACCATGAATCCATCCATTCGTATCGGAACCCTTGTAGGCGGCCATGATGCCGTTCGGGTCATTCCGCAGATTATGCAACATGGCTTCGAATCCTTTAACCTGACGTTCTGGCAAAGCACGGGCAACCTTGATCTGGCAGAAACCGCCAAGCGTGTCCGCGATATCGTTGACGAACAAGGCATCACCATTTCGGCTGTAAGTGTATTTGGTAATCCGCTCACCGGCACAGGGGATAACGCTGACACCTTGGCAAGCTGGGAGCGAGTCATTGACCACGCACAGCTTTTTGGGGCAGATATCGTCTCCGGCTTTACCGGACGTCTGACCAATCAACCGATTGACGAATCGATTCCACGGTTCAAGGAAGTGTTCGGTGAACTGGCACGACGGGCGGCAGACCGGGGTGTACGCATTGCTTTTGAAAATTGTGATATGGGTGGAACGTGGCAGACCGGCGACTGGAATATCGCTCACAACCCGACCGCTTGGGAAATGATGTTTAATGCCGTTCCTGATGAAAATGTGGGGCTGGAATGGGAACCCTGTCACCAGATGGTCAGCTTGATTGACCCGATTCCACAGCTTCGCAAATGGGCTCCGAAAGTGTTCCATGTCCATGGCAAAGACGCAACCATCGCCTGGGATATTGTCAAAGAACATGGTGTGCATGGACCGAATGAATTTGTCTGGCATCGCACCCCAGGCTTTGGGGACAGCAATTGGGCAGATATTATCACCATTTTACGCCAGAACGGTTACCGGGGCACGATCGACATTGAAGGCTGGCATGATCCGGTGTATCGGGACGAACTGGAGATGACCGGGCAAGTACATGCATTGAATTACTTAAAACATTGCCGCGGGGGCAGCTTTGTGCCCAATCCGGTGTAAAGACATAACGGCATGAAGACTGAATGACTCAGTTACTCATGTGCCCATAAAATACAAATGCTCGTCACAATCACATGCACTTCTCGCATGGAACAATAACTTATAACATGGATCAATAACATCTATGCATCTATATGAGGGAGTTGAGCACATGACCTACCCTTATCGGGTTATCATCGCAGGTTGCGGGGCAATGGCAAACACTTGGGCGGACTATGCCAAAGAACGACCAGATACGGAAATCGTGGGACTCGTTGATCTCTACGAGGAAGCTTCATCATCTTTTGCCAAGCGACACAATTTATCCTGTCCAACCTTTACTAATATTGGTGATGCCCTTGAAGCTGTCGATGCCAACATCGTATTTGATGTGACCATCCCTTCCAGCCATTATCATATTGCGATGACCGCGCTACAGGCAGGTTGTCACGTCTTTGGCGAAAAACCGCTGGCAGAATCCTTCTCGGACTGTACGGACATTGTGCAAACCGCCCGCAGTACAGGACGTATTCAAGCGGTGATGCAGAACCGCAGGTTCGATCCTCGCATCCGTGCCTATCGGCAGCTCATTTCCAGCGGAACGATTGGACAGCCGGGATATGCAGGAGCAGACTTCTTTATCGGAGCACACTTTGGTGGTTTCCGCGACCTCATGGACAGCCCGCTTTTGCTGGATATGGCGATACATACCTTTGATCAGGCTCGTTATATCCTTGGTGCAGATCCGGTGTCGGTGTACTGTCACGAATTCAACCCTCCAGGTTCCTGGTATAAGGGCAACGCGATGGCGATATGTATTTTCGAGATGTCCGACGGATCTGTGTTCGATTATCGGGGGTCCTGGTGTACCGAGGGCGTGCCTACATCCTGGGAAGCAAGCTGGCGTGTGACAGGTGAAAAAGGAACCGCCATTTGGGATGGTCATGACAACATCTATGCTGAAGTGGTCAACACACTCGCACTGGAATCCGATGGCAAGCCATCTTTCCTCCAGCGCGCTGAACGAATCGAAGCCGAACTGCCTATAATGGACAAAACCGGACACCACGGCTGTCTTGAAGAGATGTTTGCTGCCCTTGAGGAAGGTCGACTGCCCGAAACGGATTGCAGTGACAACCAGTACAGCATGGCTATGGTGCTCGCTTCCCTTGAAAGCGCACGTACCGGACAGAAAGTGCTGATTGCGGATTTATTGAAAACAACAGGTGAGCCATCTTGAATGAGAAAGGAAGTGAGACTTATTGGATAGGGAAAGTGAAATTATGATTTCTCCATTAAATGCGGACTTAGTAGATGATATCCATACGACAAACGATGATTTTACGTTATTCGGTAAAATCATCCCCAGTTTACAATCTGGACAATGGTCCTATGAAGAAGTTCTTTTTGATGAACCGAAAGAAACGCGTTTTCCGGATGACAAACTGGATTGGAACGAATATATCAACCAGGACGATAAAATGTTGTTTTTAGCGTATATGAATCAGGTTTGTATAGGACAGATTAGAATCATTAAGGATTGGAATCGCTTCTGTTATATTGAGAACATTGCGACCAAAAAAGAGTATAGAGGTAGCGGAGTCGGAAGGCTGCTCCTCCATAAAGCAGAAGAATGGGCAAAACAAAAAAATCTTATTGGAATGTCCCTCGAAGCACAAGATGACAATCTGGGTGCATGCCGATTTTATGTAAAACAGGGCTTTGTACTAGGTGGAGCCGACACACTCAAACAGTCCTATACCCCTAATATTGATACCACTTTATACTGGTATAAGTTATTCAAGTAACGAAGACTCCGGCAACATAAGGAAAACAGCCGTTCCAACATTGGAACGGCTGTTTTTATTCACCTACAAAACACGCTTCTTCATCGCTTTGTACACCAATTGCGCAAACAAACTGTTGGACCATGCGAACCATGGACGCGTATACGTATCCGGATCATCGACATGAAAACCTTCGTGCATATATCCCGTCCCCGCGTCGGTGTTCTCCAGCAAATCAATCATGGCGAGCATCTCCGCGTCATTGTCTGCCGTCAGTCCTTGCATGGATAACGCCATGTGCCAGATGTACCCTGGTGGCGTGTGCGGACTGCCAATGCCCTTGGCCGCTGTTCCTTCATAATAATACGGATTTTCTTTACTCAAAATAAAACGCCGTGTATTCTGATACACCACATCATCCACGGATACATATCTGATATACGGAATCGACATCAGTCCTGGTGTGCCCGCATCATCCATTAGACAGACGTTGCCATACCCGTCCGTTTCATAAGCGTAAATCTGGCCATACACCGGATGACGGTAGGTACCATACAGGGCAATGCCGTGCCGGATCTCCTTCTCCAGGCGCGCCATACGGCTCACCAGCTGTTCGTCACGGAACACCCATTTTGCAATCTCCCCCATCTGGCTCAGCGTCACCGCGGCGAACATATTGGACGGAATATTGTAGTGAAAATCACAGGCATCGTCGCTTGGGCGAAAGCCCGACCAGATCATGCCCGTATAGTTTACTGGCATCCCCATTCCCTCGTTACGCAGTGTATCGTGCGCCGGGCAGTTACGCCGCATGAATCGATACGGGGATTGCTCTATATGCCGCTGCTCCGTTTCCCATAGGTGTACGATCTGCTCCATGACCTTTTTAAAACGTTCATCAAAGATGTCTGTAAGCTCAGTCTCACGCCAGTATGTATAAGCCAGCTTCATGGAGAAACACAACGAATCCAGTTCAAACTTCCGTTCCCATACCCAAGGTGACATTTCTGTCTCATCATTCGCGTCCCAGTGCCAGCCATTGGCCGTTTCGTTAAAAGCGTTCGCATAGATGTCTATATCTGCATAGAACGTATGCCGTTTAATCAGCCCTCCGATAATCCGTTGCAACTGCGCGTCATGCTTCGCCAGCGGAACGTAATGGGTCACTTGCTCCACCGAATCCCGGAGCCACATGGCGGGGATATCTCCCGTAATAACAAAGGTTGTACCGTCATCTAACAGCTTGGTGGTCGTTTCGAGCGTATTCGGAAAACAATTATGGAACTGAGCCAGCAGCTTCGGTCTGTGCTTCAAATGCTCATCCGCTTCAGCCAAAACATCACGAACAGCTTGGGGTAATTCCAACTCGGGCATCGGAATTTTAGGTAATCTGAACTGATCCATGGGAGTCCTCTCCTTTTTTATAAGTTAGCCCAACTAAAGAGTTTACATCTGCACTCCAATGAAAGAATAACCTTTCAATAAGACTATTGTTATTTTTGTTATTATAATTTACAATAACGTTATCTTCCTGTAAGTTTACCTGTTCCATGTAAGCACGTCAATTCACAATTAATCAGTTTCCTATTCAATCGGCTACCCATATGACACAAGTCATTTACCTTCTGATAAAATCAGGTTTATCCATCTGTACATCAAAGGAGTAATCATATGTCTCGAAAAGTATCGATCCAGACGCTGGCTGACCAGCTGGGGTTATCCAAATATGCCGTGTCCCGCGCGCTCAGCGGTAAAACCGGTGTAAGCGAATCTACGCGTGCACGGGTTCTGGAACTTGCCCGTGCACTCGGGTATCGCCAGAATATACCCGGCTCGGCGAGCCATACTGCCAATACCAATAAGGCTCATGCAATCGAACCTCCATTTGCCCTAATATGTATGAATCAGCTTAACCGGGGTGAGCCGCACTATTGGCAGCGTGTGCTGTCAGGCATCATCTCTGGCTGTAACGAGCAAGGCTGGCATCACGTCATTGTGTCACCTTCACTGGACTTACCGGGCAAGGAGATTTCACCTGAAAAAGCCATCGCACCTCATCTCGATTGGACGCGCTGTGCCGGAATTATCGTTATGGGCGCTTTTCCGCATACCGTGCTGCAAACACTGGTACAGACAGGCCACCCCATGATTTTGGTCGATCATCAGGAGCCTTTGCTGAACTGTGATACGATCAGTCATGATAATCTGGAAGCTGGCATTACTGCGGCCAGATATCTCCTGTCGAAGCAATGCAGACGCATCGGTCTGATTACCGATGACGGACGTGCCGCAAGTTTTGCACAGCGTAAGATTGGAATCGAGCTGGCTTTGAATCATTTTCATACCGAGGCAAGGGAAGAAGTGGGCTTTCAAGCTTGGAATGTAGGCTATGAAAACGGAGAATGGGTGAACAAGCTCGCTGACACCATCGAGCGACTTCCTGCTGAAGAACGCCCCGATGCGTGGATTGGGGCGAATGACGATATTGCCTTACAGTGGATGCACAAACTTCAGCAAATCGGGTTATCCGCGCCTAAGGATTGCCTGGTCATCGGAATTGACAATGTGTACACCGCTGCCACCTCATCTCCCCCGCTGACTACGGTACATTTGTGCAAAGAGGAACTTGGGCAACGAGCCGTCGAGGCCTTGAAGCGTCGAATCGAACGCCCAGGTACACCGAAAGAGACGGTCATGTTATCCACCACATTGATTCCAAGAGATTCGGCTTAATGGTTTATCTACGTAAAAAAAGAGCCTCACATTCTTAATGTGCAAGGCTCTTCTCTTTATAATTCATAATTGAAGATGTTTATTGATCCCAAGGCATACTTGAATCACTCGCAAGTTTTACTTTCCAGTCCACATCCCCGAAATCACGATGCACCACGGTTCGTTTTAACGTCAATTTCGTCCCCTTATCCTTGTTAAAACCAATGACAATCAGCTTCACTTCATCGATAACATACTGTTCATTCAGATTGGCTGGGTTTCTAGTCCCCATGATCCCAACGGGATACTCCTTCCCTGTTGAGTCCGTTGCGACCCACTCATCACCATAAAACTCATTTTGGAATAAACCGCTCCCTTCCAGCACAAGAGAAGTTTCATTCCCCGATCCACCCGTTGTTTGGCCATTCGATGACATTCCATGCTGATAATTAAACCGGTACAATTCGATTTGATCCCCAATATGATTAAATGAAGCAAACGTATGGAAGTTGATGTCTTTCTTGGCCTTATCCAGATCAACGTCCATCGTCTGTCCCTCTTTCACAGGTATCGTGTAACCGTCCAGGACAAAGCGAATATTGTCTGCATTCAGTGTCACCAAAGACGGGTCCCATGTCTCCGATATCTTAAGTGGGCCTCCTGAACTCACTTGACTTAAATCTCGATAACGGAATTTGGCCTGTCGCGCATTGGGTCTGCCCCCGTTGAAAATACGATACTCCCCCGTGTCCTTCACTTCAATATGATACAGAATATCCATGTCCCTCGCCCAATCTTCTCCTGCTTTAGCGCGAAGCTCTTCGTTCAGATTCACTTCCAGATCAAGCCGGGTTCCATTTGGCGTCTGCACCAATTGTGTCATAGCCAGTTCCAGCCCTTCCGGTGTTGTATAGGACGCATTCATCGGCGTTTCTTTGGACATTACTTTGGCTTGGGTCATATCCAGTTTGAACTCGAAGCTCCAGTCTACGGAGACCTTTTTATCCGTATAGGTTTCGGTATTCACATCATAGCCATAGCCATCTCCTACATCTAAATGCCCGAAATCTCCACGAACCGTGATTTCATCAGGGATGTCTCGATCTAACTGAAACACCAGCTTATTCAAAGCACCATTCCCTTGCCTTGTATCACGCGCAAGCTCAGCAACATTATTCCCCTTTTCATCTGTAATGTGGATATCCTCCACTTTCGAGCCCAGCAGATACATTCCTGTGCCATCAGGTGCCGTTTGCTGCAACATAAGTATAAGTTGGGAACCGTCTACAAGCACATCTTCAATCTTGAGTTTGTACCCCTGATCATCGATATCAATGTTCGGGTTCACGACAAGCCCAAGCGGTTGAAGCCGTTTGTAGTCGTCTGACAAGTTGGCATATCTCAGAACTTTCGGGACGGGAATGTTGGGCAAAGGAGGAATATTTACGGCGTTTACAGGCGGCTGAACTGGCTTTTCCGTTGTTTGATCCCAAGCAGCCCAAGCTCCTCCTGCAATCAGTACCGCAACCGCTGCGGCGATCCCCGTTCGATAAATCCATGTCCTCTTATGCGACTTTTTGGTTTCCCATGGTACCTGCACGTCAGGTTCTTCCATAGACACATGATCCAGCTTCTGCATCACTTGTAATGTAAAATCTACATCCGGCTCCTCGCGGAACAGCTCCTCTTCCCACTTGCGATCCTGCTTCTTGTCCTGCTCACTTGAAATAGGCTTCATAGGTCGATAAACCTCCTTTACGTTCCATCTGCTTTCTCAGCATTTTCTTCCCTCGATAGAGTGCATTACGCACTTGTGCGTCACTCATATCTGTAATTGTGGCGATCTCTTCATAGGTCAACTCATTGGTGTATTTCAAGAGCAGTACAAGCTTGTACGTTTCCGGCAACTGTTCAAGCTGAAGATGGATTTCCCGCTTCATCTCCTTGTGTAGCAAGCTTTTCTCTGGTGTGTCTTCACTGACGGATTCGATCTCCTGATCGGCGGTCATCATCGGTTTCTTTTTCCGCATATGATCCCTCATGATGTTCACTGCTATGGTATACACCCAAGCCGAGAAACTGCTGCCTTCTCTACGGGTCGGCATATATCGATAGATCCGAATAAATGTGTCCTGTGCGAGATCCTGCGCATCCGGGTGACTTGCGCCCATTCCGCGTATGATGCCATAGACTTTATTTTTATATCGATCCACGAGCACGCTGAACAGCTGTTTATCCCCATCTATAATGCGCTGAATCAGTTCCTCCTCTGGTATCGGATGTGTCATGTAATCCTCCTTCTCTACAGCGTCCATGCATGGTTCTGTACTATATAGACGGAAGCTGTTCCCTAAATCTCTCACTTTATTGTCAAAAAAAAGAATCCACCCTCTCCGGCCATCGCCGAACGGGGTGAACTCAAATCTACGAATGATATCGTGAAGTACGCCGATTTTTCCTATTCTCCACCGTTCTTCTCAGCCACAAAATCCGCAAGCTGGGCATAGATTGCCACAATGTCATCCATCGACATGCGTACAAGTCCACTGGATGAAGGCGCAACGAACTCCTGAATCTCTTTCACAACCGGGTCATCCTGGAATCCCCATTCAACTTTGGAGCGTTTGCTGTACTGGGTGTATACACCTTTGCCCACAAAACAAGCGATATCCGGCCTGAATGTCTCCAGCTTTTGACGTAAAATTGCTCGCCCTTCCGCATACTCTTCCTTCGTAATATCCTCAATGCCTTTCGTTGGACGGGCTACGATATTGGTGAAACCATATCCCAGCTTCAATAGTTCACCATCCTCTGTTGCATCATATAAACGCGGGGTTAACCCGGAACGCTCCAGAATGCGCCAGAAACGATTGCCTTTGTACGCATAATGATGACCAGTCTCTCCCGAGGTAATGCTGGGATTGAATCCAATAAACAAAATCGATAAGCCAGTATCCAGATGATCCGGGATCATAAGGAAACACCTCCTGAACTTTTTTGACCAAATGCCATTGCAGCTGTGTATAAAATGATATAATGATCGAAGTGTTTTCCGTAAAGAACTGAAATTTTCATGAAAAAGGAAGTTGAACCAATGATTGCAGACATCATGTTAGAAGTCGTCCTGCCCGTCTTTCTCCTGATCGCTGTCGGGTCCTGGATGCAAAAGGTGTTCAAGCTGGACTTGTACACCCTCGCCAAAATCAATTTCTATTGTATTACCCCCGCAGCCGTCTTTATGAGCATGTATCACTCCAATATGTCCGGTGAGCTGCTTGGCACGGTTACGCTTTTTTACGCGATCTATGTACTCATTCTCTATATTATAGGCTCTGTGGTATCCCGCTCGTTCCGTATGAACAAAGGCATGAAAGCCGCCTTCAACAATAGTATCATGCTGGATAACGCAGGCAACTACGGTCTGCCGATTAACGCACTGGTATTCCGGGGTGACCCGCTCGCCTCTTCCATTCAGGCACTGGTCATGTCCTTGCAGTCTCTGCTCACCTTCACTTATGGCGTTTTGTCGATCCAAGGTGCGAAACTCAAAGGAAACTACCGCGCAGTCATCATTGGATTTCTGAAAATGCCTGTACCGTATGCGTTGCTGTTAGGCATTTTGTTTCAGGCGTGGAAGCTACCTTTACCTACATTTCTGTCCATGCCACTCACCTATGCACAGCAAAGTATGGTTGCCGTTGCACTACTGACACTCGGGGCACAAATCGTGAAATACCCGATTCGTTTATATCGTCTTGATGTGTATATTAGCACATTTCTACGTCTGCTGATTGGTCCGGCAATCGGCATCAGCATTGTGCTGCTACTCGGACTGGAAGGCATAGCGGCTCAGGCACTCATTATCGCTTCAGGCATGCCTACCGGCGTCAACTCTTCCATTCTTGCCGAGGAATATGACAACGAACCTGATTTTGCAGCCCAGACGGTGCTGATCTCCACTCTACTTAACATTATTACGATTACGGCACTGATTTCATATGCCAAAACATTCTAATAATTAACCTAAGCTTACATCCCTAATTAAACGTATAACTAATACAAAGAAGTCCAAGCGCAGCGATGAGTCGTTGCACTTGGACTTCCTCTATGATACGCCAATTCAGTTATCACCTGATACTATCCCAATGGTCTGTCGGCCTTTTATGAGAAGACTTACGAAAGACTATGATTCAACCGTGGTTCGGTCTGGAAACTTGCCGCCTTCTCTGAACAAACATCGTACCAGCCACTGAGCTGCCTTATTGAAAAAAAAGCTGGGACTGATTCCATCCACTTGCACAGGCTCTAGTTCCTTCACACTTTCCTTGATCTTGTTCATCTCAATGAGTCCCATCTTCCGCTCATTCGGTCCGAATCGATAAATAACCTTTTCATCGTCCTCCGTCTGTTTCACCAGCAAAATCAATGACGCCATACAGGTTACCCCCTCGTTACGTAGTGAGATTCCAATGCTATTCAATCCTCTTATAATTATTACCTAGATTAGAGAGATAAGATATAGGGCTTTGGTTTATCAGAATGATTCAATAATCCCATCTTTCTTACAAAAAAAAGAGGCCCTTAGGCCTCCATTTTCATCATACCATGCAACTAATTTGATTCCAGACTACTGAAAAATCGCTCAACAAAAACATCACCATATATTTTTTTCATATATGCCGTGTTAAAAATATATTGTTCCATACCGTCAAGCTTGCGCAAACTGCGTATCAGTACTTTCCGATCATCGTCAGATAGATCCGGGTCATCGTCTATCTTCATTAAAGCATTTTTCACACGTGCAGATACCTGTTCCATATACAGATGGTTTTTGGACTTCGGCGGAATACATTGCGTCAGGTCACAGCCTACAAACTGCACACCATCAAGAATGCAGTTTTCTAAATTGACGATTAGCTTCTGTTTACCATTTCCCTCAAACGTAATATCCACCAACTTGCCGGTAAAGGAACAATTGACGATATTTGCAGCTTGTAAAACTCGGTCATTGAATCTACATTTAACAAAGGTACAGTCGATAAACGTAGCATTCTCCAAAGTCATGCCTCTCATATCACAGGAGGTAAATTCACAATTGGTGAACACGGCTTCGCCCTTGCCAATGCCAACAGAGCGCAAGTCGGACCGAATAAATGTACATTGATCCACTGTGCTACCTTCAAAAAATCTCGCATTCG
Organism: Paenibacillus polysaccharolyticus; assembly: GCF_900102085.1. Lineage (GTDB taxonomy): Bacteria > Bacillota > Bacilli > Paenibacillales > Paenibacillaceae > Paenibacillus > Paenibacillus polysaccharolyticus. Next base: position 294,600 of record NZ_FMVM01000004.1, on the reverse strand, counting down.
TAAGATCACAGGTATCAAATACAAGCTGATGCAGAGTGCAATTCCAGAATATAGGCGAACCAACATTCGAGTTTGTTACGGTCGTTCCGCTTATCGTTTCGTTTTCATACCTTAAAATATCAGAAAAACATTCGTTGTCCACTGACATACCAGACTCAAGTCTTCTCATCCCGATCACCCTATCATTTCATCCAGAGTTTAACCCGTCACTTTTAGAAAAAAAACGTCTTGACCAAAAAATTCCTGTTCTTAACTCGTTATTATACCATAAAGCAATTTATATATTGAGATAAGCACTGTTGTCTGGGAACAAAAAAAGTCGCTGAAATAGCGACTTTAATGAAAATATACACTAAACACAACAAAAATAATGTCGAATTAATGTTGTTATATGAAGTTATTTGTATTTTTTTATCACATTATGTCTTGGATCAATGAGCCATGTAAACCGTTCCTTATTCATATATACTTCCCGAGCATTCACAATAGATGGGATCACATCCTCCCCCTTATAGAATACTCTTCCCCCGACTTTCTGAATCGGCACATGGTAAGAGATGCGCAAAGCTCTCATCAGCACCGGTTCAAGTAACATGGCATAATAACTAATCTGGTGCTTCTCTGCATAATGAACGATCGCAGATAATAAATCAGTAACATATCGCCCCCGAAAGGTAGATAAAATAGCAAGTTTATCGATCTCTGCAATATGCCCCATCTCTGCCTGAATCAATGGATGCTCCAGAAAGGGACCGATTTCGTTCATGGAACTATCTTCGGCGTAAGGTTTGATTTCAATCGAACCTACATAATGGCCTTCCTCCGTAACCACCACATATCTTTCCAGAAACACCTCTGAGAACTCAAACTCAAATCCTTTCTCATTCCATACCGTTGTCCAGATCCCATTGAACATGGCAAACTCCAATTCATTTTCTACCCGTTTAAACATGGTCTTCGCTTCCTTTCTGAGTCCTTTTATTGGAAAACTCACCATTACTATCGGTGCATGCAAAGTTGCTATTTATACAAAAACACCAACATCAGGCTTCACCAAACAAAGAAAGAAAGCGAAGTACAAACGGTATATACCGATAAAACTGTACAACGAAAAAAGGAATGGAACTGGATGGAAAATCATCCAATTACATTCCTTTTCAAGCTCGTTCATGAACCACGACCTATAAACGTGGATCTACGCGTTCCGATTCCAGCGATAATGTGGCGAGCACACATTCATGAATTCGTTCTACGGACTCTCCTCGCACAAAACGTTCGATCCCTTCCATGCCCAAAGCACTTTCAAGTAGAGCATGTCGCTCCTTTTTGGACGTTTTACGTTTGCGAAGACGGGAGACATGCTCAGGAGCCAAATAATCCATGCCGTAGATGAGATGCAAATAGGCACGTCCTCTAACTTTGAGCGCAGGCTGCATCATTTTGTTACCATTCCAGCTGCGGAATGTCTCCGGTTTGATGACGATCCCCTCATGTCCCTCAGCCGTCATTTCCTCCCACCAGCGAATGACCTCTTCCTCATCCGTTTCATCCGCAATAATCCGGTATTCCGTCTCCATCATCAGCGACGACAACCGAGCCAGCTCACGGTTTTGTAGCATGTGCCACTCATGTGTACGCTCCCAGAAGGTTCCCGTACTGTGAGCCAGCGTATGAAACGGTGCAATGCGAATGTCAGCAATATCCTGCACATCCCAGCAATAATATTGGAATACATCCCGGAATGTCTGCGCATTCGCCAGTTTAACCTCTGTTTCCTGTAACCAGTCCGCAACGTGGCGGCCCGCGCTCATAGCCTCGCGAATTTTGTCCATCACAATGCTGCGATCCATCTGCGCTGCCTCAGCGACATGCGCATATTGAGATGCAATAAGCTCCCGCGCTTTCAGGTTCCAAGGTACAATCTCTGCATCCAGCAATACAAATTCGGTGGAATACCGTTCAAAATAACCACTTACGGTCAAGTCTGCATGTAATCTGGTGAGCACCTTCTGTTCTGTCTCGGGATCAAAAAAGGATCGGCCTGTACGTGTCACGATGCTCCCCAACATCGGTCTGCCTACTCGCTGCGATGCAGCCTGTTCGTCGCGGAACAGAAGCAGTATCGCTCGGCTACCCATATGTTTTTTCTCTGCTAACATACGGGTCACGCCCTGAGAACGGTAATAACGAAATGCATCTCTTGGATGCTCCATAAAACCTTCTACCGAACATTCCCCCGGCGGCGGACTCATCGTTGGCGGGATATAGACGAGTTCCTCCAGTGGTACGGTAAAATGAGAAAAGGTATCCAGTGCCGTCTGCGCCACTTCTCCCTGCACAGCGACATTCAGCTGCGAACCCGTCTGAACGGTAAAACCGTCCTTGAACTTGCGGATGTTGGGCGGTGCAAACCGTTGCTGATTCCAGCGTTTCAACGGACTGTCTGGATCTTGGGCATAGTCTTGCTTCGCCGGTACACTAACACTCTCCCGTTCCGGCATTCTCCACGCCGTGAGCATACCGCCAAACACAACCCCCTGATCGATATTCACCGTATCATTCACAATCGTAGGGTATGGCCTTGGATCATGTCCCCAGACAATGCATTCACCGGACGTATGATCCACGTACCAGTCTTTACGTACGGGCCGCCCCTTATCATCCGTTCCTTCCACATCGCCATATCGACAGTAATCCTGAATGCGTTTGGACTGTTTGCCGATAAAATGGTCCCGTATCCCGGCATGGGCGACAACCACTTGTCTTACTCCATTCCGTGTAAACACTAGATGAGAAGGTGCATTCAGCATAAAATGCTTCAACGATTCCCTTACCCTTTTGGCCTCTTCACTGCCTTGTTCCTGTTCAAGCTGGAGCAATTCAGCTTCCACCCGTTCATCTCCATGACTTAAGGTGACATCACGGCCGTCCAGATAACGTGCAATTTTCCAGCCATGGTTACTGTCAACCATATAAGCAAGACCAGCGGCACAGTGTTGTTGCCAGAAAAGCAAACATTTTAACGATTCCGGCCCACGGCTGCTTACATCCCCGACAGAAACGAGTTTCCGCCCTTCGGGATGGCGCATCAGGCCATCTCCTTGTTCATCGACGTAGCCCAGACGTTGCATGACTTCTATCATTTCATCATAACAACCGTGGATATCGCCAATGATATCAATCCCCGCTCCCATGTCTAACATGAACGGATTCGTTGTGCGTACAAAGGTCACAGGATATGGATGTTTCAGCACATAACTGGCATCGAATCCTTCATCACGGATCGCACGCAGCGTACGCTTGAATTGCTGTGCCTGTTGTTTTACGCGTTGACGGCCACGCGGATGTTTACGCTGATCATCACGTTCAAGTAATACATGCTCCGGTACATCCAGTACTACCGCGATAACGGGGACATGGGATTTGCGTGCCAGCTCGATTAACCGTCCGCGATCCTCGGGATACAGATGAGTCGCATCCACCCAGGTCAGCTTGTTCAGACGACAACGTGTGGCGAGTATGGCTTCCATCGCTTCAAATGCTTTGGCAGATACTTGCCGGTAATCTGCATACAGCACATCCGCTTCACTACGAGGCCGATGCCTCCATTCCACATACTCGTCGTCGCCTACCAACATGCGGAACTGATCGGACGAGACGACCTCGGTAGCGCGGATCACATCCTTTTCCACAAGTTCTGCAAGCAGTGTACTCTTCCCGCTGTTCGATGGACCAATCAGCACTACGATGCCTGCATGCGGCAGTTGAATCTCTCGCTGTCTATCCTGCGTATGGCTTGCGATTTGTCGCTGCACTCCATCTGTTTCGTGGTGCGAACGATGGTGATCACCCGCACCTGTCTGCCTTTCGTTTCTCATACATGCTCCTCCTTTCCCCGTGTGAACATCGCCAGTTGTGTCGGCTGTCCGTAGCCTTCCTTTTCCTCACCAATACCCCTGATCTCGTAAGCATAATCGCCTTTCTCTGCCCACTCCGCACATCGGCCATTGAATTCCTCCCGTGTCCATTCGAAGCGGTGATCATGGTGACGGAACTGTTCTTGCTCCATCGCATACACTTCGTTATATTCCTTATTCGGAGTAGTAACCAGTAGCACTTGCGGCCGATACTCCTTCAGAATCGTTTCCATAATGCCATTCAGACGATATGCCTCAATATGCTCAATCACTTCACACAAGATCATGACATCCTGATACTGTAACTGCTCGTCAAAATAAAACAGAGAACCAAGCATCGGTTCCGGCATGGCCTGAACCCCTGCCCGATCCTGCATTTTGGCGAAACGTTCCATCGCCCGCAAACGTGATTGACCCGATGGCTCAACAGCAAGGATTGATTCCACCCCCGAGATATAAGCGAGACGTGCAGACAGCTTCCCCTCACCTGCCCCCATGTCCACAATACGGCGTTTTTCAGGCAAAGAATCCACAATGTCCGTGATCGCGCGGTAACGTAGATCATTTAATCGTACAGGTATTTCGGACGAGTCATCAGCTCGATCTGCACTTGTGGCCTGAACTGTGTCTGCATTCGGATTCTTATCCTCATGCCTGGATATTGCCGACTCCGATTTTAATGTTTTTTTCAGATCACCTTCTGCTTCCTCAGCTTGTTGTTCTAATCGTGAAGGCCCATCATCCAACGCGCCATGCAGACGTTCATACGTCCGAATCAGTTCGGCAAAATGAAGCGTACGCCTAACGATAAGTCCCTTAAGCGGATGGGTATCTAACCAACCCTCACCGTAACGGTTGATTTTATCAATCTCATCCTCACTGATGAAATAATGCTTGTAGTTATCCAGCACCGGAATGAGCAGAAATAGCTGACGTAAAGCCTGTTGTATCGTTTGTTTACCTCGCAGGGTGATGTGACGAACTGTACTTCGATTTTTCAGGTCAAACGAATACGCCGACTCTCCCCGTTCCACAGTAATGTCATATCCCAAACAGGAGAACAACTCCTCCACCACACGGTCAGGCAGATCAGAGGCAACCGGGCCAAACTTCAGCTCCAGTTCAAAGGCATGATCAACCCATCGCACATAGTCTTCCTTCGGTTTGCCATTCAGAGCTGTGCCCAGCGCATTCCGTATGTAAGAGCAGAATAAACTGCTGGTCACAAACTCACGGTCATTAATGTATTGTGTGATATCATATCCATCCGGTGTGCCTCTAACGAGATCGACCGGATCAGGCTCGGCATGAACCAACACCTCCGTCTCTTGCTCACTCGCTTTGGTGTAGACCATCCGAACACGCACACCTTTATCTGTCCGGTCATACACATTATTCGGATTTTTGGCAAGCAGATGGGATACAACCCCTGCGTTCACTCCACTTGCTTTTAGAATCAAATGCATATCTTCTCCTCCTTTCGTTGATCTTCAACCCATTTTGTGAGTTCTAATCCCATCCATTCATTTATGCCCAAACTTCTTGTACAGCTGATTGAAATATCCGATTTAAAACCTCAATCTCCACAGTCGCTTGTCCTTGAATCTCGGTAGCCAGTTGCTCTACATGTGCAATTTGAGCCGTAATATACGCTTGAATGGCCGGAAGCTGCGGCTCCATATCCAGTTCGTCTCCGGCTTTTTTCCGGCGTAACAGATCATGAATTTCCGTATACAGAGGTGTGCCCGCTGGAACCAAGGTCTCAACGAGTTTGTCAAAAGCCATCGGCGGCATGGTTTCATAACGTTCAATCCAGCCACAGGCCAGCAAAGGGCGCAACACATAAAAGTATTTTTTGATCTTCACCTGTTCGCCCTGCAAGTAATCACGGAAGTTTCCCTTAGCCATGTTCAGGTAATGGTACAAGCATGATTTCGGTGAAAACGTTAGCGGCGACAGACTCCGAATCTGCCCTGCTACGCTATATTGCTCATCGTATTGAATCGGGGACTGTAACCACTCCAGCAGCGGCGGGTTGGACTTGCGGAACAGCTTCAACGCTTTGCGTATATCCCATCCGTTAATATCCAACTGGTCACTGATCGGACGTTCAATCACATCCCGTTGCTCTTCAATCGACAGATACCACTCTAACGGTCTGACATAAATAAAACGCACATCGTAGTCACTGTCCTGCGAAGGAAATCCCCACGCCCGGCTGCCTGACTCACAGGCATAAATAATGCGAACTTGCTCCTCCTGCTCGATCTGCGCTAGCTGCTTCGCGATGATGTCTCTCATTGTTTGTTCCACCTCACTCATATCTGTCCCCCTCCTCCTTCTCTTCCTTCATTTAAAATTGAATTTTCCGTACACGCTCGGCAATCGTCTCATACCCTGTTGCTGTCTCTGCAATATATGTCAGTACGGCTTCGCTCCAGCCATAGATGTAAAAAGTCTGACCATCCCGCGGCGGAACCATGGCCTGCCGGTAAGGGGTAATATCTACAATGAATGCCTGCAGCCCCGGATTCATGGCGCGTCGGTATCGTTCTAACTCGGCATACATTGGACTCCCCTCATTCTGTTGCTCATCCGTAATCATAATGATGCGATCCACCGTCTCTTGAGACTCTCTTAGCTCTCGTACAGGTCTTCCTGTATCGGTTCCGCCTTGTGCACGAATTCGATATGCCTGCGCCAGAATACCCTCGTCCAGCTTCGGGCGGGCATCTTCAACCTGTTGATCGAACAACCAGAACAAGGAGTTGCCCTGAGTTTGTTTGTATAGCGCCAGTGCAAGCACCGAACCGATACGTAGGTAGTCTCCCTGCATTGAGCCTGAGCGATCAAGGAAAATAGCCGTTCTTCCCGGCAACCGTGGCAGATTGTGCACGGACAGCTCCACGGCCTGTTGCAACGCTTCCCGCAGTTCTGTACGCTCAACCATCTCATACGCTTTGACGAAGCGAAAAGGTAATATCCGCGATTGACGCAATGCCTCGGCATCCGTCAGACGACGTGTGACATAAGCGATATTTTTCTTTTTGGCAAAAACTCCGGCACGATCCATCGCATTTAAATGACGCAGGAGCGCAAACATCGGCATCTGGAGCATCAAAGCTTCCCAAATCGGACGCGTCGGCTGAAGGATCGAGGTCACGACAGAATAGGGCAGTTTCCCTTTTTCAATCTGATGAAGCTGACTGGCAGGGTTACGTGTCGTTTTCAGTTTCTCCAGTGCCTGTAGTTGCGGAAGGTCCACCAGACTGGTCTCATGCCCCCGCAAATAACGGAATAAAGCTTGTTGCTTCTCATCCTTTGGCTTAGGATGTGCAGTAGCGATCATATCTCCCAGACTGTATCCACGCCCTCGTCCATTATATTTGATCGCCCAGTATTCGCTGATTTCGTTCAGGAACCGATTGACTTGACGCTTCACTGCGCGCCCTCCCTCTCCCCGCCCGCTTCCTCTGAGGATGGTCAGAAAATCGGCCAGATCCGCTGGCGTCTTCACTACATGAGCAAACACTTTTGCGAACTGCTCCGGATTAATCTTGGACAATACGGCGAGCCCATACAAAGGCTGAAGCCGCATGAAACCTTCATTCCGAGCATATACCAAAGCCTTCGCCATGAAGTTTGCATCCAGTTCCGCCATCTCCTGATGGCTGCTTCCCGCTTCTTGCATCAGCTGTTGTTCATCCGCATAAAACGTATTGTTAAGCGTATTCGTCGTCAACATCTGTACATATTGTTCCTCGACCAATCGCTCATAAGCTGCATATCCATCATGATTATGTACTATAGATTGAGGTGTATTAAATAATGATTTGGCTCTACTCATCGCACATAACCTCCCTACGCGTAAAATGCTGTGCTTCATCTATGTGGAACATCTAACGTTGTTGGTCAACGTTTCTTCGTTTCTAATAAAAGGTTTCCGAGGAAAAAGGGGGAAGGTTTTACCTGCTCTACCGCTGAGCTACACCGCCATAACCGGCGGCGATTGGATTCGAACCAACGACCTGGTCGATTAACAGTCGAAGTAACCCTCCCAGGCGCCTCGGAAATCAGATCAGCCGAGCTAATTCACTGCCCCGCTTCACATCCTTATTATGCATGGAGACCATCAACCACGAACATGGTGAAAGTATGGCGACTTGGTGTGAATTAGAGTGAGTTGCAGTAATTTGGCGTGAATTGACGTAACTTAGAACAATTTCAAGCAACTTTGCCATGAAAACAGGCGTTTATCTTGATACAATGAAAAATACATAGTCCAATCGGGAGTGAGACACATGGCTAAAGAAAGCTTTGATAAAGAAATTCAGTTCCTGCGTATGCTGTCTCTGACCAGCGGCGCATATAACCGTCAGCAGTATGCCAAACGGCTTGGCATCTCTGTACATACCTTTGATAAAACACAGCGCAAGCTGCGAGATATTCGTCAGAGCTTGACCAATCAACGCACAGACAGTGAGTTGGGCTCAGAGATGACCGACCTTGTTCGTTTCCAGTACGGCGAGTCTGCCGAGCCTCTGCTACTATTTCTTTTCCGTGCCAAATCCATGAAAGAAACCGAAGTGGAGCGCTTATCCGTCATTTTACATACCCTTCAAGACTCCGCTCTGACCGCGATGGAATTACTGGATGCCTGCTGTGCCGATTTGCCGGAAGAACTGGCCTTGCCGGATGAGAAAACGATCCGTTCGGATCTCAAGTATCTGGAGGAAGTCGGTGTTATTCGTAAAGAGCCGGGCGGACGTCCTTATCGTTATTCGTTACAGCAGGATGTACTGACACAGCTCACCCCGGAAGAACAGCTGGAGTTATACGACTTCGTTGATATGATGGCGAACACACAGGTTCCATCGGTGCAAGGATATCTATTGCGGGATAGTATGAAAAAAGTAATTAAAGCAAGTTATCCGCAAGAAGAAGCGACGGAGCCATATATTTATAAGTATCATTATTACTCACGCATACTGGACGAAGCCCATCTGTACACCCTGCTTGGAGCGATCCGTGAGCGAAGACGTGTGCAGTTCCAGTATTTTTCACCGAAGAAACCATCCAGCTACAGCTCGCAGAATACGAATCCAAAGTTTGAACGCGAGGCTGGCGGAAGCTCCAATCGGATCATCCCGATTGAAGTCGTTTATGATCACCAGTATGGGCGCTGGTATGTCATCGGTTATCAGAGTCGGCGGAGATTCGTGAAGTTTCGGATGGAGGGCATCACCCAGCTGGAGGAGCTTCAGCCTATTGAAGAAGAGCATATGCTTGCATTGAAAAAAGAGTGGGCTGACATCAGCCGGTACAGCTGGCTTGTCGATACAGGCCGCACCGTGACGGTGCAAGCACGCTTTTTCCACCCGGGAGATGGTCAGCGTAACTTTATTCTGGATCGCGTCCGGCTGCAAGGACAATGGGGAGTCATTACACCCGAAACGGATCATAGCTTTTTGTATGAAATTCAGGTAAACGGTACAACAGAGATTAAACCTTGGCTACGCAGTTTTGGCTCAAGCTGTGAGATTCTGGCTCCGCGTAAGCTGCGTGAGGAAATGATCGAAGAATGGAAGGAGATTGCGGCGTATTATGAACCTGTTCGAGAAAATGTTCAACTACCAGATCATGACGAGACTGAATGAAACCGGACTGTTCACCTGGACTTCGCAGGAGCGAGCCTGGCTCCGTATGATGATGGAGCATCCGGCTGCACAAGAAGCCTTAACCCCCGCAACCTTGACCAAACTAAACAACATGCTGGACGGGGAAAAGCAGTTGAATTTGCAAGATTACCTGACGGAAAAAGCCAAAAGTGAAGAGAGCAGCGTCTCTCATCCCCTGCTGAGGCCGTTACGGCAGATGATCCTAAACGGCGAAGGGTTTCAAATGACAGGTCGTATCCGTAGCGGACGCACAAGCCAGGAGCAGTTCGGGTTCCCGTATAAGCTGGAATATTCCATGGTTAAAAAGGAATGGTATGTGCTCTGGTATGCCCCGCACTTTGCCAGGTTAATGTCTACCAAGCTGCATAGCATCACCAAGCTTGAGGCCAGATCCATTAAACCGGAGGCCGCATCACGATATAAAGCTAGCATCGCCCTGATCACGGAAAAACGTAAAACGTCGATCACCATCGAGGTGTTGCCTGAGTTCAATGCGGAGTTGTCCCGAATACTGTATGCCTTCTCCTGCTTTGAGAGAGAGGTTATATATAACGAAGCGAGTCATATATACCGGATTCTGCTGACGATTCCGCGAAACGAGGTCGATTACGTGTTGTCCAAAATGCGTTTTCTCGGTAAACGTGTTCGGATTATCGATCATTCGGCCCTGCAGGAGCGCATGTCCGAGACTGCTGCCAAGGTGCTGGCACGATATGCGCAATCCGAGTCCATACAGCCGGGTGGTGAAACGGCTGCGCAAGGGGATTAGCACAAACCAGCGCTTTAAGAGCTATCACTTAGCAAACTCCTCGATCTCGTCTTCTCTGTTGGATGCACGATACACAGTAAAAAAGGACGAAATGATGCAGGCGTGCATCTGACCTGACCGCTACTCCACCGGCCTAGAACAGATCAATCGCCTCAACTTCGTCCTTGTAGATTAATGTCATTTTGAGAGCTACATCCCTATACAGTTCCAGGTCTACGAACTACTGCTACTGGCTGCGTTCCGTCTTTTGTTAATCGCGTGCACGCCCATGACCACAGCAACCAATTCATAAGTGTCTAAGTATTCGGATTGATTATCCAGCACAAACGCTCCTGAACTAAACCAACCGCTGGTACGACGGAAGCTTACTACAACGCGGCCCGATCCATCAGTCACATCATACTCCTGCGAAAATGCCGGAGCAGATACATCATATATGCCACGTGAGCCCGCATCGTACTCATACTTTTTGCTAAAAAAGCTGAATCTCGCTCTTAGTACCCCCAGATGTGTGCCATCTGCTGCGGTCACGTCCCAGCGATTCGTCAACATGCGGAATTTGCCGCTACAGACCAGGCCATTTTCATCCGATACATCGAGTGATGATCCAAATACACTTTTCAAATCCAGGTGCCCTGCCCGTTCCTGGTCGGCATTCAAAATTTCGGTATATCCGGCGTTGAAAAAGTTATCTCTGAAGTACAATTGCATATCCCTTTCCCCTTCCCGATGTTGTAATGTCTAATGATGCTCATCATGCGAATCCATCTTTAATTACCCTATTCGCGGTTATTATACATATATTTACGTATTCAAACTGGAATAGGGTGCATATATCCGTTCATTTCTGCCAAAAGAAAAAACGAGCAGCTCTGCCACCCGTTGTATCCATTCTGTATTCTTTTGCCAAAGCAAGGATCAGACTTCCACTTTTTTCGTGTTCATATAAATAATACCCCATACGAGAAGCGCGGCAAGTGCCATTTCAAACACCGTGGTCCCCCACCGTCCATCCGCCCATATAACACCGTTGGCTGAAAATGAGATGCCTGTGCTTTCTTCGGTGAACTGAAACAGATCATTCGGACTGAACTTTCCTGAAAAAATAACATTTTCCAACCAGCTAAGCAGGTTAATCAGAACAATGAACGTGACAATCCCGATCCATGGGCCTGTTTTCCAGCGGAACGTTCCCGCTACACTAATGGAGAAAAAGATCATGATCGTCATAAACAGAACAATCCAACCTGCAAAAAACAAAGTACTCCATATCTCAGCTACACTTATGTTGACACCAATATAAGCAGACAGATCAAGCCCCAGTTTCATCGTAATGTAGAGGTAGGCGTGGAGGAAGCCTATCAGCAGCAAGCCCAGTCCGCAAATTGTACCAAAAATGATAGGTGATAACACATGAGACAGACCCGTGACCGGGATCAGACGACGATTGTAGGAGCGGATATTGGCAGCGTAGGTTTTTATCGTCTTCACATAGATGGCTACTCCTGCCCCGACGTATGCCATGATACCAAGCACATTTGCAGTGACACCTGACGACACAAATATCATCAGTCCCAGTTGAACAATAATGAGGATGACTAGCCCTGCCAGCAGGGTGTTCCAGCTTCTTCTAAAATCATACTTCAACAATGTCATCATTCTGCATAGACCTCCTTGAACATCTCATCCACACTTTTTCCATGCTTCAGCCTGATTGTCTCGACTTCCTCATGCATAACTATCTTGCCTTCCCGAATAAAGACCACTTCATCGAAAATGCGTTCAATATCATTCACCAGATGTGTGGAAATGACTAGACTGCTGTCTTCATCGTAAAATTTAACGATCGCGTCCAGAATCTTACCTCTGGCTACCGGGTCCACGCCGCCGATCGGCTCATCCAGCAAATAGAGCCGCGCCTTACGAGACAATGCCAGTGTTAACTGCAGTCGTTCATTCATACCTTTGGACAAATGACTAACACGCTCATCCGCTGGAAGATTCATAAACTCCAACATCTCCCGTGCCTTTTCTTCATCAAAATCGGCATAAAAATCACGGTAGTATGCGATCGCATCACGAACCTTCATCCACTTCTCGGTTAACGGACGATCCGGCATGAATGAAACGAGTGACTTCGTCTCCAGTCCAATCGCCTTACCTGTAACCTGAATGCTACCGCTAGCGGGATGTAGCAAACCTGCGACCAGTTTCATTAGTGTACTCTTTCCACTTCCGTTGCTACCTAGGAGACCTACAATTCGTCCTGGAGCAATATTCAGGGAGACATTGTGTAACGCCTGTTTACGTCCATATGTCTTGTTGACCTGATTAAGTTCAAGAATGTTACTCATGTGTCTTCTCCCCTTTCCCCTGACTACCTTCTGCCAAAGCGTCCGTCACGATGGACACAATATCCTGTTCTTCGATTCCAAGCTCTTGCATTCCGGTCAGGAAACGATCCAGCAATTCGCCGGCCATTTCTTTCTTGATCATCATGATTTTCCTCTCCTCACTTGTCACATATCTGCCCAAACCCCGCTTCGTTTCAACCACTTCTTCACGCTCCAGCTCCTGGAACGTACGCTGTACTGTATTTGGATTAATCTGCAGTTCGGCAGCCAGTTCACGAACCGAAGGAATTTTATCTCCTGCCTTGAGGGCGCCGGTTACAATCTGTCGTTTGATATATTGCATGATCTGCAGATAGATCGGTAAATTGTTATCAAATTCGATAGGCACGATGTTCTCGCTCCTTTCTGTATCTGTGTGTTAGTTAAATAGTACACTAGGGAGTTAGTATTGTAAAGCCTATTTTCAGTTGTTATTTGAGCACACAAAAAAACAGGTCTCAAAGACCTGCCGTTCTAAGCCATATGTATTATTTCCTCCCGTTCAAAACGTAAATCCTGCCGCCTTTACCATGCTGCCAATGATTCATCATCATAAGATACAGTTCATCGATTGGCAAAGTGATACTGCTTTGCGCAATACTGATGGTTGCATCCACCATATTGCTATTCGCCGCCATCAGCTTGCGCTTCATCCCGTTATGACGCTCCATAAATGCTTTCTCATCCTGCAGTTTAACCCCAATCATTTTTTGCCCCATCAGTTCATACATAAACATATGTTCAATTTCCCTCCAGGCCACTGCCCCGCCTGAGGTATAAGAGGAAGAATCGACAAACCCCTGTTCATTAATGACAAAGGAAGGTTCTTTTCGGATCATCTTTACCAGGCTATAGAAGAAACACGTGCCAAAAAAGAGGACAGACAACAGACCAAGAACACTGGATATGATGGAAGTACCTGCACCTGAAGATCGGTCAAACATCAGAAAGAATCCGGCACTCACAAAAAGCGCTGCCCCTGCCGTAATCAAAGCCATTCGTTTCCTGCTCGGATATTCCACATGCTGTTCATAAGATGTATTCAAGCATAACTTCCTCCTTCTTGTGACTAAATCATGTGCAGTTCAAAACAGGAATTGCATTGTACATTAAACCATTCGGGCTAGGCCTAAACATTTCCTGTGCGTCTATTCCTTCCTTGTAAAAAAAACTTAACGTCGTTCCTTTCGGCAAGTTGTTGTCCTGTACTTGTCTTTCCGTTAATATAAATGGAAAGCTTAGGAAATTATCCAATCTGAATACTAGTAGGAGGACAAGCGATGAACGAGCAACGTGGCATGACATCGGATGATTTGTACCAGCTTACATGGGTTAATGATCCGGTCCCTTCTCCTCAAGGCGGACATCTGGTGTATGTTAGCCGGCAAATAAATGAAAAACACGATGGTTATCGCTCACACCTGAGACTACTTCATCTGGATAGTCGAAAGGACAGACCTTTCACTTCTGGAGAAAATGATCATTCCCCAGCTTGGTCGCCGGATGGGGCACAGCTTGCTTTTATACGCGAAGTGCAGGGAAAATCCCAGGTATGGCTCATCGCTTCGGATGGCGGAGAAGCACAGCAGATTAGTCACCTGCAGCATGGCGTCAGTTCCTTTTTATGGGCGCCAGATGGCGGGACTCTGCTTGTAAAGTCTTCTGTGGAAATGATAGATAAAAAATCAGATTCAACGTCCGCGGAAGGCTACAACACAGATCATAAGGAAAACTCACTGCCTCAAGAAATCATCGTGGACCGAATTCGCATGAAATCGGATAGTGGCGGATTATGGAATGGCAAACGCTCTCATCTCTTTGTTATCGCGCCAATCAGTGCAGAGGCTATTCCTGTTACGACGGGTCACTATGATATCGGGGACTATGCCTGGTCTCCGGATGGAAAACGTATCGCCTGGATTACCGAAATGCCCGAAGAGGGCGCGGATCATAGCGACTTTACGTTGACCAATCATGTGTATACATCCAGACCTGATGGATCAGATCTACAGCAACTAACCCCGGAAGGATATACCTTCTATCGGCTTAGTTATGCACCTGACGCGCAATCTCTAGCCCTTCTCGCCAGTGACCGCTCTTATGGCAATGCTACCTTGGCGAAATTGTATACACTCCCGATATCGGGTGGAACACCTGAATGCCTAAGTGCAGATTGGGATGTACAGATGAACCATAGCCTTGTTGGTGATATGCGCTCTCACCTCGTCACGACAGGTCCGCTATATTCACGGGATGGCTCTTCCATTCTGTGTCTTGCTACGATACATGGCAGCGTGCGTATCGCTAGATTCGCATTAGATGGAAGTGGTGCCGATTACATTTTGCCAGATGAGTGCGAGATCTATCAGTTTGCAGAGCTGGCACAGGGCCAGATCGTCGCGGCTGTTGCGAATACACAACATCCCGGTGACTTGTATCTGTATGAACAACCAGGAGACCCCGGAATCGAACCTGTCCGTCTCACGAACAGTAACCCGCAGTTAGAACAGGACATTTGGCTTAGTACGCCAGAAACCTTCTGGTTTGACTCGTCGGATGGGCTACAGCTGCAAGGGTGGATCATGAAACCTCATGGCATCGTTGAGGGTGTCAAGGTTCCGACGATTCTTGAAATTCATGGCGGCCCGCATATGATGTATGGTTTTACTTTTATGCATGAGTTCCAGCTCCTTGTTGCTCAGGGCTATGCTGTGATGTATCTCAATCCGCGTGGAGGATTAGGATATGGTCAACAGTTCGTGAATGCTTGTCGGGAAGATTATGGCGGTGGGGATTACCGAGACCTGATGGAGTCTGTGGACTATGCTTTATCCCATTATGCCTTCATCGATCCATCCAGACTGGGCGTAACCGGCGGTAGCTATGGCGGGTTCATGACGAACTGGATCGTGGGACATACGAACCGCTTCAAAGCTGCTGTTACCCAGCGTTCCATCTGCAACTGGTTGTCATTCTATGGCGTCAGTGATATTGGATATTTCTTTACGGAAGATCAGATTGGCGGTAATGCATGGGAAGACACGGAAAAACTGTGGAAACATTCTCCGCTGGCTTATGTGGGCAATATGCAGACACCACTGCTTATCCTTCATGGCGAACAGGATCTCCGCTGTCCCATTGAGCAAGCCGAGCAATTATATGTTGCACTGAAACGGCGCAAGCAAACGACCCGACTCGTTCGTTTCCCTGGAGCCAACCATGAACTATCTCGCTCCGGTAATCCACATCTGAGGGTGCGACGTTTAGAGCATATCGTCGGGTGGTTTAACGAATATCTGTAAACCTCCCATTGAAGTTGAACGAAAAGATTGACCTAAAGACTGTTACAAGGATACTCTGCACTTTGAACGCAAAAAGCCGATATGCCTGTAATCACGAATCATTACAGGCATATCGGCTTGCTTTATTTTAAGAATTAGACAACATATGAACTTGCTCATTCTTCTCCCCAGATGACCGTAACTTCATTCAAATCCTTATCGCTTGAAGATGCGTTACCTGTAATCGTTACAGCGTACTTGCCTTCCTCACGACCTAAAATGCTGAATTCGTCAGCTTGAATATCCTCACTGTTTTGAGTCAGGTTTTTATTCTGATAATAGTTTTTGTAAGATGAAGCGAGGGTGCTCAGACTCTCCTTGGATGTATAGATCAGCACTACTTTTTTGTTTCCATCTACAACATTCTCAATCAAGCTGGTCGCTTTTGCATCCTTAGGCAATGGGAAATCTGCTGGCAAGTACTTGGATTTCACGCCTGGAGCTTGTGAGTTCGTACCTGTCGATGGAGATGTGGATTGACCGCCTCCAGTGGATGCAGACCCGCCTGATGAGCTTGAAGCACCGATGCTTACCTTATTATTTTTGGCGTCATATTTCACTTCTGTATTTAAAGCTTCAGCAATGGAGCGAGCCGGAAGGTATGTACTGCCTTGATACGTAATAGGCGCAAGTTTTTTGCCCTGATCACCTGTCGGTGTGAATTTTTGTCCGTTTACTTCAATGGCAAGTCCGTGATTCAGATAGGCTTTGATCGTTTCCAGTTGCGTACCTGCATAGACACCTGCTGATCCCGTTAACACCATCCCAAATACGCCTGCTGCAATCAACCACTTTTTGTTTTTCATGTTCCTTCGCCTCCAAAGTTCAGTATAATAAAAGATGAATATTACATATTGAATTGAATCATAAGGTTATGAAAGGTATAGTGCGGATGAATTTAGTTCATATAACAATGAACTGTATCGATAATCCTTCAACTCCCACCTCATGTTAGCCATATCATAAGTACTTGATGGCAGGTTGTAAACGATATCTCGCTAAATCAGGACTTGGGTCATATAAAAATGGTTTAGAAGTTGCGAAAATACAATATGTATTAGATAATGATGTCTTGTTTGTAGGACATAACAACGAATCAATGAACCAAGGAGGACTTCTTTGTTATGATAGATCAATATTTGTTTGATACACCGATTGACCGAATATCTACCGCTTCCGAGAAATGGGACGGGCTTGAGGCATTATTCGGTGTAGCAGATGCACTTCCTATGTGGGTAGCCGATATGGATTTTGCTGCTCCTCCATCTGTTATTGAAGCTTTACAGGCCCGGATGGGACACGGCATCTTTGGTTACACTCTGCGAACCGAGGACTATCATGCAGCCATCACAGACTGGATGCAACGCCGCCACAACTGGAAAATCCATGCGGACTGGATCGTATTCACGCCTGGGATCGTACCTGCGCTCAGTATAGCGGTACAACAATTTACTTCACCAGGGGATGCTGTAGTCATCCAGACACCCGTATATCCTCCCTTCTATGATGTCGTGAGAGATCAGGGACGGGAACTCATTACGAATCCACTGATCGAAGAACATGGGAAATACAGCATGGATCTGAATCATCTGGAGAGAAGTTTCCAGAATGGAAAGGTCAAAATGCTGATCCTGTGCAGTCCTCACAATCCGGTTGGACGAGTATGGAGCCGTGAGGAACTGGAGGCTCTTGCATCACTGTGTCTGAAATATAATGTGCTCATCGTATCGGATGAAATCCATGCTGATCTGGTGTATGAACGTGGAACACATACACCGCTAAGTCTGATCTCGGAAGCGATCGCAGCTCGCAGCATCATCTGCACAGCACCAAGCAAAACGTTTAATATCCCCGGATTAAGTTCATCAAACATTATCATTCCTAATGCCCAATTGCGGGAACAGTTCGCCAAAGGCGTGCGTACCATGGGGTTATCCAGTATTAGTACACTAGGAGCCGTAGCAACCGAGGCCGCTTATAACGGTGGCGAAGATTGGCTTGATCAATGTCTTGCTTATATTCGGGGCAACATGGAATACGTGCAGCAATTTATTGCGGAGCATCTGCCAGGTATCCGTCTGTACCTTCCTGAAGCCACCTATTTGTTATGGGTCGATTTCCGGGAATTAGGATTGACTCATGCGCAATTAAGCAAGAAACTGCTTCATGAGGCAGGACTCGCATTCAATAGCGGGGTTGTCTTCGGCAAAGAATATGCCGGATTCATGCGCATCAACGTAGCCTGTCCACGTGCAACAGTTGAAGAAGCTATGCGCAGATTGTTAGTTCTCGCCAATAAATAAATAAATAAATAAATAAATAAATAAAGGGTGTCCCAGTCGTATGTCATGTTTTTTCATGCTGAATCGCTGTGACACCCTTTTTAAAGTGCCGATTTAACTTGAATTCTTTGTATCTTTAGTTTTCTTTTTTATGAGCCTGAATAAATTGCACGGATGCCTGTAGTGCCTGCTGCGCTGCTTCACTCCCCAGATCGAACTGGTAATCATGTCCCAGCTTTTCCGAAGATGATTGAAAAAATAATGTTTCTGTCGTGACACCTTGACGCTCTAACACTTCTGCAAGTTCAATCGATTGTACGGTCAAAGGATCATCATTACCGGAAGTAATAAATGATGGTGGAAACGCGGCTGTAGCCTGAAGTACCGTTGACATTTCGTCCAGATGTGGATCATTCTCGTATGCTTTGCTTCCCGTATATGACCAGAGAAACGTTCGCATAAATGGAAAGCCTGTACTCTCGACAGTACGCAAATGGTAAGGCCCACAGAACAAAAGTGTTCCTCTTAGCTGTTCAGATTCCACTGATGGCGTTATATTCATTTGTTTTGCCAGATTGGGATTCGTAAGCAGCGCCGCAGTCTGACTTGCAATCTGGGCACCAGCCGAATTACCAGCAAGAAACAGGTTGCTCGGATCACCTTGATATTCACTCACATGATCTCTGATATATGTTAGAGCCTGATTGGTTTGCATTACGGGCACAGGGTATGTCGTATTCGGCGCAAGTGCATAATTCATGCTGACCACCACATGACCACGTTTGCTTAACTGCACCGCATAATCGGCTATGTCTTTTTTATCACCCATAACCCAGCCGCCGCCATGAACCCACAATATGACTGGCAAGGGTTTAGTTGCTGCGGAAGGATAATAAATGTCCAGCGTACTGTTGTTACGACCTCCATCTGCATAGGCCACATCGGTAACACGGGTTATCCCTTCCGAAATAAACGATGCCTTGTCGCTTTCATTTGTAGTAAACAATCCAATCCCTGTCTTTAGCAAAAGTACTGTTATTCTGGGTGTGAATTGTGAGCCTACTCCTACAACACCGATAATCAGGAGCAATAAACTGATGGGAATCCAGTAACGCTTTCGTTTCAAACCCGTTCTGCTCTCTATCTGCACCAGCCTGCACCTCGCTCCATGTTCAATGAATGGTTCTGTTATAGAGGTGTACGCACCAGAAAAAATCTAGTTTCTCCCATGCAATTTTCTTGCAGGATCAGGCTCATTCATTTGGATCTGTTGTGGATTTCTTGGCTTACTGTAACGTAGATCGTAGACACCTTTTGCTCTAACGTGTGAATATGTTGGCTCGCAACCGTCCATCTCTCAGCAGAAGAAACCAGGGAATTCAGGCTACTCAGCACACGTGAAGGCTCACCTTTTTTTAGGGTTTGTTTAAAGTTACGAAGCGCATCCGAGTACCGTTCTCTGGACAAACTGACTTGTTTCTTGGCCGTTTGTATCTGCTTTTTTACAGCATTTGTGCCATTTAACATCGCTCGCAGCCGCTTCCCCTCCTTATTTTTCCGCTTCCGTGCTTCAGCAAGGCTCAATTTCTTCGCACGAATATCCTCACGTGCCAATTGCACCAAGGGTTTTAGCGTGTCAGCCTGTGTACGAATGGCCGAACTCCACTCTTTGCTCTGGAGAGCCTTGGAAGCAGACAATTGTTTGTTCAGTGAGCTATAAAGTTTGAATAAAGGTTCATAACGTGCCTGCGTAAGTTCCACTGACTTCTGAAGAGCAGCCAGCTTCGCTGCATCGGTATTACTGATTGCCTTTCGAAGTTGCACCAACTCAGTAGCGTTCGCTGTATGTAATTGCTTGATCTTTTGTTCCCACATCTCTTTTTGGGAAATCCATTTCCCGGCACTTTCGTATGTCTGTAGTAAGGAACGTTCCGTTTGCGCATCTGCCTTATTCACTACTGTATTCCAGGCTTTCTGTGCAGTAACATTCAGCTCAATCCCTTCACCGTGAACTGTTGTTGCACTACATATCATTCCAATGCCGTACGTTGCAACAAACATCACACTCAATCTTCTTAAAACCGAATGTCCGACCAGTAGCTTTAACCAAAAATGAAAAAACTGCACCCACATTGACTGCCTCTTCCACGTTTCCATTGGTTGTCGAGGCAACGTAAATTGCTCTACCAATCGTTTCTTCTCCGGTCTTAAATACATCATCCTTCTGCACCCCTTTTTCTCAAAATTAGTATGGAAGTCCGCGACACTATTCACCCTGTATATATCCCATAATTGTTCCGTACAGCGTCCAGAGTAAGACTCCCTTGCAGTTCAAGATTCAACATCAGCGATCCGTTCGGCGAACGACAAAAAAAGCACCCACAAGTCAGGCATGTGCCTGCTCTTACGGGTGCTTCCCTCATGAGCCGTTCCATATTAGATTTGGTGATTCAACGAATCGCTTGGATCTTCACTTTTTCAAATATATTCCATATATTTCATTTGGTCAAGCTGAAGTAAAGAAAAATTTAAAGATCGATTAGAATGGCTCTCATATCCTCGGTAAGATCATCCTCTTCTAACATCATATAGACGTTCTGGCCTTTATTAAAATTAAGCTTGATCTGATAGAAGATACCCTGATCGGTGTAGTAACCTGATCTTTGCCGCTGGAGCAACTGGCTGATAATTTCTTTGTTCTTGGTGGCTACCTTCTTGTTTCCTTTTAGATTTTCATCTATGAATTGCGGGTCAGGATAGACATAAATAGCTTTACCCGGGCTGTTAATCTCTTGTTTAATAAACTGGGCAGAAGCAATTTCATCTACAGAGACCTGCAACTGATCATACAATTTGTTCTCTTTGAGCCATGCAATTAAACGGGTGTAGGTTGGTTTAATCTCGTATGTGGAGCTAAGATTAGGTTGATTCAAGATCTGCTTGGACGATAATCCATCCCGGTAATCTTGATAAATCTCAGCTGATGCATATGAATCCCAATGGGATTTTTGATCTTCATACGTTTGATCTAAAATTTCTGCTTTCAAGAGAGCCTTGAACTCACGAATGAGCTGCGGGTTACTGATGTATACAGCGCGATCACTAGTCAATCTTGACCGAATCCCAACGCTGCGAACGTCATCGTCGAGTGCATAGGTTCCATAACTGACTGCTTTATAATCTTCGAAGTTTTTCATATGCTCAAACTCTTGTTGAAAACGGCTCTCTTGAACGCTATATTGCCGTGATATTGTCTTTCCATTCTTCAATTTATAGTCAACCCTGACGCTCTCTTGGTCAGGTATAATCCGGCTTTGTCCCTTCTCATTCAACGTCTGACGGGAATCTACAATTTTCTGATGAAGTGCAAGAACAGCATCAATATATCCCATGTCATTAGAGTAGAATTGTTCATCATCCAGCTTTACAATCTGATTATCTACATAGATCGTATGGTCCCCGCCAATTCGAACCTTCTCGACGTTGTCTTTCGATGGCACATTTGTCGCATAACCATTCCAGTCTGCCACAGGCACGTAAAGAATAAGTGCAGTTGCAATTCCATATACAGCAAACTGTGGTAATAAGCTACTGTTCCAGATCAGCCAGGTTTTGCGAATGATCATCTCAGCTCCAATGTACCCCGCAACGCCTCCAATGATGTAACCTGCAACGCCCCATATCCGGGAATCGCCTGGGGAAATCATTGAGAAATAAGCGCCACTAAGCAATACAATCGTGAACATAAATCCAAAACGGAAGATTGGTTTGACAATGCGAAATGCAATGGCTTGGGTTGCCGATTCTACATGGCGCTTACGGTAAAAGAGATACGATAGAACGATCATAAGTACGGTCATCCCAGCGTAAATACTAAGTTCGCCCCATCCAGGAATCGCATAACTGAAACTGCTGACGCGGGAAATAGGAGAAATAGTCTCGATTTTGAAACGAAAAATGTTCTCCGGATAACCAAACAAAAAACGCTTCAGATGCAGTTCAAAGACTCCCCAAAAGATTACTGGAATTAGGCAGATACCGTATACGGTCAGACCCTGTAGAATAGATTGCCCGATACACATCCCTACCGCGACTGTCAACGTAAACATGAACAAAGAAACGATACTTATGGTTACTCCCCACATCCAGATTGCACTGTCGTTAAAAACATAAGCGGGTTCATTCAGAGCTACGGACACCCACTTGGTAACTCCAGCCGTAATCCAGATGGGGACCAGAATCATTACATATCCGGTCATCAGGTTCATCGTGAGCAAATGTCTACGCTTCAGCGGCAGGCTGTGATATACATCCGCTGGCCCCCCTGCTTGAATGTAACGGAACAGGAACAAAGCCATCACAACCGGCACCGTAATTGCAAGAAACCAATGAAACTCCCCGTTTACTTTAAATAGAGTACTAATGTCCTCCGTATAATCTCGATACTCTGTGCCGATAAATAGCGGAAGCGTTAATAATAACAAGAGATAAACAATACCAAGCCATCCGTGCTGCCTGAAATTTTGGTACAGGATACCGCGGTTAAAGTATAATCGGTTGAATGTCATACCCGGCACCCTCCATTTCATAGATAAAAATCTCCTCCAGTGTCAGCGGCAACACATCCAGCAGATACGGATCGTGCAAACGAAATTGCGCCGTAACATCTTCACGATGACCTTTAACAATATACAAAGAGACACTTCCTCTTTTTTCTTCATGCATAATATGAACCTGTTCTTTCAATAAATCAGCATGATCCGGGTGGCGGAAGGCAACCTGAATCTTGTGTGTATCAGACTTAAGGTCATCCAGATCCTTCTGCACGATAATTTGGCCTTTGTGCATGATGGCTACATGGTCACAGAGATCTTCGATCTCCCGCAAATTGTGGGAGGAGATGATAATCGTCACCTGACGCTCCGCCGCTTCCTGGAACAAGAGGTTTTTGATCTGCTGGCGCATGACAGGGTCGAGTCCATCAATCGGTTCATCCATAAGCAACACCTCAGGCATACAGCTGAGTCCCAGCCATACCGCAGCCTGACGGCGCATGCCTTTGGACATGCGATGAAGCTTGCGTTTTACATCTAATTTGAAGACAGCCCCGAGTTGGTTGAAACGTTCCTCACTCCAGCTTGGATAGATTGAGCGGTAGAATGCAGCCATATGCGTAATCGAAGATTGCGGGAAAAAGTTTGGTGAATCTGCCATGAAAATAGTGCGGCCTTTCAGGTCTAAATTTTCGTATACCTCGGCTCCGTTAATGCGCACTGTTCCACGGTCTTGACGATAAATACCGGCAATGATTTTGAGCAACGATGTTTTGCCTGCCCCGTTGGAACCGAGTAAACCATAGATCGACCCCTTATTTATGTACATTGTTACGCCATCGACAGCCTTTTCCTGTTCAAAAGCTTTGACGACTTGATTCAGCTCAATCATGGGGCACCTCCTTCTCTATACGGGCCATCGCTTCTTCGAATAAAAGAGTCATCTCCGCCTTGGATAAACCGGAAAACGAAGCTTCGGCAATCAGTTTCACCAAGGATTCTCTGATCTCGTCTTTCATAGCCTCCTTCGGATGTTCCACAGATGGTGATACGAAACTTCCTTTACCCTGCACGGAATATATATAACCTTCTCGCTCAAGCTCACGGTATGCCTTCTGAATTGTATTCGGGTTCACGGTGAGCTGTGTTGATAATGACCGAACGGAAGGAAGCTGCTCATCGGGTTTTAGAATACCGTATACGATCATTTCTTTGACTTTATCCACCAGTTGCTCATAGATCGCCTTCCGGCTACGTACATCCAATTCGAACATCCCGCACCTCCTTTCTTAACTTAGTATGTCGCCTTGCTTGTTTTGCTGATAGTGCACTCTCGGTGTACCATCTGTACTACTATTAATAATACAGTTAATACAGTTTGTCAATCTTTAACTTTAACTACATGCCTGAATTAGGGAACAGTAAAATGTATATAAAACCAATCCATATGGTATAGTTGACATATAAAAAGGAAACAAGAAAACGATCATGTTATTTTCTAAAAGATCAGAGGGATATTCCTTTCGAATATAGTTTAGCGAGGGAGCATCTGATCACTTCTATAAATATCGTTCCTCCTTATTGAGCTGGTGCGAATATGCTCGAAACTGGACTTGGTGCGAATAAGCTCGAAAGATTGTTTTGCACCTGCTCCTTCGTTATGATGAGTTACAATGGCTTAGTATGAGTTAGGATGAATTAAGATGAGGTATAACAAGGTATGAAGAGATATGAGTAAGATCAGTGAGGGTGAGATAGAGAGGTAGTTATGAGTTAGAGATGTGATGAGTTAAAATGATAGAATGAGTTAGGATGAGTCAGGGTGGGTTAGTGTGAGGTGGGAAGAGCTAAGATGGGATGAGTTAGAGTCAGTGTGATGAGTGAGTGTGAGTAACAGTATGGTGGAAAGTTTTCATTTTGCTATTCGCTATTCGCTGTTCCGGCTTTTGGATAGGACATGATCGTGTTTATACCTTGTCCACTTGTCGTGTACATTTGGGGATTTTGTTTATCAAAAGGTGGACACTTTTCTTAAAAGAACACACTTCACCTACCAACCTACATATAGATCAAAAATAACAATTTTGATTTTCCCATCTATATATGGTGTTACAATCATTAGCGGGGGGACATGCTCTTTTGGAGAGTACTGTCCACTCTTTGAAAGACAAAAAGAATGGATTTGTTTCCATACAGTGGACATATAAACGTATAAGTGTATGGTTACGATTTTGAGTTCGGGTTATGTGTATGTGTATGCACACGAATGAAGAATTTTTGCAAAATACTAAAGTAGATAGCCTTCTAAACACTATCCGTATGCATGCTGGGCTTGGCAACGCCGATCTATCTACTATTACAATTAAAATCGAGGTAAACAACTCATGAACATAACAAAAGGTACGTTTTCTGATAAGATTTCTTCTGCAGCCGGGCTCTGGGCTTCTTCACGCATACTGATTGTAACGGCTGTGGACGCAGAAAAAGACGCCATCCTTCGCGGCTTGGGTGATGATGCCGCAACACAGTTTGATGTTATTGCAGCGGGCGTTGGCCCTGCCTCGGCCGCTGCCGGAACTGCCGCTGCGCTAGCTTTTGCTTCAGCAGCGGCACGTGAACTGGCGCACGGCACAGCCGCGCCAGAGGAACTTGATGCGGCGCAAGGCACAGCCGCATCTTCAGGGCCGGGGCCCGTTGCCGGGACAGGCGCCAGATCATCAGCCTATGGGCTGGTGATCAGTGCCGGCATCGGCGGCGGGTTCCCCGGCCGGGCGGACGTCGGCTCCCTCGTGGTAGCCGACGCCATGGTTGCAGCCGATCTGGGCTCGCAGACACCAGACGGCTTCCTCTCTGTGGACGAGCTCGGATTCGGCTCGTCCCGTGTGGCGGCGGACGCGGTGCTTGCCGCGCGCCTTCGCCATGAGCTGCAGCGGGCAGGGCTCGCTGTCAGCGGAGGCACTGCGGTCACCGTGTCCACGGCGACCGGAACCGCGCAGACGGCCGCGGAGCTGTTGCGCCGCGTGCCGGATGCTGCCGCCGAAGGCATGGAAGGCTTCGGCGTAGCAACAGCTGCGCAGCAGTTCGGCCTGCCGGTGCTCGAACTGCGCGGCATATCTAACGCGGTCGGTCCACGCGACCGCGACGCTTGGCGCATCAAGGATGCCCTGGATGCGCTCCAGGCAGCAAGTTCTATTTTACGGGAGGTTATTACATCATGAATATTGCTTTTTCCCCTTGTCCTAACGATACTTTTATCTTTCACGCTTGGGTACACGGTCTGATTCCTGGTGCACCTGAGCTTGACGTTCGCTATGCGGATATCGATATAACGAACGGTCTTGCTGCAAGTCCAATTGGACCAGACATTCCGGAAGTGATGAAAATCTCTTATGCGGCGCTACCTTATGTATTGGAAAACTATGCTTTATTACCTGCTGGCGGTGCTCTGGGCAGAGGCTGCGGCCCTTTGGTTTTAACAGCTGATGGAACAACTGACCCGTCATACCTGTCTGGACGACGTGTTGCCGTACCAAGCGAGCGCTCGACAGCCTATCTGTTATTCCGTCTATGGGCCGCGCAAAATGTTCCCGGCGGTGTCGGTGAAATTGTTGTCATGCCTTTTGATAAAATTATGCCTGCCGTTCGTGATGGTCAAATCGATGCCGGGCTGGTTATCCATGAAGCACGTTTTACGTACCAAAACTATAAATTGCAGCTGATGACTGACCTCGGCAACTGGTGGGAAAATGACACAGGCTTGCCGATTCCGCTTGGTGCCATTATTGCCCGCCGCGATCTGGATGCTCACGCATTGGCGGGCTGGGCACGTGCCTCTGTGGAGTACGCTTGGGCTCATCCTGAAGAATCGCAGACATATGTCATGGAGCATGCACAAGAGATGGACCCCAACGTAGCCGCTCAACATATCGACCTGTACGTCAACGAATTCAGTGCTAACTTGGGTCAAGACGGCTATGCTGCGATTACGGCCCTGCTTGGTCGTGCCATGCAAGAAAAACTGGTTCCCGAGTTTGACTTGAACTTGTTAAAAATCTAACCTTCATGTTGCGATGCTCTCTATCGGCTGGTATTGGAATGTTTCCATGTTGTTTAACTCTGAACTTAGCCGGAGCTACTACTCCTTAAGGTTTTGACCTATCTTTTATGTACCGTCTATCTCTAACGATCCTGACAGACCTTATTTGACTCATTTTTGCAGTCTGCAAATTCTAACGATCACCAGAAACCTTATTTAGCCGAAAATGGTCCTTTTTCATCTCAATCTGGTCTATTTCGGTGAAATAGCGTTCCTACGGATCGTTAGAATTCTAAAACCTCCAAATTGGTGTAAATAGCGTCTGTGGGGATCGTTAGAAATTGCGCCAGATAGTCATGCAGTATCATTGGCCCTAACACGCCGTAAGATTGAGTCTACACAAGGTTTCCACCCTCACATTGGGTACTAGCTCGTAAAACTCCCCTATGATTGGGAGATATATGTGTAAAATCCAAACTAATCAAATACGAGTAGGGCAACTCCTCTCGCCACCTTTGTGACGTATTGAAGTTGCCCTTTTATTCGTTGAGTTGGTTTATCAGTTATGGCTTGCTTATAGCCTATGGTTTGTTTGTGGGTTACCTGGTTGTTGATTGTTTATTAGTTTATTGATTACCTAGGTTATTGATTTCCTCGTATTAGTTTCCTCGTTGTATCGTTGTATCGGTTTGGTTGTTGGTTTGGTTGTTGGTTTGTTTGTTGTTTGTCGCCAGGTTATTGATATATTGTTTGCCTCGTTATTGGTTTATCATTGTTGGTTGCCTGATTAGTGTTGATTGTCCGGATCCGCTTTTTGTTGGTTACCTAGTTATTCGTTACTGCTTGATATATCAGCAGTTTAATTACTTGTTTCCTTCTCCAACATAACCGTGCGAATCATCGATCGCAGTGCATCCAGCATCACTGGAAGTGGCAGAGATGGGACAGAAGGTGCCTGCACAGCCATTTCTGTCGAAGCCGGAAAATGAACAAAGCCTGCTCGCACAGACAACTGTTGCAACCGAATGTAATCGAGTATCCGGTACATCGTGTTATTACATATATATGTTCCCGCCGTATTGGAGACTGTTGCAGGTATGCCCGCAGCCGTCATATCATTGACCATCTTCCGGATGGGCAAGGTGGAAAATAAACCATCGGGACTTCCGGCTGCAATCGGCTCATCCACAGGGCGCTGCCCCTGATTGTCCGCATAAGATCCGGGCGGAATGTCCTTCACATTAATGGCGATGCGCTCTGGCGTAATTGCCGTTCTACCTTTTGCCAACCCGCAGGCAACAACAACATCCGGCTGAAAGGCCTGCATCTCTGCAATCAGCATGTCTGCACACTCATCAAAATTCACAGGTAGCAACACGGTTTTTAATACTGCTCCCTCGATCACCTCATGCGCTAATGCTTCCATTAACGCTCCCGTCGGATTGACAGCATCACCGCCAAAAGGCTCAAATCCCGAAATCAGAAACTTTATCAACTGCTGCACTCCCTCCCGATGGAAAAATTCAACTGCTACAGCCTACTTCGCCTAATTGAGTAGCTATTTATTACTCACTCTTCCGTTATACAACTGCAAGGCTTGTACAACTCCAGCGCCCCTTTTTAACCAACCCGCCAACCCTTTGTTTATCTCTGCGAATACAACAACAGATGCCATCACGATAAACTAACTGGACTACATCACTTAAAGAAAACACTCGCCATAAGCGTGGGACTTCTCACACGCCCGGCATTTCCAGCGTTCCATCCAGCTTGCGTGTATCTAAGTCACTATAAATAAGGCCTTTCCCATCACTAGCCAGCGACACTTACTCCGATCTGTAGCGCAATCCCCACTGCCGCCGAACCGTATCCATCAGCTTCATGATCTCCAGAGATTCGTCCAGTTTCATGGTATTACTCTCTGTTCGACCTTGCAGAATGCAACGTCCCGCCTCTTCTGCTTCGAATGCGTACCCGAGACAAGTCCGATCATCCACAAACTTCTCTGGCTCGTCCTGTCCGTTCACATGTAAATAAGCTTCTTTGCCTGCGAGGAAAAAAGGCAGACGAATTCGGCCTTCCGTACCATAGATTACTGCCTCATTGTTCAGATTCAAACGAATGGCACCGCTTAGTGACGCCGAACGCCCCTCGGAATAAGACAACAGTATAGAGAATTGCTCGTCCACACCCGTTTCCCCAATGTGTGCTGTGCTCCATACATGTTGAGGTTGTTCACCGAAGATCATCGACGCGAAAGAGATCGGGTATACTCCGGCATCCAGCAGCGCTCCACCGCCCAGATCCGGGTTAAGCAACCGTCCTTCCGGCTCCCAGCCGATGCGGAATCCAAAGTCTGCCTGCACCATCCGTACTTCACCAATACGACCTTCCGCAATCCATGCCCTTGCCTGTACAATCGGCGGCAGGAAGCGTGTCCACATGCCCTCCATCAGGAAAAGTTTCCGTTCTCGCGCCGTTTCCACGAGCGGCTCCAATTGACGTGAGTTCATCGTAAACGGTTTCTCACAAAGTACCGCTTTGCCTGCTTCGAGGCAGGCCATCACATTTTCCTTATGTACCGGATGCGGCGTTGCCACATAGATGATATCCACCTCAGGGTCTCGCAGCAATTCATCATATGAAGCGTAAGCGCGTTCAAAACCGTATTCGGTTGCAAATTTCTCCGCACTACCTGCGGTTCGTGAACCAATCGCTGCTTTCACCGCATTCCCCGCATGTGCCAAATCCTTGGCAAACTGGGATGCAATCCATCCCGTGCCCATAATGCCCCATCGTACCTTATCCTGTCCCGCTGTCTGTGTCATACGTACATCCTCCCTACTACCAATTTGCGTATTACAAGGTTCATGATTCAGACCAGCCAACATGGTATCTCTCTTATTTTACCAAAAAGAAACGTTTTCGTCAGAAAAGCTTGCTTCCCTTTATCACATTTCAATTCCGCAACAGATTTGCTAAGATAACTTGGAGACACATAATGAGCACATGTACCCTGTTGAAGAACACAATGATCCCAATGAAAGGAAGGTACGCTATGATCTCTGAGCCAAATCAAGGCCATAACCGCATACCTTCAGATGACGAACTGACTGTACGCCCTATCGGCAATTTAAATCATATAAATACACGTGCAACGGCTCACAATGAACTTCACCAGTTCCTGGATCATGCCCTGGTTGAACTTCGCCGGGCAGAGCATGTTAACACACAGCAACGTTTCCGGTGGCATACGGACGAACTCCCGTATCATACCTTCATCTATATGCATCGCTTCACAGGAACACAGATTGTGGATGCAGAGCCATCCCGTGTTGTTCGCAAATCGGCCTGTTTGTACCCACCAGGAATCCGTCTGGAACTTGTGTCGGATGTCGATCAAGATGCCGAGCTGTACATTCTTGAATTTGACCTGTTTCGAGTGACGGAGAAAACAGAAGCGAAGCGCATCTATGAACGTGAACTTCATTCACCTGTTGCCGGATGGATTCGAGGTCCCTTTTACGGCATTCAACGGATCGCTACCCAACTGACCGAACTTGCACATCCCGATAACGAAACAGCATCCCGTGAAATCAAAGCGCAATTACTATTAACCGAGCTACTCTATCTACTCTGGCCTGAAGAAAATTCAAGCCCTACCGAGGAACAGGGGCAGGATGATCCCGAGTACTGGTTAAAATCAACATTGCAATATATACAGCAACATTATATGCATGAGATCAAGCTGGATACCTTAGCCGAACTGGCCGGCATGCATCCGTCCTATTACTCTCAACTGTTCAAAAGCCGGATGCACAAAAATCCGATTGAATATATTACTCATCTGCGTATGAACCGGGCGAAGGAAATGTTATTGACCTCCGATCTGCGTATTCGTGATATCGCCCGTGAGGTCGGTTACCGTGACGAGTTTTATTTCAGCAGACGGTTTCGTAATTATGCCGGCTACGCACCAACGGCTTATGCCAAGCAAGTTCACCGTAACATTGTGTCACTTTCTTATCCCTATACCGATCACCTGATGACACTTGGCATCACACCCTGTGCAGCACAGATTCAAGGCCATCTGCCACATCTGCCCCGTTCGCTTACCATGCCTTTTCATGCCTATGAACCGTGGGAACAAGGACGGCAGGCATTTCTCGATGTGAATCCCGACCTGATTCTGACCAAAGATAACGCTACGGCTAAAGCGATGGAACATATTGGTGATATTGCACCCATCATAACCATTCCATGGAACCAGACCGACATGTTCGGCCATTTGGAACAGATCGCTTCGATTGTAGATCGAACTCAGGCGGCCAAAGAATGGCTGGACAAGCATGAGCGCAAAGCAGAGCGTGCACGCAAGAAGATCAAAGAACAGGCTGGCGGCCTCACTGTAGCTGTAGGTACATTAACTGCCAAAGGGCCGCGGATGTACAGTCACCGTAACTTCGGTCATGTGTTTTACCGGACGCTACAACTCGGCGCACCTCAGCGTATTCAGACGGAACTGAACGGCAAGGCTCCCGGGATCGGCTTCAACTGGATGCCTTTTACACCCGGAGAATGGGACGGTCTGGAAGCCGATGTGCTAGTGCTTGCGACAGACAACCTGCATCACCCGGCAACATTGTTGCAAAAATTAAAGAATGATCCGTTATGGAACAGCCATCCCGCCGTCCGTAGCGGCCGTGTGCATCTTGTAGATTGGAACGCTTGGGTTGTGTACGCCCCATATTCCATTAACATCCAGCTTGAGGAAGCGCTCTCGATGTTGACGAACAGGCCCGCACTTTTGTAATCTAAAAAATGTCCATTTCCCAAATCTTAATTTATGCCATGTACGGGCCTGGATTAAGATTTTATAATATTCACTAATTGATAATGATAATCAATAACAACGAAAGATGTTATTTGTTATAAAGGAGTGACCCGTATCCAACATCCGGGACTGCCTCATCGCCCGTCCAAGACTCAACGATCCGCAGTCGCCGTTGGGCTGATGTTTCTGTCTGCCATCGCGGTCCTGCTGATCAGCATGTTTGTTGCCATCTCATTAGGAGCCAAAGGCTTAACACTGGAAACCGTGTGGACAGCCATTTTCCAGTACAACCCGGCTCTGACACCACATCAGATCATTCATGAATTGAGACTGCCACGCGTGCTTGCTGCCGCTGTGATTGGAGCAGCTTTTGCTGTAGCCGGAGCCTTGATGCAAGGCATTACCCGTAATCCACTGGCCGACACCGGCATCCTTGGCATTAACGCTGGAGCAACGTTTGTCGTAGCATTAAGCTTTGCGTTCTGGCCGGGATTATCTTATGGATGGATTATGCTTTTATCGTTTATAGGAGCTGTGCTCGGTACATTGCTCGTCTTCCTGCTGGGTATGGCTGCCCCAGGGGGCTTGAGCTCCATTAGGCTCACGGTGGCTGGTGCAGTGATTGCCGCAATGCTCGGTTCTCTGAGCACAGGAGTAGCCATTTATTTTGATCTGAGCCAGGATCTGGCCTTCTGGTATGCGGGAGGTTTTGGAGGTATTGAATGGCGCCATCTGAAACTGATTCTTCCGGTGTTGCTGCTCACACTACTATTAACCATGCCGCTCGCACGTCGTGTTTCGCTGATGTCTCTGGGGGAAGAGGTCGCCATTAATCTCGGGATGAACCTGCGCTGGACTCGCTTTCTTGCTCTTGCCGCTGTCGTTGTGCTCGCAGGGGTGTCCGTCTCCGCTGTAGGTTCGATTGGATTTGTAGGGCTGGTTATCCCTCATATCTCCCGTAAACTGGTTGGCGTAGACTATCGGTTGATCATTCCGATGTCTTCCCTGCTCGGGGCGATTCTGCTTGTGCTCGCTGATCTCGGGGCACGTATCGTGAATCCGCCTCAGGAACTGGCGGTAGGTATTATGGTCGCTTTTGTCGGTGTACCGTTCTTCCTCTATCTGGCCCGTAAAGAAAGGAGGGCTTTGTAGTGAAGAAACAGGGAATGAAACTCCTCTTCAGATCCCCTTTAGAGAAGTTTAATCAGACCTCTCGGGGCAAAAGAGCGGTACTTATCAGCATGGTTCTGCTGTGTCTCGCAACATTGGTGGTTCTCATTAGTCTGAATACAGGCACAGTTCGCGTATCCCCACTGGCCGTGGTGCAGACCTTGCTGGGACAAGGGAGCGAACAGGATCAGATCATCCTGTTTGACTACCGATTGCCCCGCATTCTGGTCACCGTTCTAGCCGGAGCTGGATTGGGAATTGCAGGTGCTGCGCTGCAAGGCATTACACGTAATGCACTTGCCGATCCGGGGATTCTGGGCTTGCATGCCGGGGCGGCTTTTGGGCTAATGGTTTTTGTCAGCCTGTCGTTCAGCATGGATACCTCAGTAGCACTGTTGATCCCACTCTTTGCTTTTGCCGGCAGTGTAGTTGCAGCGCTGATTATTATGCTACTGTCCTATGACCGAAACAGCGGCGTATCACCAATTAAACTGATTCTGGTCGGCATTGCTGTTGCTGCTGGATTTCATGCGCTTACGCTCTATCTGTCGCTACGTCTCGACGAGGACACGTATTCCTTCGCTGCACGCTGGCTTGCAGGCAGTGTATGGGGTCGTGACTGGATTCATGTACAGGCTTTGCTGCCTTGGATCGTAATCTGCATCGCCTATATCTGGAGCCGTTCCAAAACGTTGGACGCCTTCCATCTAGGCGATGCCGCTGCGACCAGCATCGGCACACCTGTGCGCTCGCGGCGCATCCTGCTTCTGCTCTGTGCCGTTGCCTTATCTGCGGTCAGCGTATCTGTCGCTGGAGGTATTGGCTTCATTGGACTCGCCGCCCCGCATCTGGCCCGCAGACTGGTCGGGCCACTGCACCGGCACTTGATTCCCGCCGCAGGACTGATCGGCATGGTGATTCTGGTGACGGCCGATACGGTCGGCCGGACAATATTTGCACCAAATGCCATACCAGCGGGTGTTGTTGTAGCCGCGATTGGCGCGCCCTATTTTTTATATCTGCTGGTACGAACGAAATAAAGCTATCCAAAATATGAATTTCATCCATGAGATGTTTAAGGAGAACGCGAATTATGTTTATGTTAAAGAAAAATCTTATGCTTTTGCTAACGATCAGTTTGGTGCTGGTACTTGCAGCCTGTGGAACGGCCAAGACGTCCACATCGGGCGCGAACGATTCAAACACCAATGCTAACACAAGCAACTCCGCAGACCATTCAAATAGCACTGCTGCTTCAGGTGTACCACGTATCGCTTCCATGTCCATCCACCTGACCAATGATCTGCTTTCCCTCGGGATCACGCCTGTCGGTTCTGTCATCGGCGGGGAAGCGAAAGGTTTCCTGTCCCATGTGGCTGATCGCCTGAAAGATACAACGCCACTTGGCCCGGTCAAGGACCCTGATATGGAAGCACTGCTTGCACTTAAACCGGATGTCATCTATCTGGATGAGGAATTCTCCGGTGACGATGTGGCCAAATTCGAAAAAATTGCACCTGTACATGTATTCAATCTGGACAACGGCACATGGCGGGATCACCTGAAAGAGATTGGCAAGCTGGTAAATCGCGAGAAAGAAGCGGAGCAGTATATTCAGGACTACGAAACAGAAACAAAACAAGTCCAATCACTGATTCATGATCAGATCGGTGACGGCACTGTCATGGCCATTCGTGTCACAGCCAAGGAATTACGCGTATTCAGCACACGCCGTCCTATGGGCCCTATTTTGTACGATGATCTCGGACTGACTCCAGCCAAAGGCATCAAAGACATGGATACCTCCAAGCCATATCAGGTTGTATCCCGTGAAGTGTTGCCAGACTATGATGCCGATGCCATCTTTGTCGTGGTTAACTCAGATGATGAAGCCCAAACCATGTTCAAAGAGCTGCAAAGCAATCCAATCTGGCAAGGGCTGAAAGCGGTCAAAGCTGGTCATGTGTATCCGATAGGGGCACAGCCTTGGCTTGATTATTCTTCCATCGGGAACAAGATGGCTATGGATGAAGCAAAAGAGATGTTTTCCAAAAAATAAATCCAGCTTCGCCTATTTATAAAAACAACAAAAAACCTCGCTTCGGTAACGGAAGCGCGTTTGCGAGAGCACAGAGCAGATGAATCATGCTCCAGGCTTAATGAATACAGGGATCAGACTTCGTAATCGTCTTACTCCCCGTCACTCGCACGCTTCCTTACCCAGCTGAGGTTTTTTCTTTTAGATACAACATACCGATTGTACTCGATCATACTGTGCATACAACGATCTCGATATCCATCTCCGCAAACGTATTCTGAATAATTACGCTGACCTTCTCCCACTTCAATCTGTCCAACCCGCAACCGATTCGAGGCATAGCCAGCGCAGTAATTCCCTGTTCTAAGCAGACATCCCGCATAGACTCAACCGCCTGGGTTAATGATGCATACGTAGGTTTATTCGAAAATTTGGCTTTGGTCACAAGATTCAGCGTCCTTCCAACCGGATAACATCGCCCAATCTCCAGCGGCTCTAGCTTCGCTTGCTCCTGAAGTGTCCGTAGATCAAACCGCTCTCTGAATTGCACAGCAATTCCTTTACCCATTCTCGCATCGGCGGATATGCAGTGTGCCAGCGCATAGTGATCCTCTAGTTCAAACAAATCCTGCTGTCGTTCATGAAATTGCATGTTAGTTCCCCTTTCTATGACATGACGTCCGTGCTTTCTCCTGCTCACACTCATGCTAGCAGACGCTTGAAGGTCTCCAACGTTCGCTGTCCTGCACTCCGGTCATATATGGCAAATACGATGTGATCAAAGTAATCCCTGTATCCTTCTTCATCCAAAACCTCGGCAAAATACGATGCCACCTGTGCCGGTTCATTCCGGAACACACCACAGCCAAAGGCCCCAAGTACGATAGTTCTATGACCTTGTACAGCGGCAACCTCCAATATATATCGAATGCGTTGCTTCATGACCGACTTGATCTCTGCATCTGTTGCTTCCTTCCGCTCTTTGACTACACCTGCATTTACCGCTGGAGCGGTGATAAAGGCCGTTGTGTAATATTGATCCAGCAATCGGTCGTAGTCGTCACGGATCACGGGAACATCTGGAGAATAGATCATACGGTCTGAATAGAGGCACGTACGTTGCTTGCGATTGTACTCATACATCTCTGTCATCTGGGCAATACATGGATATAGCCCTGTTGCCCGTGCCAAGCTTTCCTCCTGAGCCTGACTTCCACCAAGGAAACCACCACCCGGATTTTTGGCCGATGCAAAATTCAGACAAACGACATCCGTTCTGCCTTCCTCTAAGGTTAGACGCGCTGCTGCTGCCAGCGTCGTTTCACCGGTTACTTCCATCCGGGCCGGGTTTCCTCCTTTGCGCAATTTCTCCCCTAGTTGAGAAAGCTCCGAGGGCCTATAGAGAACTGAATTTTGAATGGCTTGCTCCATGTCTTTCTTGATATGAACAGCACGATCATATCCGTTTACATACACGCCTTCCTCCAGAATCTCCAGCGTCTGATGTGCTATACGCGAGCGTCCGGAACGCGAGCTAACGCCAGTCTTATCTGGTGATGCGTTAGAATGACGAGACCCCGTAGTCTTATGATTTGAATTACTAATGTTGCTGTGTTTGTTTTGTTTATCGAAGTTACTCATGTCGATCCCTTCCTATCTCTTCTCTCAGACGAGTAAGAATCTCACCTAGCCAGTTCGTTCCTCGCCATGTTTTTCGGTCACGAATACGTGGATCTTCCTCCGCCAGCCCCACGCCCCAGATCCGATCATCCGGGCTTGCCTCTACAAGTGTTGTGCCTTGGGTGGCGAGCAAAGCCGCCAGTAAATCCTCGTTCTGTGTAAATTTTGCCTGATTGCCTTCATAGACAATGCGCTGGCACTCGCTTTCCCATATGGTCTGGACGAAACCTGTGACCTGGCGGCCTAGCTTTTTTTGCACCGAAGCCGAACGGGTCTTCATGATTTTATCCGCAATCTGTTGATCGCCAAAGAGCAGTGCTTTCTGATGCATCATATATTGCTCTGCACTTGTATACTGAACCCCGTCCACCGTAAAATCAGCCTTAAACCACTGGGAGAACGGCGATTCTGTCCGCCAGAAAAACGTAAACTTTTCCATTCATATCACCTCGTACCTCGTACTTTGTTCCATACCAAACGATTGCTTACATTCCTCGAATTAAACCATTTCTACTCATGACCAACTCCAACTACAGAACTTCCCTCTCCGGATTTAATCGGTACAAACGGGATGGGCGATGTCCCGCACTGCTTGCATATTCACCCGTCTCGGTCACCCAGTCTGCCATCTTGCGCCGAAATGCAGCTGCCAGCAGTTTTTTGCCGCTAATAATCTCATACACTTTCTGCAACGCCGTTAACGTAAATTTCTCCGGCATCAGATTAAACGCGATATCCGTATATTCAATTTTGGAACGTAATCGCTCCAGCGCGTAATGAATAATTTGGGCATGGTCGAATGCGATCCCTTGAACATCTACCAGGCTCAAATTACTGTTTCGCACTCGCCCTTCTACTTGCTCTTTGGTATCTACAATGGCCGACAACTGTTCTGTTTCGTTACTCAAAACAAGCTGTATTCGGCGCTCTGTCACCCGGCCGCGTTCATGAATATGACGTTTCTCTTCAATGAGTTTCTGTTCCACCCAGAACCAGCTGGCGTCGCTGGCATCGTCACCCGCCTGAAGCTCCAGCTCACTGCTATCCACCAGAGCCATGTACGAGCAACTAATGACCCTTGTACGCGGATCGCGCCCTACATCTCCCCATGTATACAGCTGTTCCAGATAGATACCGTCCAGTCCTGTCTCCATATGCAATTCCCGACGGGCAGCATCCTCCAGTGATTCATGCATGGAGACAAATCCACCTGGCAGTGCCCATTGCCCCAGGTAGGGGTGACCTCCCCTGCGAATCAGCAGTAAACCAAGCTCCGGTTCCGCCAGCTTACGGTAATTTTCCTGTTCTCCGCTTCGAATCGTAAATACGAGCATATCCACAGTAACCGAGGGACGTTCGTATTCTCCGGCATCATAGGTTTGTAAAAACTCTTCCTCGCTAATGTTGACTGGATCAAACGCTTTGTCTCCATGAGACATGGTTCATACACCTCATCCTGTTAATAACATTATGTTATTAACAAATAGTTAATAACAATGTAGCATACTCGTACGGAGCAGGTCAAATCTTCCATATAGTCAAAAAAGCCGCCTTCTTTGCTCTACACCTTCAGGCAAGGAAGACGACTCAAACACTCTTTATAAAATTCCATAGATGGATATCGCAGTGTAGTTTCTCAGAGGCCAACCACATCTTTCTTAGAACACGCTATCTGGAACGTAGTATATTTTCTGCCCATTTGCTTTATTTCCTGGATCGGCCACAATCAGAAAATAAACGTTCCCTTTCTTGTTTTGCACACCCTCGATTTCATGTTTCCCGACATTCGTTATTTTTACAAGAGACTGATACACGCCTGTATTTGAGATCTTAGCAATCTGAGGCGTATCTCCTTCCGCCCCACCGGATGTAAATATTTGAGTCTTACCCAGCAAATCTACCCCTTGGAAAGACCCATTTGGCCGAATAATTCCGCTGCCCGACTGTGTGAAACTAGACACTGCCGCTTTAATTGCCGCAGGGCTGTCCATGCGAACCTGCTTGTTCTGATCAAGCAACCTGTTTAATGCAGCCGTATCATACACAGACCAGACTACCTTATCCGTGTTGGACTTTCCGCCTTCCCTCGTCTGAATCCGGAACACGGTGTAGTTGCTGTTGCCACCGCCATCTACTCGATACGTTGTGCCCTGTTTTGTACCCTTTTTATTGGCGTAGTTCATATAAGTGAACCGATGAAGATCGGTGTAATTTACGGTTTTACCAGCCGAGTATTGAAGTCTCGCTACCTGAAGAGACCAGACATTTGTAGGTGCTACATCCGCTTTGGAGCTAAAATAAAAATAGTTCGCTCCGTTGTACGTATACATATCCAGCGTCTGGCAATGCCCGCTGTTCGTAATCGTCATATGATCCACGTATTCGGCATTATTGCCTTTGATTAGTAGTCTGGATAGTTGACATGTCGTATTCACCCGCTGCGTCACGTATACGTACTTGTCTGCTATATAAGCTTTCTGTACCACCCTATTAAATTTGAGTCCCTTGAGGTTATAAGCCAATTTGGCTGAAGCATTTACGGTTTTTCCTGGAGAAGCTGCAAGAGCCGGGACAACGGACATCATAAATAGCATTACTGCCAGAAAAGCAGCTACGATCGTTTTCCACTTCATTGTTGTAAGGTTGAGAAATTGTTTTTTAATCACACAGGTGCCTCCTTTTTGACTTAAATCTGAAATACATACGATAAACTAGCTTGCCTCTGAGATTACACTGCATTCAATAGATAATACCATATTTTCCAAATTACGAATCATTAAAATGCGAATCACAAATGACCACTTCCCCATAAACCTGATATCCCTTAAAATTTAATAGTTCTTTTTAGTACATATGTGTTATATTGTTTTTAATTCATATGTACCAAAAAAAAAAGGAGGACTTCATGAAACGAATTGCCCTACTCGATATTCTTAGGGGTTTTGCTATTATTGGCACCTTGGGAACCAACATCTGGATTTTCGCTTACCTTGGTGATCTGAACCTGGTATTCGGTAACGTGCTTGAGCCGTGGTGGAGTTCAGGAGATCGCCTGATACAGACGATCATGCTCATCTTGGTGAATGGAAAATTTCTTGGTATGCTCACTTTGCTATTTGGAGCCGGCATGGAATTGAAACGCCAAAAAGCAGCTCGTGAAGGCTACGTATGGCCCGGTGTCTATATCTGGTCATGTGCACTTCTGCTGCTGGACGGACTATTGCATTATATTTTAGTAATGGAGTATGACGTGTTGATGAGCTATGCTATTACTGGCATGATTGTTTCGCTGATTATTCACCGCTCCAGACGCTTTATGCTAACGATGATGGTGCTCGCAGGAGGCATACATGTGATCGGTGTTACGGGAATTACAGCCTTGCTGGCATTTGAATCCGGTTCATCCTTTAACGGGATGGATACTCTTACACACCTGTACGCTTCTGGAACGTGGTGGGAACAAGTGATGTTCCGGCTCAATAATTTTGGTTTTTTCCGTGCAGAATCGATAGCTATCATCCCACTGAATGTTTTTCTCTTTCTACTAGGGGCACTGCTTATGAGAACGGGAGTATTTTCTAACGATGAGTCCGGACGACTTCGACGCCGTAAACTGATGATGATCGGACTTGCGGCAGGTATTCCTCTGAATCTGCTGTTGCTCGTTCCCGGTGGAATTATGGATGTTTGGGTGCGCTATATCAGCGCGCCAGTACTGACCCTCGGTTATCTCGGAATTATTGCTTATGGATTGGAAAAAGGTCTTTTCCCCAAGCTGTTCCAGCGTTTCGGTGAAATTGGCAAGATGGCGCTAAGTTGTTACATTATGCAGAATATCATCGCCTCTGTGCTCTTCTATGGATGGGGACTTGGCCTGGGCGGACGTCCGTCTTCTCTATTTATTTTGCTGATATGGCTTGGCATTTGTCTGTTATTAATGCTATTCTCACACCTCTGGCTACGCAAATATCCACTAGGTCCAATCGAATGGTTGTGGCGCAGGTTGTCGATCTCCCCTTCTCCTAAATCCGGGCGTCCGTCTCAAGATACTTCTGTATAAATCCTTTTTACGCAAACAAGGGCATCCCGCAACTCCATCGACGATTGATCGTAATCAATGACCGATGGAGTTCGTAGGATAGCCCTTGTTTATTCCATACTGCTAAAGAACCCAGCACGCTTTATTCCCCCTTTTTGCGCTGGTCTGGCATATAAAAGTGACTATTCGCCCGACTCCACAGGCAAACACAAGGTGAAAGTGGAACCTTCCCCCATTTCACTGGAAACGGAAATACTACCGTTATGATCCTGAGCAATTTTTTGACATAGCGCAAGCCCCAATCCCGTTCCCTCCTCCTTTGTTGTGAAAAACGGGTTGAAAATTGCGGTTAACGAACGCTCGGGAATCCCGCTCCCTGTATCCGCTATGGAGATCAACACGTTATCCCCTTCCTGTATCATATCGATATGTACCTCTCCGGGGTCTGACATCGCTTCAAAAGCATTACGAATCAGATTGATTAGAACTTGTACAATTTTATCCCGATCCATGTTCACACAAACCGACTCATCCCGCACATGAAGGGTAATCCGATGTCCTCTGGAAGCCGCATCCGATTCGGTCAAAGACATAACACGCTCCAGACAATGTGCCAGCTTCTCCGGTTTCATATGATGGGCTTGAGGTTTGGAAAATTGTAAAAATTCTCCCGTTAAATCGGTGACTCTGGTGACCTCACTCATAATAACTTCATACCACGGTGCGATATTAAAGGATTGCCCACGTGACAGTTGCAAAAATCCTCGGATGGCGGTGAGTGGATTACGGATCTCATGGGCCATCCCTGCAGCAAGCTCACCTACAGCACGCAGTCTTTCGGAACGGAACACTTCCTCTTCATTTTTAATCCATTGACTACGCTGTTGCTCGATCAGTTGATCTTCCGCAATGGTCATGAATTGTTGCAAGGTCTGTGATAACCTCGGATAACGCGATATGCTATAACTTACTTGCAATCCCTGTAGCTGATTAGACAACAAGGAAGATATCCGTTCTTCGATATAGGGTATTTGCGGCAACACAATGGCAAATCGGTCACCCGCATACCTTGATATACCATAAGATTCGGGGAACTGGTTCGTGATCTTTTGTCCGATGCCCTTAATGACTGCACACCAGGGATCATCTGATTCCTTTTTGTAACCACTAAAATTATTAACATTCAAAAGAATCAAGAGGAAGGATCGTTCTTCCTCCAACGTCTTATGAAGCACCTGCATGTATCCTTCATAATTTAACAATCCCGTAAGCGGATCATGAAGGGTAAGAAACCGATTTTTTTCCCGAAGTTTCCGTTGTTCAGACTCACTGTTCATTAAAGTATGATATAGCCAAATAACCACTACCGCGGTCAGCAAATCAAATAATGACACCAGCAAACTGTATGCTTCTATCGGAACATATGACAACCTGATGATCGTATACTGGAGCATAAGCAGCAGCGAAATCGGTAAGGTCTGTACCATTCTCTGCTTGTCCTGAATCATTGAAATGATGAGCATATAATAGAGCAGATTACACCAGTTTAATTGACTGAAATAATGAAATGCACCAAGGATTAACCATTGAATCCATGTTAAAAATGGATAACGCCGTTCCGCCCATATGCTGATAATTAGCAGAATGCCTGTGACGATCATCAAGGTTGGATGCGATGCTTGTCCCAGTACAGTAGAGGATACCATGACAAGCAGACAACCTATTGGGAAAATTACCATCTTCATTGTGTAACTTAGCAAATAGCCTCGCCCCCTTAGACAAAAGTCACACTTTCAAACATATACACAAATATTATATCGATTATGATTAGCCGATGTTGTCGATTATTGGAAGATGTTAAAATTCGCAAGAATATATAATTTTCACAAAGAACAGGACATATGAATGCATTGAAATGTAAAAATGTGCACATTAATATTTCCGTACGTATTTCGCAACGCAAAATTCATCATAAACTATTCAAAGCCAGCTCTCGAGGGATGAGGGCTGGCTTCTTTGTTGTTTTTCCATATTAGGTAACTTGTTCTGGAAAGAATAAGCGGATCTCCTATTATTTCTTAGCCATATATTTTCGAATATCAAACGCTACAGCCGCAACAATAATCAACCCTTTAATAATCAGTTGCCAGTAAGGACTTACTCCGATAAAAGTCAGGCCGTAGTTAATGACGCCAAAGATCAGCACGCCTGCCATCACACCGGGTACAGTTCCGATTCCTCCAGCCGTAGATACCCCGCCAACAACACATGCAGCAATGGCATCCAGTTCGTACATATTACCGTAGTTGTTCGTTGCTCCACCGGTACGAGCCGCTTCCAGTACGCCGCCCAGTCCATAAAGCGCCCCAGCAATCGCGTACAACGCAATCAGGTTTCGTGCGACGTGAATACCAGATACGTGAGCGGCCTGAATGTTTCCGCCGATGGCATACATATTTTTACCCAGATGGGTTTTGTTGAAAACAACCCAGCAGATCAGTGCTACTCCAATGGCGATGAGCACGATGTAGGGGATCGAATAGCCTCCACCCAGATCAATATAACCTGATCCTATTGTGGTGAAATCCGGTCTAAGTCCTCCGATGGGCTGCGACTGGTTGGGTTCTGTATCGAAGTAGATCGAGTTCAGACCATAGACAGCGACCATCGTACCCAATGTGGCAATAAAAGGGGGGACATGTAGCTTGGCAACGATAAGGCCATTTACTAAACCAACGAGCAACCCTGCTATGATGCCGATTACGATCGGCAAGCCCACCCATAATTGCGGCAGATCCGGGAAAAAGCGATTGGCATACGTATCAATCTGTAACATCGATGCCGATACCACTGCTGTCAGACCAACCACGCGTCCAGCCGACAGATCGACGCCTCCCGTCACCAGAATGAA
Organism: Paenibacillus polysaccharolyticus; assembly: GCF_900102085.1. Taxonomy (GTDB): domain Bacteria; phylum Bacillota; class Bacilli; order Paenibacillales; family Paenibacillaceae; genus Paenibacillus; species Paenibacillus polysaccharolyticus. The sequence goes on along the minus strand of NZ_FMVM01000004.1, from coordinate 250,959 downwards.
CGCCGCACCCAGTGCGATAATCGCGCGAGTGGAAGATTGTTGTAAAATATCTCGCAGGGTGGAAAATGCGAGAAAGTTCGGATCGGCAATGGCGATACCGATAACAAGCAGGATCAGCACAATAAAAATCGCACGCTGAGCCACATATTGCTTCACTTGATGAACAAGGGTTGTATTCATTTGTGTTCCTCCTGACCAGCCATCCGCTGCTGCGCGGCCAGCCTCATAATATGCTGTTCTGTCGCCTCGGCTCCGTCCACAATACCGGTGAGGCGTCCTTCGCTCATGACCATAATGCGATCTGACATCCCTAGCAATTCAGGCATCTCGGAGCTGATCATGATAATGCTTTTGCCTTGCCGGGCCAGTTCCGTAATGATCGTATAGATTTCGAACTTGGCTCCAACATCAATTCCGCGTGTGGGCTCATCCAGCAACAGAATCTCAGGGTCAGTCAAGAGCCAGCGAGCCAGCAGTACCTTCTGCTGATTGCCTCCAGACAAGTTCCGAATGAGCGTGTTAACTGAAGGCGTTTTGGTTCTGAACTTTTGCGTCTGTTCCCGTGCCTCTTCCCGTCCCTTCTTCTCGTCCAGCAAACCCAGACGATTTCGGTAACGACCAAGGCTTGCGATAATCGTATTCTCATAAACGGATAACACGGGGAATATCCCGGTCACTCGTCGCTCTTCGGTTAATAGGGCTATGTTATGACGCTTGGCGGCAGCGGGCGAGTTAATCTTCACCTTGCGACCATGAATGGTAATCGTGCCGGAAGCCAGTCCTCGCAGTCCAAATAAGGATTCCATCAGTTCCGTCCGCTGCGCACCTACCAAACCGCCAATGCCAAGTACCTCGCCTTTGCGTAGATGAAACGAAACATCCCGGAACGAGTTCGCCTGATTCGACGTCAGACCCTCTGCTTGAAGAATGACTTCACCAGGGACATTAAGCCTCTCCGGGAATCGTTCACTTAAATCACGTCCAACCATACGTGTAATGATCAGGTCTGTCGTCAGATCCGCAGCATCCCAGGTGCCTACAACAACTCCATCTCGCATAATGGTCACTTCATCCGAAATCGTTAAAATTTCCTCCATCTTGTGTGAGATGTAGATGATGGACACGCCGCGGCTTCGCAGCTTATTGATGATCGTAAACAATTGCTCCACTTCTTTACCCGTAAGGGATGAGGTCGGTTCATCCATCACAATCACTTTGGAGTGAAACGATACCGCTTTGGCAATCTCCATGGATTGAATTTTGGACACAGACAACGTTCCAGCAAGTGCCTTCGGATCAATATCCAGGTTCAAATCCTGAAACAGTGCCCGCGTATCGGCATACATCCGTTTCTCATCCACCAGTAGACCCTTCATCGGGAAGCGTCCCAACCATATGTTTTCCATCACCGGACGGTGCGGAACCGGATTCAACTCCTGATGAATCATGGATATACCCTGCTGTAATGCAGCCTTCGAATTCGGGATTTCTACATCCTTGCCTTCGATGCGCACTGTGCCTGCATCGGGACGATACATCCCAAACAAACATTTCATCAAGGTTGACTTTCCCGCCCCGTTCTCGCCCATCAACGCATGAACGGTTCCCGGCCTCACCTTCAGTGTGACTTCACTGAGCGCCTGCACGCCGGGGAATGCTTTGGAAATCCCGTTCATCTCCAGCAGATAAGGTGACTGCATCTTCTATCTTCCCCTTTCATCTGACCGGCAAAAAAAGGACGTTGCCAAGATGACATACGTCCCTCTCTGCTGCTATTATTGGGCGTCGGCAATGTTGTCTTTCGTAATTTTTTTGTAAGCAATCCAGACATATTTCCCGTCTGTAATATCAAATTTGGTATTTTCTTTGGTTGGTGTCTCGCCTTTGGCAAGAACAGCCGCCAATGCAACCGTTGCGGCTCCCTGATTTTTAGCATCATTCAGCACGGTGCCCAGCATTGTACCATCCTGCAACGCCTGAATTGCTGGAGCTGTAGCATCCACGCCTACGACAGGCATCGTTTTGCCATCCTTGAAGTAACCTGCTGCTTTCAATGCTTCAATCGCACCAAGTGCCATGTCATCATTGTTTGCCAGTACCGCTTCGATTTTGTCGCCATGCGAAGCCAGGAATGCCTGCATTTTCTCTTGGCCTTTGACTCGATCCCACATCGCCGTATCTTCAGCCAGTGCTTCAACTTCAATGCCGGCATCCTGTATGGCTTGAACCGAATATTTGGTGCGTAGCTCGGCATCCTGATGACCCGGTTCACCTTTCAGCATGACATATTGCAGCTTGCCATCGCCGTTTTTGTCAGCTTCCGGATGTGCTTTCCAGTAATCCACGATCAACTGACCTGAGATTGTACCGGACTCTTCCGCTTTTGCCCCGACATAGTACACTTTATCCCACTTATTCATATCCTCCGCTACAGGCTCCCTGTTTAGGAATACTACCGGAATATTAGCCGCTTTCGCCTTGTCGATGATTACACCTGCTGCAGTCCGGTCTACTGGATTCACCGCCATCGCGTTGTATTTCTTGGATACAAACAGGTCGACCTTCTCATTCTGTGTCGGCTGCGCATTCTGACTGTCTACAATATCAAGGGTAGCTACGCCCTCCGCTGCCGCAGTCATTGCGTTTCTTACTCCTGTCATAAACGTATCGTCAAACTTATAGATGGCAACGCCAATTTTCGGGTTTTCCGTTTGCGTTCCGGCTTCCGTCTTCGTGCCACTGTCTGTTCCCGCGCTTCCGTTCCCACCAGCGCTGTCTCCCCCGTTGCTGCACCCTGCCGCCACAGCCATGCACACCGTAAGCAATAATGTCATCCACGTTTTCTTTTTCATTCTTCATGACCTCCCCAAGTTCATTCGGCTTTACCGATGTCTTTATTATGAAAGGGCTTACATTATTTTCGAATACAATATCTTCATCTGTTCTATCGAAATCCTCATCAGTTCTATTGCACAAACGGAAATAAGAGCTTTTGATTATCCATCCAGAACATATTGTCTGTGCTAACGACCTTGGTTTCCAGGATGACCCTTGTCTGAACATGCTCCCGCTTCAGTTTGGCAAGTGCCTGATTAAGCCCCAGGTAACCAGCACTGTAACCGTTCTGAACGATGAGTCGTTGGAACACACCTTCCTGCAGTTGCTCTAGCTGCTGCTGTTCGCTGCCAAACCCAACAATACTGAGCCGTCTTCCATCCTTACGGCGAAGCAGTTCATCTGCTGCCCCAAGCGAAGCGGGCTCTTGCAGAGCAATAATTCCGGTCAGCTCATGCTGATCCAGTAGTTGCTTGACTGTTTGCCAGCACGAATCCCTGTTGTTGCATACGGATTTGGGAATGAGGTTGATGCCCGGGTATTGATGCAACGCTTCCTCGATCCCTTGTTCCCTCAGAACCAGGCCTGCGCTTAGCGGGTCCGGGCCTACTAAAGCAATAAGGCCATGGCCTTCCAGTAATTCGGCCATGGCATACCCGGCTTGACGTCCTGCCTCAAGATTATCCATGGAGATGACACTGGTAATACCTTTGACGGGGAACTCATCGTTCAACACAATAACAGGTACGATACCTCCATCTGTTCTCACCGTCTCTGCCTCCCGAATGATTTCGCCAAGAACATCTTCACTTAACGGATCAACCAGCAGTGCGGTTGCCCCTTGTTTCAATGCGAGTTCAGCTGCCTGGACCTGGGCTTGTTCACGCTCACTGCGGGTAACGTCCCGATCCGCTGCCGCTGGTGTACCCAGAGGTGGCGGACTTATTGCATAGTCCGCATTAGATGAGGTGTGTGAAGCGGAATCCACGGGATACGCTTCAACGGTGATGAGCTGTGCGCCGCGCTCTTTGGCGGCTGCCTCAGCTCCCAGGCGGATCGCTTCGGCGAGCTCCCCCGTGCCCGCAGGCGTAATCAGCGCTATGCGCTGTGGCGACGCCGGTTGATCCGCCCCTGCCATGCCGCAGGCGGCACAGATGAACAGGCAGCAGGCTACTGCTGCCTGGCACAAGGCTTTGAATAGCCATAATCCCGGGCAACCGGGAAGAGTGGCCTGGCTTTTTTTTGCCAATACACGGCGTGTGGTTATGCTCTGGTTATTGATCTTGCTGCTGGTTTCACCAGTGGTTTTGCTACTGATTAGGCTATCGTCCATCATTCATCCCGTCCTCCTTCTGTTCCTCCTGAACAGGAATCCGAATCCATACCGTTGTGCCTTCCTCCAGCTCACTTGCAAATTCCAGGCCATATCCCTCGCCATAATAGTGCCGGATGCGATCATGCACATTGCGTACAGCGACACCGGAACCCGCTCCGCTCTTCACTACCGGACGGCCGCTGAGCAATCCTGCCATCTGTTCCTCCGACATGCCTACACCGTTATCCGTGATGCGGAACACCAGAATCTGCTTTTCGCGTTGCACATGCACCTCGATACTTCCCTCGTCCATGTGATACTCGATACCGTGTACAATGGCATTTTCAATGAGCGGCTGTAGTATCAGCTTCAGTGTCAGGCAGTCCAGCACCTGCTCATCCGCATGAATATTGAAAGTAAACTTGTGTTTGAAACGCATCTGCTGAATGGTCAGGTAGTGACGGGCATGCTCCAATTCCTCGCGGACGGTAATGATCGTTTTTCCTTGGCTAAGACTGATGCGAAATAATCGGGAGAGTGACGTAATCATCGTGATCACTTCGTCATTACGACTCATGCCAACCATCCGCACAACCGAATTCAGCGTGTTATACAGAAAATGGGGATTGATCTGGGCTTGCAGTGCCTCCAGCTCCAGACGGCGTTTTTGCTCCTGTTCATGAATGATCTCATCCATGAGGTTACGGATTTTGTTCACCATCAGGTTAAACCTGCGTGCCAGGCGCTCAACCTCAAGCGGTCCCGTTATGGGCAGCTCCACGTTGAAATCCCCGCGCTCTACCGCCTTCATCTTTCTCTCCATCATCCGGATTGGACGTGTCAGACTCGAAGAGAGAAACAGGGATACCACGATGACAAGCACCAGCACAACAACCAGCACACGAATCAGGTATCCGTTCACTTCCTGACGTGTTGTCATGATTTCATCCAGATACGCCACACCAACAATTTTCCAACCGATATTGGCCACCGATTTGACGGTATTCAGCCTTTTCTGCCCATCCGCCTCATCTTCGTAACTCCCCGTAGCCACGAGAGCCTGCTCAATATTTTCTTTTTTCAGTCCCATATACATGAGTTGTTGCTGTGGATGATACACAATATTACCAGCACTCTCATCAATAATATAGACGTAACCCCGTTGCCCTAGGCTGACCCGGCTGCTTAGTTCGTCCATTTGTTTAAAATTGATATCGACCAGCAGGATCACTTGCTTCTCCTGGCCCTGCTGTTTGATGGTGATGCCCTTGCTCATGGAAACGACCCATTGGTAAGGTCCAGCGTACATATTTTGAATATGAGGCAAGGAGAAACTTAGATGATTAGGTACACGTAGGGCCGATTGAAACCATCCTTGTTGAGTGACGTGAGCACTGCGCTTCAGTTCGGCAGCCGGCCTGTTCTTGAGCAACTGTCCGTCCGCGTCGAGCAGTGTAATGGAAATGATATCTTCCCGGCTGCTGAGCAATGTATCCAGCTGTTTGTCCACCTGTTCCCCTTCCCATGTACCGTCCCGTAGCATATGTTCCTCAATGGCACGATACAGATGGGACATGCTGCGCACGTAATCCTCCAGGTTATAACTGACCTGATCCACGATCTGTCTGGTCGACAATTCTGCACTGCGCTCCGCAGTCTGGGTGAATTTGTCATGTAGTAATATCGCCATAACGGTGAGTACCAGCACAATGAAGATGGAGAAAGACCACGTAATAATGGAACGAATGCTGCTGACCTTGGACGAACGAACAACCAAGCGGAGCTTCATCACAATAGACTTGATTCGTGCGGTTAACCTGCTCCAGTTCATTGAAGGGAACCTTCTGGGGTCGTAATGGCCTGTTTCCGATACTCTTTGGGCGAGACGCCAGTATGCTTTTTAAAACAAAAGCTGAAATAATTCGGCTCGGCAAAGCCCACCTTCTCGGCAATCTGAAACGACTTCAGCTCCGTGGAGCGAAGCAGTTCCCTGGCTTCATCCATTCGAATCTGCATCAGATATTGCAGGAAGGTAAGCTGTACTTCTTTTTTGAAAATGCTGCAAAAATAACCGGAGCTGATATGTAGATGTGCGCATACCTTCTGAATGGACAGATCCGGATCGGCATAATGTTTCTTCGTAAACGTAAGCGCCTGCTCCACAATATCTTTGTATACATGCTGGCGTCCGCTGGATATCCGCTGTTGTACAAGCAGACAGACTTCACTCACCTTATGCTGTGCCTCGGACAGACCCGGAAGTCGAAACAGATCCGTATACAGCTGGAACCCGGCACCGAATATATCCTCCATCTCTTCACCCGAAGCCTGTGCGGCCTTCCAAACGGTAGTTAATACTTCGATCAAATACAACTGAATATCACTGCGCCCGTGTTCCACCGTAATTTCCCGGAAAATGAACTGTAGCCCTTGCTCCAGCTCTGCCTGCGTTCCCGCCTTCAAACAGCGGGTCAATGTCTGTTGTTTCAATTCATCAAAACGTAGCTTGCCTGCGGCCTGCCGCTCCACGTCCCCAATGTAGATCAAGGAATCCGTCCCTGGCACAAGTCGGTAATCCAGTGCCAGCAAAGCATCCTCATAGGCATGTTTCACATCGGGCAAGGTGTCCACAAGCCTGCTCGATCCAATCGTTACAGGCACACGCAAATAGTGACGGATGCTTCGCACTACATTTTCCAGTGCATGCTGTTGGGGGTTTTCCGCCTTCCCTTCTATTCCGTTCAGCGGTTCCACGTAGAGCAATACAACCGTCTCTTGATGCATAAAGGCATAGCCTGCCTTGTGATCTGCCCACACCTCTGCCGCAATATTCAGCGCTGCAAACAGCTTCAATTCTGGATCTTCGGTCGGATGCAATGTAAGGATCGATACGCCATAACGTTTACCTCCCAGTTCCAGTCCGCACTGGCTTGCCCGACTTAATATATATGCTGATGATTTCTGGCGATGTAACAACGTTGCAATCAAATCCGCCTGTAATAAAGGCAAGCTGGTGCGATAGTGTTCTCGCAATTGTTGCACGTCCTCACGTTCCGCGATCTCCGCCTCCATCTGAGCACGCAATCTGGTGAGCAGTTCGGTAAGATGTCCAGCCGAGAAGGGCTTCAACAAATATTCATCCACACTAAGCGATACCGCCTGCCGAGCGTAATCAAATTCATCATATCCCGTTAAAATAACGACCTTCACTAGTGGATTTCGCTCTCTTAATCTTCGTGCCAGCTCCAATCCATCCATAAACGGCATGCTGATGTCAGTAATCACGATGTCGGGTTCTATCCTCTCTGCCATCTCCAGAGCCTCACGGCCATTCTCGGCCAGACCCACAATGCGTAGATCCAGTGCCTCCCAATCCACCTCGACAACCAACCCTTCACGAACATCTTCCTCATCATCCACGAGCAGAACCCGGTACATGATATGCTTCCTCCCTTTTTCTCTAACGAACGAATATGCACGGTCTTTAACCGATATCATAAAGCGCAAGGTTTCCAACATAATATACAATAAAATTCAATTCATGCAATCGCTTTCTTTTTGGTGAGAAAATATGATCTACTGATGAAGCATTTTATCCCGTCTGGCAAGGGATTTCGCTTCTATGGGCGCTCTTTTTTTTAGAAAATACATTCAAAAATTGACTTATATTGGTACGCGTGTTATGATGATATAGGTCGATACATTAGTGGACAGAACGTCTACGGTCTAACCACCGAATGAGCATTAATTATTGAATGCAGCTCATACCAATGGTCGTACAAAACTTATTATTTTTGGAGGAATCACATGCAAACAGGTACAGTAAAATGGTTCAACGCAGACAAAGGATTTGGCTTCATCGAAACTGAAGAAGGAACAGACGTATTCGTTCACTTCAGCGCCATTCAAGGTGATGGTTACAAAACGTTGGACGAAGGTCAACGTGTAGAGTTCGAAGTAACTCAAGGTAACCGTGGTCCACAAGCGGAGAACGTTACTAAACTGTAATTGATACGAGGGCTGCCTCCGGCAGCCCTTTATTTATGCCCACCGGCGCTTACTTAGTTGTTTGTTAACACCAATTCCTATATAAGTTTGGATTTTCTGTTTATACAATAACGGAGAGGACAGAAAGGTTATTCTGTCATCGGAGTATCCGTATAAACACCTTCCTTACACTTATATCCATCACAGAAAAGAGGTTTTTATTCCAACAGATCATTATAAAGCAAGTGAACACGTTGTATTTTCCACGGTTGACGACATCATTAACTTCTACTCGCCTCAGCAAACGAGCACTGAACGTACCGAAGCTCACTCACGTCCTGCGCGTGCGGCTGATCCATCCAAACACACGGATCACACGAATTATAAGGCCGAACGTTAACCACGAAAAGACAGCAACCTATCCGACAAAAGCAGAAGGCCCTGAACCGCTTGAACGGTACAGGGCCTATTTCTATTTTATTTGTAGTCCTACATCTGTATGCTTATTTTACATAACCGTTTCGAATTGCAAAAACCACTGCCTGCGTGCGATCCTCCACCTGAATCTTCTGCAAAATGCGATGTACATGCGTCTTTACGGTGCTTTCGCCAATGAACAACTTTCGGGCAATCTCTTCATTCCTTAGACCGTAAGCCATCTGTTGCAACACTTCAAGTTCACGTCCCGTGAAGGCATCTGCGAGCGATACGAGCTCTCTCGTTTCCTGTCTGAAGGTTGAATTCACGGCTTCTTTGGCTTTTTTTTCATCCTGGGCTGATGTTCCGGGCGACCGTACTGCTATTCCGATCACCTTCGCGGCAACTGCGGTTCTGTAGATCGCTTCACCGCGATAAGCCGCCCTGACCGCATCAATCAGTTCTTCCGGCGCGGCGTCCTTCAGCAGATAACCTACGGCCCCGGCACGTATTCCCTGATATACATAATCTTCTTGATCAAACGTCGTTAAGATGACGACCTTGCATTCGGGCTGCAAATCCAGTAAAGCCTGTGTGGCTTCCAGTCCGTCCCCGTCCTCCATCTGCACATCCATAAACACGACGTGGGGGTTTAACTCTGCCGCAAGCCTCACCGCCTCATGTCCGCTCCCTGCCTCACCAACCACTTCCATATCTTGCTGGGCATTAATAATAAAACGCAACCCATGCCTGACCAGATGCTGGTCATCCACTAGAAGCACACGAATCGTTGATTTCTCTGTCATAGCTCACCACCTCCTGAAGTCGATTTTATGCCACCATGCGGAATGCAGACAGTCAGCTTCATCCCGTGCGGATGGATCGCTTCGATGGTCATGGATCCTCCAACCCTCTCACACCTTGCTTTCATACTGGATAAACCAAAACCAGGTACAAGCGGTTGTTGCTGGATAAATACGCCGTTATCCTCTACCTGCATGAACAGATCCTCTTCCTGTTCCTTGATATGTACGCTTACTTGGGTAGCTTGTGCATGACGAATAATGTTCGATAACGCCTCCTGTAGAATCCGGTACAGTAGTTCGGACGTCTCCTGTGACCATGCTTCCTTTTGACCAGCATAGCGCAGTTCAATGGAACAACCGGTTAGCTTCTGTACTTCACTGACCAGACTGTTCAGCGCAACCAGTCCAAGCCCTGCTTCACTGCTCCCCATCTGATGAGCAACCGTCCGCACTTCCTGCAAGCTTTGCCGCACCACATCCAGCACGGTGCCAATGGCTTTATCCGCTTCAGTAGCGTCCACCTTCATCATATATGGAATAGCTTGAAGTTGCACAATAGCCGATGTCAGACGATTCCCGATACTATCGTGCAAATCCATCGATATTCGTCCCCGCTCTTCAATCACCGCATAGTGCATTAAACGCACGGTTGCCCGCTCCAGTTCTTCATGCGTATGCTGAAGCTCATCATGTGCCTGGCTCAATTCGTCATGTACAGCCTGTAATTCGGCATAATGACGCTCGCTCTCTCGCCTGCTCTCCCGCTTGATCCGTGCTCCCCAGCAGAAAATGTACGTAACAATATAAGCCATCGTATATAACCAAATCAGATGTAACTCCACTCCGGCAGCATACAATAATAGCCCGTTACCCACGAGAATGATTAACCCCAGCCACCAGGAACGGAATACGGGCAGATTCAACGCAGCATATCCGATGAGATAAAAGGTAAGCTCAAAAATACGATACTCTGCATGGAACAATGCCGCATAGAGAAGCGTAGCCGCCCAGGTTAAACCAATCATGATCGTACGAATCCGATCTTTTTTTAGCCAGTTCGGTGTCCAGACCAGTACAAAGTAAGGTAAACGGATAACGAGACCTGCACACAAACCGAGCCAGGTGAATGGTTCCATTGGGCTGACCAGATTATACAGTAGCAACAGACTGAGAATCATATCCCCTGTATGATCAGCTATAAATTTTCGTATGTTATTCAACGTGACCATTTGATTCTGCATAAGTTTCCCTTTCGCATCACCTTGAATCCAGCGAGCCTGATCAGATGACTCCTCGTAAGGATTCCAGTTTAATTTCGACTATACGTTGAAAACTATACCTTGGCAGCTTGCATGTGACGAACCCGATAATAAATGATAAACCGACGAGCAGCAATACTTCCGAGCGGTATAAATAGCAATGCACTGCTCAGAGCAACCACACTGTGATGTACATCCAGTGTACTGATGTAATGCTTAACCAGCATAATGATGATAAGTACAATAGCTGTGCCCATGGAACCTTTAGACATCACTTTGCCAGTCAACGCATCCACCCGCAACCGTTCCATCCAGGCACGCCACAAGCCTATACCGCAACCAATGACCAGAAACATAATATAAAAAAGCAACGTCAGCCCTGTAAGAGGTACTTGAGATATATTGAAAAAGATGGCAACCGCAACAATCACAGGTAGCATCCACATGCGATCAAGCTTAACCTCTTTTTCCCTCATCGATAACAATACAATAATCAAACCTGTAATCACCATATTCAACATCTAACATTCCTCACTTTCTTTCATATTACGTCTCTTCTTACCGCTCCATCTAGGAACAGTATAACCAGCCCAAAGTAAATAAAAGTCCACCCGCAGGTGGACTTGATGCAATTTCACTTCAATCTGTAGGTGGATCGTGTTGAAAGATTAAGGAGAAGCCTAGGCCACATGTTATATCTTAAAAGGTTTCAGGGATGCTTGCAGTTCTGCCGAAACATCAGACAGCATCGCTGCGGACTCCTTGATCTGCTCCACAGATTTGAGTTGCTCTTGTGCAGACCCGGCGGCATGTTGAGAATTGGTGCTGGCCGTCTGTGCATGACGTGCAATCTCGTTCACCGATGCCACAATCTGCTCTACACCTGCCGACATCTCTTCACTGGTCGCCGCCATATCTTCGATCTCTGTTGCAATGCGCAGGTTCGTATCCCGAATCTGGGTAAAGCTCTGTTCGGTTTCTTTTGTAAGTCGCAAACCCTCGCTTACTTCTTGCTTCACTTTGGCCATCGCTGCCAAGGAATGCAACATGTCCTGTTCCATCGCTCCGACAAGCGCTTCAATCTGGCTCGACGATTGTCCAGCCTGTTCAGCCAGCTTCCGCACTTCGGTAGATACCACGGCAAAACCTCTACCTTGCTCTCCCGCTCTTGCCGCCTCGATGGAAGCATTAAGCGCGAGCAGATTCGTCTGGCCTGCAATCTCATGAATAGCAGATACCATCTGACCGATCTGAGCAGACTTCTCCTCCAGCATACGAATCACTTCATCCGTCGCACTGACGGAAGCTTCAATGGCTGCCATCTGTTCCACCGTTAGCTGCACCGCTTGTCCTCCAGTGTCCGCTTGCTCCCGTGAGTACACTGCGGCATCTGCAATGCTGGAAGCTCTATCTGCTATACGCTGTACGCCGATAGCCACCTCTTCCATCGCTTGCAGATTCTCGTCCGTACTTACAGTCTGACTTACGGCCCCTCGCGCGACCTGTTCCACAGAGACAGCAATCTGTTCTGACACACTTGCGGTCTGCTCCGCAATCTGTAGCAGCAATCCCGTGGAATGACCTGCTTTATCCGCTGCGTCCAGACCGCCTTGAATAATGCCCTGCAAGCTACTTCTCATTTCATTGTAACCGGCACTTAGCATGCCAATCTCATCTCTAACATGATCGACCACTGGCTGTGTGAAGTCTCCCGTTCCTGCACGTTTAATGGCAAGAGATACCCGGTTAATTCTGGCTCTCACCCTGCGGACGTACCAAACGATCAACACAATGGCAATCAACATCGCAATACCAACCACGATCAGAAAGGTTTGAAGAAACGAAGAGATAATCACATCAATTAATGATTGGGAAGCACCCACATAGAAAATACCGATGATCTCTCCTGATGCGTTTTTAATGGGTTCATAAGCAGTTTGAGTCTTCTGTCCGACAACAACAGCTTCCCCGAAATACTTTTCACCCTTCTGCAAAACAGTCTGTGCCACCTGTTCGGACACCTTCGTACCTATGGCGCGTTTCCCGTCAACCATTACATTCGTAGCGATTCGTTCATCTCCGCGAAAAAGGGTCACGGTATCCCCTGACGCATTGCCGATTTCGTCCACCAGATCAAAATTTTCTTCCAGCAATGCATCGCCTTTGTACAACTGCCCATCTTTAATGGCCCAGTCTCCCGGGTATTTGTATGACAAAATGTGATTCGCCATCTCGAGGTCCCGTTTCGCCTTTTCGGTAGCGAAGGTCTTAATGCCATTTCGCATCTCCATCAGAACGCTGACCGCTACGGCCGAGGAGAACAAAATGAAAATACCGATCACGATCAAACTGATTTTAGTACCAATACTCATGCTACGCATGTGTGTGAGCCACCCTTTTCACGATTAAATTGTCTTGATCTCTGACAGATTGGGTTCTGCTTAGAGATTTCACATATAGACTTATCGGTGTGGGTATACACATTTTTTATAACCTGACTGTGACCTTTATCACATTTTTTTCTCAAATATTAACTAGTCGTTTACGTATTCTCCGTAATTGTGTCAAAAGATGCATGGGGCTGGGAGATTAGCAGTGATGATTCCATGCCACATGTCCTAAAAGTGCAGATAACTCTTTGTTTAGAAAATAACATTTTCGTAATTCAAATCAGGAGAGAACACTCATAACAATATGACACTTCTTACGTAAAATACGAAGATAATCCAAAAGTTCCAGTCCATAAGTCCTATTTTGTTTGAAAAATCTAACATTAATATGTCGAAATAACGATATAACTGAGGAGTAGAACTTACCTGGAGTTCATATACGTGAAGAACAAACACAATATAATTAGCAACTATAGTCTTCTTATCTGTAACGACATTGAAAATCTCATCGTAATTGGAGATGTCTATCCATCATGAAAGCAATGCAACACTAGCGTATACGACGTCCAGGTGAAGTCCTTTTTAATTTTACAGGAGGAGTGAATGACCTTGTTTAAAAAGCTTCGCTGGAGCACCATTCCATTTTTCGCCAAAAATCTGATCATTTCATTCGGGAGCATCGCTCTGATTGGAATTATTCTGATTACCGCAGCTTATCAGTTGCAAAAAAGTATATTAATCAAGCAATTGCAAGATCAAGCCGAGATTACGACCTTGAAATGGTCTCAGGATCTGGACACAAGTCAGGTTGAACAGGCCACATCCGAGAAGAGTTATTCCGATACATATCAGAGTAAGCTGAAGGAATATCTAGATTCCATCCACACCTTTAATCCCAATATCGCGCAAGCTTACATTTTCGGTTCACAGCTGGATCAAGAAAAGAGTGCTCCGATTTATGCGATTCCAACAAGTCTGGTTGAACCGTTTGAGAAAGATAAGTATCTGCCCGGTACAAACTATCCGTTATCTCCTCAGATTGAGCATGGTCTCGATGATATGAATGCAACCGGTGCACCTGCGTTTAGTGATTTTTATACCGATGATTTCGGAACATGGACAACACTGATGTATCCAATCAAAAAGGCAGACGGTTCCATCTACGCAGCGCTGTACTTTGATGTTGATGCAAGTGCCGTTCCTAATGGGCTGAATAAATTACTGTTGTACGGACTGATGTACCTGGTCGGTTTCCTGATTCTGTTCATGGTACTTCAATTTATTATGCTGAAAAAAACGATGCGCCCGATTCGTGACCTCATGAAAGGCATTGAGGAAGTAAGCACAGGTAACCTGGACGTCACGATTCGGACAGGACGAGATGATCTCGGAGTCATTAACGACAAGTTCAATGAGATGATTGAGCGTTTCAACACGACTCTGTTCAAAGTCAAAAATACATCTCGTCATCTCTCGAATTCGTCGAAAGAACTACTGGATATTTCAGCGAAAAACAACGATAATATTCAATCGATCAGCACCAACATCCGTGAAATCTCTACAGGTCTCGTCTCTCAGGACAAAGCAACTGTGGAAAGTGCACGCGCTATGACCGAGATGTCTACCGTAGTGCAGAACATTGCCGGAAGCTCGGCTGAAGTTGCCGATGAAGCGCTCAGCATGGAGCAACGCTCGAACAACGGACATGAAATTATGCAACAGGTTATCGACCAGATGGGCCTGATCTCAAGTGCGGTCCAGAACACTTATGCGTCGATTCAATCTCTGGAGAACCGTTCCAATGAGATCAGTAGCATTGTCGGAATCATTACGGATATCGCTGGACAGACCAACCTGCTCGCCCTGAATGCTTCCATCGAAGCGGCACGCGTTGGGGAGGAAGGCCGAGGCTTCGCAGTCGTGGCTGGAGAAGTACGTAAACTGGCTGAGCAGTCCCAAAAATCTGCAACCCAGATTCGTGTGTTGATCGATGAGATTCAGCGAGATATCGGACAATCGGCAGACGCAATGGAACGGGGTTCGGAAGAAGTACAAAAAGGCCTCAACGTTACACGGAAAACGGGAGTTTTCTTCGAAGATATCTTGACCGCTACCAACAAAGTAGCGAACCAGATTCAGGATATCTCCAGCTCCACCGAGGAAATCTCGGCAAGCACACAAGAAATGTCCGCGACAGCAGACGAACTGTCTGCAAGTGTCAGCAAAGCAGCAAGCAGCAGCAAACTCATCGAGAACTCCATCGCCGAACAGGAAACTTCCATGGCTGCCATCGTCAGCGCATCCGACGAATTAGCTGAAGTATCCGAGCAATTGCAAGAACTCATCTCGTTCTTTAAGGTAAAAGAAGCGTAAGCTGAGAAGTTTGGCTTGACAGGCATACCGCGGAGGAGAGAAGTACAGATTATGCGGTAGTTGTGAATTGTATTGCATAAGAACCCGCAGAAATTGTGAGGAATTGCAGGCATATCATCAAGTACTGATCATAGGCGGTATGCGTCATAGAAGTACCATCAACCAAGGCTTGAGTGTTTGTGCACTCATGCCTTGGTTTTTTAGCTTGCTCTGATTGACGTTAATTCTAACGATCTCAGGAGACGCTATTTGACTGATTTTTTGCTTCATAGAATTCTAACGATCACCAGAAACCTTATTTATTCCAAACACCTTGTTTTCCGACGTTTTCTGCTGTATTTCTTCCAAATAACGTCTGTGGTGATCGTTAGAATTGGAAAAGGTCATAAACTGACCGAATAAGCTCTCCTGTGATCGTTAGCGCTCGTCCGAGACTAATTCACCGCATCAGCTATGCGGCTCAGGCTGGCCCTAACTTCGTCCACGCTTCGATAAGCTCCCGCAATTTTAACCAGCTTCCATCTATTTTGCTGCTTCAAATAGTGTAACGTCACCGCGCTGGGCATCAGGCATACTCGCTCATCACCCATTTCGAACCATTCCAGCTGCATTCCCAAATTTGCCGCAAATTGTTGAATACGTTCTACTGTCTCCATTGCAGCTAATTTAGAAGTAACTAAAGTAGACTCTACTGAACCTGAATCTGACTCTACATCTATTTCTGTCGCTACTCCTACGCTGTTCCCTACTTCGGCCCAAACATTCACACTATCGAACAAGTACGTCCCGTCCATCTGGAATGTCATATTCACCGTGTATCCTTCGTAATCCAAGCTGATTACTTCCAGTTTCTCCTTTTCCACACTCCACACTTCATCCGCCTGCGCCTTGGCCAGTTCCAGTGTAATCTGAGCATCTGCTGGTAAACATTGCGATAACTTACCCTTTTGCACATACTCTTCCATAGAGATCGCGCCGATAAGTGACTTGGTTTGCTCGTTATTCATCGTTTGTTCGTCAGCCCCTTTCCGAGTCTGTTGGTCAAAAACATGAAAAAAGTGACTTTCGCAGAGTAGTAAGGCTCCCCGTTTTCATATCTATTAATATTGGACTATTGCGCCTCGTTGTTAAATTTAAAGAATAAAAATATGTATACATGGGTTGTATGTCGCATGAATGTTTAATAAAATGAAAGTAAGGAAAAATAAGAGTAGCCAGGCCAATGGCTACTCCTGTACAGCATTTGCGATGGATAATCCTCCAAGTGTGTTTCGTAAGGTGAAGAAATAACCCGCTAGGCCTCCAACCTATGGCGGGTTATTTCTTTTTTCGATCAATGTATGTCAGGAGCGCAATAATTAACGTTGCGAACATGATTACATCTGAAAAAGAGAAATTCATAGACACCACCTCCTTACCGGAGGACTGTCTATACCCACCACAAATTGGCTGTACATTTTAAATTATACCAGTGTGTAGGTGCTCAGACGAGCATCTTTTTTTATTTTTTAACAACTTACTTAAGTTCACATATTTCAATCGACGAACTCCAAACAGAGACGCCTGGTCAGGTGCAATATCCTGTCTGGGTGTCTTGTATTATGGTGTAGCTCTTTTATTTCAGGTATCCTTTGGATTTCCAATATCGCTTCGCAAAGGATTCAACAGCATAGGGCAGTTCTCCATCCAGCAAATCCTGATTCGCTTGCATCAGCTCTTTGCGTCCACGTTCCAGCAATTGAACGGCATGTAGTAATTGGGGACCACCTACATAATGAAGTTCAAGCAACAACGGCTCTTCTTCATCCTCTTCCTCCTGAGCCGAGTATTCAATTAACACAATCTCCGAGCCGTCCGCATGCTGGTGTATCGTATAGAAGTATTTCTCGACCTTCGTTTCCCCTTGTGTATCCGTATACTCTCTACCAATACGCAGCATAGCTGGCTGGGGAACATCATTATACATTTGACCTGCTTGTCGAAATGCAAAGTAGAAGTCTTCAATCCACAACCCATGCCGGTCATCATCATAATAATCGTCATACGGCTCCGCGATAGGCAACG
Organism: Paenibacillus polysaccharolyticus; assembly: GCF_900102085.1. GTDB lineage: Bacteria > Bacillota > Bacilli > Paenibacillales > Paenibacillaceae > Paenibacillus > Paenibacillus polysaccharolyticus. The sequence goes on along the minus strand of NZ_FMVM01000004.1, from coordinate 233,513 downwards.
CTAATAAATCACGAATATGTTGCGTCGAAATCAAGGTGCGGACATACTGGTAGTTCGATACGGACTGCAGCAAAGTATCCCATCCACGGTTGCTTAACTGCTGAATATCTGAAGGTGATTCTTCCGTAAATAAGCTCCATTCGGAGTTCTCACTGTTCACATAACGATATGCGCCTGAGATCCTCCAGACAGGAGTGCCCGCTTGCTGGGCAAGTTCATTAGGAGAGCCTGAAGCTTGGTCTGCTGGCTCTATTTTGAGCAACAATGCACAGCCGTGGTCGTCTTGAAAATACAGACTCCGGAAATAGCCTTCCGTATACTCATCCCCGTAGACAGAACCTCGGCAAAACTGTCCATCCACCCAAAACTCATAGCTGTTCAGCAACTCACCATGCTCTCTTACAGGTAATAATGAAGGGTGAGTAAGACGCTCAATGTTCTCAGCGGTGAACTGATGATCTTCGAACCAATCCGGTACATCTGGCGCTAGTTCTGCGGCATAAATATACTCTCGTTTAATGATAGGCTGTCCCTGCTGTAGCCTCTTTATCATCTCTTCTCGCCATGGAAACGGCTCTTCTGTATCTTCGTCAATTACACATTCCGGAACAAATAACTCCAGCATGTCAAATCCTTGCCATGGTCCGAGATCCTCCCAATCTTCGAGCTGACGCTTCACTTTCCGCTGTCCTTGAATCTGAATTCCATATTGCTCTGTACTTACTAGCAGCCCACCTTCTACGTTGCCTCTCACCGTCAATTCTCCATGGTTGTAATCTCCCCAGAACATATCCTCCACAAAAAGATTACCTGTAATATATATTTCCTGCCCTCCCACGAGCATATAAGGCGTTGTAAGATCACCAAGCACAACCAGGTTAGAAGAGGCCGCGTCGGATTCGGTGTTTCCAATATAACGATCAACGATCAGATTTCCCTCCACCATAATTAAAAAAGGCCCCTCATCCAGCAACAGCTCATTGATATGAAGATCACCTGAATGCAGCCATACTTCCTCGGCATCAAATTCACCATCATGTGCTTCATTCTGTGTATACATCCAGCTTTCGTGAGGCAACCTCGTTTTGATATCGGCAAAAGTAACCTTTTGACCTATGTGATGTATGGACATGTCCTGACACTCCTCATCGGTAGATATATGGATAACATCTTCAAAACTTCTAATCTCGAGTGAGTAGCCGATTGCTCATTTTGATACCGACTCCCCCCTATGATTTCAATCCACACACTCCATACGGAGTGAGACAGCGCGAAAAGCACGTATAGTACGTTCGTACACATCACAAAACTACGTTTTTTCACTACTATTCTATGTGTTCCCGCCAACGAATTCAATCTTTTTCCAGATCGTTGTTGCCAAAAGGCATCAAATACTCCCCCTTCCCTGTTTCCCTATCTCCCCACATCACAATGTCCACTTTCCAAACTATGACATAGATCACATCCAACTCCATACACAAGTGCTACATTAAATTACGACCAACTGACCAAAACAGTAAACTGGTCAATCCTAATTTATGTTTTACCCGCTTCACCCATTACACACGTCAGACCCCAAGGAGGTGCATAGCCGTGAAAACGATAGATCGAAGGCAACAGGTGATGGACTCTGCCGAGAAATCCTTTGCCCTGTTTGGCTACAAAGCCACAACGATGGAGCAAGTGGCGAGACTGGCCAATGTGGGCAAAGGAACGATCTATACCTTTTTCGAGAACAAAGAAGAATTGTTTGATGAGATCCTGCGCTCGATTATTGCAGACATGAAACGGATTACGGAACAGACGGTGAAGGAAGAAAACTCTTTTCTGGATAACGTGCATCAGAGTATGGACTCGTTGCTAGAATATCGGGAGGAGCATGAGCTACTGATCAAGCTTTTCCAAGAGGTTAACGATTTCGGAACACCCCAAGCGAGAGAGGGTCTGCAAAAAGTAGAGAAGGCCATTCTCGAATATCTCGAGCGTCAGGTTAGTCGGGCCATGGAGTTACAGCAGATTCGGAGCGACAATCCTAAACTAGTCTCGTTTGTGTTACTGAAGCTGTACGTCAGCCTAACATCCGATTGGAATAAAACGCATCCTACCTTGCACAAGGATCAGATCAAAGCGTTTGTAGGTCTTTTTCTCAAAAATGGATTATCCCCCAACTAGAGAAACGCCCGCAGACGCACACATACCATACTAAATAGAGAAACAAGGGATAAGCGTAAGATAGGGAGAGAACATCATGAAATCATTGCGTGTATTTGGGCAGGATCTGAAATCCGCCTTCAAGAAACCAAAAGTATTTATTCCAATTCTCGTGGTGCTGTTCATTCCCGTGTTATATAGCGGACTGTTCCTGAACGCCTTCTGGGACCCATATGGCAAAATGAATGAATTACCTGTCGCCGTGGTCAACACGGATCAGGGTGCAGTTTACAATGACAAATCGCTTGAAGTCGGTCAGAATCTGGTCGATGAGCTGAAGAAAAGCGATGATTTCAACTGGCAGTTCGTCACCCGCGACCAGGCAGAACAAGGCATGAAGGATAACAAATATTACATGACCATTGTCATTCCGGAGGACTTTTCCGCCAAAGCAACTACCCTCATGGATGAGCATCCGGCTCCGGCAGAGTTGATTTACGAGCCCAACGAAGGGTACAACTTCCTTGCGGGTCAGATCGGCGGTACGGCGGTGAAACAGATTCGCTCCAAAGTCTCTGCCAAAGTCACAGAATCATATACCGAAACCCTGCTGGATAAGGTCGAGAAAATCTCGGACGGTTTGGCGGATGCCGGAGATGGCGCAGGTAAAATTCATGATGGAGCAAGCAAACTGGACGAAGGGACGGCTACGTTAAAAGAAAACCTGGCGAAACTGGCTGACGGTGCAGGCAAACTGCAAACCGGCGCCGTTTCGTTAAAAAAAGGCACAGCCACCCTCGCCAAAGGCACAGGTGATCTTCACACTGGCGCGAGCACATTATCGAGTGGTCTCGCACAATTAGCTGCCGCCGGCACCAAGCTGGGTGACGGCGCAACGCAGGCTGCAGCTGGCAGCAAACAGCTGCATGCCGGTATCCAAGCTGCGCAAGAAGGTGCGTCCAAACTGGACGCCGGACTCGCAGCTACCGAACAAGGCAGTGCCAAGCTGACCGCCGGACTGCAAACTTCCGTGGAAGGCAGCGGCAAAGTCAGCGAAGGCGCCAAAGCGGTCGCCCAAGGTCTGGCTCAATTAGCAAAGTCCAGTCCCGAACTGGCAGCCAGCCCCGCTGTTCAACAGTTACTCGCGGCTAGTCAGGCCGTTGCCGCTGGCAGTGAGCAGGTATATCAAGGCGGACAGCAACTCGTTGCCGGAAGTCAGCAACTGCAAGCTGCACAGCAACAATTGCATCAAGGCAGTAGCCAGTTGGTTCAAGGTGAAGAGCGGCTGGTACAAGGCGCAGCACAGTTATCCGGCGGACAAGAAAAGTTGAGCGCTGGGCTAAACCAATTCAACGCCAAATTAAACGAAGCCGCCGCTGGCGGTGCCAAACTGGCAACAGGATCAGAGCAACTGAATACTGGCGCAAGTAAGCTGTTGTCTGGCGTAAGCCAGCTGGAAGGCGGAGTTTCCACCCTTACGGACGGTTCTCTTAAGCTGGCTGATGGTGCTGGTAAGCTGCAAGAAGGCACGATCAAGTTAACGGACGGTTCCGGTGAACTCGCCACCAAATTAAACGACGCTGCGCAACAAACGAGCAGTGTCAAAAAGACCGATGAACTGGTTACGATGTATGCCGAACCTGTTCATGTCGATGAACACAAATTAAACGAAGTGCCCAACTACGGCACAGGTTTTTCGCCCTATTTTCTATCACTCGGATTATTTGTCGGTGCGTTGATTGCAACGCTGGTTGTGCCAACACGTGGTAGTAGTGTAAGTGACGCAAGTGGATGGAATCGATTTGTCAGCAAAACCCTTGCCTTCACCATTATGAGTGGCGTTCAATCTTTGCTCGCTTCCGGGCTGGTATTGTACGGGCTTGGCCTGAAGGTACAGAGTGTGCCGCTATTCCTTTTGTTCAGCTTTGTGACGAGTCTGAGCTTCATGTACATCATTCAGGCATTGGTAACTTGGCTGGAGAATCCGGGACGCTTTATTGCCATCCTGCTGCTCATCTTCCAACTCACCACCAGCGCGGGAACGTTCCCACTGGAACTCATTCCGAACTGGCTGAAAGTGTTCAACCCATGGCTACCAATGACATACTCCGTAACGGGATACAAAGCGGTCATCTCCAGCGGACAATTCGGCGTTGCCTGGGATCAGATCGGCATTCTGTGCATCTTCGCTGTTCTCGGTCTGGTCGGTACATTAACGTATTTCCTGAAACATCGCACGGTGGAAAACGAAAGTCTCAGCAGTGAAGCTGTATTTCAGGCTTAGATAAGATATTCAGCTTTGGTATAAAACTTAGCTATCATGTTCGATTTAATATAAATATCAACACAAACGGTTATAGAAATGTAAAAGGCATATCCTTTATGTCAGACTGGCTGTGATGCAGCGAGTTGGGACAATGGATATGCCTTTTTGAATTTGTTTTTATAATAAAATAACCTTTGCCGGCTTCATGTTATAAGCAAAAAGATTTTATACTTATCGTCAGGCTCTCACAACATGTTCTTCAACAAACTCTAGAAACTCTGCTTGCATGGAGCCGAGCGTAAGCATTTTTTTGATGATGCTAAATCGATAATGAATACCATGAGACTGAAATGACCATATCGACGCCAACGAAACCCCGGATTTGAGTCGCTGTTGCTCCAGATCTGAAAGTGGTATTCGAACCATTTGAACAACTTTGGAAGAAAATAAATTGAGGAACAAAATTTTAAGCACGTCAAGATTGATCAGCAATATAGCTCGAGATGTCGTTGAGGAAATCGCTTGTGACGTAACATAACAGGCCAGCATATCTGCTTCTTTGTAAGGTTCGCTTAGTCGATTTATTAATTTTCTAGTAATAAGTAGCATATTGTTCGTACTCCTAATATGTAAAATACACCCGCAGTCAAAACTATAACACTAAAGACTGCATCAACCAACTGGCATAGTTTTATCAAAAATAGTGGTGCGTGTCTCTTGGAAAGATCGTATGAACTCGAGGTTTCTCCCACCCATATTTCCTTTGGGGAAAGTTTCGTTCTAAAAGAACACTAGTATGGGCGATCTACAGTTCGCCAGATGCCAGATTCACCCTACTGTGGACGATCTCCGGCTTTCCAAATTCTAACGATCACCAGCGACGCTATTCAGCCTATTTTAGGCATTTATAAAATCTAACGATCACCAGAAAGCTTATTTACTTGATGTACAGTGATCTACGCTACATTTTGAGGATTTCAGCCCAAATAACGCTTGTGGTGATCGTTAGAATTCCAAAGGTCGCCGAAACGACAAAATAAGCTTCTCTGTGATCGTTAGCGTGTTGGTTGTAAGCGAAGCCGAGAAAATCAGAGTTCAATTCAGGTACTCCGTATGGAGTTCGACGTGACATCGAACAAAATATACCAAGGAAATAACGGATTTCAATCCACACACTCCATACAGAGTGCGACTTTGGTTTTAAGCCATAGATTCATTAGATCCGGTAATTTCAATCCACGCACTCCATACGGAGTGCGACAGCGAAAAAACACGTAATAAAAGCATAGATTGTATACTTTATTACGTGTTCTCGTTTAATTCTTCTACTAATTAGTTTAATCTTAATATAAAAACCTTAAAATATTCAAGGTAATATGCCAAAAGGGTTCAAATCAGCCTATTCTCAGGTGCGAATCCCCCAGGGATTTCATGGGAGCTTGGCATTCGCACCTGTTTTAAATCACGCTCCACCGTTACTCTTCCATATCTACTCTCTTTAAAAACGTCTGGGTACGTGCGAGCTTGGGTGCACCGAACAGTTGATCGGGTGGGCCTTGCTCGGCAATTTCGCCATTGTCCATGAAGAAGACACGATCCGCAACATCACGAGCAAAGCTCATCTCGTGTGTGACAATCATCATCGTCATGTTTTCCTGTGCCAATTGCTTGATGACGCGAAGTACTTCTCCCGTCAGTTCCGGGTCGAGTGCTGAGGTTGGCTCATCAAAGAGCAGGATGTCCGGTTGCATCATCAGGGCACGGGCAATCGCTACGCGTTGCTTCTGTCCACCGGACAGATTGGCCGGATAAACATCGGCCTTGTCCGACAATCCGACTTTGGCGAGTAATTCCGCACTGCGGCTACGAATGACTTTGGTACTTTCCTTTTTCAACGTCTTCGGTGCGAGTTCCAGGTTAGCCTGTACAGTCAGATGCGGGAACAAGTTAAAATGCTGAAACACCATGCCCATACGATCGGTAATCTTCCGAATCTCGGCAGCACCTACGTACCTTCCGTCATCCGCCAGTGTCTGATTCTGAATGCGAATCGTTCCGCCCGTAATATCCTCCAGGTGGATCAGGCTGCGCAGCATTGTGCTTTTCCCCGAACCCGAAGGCCCGATGACCGCAATGACTTCCCCTGGCGCCACGTTAAAAGATACCTGTTTCAGCACATCCAGTGTGCCAAATGATTTTTTCAACTGATTTACTTCTATACTATAGGTCATATGCAGACAGTCCTTTGATTGAACAGATTTGATTTATTCATACGAAAAGCGCTTCTCCAGAACCTTGAATAGCAAGGTAAGCACCAGAGTCATAAGCAAATACATAATCGCCGCTACGAAAAATGGAATGAGTTGCAAATCCCGATTCACTGCGGCTTGCGCATAATAGAGCAACTCTGGTACAGCTACAGCATAGAGCAATGCCGTATCTTTAACCAGCGTAATGGCCTCGTTCGCTGTGGCTGGGAGCACCACCCGAACCATCTGTGGAATGATAACTTTCGTCATGGTCTGCCACTTCGTGAGTCCAAGCACTTTGGCCGCCTCATGCTGACCTTTATCAATGGACAACAATCCGCCCCGAAAGATTTCTGCAAAGTAAGCTGCATAGTTCAGAATAAATGCGATAGCCGCTGCAATGAAACGATCAAAGACCAGATACTCTCCGATGACCGGAAGTAATGGAAGGCCGAAACAGAAAAATAATACTTGCAAAAGTAACGGTGTCCCACGCATCACATAGACGTATGTGTGTGCAATCCAAGCCAGCGGTTTGAACTGGCTCCGCATCGCCAACGTTACCGCGAATCCTAGGGGGACCGATAGCACAATCGCAAGTAAAAATAAGAAAATCGTCGTTTGTGCACCTTCCAGCATCGGTTTTATAATCGTTGAAATATAGTCCCAATTCATGAATTAGTTCTCCTCTAATCTGTTAACCCCGCACTCCTTGGAAGCATATCGCTCCATCATGGAATACGGGGTCATCGTTTTCGTGAGTACAGTTTCCCCAACTGGGAAAAGCTCACATCATTATTTGTCAGGTGTATTTCACCTGGCTACTTTCAAATTCGCAAATTCAATTCTAAATGATTCTTCTTACTTCAGAACCTTATCCTCACCAAGCCATTTCTTAGAGATTTCAGCGGCTTGGCCGTCCGTGTTCAGCTCATCCAGCGCATTTTGCAGCTGATTGAGAAGTTCTTCATTGCCTTTTTTGATCCCGATGCCATATTGCTCTGGCGCCAGTGATTCATCCAGCAATTTGAAGGTACCTTCTTCCTTCGACATATAATATCTTGCGACCACTTCATCAATGATGACTGCGTCCAGACGTTTCGTTTTCAGATCAGTCAGCGCCAGTACATTATCTTTGAATTCGGAAGCTTTAACTTTATCCTTCAGAGGACTTGCCGCCAGCGCATCTGCCGCTGAGGACAGTGCCTGCAATCCTACATTTTTGCCGTCCAGTTCGTCCAGCTTCGTAATCGGGGAGTCTGCCAGAGTAATTGCAACCTGACTGTTCTCCAGATAAGGCTTGGTGAAAAGCACTTTCTCTTTGCGCTCATCTGTAATCGTGTATCCGTTCCAGATCATATCGATCCGGCCGCTGTTGAGCTCCGACTCTTTGGAAGACCAATCAATCGGCTGGAAAGTCACCTTTTTACCCATTTTCTCCGCAGCTGCACGGGCATAATCAATGTCAAACCCAACGATTTCATTCTTCTCATCCCGGAATCCCATTGGAGCAAACTTATCGTCGATCCCTACAATGATCGTATTCTCGTCTTTACTTGCCGAGCTGGAACAGCCCGCCATAATGATCATACATATGCTAATAAATAATAGTAGAATTGCTTTCTTTCTCATCTCTCGTACCCCTCCATGTCTATGACCAAGCTCAAACGCTTTAGTTCGTTACCACGTTATCAGAGACTTATAATAACATAGCATGAGAGAAGAGTCGAGCACCTTGCCCATTTCCAGCGAATTCAACCCTAAGAATTGTCAACAATTTGTGAAAATAAAGCCCGCACATCAGCCGGTTGCACCAGCTTCTCGCGAACGATAGAATCCCAGCGCTCCGGCTTTTGTAGCGCTTTAAGCTCTGTTCCAGCCCATTGCTGCGCGAGCTTGCGGTCGAACACAACCCGTGTGTCTTTGAACTGGTAGACAACCTGCTCCAGATTATCGATCAGTACAAAGTTTGCAAGAGCGTTATACACGAGGATTCGATCAAGTTGCACCGCATCCATCTCATCTGTATTCAGACTGTAATTAATCTGAGCGGTCAATGTTTCAGGAAACAGCTGATAGCCATCCAACTGCTCATGTAACGGCAGATTCTGATTCAGATGACTTAGATTCGAGAAATTCCCCATGTACGCATTTTGATATTTGGCCAAGGCCGTAAAATCATGCGTCAGCGAACTATTCTGCTCGGCTTCATATCGACTCTGATCTGCCGCAATTTTAGGATTAATGAAGCCTTCCACCACGACAAGACCCAATAACCCGATAATAAATAAGGAAACAATCCACCGATTTTTTCCGTTCATATGTTATCACTCACTTCGTATTTGCTAACGATCCGGTATGCCCGGTGAACGACCAGAGGAATGAGGATACTAAGTAGCGGTAATGCAAAAGCAAACAAAATGACAGCGAGCTGGTAGGGTCCATTCACCTGAATGGGTCGGTCAAACCAAATATTGCTTCCAAATCGCAATGCTGCCTGCGTACCCCAAAGCACAAGCACAACGGCTGCCCACAGCCACCATGCTCTACGTTGCCACTGCTTCAACACTAACACACGAACCCGTGTGGTCTTTTCTGTATCGGAAGATCCACTGCCATTCTCTCTGTTGCTCATCGAGTAAACTACATAAGCGGCTCCCACAATCAGGCTAATGATCAAAAGCAGATTGTTCAGAGCAGCACCGCCTAACATCACTCGTGTAGGAATCGTGATAATCCAGGCAACCAGGCTGTAGATAAGGGTCGATTGCCACAGCGCTGTCCAATAAGGAACACGTTTCACAAGCCGATAATCACTCATGAATTGTTCCATACCATCCATATGCTGTATCGCTGTCTGGAAAGCTTGCTCCTCGCTCATGCCTTCGGCCAGATAATCATGTATTCGTGCGGCAAGATTGCTACGAATTTCTTCTTTCAACTCCCGATGCTCCAGTGTATCCTGTGCACCTGCAAATAAACTCTCCAAATGCCGATTCATCCGTCTCTCGAGCGTCATCCTTACTCATCTCCTTCTTCACCGGTGGCAATCATGCAATCGATTAACGTTTTGGCTGCATGCCAAGCTTGAACCTGTAATTGATAAACTTCACGTCCCTGGCTGGAAATCCGGTAGTATTTCCGCCTTCCACCCTGCGTCTCCTCACCCCAATAAGACTCCACGTACCCACTCTTCTCCAGCCGTTTCAGACTGGAATACAGCGTCGGCTCCTTGAGTTCAAACTGCTCCCCGCTTTTGCGATATATTTCCTTAATAATGCCATACCCATAGTTATCTGACGGAATAAGCACACTCAAAATAATGGGGTCAATATTGCCCCGAATCAGGTCACTGTTAATCACTTGTACATCCATCTGTGCGTCTCACCGCTCTCCCTCTTACTCTGAGTATACTATAAGACATATTACTATGTCTGTAAAGGTAATATGTTGTGCATTGTAATTGGTTTTATGTGCCCACAACAAAAAGACGAAGCAGCTCTAATGCTGCTCCGTCCTCATTTTCTCTTCTCTTCCGCTTCATTCACGCTGTTATTTATGCCTCATTATCATGCTGTTTTTATGCTTTTGCGCTGGTTATTGTTATGCTGCTGTAATGACTCTTATTCCTGCACTCTCTACTGCTACACTTTCTCGCGGTCCTTGCCTTTATCGGACTCACCTGCGTTTTTATTCGCGGCCTCCCGATCTTGCTGCATCTCTTCTACCGTTTTGACCTTCAGACGTGCTGCGCCTTCGTATGCCTTGGTTGGAATAAGATCACCCGTAGCAAGTCTCTCTTCTGCAGCTGTAATCGCATCACTGTACTGTGGCAACCACTTCGCCTGTGCAACCAGCATCTCATCGACCATCTGCCAGATTTCCTTCGGATTACAAACCGCGCCTACCAGAGGGTCCATCATAAATGCCTGTCGTAGCAGCTTATCGTCCCCATGCACTGCTGCCTCCACCGCAAGGCGCTGCACGGAAATACTCACATTGCACACCGCCGCTGGGCCCAGAGGCAGTTCGCCGATATGCGGCATCGAAATGCCGTTACGATCCACATAACCCGGTGCTTCAATGATGGCATCATCCGGCAAGTTGGAGATCACCCCGTTGTTCACAGTGTTAAAATGTCCCCGATACACACGTCCCGTCTCCAGGCTCTCTATGATATAAGAGCCGTGCTCTTCGCCGCGTTTCTCTGGTAAATACTGCATCGGATCATCCTCCATCCAGTTTGGAAAATCCGTTTCGAACCAGTTACGCCCCTCGGTACACACGCGCAGATATCCACCCGTTTCACCGTTAATCCAGCTTCCCAGGTCAATCCAGTCATTAATCTCTTCAGGACGTTTGCGATACCATGGTACATATTCACTTAAATGACCATTGGATTCTGTACTGTAATAACCAAAGCGGCGCAACATATCGATCCGAACTTTCTCCGTACGGCTGTACTCGGGATGCTTCTCAAAAGCTTCCAGCAATTCCCCCGTAAGATCCTTACCTTTGTGGGACGCCTGAATATACCATGTCTGATGATTGATACCTGCACAGATAATATCCACTTCACTCTTTTCTAGCCCGTACACTTCCGCAATCTGATGATGTCCATGCTGAACGCCGTGACATAGTCCAATTGTGCGCACACCACCGTATTTGTTGCACGCCCAGGTCAGCATCGCCATCGGATTGGAGTAATTCAGGAGCAGCACATCCGGCGCACTCTGTTCGCGAATATCTTTGCAGATCTCAAGTATCTCGGCAATCCCGCGCTGTCCATACATAATGCCGCCTGCACACAACGTATCCCCGACACATTGATCCACCCCGTATTTGAGCGGAATATCGACATCGGTTGCAAAAGCTTCCAGTCCCCCTACACGAATCGTACACAGAACATACTTGGCGTCTTTCAACGCTTCTCTCCGATTGGTTGTCGGCTGAATCTGAATATTCAATCCATTCTCTCGGATATCCCGCTGGCACAGCTCGGTGACCATGTCGAGATTGTGCTGATTAATATCGCAGAATGCGATCTCGATGTTATTGAATTCCGGTACGGTGAGCAGATCACGCAACAATCCTCTTGTAAAACCAATGCTGCCCGCCCCGATAAACGCTACTTTGAACGACATGTACATGTCCTCCCGTAATCCGAACCTTACGGCTTCGGTTAATGACTTGCTTCATGGGTTCATTGTAGCAACAGTGAGATGGAGAGCGTTATCAAAATCATGACCTGTTCGGAGGCAGAGTGTCAAAAATCCTAACTTATCTTATCTTTTCTTATTATTCTCAATTCTTCTCATATCCTCAACTACAGTTGACTATAGCTAATGAGTTGAATCCCTTGTTCCTCCACATATTCCCGTAGTGCCGGATTGAGCAACACCGCAAGATCATGCTCACGCTCCTCTACCAGAGATGAGATACTTCGCAGTTCATCATCCGCATAACCTGGATGCCCAGCAATCTCAACGATATCTTCCGATTCCTTATACTGATCCAGTACCCCGCGAAACCATGATTCCTGCAGAGTAGGCATAGCTGGATCACCACACAATATATCCGTAGACCGAATCCCCGCATCCACAAGCTTGCCGTTCAACTCCGGAGATAAGATATCATCTCTTCGCATGGGAACGTTATATTCCCGGGCCAGTTCCATGACCAAGTCCAACATTTGTGCATTTTTCACACTCACTCCATGATGGGTATCCAGATGATTCAATGTTAGCCCGGAAGCGAGAAACTTCTCGATCTGTGCCTTCAACTCCGCGCGTACTTCCCCAGGATCATAGGTCGAAGGAATAAGTCCAGGTTTTCGATAGAAACGGCCCGACTCGTCCACGATACTCTGAACAGCCGAAGCTTCCAGCACAGGGGTCATGAACGTCAGGTTCAGATGAACCCCCATAGACGTAATGCCCGCTTCAAGGGCCATAACGCTACTCTTCTCAAAATGTACCGAATTCACCAACGCCGAGGTATCTGTAATCAGACCCTGTTTCATTCCATGAATGATGCCTTCGCTCACTCTCATCGTGATGCCATAATCATCTGCATTAACAATCAGTTTCATCTTGCTCTATTCCCCTCTGATCTGATTTAGGATCGAACAGATAACAGTTCCTCTGTGACAGCAACCGTTCCTTCTGACAGCAACGGCGTAATATCGCGGAATTGATCGGAGTTCGTCACCACAATTGGCGTGGTCAGCTTAAAACCTTCGTTCCGAATCTGATCCATATCAAATTCAATCAGTACCTCTCCCTTACGGATTCGGTTCCCTTGCTGAACCTTCTGAGTAAAATACTTCCCTTTTAATCTCACCGTATCTATGCCGATATGCATGAGAATTTCGACACCTTCGTCCGAGGTGACTGCGATAGCATGTGCACTTTTCATCGTGACCGACACGACCCCGTCTACCGGGGATACGAGCTGACCTTTGGACGGAATGATGGCTACGCCCTTCCCCATTGACTCCGAGGAAAATACGACATCCTCCACGTCATGAAGCGGAATGACCGTTCCTTCGAGTGGACTCGTAATCAGGCTTTCCATCGCAACGTTCGCGTCGATCCCAGCAGCATTTTGTTCCATTTTCCCCGTACCTGATCCAGAAATCAATTGCTGGTTACCTTCTCTTTCGTTTTGACGTTCATTTTTATTTCCACTTCCATTCTCGCTTGCCACTTGATGACTCTTGTCTTTCTGTACCTTCAGACCTTCAGCAACCTGATCATTTTTCTTGCTCTCGTAACCAAACAGCACCACACACAGGGCTCCGCCCGCAATCGCAGTCAACACGCCAATAATGTAATACAACATCGGACTCTGGGCAGGTAGTGTGAACACATTGAGGAAGAAATTGAACACAATCAACTTCACACCGAGATATCCCATCAATCCACCGGCAATGGCTCCAGCGGCTACCAGATAGATGAGAGTTTTGCGATAACGCAGAATGATACCATACAGAATAGGTTCAGTAACCCCGGACAGGATCGCAGACAGGAAAGATGAACCGCTTAAGGCCTTAAGATCTTTATCCTTTGTTTTCAGGAATACCCCGAGACCAATCCCCATCGAAGCCGCAACGGATGTTGCCGCAAGAGGTGCAATGAGATCGCCCCCAGCGCTCAGATTCCCCATAATAATAGGCACCGTTGCCCAGTGTAGTCCAAGCAATACAAGGAAGGACCACGTTCCTCCCAGAATAATACCTGCGATGACAGAGTTACTGTTAATCAGGAAATTAACAATATCCCCAATCCACTGACCTACATACTGCCCGAATGGACCAATCAACATGGCCGTGAGCGGTACCATAATGACAAGAGAGAAGAACGGAACCGCGAACAACTGCACATTTTTGTGCATGATCTTCTTTAAAAACTTCTCCAGAACCGCGTAAATGCTAACGGCGATAAACATCGGAAAGACCGACGAAGCGTAGTTCATTAGCGATACCGGAATGCCTAGGAAATGAGTTGTAGTTCCTGCTGCTGTCAAAGCCGTAAAATTCGGCTCCATCAATGCAGCCCCGATTGCGGCCGCCACATAAGAATTCACATTGAGAACTTTCGCAATCGTGATGCCGAGAAGAATCGGCAGGAAATAAAAGATTGAGTTCCCCGCAGCAGCCAATATCGCGTATGTTCCACTATCCACAGCAATCCAGCCTGCTCTTTCTAGAACGATTAACAGTGCTTTGACCAGACCAGCTCCGGCAAATACCGGGATTAATGGCGTTAGACTGCCCGATATCAGGCCAAAGATGGCTGAACGAATGCTCTTCTTTTCTTTTTCAGAGCTTGCACCAGAACCTGCTCCATCGAATTCCCCTTCTGCAACGATATGTTTGTACACCTCGGACACGTCATTGCCTACAACAACCTGAAATTGTCCGCCGCTTTCAACCACCTTCAAGATACCTGCTGTGTTTTCGAGTGTGTCTGCATCGGCTTTCCGATTATCGTTCAAGACAAATCGTAAACGGGTAGCGCAGTGAGTCAGCGATTGAATGTTCTCCCTTCCTCCAACGCGGTCTACAATGTTTTGAGCTAATTTGAGATGATCCATGTTGTTCCCCCCATACTTTGAATAATCACTACAATTCAGATCTCACTTCATCATTTCGGATGACATATTACGATGACAAAATAAAAACCTGAACTGAAGCTCGTTTACTGACCTTAGTCAATACACAAGCCTCAGTTCAGGTTTCGCCTGCCGAACAGTCACAATCCCTAATGTATAAGTTTGTATCAATATTTCTTCATTCTTCCGTCAGATCATGCTCACGGTTCGTGACCCGGTGAATGTGGAGCATGAAATAAACCATTTCCTCATTCGTTGTTATTTTCTCGTAGTTAATCTCCAGGTAGTTTCTAATCTTTTTCGCGCACGCGTACGATTCGGGGTACTTATCCTTTACATGATCGTATAAAGAATCTCGATCCTCCGGAATCAGCTCATCATGAAGAATTCGGTACGCAAAATAACGCAAATGTGTGAGGAAACGGCTGTAATTAATCGAGTTTTCGTCCAGTTTGATTCCAAAATGGTATTTCACAATATTGGCTAGATCGTTAACAATCTTCGTCATCTGATAGGTTTGTTTCATATCCTGCCCACGCTGCTGTGCATTCACAAAATGAAGGGCAATGGAACCAGCCTCATCCTCTGGCAACTTCACACCTGTTTTCTGTTCAATAATGTGGAGCGCCTTAAAGGCAACTTCATATTCGGCTGCATAGAATTTTTTGATCTCCCACAGCAAAGCATTCTTCACAATGATGCCTTCAGGGAACCTTCTCAGTGCGAAGCTGATATGATCTGTCAGGGTGATGTAGATGTTGTCACTGAATTTGAGAGCAAGCTGTTGTTCGGCATATTCAATAATTTCGTTCGACAACTCCAGATGTTCAGTTGGAATCTCACCAATCAGCCCCATCAGTTTGTCAGACGTTGCTTTTTCAACGACGAACTTTTTCTCTACTTGTGAAAAGTCGATAACATCACTGTTATGTTTGTTATACCCGATCCCTTTTCCCATCACGATCATTTCGTGCCCGTTATCATCCGTCAGTAAAATCACATTGTTATTAAAAATTTTCCTAATCTTCATCTGCATCACCCCCAACTCATCACAGGCTCGTCCCGTTAATATTTCATAAAATTCTTCGAAAAATCAAAATTCCCTATAAAAAAAACCTAAATTGAAGCAGTAACATGCACAACTCATGTTTACTACGAACAATTTAGGTATCGCCTGCCGAACAGTCACAATCCTGAATATATTAAATTACTACTACATTATCAACGAATGGGTTACTTCTGAACAAAGGATATCATGAATACCCTTTCAGTTCAACATTTAGTTTCTACCCTCCTGTTCCAGCACGGCGGCCCTGCTTCTACTCCAATTCCTCCGGGTAACTCCACTGAATTCGCTCCATGGAATCCCGGTATTGAACAGGTGTCTGGCCCGTATACTTTTTGAAAAGCATATGAAAATACTGCCTACTGCCCACACCCACATAGTCTGAAATTTCGGAGATCGGAATATTGGTCTGCTGCAGCAACATCTTGGCCTTCTCCATCCGTAGCATCGTCAAATAATCGGTCGGAGTCCATTGCATATAATTACGGAAAATGCGGTGCAAATACCCTGGATGTAAATTGACTGCTGCCGCGATATCTTTCATCTGAATACTGCGATCCATATTGTGATGCATGAATTCAATCGTACGTTTGACATAGAGCTCTGTCTGATCCAGTGCACTTCGTTCCATCTCGCCTCGCAGTCTTGCAATCCGAACGAGCAATTGGATAAAAAGAGTGCGTACCAGCATCCCCTGCTCCGGGGAGCTCAGGTTTCGGGCTTCACGATGAAGCATTCGCTCTTCGGCAGGAATCACCCGCATGTGTACAGGAGGAGGTCCAGATTTCGTCTGCTCTTGTGATTGTTCCAGTTCCTGTTTCTGTCCCTGCCCCTGTGCCTGTACCTGTACCTGTACCTGTGTCTGTACTTGCCTTTGCTCCAGCAAACCACGCTGATCCAGTTCAAGCACCAGGCTTTTCATCGTGTGATACACTTCTTCCGGGTCAGGCAAAACAAGATAAGGAGTAGATCGAGTTAGAAAAGCATGAACCGTATCCTCTTCCAGCGCAAGTTGCTTTATGGTAAGTTGTCCAGATGCAGTACGCGCAAAACCGAATTCTACATTGAGCATTCGGCACGGCACGGCACGCCATCCTGCACCAACAGCCGATGGGGAACCCCTGCATCCAGCAGGATGAACTGTCCTTTTTTCAACACCGCCTGTTCCGAGCTTCCATCTGCCATCCTCACATCCACTCGGCACATGCCCGTAATGATGTACATAATTTCCGTGGAGTCATGAGTGTGGTAGGACATCTGATAATCATCCCATTGTTTGTAATAATAAGCGAAAAAACGCGGACCCCAATCTTCGGTGCGAAGGCGTTCCTGAAAAAGACTGCCTGAGAAGGATGGTGTATGATTCGTTACTGATCCTGATCCTGTCCCCATCTCTACAACCTCCCTTCAAGCGCGATATGGCGTACAGATGTATTCGCTCTATTTTTGAATAAACATCATTGAAATCGACGTTAAATGCTACTAATCCGGTACTGGTCTCCATCTATGATAATAACCTCGGAGTTCGTTATAGGTACGAGAGGCAATGTGGACTGATACTCATCCATGACCTGAGCTGCCGACTCTACAAAAGGGGGACAACCCACATGCGGCACGGGATAAAAATCAACCGCATTCAGCCCTTCGTAACTGGACAAGTCCGGTGCTACCGCGCAATCATCCATAGCTTTCACATAGGCAATATCAGGGGCGAGAATGATGGAACCCGCCGACTCTCCGATGTATATTTTCCCTTCTTGGATGTGAGCCTGTATGTATTTCTCTGCTCCACTTCTGCGAAGCTCCTGTAACAGAAAAAAGGTGTTGCCACCCGACACGTAGATCAGGTCACTTTGTTGCAACTTGGTTGCTACTTCTTCAGAAGATGCCGTGGATACTTCCAACTCTTGTACGATAAGTCCCCACTTCTCAAGCTCCTTCCTGCCCGCATGTACATATGCATCATATGGTTCAGGAACGGCAGCTGTCGGAATAAAGGTAACGGTCCTTCCGTTTAACGTTTCTTCCAATGTGTTCAACAAGCTTGCTGTGTCAACAAAAGAAGATGACAAAAACAATTTTTTCATATTAATATCCTCCAAATTGTAATGGATCGAAACGTTCAGTTCCTATAAGCTTAGTATAAAATCATTATATCATGATCTGCCATTTCTAAATCCAATGTTGAAGGAGATTTCATGCGATGAGTACAACCTTTTATCTGGTCAGACATGGTGTCAAAAAAAGTGATATTGGAGACGTGCCACTTACTGCCGAAGGTAGCCGTCAGGCTCAATTGACCGCCCGGCATTTCTCGAAAGCTCCATATCCCATCCACCGGATCGTAGCGAGTCCACTCCGGAGAGCACAGGAAACCGCCGAAGCCATTGCTTCCCTTACCGGGTCTGACGTCTCGGAAGATGCACGCTTGCGTGAACGAGCGAATTGGGGTGATGATCCCGAGCAGACTTTCGAACAATTTGTAGCTTTATGGGACCAGTGTACCGCAGACCCGGAGTTCATTCCACATGTTGGTGACTCCGCCAAACAGGCAGGCACGCGGCTGGCCTCTTTGCTCGGCGAACTGGCAACACAGGCGCCAACCGGCAGTCATATTGTATTGGCTACCCATGGCGGTCTGATTACCGATTTCCTGGTGCAAACGTTTTCCGAACAAGAACTGAACAGATGGCATCCGAATTTCCTGGTTGAGCAGAAACGTCTCGTTCCCGAGTGTTCCATCACCAAGTTACTGATTCAGGACGGTCAATATACGCTGGAATCATTTGCTTCCGCAACACACTTGACTGAAGACATCGAGAAGTAGTTGGATGTACAAAAAAAGCTCTGGAATCTCTCTGCGTGATCATTACACAGAAGCGAATTCCAGAGCTATTTGCGGTTAGCTTACATCATTTCTCTTTCTAATCTGAGCGGACAGTCTTATTTATCCCCTTTGCCTTTCCCCGGAGTATAGAAGTTCGGCAACGTCACCTTCGACCAATCGATATCCGATGCCATGTAGAAGGAAGGATACGAAGGCTGGTTATATCCGCTGTTCTGTCCAGCAATACCTACACGATACATCGCATCATGCATGAGCGTATAGAGCTTGCGATCTGTTTTCTCGGTGCTCAGATAGATGCGGATCGCTGAACTGTCGGCTGTACGCACCAGCATCTCCTCACGCCAGTCTCCGAATACATCGGCAACTAGCGAAGGTGTACCTTTCGTGTGATTGTTGGTTAAGGTTCCCGTCGCGGTCAGCACTGTGCCGCGTTTCCAATCCTTGATCGTAGGCGTAACATCGATGGCACCGTCTACGATTTGGGTGGTCATGTCGGCGGCCCAGCGAATGCTCATATTGGTTCCGGGCGCCTGATCACTTATTTTTTCACCCTGTGCCGTCCATAATCCGACAGCCCATGTCTCCAGCCCGCGCCGGGTTGGATCGACATCTCCGACCATACCGCGTCCGGTATCTTTGCCTGTATATCCGCCATAAATGACTTCTCCGGTCTTCGCATCACGCAGGGAATATCCGTACGGCGCCCAAGGTCCGCCCTCATGTACCATAAAGATCTCCAGTCCCGGGCGATCCGGGTCGATATCTGCCACATGCAGTGCATCTCCGTGTCCTAGACGGGCAATCGTTCCCGGTGCAGCACTCTCGGGCGGCATCACATCGGTGGAACTATATAACACACTACCATCGTGGTCAATCGTAGCCGAACCATAGATAATCTCCTGTTTGCCGTCACCGTCTACATCCGCCACACTGAAATAGTGTGCTCCCTGTGTTGTAATCGAACCGTACTGCGGATCTGTGCCATCCACACCGTGCGGCCCGTCATTGAACGGATTTTTCATCGGTGTCCAGCCACTGTCTACCATCCACTCTTTTTTCAGTTTCTTGCCATCCCAGTTGTAGGCAGCCATGGTGGAGCGAGTATAATATCCGCGTGCAAAAATCGCAGACGGTTTCTTGCCATCCAGGTACGCAACCCCAGCCAGGAAACGGTCTACCCGGTTTGCCGGTTCAATGCGTGCCATCGCATAATCGCCCCACATCAGGCCGTCATCATGACGTTCGGGTTCATACGGGACGGTCTGTAATTCTTTTCCCGACTTGCCTTCAAATACGGTAATATACTCCGGCCCGTCCACAATAAACCCTTCGAACTTGCGCAATTCATTGCGGGCGCTCCGCTGCGGTGCGTATACATCTATAAAATAGTCGGCCAGACTTTCCGCATCCTGCCGGGATAACGGATAGTTGTACTTCTTCTCGATTCCAAATGCCTCTTCCAGTGTCGCAGGCCAGTTTCCTTTTACAACCTCTTCGTGTTTATGCCAGTTCCGGAACATATCGACCACATGGTCATAGTACCCTTCCGCACTGAGGCGATAATCGTCCTCGTGTGTCACCCCGGCTTTGCGATCTTCCTTCGGCAGTGTGATGTACTTTTGTGAGGTTGGTTTGCCCTTTTTGTTGTACTTCATAATTTGTGTGCCCGGAGCGGTCTTGAACATCAGTTCAGCCTTGCCATCTCCATCAAAATCATAGACAAGCATCTGCGTATAATGCGCTCCCGCACGAATGTTAACCCCGAGATCGATCCGGTACAACAGCTGACCGTCCAGCGTATAACAATCAACGTAGGTATTACCGGTATATCCTTTTTGCGATACGTCCTTAGCATTGGATGGGTCCCATTTCACAAAAAACTCGTACTGACCATCCCCATCCACATCACCAACACTCATGTCATTGGCACTGTAGGTGTATGCTTCACCCGCAGGTGTCACACCGTCAGCCGGCTTTTGCAAAGGAATATCCATATACCCGTTCGCCCAAGGTTTGACGGATGCGCTTCGTTTGCTTTCTTTACCTTTGTTATTCACGGCGGCAACTTCATAACGTGAAGATGTCGTACCTGCGCTGTCCACATAGTTCGTGCTGTCTGTGACCGTTGCAATTCTTTTACCATCCCGATAAACGTTGAAATCCGTCCCGGTCAGCCCCTTGTCACTGTACCCTGTTGCCTCGTCCCCAAGCAATCTCCAGCTTAGAAACACACCTTCGGACGTCGAAGCCGCTACCAGCCCGCGATCCAGCTTCTCCAGTTGAATGCTTTTCCCCTGAGATTGAGCTTGGGATTGTGAAGCATCCGCTCCACTGATCCCGGCGGTTCCACTAAGAATTAAAGCCAAGCTGAGTGCAGAAGAGAGCACTTTGGCCCCGAGAGGCATGCGTGATCGTTTTGACCTATGAGTGCTAGCGCTCTTCTTTTGGCTGACATTCGTACTGACATGGGTTCTATCGTCAGTGCTGTTACTATGTTTAATTCGATTATCTTCTACTGATCTTAAGTTCATCAACCTTCACTCTCCCTGGTTAGAATGGGTAATGATACTTCTACCTGAACATGTTAATGGTCTGGTCAATTTCGTGTTCATACGAAGATCAGATTCGTGCTCATGTTAGGTCAGGTTCATTTTCATACATCAAAGGAAAAATGGTTGCGCTTACATTATGAAGCGAAATGAAATTCTAGAAAGAATTTAGTTGGCCTGACGTACTTCCTTCTCCAGTTCCTCCGATCCCCCTTCCACGCCTTCACTTTCTTCGTAGCAAGAGTTACCATCCATCGGGTACTATTATAGACATCCTTACCGCCTAACCATAGGCAAATATCCGTGCAAAACGATCAATATTCAGTGTATCTCGGTCAGAGTGTACAACGGTGAATGATGAAAAATGAAAATTGAACAATCTTCAAAGGCTTATCATTATAGCTCATTCTTCCAAACCGTCGGATAGCGCTCCAAGCTTATTTATCCTATTATGCTTTTTCAACAAACACGTCCTTCTAAAAAATTCTAACGATCTCCACGGAGCCTATTCAGTCGTTTTCAACCACTTTTGAATTCTAACGATCACCAGTGACCTTATTTCCTCCCAAACAAGGCATATTACATCGAAATCACCAAAATTCCTCGAAATAGCGTCGCTACGGATCGTTAGAATTTCATCATGTCTCTTTTTCACCAAATAAGCTCCCCTGTGATCGTTAGACAAAAACAGAGCTGCCCCCGGTCAATGAATGACCAGAAAACAGCTCTGTTTTGATAAGTTGTGCGTACACTCACACGTACCTTAGCACTAAATCACCAAATGTATGACCTTTAAGGCTCAATTCCCCATACAAGACTGCCGTCTTGATAGAGTGTGACTTTATCCCAATCCTGATAGGATGTTTTCGTTGGGTCATAGGAATAGTCATCGCTCTCGTCAAAGTTGGACCAGTCCGTTTTGAACATGCGAAGCTGAATGTCTCCGGATTGTCCGCCCGCAGCAATGCTTCCTGCGCCGGACTTGAAGCTCAGCTCAACATATCCATCTCCAAAGGTACGGTCGATGTTGGCTGCGCCAACCACTGCCCAGTCAATGGCAGAATCCATCGCCGCCGAACCTTCTTTGGTGAAATAATAACGAAGTTTCAAATCACTCAGATCCACTGCAGTGCTGCCCAGGTTTTTGATGTTGAACAACGGTCTGATCTGGTTATCCGTTGCATTGGTATCCCCTGCACGATATTGCACCACCAGATCACTAGTTGGTACAACCACACCCGCTGGTGTCGCAGAGGCTACAGTAGAATTAGCACTTTGCCCAGCTGCATTCACCGCACTCACCACATAATAGTAGGTTGTGCCATTGGTCAGCGAAGTATTGATATACGACGTTGCAGTTACATTGGATGCAACCGTCGTGAACGGACCCGCTGCCGTCAGAGCACGTTTCACATTATAGCTGGTCGCACCTGCCGAAGCTGTCCAAGCCAGACTCACCTGTGCATTGCCAGCTGTTGCTGTCAACGCTGTTGGTGCCGCCGGAGCCGTTGCAACTGATGCCGGTGTTGCCATAGCAGATGCAGAGTTCACACTCTCGCCTGCTGCATTACTTGCTGTCACGACATAATAGTACGTTGTCCCATTCGTCAAGCCCGTGTTGGTGTAAGTTGTTCCGCTGACATTGGCAGCAACCGTTACAAATGGACCGGATGCCGTCAGCGCACGTTTCACCGTATAACTCGTCGCACCTGTCGATGCCGCCCATGTCAACGTCACTTGAGCATTACCGGCCGCAGCTGTTAGTGTAGCAGGAGCTGCCGGTGCTGTGTTTCCACCTGGAGGGTTGCCTCCACCATTCTCAGAGAGTACAGGGAAGGAGTTCTTCACCAGTTGTACGAACTGATCATGGAACCAGTGACCTGATACCGGCGCGTTAGGCAATGCACCAGTCAGCACCCCATCTTTCGTTGTATACGTTGGATCACACATCCGGTCGAAGCCTTTACCCTCATTGTTCGGAATTTCGGAACTGGAGCCATCGGATTCACCTGGAGGTTTCACCCATACATAGGCATCCAGATGCGCTGGTCCCGGAGCTGCCTTCGGTGCTTCTCCGATACCTGCTCCGCTTGCATTACACCAGTTCCCCCGGTGCTCACGGCGATCCACACGACCAGAATTCACATAATCATTGATATTGCTGCCTGTAGCTGTAGCTGGACGATTCACACCGCCCCATCCGTTACGGCTGGTATCAATAAGGAAACCCGTGCTCGCTGGCCATCCTGCCTGTACGAAATCGGCATACAACTTCGCTGTGAAATCGGTTTCGTCAAAATAAGGATTCCATTCATAGAACTTAGCTGAACGGATCGGTTGTCCACCAATGTTCAGATCCGGATTAGACAGGTTTGGTTCAGCCAGCGGTGTAGTATTGGCAGTATTCGTAATGAATCCATCCGCACTGCTCAGTCCACCCAGCGTATCCCCGACTACATCGGTATAGAGGGCGACCGCTCCAGAACGGTTGTTATCCCATCCGAGCCAGCCGGAGTGACCGATATCGAGATAGTTGTATACGTTTGGAATCGCATGGAGCTTGTCGAGCGTATATTTAATCCCGGCTTCATAAATCCCCGTTGAAGCCGCTTGACCACAAGCTGGTGTGCTCAGATTGGTTACCAGGTTAGGCAAACTATCTGGCTCAATAACAGCGATAATGCGGATGTCCTGATATTTGGGATCAGCAAAAATATCTGCAATTACGTCAATGTAATCCGTTTTATACGTTTGCAATGCTGCCTGGGTTAAAGGAAGCTCCCCGTTAGAAGCGAGGGCATGGCAGTCCCGACCCGGCAAGTTGTAGATAACGAAAGACGCCGTAATAGGTACGCCTGGCTTCTTCTGAGCGAGAACCGCATCCAGATGCTCTTCCACGCTCTTGCGACCAGCATTCTCAGCCCCGCCATAGATGGCTGCAATACGGTCGATCCATACCGCAGTAGGGTAAGATTTCACCGTTTCCATCTTCGCTTTCAGCGAAGCATCACTGGTAATTGCAATAGAGGTGTCCACAAGTGCAGAGTAGTCCTCATTGAGATAAGCCGTGGCGCCCACAAATGGATTGTTCACATGCGCCTCCGCTGCCTGTGTCACACCTGGAGACATGCCAGGGAAGATCCCTGCTGCAAGCAGCGCAGCTGCCATCATTTGTTTTACACCTTTACGCAGCAGCTTCTGGCCTCTTGATTTGGTTTTCAATGTTTTCTTCATAGTTCCACCTTTCCCTTAGATAAGATTGGTCTCGACTCATGTCTGCTGTTCCTCTGTGTAGAAGCAGGATGCATGGCACAAAGTGCATGAAAAAATGTGTGGTGTTTCGGTCACCTCCGTAATTAAAAGGGCTGAAGTCAAAAAGCAAATAAAAATAAACGTCGGGTGTTTTCAGTAGAATTGCTGTGTGAGCTTGTGTGGGGGTGGAATCTTGAGAGTAAACCGTGGTGGAGTAGTTAAATCATCATCTTGGAATTGAAGTGTGAAGAGAACGTTGAATGCGAACTAACTTTGCGTAAGCGCTTTCCATTAAAACTTGAAAAAAAATGTGATCTCGCGTATGACTGCTTGTTCACCTCCTTATAGTGTGATTATACGACATGTAAATATTACTGTAAATTGAATTATATAAATTAAATTATATTTTTTTCCACATAAAAAGAAGGAATTTGCTCCTCTCTGTCGCAACAAATAAAGGTTCATTACGGCACGAGACCGCAATGAACCTTCACATCCCCCTATGGAATAACAACAACATCCCCTGGCTTCAAACCACTAACAACCTCGGTTTTATCTCCGGATTCCATGCCTGTCTTAACCGCCTGCTGCTCCGTCTGTCCGTTCCCTTTATCCACTAACACGTAAGGTTCAGGCTGATCACGCATAATGGCGAGACTCGATACGGCAGTCACCTTGTCCTTGCGCATCGTTTCAATGTCTCCTTCCAGACTGACACCTCCATACATGCGAGCATCCGGCTTCAGATCGATGACAACATCAAACTGAGAGGCCTGCTTCAGATCGGTATCCGTACTTTTCCGGGCAAATTTGGATACCTTGCTTACTTTTCCGGTAAATTTCAGATCCTTCTGCGCACTCATGCGCACCTGTACCGGCATGCCCTCCTTCAGCTTGAACATCTCTTCCTCACCGACAATAGTATTGAATTTCATTTTGCCCGTGTTCGTGATTGAGCCGATTAACTGCCCTTCCGTAACGGCCCGTGTTTTGTTATCCTGCTCATTCAACTGAAAGATCCCTGTGGTCGCGGCATGCACCACTGCCTTGCTCATAACATCCTGCTTCTTGCGGATTTCCTGCTCTTTGAGAACCAAAGCCTTTTGGCTAAGTTCGTTCGCCAGACGTTTGCTCTCCCGGTCCGCGAATGCTTTTTTACGTTCCTCTTCCGTCACACCTAATGTTTCGGTCATGCCGGCCTGGTCGATGCTGATCTGATTCATCTCCACATCTAACCGTGCTTTGTCCAGATCACTCTGCATCTGACTGACTTCTGTCTGTAATGCCGACGTATCGAGCGTGAACAAAACATCCCCTTTTTTCACTTGTTCTCCGTTCTTGACATGCCACTGTTTAATGTTGGAAGCATACGGTGCAAACACGTCCGTCTGCTCGGTATAGACCGATTTCCCTTTCACTTGGATGGTCTGTGTCATCGTCTCCTGTGTCACATCAAAAGTGATAGGCGGAGGAGTCTCAACGGGTGCTTCCGGCTGGGGTTTGTATTTCTCATATACCCAGTACCCTGCACCTGCCATAAGTACAATCGTAGTGATGATGCTGATCCATTTCTTCATGCTTAGTTCCCTTCCACTGAAAAGTTTGAGTCTGTTCATATCTCCAAATGTTCCACGTTCAGCCATGCACGTCAGCCTTTCCGTAGATCCATCACATCGATTTAATCACACTTAGCGCATTGGTTCGCGATGCACTGATGGCTGGATAGATACCCGATACCACACCGACAAGTACGGCAAAAACAATCCCCAGCGGCAATGCCGATTGCTGAATGATTACTGTCATCGGTCCGCCCGCCTGATCCGCCATCTGACTTGCGAGTAGCTGGTTCACCCCGCCGAGCGCGGCAAAGGCAATCCCAACCCCAGCCACACCGCCAATGAATCCCAGCATGGCTGCCTCCGCAATAAACATCTGACGGATCTGCCACAGGTTGGCGCCAAGCACCTTCATAACCCCGATCTGCTTACGCCGCTGATGCGTGGACATGATCATTGCCACAATAATGGACAGTGAAGCCAGCACCATAATAAAACCGCCAATACCGATGGCTGCTTTCTGGTACATCGCAAGCTGCCCAGCCATGGCTTCTTCCTGGAAAAGATTACTTTGCGTGTTTAACGTCAGCTTTTTGATCTGCTCTTCCACCTGAGCCACATGCCGTTTGTTATCCACTTTCACTAATGCGGAATTAAGACGTTTGAGCGCAGGGCTGTCAGCCTGTTGTAGTCCAAGCTCATCTTGCAAAGCACGCGCCGTATCCAGCGGAACATATACTTTTTTGTCATTCTGAGCACTCATATCATCCATATTGGACGGTTTGGCTAGTTCACCCGATACACGTATCGTTCCACTCATCTTGGTCTTTCTGCCATTCGTAAAATCCTCATACCGAAATTGTATACGTTGCTGCATCAGTTGATCCTGCTTCATCATCATCTCATTGTACTGTTGCAAAAGATCATTGTTATAGGGATCGGAATTCAACTGCTCAAACAGCTTTTGAGTCACTTTGGAATCAATAAAGCCGTAGGTCGCTCCATAATTCACAATTGCAACTCGGCCATTTCCAGTTCCGCTGCCCTGTGCATATTTGTATCCGAACCCGCTCAACGTCTGCATCTCGGTTCCAATCACTTCCACGTAGGAGCTGCGCCCATCCGGAAGCACCATATCGAGCGCATCCAGTTTCAGCATAGGAGCCACAGCGACAACGTGAGGAAGGCGCTGAATAATCCGAATTTTCTCCATCGTCAGCGCGCCGCGTTCAAACTTACTCTTCGTGCCTCCGCCGCTTCCATTTCCCGTTTTGATTCCCTCGTTCGGGCTGATCGTAATCTCGTCCATCTTGTAGTTATCATTCAACGTTTTCTCGCTGTATGTCTGTACCGACTGCCCCACACTCAGTGCAATAATCATCGCTGCCGAACCGATTGACAGACCGATCATGCAGAGTAATGTGACCACTTTGCGCCGAATGATCTGTCCCCAGGCCATGCGCACTACGTCCCGTATTCTCACTGTTCCTCTCCTTTTACATGAACTCTCATACATGCTGCAACTGGGCAACCTGTTGCTGTTCAACCAATCTCCCCTGCTGTAACGTCAGTACAACCTGCATCTGTTCAGCCACCTCGGCTTCGTGTGTCACAATGACAAAGGTTGTTTTCATCTCTCTGTTCAGTTGCTGCAAAATGGAAAGAATCTCTTCCTCGGTCTCTGTATCCAGATTACCCGTCGGTTCATCTGCGAAGATAACCGAAGGCTCCGTGATGAGCGAGCGGGCGATACTGACCCGTTGCTGCTGACCACCTGATAACTGCGACGGAAAGAGATTCGTCTTATCGCCGAGCCCCACTTGTTCTAGTAGGCGAAGCGCCTTTTCTTTACGTTTGGATGGTCTTATTCCCATAAATACCAAAGGCAACTCTACATTTTCCCGGATCGTCAGATTGGACAACAGCTCGTAGGATTGAAATATAAATCCAATGTGACTACGCCGAAACTCCGCCAGACGATTCTCACTGAAACGCACAATATCCTGTCCTGCGATCCAAATCTTGCCTTGTGTTGGCTTCATTAAACCAGCCATCAGATTCAGCAGTGTGGACTTCCCTGAACCTGAACTACCCAGCAGCGCAACCATCTGCCCCTCTTGAATCGTCAGATTAATATCTTGCAGCACGGGAACATCGCCCTGTGCATTGCGGAAGGCATGGGATACCTGTTCAACTTGAAGCATTCGTGGCTTGTCTTCCTTTCCATTTCCTGATTATGTATTTCTGTGTATCTCACTTTATTATAGTGCGCAGATGTATCGGGGCAGGACGCAGTTGTATCCAACTTGTAACATGTCAACACAAAAAGCCCTGCGGCAGAGCGTACAATGCTTGCCCGCAGGGATATATGTTCTTTCTAATATCTGAATAAAACTAAGGCTGTGGCAGCAAATTCTCTACATGAATCGACCTCTCGCCGGGTAGTGCTCCTGTCATAAACCTACCATGCCTTAAAGCTAAAACGATACAACTCACTCTTGCTGGCGGTGCTGCTTGCCATGAACAGTTCTTCCTCAAACCATTTCAGCTTGATAAAATTGTTGATATTCCGGTAGATCACCGTATCAGAGGACAAGTTCTGATCATTGAGGAAAGCAATATGAAGCTCATTTTTCTGATTTTCCAATGTATTCAGATAAGCAATTCGGGATTCGTCCGCGCTCAGATCAAAATTCCAGAATGTGCCCTTGGCCAGCAAGTTCAGCTTATTTTTTTCCACCTGATATCGATATAGTCCCTGCACCTGATTCACTTCACCCTGAAAGATCATATCCCCATTTTTCAACAGATGGTATTGCTGGATATCCTTCGATCTCAGGTATAAGGACACGTCCGGATTTTTCTCCAGCGACACACGATAGACGGCAAAATCATCCTTGTGCATGACCAGAACATAAGCCTGCTTCATATCCTGACTAATCTCAAAACTGTCAATAACGATGTAATTCTTGCCCGACTTATCCTCATGTGTCTCTACTCCGACTTTCTTCATCATGACCTCATCGGAAAACAGGATCTCTTCTTTGCCCGTTCTCAGATCGGTCTGAATGAAACCACGATCATCATGACTGATGGATGTGTCGTTACTGAGAAACTCCCTGAAATAGGAATGTTCCTTGCCTAGTTTGGTTCGTTCACCACTTTTCATATCGTATATAAAAGCCGTGCGCTGGGCTTGTCCCGAACGATACTGAGCATACATCAGCTTGGTTCGATCCGGGCTCAGTACAACGCCAAAATCCGTGTTGCCACTGATCTCTTTCACCTGGTTATCATCCAGATGTAACTTGAGCAACCGCAGTCCTGTATACGAACGTTCGGTACTGTTAACAACAATCGTATTCCGATCCCCCATATCAAAATCATAAATAACAAAATCATTCGGAATTTTAGTCGCTGACTCGATTTGGATTGTACTGCTCGATGGGGGCGCGAGACGACTGTTGAATTGCTCACCAGGCAATATCACAGTACGTGGTTTAAGGTGACTCATGCTGAACAGACTGCCAATCCCGAATATCCCCCCGACAAAGGCAATGAGTAGCCCGGACAGCATCAGCTTATCGCGATGTTTACGCCAAAAGCCGGTATATTTCATGTGTTTCGATCCCCCGGCAGGCGGATATGGACTTGCGTCCCTTCCCGCATGATGCTTTTCATCTCCACTGTTCCTCCATGACGCTCCACAATGTTTTTCACAATCGACAGCCCCAGGCCGGCACTGCCTTTTTCGACACGGTTCATGCCCTTATCCTGGTAAAAGGGTTCAAACACATGATTCAGGGCTTCTTCACCGATGCCTTCTCCCTGATCTCGAATCATAATGGCAATAGACTGTTCTTCCCGCGAGGACTGCACTTCAATGATCGAATTCACATCACTATACTTGACCGAGTTATCCAGTACGTTCAGGAATACCTCTTTCAGCTTGTCCCGATCCCCCCGTACATATAGCTCTTCTTCAAGTTCATAATGAATGCCGATATTGTATTTGCCTGCCTTGATCGACATGTCCTCACACGCTTCCCGAATAACTTCCGAGACGTCAACCCGTGCAAAACGGTAGTTCTCAATCACTGCCGAAGACACGGACACTTCCAAAATATCCGCAACCATCGTATTCAGACGACGGCTTTCCTTGATGATATAATTCATGCCCTTGTCGAAGAAATCCGGGTCGGTGAATCCATTATCCCGCAAAATCTGCGCATAGCCCAGAATGGTCGTCAGCGGTGTTTTTAATTCATGTGTCACATTGTCAAAAAAAACCTTGCTTCGTGCCTGTACTTGTTTCACTTCGTCCCGTTCTCGCTCAATCACATCGATCTGCTCTCTTACCCGGTCAATCATGACCGTGAAGCTCGCCGCCAGTTCCCCAATCTCATCCTTCGTGGCAATCTGAATATCCGCATTCAGGCTACCTTGAGCCACTTCGGCAGAACGCTTTGTCAGCACACGAATGGGCTGTGTAATTTTCCGGGAAATAAAAATCGAAGCAATGAAAACGAACACAAATATCGTCGCTGCGAACAGCTTAATTGTATCCTGAAAGCGCATATTGCGTCGGTAAAGATCCGTATAATCCTTTTCGAGTTGCACAATGCCGACAAGTTGCTGGTCACTCTGAATCGGAAAAGAAAGGCTTGCGACAACCCGTCCTTGATCCACCTTTGTCGTATAGGCAATGCGAGATTGCATCGCTTCTCTCAAATCCTCTATCTCTGTATGTTTGACCAGTTTCCCTTCACTGGTGCTGGAGCCATACATAGAGGCATCGGGACGATAGAGCGTAATGCTTCCACCCACAGCAGAGCCAATCTGCTCTTTTAATTCCCGGCTGCCTGCTTCCAGCGAATCTTTGCTGATCCGTTTGTTATGTATGAGAAAGTACTGATTCAAGGCGATATCCAGATTTTTTTTGGATTGCACCATATCCTCTCGCACTTCACGATACATATTCTCTTGAGCAACCTTGTTGGACAGAATTAGCAGTGCCGAGAAACCGATAAAAACGATCACCGAGAACAGCACAACCATCTTGAACTGAATCGTCCATTTCATGTCTGCACCTGAATATTCAGCTTGTACCCTACGCCAAATACCGTTTCAATCATCGATATGCCTTGATCGCCGCTATCCAGCTTTTTGCGAATGCGCTGAACGTGGATGTCCACGGTACGCGTATCTCCTGCAAAATCAAATCCCCACACCTTGTCCAGCAGCTCTGAACGTGTATGTACTTTGCGGTGGTGGTTCACGAGGAAGAGTAGCAGATCATACTCCTTGTTGGTGAGCCCTGCCCGTTCTCCGTCCTTCCACACCTCGCGCTCATCCTTACGAATCTCGATATGTTTGCCTAACCTAACGACTTCGTAAGACTGGTTCTCCAGCGTTTCGCTGATGAGATCGATCCGGCGGAAAATAGCCCGGATGCGGGCAACCACTTCGCGGATATCAAAAGGCTTTGTAATGTAATCGTCGGCCCCCAGTTCCATACCAAGCACCTTATCCAGCATATCGGACTTTGCCGTAATCATGATTACCGGGATTTTGGAATTCACAGACAACTGTCTGCACACATCGAAGCCGCTCATATCGGGCAACATCAGGTCAAGTAGAATCAGATCGGGCCTCGACTCCCGCAGCAAATTCAATCCTTCCCTGCCCGAAGCCGCCTCCTTGATCTCGAACCCTTCCTTGCGAAGCGAATAGGACAATATATCGCGAATGGACTCTTCATCTTCGATGATTAATATCTCTTTTGGTCTCATAATACATTCGTAATCTCCCTGCTCTATGAATTTCATCTGTCTATATTCTGTATCCCAAGCCGACTGCTTGAACAGAGGAAATCAAGAAATGTTACAACTCCGATACAACTCTGAACCTTTTGGAAACAACCTCCCGCTATACTGGCATTAACAGAACGCCAAACGGACCGGAACCAAGGTTTGATCCATATCCAAGGGGGATTCACATCTTATGAACCACACACAGATTAATGATGCTTACATTAACTATAAATCAGAAATCACCAGGTATCTATCCCAAATCGTCAAACAGCCGCAGGATGCGGAAGACTTGGCGCAGGATTGTTTTATCCGTCTCATGAACGTCACTGTCCATATTCCTGAAGACCGAATTCTCTACTATCTTAAACGCATCGCCCGTAACCTGGCTATGGACAGCTTTCGCAGACGTACCCGGACCTTACGCCGAGACAGCCGGCTGGAAACCCCTGCGCACCATGTTGATACTCCTCAGATGGAGATTAATGAAGGAGTTAACGAAATTGTCTCCCATATCCACAATACCGAGCATCGCAAAATTTTGGAGCTGCGCCTGATCCATGGGTATTCCATTAAAGAAACAGCCCAGATGGTGAACCGCAGTGAAGGCATGATCAAATCTTCCGTTTTCCACGCCGTCAATCGTATTCGTGCCAAAGTCATCTCGTAGAGATGGCTTTTTTACTTTGCGTTCCCCTACTCCGTTATCCACCACATTATTATTTCCATTCCTGTAATAACCAATAATCCAAACGACCTATTCATATGACGAAATACCTAATTTTACAAAGTTCGATCTAATTTTTACAATTTGTTATGACTATGTGAGATTTTCATGTGGTAGAATATGGACGAACTCATGAATCAACTAATATTTGGGAGGGATTTGGTTGGGTAAAATGAAACGTTTGCGGGGAGTTTGGTTAAAATCACTCCTGGCATTATCCATGGCTTTGCCACTTCAGATCGGATTATGGAACGGAGATGCTTCGGTTCATGCGGAAGGACCGACAGACCCGGCACCATTCATTCAAGCCAAGGTCGTTAACCAGAACGCTGGTAAGAAAGTGCTGTTCGACAATTCGCACGGTCAGACTGCCGGAGCAGCCGATTGGGTTATTGACGGTGGCTTCTCGGATTTCGGTAATGCTCTGGCGAACGACGGTTATTATGTAAAAGAACTGCGCAAAACGACACCTTTTACCTATGATGATCTGAAAGAATACAACGTATTTGTCATTGCAGAACCTCAAATTCCTTTCAAAACGTCTGAACAAGCGGCATTGAAACAATATGTTGAATCCGGCGGTAGCATCTTCTTCATTGGAGATCACTACAATGCCGACCGTAACAAAAATCGCTGGGATGGTTCTGAAGTCATTAACGGCTATCGCCGCGGTGCATACGAAGACCCAACCAAAGGCATGAGCACAGATGAGCGCAATTCAGCAGCCATGCAAGATGTAACCAGCACGGACTGGTTGTCCGATAACTTCGGCGTACGTTTCCGGTATAACGCACTCGGGGATATTAATGCCAATATCATCGTACCTGCGAATCAAGCATTCGGCATTACCGAAGGCGTATCTGCGGTAGCGATGCACGCAGGCTCCACGCTGGCGATCACAGATCCGGAGAAAGCCAAAGGTATTGTGTACTTGCCAAAAACCAATGCCAAATGGAATAACGCCGTTGACCAAGGTGTATATAACGGTGGCGGTATCGAAGAAGGTCCATATGTGGCTGTATCCAAACTGGGTGCAGGTAAAGCGGCCTTCATCGGTGACTCTTCCCCGGTGGAAGATGCATCCCCGAAATATTTGCGCGAAGAAACAGGCACACGCAAAACGACATATGACGGCTTCAAAGAAGTCGATGATGCTGTATTACTCGTGAATACGGTAAACTGGCTGGCGACACAAGAAAACTATACTAAGCTGTCCGAAGTAAACGGCCTTACATTGGATACAGCTACAGCGCTGTTACCATTCGAGGAGCCAGCGGCTTCCACTGAACCGCAAGCTGAACCTTGGGCTGCGCCTGCGGCCGGATACAAGTGGTATGATCGTTCCACGTTCAAGCCAGGCTCTTATGGCGGCCCTGCATCCAGTGCTAACGCAGCTTACAGCTTCGTGAAGCAAGATACATTGCCGAATGCCGAGGACTTCCAGATTCGTGTGGTTGTAGAAAATATGGCTCCAAACACTACCGTTTCCGGGTACAGTGCAGGTATTTATCTGACGGGTGGAACACAGGTAGCTATGATCCAGAATGATAGCGGAACATGGCCAACTTCATACGGATACAGCTCGGCGTTTAGTGTAACGTCAGATAGCAAGGGACGCGGGATCAAAGATCTGAATGTACGCATCAAACCAGGCACGAATGGCAACGCCAGCTTACGTCTGCGTCTGAACGGTAGCAACCTGATTACCAGTGCGGTAAGCATTGCTAACGTACCGGCACAGCCACTACCAGAAGAACAAGGTCCAATTCCAGCAACCATTAGCGTTGCCGAGGCACGCACCAAAGCGGCTGGCACTACAGTTACCGTTGAAGGTGTTGTCACAACGAAACCGGGTTCTTTCGGTGGACAAGCCTTCTATCTTCAGGATGATACAGCGGGAATCTACGTGTTCCAGCACACGAGCGGATTCGATGTAGGTGACAAAGTGAAAGTGACTGCACCCACAACGATCTACAACAGCGAGTTCGAATTAACCGATGTGGTTGCGATTGAGAAAACTGGAACCGCTTCTGTTCCAGCTCCAGCGCTGGTTACAGCCATAAATGATGCGAATCAAGGTCAACTCGTTCAATTGAAAAATGTAACAGTTCAGAACATCATCAGCGCTACACCAGCCGGTTCATTTGAATTTGATGCGGTAGCTGCGGACGGGACAAGCACACATGTGCGTGTGGATACGCGTACCGGTGTGAGTGAAACGACTTTCCCTTATGTTGCTGGTGACAAGATTGATATCACAGGTGTGTCTGCCATTTTCAAAGATGTCTATCAATTGAAACCAAGAAGCTTGGATGACGTTGTAGCTTCGGAAGAACAAGGTGGAGGCGAAAACCCTTCTACTCCAGCCGAAGGAGCGCCGGGTAAACCGGTGCTTTCTTCCGATAACGGACATACCACCGGGCTGTCTGATGGTTCATTCAACGTTAGCATGAATCTGTGGTGGGGTGAAAATGCCACCGAGTACAAGCTGTATGAGAACGGTGTCCTTGTGGATACGCAAAAGTTAACAGCAACTTCCCCTTCTTCACAGTTTGCTAAAACGGCGATTAAAGACAAAGCGAACGGAACCTATACGTATGTTGCCGAGCTGATCAACGACAAAGGTGCTACTCGCAGTGACGAGTTAACGGTTCAAATTGCGAACGCGGCTCCAGGTAAAGCCGTTTTGTCTCAAAACAACTGGGACGGCGATGGCAACTACACCGTAACGATGAACCTCTGGTGGGGAACCAACGCAACCGAGTATCGCCTCTATGAAAATGATGTACTGATCGATACGCAAGCGTTGAACGCTGCTACACCATCTGCTCAAACGGCAAAAACCGACCTGAGCGGTCGTGCGAACGGAACATACACGTATCGCGCGGAACTGATCAATGCCGCTGGCGTAACTAACACGGAAACCGTCACGGTACAAGTCAGCAAAGCTGCTTTGCCATTGGCGAGCTAGTCTAGTAGTAAGCAAGCTTAAAAGCAATAACGAAAAACCGAAACCAGTCCGGCGGCCAGAAACAGGCGGCGGTGGTTTCGGTTTTTTTGTAGTTTTTTTAGGTCTTTGTCGTTTTTTGAATCAGCTCATCTGAGGCGTGGATTTTCATAGCCTTCTCTTACAAAAAGAATGCTGTTCCACACCGCACAATAAGCCGCAAAGGCCAAGATACCAATGACAAAAATAAGGTTCATCTGCGTAAATGAAGCGCCGCTACCTATAAAAATAATAAGAATCGCACTGAGTCCGATATTTTCCCGGTTATGCTTTTTAAACTTCTGAAAGATCATTCGGTACAGCAATATAAGCACCATAAAGACGATCCATATCAAATAAAATGTTTCCATAGCATAGTTACCTCCTTGCAAAAAGGTCGACTTTAACGTTAAAAGTTAACGTGTCGAGCCATATATCCAACATCATTATGTACGTTCCAACTTGTCCAGCGGCTATATTCAACAGGCAACACCGACACGATCTATTACTCTCGCCACTACTTCAATTGTAACACAGACAAAATTCTAATTTTACCAATATATCTAATTTCTAAAAATTAATGAACCACATAAAACCAAATATCTAGAATGCGATAAACAGCTACACGATCATTTTAATGACACATATTCTTTTTTTCTCTTAAGGAAATACACCACAACAACAAATGGGAACAGCGTTAGCGCCATGTTCAGTATAATACGAGTCCTCCAGCAATACTCAGAACGCTCGTTAGAATCAACAAAATAATCCGTATAATAGCCCACGCCCCTTTGAGCATCGGTATCTTATACGGATAAATGAATGATAACTAGAAATTCTTGCGAGCGGGAAAAAAATATGTATAGTTAATTCTGATTTTAAATTCAGCTACCTACAATAAAACTCATTTGTACAATATATTTCTTTTCCCCTGTCAATTACAACTGTTACATAATTATCTTCCGCTTGTCCCCTAAAAGTTAGCTTAACATCCGTCTCAAATGTTGTATTAACAAATGGCTTTACCTCGTTTTTTTCTATATCTTCTTCTTGTATTTTTCTCATATAAACAACGGTTCGTATGACTTCGTGATCGGTCCGGCCTTCACTTTCTTTCTGGTCTATGACAAAAGGCAAGTGTTGTTCATCAATAATGTGCTGCACTTGACTTTGAATCTCCGATTGGACATGTTTCGAAGGCGTTCTAAAAAAGTCGAATACTGCACTTTGATATGGTATTAATATAAAACTCATTACAAAAGATGCTACAAAAGAAACGATAATTGTTTTTTTTATTGCATGCTGTTGCTTCTTGTTAAGAACATATACCGCGACAACAAACGGCAGAAGAATTAAGGCAAGTTTGAGAAGAGTCTCGCTTTTAGGCGGACCAATGAAAATACGAAATCCACCATCGTCTATAGATAAAAGCAGTATAAACAAAAAATAGGCAAAAACTCCCCCTCCTCCAATACTCAATATCGATGCAATAATAGGTAAAATAATTCTCAAAATGAAATTCACCTCCTTCTCATATTAAAATCGGAATAAATTACAAATAATTGAATAGAGAATTAAGCAAATTGTACAACTATTTTTACAAATTATTTCAAGTGAAAAATTAGGCAACTACCAACATATAACTACATTTAGAGCCTGTTGATTTAAAATCAAAAAAACTACCTCCTGCCGTATCATCCAGCAAAAGATAGTCCTTTTCTCTACCACTTCATTCCGTCACCTACACCAGTTTCTTCCGAATATACCCCGAGATCAGGTCAATGATCGTGATCATCACGATAATGCCGAGCAGGATAATGCCGACACGCGGCCAGTTGCGTGTGCTGAGTGCAAAGATCAGCGGTGTTCCGATCCCGCCTGCGCCGATCACACCGAGGATCGTGGCAGAACGAACATTAATTTCGAACCGATACAACGTATAGTTCAGGAAACCCGGGATAACCTGCGGCAAGATGGCAAACCAGAGTTGCTGCAACCGGGTCGCTCCGGAAGCCAGTAACGCTTCGGACGGGCCGTAGTCAATATTTTCAACCTCATCCGCGTACAGTTTACCCAGCATCCCAATCGAGTGAAGTCCAAGGGCTAACACCCCTGCGAATGATCCGGGACCTACGGCCTTAATGAACAAGAGAGCCATAATAATCTCGGGAAATGTACGGATGAAACTAAGCATCATTTTACCCGCACCCGAGATCGCCCGATGTCCACTCATATTCCGTGCAGACCAGAAAGCAAACGGTATACAGAGCACAGCGGAGATCACAGTACCTAAAACAGAAATCGCCAGAGTATCCAGCAGTCCGCGAAGCAAATCCTCGCCTTCCGGCAAATAGACGAAATTCCAGTCAGGCGAGAAAATACCCGCAATAATAGCTTTCATGATCTGTCCGGCGGTTTCCTTGAATCCGGTAAAGGGTACACCCGCAAGCGCCCACGCATAGACCAGAATTAACAGCAGAATGATAAGCCAGCGCAGCGGATTTTTCCGTGGTTTGGGTCTTGGCCGAATACGGCTCGCTTCATTTTTCATCATAACAATTTCTCCCGCAGCTTAGTGCTCACATAGTCGATAATCAGAACGATGGCCAGTGTGAAAATAATAATGGTATTCGTCTTGTCATACTCCAGGAATCCAAGTGTAGCTTCATAATAAAGTCCGATACCACCCGCTCCGACGAGTCCAAGGATGGCGGCGGCACGTACGTTAATTTCGAAGGCATACAGTACATAAGACGTAAACTGGGCTGCCAGTTGCGGCACGACACCATAGACAATAAGCTGAATTCGGTTCATGCCCACAGCGGTCATCGCTTCAAGCGGTCCTTTGTCAATCGTCTCCAGCGTTTCATAGGTGAGCTTGGCGATCAGACCTACCGAGAATACAGCCAGTGCGAGAATCCCCGGAACCGGCCCCAGTCCAAATACAGCAACGAACAACGCTGCCAGTAGCAAGTCAGGAACCGTACGAATCAGATTTAATAGAAAGCGTGCCGGATAATAGATCCAGCGGCTCGGCGCCAAATTACCTGCACAGATGATGGAAATAGGAATAGCAATGATTGCACCGATGGTTGTCCCGAGCAAAGCCATACGGATCGTCTCCAGCATGCCCTGTACGATATTGTCAAAATAACTCCAGCGCGGCGGAAACATCTCTTTCAGCAGCTTCCACATCTCCGGGCCACCCGTGAACAGTTCTGCAAAGCTCGCATCCGTCTGCTTTGCGCTCGCCCACAAGAGTAGCACAATGATGACTAGCGTCAGTAGATGTTTGGTCTTCCCCGGTGGTTTGGGGCGATTCACGATCTGCTTCGGGCTTGAGCCAGGTTCCTTGCCTGCGCCTGCACGCCCTTCCTGTTCAAGTGAAACGTTGGATTGTCCTTTCATACCAGCACTTCTCCCTGCTCATGCACAGCCTGCTTGTCCAGCAACTCATCCGCCAGAATCGGTCTGCCGTAAATCTCAGCAAAACGCTCATCCGTCGCCTCTTCCACCGGACCGTCAAATACAACTTCGCCTGCCCGCAAACCAACAATACGTGTCGCATATTCTCTCGCCAGATCTATAAAGTGCAAATTAACAATCGTGGTAATGCCGAGATCCTGATTAATCCGTTTAAGGTCATCCATGACCTGTTTCGTCGTCAGCGGATCAAGTGAAGCAACCGGTTCATCGGCCAAAATAATTTTTGCTTCCTGAGCGAGTACACGGGCAATCGCCACACGCTGCTGTTGTCCACCAGACAACTGATCTGCACGAGAGTAAGCCTTCTCCGAGATATTCACCCGATCCAATGCATCAAAGGCCAGTTCCACATCCTCTTTCGGAAAACGACCCAAAATGGTACGAAGTGTGGAATGGTACCCCACCCGACCAGCCAGTACATTGCGCAACACGCTGGATCGTTTCACCAGATTGAAGCTCTGGAAGATCATGCCGATATCGCGGCGGATCAGACGTAGGCGTTTGCCTTGTGCCTTGGTGATGGAGCTACCGTTAATCAAAATTTCACCTTCACTAATATCATGCAGCCGGTTGATCGACCGCAGCAATGTGGATTTGCCTGCACCAGACAAACCGACCACCGCGATGAATTCTCCCTGCTTAAATTTCAAATTTATGTTATTGAGGCCTTTCGTGCCGTTCGCATACGTTTTGGTCACGTTGTGAAGCTCAATCATCGCGTTAATCCTTCTTTCATCCATAATATTTATCGATATAAGTTGAACTAAAGGATGATTTACACAGGCACTTCGATGACAGAATAACCTTACAATCGCTGTTATCCCCAGATTTTTTTGATCCCCTTTTCTAAAAGGGTAAAATCCGGTGATAAAGGCGAACGCTCCGCTTTTCCAGGTTTTTTCTGCCCTCTCCGTTGTTGTGTAAATTAAAAGTTCAACATATATCGTTTCCGCTGTTC
Organism: Paenibacillus polysaccharolyticus; assembly: GCF_900102085.1. Classification (GTDB taxonomy): domain Bacteria; phylum Bacillota; class Bacilli; order Paenibacillales; family Paenibacillaceae; genus Paenibacillus; species Paenibacillus polysaccharolyticus. Next base: position 193,494 of record NZ_FMVM01000004.1, on the reverse strand, counting down.
CCTAGCAGAAACTTATAATAACGGCACAAGCCAGAACAGCGTCAATTACGCTGAACTGGCCTGTTCACTGTGCAAAGTCACGAATTGCTTTTGGAACGAAAAACTACTCGGTTTTCACTTTCTCGTTATACTGGCGAACGATATCGAACTTGCTGTCATCGGACTCCACATAACCTTCGTGCGTGTAGATTTCTTTGATGATCTTGTGACCTTCTGTATCTTTACCGATATCGATGAAGGCTTGTTTGATCTTCGCTGTCCAATCTGCGTTCATGTCGGTACGAACGGCGATCGTATCGTTAGGAATAGGCTCAGTGAAAGCAAGTACACGTGTATCTTTGAACACATTCGGGTAGTCTTTGGAAACCGTGTTACGGGCATCCTGGAAAATAGCTGCTGCATCTACGTCACCGTTCAATACGGCAAGAACAGCTTGGTCATGGCCTTTAACGGTTACAGGCTGTACATCTTTGAGCGGATCAATGCCGCGATCCAGCAACAAGGCTGCAGGCCATACATAACCAGCGGAAGACGTTACGTTCTGGTAAGCCATTTTCTTACCTTTCAGATCCTCAACCGATTGGATCGGGGAGTCTTTTTTGACAATAATCATGGATTTATACGAATCTGCCAGTTGCTCTGTCGGAGCGCCGGTCTCATCATTCACACCGAAACGTTGAGCTTGCAAAATGACTTGTGCTGCTCCTTTTTCTTTCGCAAGGACATAAGCCGTCGGAGGCAGGAAACCTACATCTACTTTTTTGGAAGCCATCGCTTCGATAATCGTGTTGTAGTCCGTGGATACGCTGACTTTCACCGGGATACCCAGCTTGTCGCCAAGCAGTTTTTCCAGCGGTTTTGCTTTTGCTTCAAGGGTGTCTGCATTCTGTGAAGGAACGAATTGCACTGTCAGTTCCGTAGGTACATAACCTTCAGCGGTTTTGTCTTTCTCTGCTGTGTCGGTTGATGTGCCGGACGCGCTTGAATTGGCTTCAGCGCCGTTTGACGAATTGGATGTAGCATTAGACCCACATGCACTCAGGAACAGTACCAAAATCAACAATGGTAAAAATAAAGCAGACTTCTTCAATCGAACACCCTCCAAAAGTTTTTCTGATTTTCAATACTTGTCTACTATAATTGGCAAATATTTGCGTGATGTGAAACGAAATTTGGAGTTTTGTAAAGTTTCCTGGCAGGCTGTCAACGTGACATTCTTCTGTTAAAATAAGCTCATTATGGTCGATGAATTCGGAGAAATTACGCTTGGATTAAGGCTTTACACCCGTTATTCAGGCTAGTTCTTCTGCTTCTTTCTACGGTTTATGCCATATATCTAAACTTATATATTAGAGGAGATTGTAAAATGACACGCATTCCCCCTACGACAAACTTCGATATCTTGTTCACAAGTGACCTTCACGGAGCAATTCGCCCGATCCATTACAATACCAACGCATATCGTCATGCCGGTCTTTCTTTGCTGGCTTCCCTGATTCGGCAGGAACGTGAACGTTCGCCTGAATTACTGTTAATCGATAATGGAGACTTGCTGCAAGGCTCTCCTCTGGCTTCTTATGCAGCTTCTCATGGCTCCACAGCGCAGACTCATCCTTTTATTCACGTCTTAAATGAGCTGGGATACGATGCGGCGGTCATGGGTAATCATGAGTTTAACTATGGTCAGGAATTGTTACGCGGTGCGGTGGAAGGTTCCTCCTTTCCTTGGCTGTCTGCCAATATTGCAGAACTACCGCTTGCCACTGAAGGAGCAGGTATTCCGGCTTTTGGCGAACCTTATCTGATCAAGACGCTCTCCACTGGTGTAAAAGTCGCCTTGCTCGGTGCAACCACCCATTACATCCCCAACTGGGAGCATCCGAAAAATATTGAAGGGCTGCATTTCATGAATGCGATGGATACGATTCGTACTTGGGTGAAGTACATTCGGGAACATGAACAACCCGACGTACTGGTGGTCAGTTATCATGGAGGATTCGAGTGTGATCTGGAGACGGGTGAACCCGCAGAGCGCTTAACGGGGGAAAATCAGGCATATGCCATCTGCCGAGAGATTGATGGCATTGACATACTACTGACGGGTCATCAGCATCGCCAATTGACAGGCGAAATCCATGGAGTAACTGTAATTCAACCAGGGTTTAATGGCAGTGGACTCGGTCAAGTGTCTGTGCAACTTCAGCAATCGCCGGACACGGACAAATGGATGGTAACGGAGAAAAAAGCGAAGTTGCTGTTACTTGAGGATTACCCTGATCTAAAGCCTGATACTGCAGTAATGAAGCTCACTAATGAGCTGGAAGCTTCGGCACAAACGTGGCTGGATCAGCCGATTGGCGAAGTAGCGGGGGACGGGGATTTATCGATATCCAGTGCCACACAGCTACGGCTGCAGGCGCATCCTTTTATTGACTTTGTACATCAGGTGCAGATGGAAGCAACCGGAGCCCAGCTTTCCAATACGGCTATGCTTAGCGAAGAAGCTCGTGGTTTCGGCAAGCAAATTACGGTGCGGGATGTGTTATCGAACTTTATTTATCCCAACACTCTAACTGTGCTTGAACTCAGCGGAAAGGATATTCGGGAGGCTTTAGAGCAGACTGCACGTTATTTCGAACTGAACATATCCGGAGAAGTAGTCGTAAATCCGGCGTATATGCAGCCCAAACCTCAACACTACAATTACGACATGTGGGCTGGCATCGAATACGAACTGAACATCTCACAGCCTGTAGGTAGCCGTGTGGTGAAGTTGGAACGTGATGGAAAACCGCTGGAGATGGATGGTACATACTCCGTCGTGATGAACAGTTATCGCGCGGCAGGCGGTGGAGATTATGCGATGTATCCCGGCAAAAAGGTGCTGCACGAAGGCGCCACGGACATGGCCGCACTGGTGGAAGACTTCATTCGCAGGAATCAGCCATTACAAGTTCGGGAAGTGCATAACTGGAAGGTCACCAACTGAAGTTTGGATTGTGAAAAACGAAAAATGAACAAGTACATGAATTAAACGAGTGCGTGAAAAAGGACGGAGCCGGGTTTATTCGGTTTCGCCCTTTTTACTTTTTATGGAACGAAGACTATGGAATCAGTAGTAGGATCTACATTGCCCTATTAAAACAATGAATCCGAGAGAAGCAGTACAATGAGAAAAGCCCCTAACCAGAGCAGAAACAAATTTGCAGTTGCGGTTGCCCATTTGCTTTTGCCCGAATGATAGAACGCCCAGCATAATAAGGAAGCTAACACACCAATGGGATACGTAGCCATGAGGACCGCCGCAATTGTATCTAACAATGGATGTGCACCTGATTCCCGATAGGCATATAAATACACACTCATGATCAGCACAACCGGATAAGGCAAGAGGGTTATTCCATAAATCGCATTGAAGAATATAAGCCGATATGCAAGTTTGGGATTTTTCAAAACAGATGGACAACCTCCTTGTGAACAATGAACTCATTTCAGTATATCCACCTGTTCCTATCACGTCATGGTATATTTCACCATTAAAAGCATTAGTATATATCCTTGTACATCTCCTTTCAAACAGCAACCTGTTTGTGCATTCTATTCACGCGTCTGTAGTGGTAAGCAAACAGGATGAGTCCTAGCGCACTTGTAATGATCTCCGTTACTGTCATAGACCAGATGATACCTGTAAGGCCATAGAATTTATGGAATACGATAATTACCGGAATAAACAGTGTACCCTGGCATATCGCCATGACATTGGTTGGTATGCCTTCTCCTGCCGCTTTGAAAATGCCTGTAAACAGTCCTGTTAATCCAGTGAACAGCGCAGAGATCAACATCGCTACCAGAATTGAACTTCCCGCCTCCAGTACGGCTACATCCGAAGAGAACAACCGAATGACAGGTTCCTTGAACATATAAACGATGCCTATAAAAAGAACACCAATACCGACGATATATAGCGAGGCCTGTTTATACGTGGCTTTTAAACGACCAAACTTCTTACTCGCGAAACTGTGTGCCACCAGTGGGATAATCCCCATAAAGATCCCCATTGCAAGAAACTCGGGAAGCTGTACAACCCGTAAAGCAATACCAAATCCAGCAACTACGCTTTCTCCATAGATCATGGCATAATGGTTCAGTAGTAGTGTAGATACAATTAGAAAAGAGGTCTGTAGCAACTCGGAAACTCCGATTTTGAATACTTCCATCTGGTCTTTGACCTGAAGTTTCCAATGTCCCAGAAACCCTCTCAAATTCTCGCTGCGGCGGGACAAAAACCAAACATAATAGGCCGCGGAACATGCATTGGCTAATACAATGGATAAGGCGGCTCCAATCACATGCCAATTCAATATCAGAATCAACAGCACATCCAGAACGATGCTGGCTGCAATACTGATAAACATACCGATCATAGATTCTTTGGATGCGCCTTCCGAGCGAACCAGCTGTTCCAGTGTAAAATTGAGAATAACAATAGCCCCGCCTGCCAAAAGTGTAATGGCATATTGACTGGTGTATTCATATACAGCCTGATCCGCTCCCAGTCCCTGAACAATGGGTGAGATGAATAACCAGGCAATCAGGGCAATGAGCAAACCGATGCCCAAGCTGGAATAGAAGGAGTATCCTGCGACCCGTTTTGCTTTTTCCTGCTCTCCCGTTGCCGCTAAGCGTGTAATGAATGTGCCACCGCCAACCCCGAACATATTGCCAAAAGCCATTAATACCGTAAAGATCGGCAGTCCCAGCGTAATGGCGCTAAACATGCCCGTATCATGAACCAGACCGATAAAGAACGCGTTGATGAGGTTGTATAACGTTCCCGCTGACATACCAAGCATCATCGGAATGGACAAATGCATAATCGACTTGTGGACAGGCGCTTTATCCAGATAATGGGAGTTTGAATGTTTTTCTTTCATGTTAACTTCCACCTTTCTTAACCCTTTAACAATTAGAGTTCTAAGTATTTGTTTAAAAAAATACGAATCGAAGTTCATCATATTCTGCAAAGAAATATACAGCTTGATACATTTACGTTCATAATTACATTTACAGCTTCAGTCACAATGACAGCTACATTACAACTTGATTAATAGAACATTAATAGTTTGAATTCTAAGTTTTTGCTGAAGAGCAGTTCATCTGCTCTATACATCCCCAGTTACCGTAATCAAGCTTATAAATTCTGATTCACCTTGGTCAGCAAACGCATCAATGTTGCCTGCTCTTCATCCGTCAAACTTTTCACAATCTCGTTCTCCACGGTCGCAAACATCTGCTCTATATCTTGAATCACCTGCTCGCCCTTCGGCAGCACGTACAGATTCTTTTGCCGTTCATTGTCAGCAGGAATTTTTCGAACGATATAACCGTTCTTCTCCAGTCCCTTTAACATACTTGTAATCGTTGCATCTCTGCGGTTGAAGACGTCAGCCAGATTTTTCTGAATCAATCCTTCGTCCTGATGCTCATAGATATATCCAATGATTCTTCCTTGCTGTGCGTTCAATCCCAGTTCGTTAACCTGCTCATCGGCTTTGCGTTTGATCTTGATTCCAATCGTTTGAAACAGATCCGAATACGGCGTATTTTCGCGCATGAATTCTCTCCTTCCTGTTTGCTTACTTACAGTCAAAACCTAAATGTTAGATTTCTAACTATTCACGAACTAAATATACAACTGTGACTCCCTCTCTGTCAAGGATCCATATCTTTTTCTTTACTGCACATATCAACATATATAAAAGGGATTGAAGCCCCCTTCCGGGCTCCAATCCTTCTGCTGTTACATCGCTAGCCTAAGTCCCACTCTCCTGCTTGCTTCATGCCAGCCTACACTCTACTGTGCTTTCTTCCGCAGTTGGCTGTTATACAGATCACTATAAAATCCACCCTGTTTCAGCAGCTCATCATGTGACCCCTGCTCCAGCAGTTTCCCGTCCTTAAGTACCAGAATCCGGTCGGCCTGACGAATCGTATTCAGCCTGTGGGCAATGACAAAGCTGGTGCGGCCATGCATGAGACGTTCCAATCCCTCTTGAATTTTAATCTCAGTCACCGTATCAATGCTACTGGTCGCCTCGTCCAATACCAGAATGGACGGATCAGCCAGGATGGCCCGGGCAATAGCAAGCAATTGCTTTTGTCCTTGGCTAATGCCGCTCCCGTCCGCTTGAAGCACCCGGTCATACCCGTTCTTCATTCGCATTATAAAGGAATGTGCATTTGCCAGCTTGGAGGCAATCTCCACTTCTTCATCGGTTGCATCCAGACGTCCAAACCGGATATTCTCACGAATCGTTCCCTGGAACAAAAATGAATCCTGCAACACAAACGCCATGTGCGAACGCAGGTTTTCCCTCCGAATGGTTGTCACCTTCTGCCCATCCACCGTAATCGTTCCACTTGTCGGATCATAAAAGCGGGATAAGAGCTGAATCAGTGTCGTTTTCCCTGCTCCTGTTGGACCGACCAGCGCAATCATCTCGCCCGGCTTAGCTTCAAAACTGATGTCACGCAGAATATCACGACCCTCATCATATCCAAAGGACACCTTATCAAACCGAACGTTGCCCTGAATATTATCCAAGGAAATTGCAGCCCCTTCATCCTTGGATTCCTCATCCTCATCCAGCACCTCGAACACCCGCTCTGCCCCTGCGATCGCAGACAACAGCGTGTTCCACTGATTCGCCAGATCGTTCAACGGACGTGTGAATTGACGCGCGTACTCCACAAAAATAATGATCACCCCTACCGTAACGGAACCCTGTATCGCCAAAATACCGCCAATCCCCGCTACGATTGCAAAGCTCAGGTTGTTGAGTCCATTCATCAGTTTGGGAATAAAACCTGAAATCGTCTGTGCCCAGAATGCGGAAATACGAATGCGCATATTACGCTCCTCAAAGCCTCGAATGACCCGTTCTTCCTGCGAAAAAGCCTTGATGATTCGCTGCCCGGATAACGTTTCCTCAATATAACCGTTGAGTTCCCCCAGATTGCGCTGCCGCTCTTTGAAAAGCGGACCCGTTCTGCGCGTTATCCAGCGCATCCCCAGAGCCATTAGAGGTACAACAATAAATGTGAGTAACGTGAGCAACGGGCTGAGCCACAACATCACACCTAATGTGCCGATTAGCGTTAACACACTCGAAAAAATCTGAATCGCTGAGCTGTTCAGCGTACTGCTGACGTTCTCGATATCGTTGGTGACCCGGCTCATAATCTCACCTTGCTGGCGCTTCCCAAAGAAAGGAATCGGCAGCTTATGCAGATGAGCAAACAGATCATATCGCATACGGAATACGGTCTCCTGCGCAATTTCAATCATCCAAATATTCTGGAGCCAGGATGTGAGTGAAAAGAGCACATACACCGCTACCAGTCCAAGTAGAAACCAGGTCCAACTTGAACTGGTCACCTCTCCGGCGATAAATTGGTCTACTGCTACACCGACCATATAAGGCCCAAGCAGAGCCAGCGCAGAGCTGGCAAATACCATCAGAAGCACAAGTGAAAGCTTGACTTTGCGGCGTGAGAGGTAACTCCAGATCCGACCAAGCGTGCCTGACCAGTTTTTGGCTCTCACTTTTGGTTTACGCTGACCCCCTGAACGGAGTGACTCGGAATCCAGAACAGGCCGTGGCTGACGGAAAGGCTCAATGAGTGCTTTGAACATACTGTGCGCCCTCCCCATATTGTGATTCATGAATTCGGCGGTATAACTCCGACGACTCCATCAAGTCTTCGTGTTTCCCCTGTCCAATCAATCGTCCATCATCCAGGAGCAGAATCAGATCGGCCGAAGTGGTTGAACTGATCTTCTGTGTAATCAGAAACGTTGTGCAGGAGAGATCTTCAAGTGCATCTAGAAGTCTGCCTTCAGTAGCTACATCGAGTGCACTTGTGCTGTCATCCAGAATAAGTATGCTTGGACGACGTACCAAAGCTCTCGCAATGGAGAGGCGCTGCTTTTGTCCGCCCGAAAGGTTAACCCCCCTCTGACCGAGCAACGTATCATACCCGTTCGGCAACTGCTCAATGGTCTCATGGATCTGAGCCCGCTTGGCCGCTTCCACAATCTCTTCCATCGTGGCATCTTCTCGTCCCCAAGCAATGTTTTCACGCACAGAACCCGTGAACAGTACGACTTCCTGAGGAACATAACCAATCGCTTTACGAAGGGTCGGCAGATCCAGCTCGGATGCATCTGTAGCATCAATGCGCACCTCACCTTGTTCTTCCGTATACAAACGTGGAATGAGTTGCACCAGCGAGGATTTTCCTGATCCGGTAGCTCCCATAATCGCAATCCGCTCACCTGCTTTTGCAGAGAACGTAATATCTTCCAGCACTTTAATCTCGCTGTTGGGATAACTGAAACCCACTCTGCGGAACTCAACTTCACCTTGTACGGTACGCTGCTCCTGCTTATGCTGATCGGAGCCATAGCTATGCACATGATTCAATGAACTTTGGGTATCCGTGTGTCCGGCCTGTTCCCGTTGACCCGTACGCTCCGTCTCTGACGTATCCTCGGTTTCAAACACTTCATTCAGACGCTGTGCTGAAGCGCTCGCCCGGGAAAAGGTGACCAAAATCCATGACAGTGCCGACATCGCTCCAATGGTACGTAGCAAATAGTTAATAACCGCAACGACTTCACCCACGGTTGCCGAACCTGATACGATATCCTTTCGTCCAAACCAAAGCACGGCGATAATACAACCGTTCATCATCAGCAGCATGAATGGCATCGTGGTCTCCGTCAGGCGAAGCGCGGAGATCGTGCCTTTCATCAGCTTGCCGCTGAAGCTGGCAAAGCGTTCAATCTCGTGGCCCATCCGTACAAAAACACGGATAAGCCGGATGCCTGTCAGATTCTCCTGGATGACACCGTTCACGGCATCCAGTCTGCGCTGCACATTGCGGAACAGCAGCGCTGCCTTTTTAATCATCCAGATCACAACAACAAGCAACACCGGCACCATAACAACAAGCAACAATCCCAGCCTCGGACTGACCACCACTGCCATAATCATGCTCCCAATCACTACAAGCGGAACACGGGTCATGAAGCGAAGACTCATAAAGATGGTATCCTGCACCTGGGTCACATCCCCGGTTAATCGTGTGATGAGCGATGATGTCGCAAAACGGTTGAACACGGCATAGGAAAACGTTTGCATCTTGTCATACAATTTCTCTCTCAGATCGTACCCAAACCCAAGACTCGCATGCGAGGCAAAAAATGAACTTGCAATCCCGGCCGCGAACGCGATAACCGCACTACCAACCAGTACACCACCCCACATCCAAACGACACCCAGATCTCCCTGCTGAATACCATTATCAATGATTTTGGAGATCAGATAAGGCTGAGCCAGCTCCACCGTTAATTCAATCAGCATCATAACTAACGCTGCAATGGCGGCGACCCGGTACTTTTTCAAGTGAACGAACAGCTTGAGCATTCCCATTCCTCCGGCCCGGAGCACGTTACTGGCGATACTGCATTACAATCACACCATCAGCTCCGTTATTCTCTTTCTTTAAAGCTATGTAAAATTTCACGTAACCAATACGACTATTATATCGCATTTTCCATCTGCACACCGTTATGTTCTTCTCATTCTTAGTATTAACCTCAAATTTTAACCTGCAATCGAATCCTGAAGAACATGCTGGCTTAATCAAAGTAAAAATACCCGAGGCAGCGTCGCCCGTTGCCTGGGCATCCTTTTACAGCTGTTTCAACGCGGTGCCCACGTACTCACGGCGCTCTCTCACATACGTGCGAATCTTCTCCGGTTCATTCAGAAAGACATTCATGGGCCACTTCATATAAGGGTCGTTCCCTACATCTTCCCGAATTCCCTCGTGTAATCGATATACTAACGGCATGATTCTTTTCTCCGTAAAGGTACCCTCCAAATGCTGTTTCATCAGCTTCTTATACTGCTCACGGAATGTGCGGAATGCGAGCAAACGCCCCGTAAGTTTATTGTACCCCTGAATGCGAACCAGATTCGGATTGACCTTGGCGCCGTAACAATTTCTCCCCCAAGTCCCTTCGTAATCCCAAGGTAGGATACCGTATTTTCCACTTTTCACTTTTTCGTACCATGTATAGTTCTGATGGAAGCCGTCGAAGTTGCCTGTCAGCACAGCCCCGCTCAACCATCGTAAATAGTTATCAATATCCACCCGCGATTGTAAAAAACGAAACAGATCCATCTTGGACTTCATATTCAATTGTTGAATAAACCTGCGTAGCCTTCGGCGGTCCTCTGTATTGCCGCGGATCAGGCTGTATCCAGATAACTGGCTGTTTTCTGAATGAGTTGATCCGGTTGATAATGCAAAATTGGCGTTGTCGTTGACGGCATAGAAAATACTCCGAACAGGCATTCTCCGCTGGCGAAAATAAGAAGATTTTACGCCTTCAATTCTTACATACACCCCTGCGAGTTGATCATTGAGATACAGCACACAGTGGCGCGTAGCAGGTGCCGGAACTCGAATGGACTCAAAGAACTGAAATGAAAGTGCGTTCCGTAACAGTGAAGGGTCATCGTATTCCGCATTGAAGTGGAACGTACGGCTTGCCGTGCGAATCTCAAATGATTTTTTCTCATAAGCGCGTGTATGCCCACCCCGGTACCGAATTCGAATGGGAAGCTGCTTGCCGTCCATCTGCATCGTGCCGTTCACAAACGCTTCTGACCATATGTTCGATGTTAATCGCTGGTATTCATTCGTCGACACATGGATGTGGTAGACAGGTAGAGTCATTTCCATCCGCCTTTCGGTCACCTGTGAGTTAAGCCCGTAGGCTATTACATCATCCTATGCACAAGCACAGCAGACCGTAAGGGCGAATGCACAGCCCATTTGTGGAACCATCCGCGAAGTCACATTGTAAATTCGCTGAAAACATATCACACCAATCTATAAATTACCATTTTTCTCATAGATTACTGCCAATTTACTATACAAATGGTTGTCTGCTGGTTCCTCAGATGCTAGGTACACATATGATTAAACTACAGACAGACTCCAATGACGAGTGGCAGGGATTCAACAAACATCAACGAACAACCGTCAGCGGCCTATCTGAACTTATATCTGGGAAGGGGCAAAATACAATGTCTATGAATGGTCAGGGAATGAGAGGTTTGGTTGGAAGAGAAGTCAAGATTAATCGTGGTGGACCCGATTCAATCCAAGGCACATTAATGGATGTACGCTGGGACTACATGGCTGTGAGCTGCAAAGAAGGTATGGTGTATGTGAATGATGCTCATGTCAAAAGTATTACTGACACAGGTCGTTCCGGCGGAGCCAGAGGACCTATGGGGAATCCGATTCCGGCGAACACATTCCTTGGCGTTATGCAGGCACTTCGCTTCCGTCCTGTACAGATCAACCGCGGAGGCCCGGAAAAAGTGGAAGGCATCCTGGCCGATGCCAACCAGAGTCAATTAATTCTGACGATGAAAAATCAGGAGATCATCCGCATTCCTTTACAACATGTGAAATCCGTCTCCCTGGTTCGTGGAAGTAGCAACAACAACAATAGCAATAACAGCGGCAACAACAGTAAAAACACAAGCCAAGGGAATAAAACACAAAATACGCAGTCTGGCGGCAATCGTTCCCAAGGGAATCGCAGTGCAGGCAACCAAGCGTGCGGTAACAAATCACAGGGAAATAAATCGGGCAACAACAAGTCGCGTGGCAATCAGTCTCACGGGAATAAATCGGGTGGTAACAAGTCCGGTGGTAACAAATCACGGGGAAATCAATCTCGCGGAAATAAGTCTGGTGGCAAACGTTAATTAGAGGACAACAAGAAGCTAAGTTACTACCAGTTTAAAGGGGGGAATGATCATGCTGATCTTTATCGCAATCGTCTTGACAGGTGTGCCTTTGTATTGGATTGTTATGCCGGGCAGGCCCACTTCGACTCATGAACATCTGAAACAGTCTTCACAAGGACTTCTCCCCCTGGGAGGTGAATCACAGTAAATGCCTGATTACCAGTTGTGGTTAACCTTCGGGGTATTTATCATCACTGTCATTTTCCTGATGTGGCGGCCTGGCGGATTAAATGAATCTATTCCCACTTCGCTTGGCGCGCTGCTTCTTATCCTGACCGGTGTAAGCAGTTTGGGGCATATCCTGGGCATTTTCGAAATTGTATCTGGCGCAGCGATTACGATTCTTTCCACCATTGTCATGTCCATTATTCTGGATAGCATCGGCTTCTTTCGCTGGATCGCTGTGAACATGATTGAAAAGGCAAGAGGTTCCGGCTTCCGATTGTTCTGGCTGATTCTATTACTTTGTTTTCTCATGACCATCTTCTTCAACAACGACGGTAGCATTCTGATCACTACCCCCATCATCATTCGAATCTGTTCTATGTTACGTCTCAAAATTCATCAGCAGTTGCCCTACCTCATCTCTGGTGCACTCATCGCTACAGCTTCCAGCGCTCCGATCGGACTCAGTAATCTCGCTAACCTGATTGCTTTAAAGATGGTTGGATTAAACCTGAACACCTATACTCAGATGATGTTTGTACCATCCATGCTGGGAATTATCGCTATGACTTTGCTGTTACTCTATTATTTTCGCAGAAGCATACCCAAAGTTATTCATCAGTTCCCCGTATCCATGCAAAGTTCATCTGGATCAGGCTATCATCCACTGCAGACCACAGAATCTGAATCGGATAACTCCAAAACGAATGTAGACTGGTGGTTGTTCCGTGTCTGTATCGGGATTGTTGTGTTCATCCGGGCAGGATACTTTCTGGCTGAGCAGATCGGTATACACATGGAAATCGTCGCCATTACCGGTGTGGTTCTGATGCTTGCTGTACGGTGGTATCGTACACGATCAGGACTGAAAGATGTCGTCACACAGACGCCGTGGCATATTCTTCTCTTTGCCTTCAGCATTTATATTATTGTGGACAGTCTTCACCGAGCCGGGATGACAACATGGATTACCGAATTTACAGGCCCGATTGCCGAAAGAGGCAATGCCAGTCTGATTGCTGTATCCGGGTTATTACTAACGGTGCTGTCTAATTTGTTCAACAACTTGCCCTCGGTCATGATTGGAACATTCGCTGTTACAGACCTTCATTTGAGCGATACTCAACTTCATCTAGCATATCTCGCTAATATACTAGGCAGTGACATCGGAGCATTATTAACACCCATAGGCACGCTTGCCACCTTAATCTGGATGTATATATTACGGACCCACCATATTCGGGTCTCATGGAAACAGTATATGAAAGTAACCTTCATTGTGATACCCATCAGTTTAATTATCAGCCTATTTTCCTTATATATCTGGGTGGCTATGCTGTATTGAGAGGAGGTATACTGTGAAATCTGCAACGACGTGGTTAGGTAAAACGATAGAGTTTGAATTGTCCGGCTGCAAGTTGCCTATTCAGGGCGAGGTCATTGATGCAGGAGAAGATATCATCGTTGTCTATGGGAATCAGCGCTACATTTATGTGCCGCTTCATCATATTCAAACATTGCATTTTACGAAATCAGAAGAAACTTCGACTAGCCTGAACGTACCTGCACCCGATCCCGAAATGGACCATGACAACATCTCTTATCGAAAAGTACTAATGAATGCTCGCGGAAGATTTAGTGAAATTTCCATTGGTCAGCGAACGCTACACGGTTATATTACCAGCATCATGAACGATTATTTTATCTTCTATTCTCCGTTGCATCATTCGGTTTATGTTTCCATCCATCATCTGAAATATATAATCCCTTCTCCCTCCAATAGCAGACCATTCGCGATGGAACATCAACATTTCCCCATACAGCCATCATCCATCTCACTCTCTCGCACACTCGATCAACAGCTGCAAAAAATGGCAGGAGAACTCGTCATCTTAAATCTGGGTTACAAGCCCGAACAGACAGGATTGCTCAAACGTATCAACGACAAGTTGCTTGAATTCATTGATGCTGAAGGTAGTGCGCGGTTCATGCACACCAGCCATGTTCAAACGCTTCATTTACCTTAATGGTTAAAATAAAACGCAAACAGGGATATTCCGGAGAATGCCACTATGGCCTGGAATACCCCTGTTTCATGTTTTTTGCGAACCTTAACTTGTTAATCTGTGTGCTGGCGATTTAATTGTCTATATAATTACTTATTTAATTCCTTTAGCCTTCGCCATGTGCTCGGCCCGAATCTGATGATCCGTTGAATTTACTGTGTTCAGCATGTTCCAGATCGCCTGAGTGTCCTGTTCTTGATACAAGGTCTCCGGAAGCTCTGTTTCCAGTCGTTCCGTTTTGCGCTGAATGGTCTCCACCAATTCATGATCATAAATAATCATTTCATCGGAATTGACATACCTTACGGCTGGATCAACACTGATCCGACAGCGATTCGTGAACGTCACCATGGAAACCAGCCGAACACGCTTATAATCCCCGAGATGTGCCTGAATCGCTTCAACATGGGCGCGGTGTTGCATGAGCGGATTATACATTTTGACCCTGCTGCTGCTCACGGACCAATTCGCTTCGCGGCGGCCCCCACGAATCTCTCCAGTTGTCAGATTCCGGGTTTCGATGACAAAGATCGCCCGCGGGCCAATCACGACATGATCAATCTGGGAATATCCCGAACGTGACTTTGGATTGGTAACCAGCAGATCGTTCAACACTTTATATTCACTGGGCAAACCAAGCAGTAATTCAGCGGTTGTTGGTTCTTGCGGTGTACTGATCCAATCGGGTTCAGACTTCTTCTTTTTGCGCCGACTACGAGCCAGACGGGGAGGAATTGCTGTAACTGGCGGCAGAGCCGAAGCTGCAACAGAATCGGTAAGCGGGCTCACAAGCTCTGGCTGCGTCTTGAACAGAGACCAAATTTTCTTGAACATGGGCAAGCTCCGTTCTATTTGGAATGGTTAATGAAATATGGCTTATGAATTATGGTTTATGTAGATGTTTAGTACCTTTTACATGAAAACTTCTATACCTTATGTCGGATAAAGTCGAACAAAAATAAAGAGACATTGGCCAAATTCATTGTTTCGTTAAATGCGCACGACAGTATATACCCAAACCTGCGACTTTAGACGCACATCAAATCCATATGAAGTTCCCTTCAATTCCAATATATAAAGAAAAAGCAGCATCCCCTTTTTCCTAAGCCAAAGAGTCCGCTGCTGTCTTCCCATGTTCATCTTCTACGCCTGGAGATAGTACGTGTACAGCACTTGTGTACCTTTCTCATCCAAGCCATTCTTCGATATTTCCTGATAGAGCGATTCCGCCAGAGCCAGTCCCGGTGTGTTCATGCCCATCGCTTGAGCAGACTCCAGTGCAATGCCCATGTCTTTGATAAAATGTTTCACATAGAATCCAGGCTCATAATCGCCTGCGATCATGCGCGGGCCCAAGTTGCTGAGGGACCAGCTTCCGGCTGCACCGGTCGCAATACTCTTCAGCACATTCTCCGCGTCCAGTCCCGACGTCTTGGCATAGGCGAGTGCTTCGCATACGCCGAGCATGCCAGAGGCGATGGCAATCTGGTTGCACATTTTGGTATGCTGCCCGGCGCCGGGCTTGCCTTGCAGCACAATATTGGTGCCCATCTGCTCAAAGATCGGACGCACCGCTTCGAAAGCTTGCGCGTCACCACCCACCATAATGGACAGCCTGCCGTCCCGTGCGCCGATATCGCCGCCGGATACAGGCGCGTCCAGGGCATGCAAACCTTTGGCTTCCGCTGCTTCGGCGATGCGTGCAGCCAGCAGCGGGCTGGAAGTGGTCATGTCAATCAGGGTTGAACCTGATTGGGCATGAGCAACAAGCCCGCCTTCCCCGAGATAAATCTCCTCGACATCCTTGGGATAACCGACCATGGTGATGATCACATCACAAGCAGCAGCCAGTTCTGCAGGCGTTCCATGCCAAACAGCTCCTTCCTTCACGAGCGCTTCTGCCTTAGCGGCAGTGCGCGTGTATACATGAAGCGGGTAGCCTGCACGCTGAATGTGACCAGCCATGCTTTTTCCCATAACGCCTGTTCCAATAAACCCTACTTTAATCTCTTCAGGTGATTTAGTTAATTGTGTCATCGCAAGTTTCCTCCCTGTTCTTGAGTGCTACATAGTGATTTTGGGTGATGCATGTTGATCCCGAGTACTACATAAAGAGATTGCGTGCTACAAGTGCTTGTCCATAACTCTGTTGAAGCGGATGCGGATACTGCGACGAGCGCGGACAGAGACAACGATGCGAGTGAGTAAGTGGTTACTGATGCTATCATTCTCTAACGATCACCAGGAACGCTATTTGAGCAATATCACACCTTTTTATATTCTAACGATCTCAGGAGACCTTATTTCGGAGAATTGGTTCAAAAATGGGCGTTAACCTTGTCTTTTCAGCAAAATAAGGCTCCTGGTGATCGTTAGAATTCCAGAACTCCCCATTTCGCTCAAATAAGCTCATCTGAGATCGTTAGAATATTTAAGTGGTGAGCGAGAGCTCACTTCTCACAACTTATACCTCGTACCTTGACCTATTCCTTATATCGTATATGTTATAGCTTTCTTTCCCCTCCGTCCATCTCGGGCTGATTTTTCTGTGAAAAAATCTGAAAAACGAATCATTTTCTCATAGACTGTACAATCTAACGAAAACACATCGAAATGGGAGGGGATGGACATGAATCAGGAAAAAGGACAGATCACCATCTGGTTATCCATCTCCATTATTTTGCTCAGTGCCGGGCTAGTCTGTCACGTCTTGTCTGTCCCCGCCATTCTGGATGTGGCCGGAAGAGATGGCTGGCTCTCTGTTCTCGCTGCAGCGCCATTGTTCATGCTGTTCCTGGGTATGATGTACATCATTATCCGCCGTATTCGCGGACAGCGGTTGACCGATTGGATCACGCGTGAGTTCGGCGTCGTTCCCTCCTGGATCTTTCGCATTACTGCGGTCTTGTTGCTCTTCTCGCTAGGGACACACACCTTATATGAAACCACCAACTGGACGGTATCCACCTATCTCCCTTTTACACCGACCTATGTGCTGGCTGGTGGAGGTGCTCTGGTTGCTGCCTGGTCAGCAGCCAAAGGCATTCGTTCGATTGCAATGACATCCAGTATTTTATTACCTCTGGTCATTCTGCTTGGCTACTTTGTCATGTCAGCCAATATGAAATACAAAGATTACAGTCAGCTCTTCCCCATCATGGAACATGGCTGGACTCCCGTCATCCGAGGAATGATCTACTCTCTAGCGGGACTCATGGAGATCTGGGTGTTGATGCTCTTTCAACATGACATTAAAGGCAAGCTACGCTGGTGGCATGTGTTGTTGCTTGGCCTCTTCATGATCAGCATGGCACTGGGACCTACGCTCGGAGCCATTGTCGAATTTGGGCCAGAAGAAGCGGCGAAACAGCGGAATAGTCCGTACGAACAATGGAAACTCGTCAATATCGGCAAACTGTTTCAGCACGTTGATTTTCTCTCGATCTACCAATGGCTCAGTGGTTCCTTTGCACGTGTCGCCATCTCCATGTACCTGATTGTTGATCTGCTGGATATCCGCAGACCTAAGAAACGCTACATCACCATCCTCTGTCTCACGCTGATCATGTGCGCTTTGGCTATTCAGTGGTGGCGCATTGATTACGTTGATTATTATGTCGATCACATTCAATTTCCAGCCATGCTCTCTTACGTGGCAATCATCACCACTCTTTTGACACTGGCCGCTCTTATTCATAAAAAGGACAAGGAGGCTCCTTCTCATGGCTCAAACGCCGCGAACGAAACCAACCCGTCCAGGGACTAAACCGTTCCGTATCGATCAGCATCATCTGGAAACGTTTTTTGCAGGCTCCGATGATGTTATTATCGACAGCCACCGGCTTGGTGACGGACAGATGAAGCTGGTTGTCGCTTATTGCAGTGGCATGGTCGATACACAAATTATCCATGACATCATCTTGCCGGAAATGAAACGAACCTACGACATCACACATTTCATTCACAAGCCTGACATTGAAAAAAATATTAACCTGCAATGGAACAGCGTTGACCTTGATGATGCGCAGTATGGAACGGAACTGATCTCCCTTCGTGTTTTTGAAGGGCATCTGCTCCTATGCCTTCCCTCTCTGCAGACCATGTGGAGCATCGATATCTCCAATATGGCTACACGAACACCAGAAGAGTCAACGACAGAAGTCTCGATCCGCGGAGCAAGGGATGGTTTTATCGAACCACTTGCTGTCAATGTATCCTTGATTCGTAGCCGGTTGCGTACGGCTGAACTTGCATGCAGTATCGAACTCATCGGATCACGTTCAGCAACCAAAGTGGCTCTGATGTATATGAAAAACATTGCCAATCCAGAGCTGATCAAGGATATAAAACATCGTCTCCATGCCATTCAAACTGAACGTCTTATGACAGCGAATGATCTGGAAGAGTTGCTCTCACCTGCCAAGATCACCTTGTTTCCATTGACGCATTACACGGGTCGACCTGATTTTGCATCGGAATGCTTGCTAAGCGGTCGCTTCGTTCTGATCGTAGACGGTAATCCCAGTGTGATTATCGGGCCTGTAAACCTGTTTCTGTTACTCAAATCACCAGAGGATGCCAGCTTCCCCTTCCTTCCAGTGAACATGGGGCGTTTGCTTCGATTCATTGGTCTATTTGTCACTATATTTTTGCCTGGTTTCTATATCGCTCTAACTTCTTTCCATATGGATCAAATTCCGTTTCCCCTCGTCGCAACGATATCTGTCGGCCGCATGGGGCTTCCCATGGAGTCTGGCATTGAGATGTTTCTCATTATGCTGCTCATGGAGCTGTTCCGGGAAGCAGGCGTCCGTTTGCCCAGCGCCATTGGACAGACGTTAACGGTTGTCGGTGGTCTGATTATCGGAGATGCAGCCATTCGGGCCGGTATGGTCTCTCCGCTCATGATTGTCGTCATCGCCGTTACCGTTGTAGCTGGAGCAACCATTGTCAATCAAGTCATGACCAGTTCTATACTCATTTTGCGCTTTCTTTGCTTTATCTTGGGAGCGACATTGGGGATTTACGGGTTCATTCTGTCCATGATCCTGTTTCTGATCTATCTGACGGACTTAAAATCGTTTGGAATCCCATACCTTACACCCTTAACACCGCTGAATTTCAAACAAGCCATTGCCTCTCTGTTCAAAGTCCCTACGGGTTTGGGAAAACGTAGACCTATTTACCTGGAGACACAAAAACCGCGTAAGGATGGCAAAGGTCGATGAGCAACATACTACCGTGCTGGTTACAACGCTGGTTATTAAGTTTGTTGAGTCTTTTGCTTTGCATCATGACCACCGGATGTTGGAGTGCATACGAGATTCAGCAGGTGGATTATGCCAAGGCCATTGGCATTGAATATAAGGACGGCATGTATCATATTTACGTGCAAACTCTTGATTTTTCAAGTATAGCCAAAACGGATAATTCAGGGAAAACAGCCGAATCCCCTCCAATCTGGGTCGGACATGCTCAAGGGAAAACGATGAGCCTTGCCATGAACGAGTTATGGCGTGCATCTCAGCTCCACATTGCTTGGGGGCATGTGACAGCCATCGTCATGGCAGAGAGCGTGCTGAATAACCAACACATCAAGGATGTTTTTGACATGCTCGGACGATTTCCGGAAGCACGATATACGACATGGGTATACGGTACGCGAGAGCCTTTGCTGGACATACTGAGCACCGCTTCAATCTACAATTTGTCTCCACTGGACAGCATCCTGCACAATCCGTTGCCCAGCTACATGGAAAATTCACTGTTTGCACCTGTACTCAGCTTCGAACTGATTGCCAAGCACAATGATCCCGCAACCACGACGTATCTGCCTGTCATTGCTTTAAACAAGGACTTATGGCTGCAAAATAAAAAGGAACATGACTTGTTTCTGATTGAAGGAGCTTATTTTGAAAGGATGGGTGAAAAGTTCAATTTTTTGTCGCGAGACGAATTGTCCGGCTATCACTGGTTGATTAAAGGTATGCGCCGGGCTCCTCTACTTGTTCAAAAAAACGGTGTAATCTATGGGGCACTAAGTGTCGGTCTGCCCACAATAAAAGTAGAACCGATCATCCGAGGAGAGAAAGTTACCTTTCGGATTGATGCCAAATATCTGACTGCACTGTATGAATATCTCGTTCCCATGACATATGACGAAATGACCCAAGTAAGCGAGGATACGCTTAAAGAGCAGATCATGGAAACCTATCGAAATGGATTAAAACGGGGAGTCGATGTATACGGCCTACAAGAAAAACTGTATCGCAAAAACCCGAAACTGTGGCACAAGTTATCCGGGGATGGGGAAAACCTCATTCTCACGGAGGATTCCATTGAAACTTTAAATATCCACCTGACGATTCCGTATACTGGGAAATATAAGAGGAAAGTGTAAAGGAAGAAACCCTGCTGCTGATAACAAAAACATGTTCAGCAGCAGGGCTTTAGACATCATTTTTTCAGCGTAGGGACGGATATAAAGGTAGGGAAATAACAATCAAGTTCTGCACCCGTACAAGTAAAAAATGTTGCCATCAAGACTTCGAGCGTAAACGCTGCACTAGCTCCAGCACCCAACCGATGATGACTGCGAAAGATACGCCAAACAGTAAAATCGGAAAGTTGTAGTATAGCGTATTCGTATATTGGTTCAGCCAGCCAAAACGATACACTGCCGATTCTGGGTCATGTGTATAACCGTTAAGCTGCACACGCAGGTCTTCAAAGATATAGATTTCCCAGAAGACAGATAATACACACAACGCTGCAGCAACAATACTGACCGCTGCATTGCCCCATTTGCCCCAGTACTCGCGTTGGTCATATAACCACCATTTCGTGACATATGCCGTCCAGAAACATAAGATCAGAAAAGTAAGCACGGATGGAAATAAAGCAAGAATGCCCAAATTGCCATTCCCAGATACACCTTTACCCATTTCATGCTTGATCGTCATTCCATCTACGGCAAAAACCATAAGTACATTCCATATCAGGAAGATCAGATACGGCTTGTTAATGCGTTTGATCACCTTCATTTTATTCTATCCTCTCCTATCCCGGCTTACTTCCAATAATAGTCCATCACTCGTAATCGAGTAACGAGAATCATAAGTTGTGGGATAAACACAAAGGCAATATACACCAGAATAATTAACCACAGATGAGCGGCAAAATGTTCAGCACCAAACGATGGCTTTGGTCGCTCCACAAAGTCCCACCATATCGGAATAGCAACAACCCATGTTAATATCGTCGAAGCCAGCATATCCTTGACGTCACTCCAGAGAAAGCAAAATATAGCCGCAAATAAGATTGGAATCGTCCATGAGTCTAAGATAGGGCCCCAGCTTTGAAAAATGAAAATAATGGCGGGATACAGAAGAATAGTCGTCCATCTCCAGATTGGATTTTTATAAATCCTCATATTTGACCTTCCTCCTTGTTTAACCTGTGTTGAACATCGATGCCTAGCATTGTTACGTCCTAATCATTCCGAATAGGAATGTATCCTTAAAAGTCAGGCATGTTTTTGGAAAAAATAGCTCATACTACCTTCAGGAAAATATTGAAGGAGTGACAACATGAGTTTAAAACGCATCGTTGCTATTGGAGCGATTCTGGCATGTACATCTCTAGTTTGGGGATGCGGTAACGGCAACAACAGCAATAACATGCCTACTGCCGAGCAAACGAACCCGAACGAACAACAAACCCGAAGCTGGGGAGATCCCAAACGGTTAGAAGCTTCTCACCTGGAAGCCCTGGAAAGAATGGAGAAAGATCATATCCATCGCATGGTTTCTCTGAGCGTCAACACGGATGGCGATCAGGTCATGACAACGCTGGAGCGTTCAAGTCAAAAACTTGAAGAGATGAGACCACTCGCCGAGATGCTCCAATATGAAGGCCATCCTGCTTTGTTACAACGAATTCAGGAAATGTCAGAAGATATTGAGGGCTCCAAAAATGCAGTCACCGAAATGAAAAATAATCCTCCGTCCGGAAAAATTAAAATCCAGTCTGCGAAAACAGATGCCCTGCAACACATCAACAGTTTTCGTGACTACCATGAATATGTACAAGGTCAGGTCAAGGTGATGAATAAGTAACAACAAGCCTCCTTTATCTCAGGCCAGCCACATATATTATAAATAGTTAGACTCGGAGCCTTTGATCTGCCGATTCTAACTATTTCTTCGTTATCGTCATATCTATAGTTATTGAGACATTCGTCTTGCTCTGCGATCTTCCCGATCTGCTTCCTCCATCTTACGAATATATCGTTTGAGTTCCTCTTTATGGGCTTCAAGTTCGGCAAGTTTAGTGGAGGCTCCTTCTACAAAAGACTGCATTTTGGAGGTTAATTCGGTTGCCGATACCCCTACCCAATCCTGCTTTAATCTTCCATGGATCGTTCGCATTTTCTGCTCCTGTTGCATAAGCCGTTGTTGTAACTGTTCACATTGCTGAACTGCTCTTCTTAAGTCTGATAAGGATACGGAAATTCTGCCCATGTCCTTCCTCCTGTTAGTCTGAATAAGATGCCTTGTGCTTTACTGCTGGTCTGCAATGACAAAATCTTCTCGCTTACGCTCAATGTAATCTGCAATCTCACTAATCGATTCCTGGTACCAACGATTGATCCTTTGCAGAGTCGCTGTCGCGTTATACGCAATTGGGGTAAAAGACTGACTTTCGCTTGTGGAAATATGCGTCTGAAACATCTGAATCGAAGCTTGCGCATCACTGGAAAACCCAGTTAGACTCATTCTCATTTCACGAGCAGACTGTGCTAACTCTTCCGGTGTTAATTGTATCTTTCCTCCGCCTAGTCCCCCTTGATTCCCAGCAATAGCTGTTATCAGTGTGCCTACTGCTCCTGAGGTAATTTTAGAGAAGGCAGCAAGAGCCTCTTGGTGTGCAGTCCATCTTGGAGAGATATCCAGGGTAGCACCTGTTTTCCGATCAATTAATGGACCAATCAAATTCCCTTGTTCATCAAAACTATATTGTTTCATGGAGTGATATCCTTTCCCCTCATCCTTGGAAAAGGAATCCATGAGTCTGACAATGTTGCCCATCTGCAGTTTATCCAGATCAAAACCGAGTTTTAAATCATGCACCAGCATCGGTGATCCAGCCCCCAGAGGTTGAAACGGGATTTTCAGCTGTAACTGAAATTTCCAATCCTGATACATCGCATTGGCCGACTCGAAATCTTGCCCTTTATATACGGTAACACCGACATGTCTGTCATATTCGACTAATCCGCCCGCACCTACAGAGTCATTGGGATGAACAACATTAAGTATTTTGTTATCGAAGTATCCTTCGTTAACCTTGGCAATGCTGGCATCATCCAGCAGATTCATCACACTTGGGGCACTGTAGGTCATCCCGGATACATCATTCCGAGCGGCAACATATTGAGCTAAGCCACCACCAAGAGAATGACCTGTCACCGTAATATCTGAGTCAGGATATGTCTTCTGTACCACCTCATATAGTTCCTCAGCTTGGTGAAACTGATTGTTCTCCCATCGTTCATTATCCACTATAGCTTTAAATGGACTATTCTTAAAAATGTTATAACGTTCCGGGTCGGTCACTGCATCTTCAAGTCTTCTTGTTCTACCACCTAGAACATCGAAGACGTCTGTTTCCCAATCCGCTGCCTTATCTGTAAGCTTGCCTGCCGGTTCTGTACCACGATAACCTATAACAATCTGGTCTGTATGATCATTCTTCAAAACGACAGCATCAAATCCGGATCTTCTATGGAGTTTGGCTCCATCCGGTTCAATCACTTTCCAGTTCCCCGAGTCAACTGTATCCGGGTAATCTCCTGCCTTCATATTAAGATAAGCCAGCTCCGAAATTTCCTTATAGGTTTTATCACTGATATATGTATCCATAAGCTTCTCCTTCCTGTGTTTACTGATTCCAAAAGTTAAAGTATATTATTAAGTGTCAAGTTCACATATATAGGGGGTTGAAGAATATTTTTAAAAAAATTCAATATATATCAACTTTATTAATCATCTTGGCCATTATAGTCGGTGGATGTAATACAGTGCCCAATCAAGAGCAAGTTATTGAAAAAGCCACACAAGTGGGACATCAATATTTCATTGACCATTACAATACAGAAGTACATTTCACAGATCATAAATTTATGCCTAAGGATCTTAGTCACAATCTGAATTTGAGTGGATATGTTACAGCTAATAAAGAAGTATCGATCAGTATACTTATTGATTACGATACGTTTGAAGTACAAACAGCTGTTGTACCTAAAGAACTTTTAGATAAGAAAATCAAGTAAACAATCTATTCAACGTTTAAGAGGCTCTAAAATTTATAACAGGAAGCTGATGCTAGAAATGCACTCTTATCGTTTTCACCCTTATTTATGGCTACTCCTCACGTTCCTGAGTCTCACCATAATTTGTAGTTGTATGTCCAGCGAAAAAAAGGAGATTATCCAAAAGGCCGAGGAAGTAAGCTTGGTTTATTTCAAAGAAACCTACGGCATTGACGTTGTGTTTACAGATCATAAGTTCATCCCCGCGGATCTATCTCATACGGTTTCACTGACAGGGTATGTACAAGGACACAAAGATCAGGAAATTTTTGCAATGGTTGATTATGGTACGTATACGGTAAAAACTGGTTCAGTACCTGATGCGATCAAATCCTCTAAATAGAATATAATGTCACCAGCTTGACCCTGCGTAAGAGCCTGATACTCCATCAGGCTCTTTTTGGTATAAACGTATAGGATTGAATCTATCCTGCATTTTCCAAAGAAGTAGAATCATTATAGATCATCTAATACATATCGTGTATAACAACGCCCATAAATGAGTAAAAGGTCATTATGCACATCCTAATCTAAACCTACTTTATTAAATTTATTCATAGGACGTTGTTACCAGAATATTAATATTATATTTCATCTTTACACGTGCTCTATCAACACTTCTTCATCGACCACATCTTGCGCTTCACTCCACCGAAAGGGATGCCCAGATAAATAAGCAGAAAAATACAACGGGAGCCAGCGCTCCGGCAGCAATCCATATCCATAACTTAACCGGTCTAGCGTCTCTCCAATACTTCTTGACCCCATTCAAACGTCCATTGCGCCAGTTGGCGGACTTTAACTGACGAATCATTCGCTGCATCACTTGCTCCCGTTCTTTCCCTTGCGGCACGTCTTCCAGTGCACGACGAAGCTCCTCATATAAATGCGCCTCTTTCTGACTTGTTTCTTCTATATGTGGATTACTCATCTTCTAACCTCCCATATCATGATCCCTATACCTACTCAACAAACGAACCCACCCTAAAGTTTGGTCCATTTCATAAAAAAGACAAGTCGTTGACAATACGTTCAACATTTTAATAATAGAAAAAAGCCCAAGTGTTCCTGGGCTTGTTAACTTTTTATCAGACATATTGAAATTTTAGCGAATCCAAGTTAATTCACATTTGGATCTACCATCTCTTACGCGGATGATCTCCAAAATGATGACCGTTAATATCACCCAGACTTTCTATGGTATCTTTATAAATTTTAATGAGAGACTGAACCTTGCGAAAGTCAGGATCTTCAGGCCCGATTCCCTCCATAAACATTCTCTGAATGATCTGTTGAAAAAAGTCCACCCTTGCACCCAGCTGCTGTTTCTCCAGTTCAAGCACCTCTTCAAAACTATGATTCTCTATGTAATCCATTAACTCATCGTTCTGTGATGACCGATCATCCCACCGATGATCCCTCTCGAACTCTTCCGAATCATCTGATTGTAGATTAACCGTGGTTCGCAGACGCGATAATACGATTTTTTCTTTGGCAAGCATCACATGAAAATCCTTGTTTTGTAACAGATCCGAAACGACCAGACGACACATCTCCCGGTTCTCAATCAGAATGCCATCAAACGGATGCAGCTTCCATTCTCCATTGGAACAGAACAGATTAAAGTTGAAAAACTGACTACCATACTTGTATTGAATGTTAATTTTGGCCTCATCAATGATTTCGAAAGTAAACTCCAGCATGTTAGGCGGCTCCTTCTTCGACTTCCAAGGTTTGCCTTAATTTTATCAAAGACTCCCCGGAAAATACAGCATATTAACGTTCATTTAATTCCGCAATAGACTCTGCTTTTTCACTGCTAGCTACGACGATCAGAACACCCACGATACCGGCAATAATGAGAGATAACATGCCCTGCCCCCTTCACGATGAAGATGTACATGTTCACATGTGTATGCCAACAAACTTCAATGTATGCCCAGTATCGTCCGCATGAGATTGGAATAAACCTGTGCCAATTTCGGACTTGAGAGTTTCTTCTGATCGATGCAACTACAGAAAAGCAAAAAGAGACGCCACGGCGCCTCTCTTTTTGCTTATATTATGATTAATATATGAACTGACATACTAGCAGCCAGGCACCGAACTAATCCAGATAAGAGCTTAACGCATTCGCATCCGGTTGCTTTTTAGTCTGGATACTGCCGGCTTTGGGAGCTTCCAGGCCTAACCGTTCACTCATGCCAGCATTGAGTGCAGTCATCTTGGCTGTATAATCATTGCAACTTTCAATAATACGGCGATTCGACTGCTCCGAGAGATCCAGAGCTGACATCAAATCTCCAATAGCCTGATTAACCGATTCCATCGACATCGCCGGTTTGGCTAACAGATCATTCGTCTTTTCGGTCGTGGTTCGCAGCAATCTTGCATTCTCCTTGAACTGTTCTTCAATCGTTCTATTGGTGGCTTCCACAGCCGAGATGACCTTCTCCTGATCATTCAACGCCATCGCAATCATGGCGGATACCGTGATCAGATTGGCTGTTTTATCAATCGCATTGTTTACGGAATCAATCAGTTTATCATTGTTATCATTAATAATATCGGTAGCCGCAATCGCCTGATTATAGAGCATAATCATCTCGGTCATGGATTGTGTACGCGTAACGACCTTTCGCAATCCGCGCTCCAAGTGAGCCTTGCGGTTCTCATTTTCCGGCTTGGCAATCTCCGCCTCGAATAGTTCCTTCAACTGATTACCAAAAGCAATTTTGGTTTGCAAGTTATAGATTTCCTGAATCGAAGAGCGTTTTAATTGACGCATGCTTACAATGCTTTCTTCCAGATTGTCCTTACCATCTCTCAACCCATTAATGATACTATCAATGTTGGTTCTGACAGACTGGTAGCGATAGACATAGTTTTTCAGTGGGCTTTTGCGCAGTAATCGTCCTACAAAACTCACATTTTTGCTCTGTTGCAAGCTTTCGCACTCATCACGTAGCTTCAAGATCATCGTTGACACTTCTGCCCGATTACCAGACATCAGATCATTAACAGGTCGGTCCAGCATTTTTAGCGTTTGGCCCGCTTTTTCTTGCGTTTTGACACCCAGTTTGCCGATATCATCCATTAACAGATCCAGCTGAACAACATCCGTCTGTGATACTTTCTGGATTAATTGGCTTGCTTCCTGGTTAATTCGCTGCTGATCATCCTGCTTCAGTTGAATATATTCCGTTGCCATCTCTGACCATCCCTCCTATAATTCGGAGCTACTATACCTTTGATGAATAAGCTCTGCTTTATTCTGAAGCTCCATTAAATCCTTATGTTCAATGGTAGATACAATCTCTGAAACTTTGGAATCCACATCCTTCAAACCATTTAACAGCATTCGGCGATTCGTGCGCTTCGCTTCTCCACTCAAACGCAGGAAGGGATTAATAAATCCATTGAGATCTTTCAAAATCAGTCTGCGCATCGTATGGTTAATATCACCATTGTTTAACTCTTTCAGTGCCGGAATGACTCGTTGTAATCTGGCAAACAAAGCTAACGACTTCTCCACAATTTCATTGTCCAGTTCATTCTTTTGTCCTTCGGAGATCACCATATCCTCAAGCACCTCAAGATACTCAATGACCGGTCCAAACACAGGGTCCATATCCGTGTGTTTATGCTTCGAACTGACTTCGGAAGTGCTGGTCATCTCTGCTTGTCCAGTTGTTGGATGGATTCGCTGATTAGCCGAACGTTCAACACGTTCAACTGTCCCCTGCTCACTGGATGCACTATTGAGCGCCGAAGGTTCAGGGTATCGATTTGAATCCAATGTCTTCACTACGGGCTCATGCGGCCTGGATGGAATCAAGGCACCAACCATTGTAGCCACAGCCGGGATAGCCCAGGTTACAAATTCAGGGACAAAAAAACTGCTTACAGCGGCAAGTCCATACCCGATCAGTGCACCTAATCCAATTTTTGTTCTGCGTAACATCTATTTTCCTCCTGCCTGTAACAACACTACCTATACAATGAACAAATGAAGACTACACTTGATCACTTCGCTACGGTGTACTTCTCAAGATCATCTATATAATCGTATTGTAAAAAAATTAGTCAGAAGGTGTCAATGTTTGGAAACCGTTCTTTAATGATTCCTAACCTTCTGCTCATCCATAATGAGTGGCTGCTCCACATGACTACCTAATATTCCATACTGCGGGTGTAGCAGTCCAACCTCATAACCCAAAGCCAGTTTTACAGCCAGATAAGGGAAATTGATTCCTGAAAGACAAGACACATGTAGCCCTCCGGACATCCTTGGATTAATCTCTAGCAGTTTGGGCGTTTCATTCTGATACTTCATCTGAATATTAAAGTTATATGGAATGCGATATGCGCTAGCCACCTCACTCGCAATGTTCAACAGGTCTGCATTTTCCTCAAGTTTTCTTAATCGTCCACCTGCTTTGCGGCGAGGCACAGCTGCCAGCAGATTCCCTTCACTGTCAGCCAGACAATCGATACTGTACTCATATCCCTGAAGTCTCTCCATAACCATAAGATTCGGAAAAGATTCTACAGAGGAAAAGGCTCGAAATGCGTCTTCAAATGATATGCGATTCTGCGTATGTCCAGACAGTTCTTCCAGCGGATTACGACTATTGTCAATCACCCTGAATCCCATTCCGCCTTCACCGTTACATGGTTTGAAGCATACTTCATGTCCCGCGCTAGTGAGTGCTTCATAAGCATGTTTGAACTGAGAGGCATTACTGACGGTATAATAATCGGGAATGCTCATGATTCCAAGTTCACGAACAGATTCGTAGAAGTGATGCTTCTCCATCAACTTTTCCATCAATTCTGTATCTCTGCAAACCAAAACCTTGGTTCCTACCTCTTCAAAGAGATGTATATTCCGACTGATATCCAGCATGTGCAGACGTGGGATAAATAGATCAATCTGATGTCTGCGGCAAAAATCAACACAGAAATCGATATACTCTTTTCCTGTCACCTTCGGCTCCAGCTCTGCATGATCACATGCCTGAAGCACCATGTTGTTCGGATCAGAATGTGTGCCATAGATTTCGAACTGCATCCCATCTTCGTTGTTCCGAATCATATTCATATAGTGATATGCCACCGAAAACCAGCGGTTAAAATATATACGAGTCTTGGTCATGAGACAACATCTCCTATCGCAGCGTGGTGTATAGAGCGAACATATTTCAATATCTCGTCTGCGGCAAAAATACCGGATTGTTCGGTGAACTGGTAGTGAACCGTTTCAGGATTCCGCTGTTTCTCGCGGTATAACTCTCCATGCCGTGGAGCAATCGCATAATCTGCAAAATCGAGCAGACAACGATCCAGTAAAGAATCACCGGACGCAACAACGGGTACATCGCCAATCTGATGGCGAATATGTTCTACCGCAGCTCGTTTATTCACCGCCGAGGGAACCAGATATAACTTACGGCCTTGTATGGAAGCCTCCCAGCCCAGGGATTCCACACGCTTAATCTTCTCTGTAACTTCTTCTACTGGCATGAGATCACGATGGATGACAAAAGCGAAAAACAACTCATCACATAGTCGCTCTCCTACAACCCATTCCTTGTTCAGTACATCGTCAAATATCTGGCGCACCTCGGCAGCCGTTGCTGAATGCTCTTGAAGCTTGGAACGAACATGTTCGTTCCAAGAGGGATCAACCTTGCCATTCATCAGAATGTTGCCACCGTTGCTAGTTATCGCATAGGACGGAATAACCTCTTGCTGAAAGATCTGTATCCGCTGATACTGTGCCACTGTCCGTGTCGTTACTGGAATGAACAGGATATCTTTGGGGAGTGTCATCAGTTGATTCAACGTCTCGGCTGACATAAAGGCAGACAACTCACCACGAATCCATTCTGCAGGAACCAACCCGGGCGCATCCTCACCAACGCCCATAGAACGGCGAGAATAGACCAGTGTCTGATCCAAATCACTTGCATAGATCATTCGCCGCCCTCCTTTACAGATCGAATAATGCCACAACATGAGTAACTTAGCCCAGGGAATACCTCAACGGGAACTCCACGATCTTGAGCAAGTAGCATGATATGTTTCAGGTTAGGATTGTTCGGACGGTCAATCAGTATTTTCCAAGGCACACGGCGTAGCAGTACCCGCGTCGTCTCTCCAATCCCTGGCTTGATCAGATTTACATCCTGGATATCAAATGCCTGTTGAATGGATTGAATATCCTTCATTCCCTGCCATGTGACTTCTGGAGGATCGGCTAGTGCATCCTCTGCTTGAAGCGAGGCCTCCGTTTCAACTTTGGTAAAATATTCTGAAATCTTGTCTACATACATCGTCGACAGATCAGAAGAAGCCCATTCCTTGTACCATTTGGCTCCATGGAAGTCATTCGGTCCAATAAGATCATCCCGTAGCACAGTCCGACTCATCAAACCCGATACAGTCGAGTTGAGACAGGCACTTGGAATCAAATAATCTTCTCGGGTGCCATAGGTATCTGAGCAATGACCGGGGTCAGCGAGTACGGCCAGATTATCATTCAACCGAATACCATAACGTTGATCCAGGCTGTCGCAGGCATCGACCAGCACCTTGCGAATGGCTCCTTTGCCTGTCCAGCCATCGATGAATTGGATTGGCATATCAACCCCATGCTGTTGCCAAATATATAAAATGGCATTCTCATCTATTCCTTTGCCACGGATAATCGAAATGCTGTAATGAGGCAAGTCCACATTATATTTCATGGAAATATAACGTTTCACCAGAATGCCAATGGGCGTTCCTGCACGAGCCAGCGAGACAATAACGGTGTTCAATCCCCGCTTGCGTACAATAATCTCCGCTACCGTTGCGGCAGCTCTAGCTACTTTTTCCGCGGATTGTGCTAAAGTCTCGTGAAATAGCTCAATATATTCATCCGAAGGGTGATACTCGACAGGCAGCATCTCTGAATAATGCACGCCCGACTGAATGGCATGTTCACGTTCTCCGGTCTCTTTTTCTAATGAAATGTTACTTAGATCCTTCAACAAAAATATAACATCGGACGGGTCATAACTCCCCATGGGTTCAGGAGGTTTAATCTGTTTCTTGATTATGCTTTCCATAGCAGGTAAGTTCATCGCTTGTCTTCTCAGCCTTCCTGTGGAGCACCGCAGTACACCACATGTATTTGCTTACATCCGAGTTGTAACAACACATCAAGCATAGGCCGCATGCGTTCCTCTGGCATATGTCTTTCCATCAAAACAAAGATCTCATCATATTGCCCAGGCAATATATTGTAAATATAATTTCGGACAGCCGGATCTTCTGGAGAAGCATATCCTTCACCTGCAACAACAGCATATCCCGGACGATTGACCGTATAGATCGGACTTCGAGTTGTAGACTGATAGAGAACACCGTCGCCCATCTCAGCTGCAATCCGCATCGGGATATGCATAAACTCCCCCGTTCCCATGACAAGGGTTCGTTGTCCTTTTCTTTTTTCACGTAAAATGGATGCAATCCTTGTGATGCCTGCACTCAGCATTGGATTAAGGCCAGAATGAATGCCGAATCGTCCTGAATATTTCAGGTAGGGCAGTGAACAGCGATTCCCCTCGGAATCTGCGGACACCATAGCCCAAGGCTCCAGTTCACCTGCTACAGATATAACACTTATCAGAGATGTGGATTCAGGGATTTTCTTTTCCCCCGAGATATCAATGGCTGGCTCACCCGTGACCTGAATTTTTCCTTTTAACAAAGAGATCGGGGTGATGGTTATTCCAAGTTCATCTTCTAATGAAGAAAATTTTTGCTCATCTGCATCCGTACGCCAATCCAGTAATGACGCAATATAATAATGTTTACGCGGATAATTACGCTGAATATCCCGAATGATGTTTAACGTGGTGTTGCCTGTTGTAATCTCATCATCCACGAGGACTAGCGGCCCACCCTCAGCAAGGGAGGCAGAGTCCACTGCATAACAGCGATGAGACATGGCATGGGAATGCTCCTCCTCGAACTGGATATCCGGCTCAATCTCGGGAAGGTATTCTCTCGTAGAATGAATGTACGTTGCACGGTTAGCAAATAGCTCGTACATGCTGTGTCCCAAAGCTGTGGCCGTCTCGGCAAAACCAACAAAGCGAACCTCTTCAGGCAAACTCATCTGCACACCCATTAGATATTCATAAACCTCACGGGCCTGTTCTGGATCGATTAGTCCACGGACCATTTGTTGCTTCCACTCTATAGTACGCTTGTCCTCTCCGTGCGTTACATCCTCATACAATAGAACGGCCAGAGCAGCGCCGCTTAGAAGTGAGGTATATGGATTGACGGCAATATGCTTGCCCAGCAGCTTGCTAACAAAGAGAAAAGATCTCTTTTTATTCAGGCGTGCCGCCATGGAGAACAGATTTTCCAATGGGATTGCAAGCGGATTATGTGTAGCCTCGACGGTGACTTCAAACTGATCAAGAATAGGAAACGTAAGTTTGTTCGTGTTTGGGCAGGAGCCCGACAAAATGCTGCTGTTCATGTAACACCCCATATATTTGTGATCGGATCAAGATTCGTTTAGCCCAGCTTAAATGCGGTTTAATTTCGTTCATTTTATTGGTATACGTGCTTTTAAAAACACCCAGGCTCCCATCATTTCGAGCGATAATTCCCTGTGCGTCCATGAATTCCTCATGCGTAACCACATACATCGCCTGAACAGGCTTGATCTGTGTCGGATGGATGATCGTTTTACCTACGATGCCGTTCTCCTTATCCATCATCACTTCACGCATGAGCCCGTCCATGGAATTCGTAATATATTTCATTCTGAGGTTCCGACCTGTCTTGCCCAGGGATTCCTCGAATGGCGTCTGTCTTAATTGGGGTTTGAATACACGTTCACGCTGGCTAAAATACTCCCATACCGGCCCGGATATCACATATCCCTGATCTGCACGCCCGAATAAATTGACAATATCAGCGATGCAATCACGTATCGTTGCAATGTCGTAAATCGTAAGCTCCGGGCTTCTTCTCAGTCCGAACAGGCTTGAGAAATCTGTAGCTCCAATTCGGATATTCAGCACGTATGGTGCATATTCATCCACAATCTGTTTCAGATCAATTAATGTCTGCCAACGTGTCTCACGGTATATGACCTCCGCCGTCTCCAAAATGGGCATCGCATATAAGAGTGGATGTGAGCGATCTTTCTGCTGATTATACTGGTGAACAAGCTGCAAATAAGCGCGTCCATTCTCACAGCTAAACTTCGGCAGTACAACACCTGTTAATAACGAGATTCGTTCTCCCAACATTTCGATAAGGTGTTCCAACTGTTCAGGGGATCTCATCCGGATGAATAATAAAGGCATGTCATTGGTGTTTAATTCCCCTGCCTCCATGTAATCCGCGATAAGTCCAAGTTGCTGAGACAAACATTGTTCCGCAAATTCGACTTGCTCGTCGCCTACCGCATCTTCCAGATCAATAACGATGGTTGTAAGTCCTTCATGTTTACGTTGTAAAATATCGTCCGCGATATGCGGACGTGTGGCCGGCATGTACAAAGCAGCCCCAACAGCGTATGCCAGTATTTCTTTGGAGGTTCGATGACTAAACGATATGGGCGAAGAAAAAAACAAAGCTTCTTCTTCCTCTGCATTCAAAAAACTAAAATATTTCAGGTTATTCTCCTCCTTGCACTTCTGACTTGAAGTCAGTTCTGCATCATAAAATGAATGCTGTCGGGGGTATAAAAACCAATCCCTCCAAGATGCGGAGGGATTGGTAGTAGGTGTGGCGATTTTTAAAACTAAGCCTGACCTTGATTTTCTTTTTTCTTTCTTGCGGAACTTATCAGCATAGCTCCAACAAATACAACAATCAGTAACGAGAAGAAGAGTACGTTAGGGATATGGAAGCCAAAAGCACTCAACATCATTTTTACAGAAATGATCGCAATAAGAATAAATGCCGCTTTTTCCAATTCAGGAAATTTGTCAATGAGTTTGAGGAACACTTGTGCAACTCCACGCATCATGAGTACCCCGATAATACCTCCGAGGAACAACACCCAAATCTGCTCACTGATACCAAATGCAGCAATAACACTATCGATACTGAAAGCAATGTCCATCAGTTCGACCATAAGTACGGTTTTCCAGAACGAGTATTGCTTTCCTTCCTGATTCTCCTCTTCCTGAGACTTGAATAGTCCCTTGTAAGCAATGTAGAGGAGGTATAACGCTCCAAGTACCTTGATCAAGGTAATCTTGACAAGGAATGTTCCGAGCCCAATCGCAATAAACCTGAAAATATATGCACCTAAAATACCATAGAACAATGCCCGTTTCTGTTGCTCCTTAGGTAGGTGTTTAACCATTACGGCAAGCACCAGCGCGTTATCTGCGGACAAAAGACCTTCCAGCAAGATCAAACTGCCGATGATTCCCCAACTTACGGGGTCGGAGAGAGTAGCCACAATCTCGGTCCAAGAGAAAAAATGACCGTAATTTTCACTAATACTTCTAAAGAAATCACTAAACATGAACAGAGAGCCTCCGCTAACTCAAATTGTTATTTACTGCCGGCAGTCCAGCGCATACCCCATCCATGGGCTTCATCCAGAGCGCGGTGTCCATTATAAAACTGAACGATCCTCTCAATACTAAATGTTTCATCATTCACGTTGCTGAACATAGCGATTCCGCACATCCCTAAGGAACTTCCATATTCATTCATTCGCACGATAATATCCGGGCCGTCCTTCTGGTTAATGGTAACGACACCGTCCGCTTGCGACCAGTTCGTAACCCCTTCATAAATGTAGGTGAATACGAGGAGTCGTTTGATCTCGGAAATACGTGCACCATTAATACGCAGATTCTCTCCCGTTTTCACTGAACCTGTCCGGTCATCCCCATCCAAAGCAATATAAGGGTACCGATTCAAAGAACCAAACGATTCACCTAACGCCTGGATTACTCCTTTGCTGCCATCCTTCATTTCGAAAAGGCAACCCAGATCCAGATCCAGATCCACGCTCTTGTTTCGCCCGAACAATCCCTTGCTCGTCTGTTGATTCCAGTTCAGATTAATTAGAATCTCACCAAGTCCACCTGCATTTTTCTTCAGATTGATGGTATCGCCCTTTTTCTTCAGCTCAATCTTGCTCAGGTTCAACTCAATCTTGGGTTGAGGCGGTGGAACTGGTGGAGCAGGAGGTTTAGGCGCAGGTGGCTGAGGCACTGGAGGGACGGGCTGTGAAGAAGTCGTGTCGTTCTCCACACTCACGCCAAAGTTACTGCATAGTGCATCCAGTCCACCGGAAAAACCAGCCCCTACAGCGTTGAATTTCCATTCTCCGTTATGTCGGTATAACTCGCCAATAACGATCGCCGTTTCCACGGTAAAACCACTCGCTAAATCATACCGCAACGCTTCCTGTCCGCTATTCGCATGACCAAAACGAATATAAGTGTTCTGAACCTGGCTAAAACTCTGGTTTTTGGACTCCCCTTCATAGATCGTCAGACTGAACGCAATCTTTTCAATACGGGCAGGAATTTGGCTCAGATCGATATCGAACTGCTTTTTATCTGATTGCTGCGGTGTGTCTTTGTAGGTAATAAAACCGCCTGTGGGCTGGTTATAGAAGATAAAATCTTCATCACCCGATACCTTTCCGCTAGCACCAAGAAGAAAAGCAGATGTGTCTAGTTCAAGCGCAGGAGAAGAATCCCAGCCAATGCCTACCGTCAGCCGGGTAAGCCCGGGATTCGTTTTAGTGAGGTCCGTTTTTTGCCCTTTGACGACTGTTACAGCCATAACAGATTCACCTATCCTTCTCTTAATTCGCGTCTAGTCCATAATTCTGGCATAACGCGGCGAGCCCGCCTGCAAAACCACTGCCGATCGCCTGGAACTTCCAGTCTGCACCGGAACGATAAAATTCGCAGAACACAACAGCCGTCTCGGTAGAGAAGTCTTCGCCCAGGTCATAACGTAAAACTTCACGGTCACTAGAAGCATCGACAACACGAACAAAAGCGTTGGATACCTGACCAAAATTTTGTGCGCGTGCTTCATAATCGTAGATCGTTACTGTAATGCCGATTCTCGTGATGTTTGCAGGGACCTTGCTGAAATCTACGATGATCTGCTCATCATCGCCCTCTCCCTCACCTGTCCGGTTATCTCCTGTGTGAGTCAATGATCCTGCGCCGCCTGTTGGATTGTTATAAAAGACAAAATCATCTGTTCCTTTGGCTTTGCCATCCTCATGAAGCAGGAAAGCGGAAGCATCCAAGTCGAAATCGACTCCGCCACTATATTTGTTGGTATCCCATCCCAGGCCCACTACAACTTTAGTCAGACCAGGGTTTGTTTTCGTAAGGTCAATCCGCTGTCCTTTAGCCAAGCTAATCGTCATCTATTCGTCCGCCCTTCTTTTCAGCAAAAGATTTTAATGTAATGAAAAGGAAAACCGTCAGATCGACGGCTTTCCGGTATTGCTATACATGCACAGCTTGATTAAAAAGTTCTATTGCAAGCCATAATCCCGAGTCAGTCCAACCAGACCGTCTTGGTAACCACTACCGATTGCGCTGAATTTCCACTCGCCGCTATGACGGTACAACTCTCCAACGACAACACCTGTCTCAATAGAGAAATCTTCGCCCAAGTCAAAACGGATCAATTCTTCGGAATTCGCTTCGTTTACAATGCGTACGTAAGCGCGTGATACTTGTCCAAAGTTTTGGCTGCGCTCCTGCGCTTCATAGATCGTAATGGTAAATGCAATTTTCTCAACATCAGCCGGAACGTTAGGCAGATCGATTTTCACTTGCTCATCATCGCCATCGCCTTCTCCAGTGCGGTTGTCCCCTGTATGCACGAC
The DNA here is from genome assembly GCF_900102085.1 of Paenibacillus polysaccharolyticus. Lineage (GTDB taxonomy): Bacteria > Bacillota > Bacilli > Paenibacillales > Paenibacillaceae > Paenibacillus > Paenibacillus polysaccharolyticus. The sequence continues at coordinate 156,084 of NZ_FMVM01000004.1, read as the reverse complement.
AGAACCGTTCTCATTTTGCGGATTATTGAAGAAAATAAAGTTTTTCTCCCCGTTTACTTTACCGTCAGCGTTAGCGCAGAATACGGAGACATCGAGGTCAAAATCTTTGCCGCCGTCATATTTGTTCGTATCCCAACCCAAACCTACAGTGATTTTAGCCAGTCCCGGGTTTGTTTTTGTTAAGTCAATCTTTTGACCTTTAGACAGATTAATAGCCATTCAAGATTCATCTCCGCTCACTATAATTTTAGTTGCTGAATTCATTTCAGGTAATCCTCATTTTTACGTATAACGACGAGCAAGCTCATCGATATGTACAGCATGAGCACCTTCACCAATAGCTGAGAATTTCCATTCGCCACCATGTCGGTACAGTTCTCCACAGATGAGGGCTGTCATACCCGCATAACTATCGGAGAGGTTAAAACGAACCAATTCTTGCGAATTGCTACCATCCAGGATACGAATATAAGCACGTTCAATCATTCCAAAATCCTGTTTACGATTAACACAATCATATATGTTCACGACGATCAGAATTTTATGAACATCAGCAGGTACGACGGAGAGGTTAATTTTGATTTGCTCATCGTCCCCTTCACCTTCGCCCGTCAAATTATCTCCGGAGTGAACGACAGATCTACATAAACTCTGTTTGTTATGAAAACAAACCAGATTTGTTTCTTTGGTTAACTTTCCATTTTCACCTAATAGCAAAGCTGAAGCATCACAATCGATATTGGCTTGTTTTTTTCTCCCGAAAAACCCTTTCGAGGCTACAGGGTCCCAACCCAAACCGGCGATCACATGGGTTAATCCAGCTTTACCTTTGGTTAAATCAATTTTCTGTCCCTTTACCAAGTTAATACCGGCCACTAATATTCACCTCCTTTCAACTTCCCTATCAAACAGATACTAGAGACTAAACTCACCTGGATTCAGGCCCAGAACAGTACAAATTTCCGCTACTACTCTGCGCTCTTGATCATCAAAGTTACCATCAGCAGCACCAATAGCACTGCATACACCTACAATGACACGCCCTACTTCAGGTTTGGACTTGAACTTGGCAATCGCCTTCAAAGCTTCCTGCTTCCCGATCTCAGGGGAAAATTCGAAATTATTCACATAATGATTGAATCTTTCAATCACAGTTGTCATATCAAAAACCTTCAATTCCTGACTCAGGTTAATGTAACCCGCCATCTTGTTCTTCTCTGAGGCATCAACGGACCCATCTGCAAAAGCAACCAGGGCACAACCAGCTACTACAGCATCCATGAAATCTTTGTTCTTAAATCGCTTGACTTGATCCTCTAACCCTTGCTTGGTTGAATTGAGCCAATTCTTAAAAGCACTCATATGTACCCTCCGTTAACTTCATAATAAATGCATTTATTCTGGTCAATACACTGTAAAATTCCAGTATACTGTTTACAACCTAAATGTCAGAAATCAACAGTTAAATTCTTCCTCAACTATACTCTTTTCTGTGCCAATTTTCTACAATAAAAAACAAAAACCAATCTTTTATACCACTTCATACTTTTTTCTAATATAATTCGTAATTTATTCATTTCATCTACAATTTATTACAATATTCGACATCATATTTCGACAATAAATGCACATATGAACAATATCTTTTGAAGAAAACAGGAATCATATAATCTCCAAAATTTGCAGATTTATACCAAATAACATAAATTAGTACTAGAGAAAATCTTTAATTTAATCTATTACATGACAATCCGATCTACACGCTACATACCAGTCCCATATCTACGAACGGAGGAATATATGAAATCAAAATCAAACTACTCCAAGCTGTTCGGTGCCTTTTCCCTTACGTTTCTAGGAGATGGATTAACGCTCGCTGCCGTCCCCTGGCTTGTCTCCACCCTAACAACGGATACGTTATATGCATCCATTACGATGACTGCCCTGCGATTACCTTGGCTGATTTTTAGCCTGCCGGTTGGCGTATTGATCGACCGATATTCACGCAAACATATGCTGGTTGGAGCCAGCTTTACCCGGATGATATTTCTATTGTTCCTGACGATCTGTATCTGGGGAGGCTGGATCAGCATACCTCTGCTTGCCTTGTTTATGTTCGGGATTGGTCTAAGCCGCGTTGTCTTTGACAGCACCGTGCAGACGATCATTCCTCAGGTTGTAGAGGAGAAAAAACTGGAAAAAGCCAACGGCCAATTTACTGCCGGGCAACTGATCACCAGTGATATTCTGGGCGTAGCGCTTGGCGGATTCATTATTACGATGCATATCGTCTACCCTTTTGCCATTGACACCGTGACGGCTATACTCTCGTTGTTACTTATTAGTGGTCTGCGCGGCAGCTTTCATCCCGCGAAATCAAAAGAATCCCAAGTTCAGGAACAGGCGGAGAAGGAAACTCGCCCGATGAAAAATTGGAAACGCGAGATGTGGTCCGGCATTCAGTATGTGTTTCAAGACCGCTTTCTTCGCGGCCTGGCCATCTTGTCGGTAACGATTACGCTAATGTTCTCGATGATTCTGGTCACTCAGATTTTCTTTGTACGTGAAGTATTACAGCTGGAAGCGTATGCCTTCGGTATTCTGATTTCCATTGCAACCATCGGCAGTATTCTGGGGAGTCAGGCTGTGGCTTATATGCGGAAACGCTGGAGTTCCAAGCAACTCATTCTGCTCTCCATCCTGTCGATGGGGCTACTCTATGGAGCTGTTGGTCTAACGTCCAATGCGTATGTGGTCGGTGGTCTATACTTCTGCGCAGCCTTCTTCATTGTTGTCTACAACGTGATCCGTTCGTCGATCCTGCAACGCTCCGTTCCAAATGAACTGCTCGGACGTGTAGGCAGTGTGTTCCGTTTTCTGTCGTTTGGCATAAGCGCCATCGGCACCTTGCTGGGCGGATTGCTCGTTCGCGTGAGCGAAACCTTTTTCGACCGTCTGTTCTCACTGCAATTGCCTTATCTGTTACTTAGCGTCGTTTACATCCTGGCCTGCTTCCTGTTTGCTTCCAAAATGCGAAATGTAGCTGAGCAGTGACAGTAGCAATCGTCAATATACACATATCGTTGATTCGTCTGCTTTAAAAACAGTGACAATCTTAACTATCGTTTCAGCATGAGGCTATCGTTGGATCTCCATGTTAAAACAAAAAAGCGGACTTGGAAGGAATATCCTACCCGAGTCCGCTTTTGAATTCATTCTGTCTTTATATAGCTATAATCAAGCCGGATTAATTCAGTTCTGCATTCAAGCAGATCGAACCATGCTGACGCACGTTAACGACAATGACTGGTGTATCCAGCATACCGCGCATCCAGTTCATATACTCTTCTGCCTTCTCGTTTGGAACAATCGCCAGAATAACACCTGCGAATCCACCACCATGCACACGACATGCGCCATCGCCAAGGTTGCTCAGGTAGTTCTCGGTCAAGGCGAGTGCCACAGAGATCTCTTGTTCACGGGAAGCCCCGCCTTGATACACGTTCTGCAACCATTTCCATGAAGAGTTACCCGATGCAGTGATCAGTGACAAGAAGTCAGCAAAACGTCCTTCACGCAAAGCGGATACCTGTCCATCCACACGTTTGTTCTCAGCCAGGAAGTGCAATGCACGTAACACCGCACGGTCTCCGGCTGCTTCACGAATTGCAGGCAATTTGGCATAAATATCTTCTTCTGAAATTTCACGCACGTATTCAGCGCCAAGTGCTTTCGCAACGGCTTTCATCTCGTTAGGTACAGATGCATAATCTTCTGTCAGGTCAGCATGGTTGCCACCTGTATTCACGATGACCAGGGAATATCCGTTCTCTTGGAAATTCCACTCCACAGGCTCAATCACAGGTTCAGCCGGATTAGCAAAATCAATCGAGATCAAACCGCCATATGCACAGGCCATCTGATCCAGTAGGCCGGACGGTTTGTTCCAGTAATGATTTTCCGCATATTGTCCGATTTTTGCCATTGTCACGACATCCAGCTTGCCATCGTTATAGAAATGGTTCAGGATCGTACAGATCAACATTTCGAAGGATGCAGAAGAACTGACACCCGAAGCCGCAAATACGTTACTGGAGATATCCGCTTTGAATCCACCAATGTTGAATCCAAGCTCTACAAAGCCAGCTGCCATACCACGAATCAATCCGGTAGTACCGTCATCTTCCACATTAGGTTTCAAGTCCGCAAGGTTGATGACATACTTTTTGTCGTATCCCTCGGAGTAGAACGTAATTACGTTATCGCCTGTCGGCACAGCCACGGCAATCGTGTCCAGCGTAATGCTTCCCGCGAGCACTTTACCATGGTTATGGTCCGTATGATTACCGCCGATCTCACTGCGACCCGGGGAACTGAATAGATGCATTTTCTCCTGCTCACCGAAATGCTCACGGAACGAAGCGTCCAGCTTCTCGTAACGGGCACCCTGCTCCTCTACATGCTGTGGTCCGTACATTTCCGCAAGCAAAGCCTGTCCCTGTTTTGATTGAATGAGTTCTGTTACCTGTGTGGTCATCTCTATTCCTCCCATTTCATATGCAAGCGGTATGTAACCGCTATCCCTTATGTCGTCTAAAATCCTTCATCGGATTAGCCATCCCCATTATCTCAGCTTCTGAGCCGAAAAGGTAGGGCAGAATTGAAATTTTGGAAGCGTTTTTTGAAACATGTGTCCATTTGAAAAAATACGTAACCCCTAAATTGAACGAGATTATGGAATATGAATCTTGCTGGTGCATTTCCTTCCATATTTTCGTTAAAAAGCTGTGGTTATATACATACGGATTACAGTAATTTACGTGAGTAATCTATGGGCCGAAATGATTTAGGCTGTTTCGTTGTGTTATATCGTATGGTGGACTCTGCCTGGTAATAAAGAAGAAAAACCTTCAAGACTCCTGCTCCATCAGGGAGGAAAGTCTTCAAAGGTTTGACTTCGGATTGATCGGGTTTCAATGCACAGTTCAGGTTGCATACATCAACCCGTACCGTAGCTAAACACATCGATTGTCATTCGCTTCATCTTATTGAATGCTCGACATTTGCGCCGAGATGGATACGTTCCCCTCTTTTACAACCACCTCGTTGAAAAAAGGTTCGAAGAATGAAGCAGGCACATATGTTACGCCTTTCTTAGATAGAACGGGTACAGGCAACTCCACATCTTGAGTCAGATTGATGACTTTCAGTTTTCCCATAAACTTAGCCAGCGTACTGCCATCCTTCACGATAACGGATTGGATACGGTCTTCCACACGAATAGCTTTATCCGCTGCGATCCAGCTTACCTCATATCCCAAAGACTCTGCCGTAGCACGCAAAGGCACCAAGACGGTTCCTTTATGCTCGAAAGGCATCAGTTCGGGCTTACTTGTCTGAATCGCTTTGCCGTTCACGGTTAAAGTGTAGGCTGGTTCGGACGCGGCTGCACTGACTTTGGTGGCTGAAGCATATAGCGCACCGGCTACGGTGACAACGCATAGTGCGGTAGCAAACAGTATCCATTTTTTCATAGCAATGTCATCCCTCCATCTTCAATTGGTAATCTCTCTATTGGGATAAACGTGATCGCAACGGGTTTAGTTTCATAGAAAAAATATTGTTTTGCTGATTTATGTATTCACTCTATAAACGAATAATTATAGTAGAATGATTACTATAGGGATTTCCTAGATTAACTTGTATTATTCCCCACCAAAAGATTTTGAGCAATTATTTCGAATTCCAAATGTAATACTGCAATACTGAAATTATCAAATAACTCTATGAATTGATCATTGAAACTAAACGTAGTCTATCTAACGCCTTGTAACAATAAAGGTATGTGTCTGCGTTACCTGTGTTTATCAAATCTATTGGAAGGTGATCTCATTGAAGCATGTCCTTTTTATGCTATTTTTACTTGTTAGTACTCAGCTAGTTTCCTGCACAACCATAGATCAACATTCTGTTGTAGATTACACTCAAATGGATATCCAAGATCCGCGTCAATCTAATTTTAGCGATTCACCATATAAAGATAAGATGGTCACTGCTGCCATCAACTATTTGGAGAAATTTTTGATTGATATGAAAAGTGGTGAACAAGCAAAGGATTGGGATCATGTGCAAGGATATTTGGTGAATTTCCAGGAGTATGATGAAACAGCGAATGCCTGGTTCATTAAAAGTAATGGCGAAGCCGTTTACGTACCATTTGCGTTTATTGAGAAGCACGGGACCATAACGGTGGATGGGATCACAGGCTATAGTGTGAAGAATATGATGGACAAGGCTACAGATGATCCGGATCGAATAATGTTCGAACGCCAGATTAATGATGCGGTTAAACAGCTATCCAATTCATCGAATGTATGGGATAGCATATCTTCTTGATTCTAAAATTGCTCTTCACTAAGCATCCAGAACAGCCAGGATACTGGACTACTCATCAGATTCAAGATCCATATCGCAAGAAAAGCTTATCCGCTTCAATAAGATGAAGTAATGATAAGCTTTTCTTTGTTTATTTTAGCTTTACCACCTATTTCACAAGGGATGCAGAACCAGATGTAAAATTATTCGCTCTCTGCTGTTGAACCTCATCAAGATATTGGGTGAATCGGGATTCTCCAGAGTAGCTTAGAAATAACCATTCCAACGCTCGTGTCATTCCGATATAGAAACGAGACACTTCACGTTCATCGACTTCATCTTTTTTCCCCGCTTTGCGAGGCATTGTCTCAATCGAGATGATAAACACGGCTCTGAAATCCAGTCCCTTTGCACTGTCAATCGTTAATACTTTGATACTGTCCTCTTCGCGATTAAAATTCTTCTTGGACTGATCATCCCGCGTTACCCAATTATACGTCAGACTGTTATCGTCCAGAGTTTTTCCCAATTCTTCAATAATATTTACTTGATTGGATTCCTGTACCCTGTACAAAATGGCAATATCCTTCAGAGCAAATGATTTTTCACGACGTAAATAGTCTATGGATTTGGAAACAAACTCCATTTCAAGTTTTGTACTCTTACTTCGATAGATCAGAGGTTCAGGACCTCTGCGTTTCGTGAACTGAGGAGGAATAATCTCAATCGCATCAGCCCCGTTACTAATAACTTTCTGCTGTAACTTGGACTGATCTTTATAGAAATCCCAGGCAAACTGCACAATCTGTGCCGTATTCCGGTAATTAATCGTTAAAATCTTGGAACGGCCACGGAAGTCTAATCCGGTATCCTGTGCCAGGCTGTTTTTACGTTTGAAGATGGTTTGTGCCCGGTCCTCTACGAGTAACAGCGACTGCGTCTCATCATTGAGGCATAAGCTCACCAGCCTCAGCCAATCTGCATCAAAGTCCTGTCCCTCATCAATCAGAATGGCATCATACTTCGGTAATTCTTGTTGCCCCTGTTCCACCTTTTCCAGCAAATCGGGCAGTTTCCTGTCTATGATTCGAAACTGCTGTCCAAGCCACGAGTGGAACGTTTTCACCTGAATATTAGATTGGAGCTCGGAAGACGTAGTCTGCGCAGCAAAATCAAATAAATCCTCAGGCTCCGCCAACTTCTGTACAATGGCCTGTTTTAGATACTGTGACAAGGTTGAACCATAGCAAAGTACAAGGATATTCCAGTCTGGATGCTCCTTAGCGAGCATGCTTGCACGACTGACAAGAACGAGCGTTTTACCACTACCGGCAACACCGCGAATCAAACGATGCTTATCCCCAACCTGCTTCGACATCTTCTCCTGATGTAGGTCCATCGTCTTAATATTATGCAAGGATAACAGGAGCTGATCCTGATGAGGCACAACTTCTTTGCGCTCCGCACTGATTCGCACTTCAGGAAACAGATGGTAGCGGATCGCCTGTATATCTTCATGTGTCAAGCTATAACGATTCCGAGTAGGAACCGTGAACATATGTAGTAATTTCTCAATCAATATCTCTGCCGAGAAATCTTCATCATCTGGGTCCATTTCTTCTCTAGTCAGTACAAACAAGGGATCGATTACACTGTATAGGTCCATGTGTAGAAAATCTTGCTGCTTCAAACGACTGAATACCACACCGTAGCCGTAATTGAATTTTAAATATCCTGGTGTTCCCTCTTTGATCAGATTCTTATCCTTCTTCAACTGGTCTGTAATCGAAAAAGCATAATCCCTCGCTTGCTTCAAAGGGCTTCGGGCAGTGACCAACTCACCTGCTGTATTACGAAGCGTCCATTCATCCCGATTCACTTGATGCAACGTGCCTTTGGTATAATCCTTCACTTCCAGTACCAGCAATCCTAAATCAGGTCCGATAATGACAAAATCCGGTCTTCTCCCGCGAATTTCAGGTTCATAATAAATGATATATTCTTCAGGCAGATGTTTCTTTAACGTCTCAAATAATAGTCGTTCTCCTGCTGTCGCCTTCTTCGGAATTACTTCTGGTACTGTATTCGCCATGCCAATCGCTCCTAATTCTAATGATCTAAACTTGCTATAATTTCATTATCTACTAGTCCACCACAATTTTCCACATTTAAAATTCGCAGTTGTGCAAATGTACAGATTAAATTCATTCTTTTTTCCTGAATCTTTTGTAGTAATGTATCTCATAATCGCTTATTAGGTTTCTTAATAACTATATTTATGTTAAGGTTTACCAATCTATCCATCAGATCACAGCCTTAGACAGATAGAAGCACTATGAAAAAAAGAGGTGACACTACATGCAAACCAAAAATGAAAGGCTCCCCTCACTCTTTTTACTTATATACACGGTTCTATTACTTATCAGTTACAGCATTTATGTGATTTTAGAGAATACCAGATTAAGCCATGCTCAACAGTGGCTTTCTGAGACTAACATTACACAAAATGATGTTGACTCCATTAGCCAGCTTGGAAGATGGACAACCCTATCAGAGTCGGTGTTCCTCATTATAGTTGTGCTTGCAATGATTGTTGTAATGTATCGGTATCAGAAGAAACCTGTCAATCAATTTTTTATTGGGAGTCTAGCACTGTTTGTTGGATTTGCAGTAGCTAGTTACGTCATTTCGCTTATGAGTTCCATGCCTATTGGCAACTTAATTCAACCCGTAATCATACCTACGTTTATACTCATTGCCGTTTATATTTATCGGTTATGGAGAACAAGATATGAAAAATAGAAACCAGACTACATACTCTAAAGGGTGTGTGGTCTGGTTTTCATTTGAATGCTCTATACTAGTTCTATTGGAGATATTCAATCCCATCCGAAGATAGAGCCATACTATGATTTAGAAGTGAAGAGAAACTATCCTCGCTCAAAATAGGCATGCAACCGATACAGACATATTTCCCGTGTCCAGCGATATAACACTACCCGTTCCTCCGATCCTGTACTTCCACATTCAGCGAGAATACGCCATTTTCGAACCGCGTCATACTTCCCTTTACTCCGCTCCACTTGGACATGGGCATGTCAATGATTAGCTTCTCAAATCGTTTTGCAGTTACTTCATTCCATTCCACGAGTGAAGCCTTACCCTCGTCCAAGAGGTCCTTTCGTTTCCGATACTCCTTTGCCGTCAGGTACGTATAGAAAAATTCAAAAGCTTGTCAGTGGCTTGGAACTGCTCATGCTTCTTATTATGCTGAAGATTGACCGCTGTATTCATTCCATCCATCTTTACTGCTCTATAGTAAATCTCATTATCTTCTACTGCAATATAATCATTTGTCTCTACATTTTTTACTTTAAATAGTTTTGTCCCTTTTTTATACTTGTTGGAGAACAGATTAGGTAATTTATCACTCTCTTTTGTAGAGTGTTTTTTAATTGTTCCAATTTCGATTTCCACATCAGTTGTAGGAATAATGTCAGTTGTCACCTTGTAAACCCCATTCTCCCAAGTTACGACATCAAATGCCCAACTTTGAAGTTCATTATGCCCTGAGTTTGAGCATGCCACAAGTAACAACATAGAAGTCAGAATGAATACAAAAGTCCTTCTCATAAAAATCCTCCCACTACAAAATAATGTTATATCATAATCCGCAAAATTATCATTATGCCAGAAGTATAGTCGTAGGATAGTTAAAAACTTAGAATAAGAACCTCCAAATTCTGTTCCTATAAGGAGTTCGGGTTCACATAACACCAATCAGACAGATTAGAAGTTTTCAAAGCTTTATCGAGATCAGACAATGTATACACCCAATCTTTCTCTATCCAAACTATCATCTGTGGGTATCTCGTAAGAAAATGATACAGAAAGGTCAGCGTGACCTCTTCATTTTGATAAACCTCATCAATAATAAGTGTGTTAAAGTATACCTGCCCATCCTCTCTCCATTCCAATTCTCTGTATTGATGTAGAGCAGGTTCATCGTACACGTCGACTCTAATCGTTTTATTTACCTTGCCACGGTCTGACTCTTCTTGGTTTGAAAGTGAAATGCCTAAGGCACAATGTTTCATGTTCTGTTCTGAATCTACATCTTGAATTCCGTCAATGAAGTGCAGGTTTGATTCCAGACAGACTTGTCGTATATCTTCCACCAAACGATCTATGGATATATTGCTGTTCTCTTCTACCAATACAAAAGCCGATGCCATTATTTCAGTACCTCCAAAAAAAAAAGTCCATTACTCCTCTATTAAAAGTGAAATGGGCATCTTATTATAATCATCTTTATTTGTTGAATACGATATTCTGCTGTTCACTTTCAACAATCTTATTCTCATATATCTGCCAGCACCAATGATAATCTCCATCATGATCATCTATCAAAAAATATCCTGTTATGTCCTGAATGTTAGCCATCTCAAAAAGCTGCTTTTTCATAAAATCAAGATGATACTCTCTAATATCTGCCCCATAAAATACATAAGCTGTCCAATTAATTTGCTTCTCCGGGAATGTCCAGCCCAACTGGTACAGTGCCAATTTATCTTCATCTAGTAAACCTTCATTAGAACTCGCTGTGAAGTCATCTCTTATCTTTTTCACTTCGCTAACTGTATTCTCATCACACTCTAACCAACCTCTAACAGATACATACTTTCCCATGTCCAAAACTCCTTTGGGCAGTAAAGATCACTCGTCCAAACCACTCAGGTTAAGTTTGCGGAGATTGAGGTGAAATTTCGTGTAGTCAGCTCAATCTCTCAATGTCTCTATCCATTTAAACATTTCAACTTTTAACGGTTCATCACATTGTTTAAGAGCCTCTTCTAACAAGTCTTCAAAGACTTCTTTACGACTTAAAGTTGTCAACCACTTATCTAATTCAATATCCTTCAATCCTGGTGGCATATCTTCAAAATCACTCCACCATTCCTCTACTGCAAGCAGTAACCACTCATTTTCGGTATACAGTTTAGTTGAATTCTGATCCATTACTTTAAAAATACACTGAAGCACTGCACCTAATTGAGCATCATGTATATAACGTGTACGCTGAGCATAGCGAATTGCACTTTGTGCCAAAAGAATCTCCCCTACTCTAGAAAAATAAGTTTAATTTTAGAATCCTTTAGTCCTTCCTTTAAACCATTTACTACTTCTTTGTTTAATCCTAAAGTATCGACAATATGAACATCTACTGCTGTATTATGTTTGATATGCTTCTTTAAATTCTCAATCACAGCATTTTGTTGGTCTACATTTAACGGTTCTTGTCTGGCATTAAGAAAAGGACCTTTTAATGATATATTCCCCAATCCTCCAGGGTCTTTGAAGTCTACGCCTTCCGTATCGGAAGGTTGGAACTTTTTATTTAGCGCCTTCTCTGACCTTGAGATACCTAATGTTTCGTTATAACTAAACTTTTTTTGCTCATGATTATAACCAAGTATTCGATAACGCAAACTATCTTTCAGCCTCTGAAGCTCAACGGATTTCTCTAGTGATCTAGCAACCTCAAATGTTTCAGGGTTAGTTTTTGAAAACCTCAATCCACTACTCGGAACTTTGTAGCCCCTTCTATACATTCCCGTAAAAGCCATCAACATATTACTGGCTTGCAAACTGGTTATAAGCAGTCTGGCTCTACTCTCGGAAACGGGTTCTCCTGAGAATGGGTATACCCCGTTCTTCAATTCATTGACCTGATACTGCATGATATCCTCACCCTCAGGCTCAACATCAGGTGCAGATTTCATGTCCAGTGACCCGGTATCTCTCTGATACGCACGAAGTGTCTCTGGTGTTACATTACCGTCTTTATCCGTTGGCATCATTTTACGGAATTGCGTATTATATACCATCGTGTACTCTGATTTATCCGAATTGTGGTTTAAATTAGACTCCATTTGCTGAAATGCCATCAAACCAGCAACTGCCCCCACGCTAACCTGTTCCTGATCCGCTTGTTGAAACCTCTTAGCAATGGCCCTGAGATCCTGAGAGGACTTTACCATACTTTCTAGTGCACGATCCAGTACAGGACGAGATTGCTGAAAATCGAAGAAAAACCGTTCCTGTGTGGCTCCCGCCCACTGTGACTCGATGAAACCGATCCGTGCGTTCAGGTCACTTCGTATTGATTCCAGCTGCCGTCTTCCCTGCTCAATCTGTTTAGATAAATGTAGTAGTTGCTCTGGTGTTACTTTAATTATACTCATACGTCTCTCTCCGAAATAAATAAGATTCAACTATGTTAGCAGAAGTAAAAGATACATACATCCGTCCAATATCCTGTTTTTCCCTTATTATAAAAAGTTTCCTTTAAGTATCTATACTCTTGGAGTCCTATTTTTCAAAAGCGACCACTTTACATAACACAATTAAATCAATAGTTTATTTCAATTCTATATCATTCTTAAGTCGATTCTCTAACTCCTCTAGTATTTCTTCTGTTCGTCGAATCAGCTTCTCGATGTTGTTTGGTTTTAGATTCCGATCCTGGTTAAACTCTTCTATGGAAGACATATGTTGAATCGTACCGATGAACATAGCAATATCCAGTCCGGGCTCAGTATCCTTATGCATTAAAAACAAAATCTCATTCATGGTAAGCTCCTTCGGTGGATGTACTACCTGATACTTTTGGATATATAATGCCTTGATCATGGAAGCTAGCGCCCAATCGCAGAGGATCAGACAAGCTTGGAACTGATTGTGACTATTCATGATGTTGGCAAGTTTGATGTGATATATCGAATGCTGGTGATAGTACAAAATTGTATTACGCAGTCTATAGTCATCTGGATTACGTCTGAACTCAGATTGTATAGAGTCATAACACTCTTGAAAAGCTGGAGTGAAATCTACTTGGTGATTACAATGCGCTCCGGTAATGGGCCAAATTCTTGCCATTGTCGTCCCTCCAATGAGTTAATACCAATATTATACAACAAAATAAATACCTAAAGATATAATTTGTTTTAATTTTACGATTTATAAGATCGTGTTTAGCCCCCAGAATCTTGTCTACACTTTTACATAGAGGGGGTATGTATTGTGGATGATAGAAAGATTTTAAAATTAGTCGGTGCACGAATTAAAGTTTTAAGAAAAGAGAAGGGATTATCTCAGGAGGCACTTGGAGAAAAAGGTGGATTTCATTTTACATACATTGGACAAGTTGAACGTGGAGAAAAGAATGTTGCTTTGATTAATCTTGGTAAGATAGCAGAGGCACTGGAGGTCAATGTATCTCAGCTTTTTGCTTATGTGAATGATGAAATTGAATTAACCGAGACGGATATTTTGATTCAAGAAATAGTGGACATGTTGAGAGATTCATCTTTAGAAAATATTCAATTATCTAGGAACATTCTAAAAGAGATATTAAAGAATTACAGAACAAATCAAAAATAAGGCAAAGCAACTGTATAACTGGTTGCTTTGCCTTAGATTCCCCATCATTTGACTTACTCAGATAGCTTTCGTTTTTCTACAACTAGGGTAACTGCTACAACCCCAAAATTCCGATCCAGCTTTACTTTTACGCTTTACCATTGTAGCACCGCAACTACATCTAACATTAGATACTGCTTTAGATATAGGTTGCTCTTTCTTAGTGGTAGCCGTTCTTATTTTTTTATTAGATGGCACCCACTTTCCCCAACTGCGTAGCTTGCTGTCCACTAAACCACCATGCCAATAATCTACTTTAAACTGATCAGCTTCTTTTCTTGCTGGACCAGTAAGATCAGAAGTGGTTACGATTAAAGAGAGGATACAATTATGATTTCTTTTCGCACCTACTAGTTCCCGTACAGTCATCACTTGAACCTTGTTATGATCTGCATAACATTTTGCCTGTACCGCTGTTTTTTCGCCACGCTTATCGATGATAACCAAATCTACTCCACCATCTCTACCTCCAACACCAACTTCTTTTACTGTATATCCATTGTCCCTAAAATACAGTGTCAGTAGTCGCTCGAACTCTGCTCCCGTCATTTTATCTAATGGTAAAGTTAGAATTACTTCGTCAGTTCTGCATGTCGAGGAGGAGCGATTAAAGCTATTATTTGTTGGCTTTTTGATAGCTTTTTTCTTTCGCGTGTTAGAGTTTCTGCGTTTTTTCTTTTTAGAAGGTTGTACTATTCCAGCAATAACTGATAAAATGACAGCCCCTATGACAATCCATATAAAATCATTCATTTACTCAATCTCCTTAGACAGCTTTTATACTTTTAGCGATACGTACTATTGTTTTTTCATTTCGATCAAAAAAGTCTTTAGACACTTTAACGTAATGATGGTGCTCTATTTCATCATCAAACATCCAAGATACTTCAAGCACAACCATACCATCCTCATAACCAGCCCACATATCTGCCTTTATTCCGTTATCAAGTTTTAAACTTTGATATTTCATTGATTCTGAAATTGTATTTCCTATACCTTCAAAAACTTGGCTTCCATATGCATGAATATCAACATCCAGGTTTTTTACATATAACTGATTTCCGTCTCCATTATCTGATTCCTCTCCTGCTGTCCAATCACCAGGTTAACTAATACTGAATCCGAATTTGCTGTTATGATATGCGATCCATCCCACATCGCTTTTTTCATGTCTAACACTCGTATATGTATTGGACTCATTTGTTACGATATTCTATTTCTTGTCCACATCCGTTAATAGACTCACAATCTGTAATTACAGTTATCAACGTGATAATTAGTAAAGTTCTCATCATAGAAATTTTCTATTCTTTTGGCTGTAAAACCGTAATTCAACTCAGTTAAGGAAATCTAATAAAAAATCGTCTTCCAAAGCCCAATACGGAAGTTGTTTCTGATCCCAGCTCCATCTTAAACACAGAAAAAAATATTAGATCTTGTTGAGTCGTAACTCCATTAATTAAGGGATTTCCAAGCAGATTAATTCCTGCATTGACCCATCCATTATCTGACTCTTCTATTGTAGAGTTTACAACCCATTTTACGAATTCATCCTTACTAGGGTTCGTTATAGCAAGTAAAACTAACACGAATCCAATTATGATCCAAAACTTATAACTTCCTCGTTTATTACTGGATCTATACTCTTCTACATCTCTCATGACCGTTCTCTCCTCTCTCATCCTCATTTTTACATATTACCATTAAGATTAGTCATTTGTAATTATAAATGGTAAACCTACTTTTGCAGTAGGCTTACCATTCCATACTACTCAAACAATACACTTATTCGCCACCGCCACCATCTTCGCAGGCATCTCTTCCCGTAACCGCCACACAAAGCTCATTGGTTTGTTCCCTTCATGGCTCACGTAATCCGCTTCGCCCAGAAAGACAAATGGAGACGTATAACCATGCTCCTCCTTATACTCCCGCACGAACAGTGCGATACGATTCCCCGTCTCCCGGTGATGAATATAACGCTGCGCCGTAGCCGTATGCTCCGACACCCTGCTCTGAGTCTGCCAGTGGAACAAGCGCTCGTTGATCGCATAATCCTCATACAGCGTAGAGGGCGAGAAGTCCTTATCCGATTTGTTCAGTGTAATAAAGAAAATATCCGTCTGTTCATCGGCAAAATACTTCACCCCTTCACGGAAGGCGGGCGATTGCTCAGCATTCCAATAACCGAAGGCGGCAAGCACTTGATCCATGGAGTACATACAGTGGATATCCAGTGGACAAGTGTACGGGAACGAATTGCTTTTATCCACAAATCGCAGATGAGCCAGATTGTATTGGAAAATATCCACAAGCTCTGCTCGGAATGCTTCACAAGACAGCACACGCTGCACGCCCTCTTCGATGCTACTCAGTCCTAGTTTCTCAGGCACAGCCCGATGGAAGGTGTAATAGAACATGATGAACATCCGCTGCTCATCGTCGTTTGTGGGTTCTTTACCTTTTTCAATATAGTCGATCAGGAACTTCAACCAGCTTCGGGAATTAATCGTCAGCACCGACGGCAATCTACGGATATATTCCTCCTGCTCATCCTCTACTGGCTCGGTTAGCCCTGCTTCGGCCAACAGACCGCGGAAATATCTTTTACCTGTACGTCCACCATACAATTCATATAGTGTCATTCCGTGATGCTCTACAAAATGAGCCAGCGTCAGCGGCAGTCCAGTGTCCTGCTGGAACGTTTGCAGTTTCTGGATCAGTGCTCTGCGATTACGGCTCATCTGCTTCAGATTACGCATAACGTAATCCTTGGCCTGTTTTTCCAACTGAATAAACGTGCCACGAGGCAGGTTCGAAAAGCCCTTCTCGACATAATACGAGATGGAATGTTTGGTCGCGCCGATCAGGGCGCGGAATTTATCCTGGTATCTGTACTCCTGATGCGCTTGCCCGATGAAGTCGAGCACGGTCAGGCACTCTTTGCCTTCTGCCATCCGTAGCCCGCGACCGAGTTGTTGCAGGAATACGGTTAAACTTTCGGTCGGACGCAGGAACAAAATCGTATTCACCTCAGGGATATCCACACCCTCATTGTACAGATCGACAACAAAAATCAGGCGCAGTTCTCCGTTCACCAGTTTTCCTTTTGCAGAATGACGCTCCTGTTCACTTGAACCGCCATGCAAAGCTATAGATGGAATACCAGCTTCGTTGAAAACTTTAGCCATATACAGCGCATGATCCACCCCTACACAAAATCCTAATCCTTTAACATCATCCAGGTCGGTGACGTATCGGTTCAGACTTTGCATGATCTGATTGGCACGGATTTTGTTATGGGTGTAGAGCTTCTCCAGTTCGTTCAGATCGTAGCCTTTACGTGACCATTTCACCTGAGACAGATCAACGGTATCCGTGACACCGAAATATTGAAACGGGCTAAGCAGCTTGCGGTCGATGGCATCCCTCAGACGGATCTCGGCGGCAATCGTATGATCGAAGTAGGCTGTAATATCTTTGCCATCCATACGTTCAGGCGTTGCTGTAAGTCCAAGCAGAATTTGTGGCTCGTAGTGAGACAACAGTTTCTGGTAGGAAGGTGCAGCAGCGTGGTGGAATTCATCCACAATGATATAGTCGTAATAGTCTGGGCTGGTTATGTCCGTTAACTTCATGGAGTTCAGACTCTGTATGCTGACAAACAGATGCTCCAGCGCCTCTGCGCGGTGACTCCCGACGTGTAACTCGCCAAAGTTCATGTCCTTCAGGATATACCGGAACGTGTCCCGGCTTTGCTTCAAAATCTCCTCCCGATGGGCGACAAAAAGAAGCTTGGCTCCCGCGCGGCTTGCGCGGAATCGCTTGTAATCAAAGGCAGAGATGACCGTTTTGCCAACGCCTGTGGCGGCGACGATCAGGTTACGGTTTCGTCCATACAACGTGCGCTCGGCGCTCAGCTGTTCCAGCACTTCCTTTTGATAATCGTAGGGCTGGATGTCGAGGTGGAATTGTCCGGTTTGGTCTTTTTTGCGGTTCAGAGCTGCTCTCAGTTGTGCCTCATGCTCCTGATCCTCAGGTATGTATCTCGTAAATTCGCGATCATTCCAGTAACTCTCGAAGGTCGCTTCGATCTTACGCAGCACATCCAGGGAATCCTTCTCGGTCACCTTGAGATTCCACTCCATGCCACTGGTCAAGGCGGGGTTGGACAGGTTCGAAGAGCCGACGTAAGCGGTGGTGAATCCCGTATCGCGGTGGAAAATGTACGTTTTGGCATGCAGCCGCGTGACTTTGGTATCGTACGAAATCTGGATCTCGGTGTTTGGTAATTTGCTAAGTTCGGTAATCGCCTTGAGGTCGGTTGCCTCCATATAGGTGGTCGTGATGATCCGCAGTTTGCCCCCACCCGATGTGAATTGCTGAAGCTGTTCCAGCAGCAGGCGAAGCCCGCTGAATTTGATAAAAGACACCAGCCAATCGATCCGGTCGGCGGTCACGATCTCTTTTTGCAATTCCAGCAGCATACTTGGTTCAGACTTGGCACCTGTGAATAACGAGCTTTGGGCAATCGGCGTATCCGGGCGAATGATTTTGGTATCTCGAATGGCACGAATGCTGTTCAGCTTGGAATACACATGGGTCAGCACCTCCCCCTGCTCATCCAGTTGCAAGTCGTTATACTCCTCTTCCCCCAACGTGTCTTTCAGGGTCGCAATAATCTCATTACAGGTTCGAATCTGCTCTAATACAGCCAACTTGTCTTCCGTCTGTTCCCGTACAATCTTAAGCGCTCGCCGTGTCACCGCTGCCAAATACGTTGATAGTAGTTTACGCGCTTCCTCCGCATCCAACTTCTCGGTCCCAATGTGATACACATCCGGGTCGAGCGCCGAAATCTCCTGCCTGGTGATGGTGTTGATAAGCTGTTCATATATGCCTTGTCTCATGAATGTACCTCGCGAGGGTTAGAATGGTTGTGGATATGTAGTTGTGTTCTATATGTAATATTTTTAGAGTCTTCTATACTATTATCGACAAATGAAGAGAACTTTTCATTATAGTTTATGATTTTAATAATATCTATCAATATAAGGGAGCATATGGAAGCAAGTTTAAGATAGGGTATGGATACAGTACAACGATTAAGATGCACAAGATGATATGTCAAAATACGCCTATATTCCACATTATACATATCCTTAATTTGTATATACAATGAACAACTGTTATATCAAATTTATGAATCCACAAGTTATACCTAAGCATAGTTAGAAATAAAGAGTGCACAGACTCTATATGTCCTTTATTACGGAAGGAGCACGACACTTTTATGAATAAAAAGAGCATAGTCATTACTCTGGTCCTTGGTATCCTTCTATTCGTTCTTCCCGCTGTCTTTTACTTTTTCACCGGATCATCAGAAGAATCAGCGCTGCCTGAACCTAATATCTCCACTCAAACCAAAACCGTAAATGGCATCACGGTCACGTTACTCAATGCAACGTATAACAATAGCGAGTTGCAGATTGGATATGAGATAAAGGGAGGCGGACAATCCGAGAACGATTTGGGATATGCCTTCTATAATGAAGGTGAACCTTTCGCTGAAACTGTAAGTGGAGACATTCTAAAACTCGGAGACAAACATTATTACATTACAACAAGAACGGATCAAGTCCGTGATCTACCAGAAACATTGAATCTTACTTTTGAGATTAAAGCACGTCCAAACTCGGCCGAACAACATAACATTACTATCCCGTTCGAACTTGTACTAGAGAAAGAAAAGAGTTAATTCATGATCCGGATTCATCCTTCAACTTCTCACGCATCTACGGGATTCTTACACCTCTTTATTCTGATCGTTATAATAAGAAAAACGGCTCCTATCACAGATAGAAGCCGTACAATGCTTTGTTAAATCACTTCAAGCAATCCTTATGACACTACAAATTGTACGACAATTGGAGTACCATCATTTAATGCATCTCCACCGGGGATGGTAAGTGTAGTGGTGGTAACTGAGGATGTGTCAGCTGTTTGCATAAGGCCATTAACGTAGAGATTGTAGTAATTGAACGTGCCTGGAAAAGCTGTTGCGGCTGTACCTGCATCGTTCGTAAAAGCTGTCGCAGCGATTGCAAATGTTGCTCCGGTTCCTGTTCCATCCCCTATAGTTGCGGCGAATCTTAAACTGTTCTGAAATGGTGTAACTAGTGGCATGTTTCTCACCTCCTACCTGACATAGTATATGTAGTAGATTTGAGAGTAGTGAAGGCATAGGGATGAGATGATATAACCATTTTCAATTGTTTAGGATTACCGCTGTTAATTGAACAATCTCGATAATGACTGGTGTTTCAGCAAACAGAACACCGCTTTGAGACGGAATAAATAAATCATCTGCAGTTAACACATACGAATTGCCAGGTTGTACAATCCCATTAATATACAGATTGTAGTAACTCGTCATGCCGATTCCTGCAAATTGAGATATACTTCCTCCCTCATCATTAACAAATTCACCAGCAGCAACTGTAACCGAGTTCGATAAATCCAAATCAGTGTCAGGGAAATAAAAGTAGCGGTCGGATGTAGGAATGATCTGAATTCCGGGGATACTGCCCGGGGGGCCTTGCTCACCCTGAGGCCCTGTTGGTCCCTGCACTCCGGGTGGCCCCTGCTCACCTGCTACACCTTGAGGACCAACCGGACCTTGGGCTCCTGAACTTCCCGGTTCGCCTTGTTCACCGCGAGGACCAGCAGGTCCCTGCACTCCGGGTGGTCCCTGCTCCCCAGCTACACCCTGTGGGCCAACCGGACCTTGGGCTCCCGGACTTCCCGGTTCGCCTTGTTCACCGCGAAGACCAGCAGGTCCCTGCACTCCAGAGGGGCCTTGCTCACCTGAGACACCTTGAGGGCCAATCAGGCCTTGGGCTCCCGTGCTTCCCGGTTCACCGCGTTCGCCGCGAGGACCAGCGACACCTTGTACTCCTGAACTGCCTGGCTCACCCTGCTCACCCCGAGGGCCTGCCAAGCCTTGGGAACCTTGTTGTGCGATCAGTCCTTGCGTGTCAGGAAGACTGACAGTTTTTATTTCCTCCATTTTAGTGTGGGTAGCATCCAAAGTGGGCTCAGGACAGGCGAGAGGAACATTGCCTCTGCCAGAGAATGCAATATTTCTGTATCTGCGGGATACTTTCTTTTGTCTCACACGTTGCTTACAAGCACATTTTGTTCTTCCCACAGCTTTACGTATCGCATACCGTTTCTTACGTTTTCTCGGAATCTTGTTACAGCGTTTAGCTGAAGAATGTCTCTTTCTTAATGAGTGAAGAATCGTTTTCACCTTGTTCGTATACTTCAAAGTCGCCACACTCCTTAGGCCAGTAAACACAGTATATATGCCCTATACTATGTCTTCTGCACATACGGAGAGTGTGCGAATAACTATTACAACCGCCCAATAAAAAGAACTACAGCTTCTGCTGTAGTCCTTCCTCTTACCTGTTCCACCATTATTTTCTTAATCGTACCTGGGATTCAACGCATCTCTCCAAACGTCATCTTCCACGAAATCAACATTTTTCTCCTTAAAATAAGATCGTGTCTCTTGCTCCAAATCATTTAAGATTTGAGGCCAGTCCTTCTCTTCGATCACTGTCGTTTCAAAATCTCCGACGATATTCAACCACCGCTGATTTAACTCTTGGTACTGCTGTATTCTGGCTTTTAATTCAGCGGATACAAGATAATTGCTGATATCCAGCCTTTCGAATGTCATCTGCATCCGGCGAAGTGCCTGCGGCCATATGTCTCCTACTTCTATATGATTGATAAATAACGGCGCAGGTTTAACCAGCCAATTGGCTTCCTGACTTAAAGTGAGATTCATGAAGTTATATTTATCGATGATCTGCATTATATCTATTAGACCGTAATAGACTTGCCTTGCCTGCTCTCCGTCCTCAACCATCTGGTTTATGATTTTGCCATCCTCCAGTATGCGGTTAAAAATACGATCATTCGTGATGATCGCACTTTTCATGTCAACCATATCTTGACGGATATTCGAGGTCAGGTATTGTTCATACATTCTTTTTTCTCTATAGAAACTGTAAGTTAGAACAAGCAAGATCACAAACGCAAGGCAGCAACCGATCTTGAAAATCCGTTTTTTAAGGATCATGGCGAGATATTCTCCTTGGATTTTATAGTAAGAAGCACCTCTACGTTTATGTGGTAGAAGTGCCTTAAGTCTCTCATCGTTTTAGTTGTAGATTTCATCTAAATGTTTATCGGATCAATGTAACACCAACTGTTATTATATGAATCCTTTATCCTTTCAAGATCCGGAAAAGTGTAGAACCAATCTTCCTCCATCCATACTTTTGCATCAGAATACTCGTGTAAGAGAGCAAATAGGAATTGAAATAATAAATCCTCGTTACCATCGAAATCGTCAGAAACTATCGCTTTAAAATACTCATTTTTCATGTTGTCCCAATCAAAAGTAACGATCTGAAAATCATATGGTTCATCATGCACACTAAAGCTGATCGTTCTTACGTAATCTTCCTTAAACGGCTTATCACTAATGTATATCCGAGTGTATTTTAGTTCTCCTTCAATGTCATATTTTTCGTCGTCACTGTCAAAGAACATGTTTACTTTTGTACATAGGGTTCTAATACTATTCAATAGATTGCATGCCGAAGGGCTGTTTTTACATTCAAATACGATAAAAGATGAAATACTCATTTATTCTCCATCCCTCTTAATTCAGATAACTTTTTCACTACACCACTTAGGGTTATAAGGTCGTTGACTTAGTCTAAAGATATCATCAGCCGTGTAGTACCACTCAGCATCATCAAACCACAAGTAATCTTCTGGATTATTTTTAAAATACTCCACTACGAACTTGTAAATAAATTCATACTCATGATTGATATTTACAATATCCATCGCCCAAAAATAATCCGTTGATTGGGTGAGCCACGTGAAACTATCATATGAATTTTCAACAACTTTGTTTACGTTAAACGTAAAGTACCTAATTGTATCTTCATTTTCAGAACTTAATAGAGTCTCTTCATCTACTTCAGATAAGGTGCCTTCTGCAGATTGAAAGTTCCGATCTGTATCAAGTTCAACTGTAATGTGAAAATAGTACATATTCGCTCTCCGCGCTGCCTTCTTGAATTTCTCAAGAGTCTGCTCTGGAGAATAATTTGATACTTTTTTTAGAATTATTACTGAACTGATCGCCTTTAAACCTCCTTGAAATTCTCTACATCTCCTGATAGTTTCGATTTTGAATCAACGTTCTGTACTCTTCCCGATTCCAAAATCCCTCTTCGTTATTAATTCTCAGAATTCCGTCAATTCTGTAGAAGCATTCATTATCGTTATGGAGAGAAGCCATATCTGCTAATCGTTTCATCAATCTTAATTCCTTTCTTTAACCGGACACTTAAAAAACAGTCCGTCGCCAATGGGATTCCTCTTTTCTTCCAGTACACATTGAAACCGTCAGTCTACAGACATTGAACATAAGAAGTCTCTCTTACGTTTACATGACAGAATTGCTTTTAAATCTAATGTTAGCTTCCCATGAAATTCTCATATTCAATATGCTCAAGAAGCTCTTCATAATTAGTCCGAAGTAATTCGAGATAAGTTATGTTGAACGTATATGTTCCTTCTGCATAAAAAAATATTTCCTCTCCGGATGTGTGATGGAATATTCCATTTACATGGAGCGATTCTAGAATTGCAAATGAGTTTTCGTACATCATTTTATAACAGATTTCATAATGTTGATTGTTTTTTAATTCGTAAGATATAGTCTGTTCATATATAAAATCCTCTTCTTGGAACATCGTTTCATAAGAAGCGGCTGGATGATTTGGCGGAAAATGATTATCATATATATTTATTTTCAAACCGTTGCCCAGATCAAATTCATCATTGTTTTCATTTTTTTTATAACTCACCTTAAGATTTTTACTTATTAATAGATTCTTTATCCATAAGGCATCCTGTCTTCTGTTTAGTTTAAGTGAATACTCCATAGACTTGCTCCCCTACTTTTATATGTAGCAGAAGTTGTCCACTGATTATTAAAAGGTTCAGTCGTTGAAAACGTAGGAAATTCATTCTCAGTATCATCAAGTAATTTGGCTACATTAGTAAACATCGGTGGTTGGGGTCTAATACTCCCATTTTTATAAAATAAAGCCATCCTTCTTAGAAATTCATACCCTAAATCTGCATCTTCATTAGACACAATAGTACCAACTTTTCTCCAATTAATTTCGTTTATTCTACATACCGTATCATCTAGGTACATGTTTCTCACCTCTAAAATTGCCCAATCTATTCACATACAAAACCCTTACCTCTCGAATTGTCCGTTCCAACCGTGTACCTCATCTATCTAACAATTCAATATCGTATTCAAACAGGTCAGTTAGAATGGGTGTTATGGAGACAAAATGGTTATAATTCTGGATCAAGTATATATCTTTTCTTTAATTTGTTTTGTTCATCAAACACATAGATAGTTTCACAATTAGGACAACGCCATACACTGTTTCTTGGGTTAGGTAAATCTATAATATCTGTAATATCACTTGTGATTTCATCCCACTCACGATCGGTATAAGCCCATATAGTTACATCGTCTGGTGCTTGGCTGTTCGAAAGTACATATCCACATTTGCATTGAAAAGACGCCATTTATTCCATCCCCTTTTATTAATTTTTAATAACAGATCCGTCATTTATCCAAATCTCTGTATTTCCTTTTCCTCCCGTCTTTCTATTGATTATTTCTATAATCCGTTTTGCATCTTCAACTGTGTACCCAACTTCTCTACCATCTATTACAACATTTTCTCCCTGTCTATTGATTGCCTCAATGGCTTTTTTAGAAGTGGTATTTATATTTTTACTTTTAGCTGTTTTCGCTTCAATAATTACTTCATCTACATTAAAATCAGCACCTGGAACTAAGTTCCCATCCTTCCCCTTAACATCAGCTAACTTTTCTACATTCTTCCCCTCTCGGAGCCATTTATCAGCTATTTTAAATTCATCAACGTTCTTAAACTCTTTCACTCCTGATATAGTTCCTGTCCATTTTTCAGGATTAATAACTCCATCACGTGCTCTTTGCATTAGAGTATTTTTTTCAAAATCACTCAAATGTTTAAAAGATTTAATTATTTCCTTTTGTTTCTGAACAGTGCCTGCATTTCCCTCTTTCACATTCCCCTGCTCAGTCTCCTTCTTACCTCCCCCTCCTCCACCCGATTCATGACGTTCCTTCGGGTGTAAGGCTCTGCCGAAGATAAAATAAGAGAGGGCTTGGCCAACCATCGCACCTTTAACATAACCTGACTCGTCCTCATCGAGTTGTTTTTTCTTCTCATCGACAAACTGCTCGATGTCAGACCTTGCTGTTCCGTTGCCCCAGGCCGCATCCCAAGCAAAGGCGAGTCCACGTCCAGCGTCAACTACCTTACCTATAGTCATCGCATAAGCCATACTGCCTAATGTGCTTAACGGATTATAGATGAGTGCTTCGGCTGTCTCGCCCAGACCTGTAACGGTGTCACCAATGGCTTTGTCCACTGCTCCAGTGAAAAAACTTGGTTTCAACTCATTGGGGATGTACAGAGCCACCTCACCTGTGCTGTCTGTCGTCCTGAAATTATTTGCAATGAAGGTAAACTCCTTCTGAATATTATCCAGCATACCGAGTGTTGACGGGAAAACATGCTTGACCTCCATAAAATCCCAGAAGAACTTTTCTTGTGTAACCCCCGACCATTCGGATTGTAGCATATTCAGAGATTTATCCAGTTCACGAACCATTCGGTCCAAATCCAATTTACATTGCTGAACATAACGTGCCTTGGCATCCAATTCATCGGGGTGTACCTGAATCCGCAACATGCCGTTTTCACCACCAAACCTGATCATAGTCGTTATACCTAAATTTTAACAAATGGAAATTGTCTTTGGAATGAACAGAAGGATCATTTTCTCCCTCAGCAATTCGGTAATTAGGTAACTACTCTAGTCAGCCAAGCTTGCACATGTACGCATACCCTATCTAATTTGATGTATTATTAGGCTCCCATATGAAGAACAGGCGTTCAGCGGAGGCATCATTTCAATCCATGATAATCAATCTCCACCACCGCCCGAGTCCCCACCCCCGCCGGAATCCCCGCTGTCTGATCCGTGATGATGACCGTCCCCGCTGTAGCTATCCGTATTGACCGAAGTGTGACCGCTGCTTCCACCCGAATCAGGGAATATCGTGGCGAAGACATAATTGGTGCGATCAAATGGAAACTCTGCCGCAAACATCGGCCTGAATATGCCTCGCAGATGCAAAGCTAGCACCAATAGAGGTGTATGTTTTAATGTTGTTGATCCAGGTACACTGTTATCTGATGCAGGTTCACGATCCGCAAGGCGTCTGAGCTCTGGATCATGGTGTTGCTGTAACACAGACCAATCCGTTTTACGTAAGCATCGTGATCCAATGCCCAGCACCAGAGCGGTCTGAATGATCTGTTCCAACACTTCTGGCGACTCACTCAGGCGCTCGACTGGAATGCCCTTTCTGTATCGTTTACGCCAGTGACGCATAGAGGCCTCCCAATCTCTCGCAGATGGAGCCACTTCTCTAGCAGGCAAGAACAGACGAACAAAAATAGACAGAAATATAATACTGTATAGCGATGAAGTAAACGCTGAATTGCCGTTGATCGCCACGGTGAGGCTGATTATTAATCCTACACAAGCCGCTTGATAGAGCAAACGCACATGAATTTTCCGAATGACCAAGAACCAGATCACCACTGTAGCTGCCAGACCTATCACGCCCGGCACAGACACACGATCTACAAAACACACGATACCTGTAAGGAGCATCAGAATAGGAAACATGACATAGACAAGCAATCGCAAAAGCAACGGTGTTCGAATCAGCTGTCCCCAGTCTCTCGTCTCTACGACTTGTTCCTTCCACGACTGAACGCCTTCGCTCAGCGCCTTTTCTTTAAGCCGGTAGTATTTCATGGCTTCTCTCCGCTTACTTTCCGCTTCGCTTGGCCCAGCCAAAGCATCGAGCCTCAGCCGTTGTTTACCGAAACCATAGGTAGAGAATAGCCATTGTAATAGACCCTGTTCATCCGGCGAACTGCTAGTAACCGAGGATTCCACACTGTACTCCAATGTTGTTTTAGGTGTAAGTTGAGGATTGCTTTCCCCCGGGTCATTCCGATATCGTCCTTTCGTTTTCACAACTCGCATCGACAATATGCCTTTACGAATTAACTGGAACATGGTCGCCTGCGTGTCCTTCAACTTCAGCCTGCCCTTACTCCGCAAATAGGCGAGAAACAGTGGGTCTGCTTGCTCCACTTCTTCGTCTGTGAAAGGTCCCTTGCTCAAGCGAGCCCTCACCCGGATCAGCAATTGAACGACAATGATACCCAGAAGCACCCACATGATCCCTTCCATAAGCTGCTTCAACCATGCCTCCTTCAAGATCGGGGCCAGCTGTCTCTGGACAAGAACCGAATGATAGAACTGAGATGAAGCTTGCCAATCTGTTAGTACATCTCTCATGTGATGACCCCTTTCATAGGAAAAAATAAAACTTCGACAATCTACCCTACTCTATATAAACCTGTTCATATCCCAAAAGAATCCCACCAGAGCACCCTTTTTTCATCGCTGCGCCATTCAGTGTTCATTCTTAAACATTCATCATTCGTAACTCTTATCTTTCTTCTACATCTTTGGAAAGTAGAAACTATTTTGCTTCTCACAATTGGTTAAAACGTACACTGATTCTCCTCGTTCCATTTTGGTCAGTTCCAATCCCTTGCAAGTATTCGTCATGATCTCTTCTCTGGAGCCATACTTATCTCTTGTCGCATCATAGGTGGATTGAAACAGCGTACCGTCATAGAGTAGCTCATGGATGACCGGATCGCCTTCAATTGTATACATGGTGACCCGGACGTGGTCCGGTTGATTCTGTTTCACATTTTGCATAAAAGACTCCCACTTCTCTCGGTTTCGCATCTCTCCATGGAGGAAGACAACATCTCCACTTTTTTCTGCTTGCTCCCCGTTATGCGGCTCAACTATAGCAGGAAAAGGATTTTTCTTCTCTACCGGATCGACAGTCTGCTGCGGATCATTCGGACTACAGCCTGTTGCGAGTACAACTGCCAAACATAACATAATAAAATATTTTCCCATTGCAATCACCTCATATGTACAACGTGACCTGGACTGGATAAGTTACATTTTTTGAAAATGGATGTCCAAACTCTGCAACATCTCCTGCAACTTTTTTAGTGAAATCTCTTCAATTCATGTAACCTTCGAGCTAGTTCTTACGTTTATTTAACAGCACTTCCATTTTTACCATCATCCTTCCAAAAGAGGCGATCTTATGTATTCCGATAATCAAGCTAATCATGTAACAACAGAAAAAGCACCCTTTTCCTCGCTGGCCAATCTAGCCCGCAAGCAACAAAGTGCATCCCTTCGCCGCTTCAGTAGAATCATCATTTCAGCTAGTGTTGTCTCTACTCTGCTCATAGCTACGCTGCCTTCAGTGTCTACTACGTACGCAGCCAATGACCAGCAGGCTTTCACAGGGAGCGCTTCAGATCGAGCAGTCTCGGCCTTCTCTTCAGGCTTCTCTTCAGGCTCCTCTCCCGAATCCTCTGTAACTTCCAATACAGCTCAGGAGCTCCACTACACTCAAGTAGCAGGAGGTTACTATTACACGGTGGCGTTAAGAAGTGACGGTTCTGTATGGACATGGGGACGAAACCTGTTAGGAGAGCTGGGAATCAGCGACACGGTGAGGTATCGCCATACATTCAGTCCTGTCCGTATTCCGCACTTAACCAATGTCACAGCAATCTCTAACTCCGGTGGGGGATACAGTGTAGCTGTTCAAGCAGACGGAACCGTGTGGCAGTGGGGAGATGGCAGAACCCCCAGTCAAGTTCCTGGCATCACCGATGCTAGACATGTTACCGCAGGATCTTTCATGAGTGTAGCCCTCCTTCGGGATGGTACCGTTCAATCCTGGCAGACCCCACCTCAGAAGCTTCCTAACACGATGAACGAGGAGGCTGGGAAGAAGCCCACCCTGCACCGAATCAGCGGTTTGAAAAATGTCGTGCAAACGACGCTTTCTGGTTACGATGGATATGCGCTAAAAAAAGACGGTTCTGTCTGGACATGGAAAGAAGCGGATAAAGCGGGCAGTCTCCCTTCCAAAGCAAAGCCAGTCAAAGGCCTCACCAATATCACGTCCATCACGAGTAAAGGCGGGCAACTGATGGCGCTCGATTCGAAAGGTAGAGTCTGGAGAATGGATGTGCAAGGAAAACGGATTCCATACCACCACGAACTTAAAGTGAAAACGTTGGATGCAAGCTCCAATTATGTACTTCTGGTGACTACAAAAGGCGAGGTATACAGCTTCGGAAAAACCGTAACGGGCAAACAAGGGAAAATAAAGCAGTTATCGGATATCAAAGGTGTGTCTGCCGGGTACTACCATAGTCTTGCACTTTCCTCCGATGGAAACGTCTGGGGATGGGGTGGTGACAAATATCAGGAGGCAGGCGCGCCGGCCACATCTTCGGGAGGCATGGTGTACATCCCTGTTCAAGCTAAGCTAGGTACAGATATCTATGTGAATGGCAAGTTACTACAATCCGTGTATCCTGCAGTAGAAACGAGTGGAACGCTCCAACTTCCGATCAAAACGATTGCGTTAGCACTTGGAGCAACATTTGAGGTGCATACTGCTGTAGGATTAATAAGTCACTATACCTTAAAATATAACGATCGGATCATTACGATCAAGCCGAATGAACTGCAATACACGGTATCCACCTTAAATAAGCTTGACCCGCAGGAAGAACAGGTTATATCGCTACGTGAACCCATTGGCAACTACTCTGGAGCCACCACAGCACCTTATGACATGTTGCGAGGGCTTGGGCTGGACGTAACCTGGGATAGTAACACCGCCAAAGTAACGATTGATGAAGTGAACTGACGGAAGATAATACCCGCACATTGACAAATTAGTTAACACTTGTAGCCAACTTAGAAAGCTAAGCATACACACGAACTGAAAAATCCTCCTGAAATCAGTAGCTGTTAAGAAGCAGCATCTAAGATTTCAGGAGGATTTTTGTATCTATTTATGCAAGAGGCGGTTTCTGATATAAACTTGTATTTTTCGTACTTTCCTTGTGCATGGTACTTAGGTGTATGTGCTCTTCCTTATTTACTTCTCGAACCGGAACCAGCCAAAGTCAAACTGACTACCTGGCAGAAAAATAAAAGTTACCTTTTGCTCCCCGTATACCGGTTCTAATTCAAATGTCCGTTCCTCGTACCCTTCGGATTGAGTAAACTCCACCAGTTGGTTGCTCTGCCCGTTCGCACCCGAGAAGCGGATATGAATCGTGTTTTTATCTATCGCTGAAGCGCCATAGATCACTAGTTTGGATGCACCTTCACTCGTGAAGTCCATCTGCTCAAACTCCAGCGAAACGTTATTCCCGATGCCTGCCACACGGTCGTTCTCAATCGTGAACGTATCTCCGTACAGATGATCGCAAGACGCAGCTGCATTGGTTTCAAAAGCCCTGCTTTGACGTTCAAATGAAAAGCCCTTAATATGAATCTTCTGTTTCAGCACAAAGCAGATCGACGTAATGCCGCTGAGTCGTTTGGACAGACGATACGTCTCCTCCTGGTATACATTCCATATCGATTCCTTGTCGTACACGACATCGGCAATCATCACATTGCCCTCTTCACCCGGCATGCCTTCCCAGATTTGAAGGAAATATGTTTCACTCGACAGCGCAAAAATGGGAATCGTGATCGTATCCGAGCCGTATGGGCCGAAGTCAATATTGCGAAAGCCCACATGAGTTTCGCTGTCCCTGCTGGTAGCTACGCCACGTTCATTACCGTTGCCCACATCACCTTTGGTATAGTCATACAGGCCACCTGAGATAAATCCATACGGATCTTTGTAGGCTGTACCCAAACCTTCTGCCTTGAACTCCAGTTGGGAGATGAGTTTGGGTTTGTCTGTACCATTGTTGCTGGTTGCACGCAAACGGAAATCCCCGTCGCCCATAGCTGATACTCTGACCCTATGCCTTTTCTCGTCTACGTCTATACTCTGTGAACCTGGCTCGTCGCTCGTTCCAGAAGTGATCACTTCTACCTTGGCAATATTGGACACGATACCAGCATCATTTACAACAGACCATTGCACATCCCGATAGGAAGTATTTTCCGGGTACAGTTTGGCTATAACTATCACTTCCGGGTTAGAGGCATCAAGAATTTGTCCTGATTCACTGATGATTTCAATTTTGCGCAGAGGAATCTCCTGAGCGTGACCCGTCAGTACCGGGCGCTTTTCATTTTTCATGAAGACAGGTTTTGCATCCACTGTTATGGATTCTCGCTCCACATCCGCTACCTTAGATCCGAATGTAGCTGTTGCTCCTTCTAGTCCTTCCGAAGACACTTCGACCTGAATTGTTCCTGCCTCATTCGTCGATCCAATAATCACCATCAGCTTACCGCTGAACAACCTTCTGCTAAGCCCTTTATACGGGTCATAGTCCGTGCTATCCCCGTTATCCAGACCGAGCAAACGTCCCGCACCGGACACCTTCACCTGCACACGGTTATTGGCATTGTGCACGGGATGACCTGCTTCATCTTCAACCGTAATTTCCACAAAAATAAGGTCTTTCCCATCGGACTGGAGCTCCTGCCGATCAGCATGCAGAAGAAGCTTCTTCGCATCGGTAAAAGAACGCTGTACATCGGTGGCAATCACCGTACCATGCTCATCGTATGCGATGGCTTTCAGTTCACCCTCTTCAAACGGCACTTTCCACCAACCGGACAACTGGGTTCCATAGGCATGGTCGATATCATACGTTCCGATGGTTTCACCATTGAGCTTTAATTCAATTTTGGGCGCATTACTGCACACACGAACATCAATGATCTGACCAGGGCTAAAATCCCAGTAAGGGAAGATATGCACCATTGGACTTTTTTTATAATCCGTCCAGGCGGCTTGATAGATGTAATACGAGTCTTTCGGGAACGTGGCTGTGTCCAGCTGTCCAAAATACGAATTTTTCGTATGATACGGCGTCGGTTCGCCAATATAGTCAAACCCTGTCCAAAGGAATTGCCCCAAGGAAAACGGATGATCGCGCTCAGCGATGATGCAATACTCCGGCGATTTCGCTCCCCAACTGGTCGTGCTGTTTCCGAGTGCCGAGCACTGCTCGTCATCATCGTCCAGAACGGGTTGTTCATAAGGGAAGTGATAAATGCCCCGACTTTGCACAACTGAAGAGGTCTCACTACCATAGATAATCCAGTCCGGATGTTCGGCATGATGCTGGTCATAATATTTTTCCGCATAGTTATAGCCAGCGAGCTTCACGATATCCGCACATTTCTGGGCATTTTCCCAAGGCATGTAGTTCGAACCAATCGTCACCCGTGCGTTTCCTTTCGGATCAAATTCCTGCACATACTCCATCAGCATGCGCGTCACTTCCTGCCCACGCTCATCCGCATGGGTATCATAGATTTCGTTCCCGATACTCCACATGATCAGACTGACGTGATTCCGATCACGTCTCACCCAACTTCTTACGTCGCCATGTGCCCACTCCTTGAAAAACCTGGCATAGTCATACGGCGTCTTCGCCCGTTCCCACATATCAAATGCTTCGGACACCACCAGCATACCCATCTCATCAGCCAGTTCCATGAACTCTTTCGCCGGCATGTTATGCGCGGTTCGAATCGCATTGACTCCCATATTTTTCAGCAAAACAAACCTTCTTCTCAGCGCTGCCACATTAAACGCAGACCCTAATGCGCCGAGATCATGGTGTTCGCAGACACCGTTCAATTTCATTTTGACACCGTTGAGATAGAAGCCTTCGCTGGCATCCAGTCTGACCTGTTTGAACCCGATCCGCTGTGGAACAGACTCGATAAGCTCCTCATGTTGCTCTCCCGAGATCAGACGTAGTTCTGTTACGAGATCATATAAATGGGGTTTATCCGGGCTCCATAAGTTGGGATTAAGGACGTTAAGCTGCTGGCTGTTTGTAAACTGAATTGGATGTTCATGTGCTTCAACACCTTCATCTATAGCGCTCGCCACCATCTCCGCCTGAGAGGATGCAATGACTTCACCGTTGTACAGAATCGTATGCACCAACTGCGCACGCTGATTCTGTTCCAGACACAGCTCTGTATCTACCTCCACCTGCCAACCATCGGGTTGCTGCTCTATGGAAACATAGATGCCGTCCGTTACGATGTGATTGCGACTCCTCGTTTTCAGCCACACATTACGATAGATACCCGCCCCGGAATACCATCTGCTGTTCGGACTCTGATGCACAACTTTGACCAAAATTTCGTTAACCCCGTCCAACAACGCATTCGTAATTTCGTGCTCAAACGCAGAGTAACCATACTTCCACTCCCCAACAAACTGCCCATTCACATATATGGATGAATCCATGTATACCCCGTCGAAACACAGAATCACCTGTTGCTCATCCTTCGTATATTCAAACGTCTTGCGATACCACCCAATACTGTTCTCATATAAATCCAGCGTATTGTAGATCAGCCAATCGTGAGGGAGCTCAACCGCCTCGAAGGAAAGCTCAGTCAGATCAATAGGGTCAAACCGATCCGTTGGCTCATTGAGATTAGTTTGCTCAGTAGAATCCGCATCTTTAGTAAGATCAGTATCTGTATTAGACTCCGTCCGCTTTGTAACGCTTAAATCACTTTTGGCAAATTGCCATCCGTTATTAAAAAGTCTCTTCGCATTCATGCCATCTCTCACTCTCTTCTGGTTGAATAGTTATTACGTTAAACAGCCTAATTCCGCTTTCAAATCGAAAACCTTTTCGTAAAATGATAAAAAATTCTTTTTGCTAGTTAACAATGCAATAATTATACCATTTCTCTCATCTTTGTAACGTAATTTAATCTAACTAATCAAACAAAAAAGTGAACGTTTTCATCCCTCACCTTCATTCTTTACGTCAATCTTTTCTTGCATGCTACCTTATTCTGATCTCACGATCTACGACGAAACCAACATCAAAAAAAGGCAAAAAAAGAAGGCAACCCGCGCACGGGCCACCTCTAGATGGCTGATATCAGTTGAAATTCTGTTTTACGTTCCCCGTCTTATCTCTCTAATCACGGCTCTCTAATTAAGCCTCGCTAACTTCAGCCCCTCCCCTTACCACCTATCCCTTTTTCTAACGATCACCAGAGACGCTATTTGGGCAGAATCACACCGTTTTATTTTCTAACGATCACAGGGAACCCTATTTTGAGAAAAGGAAGTGAAAACAGGCGATAAACCTATGTTTTTTGCGAAATAAGCTCCCTGGTGATCGTTAGAATTCCAGAGGACCCTATATCACTCCAATAAGCTCATCTGAGATCGTTAGCGTTGTTAAGTTATCGGAGGAATACTCCCATCCAATCCTACGCCTTGTAAAAAGGGTTCCACCCTTGGCCTTTGCCCGATGGCATCGCGCCTGGCACACCGTCCGCTTCAAGTAGCGGACGGACAACTAACTTCACAGGCCACGCCTCGCTCTCGAAGATCACGCGCTCCAGCGTGGACCGATCCGTCTCGGGAAGCTGCACCTTGTGCAACGCTTCCCGCCAGGCTTGCTCCGTGATCTCCCAGAACTTCGTTTCCGGGATGTTGTACACTTCGCTCATCGCCTCCATGATCGCAGCCAGATTCACCTGCGTTCCAAGGGACTGCACATAAAAAACCAGCTTCTGAATCGTCTCATTATAGAGACTGTTCGAATAACCCGGACGAATATGATATCCCGGATCAGCAATTCCGTGCTTGTCCAGATACGGTTGATGCAAACGCACAGAGTCATGATCCCGGAATAATAGTCCCTTCACCTGATTATGCTCTAACACCAGACAGCAGTTCTGACCATGAATCTCCGGTACAACCCCCACCTTGAACAAACGCATCACGATATCATAGAATGTAGTCGCAATTTGATTGTAGAACTCCAGAACATCTTCTACACTCAGGTTCCTGCCCATGATTTCGGTGAGCAGATGGTGCCCATCCAGATTTACGCCGAGTGCAGCCATCGGCACAATTTTGTAGGCATCATCCAACAATTCGGCGGGATAGACACGAATTTGTGCTGCCAGATGTCTCGGGTGATCGTCGAACAATCCCATGGACTCCGGCATGAAGCCCCACCAGTTCTGCTCCTCACACATGTATACTTTGTCTTTCAATGTCTCGTCGCAAGCCACTGCCTGCCTTAACATCTTCTCTCCCACAAGTCCATTCAGCAGCTTAACAACCGGAAGATATCGCGCGGCACCGAGCGACAGCACACTAACGGGCAACTTGAGCATGAGTGCAGACTCAGCCGCTTGAGCCATCGACCGCAGAGATGACGTAGCAAATACATCTCCGATCTGCACATCCAGCACCACAATGCTGCCTTCTACGATTTCTTTCGTAAATCGCGGCAAAATGATGTGTTCCAGCTGCCAAGGATGCACGGGCATAGGCAAGTACTCGTCCATCGACAAACCTCTGCGAGAGCATTCAGCCTGAACTTCCTCTCGCTGAGCATCATACAGCATATCCAGAATTGACAAGCCGTCTTCACAACCTTGTTGCACAGCATCCCGCTTGATCGCTACCCAGCGCAATCGAATCTCCTTACCGAACTCGGCTGCGTATACCTTAACATCTTCGGCGCTGAATCCAACCTTCGCTTTGGAGGAAGGATGGAACGGGCGATCCCGAAGCGCAGCAATACGCTCACTTTTCACAAACCATTCATATGCGGACTTCGGATGATAAGCAGACAACGTCTGAACCTGATCCCAGCCAAGTTCGTACTGTTCTACAGCCAGGTCCAAACTTGCCAGAAAATCTGCCACACCCGGCTGCTTAAATTCATCTTCGGATAATACCCGTTGTAATACCGCCCGCCCCACGGCCGCCGGAGTATCCAGCATCGTCCAGCTTCCATCCGATTGTTGCTGATAGATCGGTGATCCCTGAACCCACTGAATGCCTTGCCTTACTCCGTTTTCAACCAGACAAAGTACTCCTTCGGTATGCAAACCCAGACTGAAAGGTAGCGTAACTGCGGACGTATCCTGAGCACTAGCATGATCCTCAGTAGAGTTACTCTCACTGAAATTATCCAGCGTAAAGTTATACTCATTGGAGTTATACCCACTCTTGTTCTGCTCATCGACAATGTGACCATGTACATGTTTCTTCGCGCTACCCTTTTCCCATTGAGCAAACCGCTGATATAACTGTCGAAGCTGTGCAGGTGCATTAGCAAAATCAACAAAACGGTGACCTTGCAGTGGAAGTAACTGCTCAGCGAGCAGGCTATTCATCAGATCGGACATCACCTGCTGTTCAGCAGTTTGCCGACTGGAACGTTGCATTAACGTTGACATGTTCATCACCCTCCATCAAATAGTGGAATGCCGGGTGCGGATGCCCCAGAAAATCATGATGCGAGATCGTCCAGGCGTACGCACCGGATTTTTCGAACACAATCACATCGCCGACTCTTAAACAATCAATCTCTGCATCGGAGTACATCCGATCCTTCGGCGTACATAATTCACCTACAATATGGGCTCGCTCTCCCCGCACCTCGGGTCTTGTAAACTCATGCTCCCATCGATCCGTATATACAATGTGGAAAGGATGATTATGTCCCCATGACGCAGGCAGCCGATGATGATGTGTACCTCCCCTTAAAATGACAAACATCTGTCCGTGCGAACGTTTAATATCCGTTACCTCGGTTGCATAATAACCGTGATCTGCCACTAACAAGCGACCTGATTCAAAAAACAACTCTCCACCTCGGGTAGCCAGACGATTTCTAGCTTCACTCTGCTGCAAAAGCGTGGTAAACAACGACCAGTCAAAGCCCGGACTCCCGTCATATGTCACACCAAAGCCTCCGCCTGCATTGACAAAGTCTACCTGCAAGTTATACTGCTGTTGCCAGCGCTCCACCTTTTGCAAATATAGCTCGATCATCTCGGCATGTAGCCTTGCGTCCATATTGTTCGACAGGGAGTGGAAATGGAATCCGCATAACCGAACCGCACCCGCGCCTTCCACACGAATCAGTTCAATCGCTTCGTCCACCGACTCTTCATCAATACCAAAAGGACTAGGGCCGCCACCCATAACAATTTTGGTCCGTGGCAAGGTGTTACTTCTCAAATTGATGCGGAGCAACACACGCACCTCGGGCTTCTGTTGCCCTCTCTCTTTGGCAATCGCAATGATACGGCGCAACTCCAGCAGGCTCTCTACATGGATATAACTCACGTTATGCTCGATCGCCAGCTTCAGCTCGCTCTCCTTCTTACCCGGGCCGCCAAACAGGATTGGAACTTCCTGGCTCACCGCCCGAACCTTGAGCAGCTCGCCAATAGATGCCACCTCGAAACCCTTCACCAATGGAAGTAGCGCTTCAATAATGCGTGGATCGGGATTGGCTTTGATAGCATAAAATAACTTCGTATTCCATGGCATCGTTTGCAACATACCACGTACCTGCTCCTGCATACCTGCCAGATCGTAAATGTACGCGCAGATCGGTTCATTATTTTCGCGTTGGATCACATCTAAGGCTTGCTGTACACTGGTTTTCATAACTGTCCACCTGCGCTTCCATAGTCATTCCGCTTTTGGGCGTAGGCCCGAAATGCCGTATTCCGGTCATCTCCAAGCACATAGATGTGCACACCACGCTCACGCCATACCGCCATATCTTCCATTCCTCGGGTGACTGTTGCATAAGGTACGCCGAATTGTTGCGCGTTCTCGTACAATACACCTAGTGCTTCTCTCACATCCGGGTGGTTGGTCTGCCAAGGCACACCAAGTGATTGTGATAAGTCCGCTGCACCTTCCAGCACAAAGCTCACCTGCGGATGAGATAAAATCTCCGAGCTCTGACGCACGCCTTTCACACTTTCAATCATCGGTACGATCATCACCTGCGAGTTGGCTTCCGTAATGTACTCCGTTAGCGGAAATTTACCGAATACACCTGGACGTCCACTGTTAAGACTACGCATACCCAATGGATGGTAATATGCATGATGTACGGCTTCTTTCACTTGCGAGAGCGTCTCCACATGAGGGATCACGATCCCCTGTGCCCCGCAGTCCAGTACCTTTAGAATTTCCGTGCGCTCGACCTTCGCAATACGTACAAGTGGTGTAATACCAACCAGTTCGGCGGCTCTTATCATCTCTTCTACCGATTCCATCGACGTTGCCGTATGCTCCAGATCAATGATGACAAAATCATAGTTGGCATGACCAATCATCTCGATGATGATCGGATGTGGAATAGATACAAATAAGCCGAATACCTGCTGTTTGCGAGCAATCTTTTCCTGAAGTGTATTTTTCCTCATCGGTTTGTTGCCTTCTGTTCGTCTTCATCCTTCTGTTCAAGCATATCCTTGGCTAACCGGAGTGGATTGTTTGTTTTGCGGAAATATAATTCCCCATCCCCATACAAACGCCGCTTCGTCATCTCTTCAATCAGGGCATCCTCTGCCAAAAGGTTAAACATATCAAACCGCTCCGCATACTCGGGATGTTGCTGCTGATAACCCATAATCACTCCGGCACACAGTTGCCAAAAGGCTTCTTCGGACAAACCATATGGCTCCAGTGATAGCGCAATATCCGTCATGCAGATAAAAAAGAACGCATCGTACGTATAATCACGAACCTCCGACACATCACCAGCATAGATGAACGAATATCGATTGAATTTGCGATGAGTTTCCGGTTCAGGATGCAGCTTCGGTGCACGTTCCGGGTGTAGTAGCTGATCCGGGACATAACGAACGCCATCATGTAAATCTTTCAGGATGATGCGTTTCGGCAACTCATTTTCCAACACCAAAATGATATTCTGGGCATGGCATTCAAACGCAATTCCGTGCGCATACAAAAGATGAATAACAGGCAGTGTAAGTGTATGCACCAAGGCCTCTGCCCATAGCTGAACCCCATGTCGCTCGATCGCCTCCTGAATAAAAGGAACCCCGTTTCGTTGCACCAGCATAAGAGCATTCAGTGGCCAAGCCGTCTCGCCCTCATTCAGGTGAACGGATACATTCTCCCGCCAGATCGCTCCCAGAGTGCCGTAAGCGCGGCCGTACTGCGTAACAGGTAATTGTTCATAACGGAACGAAAGACCCATGATTTCTTTTAAAATGGCAAACTGCTCCCGCTGTAACACCTCATCCTCGCGTACCAGTTGATCCAGCCAGTCACTAATCAGGGGGGCGTTTTGCGTCGTATGTTGGGCAAGAATACGTGTGCTAGATGTGTTCGTAATACTTAAAGCCAGCTTGATGTAAGGTGCTTCTGGGTTTTCACGATTCGAGAGGGAACGAATGGATTGTTGCGCACGATAGGCTGAGGCCGAAGCCCCCAGATATATGATGTCTCCATCCATTAGTTGTTTGGCAAATATGGATTCGATCGCGTGCTCCCACTGCCACGGATGAATCGGAATGAATACGTAAGCATCCATATGTAAGGAAGCCGTTTTGTCTGAAATCACTTGACGGAATTGCTGCAAATCCTCTTTGGTCAGATGCTGTTCCAGCAGTGCTGTCAGTTCATATCCATCGGATGTAGCCGCTTGAGCCAATTCTTTTCTCACCGCAACCCAAACGAGTGGAACGTCGGCATTGAACTCGGGGCCGTAGGCGAGATTGTCTTTCAGCGAGAATCCCAACCTGGACTTGTAGCTCGGATGATACAGATGACCATCAGTCATATGACTTTCCAGCGCATCGTAGTGACGATCCTCTGCCGGAATGCGAAGAGGCAACAAAGCCCGGCACTGACTGTCTTTAGCCATCGTTTCTTGCAATTCCTGAACAAATGCCGTCAGTTTCGCACCCTGCAAACGATTCAGTACCATCTCTTCCAAAAACATATCCAGATCCGTGCAGACCACGCCTTCGCGCTTGATCGACCCGGCCTTCACCTTCACCCGCGCAAATGAAAACTTCTGCTCTGCATCACACGAATACACCACGGATTCACCAGTTGCAGTAACACCGCAGGTCGACCACTCACTCCCGTTCACCTGACGATCCAAAATACCCTCAAACCACATCGCTTCCAGCGCCTGGCGTATGATTCGCTCCTGAACTTCCACGTACACAGGGACTGCGTTGTCATTTGGCATTCTACGTCCTTTACCCGCTATGTTTGGTTGATGTGATTCATTTGATTGGGGTGATTCGTGTGATTCATTAGGTTCGTTTTGTTCTTTTTTTCCGCTTCGTTCACTCGTGCTGTTAATCTTATTTGTTCCACTTGTTCCGCTTATTTCAGTTGTCTCTGTTTTTAACATTTCTGCTGGTTTACTTTCCTTCTTCTCTTCTGCCTCATTGCCGATTTCCACGAATCTCACGTGCTTCACTCCCTAAACGTTTCATGACGTTACCTACCGGCACATAAGCCGGAGTTTGACTAATGCCCGTGAGACAACTCACCAGATTTTGTTTGGCCAGAAAAGCGTCTGCAGTCAGCAGATGCTCCACATAAGCGTTACCTGTTCGTGCTAATTCTTTCTGAAGCACCTCACGCACCTGCATCCAGAAGTATTCCTCCGATACGTTCACATCCCGAGCCAATACATGAATTAACGATCCCAGATGGTTCACGATAAAATAATACGAGGTTCGCGCCCATGCCTTCTCACGCGAATAACGTAACAGCTCGGACACTTTTGAACTTAGAATCTCCCTCTGCTCATGCCGCTGCCATCCATCCACTAGCTGCTCATCTACACTGACCCCTTCCAGATCACGTACGATAAAAGCAACCGGCATGCCCTGCTCCAGCGTCACTAACGTATTCTGCAAATGGGCTTCAAAATGAATGCCTTTCTCTCCAGCCGCCCGCACAAGCGGCAACAGTGAACAGTCCAAGTATCGTGACAGCCACTGCTCTACCTTGTCACGATCAACGATATCGGCATCATCCTGTCTACCACACAGCATGGTCACTAAGCGGGAGGGTGCTCCTGGCAACGGCGACTCCACCAGACTGGACAATACATAGGTACTCGCAACGTCGAACTCAATCGGACGATAAGCAACGGTGAATAGTCGGGTAAGTTCTTCGTCCTCAAACTTACATGTCGCTACACCTGTCTCATATGCGATATGGGTACAAGGCTCCGCTTCGAAACAGCCCTGTTGCCACACATAGTTGGACGCATCCAGTGTCCGCCGCATCTGCTCGGCACTATTGGTGCGAATCATATTCGTAATCTGCATATGCAGCGACAGCTTGATGTTGCAGTTCCAGTCCGGAATGTATACTGTACGTACGGAAGAAGTCGGATAGGCAAGGGGCCCTGCCTGGCCGAGCAATAATATCTTTTCTTCAACGATATAGGACTGCACCTCGTCCAGACCGGAGATATACGCATACTGCCACGGATGGATTGGCACAATCCCATACATGGCCAGCTTTTCTTTGGAGACAGACCATTCATGGCTTCCCAGAAGCTGATGCAGATCCATTTTGTCTGCATGTTGTACCCATTCCTCTGTATACACATCCTGCCTTACGGCGATGTAACAGAGCTGAAATGAGGTTCGAAGTTCTGGACTGTATCGCTGTACATCCGTGGCAGTAAAACCTTTGGAGTTTTTCGGAAAAGGATGAAACGGGTGACCGTACAGCAGGGATTGTTCAGAGGTAATATAGTCATATATCTCGAGATCGGACGCCTGCTCCATGTACAAGGTCATGTTAGCCACACTGTTCTCCACTTTTTGAGTAAATTCACGAACGCGTTCGGCTCCCCGACCTTGATCTCCACTAATTTCAGAAGCGATCCAGCGTACCAGATCCCGGCTATGCACGGCTTGTCCATTCCAGTTCATGCTGAGATATTCATGCTCCCCCATCGCCGAGTAGTAGGATAGCAACCCCATCACGCTTACACGGCTGGTTGGAAAAGCAATCGTATACGTCAGCGTATCCGGGTTAAGCTGCATATGTTCAGCTTTTTTCGGCCCAAGCTCACGGATATAACAGTTCAGTAGCAACTTGCAGGAATGCTCATCGGCCTGTTGCTCCGCCTTGGACCGGAGTTTGTTTTCCATTTTGAACAATGAAGCCAACCTTCTTTCGAGTTATAAGTAAGACTAGAGGTAACGTCAGCAGAATGGCACAACCAAGACCTACGCATATTTCTTTAACGGCTCCCCATTTCGCTAACTCAATCGATCTTCCATGTTCGGCGAGCCATTGCCAGCGCATATCGTAATACAGCGTCATGCCCATGACTGCAAACGATGAAGCCAGTCGTTCAATCGTTGTGGACAGCACCGATCCTTCATGCATGTCTTCCTCAGGTAATGCCTGCAGTCCAATTGCAGAAATGCTCATACCGGACAGGCCTACGCCAATGCCCCGGCACGCCATGAGCACCCCGATGATCCATATGGACGCCTCCATGGGCAGAAAGGCAAACGTCAGAATAGATATCGATACCAGCAATGTGCCCCAAGCAATAAACTGAAGTGACCGCCCGCGATCCAGCAAGTTTCCTCCGACCCACATGAACAGACTCGTGGAGATGGAGAGCGGAATGAACAAGACACCGGAAAGCGCCGGAGACAACTGAAATACCTCCTGAAAAAGCAGGGGAAGCGCAAAAATCACGCCAAACATGACACAATCCTGGATCGTGGAGATCAGAACGGTAAGAGGAAATACACCTTTTCTCCGCAGTAACGAATAACGGATCAGCGGTTCATCACGTGTATTTTCAACCTGGATAAAGCGAACAAGTAACACCACACCAAGGGCAATTATTGCCCAGGGTATCCATGGCGCTACTCCCGGGCTGGCGTACACCTGTACGCCCAGACTGAGTGCCCCCACTGCGCTAACAAGCCGCATCACACTGGATGGATGCCACTTTTTCCTGCGAGCAGGTGTGTAGGCTTGAATCACTCGTCCA
Source organism: Paenibacillus polysaccharolyticus (assembly GCF_900102085.1). GTDB lineage: Bacteria > Bacillota > Bacilli > Paenibacillales > Paenibacillaceae > Paenibacillus > Paenibacillus polysaccharolyticus. Next base: position 113,020 of record NZ_FMVM01000004.1, on the reverse strand, counting down.
CAGCCGATCAATGAAAAAACAGCCAAGGGTACATTCAGCCAGAACAGCATCTCCAGCCTTCCATACTGAATGATAAATCCGCCAAGGGTCGGTCCAGCCGCAGGAGCTAGCATCAGCAGCAGTCCCCATGCACCCGTAATGCGTCCTCGAACCTCCGGGCCGTAGACATCGAACAGCAACACAAGGGATAAAGGAATCATCAGGCCAGCTGCCACACCATGCATGAACCTTACAAGTAGCAATACTTCAATATAGGAATGGAGCAATGCTCCGAGCACCGAAAATACCCCATAGATGCAAATACCGAGCATATAAGTCCGCTTACGTCCCAGCCGATCTACGACCAGGGAAGCCAGCGGCATCGTTAATGTCATGGCGAGCATATACAGGGCAATGATCCAGCCGCCCGCCGTGGCGGAAATGTCATAATATTCGATAAAATACGGAAGCAGCAGGTTAAAGGCACTGTTGGTAAGCACAAGCGTGAAGGCTCCCAGCAGAATGGCAAGTAAAACCGCATGCCGCCGAAGCAGTGATACACTCAGCATAAAGCTGCCGTTATTGCAATGGCTTCCGATACCGATTGTTCAAAGATCGCCAGTACCTCGCCTGCTTCCTTCTCCGTAATATTCAGCGGCGGCAAGAAACGCACAACCGCAGAATGACGTCCGCCGACTTCCACAATGAGTCCATTACGGAAACATTGCTGCTGAATGACAGACGCTAGTTCACCGTGCTGTAGAAAATGTCCAAGACGGTCCTTGCCCCCTTGCGGGTTAACCACTTCAACACCGATCATTAGCCCGCGGCCACGAACATCGCCAATTTCGGCAAAACGGCTTTTCATCGCCTGTAACCTTGCCATGAACTGCTCACTACGCAGATGCACGTTCTGCATCACATTCTGCTCCCGAATATAACGGAGCGTGGCTAGACCTGCTGCCATGGCCAGCTGATTGCCACGAAATGTGCCCGTATGCGCACCGGGTTTCCACTGATCCAGCTCCTCCTTATAGATCACAACCGACATGGGAAGACTGCCACCTACGGCTTTGGAGCAAATAATGACATCAGGCACAATGCCCGCATGTTCAAACGAAAACATCCGCCCCGTACGTGCAATGCCAGTCTGCACTTCGTCAATAATGAGCGGAATATTTCGTTCCGCAGTAATTCGGCGTAACTCTTTCAGCCACCCAATATCTGCAGGAATCGCTCCACCCTCGCCCTGTACCGTTTCTACGATCACTCCGCACGGTGCAGCTATTCCGCTCTCGCAATCATCCAGTAAATTCTCGATATACTGTGCACTTAATCGGGCGGTCATGCCTTCACCAACCCCAAACGGACAACGATATTCATAAGGAAATGGCAAGAAATGTACATCCGGCAGGAGACTTTGCAGGTTTTTCTTTTTACTCAAATTGCCGCTCATGGACATCGTCGCTTGGGTTGAACCGTGATATCCACCTTGGAAAGCCAGAATGGACTTCCCGCCTGTGGCATGCTTAACCAGTTTAATTGCGGCCTCGACCGCATCCGCCCCCGTTGGACCGCAGAACTGGATTTTGGATGTATCCCGCATCTCTTCGGGCAGTAAAGAGAATATCTCTTGCATAAACGAAAGCTTAAGTGGTGTCGCCAAATCGAGTGTATGTAATGGAATCTGCTGATCCAGAACATCCCGAATAGCACCAATGACTGATTCATGGTTATGTCCAAGCGCGAGTGTCCCCGCACCTGCCAAGCAATCGTAATACTCACGGCCTTCCGTATCCGTGATCTTGATGCCTTGAGCTTTGCTGATGACGAGCGGGAAATGCCGTGGGTACGCTCGTGCGTTGGACTCCTTTTCGTTCTGAAGCTTCAGGTATTCCGTCTGAACCTCTACTGACATAACTCTCTAACGCTCCTTATCATCGATTCAGGCCCAATTGCCTGTACATTCGTTATTGAATAATGCTAAGCGCTAACTCTGACTGAGATATTCCAGATACTGCCGAACAACGTCTCGTGTCGTGCCGCCATGTGGATATACATGGTGAGTGAGATCTGGCAAGGCGTTGACCTCCAGAATACCGCCCTGTTCGGTTGTAATAGGTACTCGAATGTCCTTACAGCGAACATCGATACCTGCAACGTCAATCTGGAGCGCTCGGGCTGCCTGTATCATCATGCGGGTATTCTCCGGGTGAATGTCATCCGTACAATCCCTGTAAAATTCACTGATCTTTCCGGCCGCCGAATTACGGAGGTCATACAGTTCAATCTCCCGATCCACAGGAGACACGTCATTCAAAGCAAGTCCTTGCTTACGCAATGTATCCAGCAGATGAGTATTGTCTAGGTCAATCGCGGGGAAAGCTTCGTACATACCGATCTCTGTGTCCTGCATGCGGTTCCGGTTCAGCATTTCAATCCGTTCACGGACAGACGAACTGCCGTTACCCGTCACATACACAGGACGGTATTGGTTAACCGCCGCTACCTGTTCGTTGATAATTAACACCCGGTAGTCGGTTCCAATGACATATTGTTGTAGCAGAATGCTACTGCCATATTGGGTTGCGAGATGAATTGCCGCTTCCAACTCAGTAGCGGTGCGTACATCCAGCGTAACCCCCTGACTGCTGCTCGAATCCAGCGGTTTGACTACGATGGAACTGTATTGATGAAGGAAAACTTCGGCCTCTTCTCCCATGGCCGCTACAACGATATGAGGAGGAACTGGCATCCCCTGTTCATGCAGGATCCGATTACATGCCTGTTTATTCTTGGCAAGCAGTCCAGCGATCAGCGGTAGCCGGTGAGTTCTCGTTTTGTTAATGATGATCTGTTTGTGCTCCAAGGACAGTTTTAGAAAATCCTCACAACCATCCACTAGCAACTCGCAGCCAATCCCCATCTCTCTTGCTTTGTTCAGAATCAGCCGATTTTGTAGATTCTCAAAACCTTCTGGAAATACGGAACATTTGGAACGAAGTAAATTCATATCCGACCTTCCTATCGGTTGATTTTATTGATAATGATTATCAGTATCACACAAAATCTATTTTATGGTAATTATTCACCCGTTGTCAATATGAAACTTTTAAGGAAAAAATATCTTTATTTCAGAAGGGTATTGGCATTGTAATCGTAGAGTATTGGCATACTTAGGCATAACAAACAAGGCAAGCTATGGAGTTTCCAAATCCTCTGCTTGCCTGTTTCGTTATCCCCATGACAATAAATTGATGGTACTGAGGAATAATTTTGGGGGTGGATGGCCGTAAGAACATGACGTATACGCCTGTGTCCATGATGCTATAAGAATCGTATCATTTGCCAAAAAAGGCAAAGCAAACGTACCGATTCAGCATTGCGGGTATTTTTGACCAACAGGTGCCTCGAAGCTCTTGTTTATCAAGCCATCTGTGTATAACGTTGCTGCGTTTCATGCAGCTTCCTGCCTCTTCCGTGCGGGATACAGGTGGGTGTACCGAATAACGGATCTACAGCAATGTCACACTCCATCTGAAAAACGTTTCGTACGAGATCACGAGTAATAATATCCTCCGGTTTGCCCTCTGCGTAGATGGACTTGTTGTGCACTGCAACGATATGATGTGCGTATCGACAAGCCAGATTCAGGTCGTGAAGCACCATCACGATGGTACGCCCTTCCCGTTCATTTAATTCAAACAGCAGATCCAGAATATCAATCTGATGTGTCATATCCAGATACGTTGTAGGCTCGTCCAGCAGCAATGTTTCTGTACCTTGTGCCAAGGTCATCGCGATCCATGCGCGTTGACGCTGACCACCGGATAACGCATCAACAGGACGATCTGCAAGTTCTGTCAGATGTGTGGATGCAAGAGCCAGTTCAACCATGCGCTCATCCTCACGCGACCATTGTTTAAGCCATGTCTGATGAGGATAGCGTCCTTGGCGAACCAGCTGATTCACGGTCAAACCTTCCGGTGCCGTCGGTCCTTGGGGCAGAATAGACATGCGTCTTGAGATTTCTTTGGTGGGTAGCTTTGCAATCTCCTCACCATCCAGTAGCACAGTGCCTGAGCTGGACTTCAGCAGTCTTGCCATCGTACGTAGCAGCGTCGATTTGCCGCAACCGTTACTGCCGATCAGGACTGTAATCTCTCCCTTCGGAATGGTCAGGTTCAGGTTTTCAATAATCGGATCTGCTCCATAGGAGATGGTAAGCTCCTTGGCTTCCAGAATACTCACGGCTCTCTCCTCCTCAATAATGGTTTCGATTCTTAAATAATAGATACAGAAAAAACGGTGCTCCAATACCTGCGGTAAATACGCCTGCAGGGATATCCAGCGGCAGAAATACTGTTCGGGCAATGAGATCGGCTGTACATACCAATAAAGCACCTACAAAGCCGGATACCAGCAGCAAACTGCCAAACATCCGCCCTACCAGTTTTCGTGCAATATGAGGAGCAATTAAACCCACAAAGCCAATCGTACCTGCGACAGACACCGCAATCCCGGCGAGAAGCACACTGCATAATAACAAGGCAGATCGATGCCACTGCACCGTAACGCCAAGCCCTGTGGCAAGGTCATCTCCGAACTCCTGTGCATTCAAACTGCGACCAAACCACATGGCGAGGGGCAGGACGATGATAATCACAGGTAATATCGTCCGAATATCTGTCCATGTGGCTCCATAGATGCTGCCAGTTAGCCAGATATAAGCCTGACTTGCTGTATAGAACGGGCTTAAAATCAACATAAAGGTCGTGCCAGCGCCCGTTATAGCCGATACGCCTATACCGATCAGCACCAGCCGGATCGGACTGACTCCTTTTTTCCAGGCCAAGATATAAATGATGAATGCTGTGACCATCGCACCCATGACCGCAAAGAGTGGTAGCAATTTAATGCTTACGGCTCCACCCAGTAATGTTACAAATCCTACAGCTGCCACTGCAGCACCACCAGTTATACCGATGACATCAGGTGAGGCAAGTGGATTACGGATAATTCCCTGGAGCAGTGCACCCGACATTCCCAGTGCGGCCCCGACAAACAGAGATAACAACACACGTGGAAGCCTGAGTGTCAGCACGACGAAATCATGCTCTCCTTCATTCAGTCCAAAGATGGTGCGAAGGACGTCCAGTGGAGAAATAAAGTCACTGCCTAAGCTTGTTCCGACTACCCCTGCTACCAGAAACAGAAGGACACATACAGCGATAACCATCACGGACTTACGTTCCACTTGAATGGAAACAGTATCTTTTTTATTCCGATACGTCAGCATCTTCCTCATATCTTCGTCACCCCCTTCCGGGCGATATAGATGAAGAAGGGTCCGCCGATTAATGCCGTCATTACACCCAGTGGAACTTCCTGCGGCATAATGACAAGCCTTGCTACGACATCAGCTGACATTAGCAATATCGCTCCACCCAAGAAGCAATACGGGACAAGCCAGCGGTAGTCATTACCAACAAATGCACGCATGATATGTGGTACGACCAGACCCACCAAACCTATGGAACCGGCAACTGCTACAGAACCACCCGCGAGTACTACCGTAACGATTCCCATCATCACTTTGACCAGTAGTACGTTCTGCCCCATCCCTTTTGCAATGTCATCCCCTGTTAATAACAAATTGACAGCTCTCCCCATGAATAACGACACCACTGCGGCTACCGCCATATAAGGTAAAACGGGATACAGCATTTCTAGTGTTCGCCCACTTACCGAACCGGCAAGCCAGAACAGAACATCCTGCAGTCCCGTGCCGTCTAGAACAAGAATCGCTTGCGTAAAAGAGGCAAACAAGGCTGAAATAGCGGTACCCGCTAATACAATTTTGATTGGCGTCAGACCATCACGCCCCAGTGAACCCAAACCATATACAATAGCTGCCGAGATTGCCGCTCCGGCAAATCCAAACCACATCATCGTGGTTAACGAAGACACGGACAATACGACAATAGCAATAACAATAAAGAAAATTGCACCTGCGTTGATCCCGAACACACTCGGGGAAGCCAGCGGATTACGCGTCAGTGCCTGCATCAGTCCGCCTGCAACAGCCAAACTTGCCCCTACAACAGCCGCAATAATGGTGCGTGGTAAGCGTTCTGTCAGAAGCACCACATGCTCTACTGATGTTTCATCATAGGACTGAACCGCATCCCACAACATATGAAACGTAATCGGGGTGCGTCCCAGAATCATGCTGGCGGTTGCAGCGAGCAACATAAGAATGAACAACCCAAGCAACCCGTATATTTTGGCACTCGCCTTGGTAAAAAGGGGAAACATACTCTCACTCTTTCATCTATGAAGTGAAACAGGACCTGCCTGCCCATACACTTTGCTAACGAAAGTTCTGGTGCATGGCGGATCCTGATCCGGTTATTATTTATTCAGGTTGAACAGCTTGTATAGATCGTCCAGCATCATGTTGGCTGATGTATATCCGCCTGCCATGTTCCAGGCTACCTCATCGACCTGGTACAATTGATTGTTTTTCACAGCATCAAGGTTTTTCCAGAGCGGACTGCTCGTCCAATCTTTATAATTTTTCTCGATCGCAGCCGTATCCGTACCTGAATTGAAATTAAAAATCATGTCTGCATTCATATCCGGAATGGCCTCTTTGGATGTCAGTTCAACACCCCATTTATCTGCATCATGGCCCGCTGGTCTTGTAAATCCAAGTTCCTTCAGAATTTTACCTGCATAACCCATGTAGAAAATACGAACCTGATCTGCTCTGAAGTTAGTAATGGTTGCTTCAATTGGCAGACGGTCACCCATTTTCTCTTTGAAATCCGCTACGCGTGTCTCCCAATCGGCAAGTAGCTTATTCGATTCCTCTGTTTTGTTCATTGCTTCCCCGACCATCTTCAATGTTTCTTTCCAATCGAACAGCGTTTCGGTCACGACCGTTGGTGCGATCTGGGACAGCTGATCATAGATTTCTTCATCTCTGATTTTGGTAGCAATAATAAGATCGGGCTTCAACTTGTTGATTTCTTCCAGATTCGGCTGGGATTCCTGACCTACTTGCGGTACGCCATCCAGATCTTTACGCAGATATTCATATACCGGCTGCTGCACCCATGATTCCACGACACCTGCCGGTTTCACGCCAAGTGCAACAACGACATCATTCGCACCTTGGAACAGTGTCACGATTCGTTGCGGAGTTCCCGTGATTTTTGTTTCCCCCATGGCATGTTTGATTACCCGAGTCTCGTCTGTAGCTTTGACCGCTTGATCTCCATCCGTGCTACCTTCAGCACTTTTACCACTTGTTGCTGAGCTTGCTGTATTGGTTGTACCCGCACTTCCCCCTGAAGCACAGCCAGCCAGCAGCGAAATCATAAGAATAAGTGCTGCATAAATATATACCTTTTTGCTGAATCGAAACATGGAACCCGTCTCCCCTTTTCACTCTAAATGATATTGAATCTCATTATCAATTGTATTGTAATGGAGTTGGGTGATTTAGACAAGCACTTATTTGGAAAAATATTTACGATTCATATCCAGCTTCATTTATTCTATAAACGCCGCTATAAAAGCAAATTTCAGGTGAATACATATAATATAAATCAATATTATCCAACGTTGGTGTAACCACTTATGTCAATTGTCACCTACTTCTTCTGGGCCAAATACAACTTGAACTATTCTTCTATTTCATGATGTGACGGTATACAAGTAAATTAATATTTATACATAAAAGTCTTATATTTATGAATAATTTGACCGTACTTTGTACTTTTCGTACTTAGAGTCGGCTCATATAACTCATCATTTATTCCTAAATTATTCCTGTAAATGAAACTCTTCTTATGTTAGATTATCCCTTGGAATAAAATCACATATAGAGACAGGGGACGGACATTATGAAAAAAAATTGGATTCTTTCGATCCTGATGAGTATGGCGTTGATCGGCGGCATAGTTCTTCCAACAGGGCATTACGCTGCGGCAGCAGACAATTCCACTGTGATTTCGGACGAGGTAAACACGGAAGAGACAATCAACCAGGAAGAACAGGAACTTACGGCGGATGACCAAGATTTTCTGGATTATTTAGATGCATTGGAAGCAGCGGCTGTTTATGAAACGAAAGCTATAAACGCCATAGGCGGAAACACATACATCACCTCTGCCAATCGCAAATCTTTCTTTTTGACGTTAAACAACACAGCTATCCCGAATTACACAAAGTATGTTTCCATGCTGAAGCAGATCAAACCGGAGAATACGGAGTTGAAAAAAATCCATGACAAATTGATTAGAGGCAGCTACGCACAACTGGAAGGTTATCAGTTGTTCAAAAAGGCCGTGTCTAAAACAACAATAAATCGTACGTTCCTCAAGCAGGGCAATGACAAGGTTGCTGCGGGTAAGAAGAGCATCGAGCAGTACCTCAAAGAAGTGAAGACATACGGAGAACAACTGGGATTCCAGATGTAGTATACTCGGCTCCATAATTAATTGATAATTAAGGAAAAAAAGTGTTTTCTTTTGCAAAAATAATTCGTATAATAACCGTATAATCAAAAGGCTATGCTGCCGAAAGGTACAACCTCGTGAACATGAGAGGTTGTGCCTTTTTTGCGTTTTCTACGCGTTTTTCACGGCATTCTCTAGCCCTATTTTGCATTTAACCATGTGCCAAGGAGTGATATCTATGATTTTAGAAGCCATTTATCATCGTCCCAAACTGAACTGGTCTTATGCGTATAATCGAACAACCATGCATCTTCGCTTGCGGTCCAAACGGGGAGATTTGGATGCCGTCATTGCGATTACAGGGGATAAATATGCCTGGGATCGGACAATCACACATATTCCTATGCAAATTTTCGCCCGGGACGAAATGTTTGATTACTGGGAAGCCGAGACATCTCCGCCTTACCGCAGACTTCGTTATGCCTTTCAGCTAATCCAGGGGGAAGATTCTGTGTGGATGACAGAGCGAGGATTTGAACAGGCACTGCCGGATCATCCGCTGGAAATGTTTGATTTTCCATTCATGAATCCGGTTGATATTTTTGAACCGCCTGCCTGGGTTAAAGATGCTGTATTTTATCAAATTTTCCCCGAACGTTTTGCGAATGGCGACCCATCTCTAACGCCAGCAAATGCTGAGTCTTGGGGCGGTACGCCTACACCTACCAATTTCTTTGGCGGAGACCTGCAAGGTGTGATGGACCATCTGGATCATCTTCATAAACTCGGGATCACAGCCATCTATTTCTGTCCATTGTTCGAGGCCACGACCAACCATAAATACAATACCGCGGATTATTTGAAAGTTGATCCTCAGTTTGGCACGAATGAACAATTGAGAATGCTAGTGGACGCATGTCATGCTCGTGGTATACGAGTTGTTCTGGATGCTGTATTTAACCATTCGGGAAGAGAGTTTCCTCCTTTTGTCGACGTCATGAAAAACGGTGCGACTTCCCCTTATGCGGACTGGTTCTACATCAAGGATTGGCCGCCACGGGTCGAGGATGGCATTCCAACCTACGAAACCTTTGCCTTTGAGCAGCTCATGCCGAAGCTCAACACGGAGCACCCGGATGTCAAAGCGTACCTGCTTGAGGTTGCACGCTACTGGATAGAGGAGATGGATATTGACGGTTGGCGACTGGATGTGGCCAATGAGGTGGATCACCAGTTCTGGCGTGAATTCCGTCAGACGGTCAAAGCGATCAAGCCCGATGCTTATCTGCTCGGTGAAATCTGGCATGATTCATTAATGTGGCTGCAAGGCGACCAGTTCGATGCAGTCATGAACTACCCTTTTACCAACTCCGTACTGGATTATGCCGTGCACGGCAAGCTGGATGGACTCGGATTCGCCAACGAGATTGGCAAACTGCTTGCTGCGTACTCCCAACCCGTTACCGAAGCAGCGTTTAACCTGCTGGGCAGCCACGATACGCCGCGGTTACTGACGTTATGTGATGGCGATATACGCAAAATGAAATTGGCTGTCACGTTGCTTTTCTCCTATCCGGGTGCGCCTTGCGTCTATTATGGAGATGAGGTCGGACTGGACGGTGGATATGACCCGGGTTGCCGCAAATGTATGGAGTGGGACGTGGGCAAACAGAACCGGGAACTGCTTGAATTTTTCATCCATACGATTGAGGTACGGAAGAAACATCCAGCTTTGCGCAGCGCGGGGTTAAAGATTATGTATGCCGAAGCAGGTGATCCTTGCCTTGCTATGGAACGTGTGGATTCGGAGACGGGAGAACGTATGGTACTGGTGATCAATGCCAGTGATGAGCCTCGTAAACTGGAGCTTGGATGGGGAGATCATAACGTATGGCGTGACTTGTATACTGCGGCTTCGGTTGAGGCAAGACAGAACAAGTTGACCTTGGAGCTCGGCGCATACGGCTTCTCTTTGTTGCAATGTGAGGCGAAACAGCCAGCAGAAGCATGATTTTGGTAAAGGGTAAAATTCCGAAGGGCTGAACGTGAATAACGTCCGGCCCTTTTTTGTATAAAAAGCACACCCTTACGTCTGATGCAACGTCTCTCCTGTATGAACAAAAAAAACGCACATCCCTTCGGATTTATGCGTTCTCCAGTTCATAGATTGTATTGGATTCATCAGTCCGATCATCCTCTGATTAAGCGGTTACGCATGATCCGGCGGCGATCATACCGGCTTTCTGACCTTTTTCATACGGGAGCTGACGAGTGCTTCTTCTGTGATCACAATTTTCTGCGGAATTTTGTATGCAGGCAGTTTGTCTTGGCAATAAGTCCATATAGCCCTGCGAAGCTCTTTCAGTGAACTAGGATTAGCGAGTCGCACTGTCGCTTTCACCTGCTGGCCTGTTATCCCGCTCACTTCTCCCGTAACTACCGCCGCTTCAATGCCATCCATCTCTTCAAGCACACTCTCCACTTCAGCAGGGTACACCTTCCAGCCACCTACGTTAATAATCTCGGAACGCCGACCCAGAATGCGGATATATCCCTCCACCACCACTGCCTCATCTCCCGTTCGCAACCAACCGTCTTCTGTAAAAGGAGACGGAGCATTCAGGTAACCCATCATCGCCGTTGCGGTATAAATCTGCAACTCTCCATCTACAACGCGACACTTCACCTCGTCATCCTGAATGGAAAATAACAGCGAACCCGGTTCTTTAGAACGTGTTGGTAAAATCCCCAATTCGGACATGCCGTAAGCTTGAATCGTCCTGATCCTCGGAAAGCGCCGGGTCCAGGCTTCCAAAACCGACTCAGGCATTACTTCCGAGCCATAAGAGACCACTTCCAGGCTGGAAAGGTCGTAATGCTCATCTTGTTTTCCCAAAAGCAGCAGATTCATAAAAGTCGGGGATACGGGCAGCGCCTGTACACGATGTTTCTGAATGGTATGGCACACTTCCTCCGGAGTACGATTCGCCACAATACACAGACACCCGCCGCTGGATAGCGATTGTAGCATGGTGTTCACCCCGCCGATGTGGTCAAACATCATGAAGGGGATAGTACGCAGTGGACGCACCTGCCGCCGAAAGGCCTGTAACAACCGGTCTGCCCGGTGAACCGTCGCCTTACTTACTCCCGTCGAGCCTGAGGAGAACAGAACTAATCCGCCCACCTGCTCCAGTCGCAATTCAGTCAAAATGGACGGCATCGCTTCTTCTTCATGAGTCTCGCGTATCTGTCTCACCAAAAGTGTGCCTGCATCTACCCCCAGACGCACGGCTACATGTGCCAGCTTTACGTACTCGTCCCGTTTCGCTTCGACCAAATTACGATCGATCGGAAGCACGATGCACCCTGCTCCAAGCAATGCCAGCATTGCCGATGCTGCATAGGGAGAGTAGTCCTCTTCCAATGTGACAACTTGCCCCGATATCCCCTCTCTCTCGATCCATTCTCCCATGAGAAAAATCTGACGAACCAGCCAGTCGTAACTGTACTCTTGATCCTCCCAAATAAACGCCGGGTGCTGCCCGTGAGCCGCAAAGCGCTCTAGCAAAAAAACGATCATCTCACCCCCTCCCCATCACTGCCCAAGGTCTGCTGCTGTGCAAGATAATTCACCAGCGAGCCTACCGTCTGATACGGGCTTTCCGGCAAGGAAGCAGCAGCAATCTCGGCGAGAGCGTTCCCCAGGCCTCTTCCCCAATGCTCTTCAATGCCCTGCTCTACCACAGCCAGTAAAGACACCAGTTCCAGTGAATTCAGTCGTCCATCCCGACCATACAGTGGTGCATTACCGCCCTCATCCAAGGCAATGAATGTGTTATGATACGCATTCAGCTCCCGGCAGCTATCCAGTACAATGCGTAGCAGAGCTGCCTTGTGTTCATTTTCGTTGTCTATATCTGTTTGGGATTGCCGCGGATATGTGGAAGCTTGAGGCAGTGCTTTTCTTAACGACGAATACCAGTTGTATTCATCTGCGGCTAGCTCTCGCACTACGCCTGACAACTGAGCTTGCCACCCTTCACGCTGCTTCATCCTTGCCACCTGAAGCAAGCTATTGGCCTTTTCCCATCGGAGAATGATGTTCTCATATTCCTTGGCGTACTGATCAAGCGGCGCACCCAGCCACCCAGCAGACTCCTTGAGCACATCCCGGAAATAATATCGACTCCACCGCATATCAAAAAGCAGATTCGATATTCGGGCTTCGCTCTCTGCATTCCCTCCTGCATTTCCTTCCAGTGCATCGATCAGACTGGTAGAGACAGCATGTCCAAAATAAAAACGCCGTGCTCCCTCCATGATCGTTCTACCTGTCAAAAATTCATGCACCTGAGTAGTCAATGCCTGGGCCAGCATCTCCCGGTAACCCTGCGAATCCAGCAGGACTTTGGCCTGAATATCCGTTGTTCCGTAGGTTCGCAGCGTCTCCTTCCGTTTAACCTCCGCAAGTTCAGGGATCGTCTGATGCCCTCTCCAAAAATCATGGAAAGCTGCATGCTCCACCTTGCCTTTAAACTTGTAAAACACAGGGTCGTAGACATACATATGGTCTTCATCCATGCCATACACGGCAAGCCAATGATCCATCAGGTAATGCCGTGATCCTTGTTTGACATGTTTGTTAATATACTCGGGATTGTGATAGTCGTCGCAATAAGGCAGATGATAGCTGGTGCCTGTGGCCAAAAAAAGTCGACCCGTTTCAAGCTGCCGCCGAATCTCTATTTTTCCTTCCTCAAAGTTACACAGCTCCCGCTGCTCATTAATCTTCCAGATCGGTTCCTCATAATCCAGCTTGTGAAAATAAGTCTTCACGAAGCCGTTATCTTCGCATGATGGCAGCGTATATAATCGGCTGGCAGCCAGCATGGCAAGACTTGAAACGGAGCCCTGCCGTTCAAGCACTTCATGAATCAAGGGGAAATTGCATGGATAATAGTAAGGGATGTCCAGTGTTGGAGCGAAGGAATGGATTATCATTTGAGGGAGCCTCCTATTTCTACTTTGGCAGATGCACTGCCCCAAGCCTGAATATGATAGTGGAGAGACATGTCTTCGGTTGCACGAAATACGCGATTGGCTATGGGATTACCTTCCTGATCCGTCTCGAATTGCCGGAAACCACGGGTAAAACGGAAAGAGAAGCCACTGTCTCGCGGAAGATGATAACAGCCTTCATAGTGACCATCACCTGCATGCGTAAGCTTCATGCCCATCCCGCCGTAGATGAATTCTTCCCATGGCTCCGATGACCTGAAAGTTGGTGAAAGCTTTGCCTGCATACAGACCTGTACAACGGGGGTTAGTTCAGATATAACCCGGTAATCTCGTGTAGCCGTTAAATCACCCGATTCCAGCGTAATCGTAGCACTCCCTATGGCCTGAGGAATCAGCGTACCGTCTGCAAGAACCTGAAGAACTTCGGGACGACTTGAAACATACTCTCCGCTTAGCAAGGTCTGACTCAGACCGTTATCACACTGGAACCGCGCCTGAACTCTTACCTGCATTCCACCTTCTAGTCCGATGACATCTCTGCCATACAGCTCTAATGAAGTCGGTTGTCCTTCTTGGCCGAACATGTACAACAGGGGGAATTGCACACGTGCTCCCCAATCCGCTTCCTGATGGCAAGCGTCTGCCTGTTCGAAGTAAGCCAGCTTTTTTGCATCCGCTCCCCGTTCCAGCATCTTCTGTACAACCCTTCTCACCTGTTCAGGCAAGAACAGTCCTTCGGTGTCTCCAATATCCACCCACATGTTCACTTCCGGAATGGTATCCGGCAGTCGGTACAGGTTTTTCTCCCGTAGTCCATTCTCAGCTTGTTCATCCAATTGTGCATCCACAAAGTACGGAGACATCATGATCAGCTTGCCAAACACATCTGGATGACGCATCCCGATATGCAAGGTGCATAATGCAGCTGCCGAGGAACCGAGTAATCCCGTATTATCTCTATCTCTCTTTGTCCGGTATCGCTGATCAATCATCGGCTTAAGCTCATCAATAATAAATTGCTCGTATTCCATTCCAGAGCCTCCTATGCCGATTGCTTCCTGCTCAGCATCAACGTAGTGATAGAACTCGTTGCGGGTAACCGGACGAACGTGGGCAATGGCAACAATAATGATGGGTTCAATCCGGCCAGCAGAGATGAGTTCATCTGCTGCCAGGTCAAGTTGCCACGTTTCGTTTCCCGGACTGGATGGCCCAAAAGCCCGCTGTCCTGCATGAACGTACAACACTGGGTAATGCCGTTTAATCTGCTCCTCGTAACCTGACGGAAGATATACGTAAATGTTTCTCTTATTGCCGAGCTGCGATGCCTGAATGTTTTTCAGACACGCTATAACCGATCCTGTGCTCACTGCCATCAACCGCCTCTCTCTTCCTTTTCCCTCAGGACAAACTAACTAAGCAAACCTCCCCCGGATTGTGCTGTGAATCCTAGGTGACAACAAACAACCCCGCCTCAGGAGAGACGGGGTTGTCCCGGATAGGTCAGTTGAATTACATGCTGATCCGGAAAGCATAGCCCTTAATTTGATTGAATCTGCGAATAGTTTAAATCGAGCGGGATACTTTTGTAAATATAAAAATAGAAAAAAAACACTCATAAAAAAGTTATTGACATAAAAACCAAATTTTCTTAAGATAGCGTTGTGATCATAACTCGAGGGCTATGCTTTTAAACCCCAGCGGTTTAGGACAACCCCGGTAACTCCCCAAGGAGATACCGGGGTTGCCTGCGTTTGAGCCTGGAAGGAGGAATGCAAACAATTCAGTAAAGCAACCTGTACTATTGTAAGCGCTATAATTCAAAGTCCGTTGGTTGTTTATCAAAAACTACTACATTCACGAAGGGTGGATTACCATGTTTCAAATGGCCAAACGCGCATTCCTCAGCACCACACTGACCCTCGGCTTGCTTGCCGGCAGCGCACTGCCGTTCTTGCCAGCTTCCGCTGTATACGCCGATCCGGACACCGCTGTAACCAACAAGCAGAGCTTCAGTACAGATGTCATCTACCAAGTATTTACGGATCGCTTTTTGGACGGCAATCCCTCCAACAATCCTACGGGAGCCGCTTATGATGCCACATGCAGCAATTTGAAGCTGTACTGCGGCGGAGACTGGCAAGGGTTAATCAACAAAATCAACGATAACTATTTCAGTGATCTGGGTGTCACAGCGTTGTGGATCTCCCAGCCTGTCGAAAATATTTTTGCAACGATCAACTATAGCGGTGTAACCAACACAGCCTACCACGGTTACTGGGCTCGAGACTTCAAAAAGACCAATCCGTACTTCGGCACGATGGCGGATTTTCAGAATCTGATTACGACGGCTCATGCCAAAGGCATCAAGATTGTCATTGACTTTGCACCGAATCACACCTCTCCAGCGATGGAAACCGACACCTCTTTTGCCGAAAATGGCAGACTGTACGATAACGGTACACTGGTAGGCGGTTATACCAATGATACCAACGGGTACTTCCATCACAATGGCGGCTCCGACTTCTCTTCCCTGGAGAACGGCATCTACAAAAACCTGTATGACCTGGCCGACTTCAACCACAATAATGCGACCATCGACAAATACTTCAAAGATGCGATCAAACTGTGGCTTGATATGGGCGTTGACGGTATTCGGGTGGATGCGGTGAAACATATGCCTCTCGGTTGGCAAAAGAGCTGGATGTCCTCCATCTACGCACACAAACCCGTGTTCACTTTTGGAGAATGGTTCTTGGGATCAGCTGCATCCGATGCAGATAACACGGATTTTGCTAACAAGTCTGGTATGAGCCTGCTCGACTTCCGCTTTAACTCTGCGGTGCGTAATGTGTTCCGTGACAACACGTCCAACATGTACGCTCTGGATTCCATGATTAACAGTACAGCTACGGACTACAACCAAGTGAACGATCAGGTGACGTTTATCGACAACCATGATATGGATCGTTTCAAAACAAGCGCGGTCAACAATCGCCGTCTGGAACAGGCTTTGGCCTTCACATTGACTTCACGTGGTGTACCTGCCATCTACTATGGTACAGAACAGTACCTGACGGGGAATGGCGATCCGGATAACCGGGCCAAAATGCCCTCTTTCTCCAAATCCACTACAGCTTTTAACGTCATAAGTAAACTCGCGCCTCTGCGCAAATCCAATCCGGCCATTGCCTACGGTTCCACACAACAGCGCTGGATTAACAATGATGTATATGTTTATGAGCGCAAATTCGGCAAGAGTGTAGCCGTTGTCGCGGTAAACCGCAATCTTTCCACGTCTGCAAGCATTGCAGGATTGAGTACTTCCCTGCCTACAGGCTCATACACGGATGTACTTGGCGGGGTGCTGAACGGAAATAACATCACATCCACGAACGGCAGTATTAACAACTTCACCCTTGCTGCGGGCGCAACGGCAGTATGGCAATACACAACAGTCGAAACGACACCAACTATCGGTCATGTCGGTCCGGTTATGGGGAAACCCGGTAATGTGGTGACAATCGATGGCCGTGGATTCGGCTCGACGAAAGGCACGGTCTACTTCGGCACTACAGCGGTTACCGGGGCAGCGATTACGTCTTGGGAAGATACACAGATTAAAGTAACCATCCCTTCCGTTGCCGCTGGCAACTATGCAGTCAAAGTTGCGGCAAGCGGGGTAAACAGCAATGCATATAACAACTTCACCATCCTGACCGGCGATCAGGTCACCGTTCGCTTCGTCGTAAACAATGCGTCCACAACGCTTGGACAGAACCTCTATTTGACAGGAAATGTGGCTGAACTGGGTAATTGGAGCACCGGTTCGACTGCCATTGGACCCGCATTCAATCAGGTCATTCATCAATACCCAACCTGGTACTATGATGTCAGCGTACCGGCAGGCAAACAGCTGGAGTTCAAATTTTTCAAGAAAAACGGTTCGACGATTACATGGGAAAACGGTTCTAACCACACATTCACTACACCAGCGAGCGGAACAGCCACCGTTACGGTGAACTGGCAGTAAAGCTTCATATCATTTAATACACAAGCTAACCCGGAGTACGCGAATGCAGCAATGCAGCGTATGCTCCGGGTTTTTGCTATGCGATCGGATCGGTGACAGAGGAGGTTTCGTTAATATCTTATTAAAAGAACCGCCTGTCTTCATTTGTATGAATGTCTAAGTATAGGTTCGAATGGACTTCAAGGTTGTGATGGCAATGATTCCTGTTGCAAGCAACATCATCCCTATGCCTTCCAATACGGCGGCGGCACCCCAGTGATCCGCGAAGATCGAGACTACCGTCAGGCCCAGGATCGGCGCCGTACTCGTAATGGTGCCAACGACACCATAAACGCTACCCTGCATCTCATCTGGCACGGCGGTGCGAAGCATAATCTGGGTGAGCATCGTACAGCAAGCAAACATAGCTCCACCGCCTATGATGAGCGGCAGGGCCATGAGAGGCGAGGATACATTCGCCAGAAGCATATAAACAGGCCCTAACACGAGTAGGCCGATAAAGACCCAGCGCCCGCGATGTTTCAATCTTTTTCCAGAAGCAATCAATACCCCTGATCCAATCATGTATCCCAGAGGAATACAGGTCTCGATCAAACCAAATTGAACTGGATTCGCCTTCCATACGTTAACAGCCATCACCTGAATGAGCATCATGGCTGACATAAAAAAGAGAAGTATCAGCGGATTGAGTAATACAATGGAACGAATGAGTCGACTCCGATAGATGTAAGCAAACGAACTGCGCCACGCCTGTGCAAAAGATTTCGGGTCACCACTGGCACGCATCACCTGTGGAAAACGCCCTGCCAGCAGCACACAGATTGCAGACAATAGGAAAGTTGCCCCCGTAATTAGGATGGCGACAAAACCGCCAAACGCAGCTACAGCGACCCCGGCGGCCGCCAAACCACTTATACGAGCCAGATTGTCCACCAGATGAATGGTACCCGTTGCCTGCTGGATGTGCTCTTTACCCACGATGCTCGCAGCGGAAGCATGAAATGCCGGAGCCTGAAACAGACTGGAAAACATCGATAAAGAGAGCAATAACAGCAATACAGGAAAAGGTACATGCCAGCTGAACAGGCTAACTGCAACCAGCAAAGCGATCACACCGCGAAACACGTCAGAAGCCAACATCAGCTTCCTTCGATCCAGCCGATCGGCCACCGTACCCGCTACTGATCCAAATAGAAAACTGACCACCATATTGCAGATCTGCACAGCAGCCATGCTCTTTGCGCTGCCTGTTGTCTGAAGTACCCACAGGCTGATGGCAATACTATTAAAACAGTCACCAAAAACAGATATGCCATACCCGTACAGGATTCTGCGGAACGTCCTGTTACGCCATAGGGTGCGCGGAGCTTCACTGCTCTGCAGAATAGCTTGTCCCCCTGGATAGGCTGTAGCTGCAGCCTCAGGCTCACTGGAAGGGTTCATGCCCATACACCACGTTCCTCCTTTTTCTTCATTAGAAGCCCTAAACAAGCAAGCCTTAATCAGAGCCCTGAATTAGACAGCCTTTATTTAATTCCTTGTACCCTAAGCACAAGCAGACACTTCCGAAGCGTGGCCAGTCGACGAAGACATGACGTTGCGGAAAGTGCCTGATTGAATTGCCGCAAGTGCGGCTCAACTTGCCGTTACTGTGGCTGACTATGCTGTTGAAGGCAAGGTGTCATCTTACTCTTTGTATGCTATGAAGTGATGTTGATCCCTGGAGGTCGTTGAGAGACGTTAACCTTTGGACGCCCCTGTGGTCAGCCCCTGAACGAGGAAACGTTGCAGGAATACAAACAACAAAGTAATTGGAATAGCAATCAGTACAGCTCCTGCAGCAAACATCGTGAAGTTACTATCCTGATATCGATTCACGAGATCCCACATTCCTACAGCCAGAGTCCAATTTTCTTTGGTACGCAGCACGAGTCGGGCAAAAATAAAATCCATCCACGCCCCCGTGAAGCTGGTTAAGGCAACGTAAGTTAGCATCGGCTTGGATAATGGGAGGATGATGCTGGTGAACACACGCAGATGACTGGCACCATCGATACGAGCTGCTTCATCCAGACTGCGCGGGATGGTGTCAAAGAAACCTTTGACGATGAATCCGCCCAGCACTGCCCCTGAGGAATAAACCAGAATAAGCGCAGCATGCGTGTCGAGCAGTTTGATTTGCAGCAAAATAATATAGATGGCAATCATGCTCATGAAGCTTGGGAACATGCCCAGAATGAGCATGGTGGACAGAATCGTTTTACGCCCCCGAAAACGGAACCGGGATAACGCGTACATGCCCAGCGTCACCATTAATGTGGAGAAAATCATCGTGAAGAAGGCGATCTTCAGCGTATTCATATACCATCTGCCGTACATAAAGGACGGATTGTTAAACAGCTCTCCATAGTGAGAAAGAGTGAAACTTTCCGGCCATAATCGTTCACTGAACAATGCTGCACCGGGACGCAGGGACGACAGAAAAATCCACAAAACCGGATATATGGATACGACAGCAATAATCACTAAAAGCACGTAACTAAGCGTCAAACGAATCGGATTGTTGCGTTTCTTCATTGGATCATGTCCTCCTCCTTGAATGATTTGGAGCGGCGGAAATTCCAGATGGAGAAGGTAGCAATAATCAGGAAGATGATGATGCCTACCGCAGAAGCCATATTGAATTTATTATTGTCGAGTGTGAGTTTATAGAGCCAGGTCACCAGCAAATCCGTTGCCCCAGCATACTGATAGTCTCCGCGAAGCGGGTTACCGTTCGTTAACAGGAAAATGACGTTGAAGTTGTTGAAATTCCCGGCAAACTGCATAATCAGAACCGGTGTCGTGGCAAATAAAATGAAAGGCATCGTAATAATTTTGAACTTCTGGAACGCAGAAGCGCCGTCTACTTCGGCTGCCTCATACAGATCACGCGGAATAGCGGTGAGCACACCCAAAATGAGCACCATGCTGACCGGAATACCGATCCACATGTTGACGACAATGACGGTAACTTTGGCCCAGAACGGGTCCGTCAGCCAAGGCAATCCTTCCAGTCCGAATGCTCGCATATACGTATTGATCGGTCCAAACTGACCGTTGAACAGATTGCGCATCAGTAGTAGCGAGATAATCTGTGGAATAGCATAAGGCAAAATAAAAATGGTACGCCACAACTTTTTGAAGCGGATGCCTTTCTGTTCAATTAACAAAGCTACAAGCACTCCGCCGAAGTACGTCGTTACTGTCGCCAAGACTGCCCAGATGACTGTCCAGGTGAGCACGCCGTAGAACGTCTGGCTCCAGGATTTGAGCTGGATCAGATCCGTAAATGTTTTGAACCCTACCCAGTCCACCAGCTTGGCTGGTGGAATATGATCCGGTGCGGCATAGTTCGTAAACGCAATCGTAACGGTGAACAGAATCGGCATGATTGTAAAAAACAGAATACCGAGTGCCGGGATGGACAGGAACAGATACGGAAAATTTTTGTCCATCACATTACGCATCGTTGCCGCGGCTCCCAGCGTCGGTTTCCCCTGCTCTCTTGCGAGTCCGGTCATATACGCATCCCGGATGTTAAGAATGTAAACAAGCACAAACACAAAAAAGACCAGCAGCACAATAATTCCGTCAAGCAACAAAAAGATAGAATGGTCGCCCTTTTGAAGCACCGTTGAACCATTCACTTTCACAAAACGCTGTGTATTCTCCCCCAGTGTCCATATTCCCCATACCGCTTGGGACAGCCGAGGAAGCAGGTATGCAAGCCCTGCTCCCTCCAGCAGCAATAGAATAATGCCTTTAATCCACTGCCGATTGTATAACTGTCCAAGACCTTGCAGTATGATGGAGCATATGGCTGCTGTCATCCGGTGCTGCTTTTCCCGATTGGGCTGGGCAGACACCGGGACATGCTGTTGCCGCATATGCTCCCTCCTCTCCGTTTGGTATCATTCATCGTCCACCGTTCATTCGTGTCATCGCTGTTTCGTCATTATTGTGTGGTTGCCAGGCTCTCCTTAATCTGTTTCACAGCATTGTCAAGGGAGGCTTTCACATCCTTGCCGCTATCCCAAATATCTGTAATAGCTGACGATATAGGTCCCCATACACTGTCCATGGCTGGAAGGGAAGGCATCGGTGTTGAGTTGTTGAATTGCTCAAGGAAGGCTTTGTTGATCGGATCTTCCTGTACTTTGGCGTCTGCCGCCACATTTTTGTTCGCCGGAAGTGTACCGTTCATGTCAAAGTTCTCCATCTGGGCTTCTTCGTTCGAGAGGAATGCAGCCAGCAACTTGGAAGCATTAGGATACTGGGTAAACGCATTGACGTAATAGGCTTTGACACCCGAGAAGGAGGTCATCGGCTTGCCATCAATAGCAGGAAGTGGAGCAACTCCAAAATCAATTCCCGCGTTGCGATAGTCGGCAATGGTCCAAGGTCCGTTAATATCCATGGCCAGCTTACCGCTGGAGAACAGTCCCTTTTTGATATCGTAGTTCACATCGCCCATCTTGAGCGGCAGCACCTCAGCCTTCAGCTTTTGGAGGAATTCTCCCCCCTTCTGCGCTCCTTCGTTGTTCAAACCGAGGTCACTGCTATCCATCCCGTTGTCCCCAAAGATATATCCACCCTGAGACGCTAGGAAAGCATAGTTATAATAGAATTGCTGTAATTCCCACATCAGCGCATACTGATTGGATTTGGTATTGTTAAACGTTTTGGCAAAATCGATAATTTCATCAAAGTTTTTCGGTGCTTCGGGGTACAAGGCTTTGTTGTAAAAGAGGGCATACGTCTCGACGCTGTACGGATATCCGTATAAAATGTCTTTGAACGTCACCGCTTTCAGCGCATTCTCGCTGGTATTAGCTGTGGTCTCAGCTTCGAAGATATCATTAGGCAAAATAAGTCCTGCTTCCGAGGCGCTTCCAATCTTGTCATGCGGGAACACAACGACATCCGCAGCAAGCCCGGCAGGGCCATCCGTCGTTAACTTGGTTACCTGATCTGTTGGCGGTAATTCCTCCATTTTGACCGTGACGCCATATTTTTCTTCGAATTTTTTGACTCGTTGCTCAATAAAGCTACTCTGGTTTTTATCCTCCCAGATGACCAGTGTTGCGCCCTCTTCTGGCTGGAGATTCTCAGCAGTCAGCTGCACGGTATCCTCTGGATTATCACTTGGCGCTGCAGGAGTAGAACTTCCTCCTCCTCCGGTTGAACATGCAGCTAGTGTAAAAGCCATTCCGATGGACACAACTGCGCCTTGCCATTTTCTCATGTGAAATGTCCCCTTTCCCTCTGTGTAGTTCAAGAAAATTTTGCGCTTTTCACCCTTTAAACGCCGTAGATTGTCAGGATTTGTGTTCCATGTGAATTGTTGTACAAACGTTTGCTCAAAATGAAACACAATGTCACTGATGTATTCGATATGTAGGGGTAAATAAGTTAAAAGTATGTAAATTCAATGATGTAAGCGCTATAATATATACCACATCATACAATATCAAACTTTATTTGTACAAACGTTTGCACAAGCTGTATTCCTTCAAATTTAACCATATCCTGAATTTTGTTCACAGTAATTTCCTATTTCCTTGATCTAACTCTATCTTCCTTTATTTTGCTCCACTTGCATTCCGGGTTAACGAGTTAACAATTGATTTCTGGTACCCTTTGCATTACCATAGGAGAATGTTGAAATGATTGAATCAGAAGGGGTTTTTTACATGATTACGATCAAGGATATTGCCAAATTGGCGGGTGTTTCCCCTTCTACAGTGTCACGGGTGATTTCAGGCCATCCCAGAATCAGTACGGAAACATCTCTTAAAGTTAAACAAATTATGAAAGAACTTAATTATCATCCCAATATGATGGCTAAGAGCCTTGTATCCAAAACAACACAGACGCTTGGAATTATGCTGCCCCGTCCTGCGGAGGAGCTTTTTCAAAATTATTTCTTTGGAGAGTTGTTGCGCGGCATTATTACCCACGCGACTCGTAACAACTATGAGTTACTGCTGTCCACCGAGACGTCCTCCGATGATGAATTACAGGCCATTTCCCGTCTCGTGCATGGTCGCAGGGTCGACGGTATTCTGTTGCTCGGTTCCAAACGGGACGATCCCATCATCTCTTTTCTCGAAGAGGAAAAATTCCCGTTTGTTCTCATTGGCCGAAGTGAGACACATCCGAATGCCCCTATGGTCGACAACGATAATGTGCAGACCGCATATGATGCAACGCGGCATCTTATTGCACAGGGACACACACGCATCGGCTTTGTGAGCGGCCCGCCTGATATTACGTTATCGCATGATCGCATGCGTGGATATCGGAAGGCTCTTGAAGAATCCGGATTAACGGCAACGAACGACTGGATCGTGGAGGGTGAATTCTTACAGGAAAGCGGCTTCCGGGCAATGTCCCTTTTTATGTCGCTGCCCGACAGGCCTACCGCCATTGTAGTTATCGATGACAATGTCGCTTTCGGTGTGTTAAGAGCACTTGCGGAGCTGGGATATCGAGTGCCTGAGGATATCAGTGTAGTCAGTTTTAACAATATCGCGTTGTCCGAACTTGCTTCACCTCCGCTCAGTTCCATTGATATTGGCACATACCAGCTCGGGTATACCGCAGTTCAGGTTTTACTAAAAATTCTTGGCAACGAGCCTCTCGCTCAGAACCCGGTTATTATCCCGCACCGCCTGATTGTACGTGAGTCCTCCCTATATTTGAAGGCAAAGCCCTTCCTGAGTTAAGCGCTCTACCTCATCTTTTGGGAAGTGCAAACGTTTGTCCTTTTTAAAAACTTAGGCAAGATATGTGATGAGCTCAGATGCCAAAGAAGCCGCATTTCTGCGGCTTTTCCTTTGCTTTATTTCCCTGTCCTTGCTAGGCGTCAGTACCATTGCCCGTTCCTAAGCACAATTAATTTACCAACAAATTAATACGAACTCCAGCCTGCATCAGCCGTAATGACAGTACCATTTACAAAACTGGACTCGTCCGATCCAAGGAACAGAGCCACTTTGGCAATCTCTTCACTCGTTCCTACTCGTGGGTTGATCGCCATCCCCTGCTGCTGTCGTCCCGCACCGAACGGGTTAATACCTGTCATGGATGCCCCGATGTTAGTCGCAACCGCTCCGGGTGCAATGGCATTACAACGAATACCTTGCTCGGCATACATGTATCCTGTATTTTTGGTAAAGCCCACCACAGCGTGTTTGGAAGCCGTATATGCCGCTCCTGCCCGTCCACCGTGCAAGCCCCCTGCTGAAGCAATATTCACAATAACCCCTTGCTGTTTCTCCAGGAAAATTGGCAGTACTTTGCGTGTAGTTCGCATCACACTTGTTGTGTTCACGGCAAAAACCTTCTCCCACCGTTCATCGCTAATATCCGCAGCTGGCTCCATCCCATCCATAATCCCCGCATTGTTGACAAGAATGTCTACTGTACCGTATTTACTCACCGTTTGATCAATAAGTTGCTGTACATCTTCCTCTTTCGCTACATTAGCCAGAAGAACGAAGGCTTCTCCACCGTTTGCCTGAATCTCTTGAACGACAGCCTGAGCAGCTTCTTCGTTGATATCGGAAACAACGACCTTGGCTCCTTCTTGTGCATACAATGAGGCAATGGCTTTGCCCATTCCTGATCCTGCCCCTGTGACAATAGCCACTTTATTTTGAAGTTTCATTTGTTTATGCCTCCTTTAAAATGTATTCGTTTACATAAAGATAACAAACAAATGTTCATTATCTCTTATTCTTAGTATAATAAGTCATAGCTTTTCGATACAATCAGTAAAAATCGTTCCAAATGTACGTTAAACAACAGGCTTTCACCTGTTTGTACGTTATCTTTTAATAAATATCACTCGGGAGGAATTCCAATGCCTGAAACATCAGACGCGATGGATCGACGAATCCGCAAATCCAAAGCCGCCCTGAAGGAGGCACTGCTTCATTTGATGCAGAAGCGAAATTTCAAGGAAATCTCCATTTCGGATATCGTGCAGCAAGCTGATCTGAATCGGGGAACCTTTTACAGACATTATCAATACAAGGAAGATCTGTTCAACGAAATCCTGCATGATGTGACTCAGGATCTGGTGACTTCATTTCGCAAGCCTTATGAGGGAATGAAGGAATTTCAGGTGGGTCTTATGCCCTCTTCCGCTATTACCATCTTCGAACATGTGCATCAGCACGCCCAATTTTACACCCTCGTTGTGCAATCCGAAGCTTCTTCCAGCTTTCAGCGTATGATCTGTGATGTGCTGCGGAATCTGTCTTTACAGGATCTGAATCATATTTTCCCGCCCCATATTAATCCCGAACTGCTCGCAAGTTATCAGTCTCATGCCATATTCGGCATGATCATGGAGTGGATCAGACAGGATTTCAAGCACAGTCCCACCTACATGGCGGAAGAGTTATTCAAAATCATTCATTATACGCCCGCACAACGATTAAAAACTGAATAATTTCTCAAAATATGGGTATAATAATATAGTTATTATTCAATTATTTACACATTGTCTAGTGAATTCAAATTTGAAGCAGGAGGAATGATGATGAAATCTTTCAAGTATCGTCTTGAGCAAAAAGAACCTCGGACCGGTCCCGGCGGCATTACTCGCGGAGCCTCGGTTCATGACTTCCCCGCATCCATCGGTATTGCGGGAGTATCCATGCGCCTGGAACCAGGCGGCATGCGTGAACTGCACTGGCATGCCAATGCGGCCGAGTGGGCATATGTGATCAGCGGTTCCTGTCGTACCACCGTTATCCATCCGGACGGACACGCGTATACCGATACCTTTGAACCCGGAGATGTATGGTATTTCCCACGCGGATACGGTCATTCCATCCAGGGACTCGGGCCGGACGAATGCCACTTCATTTTGATTTTTGACAATGGGGATTTTTCGGAGGATCACACATTCAGCATTACCGACTTTCTGACTCAGACACCGGATCATATCGTGGCACAGAACCTTGGTATCTCCCTCGAACAAGCAGCCAAGCTCAATCAGGGCGAAGCCTATTTTGCCAAAGGTCCGGTACCGGATGACAGTTCATCCTCTGCGACTTATCGCCGTAACTCGGAACTGACCACGCCGCATCGTTATCCCTTGCATGCCAAACAGCCACGCCGCGCGCCAGGTGGCGGTACGCAGCGTACGGTAACCGTCGAAGATTTCCCCATCTCCACCACGATGGCGGGTTCTCTGATCGAGCTTCAACCAGGCGCTCTGCGGGAACTGCATTGGCATCCCAATGCGGATGAGTGGCAGTATTACATTAGCGGCAGTGCCGAAATGACGGTATTTCTCGCCGAAGGTCAGGCTGTCACTGAACAATTCGAAGCTGGAGATGTCGGGTACGCTCCGATGGGTGCGGGGCATTATATCAAAAACACGGGTGATGACGTCTGCCGTGTACTGATTGGATTCAACAGCGGACACTATGAAGCCATTGATCTTAGTGAATGGATCGCAGGCAACCCGGTAGACGTGCTCTCTACGAATCTCGGCATGTCCCGTGATGAGGCAGAACAGCTTCCTAACGATACGCTGTTTATTGCACCCGATCAGAACAAGGGAAAATAACCAAGAAGGCTATACGTGAGTGTCGCAAGGTTCATTCCCGGAGATTAGCTCAGTTAAGGGAATGGCAACATAAACTTAACCTAGATTAAGTGAACCCTATTGTTATCTGAAACTGGAGGACAGATGCCTATGCATTCCGTACGTGACTCGTCTTCCCCGAACGTTAACAACGAGAGTATCGGACACACGGTAGAACGTTTAGAGCCGGGATTTTCCCGGCTTTTGTTATCTTCCGTTCTTGTACTGCTTGCCGGTTTCATCGATTCCATTGGATATTTGGGGCTGGGTAAAGTGTATTTATCCTTCATGAGCGGCAACAGCACCAAGCTGGGCATCGCTCTATTTGAAGCAGATTATGCGTTATGGGCAACGACAGGGACTGTCGTTCTTTTATTTATTGCAGGTGCATTTGTTGGCACTTTGATTACAGAGTCATGGGGGAAATGGCATCTGACCCTTATTTTGGGCGTGGAGTGTGTATTGTTTCTCTTCGCAATCCTGTTGTCGCTCCTGTTCCACACGAATTATATTATATTCCCGCTCACCATGGCGATGGGCATGCAAAATACGATGCACCAGATGGTTGCACATGCAGATGTAGGCAAAGGCTTTGTATCGGGTACGCTTTTTGGAATCGGTCAGGCTCTGGCCAAAGCTGTACGTGGCAAAGCTCCTGTATCGGAATGGGCCGTGCTGGCACTATCCTGGTTTATTTTTGTCATTGGCGCGGCGCTGGGCGCCTGGATGCTCGTTAATAGCGGTCTGCTCCTATCCCTCATTGCAGCTCTGTTGTTTCTTGTCCTCGTTATCCCCTATGTCGTTTATATGCAACGTCTGAAAAACGGTTGACCCTGAATAAAAGGGCCAACCGTTTTGTACTTTAGTTCTAGGAGATCGCCCTCGGCTTATGTATACTATAGAGGAGTGCAGAAATAGGATAAAAGGAGGTGACATTTCACATGAAAAAATCAAGTATTATCTCATTAATGACCAGTTTCATTTTGCTTGGCGTGGTGCTTCTCTTTCCTGCTCCTCAAGCCAATGCTGCCAAAGGAGAATTCTCTACATATTGGGATTTTAACGATATACCGGACGAATATTGGGATGATGAAGATCAAACAGACGAGTCAGACGCAGACGAAGAGTCTGAAGAAGAACAGGCATTAATTCAAGCACGAGCGGAGTTAAAAACCTATTTCGATCAGCTTTCAACTCTACTGTCTTATGAAAAGAAAGCAGTGGACTCCTTGCACAGTATTGCTTCTGAAGGGAATACAGCGAGTCGAAAATCGATATATCTAAAACTTGCGAATACGGTAGTTCCAAATTTTACGAAACTGGTCTCCAAGGCCAAACTTATCACGTCCTCCAATCCGGAAATCAAAAGATTACATACACATTTGGTGAGAGGACATTACCTCCAGCTTGAAGGATACATATTGTACAAGCAAGCCTTCTCCAGAAACAAAGTAAATCTCAAGACACTCCAACAAGGGAATGCAAAAGTTGATGCAGGTCGTGCTTTAGTCGAGCAATCTACAGAGTCACTGTACAATTATGCTGTGGAAATTGGATACGAGTCCTCATCGCAATAGCGCAAATAAATAAGCGACCATCTTCTGTTTAATTAACAGGATATGGTCGCTTTTATTAAGAGCATGTATTGGGCATATGACTTTATGACTTAGTGTGAATTACAGACCAAGCTTCTGTCCTTTTTCTAATCGTTGAATCTGCTGTTCCCCGCTCTCCGCCAGTTCACGGAACTGACCGATCGTCTCGCGCATTCTTGGCAAGGCCTCTTGTTTGTAGACCGAGATGGAGTCGAGCGCAGACAGCACATCCGTAAAGGCTTGCTTCATCGTATCCACCGAGATACTTGCTTCGTAGGCCTGCTTCTGGATGGCCGTGCCCTGATCCTTCAGCATTTTGGATGTACCGGCGATCAGATCATTCGTAGTACGGTTAAGCAATTCGATTTTCTGCAAGACGATCTTCTGGTTGTATAGTGCACTGGCAACGGTGACTGCAATCTTCAGCGCGGAGATCGTCACATTTTTCGCCCGATCCACACCACGAATTAACTCTTTGTTGTTGCGAATGACCACTTCAATCGCCATGATCCCCTGCTGGTTTACGACCAGCATCTGTTGCAAATCCATAACACGCTGACGGAGCGGGAACAATACTTCTTCGGTAATAAACCGCACCTTCTCAGGGTCTTCCCCGCGAACCTTGGCTGTCTCAATCTGTGTATCAATGGATTCATCCATTAACATACCAAGCTGGATCTCCTTCTGAAGCCGCTTGGTCAGTTCGCGCAGGCTCTGCTGCTCGATCTCAAGCGTGGTGTTGTCGTTGCGCAGCGTGGCGCGGCCCTTGTCGAGTGAAACGACAATATCGGCGATGACGGCGTCGGCTTTCTGGTATTTGAGGAAATACGCGCGCAGCGGGTTGAACAGCTTGCCCAGAAAGCCCGTTTTGGCGAAATCGACCACGCTTGGGTCGAGATCCTTCAGTTGCATATGCAGCTCGGTCAAGCCTTTGGCGACCTGACCGCCCTCGTCTCCCGTCTTGGACAGATGTCCAACGGAGACTTGAAGCAGCGCGTTTTTCTCTGAAGAGGATCGCATGGTGTTCATGCCAAAGCCGTCGATGGATTGCAAAATTTCTTTGCGCTTCTCCAGAGATTCGAGGTCCAGGTTCATAATCATATCCACATTCGAAGTTGCTACCTGTTGCAGTTCCGCGACCTCGGCGGGCACCGGTTTGATCTCTTCTTCAATCACCTTCTGAATTTCCTTCTGGCTCGGTATTTCCATCGTAAACGACATTCACAGTTCCCCCTTTTAGTTACATACCGTATCTGCTTACATCTGAACGTTAATATAGATTTACATCTGTACGTTAAACAGGTTTCCGATTTTGTAGACAACATCGTCGGTGTCCGCATTAATGCTGGCCGCCTCATTTATGCTGGAGATGCTCTCCAGAGCTTTGATGTCGGCGTTATATCCAATCGTGTAGATCGGCACTTTGTACGTCTCCACCAGGTCTCGAATATCTTTGAGCGAATGTCCTTCGTTCGTCTCGCCATCACTCAGAACAAAAATCAGCGGTTTCACGTTAGGGTTGGCTGCTTTGTAATCCTCCAGCATTTTCATTGCAACCACGATGCCGTCAAATGTCGCTGTTCCCCCGCTCGCTTGCAGGCTATCCACCGTTCCGACAAACATGGATTGCTGGTTCGTATCATATTTGGCAATAGGCAAATTTACGGTCACGTCGCTGGAATATGAAACCAAACCAATGCTGTTGTCGGTACCGAGATACTTCTGACCTTTGCGCAAAGATTCTTTAAGACGGTTAAGCGGTTCCCCCGCCATACTTCCGGATACGTCCGTTACAAACACAGCGGCAATTGGATTACTGCCGTTCTTCTTCTCTTTCCAGACTTTCTGCGCGGACAGCAATGTTCCACCATCTACAGTAGCCAACTCGGATTTGTAATCTTGCAGGCCGTTGAAGCCGAACTCTACTGCCTTTTTCTGATACTGCTCTTGCGTGACAAAATCAGCAAACTTCTGGATGATCTCCTGTTTGTTCTGCGGCAGTTGACCAAGAGCATATAGCGGGCTGTCATGTCTTACACCGAATGGGGTAAACACATATCCGCTCTTCAGATCAGCTGTATTCACATAGGTCTGATACTCCAGTACAAAGGCATCCAGTCTGCCCGACTTGGCCGCTTCCCTCATCTGAATCGTGGTGGATGCAGTGAATGGCACGTTCGCCTGGAATTTTTCAAAGCCTTGAATGGCTTTCTCGCCCAGCGGATTCGCGCTGTCATACGTATTTAATGCGGTAACCAGGAAGTTCAGTCCTGTAGAACTGGCAAACGGGTCGGTATAGCCCATCGTAAGCTCATTATTGGCAATAGCTTCGGTTATCGTTTTGACGTTCACGGAGCCGTAGGTGTTCACCAGTGCATCATATTTGGCTTTGGAGATGACGATTCCCGGTACGTTGCCAACAAGCCGCTTCGAGATGAGCTTCGTCTTCACTCCGCTGGCTTCCACCATCTCGCCCCACAACTCATTGGACGGGGTGAAGGCATCGGGCACATACTTACCGGACTTGATGTAATCCGTTGCGGTACCGGAAGCAATATTACGGATTTTGACCGATACCTGTTTGCCGCCGGCCGTGATGTTCGCTTGGTTAAATGCCTCTGCGACCTCGGTTAACCATCCATCCACGCCACTACCCGACTTCTCGGTGGAGGAGAAAATTTCGACGAAATCATTGGTGGTATTCTCCACTGTAACCGGGAATTTGGAAATGTCCGGAAGGGATTCTGCAACATCAACCGGATCAAGATCAATCTGTCCTTTCACCGGTTCCGCCGTAGCTGGTGCAATGTCCGCGTACAATTTGCCAAGTTCCTTACCTGCATTTTCGGTCGTGACCTGTGTGGTAGACTTGCCAAAGTTCGATGTCAGTGTGATTCCTCCATAAACGAGACCAAATACTAGGACTAACATGATCATGGATATGAGAAAAAACTTTCCCTTCTTTGCCATAACGCGCAACCCCTCACTGTCTATATAATTTGGTGTGCTTGATTAACTGATCAATCTCCTGCATACAAGGCATCTGCTCAATATCTCCAGCTTCAACACTGTCCAGGCGCGAAATCTCCAGCAACAGCTGATCCAGCTTCAATAAAATCTCTTCATTCGTGTGAAGTGAATCCTTCACGTAGGTCAGGTAATCGTTGTACACTTTGGTTTTCTCCTGAAAAATTCTCTGCGGGATCGTTGAGGACTTGGCTTTCATCATGCTGGCATAATCGGCTTCATCGAAGACGTTCAGTCGATTCAGTATGCTACGAATATTCAGATATAACAGCTTCTCTACCTCTTCCGTGACCGAAGCGAATTTCTTAAAACTCAGCTCGCCGGGGTCAAACCGTTGATGAAGCACATTCATCAGGGTTCCTTTTTTCTTTTTCATCCGGTTCAGTTGGGACAGCCCCAGCGTAATATCTTCTTCAAGAATTTTGATGCGTCTGTAAAAGGATAAAGCTTCTACATAATCTTCATGGGTTTCGATCTGTCTCACAGGTAAAACCACCGGCTGTTTGAACAATACATTGTAACTGCCATAGAAAAGTGCAAGTACGCTTCCGAAGAGTAGCGTCACGGAAAGTGCGGTCTGGAACGCATTCTCTCCGAATCCAAGTCCAGCAAACCCCGGGGAGAAGGCCAGAACATTCACGGCCACGATGCCGATGATGAGCCCAAACAATTGTATGTACCTGGTCATGGTCGATCCTAAGGCCTCCTTTCATGTTAGATATTAGGATTAAATGTCGTATATTCCCTGTCTCTCATCTTCTTATTGTACATGATGTGAACGCTCTCAGGTGGATAGGATTGGAAAATGGAAGGGATATTTACGTTAATATTAGAGCGCTATAAAGTAGATGTTTGACTTGAAGTTCGAGTGGTCTTCCAGTGGATTTGAAAGATCTTTAAATGATTCTTGCCAGATATTTAAAAGGAACTCGCGCTGGTATTGGTACTGTACTCCATAAGCTATGATGTCGGAGCAGTATTCTTCATAGTAATATACGTGGATAGAGCTTATCCCATTATCCTTTTCACGGACAAAACAGAACGAGCTTCACAACTTGCTGTTTAGAAGAACTGCTGGACAACCAGGAACTACGGAGGCGCGTTAGTGGTAAATGAAATGTTATCCGGTAATACGTGGAAAATCAGGTTACGTGTCATTTTTTATATAGACTTGTCTTAGCGGGCTGGAGTAGGATGCGGTGCGAGAAAGAGATTTCTTGAGGGAATTTCACACCAAAAAGACGAAAACGGCGAATACCTCCCATTTCGTCTTGTGTAAGCTATTGTTCGTCACATCCGCATCCAACCTACTCACTACCCATCAGGCTAACGATCACAGTTGACGCTATTTGGTGTTTCTTAGCTGAATCCAGAATCTAACGATCATGAGAAACGTTATTTTCACATTTGAGACGCGATTTCATTGAATTTAGTCCGTTTTGGCAGAAATAACGTCGCTGGTGATCGTTAGAATACCGAAAGGGGGAAAATCACCTAAATAAGCTCCGTACGGATCGTTAGAATTTTGAGCATTGTGCCGGGTCGTCTATTAGGCTTCTTCCTCAGACGCTCACACGCAAAAATCCGGTCTGCTACGTGTTGTACGAACCTCTGTCACTTTTCCCGCACAGCCCTTGTCCCCGACTGCCTGGAATGTTACCTTCACACTCTCTTTATCTCTGGTGACCTCTTCCGGAATCTCATAGCTGACACGGAACACCTCTCCGATCTTGTTCATATGAATGCGCTGTTCCCCTACAACTACATCTTCCACCAAAATACTAAACTGCCTTTCATACCGGATACCCTCTCGGTCAAAATGCAAATAATCCCCGCCCCAGTAGGCTACGCACAAATAGTTCATAGCACCCGAGTCTACAGCCAAGCAGTAGCCGAATGCTGCTTCGTTTACTCCGTAAGCCTCACGCCACATATACAGCCTGTTGCGTCCGTCTGTACCGGAGCCATTATATTGCTCCTCGCGGCAGTTGCTCTCCAATTGATGCCCGATCTCATCCTGCTGACCATCCGGCTGCACGCTATCGATGGTGATATCGTTTAACGCTTTCTCCAGCGCATCCCCTTCATCATTCAACGCCCAATACACTGTATAGAACTCATGATGCACCTCATAGAACGGAATTAGTTTCACCGCTTCACCTGTAGATGTCACTTCCTCACTAAGCTCAAATGTAAGCTTCTCTTTATCGACAACCTTGATCCACTTGCTCACATCCTCTTCTTCCGTTTGGATAACGGGTACGGGAGCTGTTTTTGGATTCAGTGCAGTTTCGTCGATAATGGTATCCTCGGGAAGTCCTTCACTGCCAAGCGCACCAGCTAACACAATCGGGCCATACTGGAATGCCACCTTGTGGGCATCATCCCGTGCTGTATATTTACGCAGTGCCATCGGCAGCATAATAGTAATCGTATCGCCCGCTGACCAAGTGCGATCAATGGACAGATAGCCGGGTTCCAGACGTGTATACGACTGAGCCGAATCCCCGCCTACAATTGCAGTCATCGGCTCCTGGAGCCAGGACGGCACGCGTAGCCTTAGACAAGCCGAGGCGCTGCCTTCGGTGATTGTCAGGGTTGCTTTTTCCGAATAGGGGAAGTCCGTTTCCAGCTTTAAGTTCAGTCCCTGTGATGCCCACTCCAGCTCGGAAGCGATGTAGAGGTTCACATACAAGTCTTGTTCATCCTCATAATAGATAGCTTCTGCATACTTGCCCGGATTCTCCATGCCTGATCCGGTGCAGCACCACCAAGCCGTATCATGTGTGCCGTAGATTTTGTAATGCCCTTGCAGGGTGGAGGCAAAATAGGTTTTGTTGCCCGTATCCGGGTCTTGCGTGCCAAGGATATGGTTATAGACTGCATTCTCATAATAGTCCATGTAGGCACTGTCCCGGTTCCAGGCAAACAGCTGCTTGGTCAGATGCATCATGTTGTGCGTACAGCAACTCTCCCCGGTTTTGATGCCAAGGCTCTCCATGCCCTTTGCTTCATAATGCTCGGATATGCTCGTCGCGCCAAAGACATAAGAACGATGCTTTACGGTTGTATCCCAGAAAAATTGTGCCGCTGTCCGGTACGACGTCTGTGCAGGGTCTTGGTTATAGATTTCGGCTGCGCCGATGACCTTGGGAATCTGGGTGTTGGCATGCCTTCCTTGCAACTCATCCCGCTCCTGCTCCAGCGGTTCCAGAATGAGTTGGTGCGTGAATTGACGGGCAGCCCTCAGATAGGCTGAGTTTCCTGTAATGCCGTACAATTGGGCAAACACTTCGTTCATCCCGCCATGCTCAGACATCAGCATCGTCTGGATCTGCTCCTCGGTCATGGCACTCAGTCCCGTCACTGCCCAATCCGCAAAAAGTGCAACCACCTCAAGCGCCTGCTCATTGCCCGTCTTTTGATAGGCATCAATCAGACCACGATAGATTTTATGCACGCTGTACCACGGAACCCAATATTCACCAATGTTAAATCCGCCAATGTTCTCCGCACGAAAAGCCATACGGAAAGCCTCCTCAGACAAACCTCCGACATATCCGCTACCCGTCGTCTGTTGAATTGCCGCCAGTTCATTCACAGCATAATCGAGCGTTTGCTTTAAAGTAGAATTACCCGTCGCCTGATACGTCACCGCGAGAGCCGACATGTAATGTCCGAGGGAATGTCCGCTAATCGAGCGTGCCTCCCAGCCTGCATATCGTTCCTTGCGTGGTGTTAATCCGTGGGCTTCATAACATGGAGCCAGAAAGCGGTCAATCTCCAGTGATAACAAGTAACGTTCACCGATATGCTGTGACGTTTGAAATGGACCTTTCAGCAAGTTAACCTGTGAGGGGCCCAGAAATCCTTTTCTCGTATCGATCATGTGGCTCGCTCCTTTGGCATATGAAATAACTTCATATGGTTTCTTTTCTTTTAGTAGGGCTTGTTTAGAGATAAAGGATAAAATCCGTGTTCCACTCCGGCTAGAACTTATCTCTGCCATCTAGCTTTCACCCTTGAATGTCCTCATATTATCAAATAAACTACAGTTACAGCAGACTCAGAATCCAAGAAAAGGTGGATAAATCCGTCCTATGTCAAAACCAGTGGAGCACTATTTATGTGGGAAATTCATATCAGAGGGCAACTGGAGTCATATGCGTCGAAGCATGCCGGTTCATGAGATCATTTTGATGCTGGAAGGTGAGATGTATATTGCGGAGGAGGACAAACGATACGTTGTTCGTGCGGATGATCTTTTATTTTTAAAGGCGGGCCGAACGCATTATGGTTACCAGATTAGTGACGCACCTGTGAGCTTCTACTGGATACATTACGGGACAGCACCAGGCTCATTTGGTGATTTCCCAACCCATTCAACCATTCAGATTCCTTCTATGGCAAATCAACTGTTCAAGCAGTTATTGCATGTATCTTCCTTCTCGTCCGAAGAGGCGGATGCTGCTGCGCTATTACTTCTCAAAGAAATGGAACGTAACCTGCGCTCAGACTATCGCCAGCATAACGCCGTGGTGGATCATATCTGTAAGTGGGTCGATATCCATCTGCATCTGAATATTACGGTGAGTGAGATTGCGGAGAACTTTAATTTCAACAAGGACTACATTTCCAAAATGGTGAAGCAGGAAAAAGGGATCGGACTCAAAACGTATATTCTCACCGAACGCATGCGCCGTGCCAAACGACTGTTGCTCAACACCAATGCCAGTGTGAAAGAGATTGCAGCCCAATGCGGCTTTCGTGATTATAAGCTGTTTCTGCGCACATTCAAGCAACACGAGGCCAGTACGCCAACCGAATATCGCAATCATCTATACAGTACACAGCTGAATCGGTTGTAAAAAAGATATAGAAATGTTGAAATCGCTTATAGAAGATTCTAATATAGAGGATTGAATCCCCTGTGTTATAATGCAAGGAAATACCATTCCCTACTTTACTCATAAGAAAAGGAGAATTTAGATATGACGACGGCTGCCATTACGATTCATCCCGCTTCCCCAGCTGACCATGCTGAGATTGTTGACATTCTGGTTGCCAGTTACGCGGAATACCAGAGCTCGTTTGAGCAATCGGATCGTTGGGAAGCCTACCTGAAAGATATCCGCGAATCTGTGGACAATCCATACTTGACTGAATTATGGGTAGCCAAGATCGAAGATCGGATTGTTGGTACCGTTCAGTTATTTGAAACGGCACATAAAGCCTACCCGAATTTTGATCTGCCGATCGATTATCCATTTGTCCGTCTGCTCGGTGTTGATCCTGAGTGGAGAGGACATGGCATTGCCCGTGAGCTGCTTCAGCGGTGTGTGGAATCCACGAAGGAGCTGGGCAAAAATGCAGTTTATCTCTATACGGGTAGTCAGATGGTTAATGCCATCCGGTTATATGAACGTTTTGGCTTTATTGAAGATCCGGAGTTCAGTCCCGTGGAGGGCGGAGGGCAGGCAATCTGCTATCGTTACGAGATAAAATAAGATAAGATAGGGCCTTAACGGACAACAAGTAGTACTACTGATTTACCACGCTATCCAAAGTAATCGTGCATTCTATAGAATGTTATGTCTCTTTATACCATTAAACAAAGGGCTGTTCTCCTGCCATCTGTAGATGACAAGAGGAACAGCCCTCTCGTTTAAACCTGATATCTTAGCGTTACATGATTAGGATGTTGAGCCTGAGCTTAACCGCCAATCTCAATCAGAATCTTCGCATGACTCTTGTCGCTCATCAACAACTCAAGCCCGTCCTGCACAACATCATGCAGCTTAATTTTCTTGGTGATTACCTGCTTCACATCAAGTGCACCTTCAGCAATGAGTGAGATGACCTCAGGGAAGATGTGTCGGTACGCCAATGTGGCGGTTAGGTTCGCTTCTTTTACCAGCATGTCGAAAAAGTTTACGTGAAGCGGGTTTGGAATTGCGGCAATGACCACAACTTCCCCACCTTTTTTAATCACGGACACAGCACTGTCCATCGTCGGTTGCACGCCAGCCGCTTCATATGCAACATCAATTCCACCGGATTGCTGCGTAATGACCTGTGTTGCATCCACCTTATTGCTATTCACCGGAATTGCGCCAAGTTTAGCCGCCAGTTCCAAACGATCATCGAAAACATCGACAGCGTAAACTTCAGATGCCCCAGCGGCTTTCGCTGACAAAATGGTCAGCAAACCAATCGGCCCTGCCCCGTATACAGCTACTTTATTCCCCACTTTCAGCTTGCTGTGACGTACAGCATGAAAAGCAACCGCTGTCGGTTCTACAAGTGCCCCTTCTTCAAAGGAAACTTGATCTGGAATCGGGTGCACCATATATGCTTCGACGACTACATATTCGGCAAAACCGCCATCTCCGTTCAATCCGACAAAACCAAATTGAGTACACTGATTGTATCTACCTTGAATACAGTACTCACACGTTCCACAATGGTAGAGAGGTTCAACCACCACGCGATCACCAACATTGATACCGCTTACATTATCACCTAGAGCACTTACTGTTCCTGCAAACTCGTGTCCCAGTGTCAGCGGCGCTTTTTGTCCTGAGAGCGGATGATTCTCTCCCTCTTGAATACCTACACCATGATGATACGCGTGTAAGTCACTGCCGCAGATTCCGGCATACTCGACTTTGATCTGCACCTGGCCAGACTTTGCAACCGGAACCTCACGATCTTCCACACGCACGTCTTTATGACCATACCATACTGCTGCCTTCATTCTGTACATCCCCTTTTATCTAAACTTTTAATACAAGAATGTTCTGCTTGTCTATATATTATATCGCTATTCAACCATTATTCATATTTATAGATACTTATGTTAACATTACTTATACTAATGCTAAAAAGGGATGATCGCATGAATCTGGAACAACTCGAATACGTTGTCGAAATCGCCAAAACGCAATCGTTCTCCGCCGCATCGGAGCATCTTCATGTCACGCAATCTGCGATCAGCCAATCGGTTCATCGCCTGGAAAAAGAGCTGGGGCTGGTACTATTCGAGCGTTCCAGACAAGGCACTCATCCCACGCCGGAGGGTAAACAATTTATCGCCAAAGCGCTGGACATTTTGCAGCGAATTGATGAATTGAAATCACTAAATGCAACGACATCTACATTGACCGGTGATCTTCATGTGGCTACTTTCCCGAGTGTTATGCCTTACTTGGTGCAGTCGGCAGCAGATATGAAACGAGATCATTCACAACTGAGATTATCGATTGAAGAGAAAGGTTCCATGGAGATCATTGAGGACATCCGCAATAATAAAACCCATCTGGGCTTTATCGCCATTTACGCGAAACAACTGCGCGAATTGGATGGGTTACATTTTACACCGATGTATTCGAGCAAGCTTGTTGTATGCACCCATCAACTGTCCGAACTAGCAAAACATACACGTGTCACCCCTGATCAACTGAAAGAACATAATCTTGCATTATATCGGGACGGTTTTATTGAAGATTTCCTACAGGAGTTCACCTATGAATATGGGCCTTTGTCCATCTTATTTAAAACCAATAATTCGGAAGCCATTAGCACGGTGCTGAAAAATAATATTGCTGCAACGATCGGGCACGACTTCTCCTTTCACCAGAACCCACTTTGGAAAGAAGGGTTGATTAAGATGGTCGAAATTACCGAGATTCAGCAGCCCAAAATGCAGATCGGCTTCGTGCAGACAGAATTCAGAGAGGCTGCGTCTGCAGCAGAACAATTTGCCCGGCGCTTCAAACAAGCGATTGAACTCGGTCATCTATGATTTGCTGTTCATGAATATAGGTTATTTGATATGCAAAAAAAGTGCTCCACCATTGGCAGAGCACTTTACTTATTTTCTCTTAATTTAGTTGCCTCTTTTATCATGTAATCTTCTTCATTTTTTCTTGTTTAGTTCCATTTTATGTTTCTTTTTCATTCTTTTCTTCTATACTCGTTTCGTTTAAGGACTCCCGTTTTTCAAAGCTTCACTTACACCTTCACTCTTTTCACTGCTTCACTCATCTCATTCGTCTGCTGTTCAAGCATCGTAGACGTTTCGGCCACCTTACGGAACATCACCGATTGATCCTGCATCAAACGGTATATCTCATCAGAGTGATCCGACACGCCTGCGGAAATCTGTGAAATCGTGTTGACCGAAGCTGCCGCCTCTTCCGATCCGGCCGTAATTTCTTCAGCCGCAGCAGAGACCTCCTGTATACGCTGGGTAACTAGTTGGAACGCATCCACGACTTGTGAGAAGGCCTGCTCTGCTTCAGTTGTAAATACGACCCCCTGACCAATCTCCTGGGCAGTAACCCCCATTCGGGAACCTATCTGCTGTGACTCCTGTTCAATACGAAGTAATAAGTCCGAGATTCGTTCCATAGACGAACTGGAGGCTTCGGCAAGTTTCCTCACTTCTTCTGCCACAACCGCAAAACCCTTTCCATGCTCACCCGCATGTGCAGCCTCAATGGAGGCATTAAGCGCGAGCAGTTTGGTTTGACTTGCGAAGTCACGTACCGTATGCAGTGCACCACCGATTTCAGTAGAATAGTTGTTTAACACCTGCACCATCGTGGTAACCTCTCCAGATACTGCAGAGATGTTTTCCATCTGCTTCTTCATAATCGTCATGCGTTGCTGCCCCGATTCCGCCGTAGTCAGCGCCATTGTTGCCGCATCCGATACCACATTGGAGGATTCAGATATATCGTTGATGCCTTTTGCAATCTCTTCCATGGCATGCGCACTGTCACTTGCACTCTGCTTCTGTGTATGCGCACCTTGTCTTATTTCCTCAACGGCACGATCCACTGTTTTACTCATGGCGAGCATCTCTTCGGTACTCCGATTAAACTCTTTCGTGGATTCGGATAACAATTCGGTTGTTGAAGCTACCCCTCCAACCATGTCACTTACTATTTTATTTAAATTCCCAGACATATGTATCATCGCCTGATACGTTGTTCCGATCTCATCTCTGCTCTTCAAACGATAGGCTGTCAAAATGCGATTAGCTTCGGCAAGCTCACCTTGTGCCATCTTTTCCACACTTGATTTCAGCGGATGTAGAGGGCGCAGTCCTCTAACGATAAACCACATCACTATAGCAATACCTGCAAGAGTAGCGAGCAGTAGGATCACATACAACGGCAGACTTGATCTCAAAATATCGGTTTCGATACCTCCGATAACAGAAATCCCTGTATCGATACCAATTACACCCGCAAGAGTACCATTGCTATTCAGAATTGGAGCGTAGGAAGAAATATAATTACCGTACTCTGGATTGTTAATGATCGGCGAACTTGCTGTTTCCCCTTGTAGCAACTTCTGCACCGCATCTGCAGGAATGTCCGTTACTTCGTTAATTGCTGAAGCTTTATCCGCATCCTTCATGCCATCCACCATGATCAGCGGCGTTCCTTTATCGTCAATTTTGACGAAATACACATACATGGCACCAATACGCACTCGAAAATCATCCAATTCATCCCGAATACGAAGATACTCCTCATTTTCCTTGGGGTCCTTGGCAAAGTCCACATATGATGCTGTATCCAATTGCTTCACATAACTCTCGGCAATCTGAATATTGTAGCTTGTGATAGCCCCCTGCGCAGCAAGTTTCACATTAGCGATCTGCGTCAGCATACTTCCCGCAGCTATAATCGTAATGACCAGTGTAACAATAGCCGCAATGCGCACAACCAGACGTTTCCTGAAAAAACCGATCATTTGCTCCCTCTTCCTCCCCACGAACCCAAGCCTTTTTGACTAGGCCGTACCCAAAAAACATATGTTTGAAGCACTAAGTATGGGAAAATAGTATACGAATATGTCGAATTACGCAAGAAAATATTGGATTTATATAAAAACGCTATCATTGATGTGCTAGTTTTGGTAGTGGCAACTTTAAAAGGCTTATGAAGCGCGGTGTTTCAGAGGATTTTAGGCAAAGAAAACCTCCAACATGGTAGTTGGAGGTTATAACAGTCCTTTAATGGATATAGACAATATATGTTTAGTTAGATTGATAAGGAATATTTATGTTGTCACCTACTTCATCAATCGTTTCTTCGATAATTTCTCTAACTTTTTCAGTTAACTCCAAATCTAAGACTGATTTCATTAATTCATAACTCTCTTCTAAATTTAGATTTACAACAACGTTGGCATAACTATCAACCACGTCTTCCGAAGAAATATCCAAGAGGGTTTGGACAAGCTGATCTGTTCTTAATTTTAGATTGGCATCTAACAATTGATGAGTATAGACTTTTCTATCAGCAAATTCTGATAGTGATTCTAAAACTTCTAGTTTGTTTAACTTCTCTGTATTCTCAACAAAGCTTAAATAATCACTTAAATATTTCTCTAAAGTTTCTTTTGATAATACATCAGGTAACTGCTTAATCTCTAATGGCTTCATATTTATCCTCCAATATCAACAGGTATATGTGTTATATTTTGCTGGTTATTTCTATATAATTGACCATCTGTTCCTAAATATTTTTTACCGATCTTAATTTGAGCACTCCATCCATTATACGAATTACTAGTCAATAAATCCTCTTCCGGCAAGATATCTCTCAAATTTTGCTGTGGTGAGTGCCACTTAATTTCAATTCTTTTATTCTCGTGTATGAAGTTATACTTAAATCCCTCTTCTATTACTCCAGGGTCTGCTCTAAATTTATTGATACCTTTAGGAGGAACTAAACTTTTCAAATAACTTTCTTTGATTTTCCCTCCACTTAAAACACCTTCATCAATGCTCAAATTACCTTCATTATAAATTATTCTTTCCATATTTAATCTATGTTCCTGAATACTTTTTGATAGTTGTTTTTCGCTGTTAAAGTAATCACTCATTTGGGAGGATTCCCGGGCCTTTTTACTCTCCGCAATATTGTCCATCACTTGAAGACGCGGGTCTTTAAATCCGTTAAAACCGCCCGTCATCTGGCCAGTTCCCGGCCGTTGGTTCAAAACACTAACCTTGCTACCGCCTCCTGACGATGTCAGTAGATTATGCGGTTTGATCATCTTGGCAGTGAGACCACCGCCGACCATCATGCCTCCCATCCCCATCATATTGGCCCAATGCTCGCTGGACCAGGCATTCGTGGGGAATATGGCTTCACGGATTGTACCATGGATGCCAAACGTCAGCCAATTGGCCGTATCATTCGGAGAATCGAATGCTTTATCCGCCCTGTCCATATAACCTCCAACCAGACCACTTGGAATCCCAAACGTCCAATAGTCCAGAAATCCGCCGACACTGTCGTAACGCTTCTGGTAGCGGTCATCTGCAGCCTGCATAAAACCAGTACCGAGTTCTTTCAAACTATCCACCGATTTTTGAAAAGCATTACGATTGTCTGCAGTGGGAGCCCGGCATTCATCCGGTGGAGGCGGCATACAATTGGCATCGTAGGATTGCGTAGTCTGCTGATCCGCTAGTCTGAACTTCTCCGCATGTCCTTCAAGCGTTTTGGCAATCGAGTGGGATAGTGAACTGAAGTTGTCCATCACTCGTTGCGCCGCGATGAAATCAGCATAAAATCTTTCCTTGGCGCTCCCGTTCCACTGCCTTTCAATTTCGAACAGCTGTTGTTTCAAGATGTGATTCATCTGAGCAATCTGACTTTGGGCTGTGGCGAACTGTTTTGAAACAGACATTAGCTGTTCCGGGGTTACTTTAATCGTTGTCATGGGGTACCTCGTTATCGATATCGTTCTAACTATGTAGTTCGTTGTTACACGAAAATTCTGTGTTTCACATATGCCAGTTCATCTACCAGCACATGGGGTTTCAGTATAACTGGATTGAATTTCATTTCGTAGAGACTGTCGACTCAATCTTTTAGTTCCTATTACCCCCAGTAGGCCCTATTTGTAACAGTCTTTGTGACCTATTTGTCTCCCCACCCGCTTCATAAAAAAATCCCGGCGCATGCGCCGAGATCCTTCATTTTCATCCTTACTACTTTAATGATCAAGAAATATTCTAAGAAAGTTTGGCCCTGAAAACTCAATATTTTTCCACCACTGCTCCCAACGTTACCCCTCTGACATACGGCTGACCACTCAGGGACTGCAATTGTTTTGCTGTTCCTGTCACCACAACACCCAGAATGCGAATATCGCTCTCTTGTGGCTCTTTTTTATCTTTTTTCAAATAATCGTAGATTCGGTTGAACTCATAATGATATAACCCTTTAAGATGTCTTCCCTGTTCCAAAGCATCCAAAAATCGCTTGCCATTCACTTCTGTCGGTTCGGATGGATTCATTCCAAAACCCTTCACCCAATTCTCCGGCTCTGGAGTCGCATAACTTTGTTTCCCGTTTCCATCCTGTCTAGGATCGTAAAAAGCTCTGTCATCATACGTATCTATCCAATACCATGTTTGATTTAACTCCGACGGGAGCAACTGTTTCGCTTCATCCAATGAATAATCCTTATCGAAAGAAATAGCCATCTCCACCTTTTTGTCCGAGTCCATTTCACTCAGCAACGGAAGGTCATTTAGGATTTTTCCATTATAATTCACACCCGGAATGTAAAACATCATCTCTCTCTGTCCACTTAATCCATTGTAGCTGCGAGTATACTCATAGCCTTGTTTCTGCATATTCTCATCTGGCAATGAAA
Source organism: Paenibacillus polysaccharolyticus (assembly GCF_900102085.1). GTDB lineage: Bacteria > Bacillota > Bacilli > Paenibacillales > Paenibacillaceae > Paenibacillus > Paenibacillus polysaccharolyticus. The sequence goes on along the minus strand of NZ_FMVM01000004.1, from coordinate 68,554 downwards.
CTGATTGTTGCCCAGTACTACCACCCATACTTGAAAAGATAGGTAAAGGCAGCACGGTATAATTAACCTTTTGATCTGCCCAAGGTACAAGTACACCCTCGATGACTTTAGCTTTATAGGTCTGCAAAGTTCCGTTCAAAAAACTACTGAAGTTCACCTGCCCCGTCTGCACTTGATCCGGCCCGCTTATTTGACTCATCAACTGCTCGCTGTACATCGCACGCTCATAACTGGAACTTGTTAAATACTGATTGCCGACAATAACTCCGAATAATGCCGCAACCGATACGACGAGCGATAAAGATACGGTACGAATCGTTGTTTTACGTTTGGCCTTTTTAATCATTTTACTGACATCTACTGTATCTTCTTGTTCAAACGGTTGGTTCATTTTTACTCACTCCCATACTTTTTCTTAAATTGTTGTCTGGCCTGATATAACGATGCTTTGACTTGTTCCATTCGCATGCCAAGCAACTCCGCAATCTCCTGGTAAGAGAGCTCCATCTCATATTTCATAATCAGCAGCTGTCTGTGCAACGGAGCAAGTTCACCGAGCACAGCTTCCACTTTTTCTTTCTTCTCCTGCTGTAGAATGGCATCCTCAGGAAGCGATGAATCCGGTATTTCCACACTTTCGATGGGAACCATCGCCCATTTCTTCCGGCGACAGAGATCATAATAACGGTTGATCGCAACTTTATAGAGCCACGCACTGAACTTCCCTTTTTCAATCGAGTCGATATATAAAAAAGCCTTGTACACCGTTTCCTGCAAAATATCCTCTGCATCCGATGGGGAAGCGCCAAGTCTGATCAGATAATGCCGGATTTCTCTAAGTTTAGGCTGCAGCTGTTCAGCCATCTGTCTGGCGTCCATGCTTCACCACCTTTCATAGGTATAACGGGCGGATGAACTGAATGTTAATCGTTCGGTTAAAAAAGTTTTGCGGCCTAGTGTATGTACATAAAAAAATCCCGGCGCACGAGCACCGAGATTCTCTGTAAAGATAGACGTTTATAGATCTTTGTTAATCCTAGATATAGCATATATCACTTTTCATTCATCGAAGTTATTAGCGCCCTGAAACCCGGCCTGCCATCTTGCGGAATCGAATCAAAGACCAGATCGTCAGCAATGCAAGTACACCAAGACAGATGCTAATACTGAACCGGTTGCCTTCATCAAACACAAACATCAGAGCAATGACGCTCAGGATCAAGACAACCGCCCCGGTGATATAAGGGAATCCCCATACCTTGAATGTAGGCTGAACCGGATACTTTTTACGTAATTTCAGCTGAGAAGCAGCGATGCAGATCCAGACCAGAATCACGACAAATCCCGGAACAGCAAGCAACACTCTAAACAGCTGATCTTGGGCAAACAGTCCTAACAAGGAACCTGCCAGCAGAACAACGGTACACACCAGCAACGTATTAATCGGGCTACCGTTGCGGTTGGTTTTGGCGAGTGCTTTAGGCGCCTCCCCGCCGACGGCCATAGAATGCATCATGCGGGATGCCCCGTAGATACCCGAGTTCGCTGCGGACAGCACCGCCGTCACCAATATAAAGTTCATAATATGTGCAGCACCCGGCAGGCCAGTTGATGCCAGTACCTGTACAAACGGGCTGCTTTCCGGCCCAATCTCGTTCCATGGAATCAGACCACAGATAATCAGAATTGGCAACGTGAAGAACAAAATGATTCTGAACATGAAATTGCCCACGATCTTGGGCATCACTTTCTCCGCATTTTCCGTTTCCGTCAAGGTCAGGCCAATCAGCTCCGATCCTCCATACGAGAACATAACCACAAGCAGTGCAGAGAAGATCGATGTCAATCCGTTCGGGAAGAACCCACCCGCCTGCGTGTAGTTTTGTAAATATGGTGTGTTGTCACTTGGAATAATACCAAAGATCAGCCCTGCCCCGAGCACGATAAAAATAATAATCATCGCAATTTTGATCCCGGCCAGCCAAAACTCAAACTCACCGAACACACCCACGCTGAGCAAATTCACCAATATAATAAATGCCGCACACGCCAGACTTAGCATCCATAGTGGTACGTCCGCGAACCAATATTGCAGGAAACTGCCCGCAGCAATAACCTCGATGACACATACCGATAACCACAAGAAGCAGTACATCCATCCCATAATAAACGAAACTCGGCTACCGAACGCTTCCTGTACAAAATCTTTCATATTTCTGTTCTTGTACACCGTAGCCATCTCTGCCATCGCAGCCATAACCACAAGCAACAACAGTCCGGCAAAAATGTACGTTACAATAACACCTGGGCCTGCAAGTCCAATCGTACCTGCACTGCCTTTAAAAATGCCTGTCCCAATAACACCACCCATCGCCATAAAGGTAATATGTCTGGGTTTTAATTTTTTCTGTAATGATTCTTCCGTCTGAGTCTGAGCCAATTGAAATCCTCCTGAGGTACAAAAACGTCTGTAATCCTTGTCTATTTTTGAGCAATATAAAGTCCAGTATACCCTATCCATGATGAAACAGCCCACCCAATCTGTATGGCCAATTCATCCCAAACTTATGACATGCCTATGATTTATACCCTTTAAGTGTACAAAGTAATCGGTATGTTGCCCATGTTATCAAACTATACCCTATTCCATAAAGTAGCCATGCATCCAGATTGGCGGTAAACGTCCCCCAATCACTAGTGATATACAGCAAAGGCAGCAAAAGAGATACACCCAAAGCAATTGTCCTACTGCACCATTTCGAAGCATACCAGCACACACCCAGAATCACAGCCAATATGGGACACAATACGAATCCAACGAACAATGGGTTCATTCCTTCAAACCACCAGTAGAGCATTCTCCTGCACTCTCCATTCTTTGGTGCGTCACAGCGTTCAAACCTCGAATTTTAGTTTATCACTTTTTACGCTGTATGAACTGTATCGAATGTTTCATTTTTTCTTCAAATCCATAAACACTTCAACACATAAATAAACGTCAAAAGCCAGCCTCCCTATACTAGAGAGACTGGCTGTTTCCGTTTAGATTCATCATCTATAAGGTTATCCAATAACTTTGGTCATAAATGTACTATTCGGGTCTAAAATATAGTCCGCAAACGGCTCGCAATATGCAAAACCAAAGTCTTCATACAGCTTGCGTGCCGGGATAAAAGAATCCATTGAACCTGTCTCCAGACTGATACGCTGATATCCGCGAGACGTAGCCTCTTCAATAATGTGAGCCAAGATTCGGCGAGCTACCCCTTTACGCAAGTGGGCGGCAGCCGTACGCATCGATTTCAGTTCAGCATGCTCCGCGTTCAGTTCCTTGATCGCCCCGCAGCCGAGCAGTTCCTCTCCGTCCCATGCACACCAGAACGTAATCTCGGGTTTCTTCAGTCCATCCAGATTCAGTGCATGTATACTTTCCGGCGGCGAATCCGCTGCCATGCCCATCAAATGTTCCGCGATTAGCGCTTTTACCTGATCTCCATTCAAATCATCCACTCTTATTTCCATCGTTCCCACTCCTGCCGACATTTTGTAATTTATCTCTCTCCACGAAGCTGATCAATGATTATATATTACAACGATGTCAGGTTTTATAACAACAGTCACTTCATGCTGGAAAACGATAAGAAAGTGGGTGGATTATATTATGATTGCTGATACGATACTGCTGTCATCTGGCATGGCTCACACGCAAACATGTAATACACACCTTCACCATTCTCCTGAATCATCTCACCGTCCAACTGTCCGATAGCTTTCATCGTAGCAGAGCAGGCTGGACATACTGGATAATCTGCATCTTGCACCCAGCCGGGGTGACCCCCAACCTGTGATATAGAAGGTTCCATTGCCCACTCACTGCCATGATAAGGCTGACGCGGTTCCGACGCGATACGGAACCAACGTCGCTGTACCTGCTCCTGCGCCCCTTCTGACCACTCTCCCTCGCCAGCAAGGCTACCTACATTTAAGCTACTTGAGCTAACTCCCGAAACATCTACGCTCATCTCTTCTACATCAATTTCATCAAATCCGTCGGGCTTCACATTATACTTACTCCAGATCGGATTCCCTTCTGCATCCATTTCCATGTACACCACGCTGTAACTGCTGCATACCAAGCAGGTCTGCACATCAAGTTGTGGAGAGTTCCAGTGAACAGACCGAAGCGATGGATGTTTCACATGTAAATTCATTAAGCTGATAAATGAACTACCACACCATGGACAAAGCTTGGAACTTGGCACAAGTAAAGAAATCGGAGAACCATTCAGGTTCTCACTCTCGCCTGCCTCTACATCACTGTGTTCTGCTTCATACAATGAATAACTCGGGGTGATGAACAATTCTCTGCGTTGACCTTCTTCGGTTAACTCCCAACCCGCCTGCAACGTGTAACGCTCAGGTGCGATATACAGCTCGCTGGCCCACAGGGGCGGAGCCTGCCTCCACTGCAAGAACTGTTGTACAACCACTTCGTCACCGATATAAGCCAGCATGATCAGAAAGTGGTTACGATTCTCCCCATCGTTGTTCACCTGCTGAATCAGATGATCTCGCATCTCGCCAGAGGCACTTTTGAACAAAACTGCTGGATAAACAATCTCCCGCTCCAAAAGTTCAGGAATTTCCGACGTCAAGGGCAGATCATGATAACAAACAAGATACAGCAAAATATCCTTACCGCCGTCCTCGTCATCTGAGCGGATCAACTCCATTGCGTAACGCTTCATCTCATGTTGCTGCTCTGCTGTAAGGGACAGATACACTTGTTCCATGGAGTACATATACGGTACATATCGAATAAGTTCGTTATATGTCCGAGGTTCATGCATGATTTTCAGAATCTGCACCGCATCCGTAATGCCCTCATACAGATCGACGTCACGCCGATTCGCTTCAATATAACGCTGGTGTGCCTCCCGTTCCATCTCCTGTTTACAAGGCATACAATACCCACCTGTTTTAGCTGCTGTTGCTGGTAAAATCATATGGTCGCATCCTTCGCGTACACATGGAATACGTTCTGTCATGCTTCCGCCTCCTTCAACCTTTAGGAATGGTGTCCAAGCTGCTCCTTAGTGAATTCGTAAAACGCAAGCGCATCCTCACTGCTCGCAAATCCTGCCTGAGCTATTTTCTCGCTGCCGCCGCCTTTGCCTTGGTAAGCCCCGAGATTTCCTTTGAAAAACGGCCCGCACGCCCATTCCGGCGGCTGTCCGTTCTGTGCCAGCACAACCTTCGCTTCCGAGATGCTGGCAAACAGCACCAAACCCTCATGCTCTTCCGTAAGTTTGGTAGCAAGGCTTTGCATATCCTTGAGTGATTTGTTCTCGAAAATCTGGGCAATAACCAGCCCTTCACGTGCCGCGAGCAGTTCCTCTGCATAGTAAGCGTCGTTGGTGGATTTTACAGCATTCAGCTCGCTTTGCAGCTGTTTCTGTTCCTGCTCCATTTTCTCAATACGCTCCAGAAGCTCGTCCCGGCTTGTCTTTAATTTGGTCGTAATGCCGTTCAGCACCTGCTGAATTGCCGCGAATTCGTTCAAAGTTCTCGTACCGCATTTAAAATAAATTCGTGTGTTACTCTTGATCTTCTCCGTTTTCAACAACTTAATGATGCCAATCTCGCCCGTTGCCGCCACATGTGTACCACCGCAAGCATTGTATTCCACACCCTCAATCTCCACGATGCGAATGTCCTCCGTTACCGTTGGTTGCTTCACTAAAGGCAGTCGCGCCGCCTCTTCCGCGGTAACCCAAGATGAGCGAACCGGAGCATTACGAACAATCTGCCGATTCACCTCTTGCTCGACTTCAGCCAGCTGTTCCGGGTCAAGCGTCTCTGTAGCTACATCAATCGTTGCATAGTCCGTACCCAGGTGAAAACTGAGTGTCATCGCATCCGTCAGTTTTAGTGTAATTGCCGATAACAAATGCTGGCCCGTATGTTGCTGCATGTGGTCAAATCTTCGCTCCCAATCCAGCTCACAGTCTACTTCATCCTGCTCCGGGAAACGCTCCAGCTTATGCCATACTTCTCCGTCTTCCAAGTTCACATCCAGAACCGCAATGCCGCCAATCCGTCCCAGATCACACGGTTGTCCGCCTCCATGCGGATAAAATGCCGTCTCGGCGAGCGTAACGTATACGCCATCTTCTTTCGTCACTCGATTGGTAATATGTGTATGCCACTCGCGCGTGTACGCAGCGTCATAGTAAATTTTTTGAGTCATTGAATGGATTCGTTCCCTTCTCGTTCAAGTAAGTTACATCTACTCTCAGATTACACTATTTCCCATAGCTAAAGCCAATATTGCTACTTCGCTCTCCACTTTCTACTCAAATATAAAAAGACCGCTCTGTAAGCCAAGCCCACAGAGCGGTCTATATTCTATCCAACGTTTAATTTGAAACCGTTGGATATGGATGTTCCTATCGATTATACTACCGGAACGGAGATGGCAGACGAATGCTCGCTTTTGTAGACACCAAGAACAAAGCAGACAGAAAGAACCTGGAGAAGCATAGCGTTCGCATTTATCACCGGATTGTTCCCATAAGGGAATCAATCAAAATAATCCGGGGATAAGGGCGATCGTAAGGTTTTCTGGCTGCGGCGTTCCCATGTGTCTACTCTCTGCTACCTTCAAGCCATAAAAAGACCGTTCTGTAAGCCAAGCCCACAGAGCGGTCTATATTCTATCCAACGTTTAATTTGAAAACGTTGGATATGGGGGAGTTCCTATCGATTACACCGGAACGGAGATGACAGACGAATGCTCGCTTTTGTAGACACCAAGAACAAAGCAGACAGAAAGAACCTGGAGAAGCGGAGCGCTCGCATTTATCACCGGATTGTTCCCTTCAGGGAATCAATCAACATAATCCGGGGATAAGGGCGATCGAAAGGTTTTCTGACTGTGACGTTCCCATGTGTCTACCACAACCAGCATAGTCAGTCATCGGAGTGGTCAGTGTAATCTAAAGGTCACGCCATATCTTTTTTCACATTAAACCAAGTTCCAGAAGAGAACTGTATTCGCCACCGTCACCATCGTAAACAGCAACGTATTAACAAATGCCGCGAGCCATACATTGTTCGTTTTCTCAAACAATTTGCGTGCGTATACGGCAGCGATGATCAGACATGGCACCAGCGCGAACAACAGAATGCCGTTCAGTGCTTGAGTTGGATACAGCGCCACACCTGTCATAAAGTCTTTGCCATACTGTGCCAGCATCCACAATACCAATCCGCCAACATTCAGTACAATCGCAAGGAACATACCGCCGCGTTTGCCGCGGGTATTGGCATTCAGTGCAACAGCACTCACAAAGTAATAGATCAGGAACAGTGGTGCATAACGCAGTGCAGTAATGAAATGCTCCTGTTCAAACGTACGTACCGCAAAGGTCCAGATCCGGAAGTCGGTTCCGAAGATGGCCTGTACCGCGAACAGCAATGCATACCCGATTACAATAGCGAGTACAGCTGTTACAAGGCTGGCAATGATGGTTCCAATATTCAAGCTAATACCGTAATCACTGAAACGAGTGCCTGCATCCTTTTTGGAGAAATAGTGGAATGCAAAGGTCACCAGAATCATAATCAACGCCGATACCAACGCCCAGTATACGATCTGGTTCGTCGTTGGTTCATTGAAGTATTTGCCTGTAACGACAATTTTGCTCGCATAGTTAAACACAATCCACATCACCAGAGATACAATGGCGAGCAGCACGCTGCCTACGCCCATGTTTTTCATCCGGCGGCTTGCCGCAAAATCATTCTTTTTGCTTCCAGCGAGCACAAATCCAATGACCGCACCAAGCACACTTACGATCAACACGATCAGAGCAATGATACGCAATACATTCAATCCGTCTGCTGATTTATCCATTAGCGTTGGGAAAAGAATAGCCGGAATCAGCGTGCTGAACGCAATCGCGAGCCAGTAAACTGTTCTTTGCTTGCCACTTACAGCTGCTGACACGGTAGCAATCTCGTTGCTAACCGCTTTACGCAGCAATGGCAGTCTGAGTAACAACGTGATCAACGGTACGATCATCAGGAAGAAGCCGATCATTGCTACAAAGTTAAAGGCTTCCTTCGCCCACCAGATCTGATTTCCCCATCCCAGATTCACATTCGTCTGGTTCGGTGACGTTACCCCATTGAAAGCACGTGCGTAAAAGTCGATCAGATGTCCCGTCGTCGTTGGCGAGAAATGGTTCCACGGGTGAGTCTGATTCGGTGTGAACATGATGTGCTCGCCCGTTTGCGAAGGACGTACCACTTTGCCATCAACCATCAGGTCACCAGACTGAACTTCAGTAAACTTGTCTGTTTCCGCTCTTGGCGCATCTGCAGCCAGTCCGAGGAATGCTTTACCCGAGATCGTTGCGGCAAAATCTTTGCGCATCACGGTACCTTTGATTTCTTTTTCAGCGGCAGTTTTCTCTTCGTCTGATTTGTTGAAGAAAAACTCGTCATACTTACCAGCAATCATACCCACTGTACGGCTTCCAAAAGCTGCTTGTAGCTGATCTTGCGGAGCCACGGCAGCAGCATACGAATAATCTGCGCCTACAGAAATCCCTGTATAGATCATGCGGTGTCCTGTTTGCAATGAAGTCATCTCGTCCATGTACATGGAGAGCAATGTCGAGAATCCACCCATAGAGTGACCGCTTACAGCAACGTATGCGTTACCTTTATCATCTTTTTTGGTGAAATCCTGATCATAGATATATTTAGCTGCATCGAATTGAGAATAAATCCAGAACGTGCCGAACATATCTTTCACCGGAATAGGAGCACTCCAGCGGGAATCCCCGTGATCATACATATCGAGTGCGAGCACGATGTAACCACGTCTGGACATCTCAATGGCAGGTGCATCCTGCATTTCTTTCGTGTTCAAATAACCATGCGTTGTAATGATGACCGGTCTTTTGTCATCAGCACCCGCGCCTTTTGGCATGTACAGCAGACCCGATAATGTTCCGTGGTCAGCCTGGAATTTGATCTCTTTAACCTTGACGGAATAGAAGGATGTGTTGAACATGCCGGCAAACAAGCTGCCGAAAATAACCAGAACGAGTGATAAAACCAGCAACCCCTGCGGTTTTTTCAAGAATGATGTGACTGTTCTCATTGATTGGCTCCTTTAGTAATATAAAATGCGATATATGTTGAACTATTCTTTTACACAATAACGGAGAGGACAGAAAAAACCTGGAAAAGCGAAGCGCTCGCCTTTATCACCGGATTTTTCCCTTTCGAAAAGGGAATCCAAAAAATCTGGGGATAACAGCGATTGGAAGGTTCTTCTGTCATCGGAGTGGACTGTGTAAAATCTTTAGTTCAAATTATATAGATAAATAGATATCACTATGCATACGCTTCCGCTTATATAATGAGCGAGACAGCATGTCATAATGCAGTTAACAATACAAGCCAACAATAAATCTAAATTTAATTATTCAAATTCGATGTAAATGAGTACATGTAAATATTGACTCACTATGGCCTAAAAAAGGCACACATAACGACGCCGGACTCCGGCGCCGTCACCTGTGTCAATTCGGTTCTGTATCGTTCTGTATAATCTATATCGTCATTCAAGCTATTTTAATGAATTCTATCTTACTTCAAAGACTCGGACAGTTCGGTGAAAATAACACCCAGCGCATACGCGCCAGCATCCGGATATCCCAGGCTGCGGTCGCCGACCGTACCTGCGCGTCCCATACGTGCTACGATATCTTCGGTTTTCTTCGCACCTTCTACCGCTGCGGCTGCACCTTTGGCAAACACAGCTTTGAAGTCATCGCCAGACTCTGCACTTTGCGTCCAGGCATCTGCACATGGGACGAGTGCGTCGATCAGTGTTTTATCCCCTACAACCGCACCGCGTCCGAAGGAACGCTCACCTGTTGATTGAATGCCTTGTACCGCTGCCTGCATCATTTCAGCAAACTCAGCGACATTCAAATGTTGCTTCTCACCTACCGCTTTACCGGCTGCACGGAATGCCGAACCCCAGATTGGGCCTGATGCTCCGCCGCAATACTCCATAATTACCAGGGAGCACGCATCGAGGAATGAGCCGATATCTTTTTTCTCTTCGTTAACGATGTGGTTCCACTCGCGCTTCAATTGACGGAAACCTTTGGCTACACTCATTCCGAAATCACCGTCACCGGCATGGGAATCCAGTTCACAGAACGGTACTTCGTTCTTGATGATGATCTCACCCATTTTATCGATCAGGTAAACCATGTTATCCAGTGAGAACTGATTGTTTTCAACAACAGCTGCAGACGCATCCGTCTGCACCTCATAGGATACTGGAGCATCCTCAGTCACAACCGCTTCGAGCGCTTCAGAGTAAGCAACTTGTGCCACTGGAGGGCCAGACACTTTAAATGCAGGTGTGTCACTTTCCTTAAACAACAAGGTTTTCAATTCCTCATCCAGCTTCAGAATCGTTACCGATGCACCCGCCATGTCAATACTGGTCATGTAGTTGCCCACGAATGTCGTCGCTATGTTAAGACCCGCATGTCCTGCAAGCTCACGTTGAACCGAGTTGTTCAGCAAGTACAGCTCTTGCAGAGGTGTCGCACCAAAACCGTTCACAAGCACAGCGATCTCGGCAGACGCATCCTGATCCAGCTTCATATCTTTGAGCAATGCGGACACCATACGTCCTGCAAGCTCATCTGCAGAAACAATTTTTTCACGACGAATACCCGGCTCACCATGGATACCTACCCCGAACTCCATCTCGTCTTCCGCGATTTCGAAAGTTGGTGTTCCCTTGGCAGGAACCGTACAAGACGTGAATCCAAAACCGATACTGCGCACGTTCTGCGCCGCTTTCTCGGCAACAGCCTTCACTTCTTCCAGGCTACGTCCTTCTTCCGCTGCTGCGCCGGCAATTTTATGAACCAGAACCGTTCCAGCCACGCCGCGGCGTCCTACCGTATACAAGCTGTCTTGCACAGCAATGTCATCTTCCACACGTACATATTGCACGTTGATGCCATCTTCTTCAGCCAGATGTGCTGCGTTTTTGAAGTTCATCATGTCGCCGCTGTAGTTTTTGATGATAAGCAGTGTACCTTTATTGCTTGCCGTTGCTTTGATCGCTTGATATACCTGGATTTGGGAAGGGGATGCAAATACATCTCCGCATACCGCTGCATCCAGCATACCTTTACCGACATAACCAGCATGTGCTGGCTCGTGACCGCTACCGCCGCCGCTAATCAGGCTGACTTTATCCGCCTGAATCTCTCTGCGTTTAATCACTTTATATTTTTTCAGGAATTCCAGCTCCGGGTGCGCAAGCGCAATCCCGTTGCACATTTCCATGACAACATGTTCAGCTTGGTTGATGATTTTTTTCATTTATTTTGCCTCCTGGCGTGCTTTGTACTCCCGTCCGATTCGGTCAGCTGCTGCAATCGCTGCGGCTACTTCAGGAACAGTAATCGGGAATGGCATCGCGTGGATAGATTCCTCTGGAATGCACGCAATCTCCGCTACTTTCAACAATTCTTCTTGTGTAATGGTTTCTACGCCGATATCTGCAAGACTTACAGGCAATCCTACGGAAAGACAGAAATCCATCACTTGGTGCAATTCTTCGGTCGGTGCATTTTCAAGGACGAGCTGTGCAATCGTACCGAAAGATACTTTTTCACCGTGGAAATAGTGGTGTGTGCCTTCCAGAACCGTCAGACCATTGTGGATCGCGTGAGCTGCAGCCAAACCGCCGCTTTCGAATCCAAGACCGGACAACAGGATGTTCGTTTCTACGATGTTTTCCAGGGCTTGAGTTACTACGTTGCTGTCGCTGGCTACTTTTGCTTTTGCGCCGTCCGTCAGCAGCATTTCGTAACACAATTTAGCAAGTGCCAGTGCTGCATTCGTTCCTACAGCAGAAGGTGTGTACCCTTCACGCGAACCCATTGGCAGACTTGCATTCACACGGGAATAGGATTTTGCTGTTGCTCTTGCTTCGAAGTAAGTAGACAGTGCATCTCCCATACCGGATACGAGGAAACGTGTTGGTGCATTGGCGATAACGGTTGTGTCTACGAGCACCACGCTTGGGCTTTGTTTGAAGTATGCATAATCGTCAAAAGAACCTTCTGGTGTGTATAATACTGCCGAGTGACTTGTCGGTGCGTCTGTTGCTGCAATCGTTGGGCAGATGATCAGTGCATCGCCTTCAGCAACACATTTTGCAGCATCAATAGCTTTACCGCCGCCGAGACCAATCGTGCATGTGCACCCTTTTTCTTTCGCGATTTCTTGCAAACGAGCAACTTCCTCACGTGAACATTCGCCTCTAAAACCGCTTTCAACAAACGTGATATTGAATTTTTCTGCTGTTGCATCCAGCTTGGCTTTGACACGCTGTACATCATCAGGGTGTGCAATCAACAACGCAGAATCTCCGAAGGATTTTACGAAATAACCCAGGTTCAACAATTCGTCTTCGCCTTGCACGTACTTGGTTGGGCTGATAAATGCTTTTCTCATAATATGATATGCCTCCTAAAAGTAGATTCGATAGAATGTTTTGCGCAGCAACGCTTGTCCTTCTTGACTTGAATTCAGAGGTTAAGGTGCCTCGCTCCGTGTTACATCAAATTTTAATTGTTGCAATTGACCTAAATATAACGCAGAAACGAGAGGTTTACAGTGGACTTTGATAACAAATTATTATAATTTGCAATCGTAATTTTTTGCTTTTTCGCATAATCGTGGTATGTTATTGTCATGAGATGGTTGAATTTTGACCTCCCATGTTCCATTACCCGTCCTGTTCACGTCTTAATATGTACAACTTTCAACTTTTTAACGACTCTCCGATCGATAAGTTCGGTCTGCCACGGAGGTTTTTCACATGATTAAAGAATATCTGCACATCAATAAAATACTGGATCTGGACAAGTGGAAGCGCCTTCAAGATTCCCTTGCCACTGTCACCAAACTTGCTATTCTTACCGTTGATTATAAAGGCATACCTGTCACGAGCCACAGTAGCTGTCAGGCTTTCTGCCAGAACGTTCGTAAAGATCCTGAGCTTCTTCCCTACTGTCAAAAATGTGATTCTCGCGGCGGTCTGGAGGCTGTTCGCCTTAACGAACCTTACGTTTATCTCTGTCATTTCAATATCATCGATATTGCGATTCCAATTACAATTGATGGGAAATATATTGGCGCGGTGATGGCTGGACAAGTCAAACTGGCTGACCCTGAGAAGGGGAACGATCTGGAGCAGATCGTGACGTCCAAAAACGTTCCGATGCATGACGCGAAAATGAAGGAGTTGCAGGCAGATTACGACCAATTACCTGTCATGACGTATGAGGAGATCGTGAAGATTTCCAATATGTTATCCCTGCTCTGCAACTATATTGTCGAGGAAGCGCTGAACAAAAACTTGCTGGTGGAGATGTTTGAGAAAGCTTCAGGCAATCAGGAGTCCGTCAACTTGTCCACCATCCTGCCGGGTTATTCGATCCGCAACATCGAGTCGATCAAAAAGGAAATGACCAATGCCATTGCGGACGCTTATCTCAAAAATAGTCCAAGCGATACGGAGAGCCTTAATCCGGTGCTCCAGCCTGCTTTTGAATATATCCATAGCCATAAGAGCCAACAAGTGTCTCTTAAACAAGCAGCCGATCTGTGCCACCTGAGTCCAAGTTATTTCAGCAGACTGTTTGCCAAGGAGACGGGTGAAAACTTCACCACCTATCTCGCCAAGCTCAAAATCAAGTGGGCCAAGCAACTGCTGGAGGTCACAGACATGCCCGTTTCACAGATCAGCGATGAACTGGGATTTAATGAATCCGGATATTTTATCAAAATATTTAAAAAGTTCGAGGAAATCACCCCTGCCCTCTATCGTAAATATATTCAGGAGAGCTGATTAACCTGTGATATGTTTTTCATATCAATCATGCGCTTAATAGATATTTCACCTAATTATCTGCACTTGCTACAATGGAGTCCAGATGAGTAAGGAGGCATGACAAATGGAATATCGCAAATTGGGAAACAGCGGTTTAACCGTCAGTGAGATTTCGCTGGGCAACTGGATTACACATGGATCACAAGTTGATGATCCAACAGCACAAGCTTGTGTCCAAGCTGCATTGGAGGCAGGTATTACGACATTTGATACGGCAGACGTATATTCGGATACCAAGGCGGAAACGGTGTTGGGACAGGCTCTCAAGGGAGTACCAAGAGAGAATATTGAACTATGCACCAAAGTCTGTCATCCAACCGGCCCAGGTCACAATAACAGAGGTCTTTCCCGCAAACATATTATGGAAGCCTGCAGTGCTTCATTACAACGATTGCAAACGGATTATATCGATGTCTATTACGCTCACCGCTATGATACACACACTCCACTGGAAGAGACATTCCTTGCGTTTGCTGATCTTGTTCGTCAAGGCATGGTTCATTATATTGGGGTTAGTGAATGGACATCTGCTCAGATTGAGCAAGGCTCCGCACTAGCTAAAGAGTTGCGTGTACCTTTCATCGCGAGTCAGCCGCAGTATTCGATGTTATGGCGTGTAATTGAGCAAGAAGTTGTGCCCGCAAGTGTACAGGCAGGCCTGGGACAGATTACATGGTCTCCACTCGCTCAAGGCATACTATCGGGTAAATACCTTCCGTATGAAGCAGTGCCACCCGGATCACGAGCAGCAGCCCAAGCAGGGAAACCCTTCTTCAACAAGCTCGCCGGTCGTTGGTTACACGATGATGTGCTGACTGCTGTACAACAGCTTCTTCCTCTAGCGAAGGAACTAGGTCTGACTCTCCCTCAACTCGCTGTTGCCTGGGTTCTTCATCATCCTTACGTCAGCTCAGTGATTATTGGGGCATCCGGGCCAGAACAAGTACTGGAAAATGTGAAAGCTTCCGGTGTGAAACTGGATCAGGATATCCTCACTCGAATGGATGAAATATTAGGAAAATGGATTGAGAGAAATCCTGTCCTGACGGGTTAATATAGTTTAGTCGCTCTTGTCCATGTGTATAAAACGGGTGACCACGCCCTGATTCATGTCCGTCCGCCATGCCATGTATAAGGGTACGGAGGGCGGTTTTTCTATTAAAGGTAAAAATACTACACCTCTGCGCTGAAACACCTCCACCGAAGAAGGAACAATGGAACCTCCCATGCCTGCAGCAACGAGGTTCACAATCGTATACATCTGGATTGCTTCCTGCGTAATTCGCGGTTCTACCCCATGCTCCCTGCAATACTCCCGAACGAGACGATGAAATGGTGAGCCCAAATGGCTAGGGAACAAAATAAAATCCTCTTCCGCCAAGTCAGTAATCGACACTTGAATATGCTCTGCCAAAGGGTGATCGTCTGGAACCACCACCATTAACGTTTCTTCCTGGAAGATCCGGAAAGACACATTTGGCGTATGCTCCTGATATCGTAAAAATCCAATATGGATCTGTCCATCTTGCAGTGCCTGCAGCTGTTCAGAAGATGTCATCTCACGCAGTGTAATTTCGATCTGTGGGTACGCTGCTCGAAATCGCCTTAGCATATCGACCATCATACTGCCTGAAGCCGAATCCACAAAAGCTACCGTTATATGACCAACGATGCCTTGGTCAACCTTCTGTGTGAGATGGATAGATCGTTCAAGCTGAGCCAAAATTAGTCTTGCCTGATCTAGAAATACGGCTCCCGCAGGTGTTAGCCTAACCATCTTTTTCGTACGTTCCAACAGCTTAACGCCTAGTTCTTCTTCTAGATTTTGGATCTGTTGACTCAGCGGCGGCTGAGTCATATTTAATCTTTCGGCCGCACGATTGAAATGAAGTTCCTCCGCCACGGCGATAAAGTAGCGTAACTTTCGAATATCCATTACACCTGATACACCTCCCCTCTCCCCGTTACTTCATCTGCTCCTCCACCCAGATGGCAGACTCGGCATGCATCGTCATGAGTGCACAGAAATCGGACTCGATTTCTACTAAAGGAACATCGTCTCCACTGTCATGTACGAGCATTAGCACTTTGCCAGAAGATTCATCCAGAACAGCCATACTGCCCTCACCAAATCCGCCGATTGGAAAAAGCTTCAGCCCGTCAGGCAGGTCGTATTCCTTCTCGTACTCTCGATATGCATCCAGAAACTCGGGATACGCCCAATCCAGCTCTTTGACTGAATACAAGGCGGGGTCACCAAAGTTGCACGCCCCGAATTCTAGTAGCAGCGCACGGTACGCCGCAGGCAGCTTCACTTGGTACTTTTGCTCAAAATTGTTGATGTCCTGCTCGGTTTCAGGTTTACTGCCACTCCCCATCGATGTTCCATATGCCTGCACCAACAAATCCCGAATCGGGTCTAGCTCTACGAATTTCATCTGTTTTGCAACTCTCCGTCCAGCCAAGTTAGTGCATCTCGTAGCTTCTCCTGCGGCACCGTATCGTATCGATCCCCTGTCGACATTTCGAATGAGCAGCTGTTGCCTCCGGTTTTGTTCAGATAAGATGTAATCGCGATATCAAACTGCTGCGCCATCTGCACAAGCAGTGGTTCAACCTCCGAAGCGGCAAGTGCAAAGTGAATGTGAAACATATTGGAAACGGGAATTTCAGGGATCGTGCGAATCCCATGGCATGCATTGAACAGTGAGGCCAGTTCCTTGGCCTGCTCGTAATAATGTCCCATTTTGCCAACACGTTCATTGTAATAATACTTGGAGCTGAGAATATACGGATACAGGCCAATCAAGTCGCCGCCATGCCGCCGTTTCCAAACCTTGGATTCCTGCATGATGTCTGTATCTCCAGCAAGAATAGCTCCTGCAATACCCCCAATACCTTTGTAAAAAGAGATATATACACTATCAAACAAACTGCAAATCTCCGCAGGTGTTTTCCCATAGTAAGGCGTGATCTCGAACAGGCGTGCTCCGTCCAGATGCAGCTTGATCCCTTGCTCACGGCAGTACGTCGAGATAGCTTCCAGTTCCTCATAAGCCGGCAGTTGCCCGCCAATCTCACGTTGTGGCAATTCAAGTAACAAACAGGCATATTTCTCCTTAATTGCTTTCACATCGCTGAGAGTAATCAATCGATCCGCTTTGCCAAGCAAAATGCTTTCGATCTGATGCAGCTCCTTTAGCCCATCTTCTTCATGAATCTCCAGATGAGACAGCGGATGATACGCCACTCGCTTGATACCTGCGCGGTCACACCAGATGCGAAGGGCAATCTGCTGCGCCATCGTGCCGCTTGGGAAAAACACCGCCGATTCCTTCCCTAGCACATCTGCCATCTCCTGTTGAAACTCATCAATGATTGAGCCATTCCCGTAGTGGTCACTGAACGTTTCTCCATCCACCTGTTCCAGCGCTTCCTGCAGCACTTTCACTTTGCGGCTGCCGTGCCCGCCTACAATGTACGCCGCCTGACCGAATGCGTCGGCAAGTGTTAATTTGTTATTAACCAAAATCAACCTCTCCTTTACTGTTCCGGTATCGTCATAATCTCCACTAGAGCCTGGAGCGCGTTAGAACGATGTTCACCATGAGCATAAACAAATCCTACTTCCAGACGAGAATACGGGTCAGGAAGTGATACAATGTCTACCTCACCTCTGGCTGCTGCTTGAGCCACCGAAGAACGAGGCAGCAAGGACACGCCTAAACCGACAGTAACACCATTAATAATGGTATCGAGTGTCCCATATTCCATGACATTTAGTGAATGAACCTCTTGAGTTTTCAAAAAATCCTCCGCCTGAGTTCGGTGGCTGCATCCAACCTCAAAAAATAACATCGGCCTGCTGAGTAGCACGGGCATATCAAGTTCACCCGGTTTAACGATCAGCACCAGCTCATCGTCGTACATTTTCATATAATTCAGCTTCTCATGTTTGACCGGACCATATACCAGAGCACCATGTAATTCATGGGCTATAACCTTCTGATTCAGCTCGTGTGTACCACCAGTGACAAGGGAATAACGTACCTTCGGATAACATGCGCAGTACTCGGCCAGAAGCGGTGTCAGAAAACGAGAAGCCGCAGTCTCAATCGAACCCAAACGAAGATTTCCTGTCGGTGGACTTCCTTCCTGTGCGGCCTGCTCTGCTTCATCTAATAATTCCAATATTCGATCTGCGTAGCCCAGCAGGTTCTCCCCTGCCGGAGTGAGCAGCATCCCCCGATTGGAGCGATGAAACAACGGCACTTGAAGCTGATCTTCCAATTGTTTGATTCGTGTGGTCACGTTGGACTGAACATAATTAAGTGCGGTGGCGGCTTTAGTGATACTGCCTTCGCGGGCAACCGCCTGGAATATTTTCAAATCCCCTGCATCCATTTTCTTCTCACCTGCTTGTCTTTATATCAGAGCATTCCGCCCTATTGAGATGTCGTACATCAGGCTAAACACTCTTCATTTCTTCACGTATTCTTATCTATCATTATTCCTGATACTGACCTTCATTTCTGTTTATTTTACGTGTTTCCATCTCGCCTGTACAATGACTCCGTAATGAGTCGTCCATCTACTCTATAAGAGCACTAAGCACGATGACAGAGTAACTATATTATACAGGGAGGTAACATCCATGAACGTATCCAAAACGATGAATGCAATCATCCATTCAGGTCATCGCGGCCTTGAAGGTCTTCAATATTCAACCTGTCCAACACCTGAAGCAGGCCCCGGACAAGTCGTTGTAGAGCTGAGCGCTGCTGGACTGAATCACCGGGATCTCTTCATTATGTCAGATCGTACGCCTCAAGACACTCCGCTTATTCCCGGATCGGACGGGGCAGGCATTGTGGTAGAAGTTGGCGAAGACGTGCAACATATCTCCATAGGCCAAGAAGTCATCATTCATCCGACGCTCGGCTGGGAGCATACCGCAGAAGTGCCTGTCGTTCCAGGTATAGTCGGCGGCCCTTCGCATGGAACACTAGCGCAAAATATTACACTGCCTGCCAGCAATGTGTTGCCCAAACCTGAACATCTCTCCTGGCTTGAAGCTGGTGTATTGTCTCTTTCTGCACTGACGGCGTATCGTGCGCTGTTCACTCGCGGGGGGCTGAAAGCAGGCGAACATCTTCTGATTCCCGGAATCGGAGGTGGTGTCGCAACGTATGCTCTTCTTATGGCTTTAGCTGCGGGAGCAAAGGTCACCGTAACATCTAGAAGTGAGGTTAAACGAGCTGAGGCATTACGTCTCGGGGCTCATCAAGCTTTGGACAGTCATGCGGATTGGAATGACACGATGAATTCTGATGAGCCTGTAGACATCATTCTGGACAGTATTGGACAAGTGATGTTCCCCAAATACGAAAGTGTCATCCGACCTGGCGGACGAATCGTCATGTTTGGCGCAAGTTCTGGCGATGACTTACATCTGCCGATTCGTTCGATCTTTTTTCCGCAGATCAGCTTGATCGGTACTTCTATGGGCAGCCGTGAGGAGTTTGTACAGATGCTGGATTGGGTAGATAAACATAAGATCCGCCCTGTAATAGACAGCATCTATCCACTGCAAAATACGGCACAGGCGTTTGAACGCATGGAAAAAGGCGAGCAGTTCGGCAATATCGCGATTACGATGCGCTAAACAACGACCTTTTTACCATGAACTTTCCCCTTATCAATGATAGACTAATGCTTAGACATGGTCATCAGATAGGGGGATTTGTCTTTGACTCGTTTTCTTAAACGTCATATGAAACGTGCTATCCTTGTGCTGATTGTAATCATGCTTGCTGCTCAGATCCCTGTGATGAAGGAATTGCTGGCTAGAGGAGCTACAACATTATACGCAGCTGTCAAGTATCCAGATCAAACGATCACATTTGAACACTTTGAATATGAGCCGCACTTCGGGGACTATATCATTTCCTATAAGACTCAAAAGTCAGATGCGCTACATCTCACATTAGCACCAAAAATGCTACCCATTTTCGTAAAATATGATCCATGGAGTGAGCCTATTTTAGACTAAACGGGCCTGCACCACCTCATGCATTTAATCCATTTCAATATTCAGGAGGTACTAGCAATGTCCAATCAAGAACATCTCGTCCTATTAGTTCGCAAAATTATGAACGCGGAAGGAACGGAGCAAGAATTGGATGATATGCTGACAGAAGTGCAGAAGGCTCTTCCTTATGCGGAGGTCAGTAATCTGATTTTCTGGGATGAACGTGAGTTAACTGCGGAGCAGATTGTAGAAGAAGCACTTCAAGCTCGCCCAGTACAGCTCCCGCCCCAATCTTGAACTTATTCAGGAGGTGAATGATATACATGTCTAATGAAGATAAAGAAATACATTATGCAATTGGAGCTCATCATTTCGATTCAGCGACTTCAGAAGAAAAACAGGAAGCGCTTCGTCAAATCATCGAATTACATGATGCAGAAATAACTCGGCAAGTCCTTGCTCTTGGTATGAATACACAGGAGGAAGATCTGGTGCGTATTGAAGCTTGGCGAGCCCTCGGTATGGCGGGAACTTCTCCACTTCTTACTGAAATTCTTGAAGCAGCGGGAAAACTGGTACGTAATCCGGAAGAAGACGAAGATGTTCAGATTTATGCTTTAATGGCGTTAGTCCTGCTCCCCGTTACCGAGGCTGAAATTGGGCTGGCTCTGGATGTCATTCAGTCGGATGCCTACATACTGGTGCGGAGTGCCGCTTTCGATATAGTAAAAGTAAACAAACACCGACCGCATGCTGTGCTGGTGCTGGAATCACTGCAAACGCATCCTGAGTTCGGTACTGCGGCAGTACGGGAACTTCAATCTATCCCGGGACGTGATCATTAATGAATTCGAACGATAAACAGCAGTCACCAGAACAAGCCGGTGAACATTTAACAGAGGAAACGACTCAGGCGGTACATCTTACTCAAGGCGAGATTCATGCCATTCAGAAGGCACTTCTTTTTCTCAAGTTCGAATGTGAAGAGACCTCCTCTTTGTTGTATGCAGGCAGTCCCTTAATAAATAGTGCTCTTAGCAAACTGAGAGAGGCAGACATTCACGGCGATTTTTCCAAACAGTTTCACTCTCGCCCTAGTCCCCATGCAGAAGGGTTTATGCGCGATAAGCTGGAGCGCTCTTATAGCGAAGAGCATGTTCCACATGAACGGACAGAAGCGCAGCTGAATGACATCTGGCAGAGTTGCATGTTCCCCTTTCCTGCAACCTCCTACAAACAAGATTCTGATCCTAAATAATTTAAAGTTCTCCCCCTGCGGAAGGGCACACCAGCCCACGGCTTTCTCGGGCGATCTAATAATGTATAGTTTAAATTCTTTCATTTCGGTCCACTATTGAAGCAAATTACAGGTATAATGTAGAAAAGTTAGGGCGTGTCTGAAAACGCTGAAGGAAGCAGATTTTGCTAATTTTTTGTTCCAAGCCAGGAAGTTTATCGTAGGCGTGCCGGGGCACGTCAAGGGAAAGTGACGCAGCAGGGGGCAAAAAGGCGGTAAAAGATGCACTTCAGCGGATTTCAAGACACGCCCCAGTTGATCCATTACATACAGGAGGGGAATTATGGAAACGGAAGGTTTACGGGGCGTCGAGCAGCTTGCTCTGAAGAAACACAAAATTTACAAGCAAAGTTTGTTGCGATATCTGTCACGCTCCATGCTGGCCAGCATGTTCATCGGCTTCGGGGTCATCGTGGCTTTTAAGACGGGCAATTTCTTCTATATGGAGAATTCCCCGTTCACATACCCTATGGCAGCCATTACGTTCGGTGCGGCAATTATTCTGATTGCCTATGGCGGCGGTGACTTGTTTACAGGCAATACGTTCTATTACACCTATGCGGCTTTACGCAAAAAACTGCGCTGGTTTGAAGTGGTTAAACTGTGGATTGCGAGCTACAGTGGAAACTTGATGGGCGCGGCGGTATTTGCCCTGTTGATTTATCTTACGGGACTATTCGATTCGGCACAGGTGAACGGTTTCCTACTCAGTGTAGTCGAGCACAAAATGGAAGCTCCAGCGATGCAGCTCTTTTTCCGCGGAATCCTCTGTAACTGGCTCGTGTGTCTGGCGTTCTTTGTGCCGATGTTCATGAAAGAGAATGGCGCCAAAATGTTTGCCATGATGCTTTTTGTATTTTGTTTCTTCATCTCGGGATATGAGCACAGCATTGCGAATATGTGTACGTTTGCGATTGCGCTTGTGTTAAACCACCCGGGCACGATCTCATTCGGTGGTGTGATTCACAACCTGGTGCCTGTGACGCTCGGTAATCTGGTAGGAGGCGTGTTGCTGATGGGCTTCATGTATTATGCGGTGAACAAACCTTTCCTGGACGATGAAGAGGCACATTAATTTTTTTGAAAAATAGCCCCCTTCCTTCCCGGTTCAATGACCACGGTTCACCAGTAAGGAAAACATAGAACCCCAGTAGCGTCTCCCATACAGGAGTCACCGCCGGGGTTTTTATCTTTACCTAGAGAAGCATCTTAAACTTTTCTCACTTAAGCCTGACAGATGATTTCTCCTAATCAAGCTCCTGTTCGTTTCATCTCCAGATGAAGCAACGGAAAAGGATTACCTGAACTGTCCAGTTCGGATCGTCCTGTCTGTACAAATCCCATCTTCGCGTAAAACCGGGCTGCATCCTCATTCTGCTCATTCACATCTACTCTAAGCTCAGTGCCCTTCATTTTCATCGTTTGATGAACCAGAAATCGCCCAACGCCTTGTCCCTGAAAATACTCGTCCACAAACAACATCTCAATAAAGCTATTGTCCAGACCGATGAAGCCAATCGGCTCTTGCTCGGTATCCAGCACTTCCCAGACCTCGACTTGTTTGAATTCCAAAGCTTCACCGACCATCTTTTTATAAAACAGAATGTGATGCTCCTCCAGAAATGTATGTGTTGCTCGAACAGCACGCTCCCAGATGGCTACTAACTTGGCGTGGTCCTGCTCCCGATAAGGTACCATTAACATGTCTTATGCACTCTCCTCTGCTGAAAACATAATGTAGCGCAGAATCCCATCCGTACTTACTCATGTACCATTCGTATGTACCTTGATTCCTGCGTATATCTTAACATATTCTGTCATCCTCAACATCTGCAAACAACAGCATTATATAGCCAATCCAATCCATAGATTACACCACTGCTTCTCTCATTAGAAAGTGGTATGACCAATAGACCGCCCCAAGTGAGGCGGTCTATTCTCATTCCGGTATATTAATGCTACACATATATTTTTATTGCTGAAGCTGTGCGAGAATCTGCGGATCTTTGATTTTCTTGTCCTCAGCCAGCAGTACGATTTTGGACAAAATCTCGGCGGTTCTTGGATCTTCATCCAGGAATGGCAGGAAGATTCTTCCCCGGTGCTGGCTATGCACAGGCACGATATACATTGCACCAGTGGCCTGCTTGAAGACATTACCGCTTCCCAAATGAACGGCATATTCACCCAGTTCACCTTCGATTCGTGCATAATTGCCGTCCAAACGCACATTATCCAGCTTGAGCAAACGCAAAGACTCATTCACAATGACATGTCGCATCTCTATGGTCGTAAGACTTGCCTCTGGGTCCACACCGCCAACATGTGCGATGCTAACCACGAGATCAATATCACGCATGACCTCTGAGAAGAACACCTGTGGTACATCCTTCAATGCTACAGGTTTATACGTGCGACGATCATAGAATTGAACGGTCTCCAGCGTAGGTGCCTCTGTATCTGCTGGAGAGAACCAGTCCGCCATCGCATAGAGATTA
The DNA here is from genome assembly GCF_900102085.1 of Paenibacillus polysaccharolyticus. Classification (GTDB taxonomy): domain Bacteria; phylum Bacillota; class Bacilli; order Paenibacillales; family Paenibacillaceae; genus Paenibacillus; species Paenibacillus polysaccharolyticus. The sequence continues at coordinate 44,711 of NZ_FMVM01000004.1, read as the reverse complement.
GCGATCAAGTTATGCTCATAACTCACCTTTTGCAATCCCTCTTCATAACTTACCGTCCATTGACGGCTTTTCAACAAACTTACCGTTTTATTCGGCTGAATCTGATATCCTGCGTAGCGACGAGAGACCGTACCTTGAGCAAGTTCATCTTCATTCGGCAGGTAAAGTTCGCGGAAAACCTGTTTAAACGGCTGACGCTCCTGACGAGTAAAGAGATCGCGCTGGAATTCACTCCACTTGCCGCTCTCATACAAATGTAGCGGATGTGCAATCAGCAACTGATCTTCTTCCTTCAAGGTATAGGCAACTCCCTCTGCGACCGGGGCTAGCAAACCACCGGATGCAAGATCAAATCTTCCAAGCTGTTCACCTGACTTGAAGATCAACGTCCTGAGTAGCGGATGAATGACCGGATTAAGCATCAGACTTGCAATCTCCTGACGTGTGAAGGCTGTGCCTGCGACCATGGAGCGCTCCAGTTCCTGTCTAGCCCGTCGATACTGATCGACCAGATCGGATTTTAGCTCCTTCAACTCTGCAATATATCCGTCCTTTTTGAGACGAGCCGGAACGGACTTCAGCACTTTGCCTTTACTAACAATGACGAGATCAGCCTGCCCCTCCTCATCAATGACGAGTTGAGCCGTCGTATCGTCATCCAGTGCATGCGGTTCGAAATACGATTTCACCTCATCCAGCTTACGCGCTTCCATATCCCACATGAGACGTGTTACATCAGCATAACCCGCGTTCCGCGCAAGGTTACCAAGCGCAATCTGTGAAGCTAATCCTTCACTCGCGCGCCGCTGCGCCCCGAACTGCTTGCTCTGCAACTGAAACTTCTGGATAAAGTCGTAACGCTCTCTTACATCCCGATCCCGTTCCTCTGCCAGCGGAATCAGACTATAGGTCAGTAAGTGATCCTTATTCCGCTTGTCTGCTACCGAATCATACATGTCCTTCAGACTGAGTTTGCCAAGCGCTGCATCTGCGAACAATTGTGATCTGCGATGGTTGGCTCCGCCCGAGATGTACTTCGCACAATCGTACAACAGGTTGAATCGCTCTTCTCCAACCTCAGCGTAAGCCTCTTCAAACCAGGCGATATCAAAGGCCCCATCATTAAAGTCCTGCGGCGTAATTGGGGAGTAATGCGCAACAATTGTTTCCTTCTCCGCACTGAATTGTTCATTGATGTGAGCATGGAAGTACCAAGCCGCACTACGAAGCCCTTTCCAGCCTAGATGTTTCGCCACAAGTTCCATCCATTGCGGTGCATACATGGCGGCCTCCAGCAGCTTTTTCTCCTTAACCGGATACTTCTGCAGCAATTCCGCCAGCAACTGTTCATCTTCCCCAGCCCTTGGATGACAGTGCTTAATCAGATAACTGAACATTTCTTTACGCGTTGTATTCCCTTCACCATAACTATAAATATACCCACGAACAAACGTATCCTGATCCATGGCAGTAACCAGATGCACCCAATGTTCCATGCCTTCAATGCGTTCCAGTTTCATAGCCAGATTACTCACTTCAGTAGATAGTTCCCCCCGGGTCAGTTCAATCTCCAGAATGCGATTGACCACCGTATCGCGCAGTTGAATCAGCTTTGGATCATCTTTGATCCGCTCTGTGCGAGCCGAGGTCATGTCACGGATGAACAGATAACGGAACGGTCCAACCATCAGTTGACGGTAAATCTCCTGATCATCAATCAGCTCTAATTGGTAGGCTCGCAGGAAATCGTCAAGTGACAGGAGAGACAACGGATGGTAAGGCTCTACCAGATGAGAGAATTGATAGGCTGTCTGGAAATATCGCTTAAAGCTCGCGTCGTCATACACGGCATTCCGGACAATATATTTCCACGGTTCAGTCAGAATCTGAAGCATTCCCATTTCCTTCTCCATATGCTCTGCAGGCATACTTAAAATAATGGAACCCCATGCCTTCTCTGCAATCTCGAAGATTTCAGCTGAATCACGATCCAGAAATGCAGCCGAGATCAATGCATGAACCTGATCTTTATATGGCAGTGTGCCCATCATCTCATGCAGCTTCACCATCTCATTCAATGGATAGGTCTGTTCAGCAAATGTTTTGCGCCAGCCCTCTAGTAATGGCATCTTTCTTAATTTGTCGTAATCATACTGCTCTCGATAAAAAGAGTAATGTTCATCCAATGTGCCGTTCAGCTTGCCTAACTGCAGTTCGACATATAGCTGTAACAGTTCAATACTGCTCAGACCGTTTTGCTCGAAATATTGCTTCCACACTTCATCCAGCGGAAACTGATCCAGTTGTTTCATTTTCGACCGATCGCCGTAAGGAACCTTGGAACGAAGGCTGGTCCCGACTAACAGGGTATCTTTGTAACCTGCATAGTACTCCACCACATATTCATGATCCCTGTGCTCATGAACCAGTTCATTTAATCCTTTCATGAAGGCACTGATCTTATCCAGTGATATATTAAATATATCCTTCGGTTTGTTGCCAGAAAGGTCACGTTCTTCATCGAGCAGCGGTTGCCGTTGATTCGGGTCAAATAGACCATAGCCATTGGAGGCCGTATAACGACTTCCTTCATCAAACAGTTTGTCGAGCAGCTTCTGTTCCTTGGCTGTAGGCTTCTCTAGTTTCTCTGCGAATGGCTTGAGCTGTTCCAGCTGCTCTGCACGTGCCGTATCCGTTTTAATCTCCGTTAACAGTTCAAGTGCACCCAGACGTTGCAGCTCATTCTTCGTTTTTAGTAATCGTTGAACTGAATCTTTCAACTTCTCAACAGGTTGCAACAACAGGGCTTGAATCACCTTTTGCCGGAGTGATCCCGTTTTGAGTTTTAACAGTACTTCCATCTGCTGTAGCTCATCTTCGGTTAGTACCAACTTTTTCACTTTTTGCAATGCACTCTCACGGTTACTCATGCTTTTGTCAGACAAAGTTTCAAACACAAACTGGCGCTGCACCTCGTTATCAGGCTCTTGCACAAAATGCGACAGTAGCTCTCCGCGCATTTCGGGGCTTAATCGATCCTTGAGAGCAATGATCTCAGCAATCCAGTCCGCATCCATATCATAAGCAGCCAAATACAACATTTTTTTGATGACGTCATCACTATCGATCTGATAGTGCACAAAATCCAGCACACCTGAAGGCCCGCCTGCACCGCCCTTAGGAATAAAATCCAGCATCTGTTTGAATTGATCAAAATCATGGCGGCGTGCCTGTTTATCTTCAAGAACATCCCAGCGAGGCACATAGACACTACGTTGGTGCTCTCCCTCTTCAAAGCTCCAATTATGCGAATACGCCGCCGTATAATTTTGCACAACCCAGTGCATCAGTTCTGGATGCTGCACATCCAGATGATTGCGCGCCATAGCAAGACGAAGCCCCAAATACTGACTGTTGGCCAGAACGTACTGGGCTACGATCTGCTGATACAACTCACCCTGATCCATAATCTCTACAATCTTATGCTGCAGATCATTTTCTTCAATGACCGCTGTTGCCCACAGGCTGATGTAGAGTTTATTGGCATTCTTCTCCTGTTGCCACGCCCCACGAACATCCTCATTCACCAGGGCCTCATAGGCCTGCTCAATTAATTGTGTCGCCACACGCTGGTTGGCCGCTTCAATCCCGATCCCTGTCCATACCCCCAAGGCTCTTACAACCGAACTAAACCGAATCAGATTGTTGTCCAGGATAATTTTCAATATGTAAATATACGCTTCAAGCGTACCCTCGTCCATTCGTTCCACTATGCTCTGGCGAAGCCCTTCCTGTAGTCTGGCTGCAATCAAGAGTTCACCCACCATGTGATAGGCTTCGGCCTGTTCACTCATAAAAATGCCTTTAATCATCTCGTTTGTCAGTAACGCAGCCTGATTATCCCCATAGATAATATCGTGCAGTGCCTGCTTGACTTCAAGGTTCGAATGATCCAGTTCATAGGCAATACAGTCCGGCAGTACCGAGCGGAATTCATGCTGGTTAGGCATGTTTGGCTCACGAACCGTCAGATACTCCATCAAATTAAATCCTCTGGCCTCCATCCGGAATAATCCGAGCAGCTTGCGCATCACATGAACGACATGTTGTCTTGGATCGGATGTCCGGAAAGGTCTGCGTTCATAGCTTGTACTATATGGGTAGAGCGTCGCACCTTCAGCAATATAACGGAATTTGGCAACAAACCCGTCAGAGGCCAAGTGCTCAAGCACCTCAAGGATCGGCTGGAATAATGGCTGTTGCTTCTCGATCGCAAGGTTGATAAGTTGTTTTTCTATATTAAAATAGTCCTCTTCATCTCCACGCAAGTAAGTTGATTCTGCCAACGTTATCACATATTTCGCTACGTCCAGCTTTGCCCCTGTAAGCGTAACTGCTTTCTCCTGTAATCCCTCAATATACGCCTGTACCTGATCTTCCTGATTCATCCTGTTCTCCTCCTTGTCATACTGCTTCTGCTCCCCTTACCACAGACGTCCGGCTAGCATCGTGAAGCGGATAAAGGTCACATGAGCTCCATCCTCTATGTTCAGTGGTTGATCCAAATCTTCCAATTCTTCATCATTCAGAAATACTTTGTACATTCCGTCTTCATAAGCAAGTATCGCGGCTTCCTTCGCCTCTCCAAGATCAGGAACGCCCTCGCCATGTATTGTGCCAAAACCCACTTTTCCCGTAGCACCCTGCGCTTCGATGTCTTGGGGCATCAGATAAGCAAGCATCCCCGCTGCGGCCTTCCTCTCCCGAAAAGCTTGCACCTGTTGTCCAACCATGTTCTCGATAAGCAATCGCAGTGTGCTTGTTGTTTCCGGAAGTTCAGCGGCTTGTTTCGCAAGAGCCGGTTTGCGTTTGCCCAGACTTTTCACTGTAATCCATACATTCAATGCATCATTCCTCCTTTCATGAGTTACATCAAAACCCACTCAAATAATCCATTTTATTACAAATATATAGATTCCTTATCCATCAACAGTTAATACCCTGTAGTGGCATCTTGCAAAACAGAACAAATACGTACATATGTACCCCTAATGAACATCATAACGAAATTACACACCTCTTTCATGGGCCAATATTCATGTTTCCATCGAACTAGCGAACTAGGGCGTGTCTTGAAACCCACTGAAGTGCATCTTTTCCCCCTTTTCGCCCCCTGCTACGCCACTTCCCCTTGACGTGCCCCGGCACGCGGTTACACATATAACGCAAAAAGCCGCTCCATCCCGCAAACTTCATGAGATGGGCAGCTATTTATTCTTGGAACAATCCATTGATTAAATGATTAGACCAGTCGTAACGGCTGAATTTTCACGGCAGCTGTCTTAAATCCAGGCATTCGGCAGAAGGGATCCAGATCAGGCCTCGTTGCCCGGTTCACATTTTGGATTCCGCCCCAGTGCATGGGCACAAACAGCGTATCCTCGCGGATGGATGCCTTGATTCGCGAACGGACAGTGAAGCTTCCGTAGGCCGACTGGACCTCTACCCACTCTCCGTCACGGATGCGATGGCGAGCTGCCGTTGACGGGTGAAGTTCCACAAAGTTCTCTAACTCACGAGCAGCAAGTGCTGGGCTTCTGCGTGTTTGCACACCTGTTAGATAATGAGCGAGAATACGCCCATTCGTTAGAATCAAGGGAAAAGCTTCCGAAACATCATCCCACCCTTGACTGGCTCCCGGAGTAAACATAGCTTTTCCGTCGACATGAGCAAATCGTTCATGAAACAACATTCCCTCGCCCTGCTCATCTAAAGAAGGACAAGGCCAGTACACTCCTTGTTCATTTCTCAGTCGTTCATAGGTGATTCCATAGTAATCCGCTACTCCGCCACGACTCGCAATTCGCAATTCATTAAAGATATCCTCAGCCTTCGCATATTGGAACAACGAACCTTTGCCCAGCTTCTCGGCAATGCGGCACAAAATGTCCCAATCGTCTAACGTTTCTCCAGGTGCAGACCTTCCTTGTTCGCGCAGGAGAACACGCCCTTCGAGATTGGTGAGTGTGCCTTCATTTTCCATATAAGCGGTTACGGGCAGTACAAGATCGGCCAATCTGGCCGTTTCAGACAGAAACATATCGGCTACGACGAGAAAATCAAGCTTTCGTAAACCTTCCTCTACCAAGCTTACATTCGGATTTGAAACGATCGGATTAGAACCCATCACAAGCAATGCGCGAATGTCCTGCTCATAGATACGTTCCATCATCTCATAAGCTGATACACCTTTGCCTGGCAAAAGAGTAGGGTCTACTCCCCAGACAGATGCTATATATGCACGGTCTTCCTCATTTTCAATAGAACGATATCCTGGTAGCTGATCTGCCTTCTGTCCGTGCTCCCGTCCCCCCTGTCCATTTCCTTGTCCGGTAATTGCGCCATATCCGCAACCTGTTCTGCCGATCTTTCCGGTTGCCAGCACCATATTCAGAAAATGCCGGACAGCCATGTGTCCATCCGTCTGTTGTTCCACCCCGCGTGCCGTCATAATCATGCCAGTATGTGCTTCGCCATAAGCCATTGCCGCCTGACGGATCAAGTCCAGTTCGACCCCACATGCTTTTGCGGCCTGCTCAAGATTGAGACTTTCCATCTCCTGCACAAGCTGTTCATATCCGGTCGTACGTTTCTGAACAAAGCTGGAATCAGCCAAGCCCGCATCCATAATTACCTTCAGCATCGCATCGGCCAGCAGTGCATCCTTACCCGGTTTCACTTGGAGGTGAAGATCAGCAATGGCTGCCGTTGCCGTCTTACGAGGATCAATCACAATAATAAACGTTCCATTTTCCTTCGCTTCATTAAAATACGGTAAGAGCGTTGGCTGACACTCAGCTACATTCGTTCCTGCCAGTATGATACATGCTGCTTTAGGGATGTCCGAAAGCGGAAACGTTAATCCACGATCCATTCCGAAAACTTTGCTACCGGCAGAAGCTGCTGCTGACATGCAGAAGCGGCCGTTATAGTCGATGTACTTGCTGCCGAGTGCTACGCGGGTAAATTTCCCAAGCAAATATGCGGTTTCATTGGTCAACGATCCTCCGCCGTATACGCCTACGGTATCCGAACCATACGTCGTTTGTAGCTGTTGCAACCGATCAGCAATCGTCTGCATTGCTTCATCCCATGAGCATGGCTCCAATTCTCCCTGACGGCGAATGAGCGGATACATCAAACGCTCGGAACTGAACACTTGCTGATGAGCATTCATTCCCTTCACGCACAGGCGGCCCTGCGAAGCCTTATTAGGAACGCCCTGAACCGTATACTCCGCCACTTTCTGACCCGCAACGGGAGCAGCAAGCTCTTCTACGGACATTTTGCATTGCACACTGCAATAAGGACATTGGGTCTCTTTTACATATAACCTCGACTTCGCTTGGTCTGTATTTACCACGTCCATCATCATGCTCTCCTGCCTTTCCGGGTTATTCATGTAAGCCTTCAAGCTTTCACCTGAGCAATGAGGTTTTCAAAAAGGGTCTTCGTTCCACGCTCAACATCCTTCTCGCGCTCCTGTGCGCGATTAAACGTAAGTTCTCGCTGGAATTGTGTATTCAAAAGCGTTTCCCGAATCGACATCACTCCCAGACGTTCCGTCCACATCCATAAAGGTTCATCAAACCAAGCCGTTTGTCGATACCATTGCAGACAGGCCGATGCGAGAATGAACGCTTGCTGCTCTGATTCCGTTGTCCCGAGCAAGGAGCCCTCCTTCACCGGATGCCCGGCATGACCTCCGACGTAAATTTCCCATCCAGCCGGAGAAGCCTGCAGGCCTACATCGGAAACCAGTACATTCACCGAGGATCGAGACCCCCAAGCAATAGCGATGTTCACTTCGGAAGGCATCGCTGCACTTTTCCAATCGGTACGAAGTCTCGTCTCCAGATCGCTTGCAGTAATACTAGAAGCTAATGATGGTACATGTCGCTCCGAATAGATGTGAACCATCTGATCATGTCCCAGCACAAGTTCCCCTTGTAAATCTTCCGCTTCCAGTCCGTAAGGGTCTGTCTTCAACTCTGTTTTCACATCAATTTCTGCGGAGGACTGCATTAATCCTGAAACACAAACATAATAGCGAATTGCAGGAAGGCATACCGGGCACCCGTGTTCCGAATGCCAGTTCAGCTCCTTCAACAGTGAATTGAACTGTGTGTTTTCCAATGGAAGGACTCCATATCCAACGTTCGAAATGTCAGCTGCTTTTGCATATGTCTCCAGGATCACGCTTACCCGATGCTTCAGCTCTGCGTGGCTCATCTCCGTACAGTGACATACAGGGAGCTCGGCAGGTTTTTCCTTCGTACCGCCTGATTCAGCACTTGTGCTGATACCTCCATCAACCTCCACACGTTTAGCGAGTTTCAGCAGAGCACTCACCATAGGTTTACAACCACCGCATGAACCTGAAGCTTTGGTTTGTTGCTTCACTTGTTCTTCCGTTTCCAGCCCTTGCTCCTGAATGGCTTTTAAGATCGCCGCTTTGGTTACATTGTTGCAAGCGCAGACCGTTTCCTGGCTTGGAAGAGCAGCTGCTGCTGTTACTGCAGGATCTGGCGTATCTTCCTTGGAGGCAAGCTCAGCCACATCGGCTCCACGTTGTACCAGCCCAAGGAGGGCCGTGCCCTCAACCGTGTTACCAAACAAAATGGCACCTCTAACCTTGCCAGCTTGCATCAGCACTTTTTTGTACGTGCCCTGAACACCATCCAAATGCTGAATGGCCGTCTGCAACCCTTCGTCACTGATGTCTCCTGCCGAGAAAACATCTACCCCCGAGACTTTCAGCTGTGAATACGGAACAGAACCTGCATAGCCCGGCACCTCCTGTCCGCACAATGTGCGCGCCAGCACCTTTCCCTGCTCATACAGCGGTGCTACCAGACCATAACTGATCCCCCGATGCTCTGCACATTCTCCCACGGCATATATATCAGGTACGCTGGTACGCATATGATCGTCAACCACAACAGCACGATGTGTAGCAATGCCGCTTCTCCTGGCCAGATCCACATTCGGGCGAATCCCGACAGCAACAATGACCAGTTGTGCCTCCAGTTTGGATCCATCTGTGAAAAGCAGACCCTGCGCTTGTGAACGTCCGGTAACTTTTTGCGTATTTTTATTCAAAAGAAAGGACATGCCCTGATCTTCAAGCTCACGTTGAAGCATCGCTGCAGCTTCGTAATCCAGTTGTCGATTCATAATATACGGTGCATTATGGACCACCACCGCTTCCATCCCTAGATACAACAGCCCCCTTGCAGCCTCCAGCCCAAGCAATCCACCACCGATGACAGCCGCTTTGCGGTATTCTTTGGAGTAATCTGACATGCGAGTACAGTCATCAATGGACCGAAAAGACATTACACGCTCCTTATCAATGCCCGGAATTGGCGGAATAAACGGAGAGGACCCTGTCGCGAGGATCAATATGTCGTAGGTTTCCTTTTTGCCAGCTTCCGTCTCAATGAACTTCGTACGGGTGTCAATCCGATGAACAGTCTCACCTGTGCACAGCCGGATATTACGGTCCGCATACCAGGTCCAGTCATTGATGATAATGTCCTGTATGGAATGCTCACCTTGGAGCACTTTGGATAACATAATTCGATTGTAATTAGGGCGAGGTTCCGTCCCGTAGATGACAATCTCATACCGATCCGGCTCCAGGTTAATAATCTCTTCTACACATTTCACTCCAGCCATACCATTGCCGATAACCACCAGTTTCTTTCTACTCATGGGCCGCCCCCTATCCCTTTCACATCTGCAAACTAAACCGAATTGCCTCTCTCTGATTTAAAACGCAAAGACCCCTTTTTCGATTTAAAACAGAACAACCCCTTCCCTGATTTAAAACAGAACAACCCCTTTTCCATTAAGGGAAAAGGGGCACCATTGCCTCCCAGCTCTACACGCCATTGTGTAGATTCTTATTAAATTCAGATTAATTGAATTTAAAATATATGTCAACTAAATTGACATGAAATAATGAAAATTGGATCATGTAATAAATATTTTAAAATTTAATGTTATTTTTGTTGACATTACCTTTTTCCCTTTTTATAATTTGAATCAAAATCACAGCGATGTGATCATCTCAGAAGCGGGAGCACAAAGAAGTGTACCGCCTGTCGGCAACGGGGCCGCAAATCGTTCTAATTCAGGACGGCTTGCGGCCTTTTTCTGCCCGAACAAAAAAATAGAGACATAACAAAGAACCTACTTGGATGAGGAGCGATGAGGAATGGTAGAGAGCAAAAGTTTTTGGAAAAGCGGGCATAAGCCTACACTGTTCGGAGCGTTTATGTATTTTGACATCAGTTTTATGATCTGGGGTATGCTCGGTCCGCTCGCTGTTATTATTGCCATGGATTATCCGATGACCCCGTTGGAAAAAGCAAATCTGGTCGCCCTGCCCATTCTCGGGGGTTCCATCCTGCGGCTGGTGCTTGGCTTCATGTCCGACTATATTGGTCCCAAATTAACCGCTCAGATCGGTATGTTATTCACCCTCGTTCCATTGTTACTGGGCTGGTTATGGGTGGATTCGCTCAGCCAACTATATGTCGTAGCTCTTTTACTCGGCGTAGCGGGCGCCTCATTTGCAGCCGCGCTGCCGCTTGCAGGACAGTGGTATCCTAAAGAACATCAAGGTCTTGCCATGGGGATCGCCGGAGCAGGTAATAGCGGAACGGTTCTTGCTACCTTGTTTGCCAATCGTCTGGCCACTCATTTTGGTAGCTGGGAAGTTGTTTTCGGACTCGCGATCATCCCGATTGTTATCGTCTTTATCCTCTTTTCCATCTTCGCCAAAAACAGTCCGAATCGTCCAGAGCCTAAGAAGTTATCCCAGTACGGAACTTTGCTTAAACAAAAAGATGCCTGGGTCTTCTGTGCCTTCTATTGTGTCACCTTTGGCGGTTTCGTTGGACTGTGTAATTATCTGACTATTTTCTTTAATACCCAATATGGACTTTCTGCCGTTCATGCCGCTGACATTACGACGTTCTGTGTCATTGCAGGCAGCTTCTTCCGGCCTGTTGGTGGTTTTCTGGCGGATAAAATTGGCGGAACCCGGATGCTTACCTTCTTGTACTCCGGCGCCTGCATCATGCTTCTGGGTGTATCCTTCCTACCGCCGCTTCCGGTAGTCATCGTCATGTTGTTCCTCGGCATGATGTGCCTTGGGGCCGGGAATGGTTCTGTATTCCAGCTGGTTCCACAACGTTTTGGCAACGAGATTGGTCTGATGACAGGCATCGTAGGGGCTGCTGGAGGTTTGGGAGGTTACGCGTTGCCACTCATTCTGGGTCAACTGTACAGCTCTTATCAATCTTACACGCCAGGATTTGTTATTCTCAGTCTCATCGCTGCCGCTTCCATGTGCCTTGTTCTCTTCATGCAATCCCGCTGGCGGGTAAGCTGGCTGAGCAGAAGTGGCAAAGGCATTGCGGATTCAACTTCTCTGACGTCTTGATCCCCAGCCTACACATGAAAACAGCGCAGCCATATTGGCAGCGCTGTTTGTTTTATTCCTATCAATTATTCAATCCATTTTGCTCATGCTGAATACTTCTGAAGAATAATAACCGCATTATGTCCGCCGAAGCCAAAAGAATTGGACATCCCTGTCTGCAGGACTGCTTCTCTCGCGACATTCGGGACATAATCCAGATCACATTCAGGATCTCTCTGCTCCTGGTTAATGGTTGGCGGTATGATGCCTTGCCGCAGCGTTTGAACGAGAGATATCGCTTCAGCTCCCCCTGCAGCACCAAGCATATGCCCCGTCATGGACTTGTTCGCTGTTACGGGGATATGATAGGCCAATTCACCAAAAAGCTGTTTAATCGCTCTCGTTTCAGACAGATCACCCGCCTCTGTGCTGGTCGCATGAGCATTGATCACATCAATATCTCGAGGCTCCAGCTTTGCATCCCGCAACGCTGCCCGCATGGCAAGATAGGCTCCTCTACCTTCAGGATGAGTGGCGACCATGTGGTACGCGTCGGAAGTAGCCCCATAACCGATAACTTCAGCGAGAATATTTGCTCCCCTTGCCAGTGCATGAGACAGAGCTTCCACAACCAGAATCCCTGCCCCCTCTGCCATAACAAACCCATCTCTGCCTGCATCAAAAGGTCGGCTTGCCGCTGTACAAGCTTCATTTCTGGTAGATAACGCTGTCGCATTGCCGAAGCTCGCGAGCGATATTTCTGTGACTGCCGCTTCTGTACCTCCTGCAAAAATAACATCTGCTCCTCCGTGGCGAATCAGCCGGTAGGCTTCACCAATGGCTGTGTTTCCAATCGAACAGGCCGTTACCGGGGAGAGCGTTGGCCCCCAGCAGCCAAACCTCATACTGACTGTGGCTGCCGCCATATTGGATATCATCATCGGGACAAGCGTTGGACTGACCCGCGTTGCTCCTCGTCCTGACAAGACACTGCCCTGATCCATCAAGGTCTGAATCCCGCCTATACCTGAACCAATATATACACCTGTCCGCTCCCGGTCCAGCGATTCCAGCACTAGACCTGAATCCGATAACGCCTGGTCTGCTGCTGCAACAGCAAATTGTACAAACCGATCCATGCGTCTGGCTTCTTTGCGTCCAAATCTGGCTTCACCATCAAAATCATGAATCAATCCGCCCATTCTTGTTTTATACAATCCGCTGTCCAGATGTTCAATCGGAGAAATTCCCGATCTGCCTTCCTTCAAAGCGCCCCAGAATGTATCTACATCATTGCCGAGTGGAGAGATCACACCCATTCCTGTAATCACAACACGTTCCATACTCATCCCGATTTGTCCTCCTTGTAGCGTTCTTCATTCAGTTTCCTGATGCTTATGCATTCATAGTGCCATTTCTGTATATCCTATTACAAGTTGTCATTTATCATAGTATAATGACTACCATGATAAACAGATTGAAGGTGATCCATTGAGTGATATTATTCGATTACAGGCGTTATCCACTTTTCTGAAAACACAGCGTTCGAAACTCTCTCCAGAATCCGTTGGCTTGCCTGCCGGAGGCCGGCGAAGAACACCTGGTTTAAGAAGAGAAGAAGTCGCCCAATTGGCCAACGTCAGCACGACCTGGTATACCTGGCTGGAACAAGGACGAAGCATTCAGGTTTCACATGCTGTACTGGACAGCATTTCTTCTGCTCTCAGACTCACTGCAGATGAACGTAAATACTTGTTTTCTCTAGCTACGGAGCATTATTCGGATCTGCCCGTGCCGGAACCAGACACGCTTCAGCTTCACCCGTCATTGCAGAAAATCTTGCAGGAATTGCGCTATTGTCCTACCATTATCTCTGATCGGCGCTGTTTCATCGTCGGCTGGAATGAGGCTGCCGCACAAGTTTTTATGAACTTTGAACAGATCCCCTTAGAGCAGCGGAATATGATTAGTCTGGTATTTGATCGAAAAGAGTTGCGCAGGCTTGCAGTGAACTGGGAGGACTTCGTCAGCGGATTTTTATCTATTTTTCGTGGCTATTATGGTCGTTATGTCGACGATGAATGGTATAATTTATTTTTGAATGATATGATGAATCGCCACCCTGATTTTCAAGCATTATGGAAACAAAGCAGCGTAAGCAGTGCTCCTGACGTATGGATTGAATTCAGACATTCGAGAGCAGGAAAAATGTTGTTTGATCTGACCTCACTACAAATTCAAGGTAATTCTGATTTGCGATGCAGCATTTATACACCCGCACCAGAAACGGCAACAGAGCGTAAACTCATGCAACTGCTTGATCGAAGTAATGAATCCTGAATTGCTTACTTGCCAGGGAGAGCGACATCCATTACCTAACATACCTATATAACGTGGATTTAGAAAGGAACACCATGACTAAAGTGCTTATTATAGAGGACGACAACATGCTGGGCGACACTTTATCCCTGTATTTACAAGGTGAAGGCTACGAAGTAGATCGTGTGGACACCATCGGGTGTGCACTTTTGCAGCTTGAAACCAGACCAGATATCATTTTAATAGACCTGATGTTACCTGATTCAGGTGGGAAAAATCCATGCGCAATCATGCGTGAACATACCTCCCTTCCGATGATTGTCATTTCTTCGTTAACCGAGGTGTCTGAACGTATTCGCTCCTTAACCGACGGCGCAGATGATTTTGTCTGTAAACCGTTCAGCATGCAGGAACTGAAGGCTCGCATCGAGGCCGTTTTACGCCGCTATGCTTTATTGGAAAACTCTGTAGTGACCGAAACCGAAAATGGGTTAAGCCTCGATGTTGCACGCAGAACCATTTTGCTAAACAATCGCAGAGTCGAAACCACATTTTCCGAATTTGAGATCATGAAGCTGTTTGTGCTTAATCCTGGCAAAGTGTTCAGTCGGTACGCTTTAATCGAGGCCATTCGCGGAATAGATGCGTATATTAATGATCGGACCATTGATGTACATATTACGAAACTTCGCAAAAAAATTGAAGATAACCCGAAAAACCCCCAATATATTCAAACCATATGGGGGGTCGGGTATAAATTCACACCTTAGCATGACCTCTGCTAGTCATATTTACCATGGTAGTGACTCTGAAATATGATCAATTTCTTGCTGCACTTGTTCCAGGATGGAGGTCAATTCCCCTTCGAAGGATGGAACCGACAGAAGGGATTCCAGATGCAGAACGGCCTGCAGCAGTTTCGCAGCATGCAGGTGGGCTGCAACACCTTTGAGAGAATGTGTACTCCGTACAACTTCATTCATTTGCTTTTGCTCAAGATAATTCTGAATTTTTTGCTCAAATCCGCTATATTCTAGAGCAAACTTATTCAACGCGTACTGCAAAATGTGCGGTTTGTTATCCATCTGTTTCAGGGCTTTATCCGTATCAATCCCCCTGATGTCATGCAAGCCCTTCAGATCAATCCAGGCCGTCAATACATCTTGGAGCTGTTGTTCACCAATCGGTTTCGTCAGAACGGCATTCATACCCGCCTCTATATATTCCTTATGATCTTTCTTCATGCTATTTGCCGTAAGTGCAATAACGGGTAATTGATCGTACTGCCTCATCTGACGAATGTGTTTAACAGCTTCTAATCCATCCATTCGCGGCATGAACAAATCCATCAAAATCAGCTTCCACGGCTGAACATGCAGCTCGCTCAGTACCTCTTCTCCATCCTTCACCACTCTCACTTCAAAGCCCATCTGCTGAAGCAGCGCCCGAATGGCGATCTGATTGATCTCATGATCCTCTGCCACTAGAATGGCTCCTTGATTTATTCGTTCTGAGGACTCATCCTGATTTGTAATTTGGTTCAAATTCTGCACTTCTCCATCCTGCAATGTCAACAAAGTTTCAAACAGCCCGACACGGGTAATCGGCTTAAACAAGACTGCCTTCGGATTAATAAAATTCTGCTTAGCTACAAGAGCATCCTCACTAATACCGCGCGTATATCCAAACACCTGAATCCGTGTACCCCGGAGCCTATTCAGTAAATACTCCCAGTCCGGTTCATCATGTACATGTTTCATATCCATATCGAGCATGATCAGGAGTGAAAACGATTCATCCCTTTCGTAATCATAGTTATCATTGACAAGCACTTCATGAAAAGAAGAATAGATTTTAGGTCTAAGACCAAATGAGCGCAACATCTGTTCCAGATTTTCTGCAACTCTTCTGTCACTTTCCACAATCATCACATCATTCACTGCATATAACAATGGATAGGTTGGCAGGAAAGAACGATCCTCTACTTCTGTCAGTTCATACACCAGCTCAAATGTAAACATGCTATATTCACCAAGTACACTTTCCACTTGCAGACTGCCGCCTAATGAAGTGATCAGGAGATAACAAATGACCAAGCCCAAGCCAGAGCCTCCATACTTTCGATAGGTCGATGGTTCGGCCTGACTGAAAGGTACAAATAAACGTTCCATCTGTTCAGGGGAGATACCAATCCCGGTATCCTCTACCTCGAATCGAACTTCAACATGTTGATCCTCAAGTGTGAGCACTTCTGCATGAAATATGACATACCCTTCGTCCGTAAATTTAATGGCGTTATTAAGCAGATTAATAAGAACCTGTTCCAAACGGAACGGATCACCAATGACCGTTAAAGGCAGCTCGGGATCGGTATGAAAAATGATCTCAATATCCTTGTTACCGATAGCTGTACTGATCTGATCCGCCACTCGTTTAAATACATCCTCCAGAGAAAAGGGAACATTCTCCACATTAAACATTCCTGCTTCAATTCTCGAAAAATCTAGAATATCATTGACCAACGCAAGTAACGATTGTGAGGATACGGTGATCTTGCCTAGATAGTCCTGTTGCTGAGGCGTAAGAGGTGTTCGTTGCAACAAGGAACTGAAGCTGGTAATACTGTTCAGCGGCGTCCGCAACTCATGGCTCATCAAGGCCAAAAACTCACTCTTCGCCTGACTGGCTTTATCCGCTTTCACCCGTCGATACTGGTCGGTCATATCTTGAAAGACAGCCTTAATTTGCTCACTTGAACCGGATGACTTGATCGGATAAAGATGAACGCGAACATGCAATTCATCACTTTCACCGATCCGGAAGGTCAACTCCGCCTCATGATTGGTTTTAGACGAGATAACTTCTCGTAAAACGGTAGTCCAGCAATCTGATTTCTCCATCACAAGCAAGTCTGCAAGCGCACGACCAATGACCTGTTGCCGATCCGCCTGAAGGACATCCAGAAATTTATGGTTAACGGAAACGATGTTGCCTCTATTGTCCAATCCTGCAACCCAATTAGAGGACACTCGCTCCAGCAAACGATAGCGCTCCTCACTTTCCTGAATCCTTCGCCTGACAGCACGATGTTCTGTAATATCAAGTCCATACCCGATAACATACTTCACTACCTTGCCTTCCAGAAAAGGCCCGAGCTTAACCAGAGCATAGTATCCTTTGTGCTCAATCTCGAAAAAAAAGTGTTCGCCTCTCCAGGCGCGGTTGAATTGTGTTTTCAAAAATTGAATTTTCTCCTGAGGTAGTGCATTAATAGTCCCGAGCTGGAAGCTTTGCTCCAGACTTCGCATATCCATACCTAGATGAGACAACATTTCCCCTTCGAGCAAAAGAAATTCAAACTTCCCGTTCAGCTTGCGCAGTTTAAATGTAAACCCTGGCTGTCTGCGTAGCATCTCCAGCATTTCCTGCTCTTTTTGTACCACCAACTGTCTGTATTGATGATTCTGGTTCAGGAAATAAATGAACAATACAACCAGCAGCATACATACAATTTGAGACAGTAAAGTAATCCCATGACTATAGGGTGTCGCCGGATATGTCAAAACCATCGTGAACTGGTAAACCGAAATGAACAGGAGCGATCCGGAGAACCACCGGAGATTAAATTGGTGTATATACTTAAAATTCAGGGATGCGAATAGAACAAATAAAAGTTCGTACAATGCATAATCAAAATTTTCAATGGACGGCCAAAAACCAGCATTAATTCTAAACATCCACAATCCTGCAAAGGTAATAAACGCTGTTCCGCCTCCCCCATAATAGGCAGCAAGAAGATATACGATGGATCTAAAGTTTAACATCGAGCCGTCATCCAATATAATGGAGAAGTAGTATAACGCAGTACCTAACATGCTCATCGCTATCCCAATGATCAAGCGAGAGGTAAATGATGGCTTATTCCGATTACTCGATTGATTCAGATAGTGATGGATAAGGAAGACGAAAATTAAAATTAATGTAAAATTTAAAACGAGATCGCGTAGCAAAGTTCACCATCCAAGTTACGACTTTAGCGTTGTTTAACATACGAAAAAACAGGCCAGATTGGCCGATTGTATCTCCGCATTAATCAAATCATATTACGCGTCTCCCCCTTATTCAATTGCGGATATTAGCTTATTTCTCCCCAATTCCTCCTCCTTTCTTCTAACATTTACCCTTCGATACGCATTCCAGAAACTCCCACAAAATTACCAGACTAAATGTAAAAAAGGAGCCTCTCGGCTCCCTAGTACTTGAACTGCTGTATCAGACTTTGCAGATGTTCTGCCATACTTGACAAACTTCTTGCAGAAGCTGATATCTCCTCCATCGAAGCCAGCTGTTCTTCCGATGAGGCTGCGACCTCTTCCGAAGTTGAGGCATTCGCTGAAGCAATACCTGCCAGTTCGCTAGACACAGCCCCAACCTCCTGTACTCCAGCCGTAATCTGCTGTGAAGTGGCTGCGATCTCTTCAATCTGAGGTGTAGTCTCGCGCATACTCTCCAGAATACGTTGGAACTTCTGAATAGCTTCCGTGGAAACCTCCATGCCCTGTTCGACCTCTAATGCCACTTTCTTCATCATATCAACGGATTCCAATGTATCCTTCTGGACCGCAGATGTCAGGGCAGTAATATCCTGAGCAGACTGCTGGGATTGCTCTGCGAGCTTGCGAACTTCTCCAGCTACTACGGCGAACCCATTCCCGTGTGCACCTGCACGTGCAGCCTCAATCGACGCATTCAGAGCTAGTAGATTCGTTTGTTTTGCCATATTTCCCATCAGCTCTGTGATGGCCGAGATTTGCTCAGAACGTTGATCCAATGTCTGAATGATACGACTCATCTGTAAGACGGTCTCTTGAATTGATTTCATCTGATCTACCGTCTGCTTAACCGTGTTGCCACCTTCTTCTGCTTGTAATGTGGTCTGTTTGGCTAATTCGGACACATGAACCGATCTCTCCGCAATATTGGTTACACCAGACGTAATTTCGCGCATGGCCTCGTGATTATGCTCAATACCATGCATTTGTTTCTCGGCTCCCAGCGTAATTTCCTGAATAGCCCTGGCCACCTGTTCACTCGCAGCACTGGTCACTTCTGCGCTCTGCGTCATCTCTTCTGATGAGGTAACTACCTGACTTGCGCTATGCTCTACATTCTGGATCAGCAAGCGCAGATTCGTCTGCATTTTGCCAAAGGCGTCGCTAAGTTGACCAAGCTCATCCGAACTTTTACTTACAATAGTCTGTGTCAGATCTCCTTCACTCACTTGTATCGCTTGATTTTTCAATTCTCTGATCGGTTTAATAATAGATCGCATGACAAGCCAGATAATTACAGCCCCAACGCCAAGGCAAGATAACAGCACAATGATCATACGATGCAGAATCGGAGCTGTCGCCTCATGCACCTCGGAGGTAAACATCGTACCTGCGATTTTCCAATTGGTTGAACCATTCGTTAAATAATACATAACCTTGGGCTCATCATTATAGACATAATCAAATGTGCCTGATTCGTTATCAAATACCTCTGTCCAAAATGACTCTTTCGCGTCTGATCCAGCTGGGCTGTTCGGGTGATAGATATACTTTTTGCTACGATCCAGCAAGACCATATATCCCTGCTCCCCTACCTTGATCTTGCTTATACTATTGCTAATGTCGTTCAGATCCAGATCAAGGCTGACTACACCAGAGCGATCGTCCAATGCCTTTGCAATTGAAACCGTAACTGAATTCGTTGATGTGGAGGTGTACGGATCTGTGACGATAACCTGACCAGGTTGACTCATCGCTTCTGTATACCAAGGTCTGGTTCGTGGATCATAATCTTGCGGGGTAGCTGTATCCGAAGAACTTAAATATTTTCCATTTTCATTTCCTATACTGACCAAAACCACATCCGGGTTCTGCCCGATGAATCCCTTTATTTCCTCCAGCATGTTTGCTTCTGAATTTTTCATGGTGTCTGCAGTAAAAACTTTCGCATAATATTCAACCTGCTTGCGTTTCACATTGACTATTAAATCAATCGTACTATTAGCTAAATTCACATTTTCCTCTGCACTATGTAAAATTTGTTTCGTTACTTCCTCTTTGGCATTGTTATAAGACAATACACCTATAGTGATGGAAGGGGCCGCCAAAAAGATAATGAAGGACATGATCAGTTTGACCTTAAAATCGGTTACAATCTTTCCTAACCAACCTGTTTTTTTGTTTTCCAACGACAATTCACTCTACCTCTTCCATATTAAATTGATATTTTCACTAACATACAAAAAAGTTATTAACTAAATTAAACGAATTTAACTCCGGTTCTATTAAGTTTCTAAATAGTTGTTAACAGAAGTAAGATTACAAACAAAAAGACCCAAGCATATTGGCTCGGATCTCAATGTTCGAATCTCTATACTCACCTATACCTTAGAATGCTGGAATGGCAATATCTGCGTAATTTTTTTCGAAAAAGGCTTTCACTTCAGGGCCAGCCATACGTTTAGCCAGCTTCTGGATGGCTTCGGAGTCTTTGTTATCCTCACGGGCTACCAACGTGATCGCAAAATGGGAATCGTCCTTCTCGGTCAGCAAAGCATCCTTTTTGGGCGTCAGACCGAGCGGGCTCGCATAGGCAGGAGTCATAGCTACCAGATCTGCATCATCCATCATACGGGCAAGCATCAGCAAATCTACCTCTTTGAACTTAAAGTTCTTTTTGTTCTCCGTGATGTCTGCCTGTGTCGCATTAAAACCCACACCCTCTTTGAGTTTAATCAGGCCGTTTTGTTCCAGCATGACGAGGGAGCGCCCGATGTTTGAAGGATCATTGGCAATCGCAATCGTTGCTCCTTCTGGCAGTTCATCGATGGACTTGTAGGTTTTGGAGTATCCACCATAGATCGCGTTATAGATGGGCTGAACAGGAACCAGAGTTGCACTATTCGCCTCATTGTACTGTTTCATGTACGGCACGTGTTGGAAGAAGTTCGCATCCACTTCCTTGTTCGCTAGAGCCGTATTCGGCTGTACGTTATCTGACAGCACCACAACCTCCAAGTTTACGCCATCTTCTTTAAGAAGCGGTTTAACGATATCCAGTACATCCGTCATTGGCGGAATCAATGTCGCTACTTTTAGTGTAACTTCCTGTCCGGCTTGTGATTCTGGCTTCGCCCCCTCAGTAGCAGGCGTTTCTTCTTTTTTACCGCAGGCGGATACAACGAGCATAACCGCGAGTAGCATGAGCATCAATTTTACTTTCATTGAATATTTACCCCTTCTCTGTACATTCTGTAGTCATTTTTAGCGGGTTCCTCAGGATCTGCGATCCAACCAGCGAGACAGTCGGCTACCCGTGAATTGAATCATCTGTACCAGCACAATCATGATAACAATCGTAAATATCATAATTTCCGTTTCGAAGCGTTGATAACCATAACGAATGGCAAAATCACCAACACCGCCACCGCCAACAATCCCCATTACCGTAGAATAGGAAACAAAACTGATCGTTGCTGTGGTAAGTCCCAGCACAAGACCAGACCTTGCCTCCACGTACAGGAATTTAAGGACAAGTTGCACGGTCGAGGCTCCCATAGAAGAGGCTGCTTCGATGACACCTTTAGGCACATCGAGTAGCGCCTGTTCGACAAGGCGGGCATAATAAGCAATAGCAATGACCGATAAAGGTACCGTTGCAGCTAACGTACCGATGGATGTGCCTACAACCAACCGAGTGAACGGGATCATGAAGACGACCAGCAGCAGGAATGGAAAGGAACGAATAATATTCACAAGACTGCCCAGAACCGTGAACAAGGCTCGATTCTGGTATCGTTGCCCTTTACGAAACAGATACAATAGCGTACCGAGAGGCAAACCGACCAGCACTGCTGCCGCGATGGATATCCCCACCATCACAAATGTTTCTCCAATGGCCTGCCAGATTTCATGCTGATATTTAAGCACTGACTCAGGTAACATCATTGCCCGTCCTCCTGTTCCGCCAGACGCTGGAGAGTGGTGCCCGTTACCTTTTCCGTTCCTGTTCCACCCAAAGTGTCGTCTGCAAGCAGTGAAGTAAGGATATCCGGCTGTGGAACCGGGATACTGCGAACTTCTGATTCCGATAGGGTACGCACAATCTGACCCTCTTTCATCACCGTAATACGGTGACATAATCGACGAGCTACCTCCATCTCATGGGTAACAATGACAATCGTCACCCCCATCGTTTCGTTCACATGACGAAGCACATCCAATATTCCCCCTGTTGTCTGCGGATCAAGTGAAGACGTTGGTTCATCGCAGAGCAATACAGCTGGATGACTGGCAAGCGCTCTGGCAATAGCAACGCGTTGCTTCTGTCCTCCGCTCAGCTGAGCCGGATACTGGTTCGCTTTGTCCTCCAGTCCTACGAATCGAAGTACTTCTAACCCTCGCTCTCGCCGCTGTGAACGTGATTTGCCGGCCAGTTCCAAGGGCATGCTCACATTGCTCAGCACCGTGCGATTGCTGACCAGATTGAAATGCTGGAAGATCATACCGATGGACCGACGCGCCTGACGCAAGTCTCGCTCGTTCATTCCGGTCAGTTGCTGACCATTGACGGTAACCTCTCCAGCATCAGGCTGTTCCAAACCGTTGAGCATCCGTAGCAAGGTCGACTTTCCTGCCCCGCTGGAACCAATAATGCCATGAATCTCACCTTTACCTATTTCAAGTGAGACGGATCGCAAGGCCTCAAATCCCTGATCCGCACGGGAACCGCGCTCGTTGAACCGTTTGCTCACACCATATAATGAAATCATGGAGATTCCTCCCGTGAATGATCATGTATGGTTCCCTCAAGTATCTCTCAAGAATCTTTCAAGAACACATGAAGAAAGCCCGCACAGCCGATAACCGGAGCGCGAGCAATCCTGTTCATTTATAATAAAACAACATGGCGACCCAGACAAGCTTTTAAAAAGAGATATCTCCTTCCAGCTGATCAACTGGAAAGACACGGAAACGTCCGTTAGCTGATCCGACATACACTTTATCGTCGATTCGGTTGATCATGCCATTCTTTGCATCCCGATCCCGATGCTCCGGAGTCCCCATGACTACATCATGCACACGCCCTAGCAGAGTTCCATCGTTTTTATCCATCACAAGCAAGTTTTCATTTCGCGGAAGCAACAAACGATCTCCAATGATGAGGTAACTGCCCTGATTGGTCGAATATTGGTTTGTTCCAACAGATTCTTGTGCATCCCACCGTGTCTCCCCGGTATGGTAATCCACGGCGGCAGGATATCCGTTTCTAATGACATACAGTTGATCCGCCTCTAGAAGTCCACGTTCAATTTTCGCATCAACCGTCCAGCGAATCTTGCCTGTATCTGGGTCAAATAAGGAGGTTGTATAATCTCCGTAATCACCGTACATATTTCCTTTTTTATTCTGACGAATCAGCACCATATCATCATTTAGTACTTCTATCTGCTGACCTATACGTGCAGGAATTAGAGATTTTTTCTTACCAGAATTCAAATCAAGCAGCACCCACTGATCATCCAGCAACATCCAACGCCCAAGGGGTGCTGAGCCAAACGGATCATAACGATGGATACCGTCAAAATAGGAATCATTCTCGATATGATCTATCGCGGATGGTCCCGCCTTCACCTGCCAAACCGTTCGTCCCGTTAGAGGATCTGCGGCAACAAGCTGATTTTTCTCCTGATATAGAACATAAGGTTCGTCGGCATTCCGATTAAGCAATTGATATCCTGTCGTTAATTTCTTAGTCCATAACCGTTTACCGGTTGAACTATTAAGCACATGAATCCATCCATTACTGGAGCCTTCAGCCGCAGGGATATCTACAATAACTACATTTCGGGCAGCTTTGATGCCGTTCAACCATACCATATCGTCAGCTGTATTCTTCTTGTTTGTACTGTTATTCCGCTTATCTTGTACCTCAGGTTTATATTCCCATAGAAGCTTTCCGTCTTTCAGGTTGATATGGCGCAAACGATCCAGATATTGCTTGCGATCGGTGTCATAACTTGTATATAGTGTAACGGCATCCCGCTTGGTATTTAAAACCGCTTGAGCAGGACCATATCCGTTATGCACTCTCCAGAGCAATTTCCCTGTATGTCGATCCAGCGCGTAGAAGGAATCATCATAATGCATGCCGCTAAACCCGCCATCATCTCCCTTCATGAGGAGCACATCATCTGTACCCGCTTGTAGAAAGGTATAGTTCAGATCTCCCTGATTCACCCATTCCGGTTTCCAGGGTAGCGTTTGCGGGAGCGACTTCCCCATAGCAACTTGAGTGAAATAAGTAAACGTGCCCATACGCTCATCACTTCGGAGATCTGCCTCATTATCCTGACTCGCTGGCATACTCCAATGAATCTCGGTCAGCTTGCCGTTGTTATTAAAGGTTAACAATAAATGTGCATCCTGCCGCTCATATCTCCAGGTCTGTCTAACTCGCATCGGATCACCTGGTTCATTCAGATTTCTGGACTGCTCCTTCCAATCCGGCTCCCCTAACCACTTGGCAACCTGCTTGGTGGTCGTCGTTTGATCCAGCTTGGTATCTACCAGATGGCGGAGCATAGAGATAGATAACGATGGCTCACTTACAAACCATCCATCGGAGACAGGAGTTTGACCTGTAATATCCTTTTTCTTGATCCAGAGCATCACATGGTGATAACCTGTCCATTCCTTGCTCCAAATACGGGGAGCAATGGACACGCCGACCCACTCCTTCCACTCAGCCACGATGAGCGCCTTCTTCAATAGCGCCTGATCGGAAGGCCAAGTTATCGTACTGTCAGGAGTGAGGTACAATTTGCTATCCGTTTGAACAGTGAATGTATGAGGATCAGTTTGCGTTATGTTGTTACTCTGCTTAAGCGCATACCAGGCAGGAAGCCAGTAGCTATCTTGCTGCTGGTTCTTGACTTGCATCCACTCCCCCTGAACCCCAGTCAAAATATACTTTTCCTTCGGTATAGTGAGATATATAATCTTCATCTGATCTACTGCAACGCGGTTATCCTTCCGCCCACTGAAAAGAGGTAATCCCTCTCTGAGCGTTACTCGTTCTCCCTTTTTGTAGGGGATCTTGGCGGAAATTTGCTGCGCTGAAAGCAAGGTTGATGAACCAGGCAACTGTAAATCGTTAAAAATTGTATCGGAGACTTGAATTGGAGCTTTCGAGTCAGTTGTCTGTGTTGTTGAAACCTGAGCCTGTCTGCCCGGCACATCCGTTTGGGGATCTGGCATCATACATCCTGTTAGCAGTAGCACAGTTATTCCCGTTAAGGTAAAGCAGCGAGTATAACCCCATATGTTCTGATTAGGCTCCTTTTTCACACACATTCATCTCCCAATAGAAGTTATTTCCATATAAGACGTTCCCCATATCAAAAAGTTACCTGTTTTCCGAATGAATCTTGGAAAAATCATATCCTTTCTTCCCTCGAACACAGCTTTATTTCATGTCCTCAATTTACAGTTTAATATACAGGAACTAGGTTAATATCTTATGGATGTTCCATTAATATGCAACTTTTGGAACAATCCATCCGTCTAATGATCTGAAAGGAGATTGATTATGAAAAACACAGCACCATTACACAACGCAATTTGGAAGCAAAAAAAATGGAAGATGCTGCTGGCCGCCTCCATTCTGACCGCAGGAGTAGCTCCTGCACTGTTCACACCTACGGTGGCTGAAGCAGCCACTACAACGAAACCTATGGCATACATTAACAATATTTCTGCACAATACGATGTAGTCATCCGCCAAGGGGTCACATACATTGCCCTGACTGAACTGCAATTTCTCGGAGATTATACCTTCGGTTATGACAATAAGAGCAAACAAATCAGTATCAAAACAGGCAGTGACCAATACGTGCTGACACCCAATAGTAAAACGATGAAAAAGAATGGCCAGAATGCCACCCTGTCCTCGGCTCCCATTCTGGTAAAAGGAAAAGCGATGCTGCCACTTCGTGCCATTGGTGAAACGTTTGGCGCACAAGTGCGCTGGAATCAGGCTGCCAAGGAAGCTTATATTTACACCACCAATGCTTCCGTAGTGAAGGATTACAACGGTTCTGATTTGACGGCAGCTCGCGAAGCAGCGTTGCAGCTGCCGCGGCTTTCAAGTTTCGGCCAACCGCGCCTACATGTGAAAAATCCGCTCGGGCCAGTGGATTCATCAACAGTTTACATTTTTGAACAAGGCCAAAAGGACCGCTTCTTCATGATTGAGGATAACGATCTGGTCAGTTATTATACAATTACAAACGGCAATGCCATGCTGAAATGGCAGGCTAATCTGGGTAAACAAGCCGGAACGATTGGTGATTTGTTCTTTATTAAAACCAAATCTGTGACCGAAGCAGGAACCCGCCCTTCTGTCGCTGGTAAAACACTCGTATCCTTCAAGTACTCCCGCATGCTGGAGGAAACCGCCTATGACATGATGAACAAGAAAGGCTCACTTGAAAGCGGCTCTGCTACGCCAACCAAAGGCAAAGTTATCGTCGAAGTGCCAGGGGAGAAGTAGTTCGTTTGGAAGTAAAGATAGGTTGAATAAAGAGATGCCTGCACTAAAAATATCGCAATAACCACAAAAAAGCGGGATGAGATAGCAAAGGCTACTCTCATCCCGTTTTCGTTGATGTTCAGTTACTACCTCGGCAGATGCCCGTTTACTCTACAGTAATAATGTGTCACTACTTTGCACCTGCTTGCAACAAAATAGCTTCGATCTCCTTAAAACCTTTTGCTCTGGCATGACGGAGGGGAGACACACCATCGCCATCGGCCAGATTAACATCAGCCCCATGTTGGATAAGCAATTCAATGGTCTCCTGTTGCCGTTCATTGCCATCGTTTAGAATGATCGCCTCCAACAATGCTGTCCATCCTAATTTATTCACATGGTTCACATCTACCGTGGTATTGGTCAGTAGCTCTCGCACCACGTCAACGTATCCATGCTCCGAAGCGGGAATGAGCGCCGTTCCTCCGTACCGGTTTGTGATAGCAGGATCTGCCCCTGCCTGAATAGTAATCTTCAAAATATCCAAATACCCTTCGGCACCCGCATATAAAAACGGACTATCCAACATGTCATCCTGCTGGTTAACATCCGCTCCTGCTTCAATCAGCTTTTGCACAGATGCGATATCCTGATTGTACGTTGCAATCATCAGGGCCGTTCTTCCGCTCTGATCTTGAGCCTTAACATCGGCTCCCTCCTGAATGAGCTTTTCGATACTCCCGGTATCTTTTGCTTCAGCTGCACTGAATAACTGTTGATTTAGTGAGGCCATACGGCTTCCCTCCTTTGAGTTATCTTCTTCGTTAAGCATACAGCCTTGAACGAACAGCACACTGCTGATCAGAATAATCAGCATCAGGGATTTGTTCATAGGTCCTCCTTACTGTTGTACCACCGTTACCGATGATGCAACACTCCAATCGCCAACCGGGTTCAGCGTATAGATTGTGCCGGAGATCAGCTTTTCTCCATTCGCAAGTTCAAATACACCTGTTGCACCTTTCCGGCTTGAATATTTATACGTCGCTGTCAGGACATGCCCATCTGGTGCTGTCAGGCTAACACTCCGTCCAGAGAATAGTTCATCTCCCGGATCTTGGGCAAGTGTCACTTCAATGGCACTATCACTCGCGACTTTAGCGCTCTTAACGACTAATGCTTCGAATGATTTCGCAGTAAAGGAAGCATGCTCGATACTGGCCCATTCCGAAGTCACAGTGTAAGATACCCCTGGTTTCAGAATCTGGCCTTCTGGCAATCGGAATTTGGGTTCTTGTCTGCCATCAGT
Organism: Paenibacillus polysaccharolyticus; assembly: GCF_900102085.1. Lineage (GTDB taxonomy): Bacteria > Bacillota > Bacilli > Paenibacillales > Paenibacillaceae > Paenibacillus > Paenibacillus polysaccharolyticus. The sequence continues at coordinate 17,004 of NZ_FMVM01000004.1, read as the reverse complement.
GGATTGCGTAAACGGAACATATTTGGCAATGATCGGCTCGCCATTTTCCGGCGTAATGGTAACTTGTCTTGCCTGCATGGACGAAATAATTTGATACGTTTTGCCGTCTGCCTGCTCCTGATCGTTCAGAATGAAAGCATTAGCCCCGCGACCAGCGCTGTATGCCGAAATAATATAACCGTAATCCACCACACCTTTTTCCTTCAAAGCTTCAATCTCAAACGTATCATTCGTGACCTGACGCACTTGAGTCATATTTACTTTAACGTCACTGCCTTTGAATGAACCAGCATCTTGTCCTTTATATGTAAGGCTGTATGCTTCTCCAGCTTGTTGAACGGATGTCGGCACGATGTATGTAGCAACAGAGCCTGTTTTCAAACGTGGCATATTGGTTAAGGTTAGCCCCCCGCTGAATGCAAAGTCTGTCCGGGATTTGGCAAACACTTCATCTTCTGCCGTAAGTGGCTTGTCGAAGGTGATCACAAGAGTCATGTTATTCAACGGTTTAATACTCTCAATGCGAGCTTGATCCGATGGGATAGCTTGATAAGCCTTTTGCAGCAACACTGCCGTTTCGCCCCGTGTTACAGAGCCCGTTTCTTCATAGAAAGCACTCATCCAATGGTGTACGGACTTCACATCCCGTTTTAATGCTTTAGATACGACCTCTTCCAGCTCCGCATCCGTTACCAGACTTTGAGGATGGAACTCTCCATCGACGGACTGCATGATCCCTGTCTCCACCGCCTTAAGAGCATAAGGCGCATACCAAGCATTCGCCTGGATATCCGTTAACGTTACTGCACTGTCTCCTGTCTTGTTCTGCAAATCAAATGTTCTATATATCAATGAAGCTAACTCTGCGCGTGTGATCGCCCGAAGTTCACCCATCGATTGATCGCTATATCCGTTCATGATCCCGAGACGGTTCAGTTCTTTGATGGCCGCCTGCACCTGTTGATTCGCAAGCTGTGTCGCTGTAGCGGACATAGAAGTTGTGAATCCAGCTGCCTGAGCTTGAGGTGTTGTGAATGGAAGTGTCGCTGTTCCCAATGCGGTTATCGTTAATAGTGCTACTAGTTTACGAGCTGTAAGATTCATGAAATGTTCTTCCCCTCTGTAGGTAGTTGTTGCATCTATCTATAGCGTAGGGGATAAAAAGAAACTCCAAAGAACAAATATATTAACAAAATATAAACTGCAACGAATCTTTCTCTAAACTTATATGGTGAAACGATACCCCGCACCCCAGACCGTTTCGATGTATTCGGGATGTTTCGGATCACTCTCCAGTTTCCCGCGCAGCTTACGAACATGCACTGTTACCGTTGCAATATCGCCATTCGATTCCATGCCCCATATTCGTTCGAACAGATCGGATTTGCTGAATACACGGTTCGGATGACTCGCCAAAAATACAAGCAGATCAAATTCTTTGGTGGTGATGCCCACCTCTTCTCCGTTCAAAAATACACGGCGTGATCCCTTGTCGATGTGAAGTCCGCGAATGTGGATCTCATCCTGTTCAGCAGGTTTGCTCTTGCCGAGCAATCTCTCGTACCGGGTCAGGTGAGCCTTGGCTCTTGCGACCAATTCGCTTGGGCTGAACGGCTTCGTAATAAAATCGTCGACACCGAGATTAAACGTGCGGATTTTATCGATCTCCTCTTTTTTTGCGGAAACGACAAGGATGGGCACTTCCTTCTCCTCACGAATGAGCCTGCATAATTCGAAACCATCCATCCCGGGAAGCATCAAATCTACGATGACAAGTCGGTAATTCTCGTCCAGAGCACGGCGCAATCCTTCATCCCCGTTATGACACAGCTCTACCGTAAATCCATGGAGTTCGAAATAGTCCCGTTCCAGTTCGGCAATGGTCGTTTCATCCTCAATGATCAGAATATCAGTCATGCTTTTTCCCCCTTTCATCTATGAGCCTTTTCAATTGGATATGGATGCTCGTGCCTTCACCCAGCTTGCTTTCTGCCCAGATTAAACCACCATGTCCAGCTACAATCTGGTGGGCAATGGCCAGTCCAAGACCACTTCCGCCCGTAGACGAGTTGCGTGAATGCTCGGCTCGGTAGAAACGCTCAAATATATGCGGCAGATCTTCCTCGGATATGCCTTTCCCATTATCCTGGAATGTAATGGTATTCCACTCTTGATTCGTTTCAAGAGTAATACGGAGTCGTTTGTCGTCATCATTCATATATTTCAGTGCATTATCAACAATGTTGACAATCGTGCGTTTCAGTTTATCCAGATCCACAGCAGACAGAACGGAGCCCGAAGTTCGGTTATGCCACTCGAGTCCTACTCCTTTGTCCTCCAGATCATATCGCAGTTCTTCAATGCTATCCTCCATAAAATCAACCAGATCCACTGGGCTGAACACAAACGGTTCCTGATTCAAGTCCAGTTTGGAGTACAAGAACAATTCATCCACCAGTTTATCCATGCTAACCGCTTTGGAATGAATAATGTTGACGTAAGTGTCCATCTTCTCCGGTGTGTTCGCTACCCCATCCCGAATGCCCTCGATATACCCTTTAATATTAGTAATCGGCGTGCGAAGATCATGCGAAATGTTGGAGATCAACTCTCTGCGGTTAATCTCATCTTGCTGTCGCAACTCATTGGATCGTTGCAACTGATTCCGCATACTTTCAAATGCCTCACTAAGCTGTCCAACTTCGTCATTGGAGGAAGGTTCAAGCTTGAAAGACAAATTACCGTTTTTGATCTGTTCGGCCGAACTTCGTAACTGATGCAACGGTTGAATGAAACTACGTGTAATCCAGCGGAACAGAAGAAGGTTAGCGATGATCAGGACACCAATCAACAGGAGAGACATCACAGGCAACAGCTTGCGTGTCAGTTCTGCAAACGGACTTCTCTCCCGTATGACAAAGATACTGCCTCGTTCTCCATCTGAATACTGAAAATCAAACTTGGCATACGCGTAGAAGCGCTCACCGATGTTAAACGTACTTCGAATCTGGTTGTTGTTCAGATCATAGGCGGGCAGTGCCTGTCCCAATCCGGGTTGATGGAATGTCCGCGATTCAAAGATCGGACTGTCCTCACGCCTCACGTAGAGCCCGGATTTCTCGGCTCGAAGTTTCATATCGTATTCCCGAAGCAATACCTTGTCCTGTAGCTCGTCCGGATCACTTTTCGCTGTAAACTTCATCTCTTGAAAGATCGTCTCTCCCTGTTCCGTCAGTGGATTGATCTGATAATGGACTTTGTATATATCTCGGAAACTTTGCAAATCCCCTGTTGCCGCAATCGTATAGAGACTTGCTGTAAGCAATATAAACAGGAGACTGATCACAAGCATGCCTGTAAACGAAAGCAGCATTTTGATGCGAATTGACATATGTATCCCCTCTTAACCATGCGATTGGTACAGTTAGTGCACATATTATCACAAGAAGCTTCATATTGCCCATATGTAAATCAAGCTGGCTAAATTGTGTCGTATGGCTATGAGCATAAAAAACAGGGTGAAGCAGCATTTGCTCTGCTCCACCCTGTATGGTGCATATGGCTTAGTTATATAAGCAACATGCTTATTCAAACGATTAATGGATAGATTAGTGATTCCTACCGCACTGTTCGACAAATAAATTTGGTACACTGATCCAGTCTACCTAGTTTGGATAACTAAGTTCCCCACAGTTTAATACTGCGTATTACCCGACTGGCTCGTTTTACCTGAAGCAAATCCTTTGAAAAGTGTTGGCACTTTGGAATAACGTGTATTCGTAATTCGCCCTTGTGTACTGCTGCTATCTGTACGCATAATGGAATCTTTGACATTGGATATGTTGGAATTATCAAGCGTCATATTAACTGCATAGGATGTTCCTCCATTTTGCCGAACAAGCTTACCGATATCATCTGCTCTGAAATTTTTGATATTAATCGTACCCGAAGCATTCATCTGGAACACTTTATCATAAGCCTTGTATGCCGCACCGCCTGTAATGTTCACCGTTCCTGACGATTTCAATGTCAACGCGTCCTCGCCCACATCCTGCCATACTACATTCGAAATATTACAGTTACCATAACAATGTACACCGTCTGCCGCTGGCGCACCGATGATGACATTTTTCAGTGTAGCACCTGCTTCCAGCCGGAAGACCGGCTTCTGATTCTCTGCTTGAGAACCGTCACCCAAGGTGGATGGATTAGCCACAAAGGTTTTCCCCTGTCCATCATACGTCGTGCCCTTAGGTACAACAATCGTTGAGTTTACAACCGTTGGCGCAGCCGCTGCGGGCATAACACCAAATATGGAAGCGACCAGACCGGCGGACAACAACAGCGTTAACATTTTTTTCATCAAGAACATCCTCCCTTAATATAAGTGAATTTGTCTCCAAGCACGCTAGCTTGTCTGACAGAACCGCAGAAGTAGATCACTGCTCGGAACCTGTCCTAATCCTACAAAAAAAGGGAGATTACAGGAATAATCTTAAGATCACATTTACATTTTTTAGCATCCCTTCTGTATTGTTCGCATATATACATTCTGTTTCTACATTGATATGTACCGATATCAACTTCAAATATGCCGTCTTTATTGTCTGGATATCATCGTTAACCTAAAAAGAACCCCCTGTTTTTAAAATAACAGGGAGTTCTCTAAATATACTTCGTCTAACCAAAGATTATCCTATTCCTCTGCTCCATCTGTTCCTTGAGAAGAAGAATCTGGTGTTAACGTATAAAGCGGATTAACATTAGTAAATTGATTCACAGTTTCATAAGTCACTGTACCGTTTTCAGCAACAATCATTTTCAGAACGATCCAGTACAATTCATTTCCGCTTCCTTCTTCAACCGTGTAGGTTGCACTTGGCGTTGCGACAGCTCCGTGGAATACATCAATTTTAGCACCAGACATCTTGATTGTACTTGTGCCTGAATAATGATGTACGTAGAAGGTATATGTTCCCGGAAGCAATTGGCGAATCGTCGTCGTCTCTGGTCCATAAGATGTAGTATCATCCAGATCCAGATCTACCATCAGTTCGTCATCATAATAATAACGTTTATCCACGTAGTAGGTATGGAACACTCCTCCATCACCAGCTGGGCCGATAAGATGTGAATCCAGATCTGCTGGATCTTTACCCCAGGTTAATACAAAACGTGTTTCATTAGCTGCCGGAATCTCAATCGCTGTTTGATTTTCATTTTGGTTTTTTACATTAACAGCCGATACACCAATAAGATATGTTCTAATGTACTTTGTATCTCCGCCTCCAAGCTCACCTGTGTAGATGCCTGGTTGCAGATTAATGTAATAATCACCATAAGTGTCTGTCGTTACTGTACCAACAATATCACCCGTTTTGTTATCCAGACCTTTTCTAAAAGAAATTTGCAAATTGGCTACTGGTGCTCCAGCGACATCTTTAATATGTCCGCCGAATCCTGTAAGTTTTACAGAAGCACTTTGGCTTCCTGCAAAATGAGTCTTTTCCGTATTGGAATCAACTGTAATGTACAATGTGGAACCGTAACTATCGATAGGGCTAAATGTAAATTCCCCATTGTGATACTGTAAATTATTCAATTCCCGCTCTTGACCGTTATAGTATGCATGTACCACAAAGTCTTCAGCAGTCAGTCCAGATGCATCCAGTCCATTGGTAAATGTCAGTTTAGCACTTCCATTTGTAACCTGAATACCTTCCAGAGTCGGATGGTTTGATTCATTATATACTGCAACAGTCACTGGAACTTGAATTTGATATTCTCCGTATTTAGCCTTCACAACGGTTGTACCGTTAGCTACAGCTTGAATTTTACCCGAGTTTACAGTGACAATGCCGTTATTTTCTACTTCCCAGCTTGCAAGAGACGTCACATCTTTGTTCGCTGAGCCTATTACGCCTGTAAGTACAATTTGTTTCGTAGCATTTACAGCTGAAAGATCACTAATTTCAGGTAAGTATACCAAACTAGTCACTGTAGGATCTGCTTCAATTCTTGGCTGCTGTTGCAGCCCGCTAAAGTCACTTCCCTCTACATTGACTTGTGCAGAAGTTAACGAACCCGCTCCAGAGAATTGCACAATAGCATCCAGTATCGCGCGATTTACGGTTGCACCTTGATTGATTTTGAAAACCGTATTCAGTGCTTGTTGGAACACCTCGAGATTTCCGATGCTGGAGTTGTCTCCAAACTCTACTGAAATCTGCTCTGCATGAACCATAATAGAGTCAAACGTTCCGTTCAACACTACCGCAGCATTATGTGGAATAGAGTCTGTCAATTCAATCGGACCAACATCACCTGTGGAATCATTCTTTACGATGGCTCCAGACTTGATCTCAATCTGTTGTACATCACTCGCACCTTCCAGAACCAAACGAACACTTCCATCTGCTTTATCTACAATTACAGTCGCAAGAACAGAGTTTAGTGCATGGATACTGTTGGGTCCTCCACCTTTAATGCTAGTTGTTCCTGTAACAGTAACATGATCAAGTGTAACATCACCATTAGCTACAGATTCAAGAACTTGAAGGTTACCATTGATCTTAGTATCTTTCAGAATTACACCTTGAGAACCAATCGTGACATTACCGGTTACGTTACCCAAAGTGTATGTGCCTGGAGAAGTAAGGTTTTTGCTGGAAGTTTGTTGACCTCCTCCATTATTTCCACCAGTGTTGTTATTGTTTCCATTATCCCCGGTAGAGCTATTGTTGCTACTGTTACCTTTGTTGCTGTTTTCAGAAGGCTTCGTTGTTTCTGGTTTTGTGGAGTTAGAGTTGTTTGTATCTTCGTCTGTCTTCGCAGGAATCATAATATTATCATATGTAGACTTATTCATGACAAACTCATAAGCAAGTCTTGCCAATGCTTGTCGATCCGCTACACCCGTTGGATTAAACGTTGTTGTTCCGTCTTTCTGAACAATACCTTTAATAAATCCGGATTGATATGCGAGTGACACAGAATCCTTCGCCCAGTCTGATACTTTATCCAAATCAGCGAGCTGTGGCTTTGTTGTTTGAGTTGGTGCGTTCTTTGTTTCCCAGCCGAATGCTCTTACGAAGAATACAGCCAGTTCCTCTCTCGTAACTTTTTTATCTGGAGAAAACGTATCCTTCGAGGTTCCTTGGGCAATACCAGATTGAACGAGTGCAGATACATAGCCAGCATACCATTTGGATTGCTCCACATCTTTAAAGGAACTAGCTACAGTAGAGTCAGGCTTTAATTGAAGCGCACCCACCATAATCTTTGCCAATTGAGCACGTGTTACTGAATCTGAGGGTTTAAATGTTCCATCCGCAAATCCAGATAAAATGCCTTTTTCAATTAACTTCGTAATTTCTGTTTTGGCATAGGAGTGTTCAACATCCTTAAATGACGTTACAGATGATGGAGCCACTTCCGCCGAGGCTAGCAATTGCATAGAAAACATAGAGGCAATCAATGATGTAGAGAGTACTGCTGACAACTTTCGATTAAACTTTTTCCATTTTAAATTCAAAACTCGACACACTCCTCTTAAACGTCCGTTATTAACACAAAAGTGTAACTTTTGAACTACTCCCCCTTTTATGATCAGTAGGATAATAATACCATGTATATTTATAAAAACAAGATTAATAGACTATCATTTTACATAATAGTTGAAATCATGAATCAAATGGTGCCTATTCTTTCCTAATAATAAATAAAAAAATGTGCTACTCGGAATATTACCGAATAACACACTTGAGTTATCTGTCGTATGATTTTAGGCTCCTGCTCCAAAGCGCTGCCGGTATCCGCATTTGCGGCAAAGTTCTTCTACAGCTTCCCGTTTGGAAAAACCGTATACCAGATTGTTCGCACGCTCTCCGTCCACAATATCGGAAAAAGACTTTTCATGGATGTTTCCAAGGTTGATGACACCTTCTCCGTCCAAACAGCATGGAACCACGGTCCCATCAACCAGCACAGCTGCCTGACTGCGTAATGCATGACAAAAACCTTTGCCGTCATCTTCAGGTGCATCGAGACTTGGCCATTGGAATTCATGGTCCTGATTCAGGTATACGTTGGGTGCAATTTTCACGCCACTACCCGCAACCACCTTTTCTTCAATACGGAAGTCCAGATTGAATTCCTTTTCCAGCACCTCAAGTGTCTCCCGATTGCGATTCATCTGAGCATTGGTGAAGTTATCCTGAGTCAGATTCCATAGTCGGAATGAGACGATGACGTTATGTTTCACCGCTTCACGAACAAAAGACAAGATGTTATGCAGGTATCCGTCACGATCCGTAGAACCTTCATGACCGTCAAAGCTGTGCAGCGAGAAATTCATCTGTCTCAGTGCAGGTTTGCCCAATAATTTATGCTGTGTCTTTGGCAGTAGCGTACCGTTGGTCGTAATGTTCACTTTAAATCCCTTGGCATGAGCCATATCCAGCAACAGGTCAATTTTGGGATGAAGCAGCGGTTCCCCTTTGACGTGCAGGTAAATATGTTTTGTGTGTGGTTTGATCTGATCCAATATATTATTAAAGACTTCAGGGTCGATGAATCCTTTGGCTCGCTTCGTTTGTGGACAAAAGCTGCATGCCAGATTACAGATGCTCGTAATTTCAATATATACTTTCTTGAACGTTTTCAACTCAGGGTCCCCATTCTGCCGGGAGGAACAACGGTCCTGCCCTCATTCGTAGTACGGCCATATGAGCCAATCCCCATTATATCGGGTTCACGAGCTAAGGTAAATCAGAATAGCGGATTAGTACAAAGTCCAGTGTGTGTTTTCATCCCCTTTTCACGACTTAAGTCCCGCCCTATTTACATTAAGTCAAGATGGATATATGCTGAGTACATAACTGCATATCTTGTACATTTGCACTGGGGGAGCCTTGCGGCTGAGACGAATACGACGATTCGGACCCTTTGAACCTGATCTGGATTATACCAGCGGAGGGAAGTGGGGCGGCTTTTATTGGCAGTAGGGGATCTCTATCCTAGATGGGGATCAACTTCAGTTCAAACGTATAGCTCCGTTCATTTCTCCGGAAATGGACGGGGCTTTTTGTATTTCAGCTAGTCGTCTCGCTCATAACCATATCCATCATTTGAAAATAAGGAGGTCATTTGGATGTCTTATCTTGAACGTGTACGTTCACTCAATCCTTTGGTTCATAATATTACCAACCTTGTGGTTGCCCCTTTTACCGCAAATGGTCTGCTTGCCCTCGGAGCCTCTCCGTTTATGGCCTATGCTCATGAAGAAGTCGCTGACGTCGCTCGAATGGCTGGTGCGGTGGTTCTGAACATCGGCACATTGGATAAAAAGGTCGTTCAAGCGATACGTCTAGCCGGACAATCAGCCAATGCACATCATGTGCCTGTTGTCCTTGATCCTGTTGGTGCAGGAGCCACGACATATCGCACCGATACGGTACAAATGCTGGTTCGTGAGCTTCGTCTTACCGTATTAAGAGGCAATGTCGCCGAAGTGGCCCATGTCATTGGTGTGCCATGGAATATCAAAGGTGTGGACGCCGGGGTTGGCGAGGGTGATCGGATTAGCATTGCGGAGAAGGCCGCGCAACAACTTGACTGTATTGTCGTTATTACGGGCCAGTATGACATTATTACAGACGGATATCATACTTTCCTCACAAGCAACGGACATGCATTGCTCACCCAAGTTACCGGAGCAGGCTGTCTTCTCAGCTCAGTCATTGGTGCTTTTGCTGCGATTGGCGAGCCGGGGCGCGACATGCTGAACAGCGTGGTGGAAGCTGTCTCAACCTACGGTGTAGCCGCTGAACAGGCTGCAGCACGAACGGCTCATCAGGGGCCAGGCAGCTTCCAGATTGAATTGTTAAATCAACTGGCGCAGATTACACCTTCGCTGTTCTCCGAGCATGCACAAATCCGTCAGATTCGTGGAGGTGTGTGATGAATATTGCTCAAGCGTTAACGATTGCCGGGTCTGATAACGGCGGCGGTGCAGGAATTCAGGCGGATCTCAAAACCTTTCAAGAACTTGGTGTATACGGCATGACGGTCATTACTGCAATCGCCGCTCAGAACACTACAGGGGTTCAAGGCGTGTTTCCGATTGATTACGACGGAATTGCCCAGCAACTTGATTCAACGGGAGTCGACTTTCAGCCGCGTGCCATCAAGACAGGTATGCTGTATAGTGCCGAGATTATTCGTCTTGTTGCGGCAAAATGTCAGCAATACGACTGGTCAAATCTGGTTATTGATCCCGTGATGGTTGCCAAAGGAGGTGCACCTCTGCTCCAGCAGGAGGCTGTGCAAGCACTTGTGGAAGATCTGCTGCCTCTTGCTTTGGTTATCACACCTAACATTCCCGAAGCCGAACTACTTATCGGGAGTTCGATTCGGAACCTGAGTGAGCGCGAGGAAGCCGCAAAGCAATTGGTGCAGATGGGTTCAACATATGCCTTGATTAAAGGAGGACATGATACGGGAAGCGGTACGGTTATCGATATCCTGTATGACGGGCATTCCTTTCATTATTTTGAGAACCTTCGTGTTATGACACGTCATACCCATGGAACCGGCTGCACGTTCTCTGCTGCCATTACGGCGGAACTGGCGAAGGGTGCCCCTATTCTGGCTGCCGTTACGACCGCGCGAGCATTCATTCAGGCAGCCATTGAAGATGAGCTGGGATTCGGGACCGGGCACGGGCCAACGAATCACTTTGCGTACCAGCGCAGACAGCGGGGTGAACGCTGATGCGTAGATGGGATGCGGAAGCGGTGCGCCGCGCGCTGCAGTTGTATTTGGTGATGGGTAGCGTCAATACGACGCGTGACCCGGTGGAGGTGCTCCGCCAGGCGATCACTGGCGGCATCACGCTGTTCCAGTTCCGCGAGAAGGGAACTGGTGCCCTGACAGGCGAAGCCCGCATGATGCTTGCGCTGCGGCTTCGCGAGGTGTGCAGCCAGCACGGGATACCGTTCATCGTGAACGATGATGTGGAGCTGGCTGTGGCGGTGGAGGCCGACGGTGTACACGTCGGCCAGGACGATGCGGACGCGGCGCTGGTACGCGCCCGCATCGGAGAAGGGCGGATGCTTGGCGTATCCGCCCACTCCGCCCTTGAAGCCCGCCGTGCCGTGCAGGCGGGCGCAGACTATCTTGGCGTCGGGCCGATGTACCCGACGCGCTCCAAAGCGGATGCCCACGCTGTGCTGGGCCCCGCCGGGGTTGCGGAACTGCGCGCCGCAGGCATCGCAGTTCCGGTGGTCGGTATCGGCGGCATTACGCCCGATACCGCGGCCGCCGTGATGGCGGCTGGAGCCGACGGCGTAGCCGTCATCTCCGCCATCGCGGGCGCGGCCGATGTGCACGCAGCGACTGCACAGCTCGCTGCGATCACCCGCCGGGAGCAGGCATAGCCATGCTCCCGGCCCGGATAATGCAAAGGCTGCAGCCTTTGCATTCTTGTTTTATTCTTCGCCTCCTTTGCCTCGTTCTGCAACCTATACATCCTCCTGATTCCTTTTTTATCCTTATCCTTCCGCAAACTAGTCATCCTCTAGCGCCCCATACCTCCTTCTGCATCCTTTAAATCCTTTCGCCTTTCTCACCTTCTTCCCACCTTGCATCACGCACATATCGATCTCATCCCCTCCCTTCCATCCAAACATATTTAATATATAAATCATTTCTGTTATAAAGCCTCACATTTACAAACCATTATCTTTTAATTACTATGAATATAAAAGCATCTTCGAAAAATCACCTATAGAATAAAAGGAAGTGAGTTTATGGATCAGATCGATAGAAACATCCTGTTTCATATGGAAAACCAAGCCAGATTGTCCATGACCGAATTAGGAAAATTGGTGGGACTTTCACAGCCAGCCGTCACGGAACGTGTAAAACGACTGGAGGAAAGTGGTGTTATTGAAGGGTACCGCACCATCATTAATCCGCAAAAATTAGGAAAACAAAGTACATCCTATCTACTATTTCAGACTAGAGAATGCACTGCTTTCCTTGATTTCTGCCGTATGTCGCCCGAAGTTGTAGAATGTTATCGCGTCAGTGGAGAACACAATTATTTATTGAAAGTCATGACAGATTCTATTGCAGACTTAGAGGCATTCGGAAATCAATGTGACAAATACGGAACCTATACTACACTTATCGCAATGTCCTCGCCTATTGCATCCAAAAACCTAATTGATGAACCCCAGTTCCTGATCTCAAAGGAATCCTAACCATTCATCTTTTCTATTTTAGATATCACCATTTCAAGGTGAACTAGGAAATCCGTGTTTTTTAGAGTACAACGTGATGAGAAGAGCGATAAACAACAATATCACCAAGGAACCCGGCAGGAATCTAGCTCCGCTCCAATGAAGCAGGATAGCACCAACCATACCTCCCGCACCGATCCCTAGATTCCATGCCGTTACCAACATCGATTGGGCGATATCGGCACTGCGACCTCCTGCATGTGCAATAGCTGTTTGGAGTAACGTTGCCGCTCCGCCAAAGGTCAATCCCCATGCAATCACCCCTATAATGATAACAGCCGGCTGATTGCTCCAGATTGCCATCGCCGCTGAGGCAAAAGCAAATATCGCAACACTTAATAGCACCAGTATCCTTAAGTAGCGATCAATCAGCAGTCCAATAATCCAAATACCCACCACTGAAGTTACGCCAAATAGGAGTAAAATCAGATCAACTCTATGGGCCAGTGCTGTATTTTCCAGAAAAGGAGAAATGTAAGTATACAAAATATTATGAGCTAACACCCAGGCAAGCACCACAAATAAAATAGGCCTTATTCCAGGAAGAAACAGGATTTTATGCAGTGAGAGTTGATTCTGCTTGACCTCGCCTTCATAATCTGGAACTTTCCAGAACACCCATACAATAAGCGCGAGCGTCAATATAGATATCGTTCCAAAGATTAAACGCCAGCTTACATACGTTCCAAAAAAAGTACCAATCGGAACACCAAGCGCTAATGCCAAAGGTGTACCTGCCATAGCAACGGCTATAGCTTTTCCTTTTAATGACTCTGGCACCATCCGACGTGCATATCCAGCGGTCATTCCCCATAGCACCCCCGCTGCTACTCCTGCACAAAAACGTGCAATCAACGTTATAACATATACCGAAGATAAGGCAGTCACCGTGTTAAATAAGAGAAAGCCTATAATACATAGCAGCAAAAGAGGTCTACGTCTCCACCCGCGAGTTGCCACAGTCAGTGGAATTGCCGCTACCAGAGAGCCTGCAGCATACAACGTAACAAGTTGTCCGGCTTTTGCCTGCGTTATGCCAAGACCCATGGCAATCTGAGGGAGTAGCCCAGCAGGCAGGCTTTCAGTAAGTATGCAGATAAATCCTGCCATAGCTAACGCCAGTAGAGCCGCCCATGGAAGACTTTGTTTTTGGACATATGTATCATCTTTAATAGAATACATCTCGTTTGAAATCACAATGAAAGCCCCTTTATTCTGTATTTTGGATAGCTTGAATACTCACTTGCTATCTTTATTAAGCTTACAGAAATAAGCAGAGGTTTTGCATACAGCATTAAAGGTACTTAAGCTTGTTAACGAAGAAAAACCTTGTTTTTCACAAGCTTTGCTTTGAATTCCTATGATGCTCCTTTTTCACAAAATTAACGTATTGACTCTCACGTAACGTGACATTGTACAATTCATGGTGTAAGGAGGTTTCACCCATGGCCATGAAGGTAAAAGAAGTCTCCGAACTTGCTTCGATCAGTGTGCGCACACTGCATCATTATGACGAGATCGGGCTGCTTGTTCCAGATCAGGTCACTGATGCCGGATATCGAATGTATTCGGATGCCAATCTGGAACGACTTCAGCAGATTTTATTTTTCAAAGAACTCGGCTTCTCGCTGAAAGAAATCAAAAACATTTTAGATGACCCCGCCTTTGATGCGGAGGAAGCATTGCATATGCACAAACTCATTTTGCTGGAAAAACGCCAGCGTCTGGATCAAATGATTACCACCATCGATAAAACCGTACTACATCTAAGAGGAGAGATTGAAATGACCCCTAAAGAACAATTTCAAGGTTTTGATTTTAGTCAAAATCCGTACGAACAGGAAGCCCGTGAGCGCTGGGGTGACAACGCCGTCAATGAGGCAAACCAGAAATTAAATGACCAGCCGGCTGACAAACAAAAAGAACTTTCTAATCAGATGAATGATATCTTCAGACGATTAGCAGCCATTCGCCACACAGCACCCGAATCTGCCGAAGTACAGGGCGAGATTAAACAATGGTACATTTACCTGAATGAGATCGGGAACTATTCCCCAGAAGCCTTCAAAGGACTTGGTCAGATGTACGTAGACGATGAACGCTTCACCAAGAATATCGATCAGTTTGGTGAGGGGCTGGCACAATTCATGTGTCATGCCATGGCTGTATTTGCCGATCAGAATCAATAACATCAAAAAGGACGTAACCCCTGAGGCGTTACGTCCTTTTGATAATCTCCACCGATCCCGCGATCCCGGCCGCAATGTGAACCATCCTGATGGTGATGTCCACTCCGAGAACTTCGTGTTTTGCTTACGCTCTTGGTGCTTGATCCGGGGTCGTTGCTTCTGATGCCATGCTTGTTTTCGCCATCCGGCCTGGAATTTGCCAAGCAGATACAATTGCCAAAACGATGAACAACCAGTCTGTAGGCTCGCTAAAGTATTCTTTAATTGTTTCTGCAAACGCACTAATCATTTCTCCGTCAAATATCAGAGTCAACATGCTCACATCGGTAAATAATTCAGATGTAAAATAAACCACCGTCAAGTATTTACCAAGCAAGATACCCACCATCGCGAAAACAACAGCAATAATCTTGTGCACCGTTGCGATTTTTTTGTTTGAGAACAACACGACAGCGTACCCGCAAAGCACGCCAACCAGTATCGCAATAAGTCCAACCTCATACTCCGTCATAGCTGCAATCGCAGCCCACACCACACCTCCCAGTATGGCAGCAATCAAACCACCGATAATCGGCATTCCAATCTTTACTCCTTGCTTTTCTTCCACGATGTCTTTCCCTCCTGAGTCATGCTTATACTATATTTCCAGAATTCACCTTCCCTATAAAACCACAAAAAGCTTCAAATTTCAACATTTTTCTGTATTTTAATAGCTATATACATACATATTCCAATAAAGCTTGATCAACTAAATCCTTTTTTTAGATTAACTTATATAAAAAAACAAAAAAATACACCCCTTCCACAGCCTGTATCACTGTAAAAGAGGATGTCTATTTTCCCCTATTCCTTGTCCTATATAGGATAAATATATTTAAATTATACCTGCGCTTCTTTGGAAGGCTTAATAACAGCTGCAATCTGCTCCAGAATAGCATCGACTGAAGCCGAATCATGCACATCATATTCATCAATGTTCAAGCGCAGTACTGGGCAAGCTGTAAACCGGTTAATCCATACGGAATAGCGCTCATGCATGTGCTCCCAATACGAGCGGTCTGTCTGAATCTCCATTTCACGACCACGTTCGTTAATCCGGTTCAGAATCGATGGCAAACTGCCTTCCAGATAGATCAGAACATCCGGGTGTGGAAAATAAGGCGTCATGACCATCGCTTCAAACAAGCTACTATACGTCTCAAAGTCGGTAGCAGACATCGTGCCCTGATCGGCATGCATTTGTGCAAAGATGCCCGTATCCTCATAGATGGAGCGATCCTGTACAAAACCACCGCCCAATTCAAAAATCTTTTTCTGTTCTTTAAAACGTTCAGCGAGGAAATAAATCTGCAGATGAAAACTCCAGCGTTCAAAGTCATGGTAAAACTTTTCCAAATACGGATTATGATCAACCTGCTCAAGCGATGTTTTGAAATTCAATCGATCTGCAAGTGCCGCCGTCAGTGTGGACTTCCCCACCCCTACCGTTCCTGCTACTGTAATTAATGCATTCGCTGGAATGCCATAGTTATTCATATGATAAGCTCCTTTACTTGATTAACAATCTGTCTGAAGTCCTCAGGATGTTCCACAAAGTCAAGTTGCTCTGCATCAATCTTGAGAATGACTGGCGGATTCGTTCCATTGGCCAAATACTCCATCCCTGTTTTGTAGTCGGCAATTAACTGCTCCATATACGCAGGGTCCATATCCTGCTCAAAGGAACGCCCGCGCTTATTAATCCGGTACATCAATGTATCCAGCTCAGCTTCAATGTAGAGCACCAGATTGGGTTTGGGCAGGTCATCCGTTAACAGATGATAGATTTGGCGGTATTTATCCCGCTTCGTTCCTTTTAAGGTACGTTCAGCGAAGATCAAATTTTTATAAATATGATAATCCGAAACGACTGGGCTGTTCTGTTTAATAAATTGTGCTCCGGTATCTTCTAGTTGCTTAAATCGGTTACACAGAAAAAACATTTCGAGTTGGAAGCTCCACTCGTCGATATCTTGATAAAAGGAGGCCAAAAATGGATTCTCCTCGACAATTTCTTTAACCAATGGAAGATTCAATTCTTGGGAAAGCATCGTAGCTAACGTTGTTTTCCCCGCTCCAATCGGACCTTCAACAGCTATAAACGGGGCTGATTTCATGGTGTTACGGTTCCTCCTCGTAATTATGCGTGTTCCGTTTCTATATAGACCTCACCTATTGTATCACAGCTTGGCACAATGGAAAGACAGTATTTTATGTATAAAACAAGTCAAAATAAGGGGGATTCGTCAGACTTGTATCGTATCATAACTGAAACTGCTTTCTCACTTAGCTTAGATTTAATCGTTCACACAAAAAAACACACCTGATTTTCATCAAGTGTGTCTTTGCTTTGCTTGGCGGCGTCCTACTCTCCCAGGACCCTGCGGTCCAAGTACCATCGGCGCTAGAGGGCTTAACGGTCGTGTTCGGGATGGGTACGTGTGGAACCCCTCCGCCATCGCCACCAAACG
>NZ_FMVM01000018.1 GCF_900102085.1 Paenibacillus polysaccharolyticus | reverse complement strand
AAGACGCTCACGTTTTCCCGGCTCCCCCCATCGTAAAACAGCAAAAAAAATAGGCCAACCAGTAATAACTGGCTAACCTGATAATACGAAAGACGCTCTGCACCGGTCAGAACCTCTCTGGATCAAATGGATGTTATACTTTTTTCTGAATGACGATATCCGACTCTTCGCTTAAAAATGCAGTGTCTCCCTTTTCTACAACTTTTTGTTTGCAAAAGGTTTAAAAGTCCTAGTTACAGCCAGTCGCTCGCTTCCTTCAAGGTAGAACTGATCCTCTGCTCTCCACGTATGACTTGCTTTGTTCTGCCTGCGCAGATACACATAGTTGTAAGGTGATGTTGCATACGTCTTGTACCCTCTCTTCCTGCATTGCCTTAGAAACGTAACATCTTCCCCCACCGAACGATCCGTAAATCGAACCCTTTTTAACACCTTTTTTCTGAATAACAGCGTGCCTCCCTGGATAAATTCCACAGGTTTATTGCTCTCGCCCGGTGACCTCATCAGCAATGTTCGGGAAGCTTCCAGATAAACCAGACAGGAGTGTTTACCCACAATATCACTGCCGGTTTGCCTGAGCGCACGTACCTGTTCTTCCAGATAATAAGGAGAGTAGTAATCATCATCATCCATTTTCGCAACGAGTGAAAAACGAGCTCTAGTGATGCCTGCATTCAGGCACTGTCCTAGTGAGATGCGTTCGGGTACCTGGTGTACGTGGACATTCGCGTATTTCTGCACCTTTTTCCGAATCAAACGCATGTTCATGCTGTCAAGGTTCAGAATAATAATCAGTTCCTTGGCCTTGTAACGCTGGCGAAAATAATTCTGCAGGATGTTATCCAAAAATTGTGGACGGTTAGTACAAACAACGATGGATACTCCTAGAGGTGTACGGTATCTAGACACAACATCCCCTCTTTTCAGCTTATTTCCTGTCATCCTATGTGTTTGATTCATATTAGGTATGGACGGCTCCCTCTATTGTAGAAAAATAACAAAAAACCTCTGCCCGGATAAACGGACAAAGGTTTAAGGGATCTAATTATTTTAACAGGACAATCTATTGAAGCTTCTCCGTTAATTATTAAAGTATACTGCCTTGCCCGTATGTGCCGACTCGTAAATAGCTTCCAAAATCTGCGATACCACCAGCGCCTGTTTCGGTGTAACTACGGGCTCCAAATCTTTATCGATCGCTTCAATCCATTTGCGCATCTCCACATCTGGTGCATTTTCAGACTGTCCTTCATAGAAGTCCACACCGCCAGAGCTGAGTTCAATTTCATTGGTATACAGACGGCTGAACTTCTCGCCATTGATGCGCAGTCCGTTTTTCATGTCGGCTCCCGCCTCGGTGCCACTCAGACTGCATTTAGCTTCGTCCACATCAAGCGAGTTCAGCGCCCAGCTGGATTCCAGCATGATCGTTGCCCCATTTTCCATGACAATCATACCAAAGGCTGAATCCTCCACCGAGAATTTCTGTGGGTCCCACGGCCCCCAGGCATTCGCTGCATTCTCTCTCTGGGAGAGCTCATGATGCGTAGTGCCAAGTACCACTTTCGGCTGATAATTATCCATCATCCATAAGGTCAGATCCAGTGCATGTGTTCCAATGTCAATCAGCGGTCCGCCGCCTTGTTTCTCTTCATCCAGAAACACACCCCAAGTCGGTACGGCTCTTCTTCGAATCGCATGGGCTTTGGCAAAATAGATCGAACCTAGCTCGCCCGCTTCACACAGTTGCTTTAAGTACATGCTGTCCTGACGGAAACGGTTGTTGTAACCGATCGTCAATTTTTTACCTGTACGTTCCGCCGCTTCCAGCATAAGCTGAGCTTCAGCCGCAGTCTTGGCCATCGGTTTCTCACACATGACATGTTTGCCAGCCTCCAGCGCCGCAATTGAAATCTCTGCGTGGGAGATGTTCGGGGTAAGCACATGTACAATATCGAGTGATTCATCCTTCAGCAGTTCCAGGTAATCCGTATATATCTCGGCATCGGCAGAACCGTATTGTTTCTTCGCCTCTGCGGCACGCTCTTCCACAATATCACAGAAAGCAGCCAGTTCAACGTTCTCCAGCTTACTCAGACTTGGCAGATGTTTGCCATTTGCGATCCCGCCACAGCCAATAATTCCAATGCGATACACTTTACTCATCATAAGTCACCCTCACTTTAGTATTGGTTGTTTCATTTTGCGAAAAGCCGACGGGGTCATCCCGAGGCGTTTTCGAAACACAGCATGTAAATAGTTGGCATTGTTAAAACCGGAGCCAACCGCAATCTGCTCAATGGACACGTTGCTTTCCTGTAAATTATGGCACACCGCACGCAAGCGAATGTCCTCCAGCACACGGCTGAAAGGCATATCAGGCTGTACCTGATAAAAAATGCGTTGCAATTGGCGGCTGCTGATGTGCAACTTCTCGGCGACATGCTCCAGCGTCACCACAGAAGCGTGATTAGCTTCCATGTACTGTACAGCATAATCGTATCGATACACTGTCATATCCCTTACAGGGGCTTCAGCTCGAATTCCGCCAGTATCGTAAGCGCGAACCGTTTTCAACAAAATGCTAACAACCAGCTGCTTAATCGAGGTATAGTATCCGACCATCTTGTGGTCACATGCTTCATACGCTTCGAGAAAACAGAGCATTGCACGGTGATAATCCTGAACCGGTTTATGCGGAAGTGTCTTTAGTTTTTCAATCGTCTCTTCTGATTCCGCAACTTCCCATGGATCGACATGCTCTCGTGGTTTATGCACGATATCTACATGAAGACACAACTCATCCATATCCTGCTCGGCATCGGCTTCCTGATAATGAACAACCCCAGGTCCGGTCAGATACAATAACCCTTCCGATAATGCATGGGACTGATCATCAATAATAACTTTGCCTTTCCCTCTAGGAATGAAATGGAACTCATACTCCGCATGGTTATGAAAATCGACAATCCGCCCCGCTGGAAATGTCGTCAGATGAAATCGCAGCACACGAATCTCGTAATGCCCCCATACCACGGTAATATCAAGCCGCTCCAGGAGATCCTGCCGATCCAGCATTTTCTCATACGGATACAGACTCAAGATGCCTTCCTCCTTAACGCCTTACAGGACGAAATTATATTGAGTAGAACTAAAGATTTTACACAGTCCACTCCGTTAAAGTGTAAGTAATTCATTCAACTTATATAATCGAATCTATCCTGTCTAGCTTGATATCTAACTTTGCAACTCAGTCAGCGCAACTCGTCTACCTTCCTTCGCCGAGCGATTCGCCGCTTCCATCAACCGGGTCAATTCCATCGCCATGTTGATGTTTGCGCTGTCCTCGGTATCATTTTGAATGTGTCCTACCCATTGATTGAATGCGCTTTCTACATTTTCAGCAACAGGAAGTTCGGTCCAATCCGTATACTGACCTTCCGCTACTTTCGTGCGAATCAACAATGTGGAATCCGGCGTTCCATATAACAATGTACCCTCTGTGCCATGTACTTCAATGGTAAAAGGCGAGTGACTGTTCACAAATCCCGCTTCCACTACCCCAATAGCTCCTGTTGATGTAGAGAGTGTTGCCACTGCATTATCCTCAACTTCTTTGCCTGTAATATAACCAAAGTGTGCGCTCACATCGGTAATTGGCTGATTTAGAAACAATCTCGTTAGATACATCGGGTGACAGCCCAGATCAATCAGAGCTCCGCCTTGACAGTCATGCAGATCATAGAAGTGCTGAGGCAGCCAATCTGTGATCGCTCCATCATGGGATAATCGTGCCCTCACGTATGTAACTTGACCGAGTAATCCGCGCTCAAGCACGTCTTGAATGGTCAGCGTATATCCAGCATATAGACGAGGAAGAGAAACGGTCATTTTGACTCCGTTTGCCTGAATCTCTCTCAGAATAACATTAGTCTCCACTTGCGTCGCGGCAATGACTTTTTCGGTAAAAATATGTTTACCCGCCTTGGCAGCAGCCGTAATCACCTCTTCATGGAGACGTGTAGGCGCATCTACAATTACCGCATCAATGTCATCTTGTGCCAGCATATCCGCAAGCGATGCATAAAAGGGCACGTTCAAGCGGTCAGCGGCTTCCTGCCCACGCTTCGGGTCTTCGTCCCACACGGCGGCGATTACTGTATCCTCATGTTCCTGGGCTTGCTTGATGTAATCCCATGCATGTACATGCCACAAACTGATTTTTCCAATTCGAATGGTCACGGATGTCTTCCCTCCATAATATATAATATTCTGACAACGTATCTATAAGGTATCACATGATTTATTTATTTTTAATCGAAACTCACGACAATTCATATATAAAATTACGACATATAATATCCCAAAACTATCACAGTTGCACTTTCCCTCATTCTCCTA
This sequence comes from Paenibacillus polysaccharolyticus, assembly GCF_900102085.1. Lineage (GTDB taxonomy): Bacteria > Bacillota > Bacilli > Paenibacillales > Paenibacillaceae > Paenibacillus > Paenibacillus polysaccharolyticus. The sequence goes on along the minus strand of NZ_FMVM01000018.1, from coordinate 166,717 downwards.
AAATATGAAAAAGCCGCTCACAGGCGGCTTCTCATCCAACAGTTAACGCTTTAAGCTCTAAAGCCTAAACTTCAGCTGACTCTGTTGATTCGTTCGGTATCACAGTAGCTCGTAACCATGCGTAACAATTTTATATCCTGCTACCGTCCGATGATTATTTTCAAGCGAACCCTTCACCCGCTCCAGCACATCACTCTCATATGTGGAGACACACTCGAAGCCAGTCTGTACATGCAAATCAGCCGGATCAGCACTTAAATTGAACCAACGTGCAATCACATCTCCTGTTTCTTCTGCAATTTTCAATGTGGAAAATGCCAGCGTTGAATTCTCGGCTTGCCAGTCCAGCCACTGTTTGCTCAGTGGTAATTTCAGTTGGCCACCTTTCATTCCATGTACAGGCAGCGCTTCTTTTTCATACGTATGAGCCAATTCCCCGAGCTGCACCGTCGTCCACGGGATGGGGTACGTGTATGCACTTGCACAAGCACCTGATTTCGCCGCATCGCCTGCAAATGGAATAATAGCGTACTCCACCGCCTGAGGTCCCAGACATTGAGCCTCCGGTGTGTCGAATACACCCCAATCTCCCAGTTCGGATGAAGCGCGGAGCAGCGTAACCGCAATCGTACTTCCTGCATTTTCCTGTAAAATCTCATATTCATTGAGCCCTTTGTTCGCAACCATCAGCCCAGTGCTCCCATCCGTCACATAAACAAATGCTTGCTGATGCTGTGCATTGCTAGGATTCACCCACTCCTTCGCCGGAATGTTTGGCCGTTTGGCGACTTCAAAGATGGAGTCAGCATAATGATAGTCCGTGACCAGACCGGACGGGAAAAGCGCGCGTAAACGATGATCTTTGGCCTGATTGTTAAATTCGGTCTTTACCTTGACCATATCACTGCCTGCTTCCAGTGTATATGTTGTTGTGATCTTAAGAGGAACGGTATCCTGAACACGCTGAGCCTTACGCTCCGTGAACGGGACCATGTAACGTTTCTCCTGCTCAAACAGCTCATCTGCCCCAGCCGGAATGTTCCAACGCAGCACACTTTCCATTACGGCATGATAAGGGGAATGCTCCACAAGACGTAGCTCCGCCTTGAGTTGTTTAGTGGATAACGCTTGCTCGCCTTCAGGCTGACGGTACACATATTCGTTGCCGATATCCCCGGTATTTTCGTAGACGTTCAGTCCGTGATATTCTGTTCCAGAGCGTTTATCGAGCAAAGTGATCGCGCCATTCTGCTCCACACGCACTCGCAGATATTCGTTTTCCATCATGTTCGCTTCAATCTCAACTTTAAATTCAACGCCAGCCGCCTGTCTTTCTTCCTTTTCCCCGACTGGAACCAGACCATACGTCTGATAACCCAGTGCAGGAACATTCTTCGCCTGGAAAATCACCTTAACCTTACGTGCCATATATGGCTGACGGAAGCGATCTTTCGGAAGCTCGTAACCGAAATGAACACCTAGATCAAGGATTTCGGCTACGTATATATTGCCTTCAGCATCGATCACTTGATATGTCGGTAGTACGACTTCTTCCAATTTGCGCGCAAGAGCCTGTGGATTCGGACCTTCCGGGAAAAAGGATTTATCTACGATCAGTTCTTTCTCTATGATACCGCTTCGCATCCACCCAGCCGTATTAAACACGGTGAACAACACGGCATCCTCGGCCCAAGCTTCGATATTCTGTACGTCAATGCATTCCGCAATGGCTTGCGACGTCTGGGATACCAGCTTCTCGGCGAGTTGCTGGCTCTTGGCAAACCGGGTCACCATCTCCCGATGCACCTCATCTACACTACAGCCACAGATGCTGTCATGTGGATGATTCTGCATAAGCTTCTTCCAGGCATGGGTAAGCAGATGATGCGGGTATTCCTTAACCCCGGCTACATGGGCCATGGCTGCCAGGGGTTCTGCTACTTTTTCCAATAACGTCTGACCTTGCTGGTTTAACTGTTTCAGATAGACCCGTGCAGAGGCTGTATTCACCAGCGTTCCCCATCCATCCGTATGCTGACTGCGAAGCTCCCCTTCAATCGTTGCCAGATGATCAGGAACCTGCTGCGAGACTGCTGCGATATAGTCATCAAAATTGGAATGTACAAATTTCACTTCAGGGTACAACTCGGAAGCGGTACGAAGTGCCTCAGGTAGATCCGTCTGAATAGGCTGATGATCACAACCGTTCATGAAGAGTAGATGTGATGTTGATGCAAATTTCTCGGCTTCCTGCAGATTTTTGTCCCAGTACACTCGTGCTTTCTCCGGGTCTACAGGTACTTCCATCCCGTTACAATACCAATTGGCAAACAGAATACCGAGCACTTCCGAACCGTCCGGGGAACGCCAGATCATCTCTGAATAGGGAGATTCATACGCTTCTGCATCCACAACAGCGTTGTTGAATCCGGTAGGTTTTACCCCGCGCCCAAAGATCGCATTCTGGATATCCGCCTGCTCTAAAATCTGCGGGGCTTGTCCCATATTGCCGAACGAATCCGGGAAATACCCGGTTTTGGAGATGATTCCAAAAGGTTTGGCGTCCCGATGCCCTATGAGCAGATTGCGCAGGTTAGCCTCGCTACTCGTCAGAAACTCGTCCTGAAGCACATACCACGGACCAAATTGAATGCGTCCCTCACGAATGTACCGATCCAACCGCTCTTGCTGGTCTGGACGAACTTGTAAATAATCTTCCCGAATGATGGTCTGTCCGTCGAGATGAAAGTACCGATATTCCGGGTCCCGGTCGAGTGTGTCCAGCAACTTGTCCATCAGTTCAACCAGTAACACATGATGATGCTCGTATGGCATATACCATTCCCGATCCCAATGCGTGTGTGAGATCAGATGCGCTGTTTTTTGATTCGTCGTATTCGTCATATGTGTCTCCTCCTATCCCTTTGTCGCTCCACCCATACTAAATCCTTTGGACATATAACGTTGGGAGAAAATATAGAGTACTACCGAAGGCATCGTGTATAACATCGAAAATGCGGCCAATCTGCCGTATTCCACCATGCCATGACTGCCGAAGAATTGATAAATCGTGACCGATGCTGGCAGTTTCTCCGGGGTTTGAAGCAAAATGTAAGGTACAAAAAAATTGCCCCAGCTGCCTGAAAAAGTAAAGATTGCAATGGTTGCAATGCCTGGCAGCATCAGCGGAGCAACAATGCTTCGCAAGCCTCTCCAGACCGACGCACCATCAATCCAGGCCGATTCTTCCAGATCAATTGGAACAGAATCCATGAAGTTCTTCATCATCCAGATGCCGTATGGAAGAGATGAAGCCGTCAGGAACAGCATCGTAGCAATGATGGAGTTCTGCATTTTGAAGAACAGAAACAACTGGAACACTGGCACCATCACAGCCGTAATCGGCAAAGCCGTCATAAACAGAATGGATAATAAAAAGCTTTTCTTAAACCGCATCTCGTAGCGTGACAACGGATAGGCCGCCAGCACAGATACTGCGACAACAAGTGCCGCCTGTCCTCCTGACAGAATCAGACCTACCCCGAACGAGCGCAGGTTACTTTCATCCCCAAGTACATCCTTGAAATTTTGCAGTGTCCACGTTGCAGGCATCTTGATGCCTTGCTGCGCGTTCGGATCAAAGGATGCCAGAATAATCCAAAGTAGCGGCAATAAAAAACATAGACCGAGGAAAACCAGAATACCGTACTGGATTTTGCGTTGAAACCCGTGTTTGACCATCATAAGAACATGACACCTCCTTAATCCTTACACTTTTACTTTCATCGAACGGATGTAGAACAGGCTGGCGATAATACCAATGAACAGTAACACAAGAGAAATGGCTGTTCCGTATCCGAACTGGTAATTTACAAAAGCCTGGTTATACATAAATATAGGCAAGGTTTGCGTAGAGGTACCCGGGCCACCGCCCGTCATCGTATAAATCAGGGTAAACACACCCAGTGTCTGCAACGTAACCAGCATCATATTGGTAACGATTGAGCCTTTCACCATCGGAATCGTAATATGGCGAATGATCTGGAATCCGGTGGAACCGTCAATAATAGCGGCCTCTTCTACTTCCTTCGGAATATCATCCAGTGCAGACTGATAAACCATCATGGAAAAAGCCGTTCCATGCCAGATGTTAGCGATAATGACACTCACCATGGGAAAACTGAACAGCCATGAGATCGGACTTACGCCAAACCAGCCCAGAATCTGGTTCAATGAACCATTGTCACTGAAAAAGGCTACCATACAGAATGCCACGACAATTTCGGGCGTGACCCAGCCAGCAATTACGATTATGCCGATGATCCGGCGGAACGTTACATTTTTTTCTTTCATGAGTAAGGCAAGAATAAATCCGAGCACGACCTGACCGATCACTGCGGAGAAGATCAGAAATACCAGCGTACGCCATACGCTGATCCGAAAGTCAGGGTCCTGGAACATGTTAATAAAGTTTTGGAAGCCAACGAACTCCAGGCTTTTGGCTGCGGCGCCAGTCAGTGCCATATTGGTGAACGCAAAGCAGATTGTGAGCACAATCGGCACGATAAAAAACACAAGTAACAGCGTTACGGAAGGCATCAGAAACAGAAATGAGCCCGGGGCTTTTCTTTTCATACGTCACTCTCCATTCGAACCGGAAAAAGGGGAGTTTTTCGCTCCCCCTCCGAAAATATCGATGTTGTTATCCTCCCTATATAAGTTGAACCAAAGATATATTTACACGTTCACTCCGATGACAGAATGACCTTCCATTCGCTGTTACCCCCAGATTTTTTTGATTCCCTTTCCTGAAAGGAAAAATCCGGTGATAAAGGCGATCGCTTTGCTTTTCCAGGTTCTTTCTGTCCTCTCCGTTTTTGTGTAAATGACAAGTTCAACTTCTATAGATATCTAATTCACATCTCTTGCAAGTAAACTATTTTTCTTCGATATGCTCCGCTCCAACTGCTCGGGAGACATTATCCTTGAACTGTTTGATGGCATCTTCCGGCGTAAGTTTTCCGGAGGCAATGCTCTCCACGATGCTTTGCAATTGTGCGGATACCGATGCATATTGATCATTGGCCGGACGGAAGTGAGCCACATTCAACAGCTCTTGTGCTTCCTTCGTATAAGGGCGATTCGTGTACCCTTCAACTTCTGTCGAATCGTTGCGTGGACTGAGACTGCCCTCGGCAACGACACGTGCTGTTGCGTTTTCTTTGTTCATCAGAAACTCAATAAACGTCCAGGCTGCTTCTTTATTCTTCGCCTGAGCTGGAACGGACCACGCCCAGCCTCCAGACATTGTGGTCGCACCTGGCTCCTGTCCATTCTGTGTCGGGAACGGTGCGAAACCGATTTTTTCTTCTACATTCGGAATCGGAGCAGCTCCATTTTCCGCCCATGTAGAACCCGCCCAGCTTCCATCGACCGCCATTGCCAGCTTGCCTTGCGGAAATTGCTGCTGGAACGCAATGCTTCCTGCCTGTCCGTTAAGCGCTACTTGCATGGTTGGTCCGGTTTTGTCCTTGTTGAAGACCTGATCAATAAACTTGAAGGAATCCAGCAATCCCGGACTGTCCACAACCCATTTCTTCGTTGCATCGTCGTAGAGCGTATCCGTTGTACCATATAACAGCATCTCCAGCGTCTGCATCGTTACGCCTTCACCGTTCGCTTTACCGACAATGAGATTCAGCGGCGTTACGCCAGGCAGCTTCTGCTTGATCGTGCGGGCTGCTTCCAGAACTTCATCCCAGCTTGCCGGTTTGAACGGTACAGGTAGTCCAGCTTGCTGGAACAGCTCTTTGTTATACCAGATGCCGCGTGTATCCGAAGTCGCTGGTATACCATAGATTTTGCCGTCCTCGCCAGTTACTCCGGCTTTCAGGTTGTCGATCATTTTGCCGTTCCAATCTGCCCAGCCTTTCACTTGCTCGTCCAGAGGCTCCAGATAACCTGCAGCTGCGTCCGATTTAATAATAGAGGTATCCTCGGCAATGACGTCAGGTGCAGTATCCGGTGATTTCATCTGTAACACCATTTTGGAAGTGTAATCGCCTTCACTAGCAAGCACAGGTGCTATGTTAATCTTGATATCGGGATGATCTTTCTCAAACTGCTCGACCAGTCCGGATTTGAAAAACTTAGTAAGGGTGTCCTCCGAACCAGAGGAACGGAACGATACGGTTACTTCTTTTTTCCCATCGCTAGTCGTGCCTGTGGAAGAACTTCCACTTGAGCAGGCTGTCGTCAGAATAAGCAAAGAAGTCATCGCAGCTGCCACCGGCAGTTTCATCGAAAATTTTCTCATGTCTCGATCTCCTTTTTGTCCTATTTCTGTATGCGGAATCCGCAATAATCCATAACTAACTCGCTATATAACATGTTGGACCAGGAAAACCATGGACGGGTATACTCATGTGGATCATTCGCCGAGAAACCTTCATGCGTCAGACCTGTATCCGCATCCGTCCGCTGGATCAACTGAAGCATGTTCATTTTTTCATTCCGATCTACAGAAGTCAGTCCCTGCATAGATAAGGCGATATGCCATATATATCCTTCGGGTGTGTGCGGACTACCAATTCCAGAAGCCGAAGAACCTTCATAAAAATAAGGGTTCTGTGCGGACAATATGAACCGGCGTGTGTTCTGATAGATCTCGTCATCTTCTGTAACATATCCGAGATAGGGTAAAGATAAGAGACTTGGTACGTTGGCATCATCCATCAGGTTGTGGTTGCCTTTCCCGTCCGTTTCATACGCGTAGATCGTACCGTATTCAGGATGCTCCACCATTCCATACTTCCGAATTCCTTCGTCAATCTGTTCCGCCAGCTTTCGAGCTGTCTCAGCCAGCATAGGTTCATCCAGTAACGCAAGTGCAATCTCCTCTACATATCGGAGAGCTACTACCGCGAACATGTTGGATGGAATCAGATATCCGTATTCACATCTGTCATCACTTGGGCGGAAACCCGACCAGGTCATACCCGTATAAACGGTCTCTGTGCCTCGCCCTTCTCTTCCGAGCGTATCCGTCTCGGGGGCGTCCAGTCGCCGGAATGTATATGGAGAACGGGTCTCATGATGTTGCTCTACTTGCCATAAAGAGATGATCTCGTTGACGGCATTACGAAACGTGGCATTAAACTGATCCGTTCTGCCTGTATTTTTCCATAGCAGATAACTGAGCTGAATTGGATACGCCAGTGAATCAATCTCGTATTTCCGCTCCCAGATCCAGTCATTCATTTCTGTAAGATCCGATTGATGTCCATTGCCGCTCTCTGTTTCGTTAAAAGCGTTTGCATAAGGGTCTAACAGAATGTATCTCAGTTGCCTTTCAACCAGCCCGGCGATCATATCCGACAGTTCCTGATCTTCTGAAGCAAGCATCAGATACGGTCTGACCTGAGCCGCAGAATCCCTGAGCCACATGGCGGGAATATCCCCGGTGATGACGAATGTTGTCCCGTCTTCCTTACGCTGAATCGTCGTTGTTAATGTATTGGTAAAACAGTTTTCAAACATCTCCACAAGCTTGGGATGGTCTGGCAAACCAGCCTTCACTTTGCCGATCATCTGCTGAATGGAAGGAGAAATGTTCTGATCTTTTCTCGTTGTGTGCATGAGTCCTCCTTAAACATCAAAAGTTTAACCGCTTTCATCATCCTAAAACGAATTAAATGTTATGTCAATATATTTAATTATATAACATCATGTTATTTACATAAAATAAATCAAATGGTATGTCAACTTTTGTCATTAAAGCCAATAAGAACATATGCACAACAAAAAGAGACTCCGTCACCGAAGCCTCCGTTATATTCATCTGATCTTATCCATCTGGTGCATCGAATTCCACAAATCCAATACCCTTATTTCGGTTGAAAAACAGCACGCTCTCTTACCTGACTTGTCGATGTTCCCTTTACGATGGACGCAGGAAGGACAACTCGCTTAACCCCGCCTAGTTCTTGACCATGCATATGTTGCAAGACCATTTCAAACGCCTTTTCTCCCATATCAAACTGATTCTGCTTGAGGTGGGTAATTCGCGAATGCCTTTCGGTATGCGGACTGTCAAAACACAGGATGGACAGTTCTTCGGGTACACGCATATCCAACTGTTCTGCGGCCTCTAAAGCAAGTAATGCAATGTCATATTCAGCTGCAAAAACCGCTGTAATCTGCGGGTATTTTTTAAAATGCGCAACAAGCTTCTCCACGTCACGATGCTTGGCTTCAGGATCGAATTCATTCGGCAAGGACGAAAGGATAGACTCCACCCACATTTCTCGATTCACAAGTATACCCTGATCGTTGTGCGCCTCAATAAATCCTTCAATTCGTTCCTCAATGGTCGTTGTGTTCACTGGAGGCTGCGTAAGGAAAGCAATATGCTGATGTCCCAGATCGAACAGATACTTTGTCCCTTCTCTTGCTGCTCTGACATTGTCCGTGCTAACCGAGGAAGCGGGAATCCCTTTAAGATATCGGTCTATCATTACAAATGGGAACTTGCCAACCACCAGTTTTAAAATCTCGTCACTAAAATATTCCCCCTGTGCAGGGAAAATAATTAAACCGTCTACCCCAAGCTCCAGCAACTCACGGATACACTGTTCCTCCTGCTCGGGAATACCGAAAGAACGTCTAAGCACAAGAAAGCTGTCATGTTTTCGTGAAGCTTCCTCCATACCATATAAAAGCTCTGTTCCATACATATCGCTGAAATTGGTAATGACCAGACCGATGAGCAGTTTACGTTCCTGCTTCTGTCCTTTGTTGGCTACAGACGTAACTTCTCGTCCTAACTCATCCAAAGCGGTATCGGCCACAAATGAACCACGTCCCGGCTGTCGAACAATCAGCTGTTCATTGGCCAGCATTTCCAGCGCCTTCTTCGTTGTAATCCGGCTCACGCCGAATTCGTCACATAGTTCTTTTTCCGATGGAACACGATCACCAATTTTATATTGATGTTGCTGTATTCGTTCTCTCAACGACTCAAAGATCTGTTCATACATCGGCTTGGAAGCCGAGTCTTTCGCCAATACAAGCACCTCCATAAACACTTTACTTCATAATTCTTATATCCTAATATATCATGTTATATCATTAAAGTGAAGGAGAGATGAAAATTATTGTATGTGTGCATAGTTAAACCCCAAAAAACGGCAAGCCCTGATTCCAGGCTTACCGTTTTTTAAAAGATACTGATTTTAGCTGACAAGGCCTATATAGCTTACAGAACTTCCATTCAGATGATCTCAAAGCATGGACAGGTTATGCTCCCTGACGGATCAGACTATGGTTCAAGACTTTCAGCGGGATTAGAGCCTGTATCGGTTGGGTCCGATTTCAGGTCACTCCCTGCCTCAGCTTCCTTCTCTGGAGCAGGTTGCCCTTCTGCTTTGTTTTCTCCTTGCTCTGCATGGACAAACAATTTTCCAGTAGCTTGAGCTTCAGCCTTGTTGCCTGCGGCATCCTGTGCCCGGATCACAATGACTCCACCTTCAAGTACAAGATTAGCAGGTGTTGTGTAAGAGCCTGTGTATATACCCGGTTCTGTTTCCACCAGAGGCACCTCTCCCGCACCGTCCGCGTTTAGATTCAAAGGCAACTGAACTCGGAAAGAGGCTTGCAATCCCGGTTTGCTTTTGAACGAAACGTTGAGACTTTCCCCTGATGTAATTCGTACATCTTGGGCTGGCGTGATATCGGTAAGTTCAGGCGCTTCCGTTTCCACATAAACCTTACGTGTTACTGTCGTTTTATTTCCGGCAAGATCGGTTGCCACAATTGTGATGATGTTTTCACCTTTATTCACCAGTACGCGATGACTGAACTTTCTGTCTCTGTCAACCTGCACGGTTTGACCATTCACGGTGACTTTGTCGAGGAATTGTTCCACCACACTGCCTGTCACATGAACGACCTCGGTATTAATCCGGCTTCCTTCCGCCGGACTGACACCATTCACTTGCGGATTGGTCTGGTCAAGAATGATAATGACTGGAAGTGAACGATCTGTCGTTTTACCATTAATGACAGCTTCTGCGGTAATCACATTAACGCCCGCCCGCAGCTTCACTCCATAAGAGAATTTTCCGTTATTTACGGTTGTTATTCCTGCAGCATCCTTGCCATTGTAAAACTTGATCTGTGCTCCAGAAGCAGGAGATGTTCCAGCGATCGTAAAGGTAGACTGATTGGTATACGTATTCGCTGGTGGTGTAAGCACCGGAGCATTCACCGGATATTGTACCACTGCGCGGATCATGTAGTTCCCCTCTTCAGCAGGGGAAGCACTCCATGCCCCGCTTACACGCTGCCAGCTACGGGCCGCATAAGTTCCATCCTCGTCCGTAGCCAGACCAGGAGCAGCTGTACCCGCTAAACTCTGGATATAAACGATGTAGAAATCACCTGTCACAATAATTGGCTCAGGGAATTCTACGGAAGTCCACTGATCGTTCCGCAGTGCCGTACCATTGAACGGTCCAGCAAGCTTTTTGCCTGGTGCTCCACCAGCACCTGATGCATCATAAACCGCGTATTGGAAAGCAGTCCCACCAGGTACAGGCCACTCCGTATTCCAGAATCGGAACGAAGCTCCCGTGACTTGAGCTGTTTCGAGCTCTGGAGTCATTCGAACGGCCCATGCATTATCAGCAGCATTAAAAGCTCTTGCATTCTCGGCTGTACCGTCGTCATAAGCAATTTCACCTGGGAAACCGATAAATGGTTTCAAAGCGATATTACTATCTACTGTGCCGTTGCCCGGAACAGTCACCGTAACTTTTTTGCTGTAATAGTCCGCCGCGCGAACCGACAATGTGTAACTTCCCTCTAACACTTGAAGCGTAAAACTTCCGTCTGCTCCTGTACGAACTTCTGCTACTTTAGCATCCTCCACAACGAGCACCGAGGCATCCGCTACCGGTTGACCTGAGCGTTCATCCTTAACTACACCTTTGATCTGTCCATAAGGGATCATTTCCAGGTTGAAGTTGGCTTTGGCTCCGCCACCATCTGTGATCGTCACCGTTTTCGTTTGCGGATAATAACCGTATGCCTCCGCTTTTAACGTATACTCTCCTGCAACATGTGTGAAGCTGTACTTCCCTGTTGACGAGTCTGTTTTCACAGAACGTCCTGTCTCAAGCACGGTAACCGTTGCACTAGCCGGCAGACTTTGCGGCTGAACTGAACCCGTGCCCGGTTTTTTGATAGCAGGCTCTTGTTGTTTCGTCTTATTGAATTCTGCTTTGTCTGTACGCGTAACTTTGTACCATGGATTATCATAGTCCGGTTTAGGTTTGTCACTCGAAAGCACAACGGCTTCATCCTTTGTTACCGTTGGTGTAGCAACACCCAGTACACGGAAATCATCGATAAACCAACCTGTTCTCACCACACTGTTATCCGAGGTTAATCGGAAACGGAATTGAACTTCATTCCCAGACAGTGCGTCCAGTCCATAGAAGACAGGTGTCCACTGTTTTCCGTTGGTATTATGCGAGAATTTGCCGAGTTCCGTCCAGGTTGTTCCTCCATCTTTGGTTGCTTCGACATAACCGAAGTCATATCCACCTTCAATCTCATACCAATGATTAAACGTAAGTGTCGCATCAGAGACATCCGTCAAATCAATCACCGGGGATACCAGCGAGTAGTTGGAACCATTCTCATACGTGTTGTCGAGATCGGTTGCCCACACATTAGGCGGGGATACCGCACTTAAAGGACCCGTTAACGGGATACCTCGTTCCCACTCATCCTTGGTTCCGGCATGAGTCCAGCCATTATCATCGTTTCCATCAAACGAATCGATATAAATATCTTCCGGCACCTCTACGGTGATGGAAACTTCATTCGATTTCTCACTTTCGTTACCACTATAGTCACGTGCCGCCACAGTGTAATAATACGTAGCGTTCGACTCCGTAGCCGTATCTGTAAATGTGGTTTTCTTCACCGTGCCGACAGCCTCATAACCGGAACTAGCCGTTTCGGAACGGTAAACCACATAAGATTCAAGATCCTCATCATCCGAACCCGTCCAGTTCAACGTTACGTTCCCCAGAATATCCGCTGTTGCAGACAAAGCTGAAGGCGTTCCTGGAGCAATATCGTCTAGTTCCTGAACGGCAAAGTCATCGATATACCAACCAGCTTTCTGAACTGAAGCATCACTGGTCAGATTAAACTGGATGAACACCTGCTGTCCGGCATAATCACGCAGATCAATGTACTGTGTTTTCCATCCACCACTCGTTCCTGTGTAACTAAGCAGTTCTTCAAATACATAGTCGTTATCTTCAGAAGCAATGTATACCTTGCCAAAATCGAGATTATTCTCAATATCATACCAATGTTTGAATGTTAACAATGCCCCTTCAGGGCTTTCTGTCAAGTCGATCGGAGGAGCAAGCAAGTACGCATTACTATTAGGCAGATACGTGCCTTGCAGATTGGTAGCAATCACTTTCTCACCTGAATAAGCAGCCTTCGGCCCGCTTACAGGTGCCCCCCAAACCCACGTACTGCCTGTGCCGCCCGTAGTAAAGCCAAGCTGATCGGCTTCAAAGTCCTGCAAATATCCAGGCTTCACACCATTAGACACCGCAATGTTATATACCTTACTCTCAAATCCATTGTTGCCATAATCATTCACTCGAATGTAATACTCCACACCTTCTGGCTCAATCAGGAAAGCCGGAATCGTCGCAGTATACGTACCTGCTTTACTGTCTCCTTCAATCCGATTCATTGGAAGATAGACGTACTGCTTCGTGCCTTTGGTTCTGGCAAAAGCTTCGACGGAAACTACCGCTACATTATCTGTCACATGTGCCGTTAAAGGAATGTCCAGACCCGTAAACGCCGTATTTACAGGCGTGTGCTCCAGCACCGGCTCTTCCAGATCATCTCCAGCCGTAACCACTCTTCCGGAGACAGTACCGATGCCTTCGAGAACCGAACCAACCGCATCCAGTGCGTTAATGATTCCGTGACCATAGCCGTTATTCGGGGTAACCGGAAATTTGCTATCAGTTCGCGGTGTCGCCGTATCCATGATGATCTGTTCCAGCTGATCCACGTTAAGAGAGTGGTTCGCTTGAAGCAACAATGCTGCGAGCGCCGTTGTATGCGGACCTGCCATGGATGTGCCGTTCCATCCACCTTCATATGTACCTCCAGGCACGGCTGAACGAATGTTCACGCCAGGGGCGGATACTTCTGGTTTGATCTCACCATACGGGGATGGTCCCAGCAATGAGAATGAACCTAAATTGCCGTTAATATCGGTTGCTCCTGTAGCAAAACTCTCAGGATAGTTGGCCGGGTTCGCAACGGAACCAGGACCGCCCGGATTCCCCAATCGTACATTCCCTGCAGAGAATTCAGGGAAAATCTGAGCATCACGCCAAGCCTGAACCATCGGTCTAAACCATTCGTCGAGCCCTGCGCCTCCGCCCCATGAATTATTTACAACGTCCGGTGCGAGTTCAGGATGCAGATTGCCTTCGGCATCCACTGGGGCAATGAGCCATTGTCCGCCATCCAGAATGATTGCATCTGTTGTTTCCGGATTAAAGATACGCACTCCGATCCACTTCGCACCAGGTGCAACGCCGATCTTATTCGTGCCGTTCGCTTCGGAACCAACCATCGTTCCCATCGTGTGAGTACCGTGTCCATCCCCATCAGCAGGAAGAGTCGCGCCGCTATGCGGATCGTACCAGCTTAGCTCTGGATCAACGACATTGCCTGAAGCGTCCAGACCACGCCATTTACTGCGAAGCGCAGGATGCGTGTAATCGACGCCACTGTCCAGATTGGCAACCACGATACCCGTGCCATCAATGCCTCGCTCCCAGATCGCAGGTGCATTGATGTAATCTATATTCCATTCGACATTTTCAGTCTGTTTCTTCACCTTGGAATCCGCTTCTTTGGTTGCAGTTCCTTGTGAAGCTGACTCTTTAGCCGGTGATTGGACGGAATCCTTCGCTGGCGACACACTCGCTGGCTGCTTACTTACTTCCGCCTTATCCAGATATCGCGTTTCGTTCGGCAGAATTTTCTCTACCTCTGGCAGCAACGCAATCTGTTCCATGACTTCTTTGGTACTGGTGACCGCGAGTGAATTCACGATAAAGTAACTTTTATATTCTTTGACCTTTCCCAGGTCAATTTCCTTTTCCAGATAATTTTCGATCGAATATTGTGTCCGCGAAGCCGTTTCACGAAGTGAACTTACCACAGAGTTCCGCACAGACAGCTTGGTTGCCGAAGGTGTTTCCTTGGCAATCGTTGCCTTTTCCATCGCTTGTTTGGAGACAGCCTTGGTATCCACCTGTTCCTTCATTTTGACAAGATAGGTGACATATTCGCTACCTTCAAAGGCTTTGGTCAGTTTGGCATTCACTTTAGACGTTGAAACCTCAGCCAAGCTGGACTTCATATCGATTTTAGATGAGGATGAGTTCTGTGCAGAAACCGGAAGTGCCATTGATAATGCAAGGAGAAGCGAGAGCCCCATGGAAACGGGCTTGCGTAACGGTTTTAATTTTATCAAACTTTTCCACTCCTTTTACCCGGCTTTATTATTTGGTCTAGTACAAGTACCCTTCTCTGTGAATGAATGCAATTGTTGATTTCGTAGCGGTGTAGTGACCATCATCGGACATCTTTTACTTCACCTTACTTACTTTCTTTTCACTTCACATACGGCCTCACCTCCTTTACAGGTTTGGTTAGGGGAACATAGGGAACTGAAACATTTGGAAATTGTCCATAGGTTAAATAAATGTGAGAAAATGGCACTTAGATAAAGGTCTTTATGCTGACTGAGGTCATCAATAATTAGTGTGGGTGTCATAAGAGAGTAACTGGGATGTCGTAAGCATTCGTGTGGAGGATATTCAGAAGTGTTCGTATAACGCTTGCCATGAAGTGGTAAGTGAATCTGTGTGATTCGTACGGGTTGATTAACAGAATACATCTTGAATTACATATAAAAGTTAAATTTAGGCTTAAATTGGATTTTATTGGTATAGTATAGTTTCAAAGTGGGAACTGCACAAGTCCTTATTTGAAAAAAATAGAAAATAAGTCTATATAATGCTTTTACACATCTAATGTCTACACCTTCGACCTATACTCCTTTCGCATTTGCGCATAATCCATAAAAAAAGAACCAGCCCTTGCGCCGGTTCTCTTCACACTTAGTCCAGATCAATTTTAAATACGACAGGTACATTGCTCTGCACACCCATAGTGGTAAGCGTTAAAGCATTTTCATCTCGCTCCCAATTTGGCTGCTCCTCATATCCCAGAATCTGAACCTGCTCAACTATTCCATGAAAATGCGGAGATCCTTCTTTCAACGATTGGATGTGCACGATTCCGTTATCCGGGTACACCATTACCGTCGCATACAGACTACTGCCTTTTACCGTAAATCGTATATCTTCACTTGTAAAAACCTTCGTATCTCCGTCCGTGAACTGACCTTCCTTCACCTCTGTAGGCCCTTCACCATACGTACGCCAGTACGTGGTCTCGTAGATCGCCTCTCCGTTCGCTTCCAGCCAATTCCCGATACGTAGCAGAATATTGCGATCCTCGTCTGGAATCGTTCCGTCTGCACGTGGCCCGATGTTGAGCAGTAGACTTCCATTTTTACTGACGATATCCACAAGATCCCGAATAATCTCTTGTGCCGTTTTGTACTGATTATTTTCCGTATAACACCAGGAATTTCTCGCAACTGCGGTATCCGTCTGCCAAAAATAAGGCTTAAGCTCAGCGAATTGTCCACGCTCTACATCAGGAACCGCTGCACCAAACATAAACGCATCATGCTTGTAATTGATGGCAACCGGAATGCCCCATTCCTCGCCTTTGTTATAATAATACGCTGCGAACTTTTTCAGATAGGGCTTGAACGCCGCCGTATGAATCCACCAGTCAAAATAGAACACCCTCGGTTGATACTCATCTACCAGTTCACAGCATCGAATGAGCCAATCTTCCAGAAATTCGTCCGAAGGCGGTGAACCGTACAGGTCTTGAAAATCGGGCGGCTCCGGCATGGCGGGCCAGTAGAAATCCCCGCACTGCAACGGTTCCTTGATATCGGAATCGAATTCTTTGCCATGAGACATGAAGAACCAGTGCTCGGCACGGTGGGACGACACACAGAAGGTTAACCCTTGCTTCTCATAGGCGACTTTCATCTCACCTAATACATCACGTTTAGGGCCCATTTCATATGTGTTATAGTGAGAGATAGAGCTTTTATACATCTGAAAACCGTCATGATGCTCGGCAACCGGCATAACATACTTTGCACCTGCTTGTTTAAATAGAGTCGCCCATTCATCTGCATCAAATTTCTCTGCCTTAAACATCGGGATGAAATCCTTATATCCAAACTCCTTGTGATCTCCATACACCTCAAGGTGGTGTTCATAAGCCTTGGACCCTTGAATGTACATATTACGGGAGTACCATTCACTATCATAAGCCGGAACCGAATACACGCCCCAATGGATGAAAATGCCGAATTTCGCTTTTCGATACCACTCGGGAACGACGATTTCACGAAGCGAAGTCCAGTTGTCCTTGAATTTTCCGTTAGCAATACGGGTATCGATATGTCGCAAATATTCATGTTTGTTCATGTGCTGTCCCCATCCTTTCCTGGTTGACTATAATTGTATTGTAGTGTGGCAGGACTCCGATGCACATGCAGAACTCTAACGATTAGATGGACGATAATAACCTTCAGGGAGATATGCTCATGGATCATCAAACACTGCTGACCAACTATTTGTCCAATCTGGAAGTGGATCTGTTTATGGTCAATTACAACCGCTGCGGCCCGGATTGGAGAGATCTGGACTACACACCGGACTATAGCAAATTGTACTGGATCTGCGAGGGGGAAGGCTGGCTTCGAATCGGGGATCAGGAATATTACCCCAAACCAGGACAGCTTTTTTTGATGCCGGAAGGAATAAAACAATCCTATTCAGTAATCAGTGACAAACCTTTTCTCAAATACTGGTGTCATTTTTCCGCCAAAGTCGGGGGGATCAATCTATTTCAGATTCTCAAATTCCCACACGTTGTTGACGTGAGTCAGCCCGAACGATTTCAGGACATCTTTGGCAGTGTGTTAACCTACGCGAATTCCAATGAAATTTACGCCCGCATGATGGCCAAGAGTAAACTGACAGAATTGCTTTCCTATTACATCATGAACTTGGATATGAACCAGATTACTTACTTGAACGTGCCCGTGGTTGAAAAATTATCCACCTTGCTCACCTATATTGATACTCATATCGAAGAGAACATGTCCGTTCAGGATTTGGCTAAGATGCTGCATATGCATCCGAATTATTTCATTCGTTTTTTCAAACAACAAGTAGGAATGCCCCCCATTCATTATCTGACCAGCCGAAAAATAGATAAAGCCAAAGAGATGCTTCACTGCACCTCTCTAACGATAACTCAAATCGCGGGCAATCTCGGATTCAGCGATTCGTATTACTTTTCCAGACAGTTCAAGAAACACACCGGATTGAATCCCACTGAATATCGCAAGCAAACGATGGTGGTCAACTGAATTGCAAAAGATAGTTCAGCTCCGAAAAAAACATCCCCACAAGTATCATTTTTGGATTAAAATGGATGTGTGGTTCATTCTTGCAGAAAGGAGGTTTGTATATGACGAAGAAAACGCTCCTGCTCCTTGCTGCCCTGTTTGTTGTCTCCTCATTCGCTGCTTTTGCTTCGGCGGCACCGACAGACAACGGATATAGCGTGTTATCTGATCGACAAACGGGAACCGTTAAACCCAGATAACGATTGATCGTTCCATGCTGGACATCTGGACATACATAACTGATGCAATTCCTAATGTGCAAAAGATTATACAAAAACAACCTCCTGCTTTCTGTTTAGGAGGTTGTTCGTTCGCGTTACTTTGCAATGTGTACCATACGCTATGTGTTATGAGCTATGCGTTATTCGTTACTGCCAATCTCTTTTTCTGAGATAAGACTCAAATACAAATGTTCCAAAAGGAAGCAGCCCCGCCAATAGCCCCATAATCCAAAGTGATATCTTCCACTTTTTGACCAAGCCTACATGTACCAGTGCAATGAGATATAGAGGAAATAAAATACCATGAATCATCCCCAGTATGGCTACAGCTGAAGAAATATCCGCAAAATATTTGAGTGGCATTGCAATAAATACGAGTAGTAGAAGGGATACCCCCTCCCAAATACCTGCAATTCTGAAGCGACCTGTGACCGTGTTCATTCCGTATGCTCTCACCTTTCCGCTAAATTGTTTGTGAAATATGTAACTTATAACATGGCGCTTTACAACGCTGTATTCGATTCTCACACAACGTATGTAAGCTCCTTCCCCGTATTATAAAGCATGCATCCGAGTCAGATTTACTTTAAATTTGAATAATTATTGAATTGAATCGCATCAATGCCATTCGTTTTGCTTCGTTCAAGTCGTTGCTCGTTCAATCAAACGGTATGCCAGTGATGTCGCCTTATGTTCCTCGTTCCCAAGCACTCTCCACAAATGATAAAAAGCCTGTTTCGCTTGCTCCGCAATCGGATTATGAATGGTTGTCAGCTCAAGCACACGTGACAATTCAATATCATCAAATCCAACAATAGCCAGCTGATCTGGAACATGTATGTTGTGTCTGCGCGCTTCACTCATGATGCCTATTGCCGCATAGTCGTTGGAACACAGCACCGCTTGCGGTAGCTCTCCTCCGTTGGCCATACGTCGTAAGGCCGTTTCTCCGTCTGATGAAGTAAATACGGAATACTGATATGCTTCACGCCACACGGGAAGTCCTTGGCTCGTCATGAATGTCTCATATGCTTCGCGGCGGCTTTTCGTATTCAGACTATTACTACGGCCAAACACATTCGCAATACGTGTGTAGCCTTTCGATACCAAATGTTCCAGCGCCAGTCTATACCCTTGTGCCTGATCCATTGCAATCGAAGGAATCTCGTCGTTCCCCATGCGTTGCCAGGACACCATCGGTCCATATTGCAGATATGTTTTCAATTCCCCCGGATCATTCACACAAGTCACGATTAATAAACCATCCACACGTTTACTCCGCAAATCCTCGAATGCCTGTAGCTCAATTTGTTTATCACTGCGCGACATATATACAATCGTCTGAAAACCGTAATCCATCGCGGTATCCATAAATTGGTTGATAAAGGTCAAACTCAGCTCATCAATCATCGCAGTGACAATCCCGATCTGCTTCGTCTGCCCTGTAGACAGAGAAACTGCATTCCGGTTAGGTATGTAGTCCAGCTCATTCATAATTTCTGTAATAATGCGTCTTGCTTCATCACTGACGTGTGGTGAACGGTTAATGACCCGGGATACCGTAGCCCTCGAATAACCGGAACGTTTCATAATTTCATCAAATTTGGACATCCCGATGCTCCTTTCCTGCGAATAAACGCCAAATATAGTATGCCTCATCTGCTCTGTAAAAGTAAAACTTGACGTGTAACCCGTTACAACGTGTAAGCTTTTTTTGAGAGAAAATACTAATGTGAACGCAGCACGTTCACCATGAATTCAATGAATGGAGCGATCTATATGAGCAAATCTTCGAATCATACGTATTCATTTCCTGAAAACTTTCTGTGGGGCGGTGCCATTGCGGCGAACCAGGCTGAAGGTGCATACAATCTAGGCGGCAAAGGTTTGTCCACTCAAGATGTTGCTCCCCGGGGTGTCATGGGTTCGATTACGGAAGAGCCAACGGACGACAATATGAAACTGATCGGTATCGACATGTACCACCGTTATAAGGAAGACGTGAAGCTGTTTGCCGAGATGGGTTTCAAAGTGTTCCGTACTTCTATCGCATGGTCTCGCATTTTCCCTAAAGGGGACGAGCTTGAGCCGAATGAAGAAGGCCTGCAATTTTATGATAATCTGTTTGATGAATGCCGCAAGTACGGTATTGAACCGTTGGTCACGTTATCCCACTATGAGACACCTCTGCACCTTGCCAAAGAATATGATGGCTGGGTTAACCGTAAAATGATTGGCTTCTATGAGCGCTATGCAACAACTGTTTTCAATCGATATAAAAATAAAGTCAAGTACTGGCTTACCTTCAACGAGATCAACTCTATTCTTGAATTCCCGTTCATGAGTGGTGGGATCTACACACCCAAAGAAAAGCTAAGCAAACAAGATCTGTATCAAGCGATCCACCACGAACTGGTGGCAAGTGCATCTGCTGTGAAGCTGTGCCATGAGATCATCCCTGATGCTCAGATCGGATGTATGATTTTAAGTATGCCGACGTATCCACTAACTCCGAACCCCGATGATGTCATTAAGGTGATGGAGTACGAACATAGCAACTATTTCTTCGGCGATATGCATGTGCGTGGACGTTACCCTGGATACATGAAACGTTATTTCCGTGAAAAGGGCATTGAGATTCATATGGAAGACGGCGATCAGGAGATGCTGCTTAACACCGTTGATTTCATCTCTTTCAGCTATTACATGAGCACATGTCAGACAGCCGATCCTGACAAACAAGTGGCTGGTGAAGGAAATCTGATCGGAGGAATCCCTAACCCGTATTTGCCTGCAAGTGAGTGGGGCTGGCAGATTGATCCACAAGGACTGCGCTATGTGTTGAATATGTTCTATGATCGTTACCAGAAACCGCTGTTTATCGTGGAAAATGGTCTTGGTGCAGTCGACGAGTTAATCACGGGTCCGGATGGCGAGAAAACAGTGAATGATGATTATCGAATCCAGTATTTGAATGACCATCTCGTTCAAGTCGGTGAAGCATTGGAAGATGGCGTAGACATTATGGGATACACTTCTTGGGGTTGTATTGATGTCGTGAGCGCCTCCACTGCGCAACTGAAAAAACGTTACGGTTTCATCTATGTAGACCGTCACGACGATGGTTCAGGTACGCTCGAGCGTTACCGCAAGAAATCCTTCCACTGGTACAAAGATGTTATTGCCAGCAACGGGAATAGCCTGAAGCGTTAAGCTCCAAGATTTAAATTTCAAGGCGTAAATTTCAGGTTTTAACTTCAAAACGTAAACTAGTTAAACCCTTCTTTCGGCAGCATGATGTCAGCAAAGCCATAGCATCCAAGCTTGGCATGCTGACTGTTCTGCCGAGGAGGGTCTTTTTTCATATCGCGCTACTCCACATTAATCTCCTTGATCACTCTTGCGGGATTCCCGCCTACAATCATATTACCCTGCACATCTTTCGTAACTACCGCTCCCGATGCAATAACCACGTTATTTCCGATGGTAACTCCTGGATTAATAATTGCTCTACCGCCAATCCATACATTGTTACCAATGGTTACAGGTTTACCGAATTCCGCTCCGGTGCTGCGCTCATGTGGGTTAAGCGGATGAGTTGCTGTATAGATATGTACATCTGGTCCCAACAAACAGTTCTCTCCGATTCGGACTTCGCATACATCCAGAATCGTACAGTTAAAATTGGCATAAAAATGATTGCCTACGTGGATGTTATACCCATAATCGACATGGATATTCGGTTCCATGCTTAGATGCTCACCTGTCGATCCGAATAGTTCCTTTAACAGCTTTTGGCGTGTCTGTTGTTCGATCTCCGTCGTTTGATTAAATAGACGTGTCTTCTTCCGTGCACTCTCTCTGTCTCGGGATAACTCGGCATCACTAGCCATGTACAGTTCCCCGTCCATCATCTTCTGTTTCTCTGATTTGATCGTCATGTAAATCTCCTTTGTGCAGATCTTATATGTGTATTCTTTGGAAGTAAGTAGCAACGTTCATACAAGTTATAAAGCTTAACAACTTATACTTATACTTTTTAAAACTATTTTAATTATATGAGTTCATAATCAAAAATCAAGCCTCTTTTATATTTTCAGCCTACGGACTCAGTCTATAAATGACGAAAAAACCTCTGTACTTCCGCAAAAATGCTGGAAAACACAGAGGTTCTATTTGAGTTGCAATTATGAATCATTGTATCCTCATGCGATCGCATGAGCATGTTTTTCTTTCATACTAATTGCGAGAACGGCAGTACCAAGTCCAACACATACCAGGATAGAGCCGACCCATCCGGTGTTCATAATGGAAGAGTGATCAATAACCAGACCGCCGATATACGTTCCCAGTGCGATCCCCGCATGGGCTATACCTGAGTTCGTGCTAATTAGAATTTCAGATGTCTCAGGCGAAGTCTTAATAATCAGACTATTTTGTACGGGTGTAACCGTCCAGCTTAGAGCACCCCAGATACTTAACAGTAGCAGAAAAGCAATCAAAGGCAGTCCCGTGCTGAGAGGAATCACAGCCATACTGATCATAAATGGAACTAACACGATAATAATGGCTTTAGCAGGATGAAGCCGATCGGATAACATGCCCCCCATGCCTCCGCCTGCTACAGCAGCGAGTCCAAACATCATATAGATTAACGTGATTGCTGTTGAACTCGCACCGATGGTTTCTTGTAGAAACGGGGTGAAATAAGCATATAACGTTAAATGCCCAGCCAGTACGAGCAGTGTAGTTGTGTGAATCGCCAGCATTTTCGGATTCCAAAGTGCCTTTAACTGATTTTTCAAACTCACGGCAGGAGCAGGTTGTACACGATCCATCGCAAAGCCAATCGCCACCATGACTAGCACGGTAAGAACCGCAATCAGCATAAATACTTCACGCCATCCAAGCGCATTACCAATAAAGATGCCAATCGGTACGCCGAGAATCAGAGATGCACTTCCTCCCATCGTTATCGTACCCACCGCACGTCCTTTATACTCCGGCTTAACGATGCGGGAAGCTAGCGTCAGAGATAATACAAAAATAAGCGAACCTGTTGCAGCTCCAAGCATGCGCCCTGCCATTAACATATAAAAGTTCACACTAAACGCTGAGATCAGATTACTGATCAGAAATACAAATAACGTAACCATATATACCTTTTTACGCTCGAATCGGGCTGTCATATTGAGTAGTATGGGTGCGGATACCGCATAGACCAATGAAAAGATTGAAATTAAATAACCGGCTTTCGCCAGAGACAGATGGAGATCCGTTGCAATCAGATCCAATATGCCTCCCAATATCAGTTCAACCGTTCCGACCACAAAGGCTGCAATGGCTAAAACATATACCTTTTTGTTCATATTATAAAATCCCCCTAAAAAGTTACAACTACGATAGTAACCTAATAAAATGAAAAGTTCAATGGATATTTTTAATTTATTTTCAGATTGTTTTTCATCTTATTTACAAAAAGATAAAAAAAAGACTATTCTTCGAAAGAATAGTCTTCTAATAAATCAATCTCGTAAGCAAACGTTCAATTTCTTCGTCCTGCAATAGTTGCTCCCCGTATTTTTTGGTGATCTGTGTCAGAGCCACATCATGATAGAAATAATCCGTCATCGCTTTAACAATCGGTTTGGACATCGTCTTGATCGCTTTCCAAGATTCATTTTCCAATCCGGCGAACAGCAGATAGGCATGATCTACAATAAGCAATTGTGATGGCTCTGGCGCATCAAGTAGCGGAATAAGTGAGTATTTGCGGGTTAGCGAACTTTCCAGACCACCAACCGCAAGCACTTCTACATACACACCTTGTCTCTCCTTCTGCTCCAGCAAACCACGGTATCTCTCCAACCGCTCATTCCAGGCCAGAAAAAGAATCGATGAATCTGCCTCTTCAATCAGCTGTTCTATGTTTGAAGCAATGGATGACTCATCCTTTAACGTCCAAATATGCTCATCCGTGAACGTACGCTTGATTTTATATTGTTTCAAGGTTTCTATATCTTTGTCGAAATCAAGCTTGATTTTGTGAATAACGGTCTGTAGATCCACCGCCATATATAGTTTCTTCTTGCCATCCATTGTGGTCAGCACGATGCCTTTATCGATCATTCGATTTAGTACTTCATAAATTTTAGCCTTGGGTACATTCGAGGCGCTTACAATCGTCGTCGCATCCAGCGGTTCATCCTGCGCAAGTATAGCTTCATAGACCTGACTTTCATATTGAGTAAAACCGAATTTTTGCAACATGTTTTGTTTAGAACGTCCCTTCGTTCTTAAGTGTGTAAAAAAATAGTTCAACTTGTATCTAGTTTAGAGACAAGTTCAGCACCTGTCCAGTTTCATGGTGTCTGTTCAAATAAAATGAGTTAAGCCTGGTTATATTAAGCTTGAATTACCCATTCCCTGTTTTGGAAAGGAGCATGAATCCGAATGGAAAGTACACAAGAATTCGTGAAAAAGGTCAATGAAAATGCCGAGAAAGCACGTCACAACAAAAACAATGGTAAAGGTACGCCCGGTGATAAGTTGCCGAACAAACAACACTCCACGAACAAATAAACACAAAGTTTTATGACTTCGCCTAACTGTGAACTAGCATAATCAGAAGCATCATTGCGAAAAAAATATGGTGCCTCACAACAGTGAGTGCATCATATTTCCTGTCACTAATTGTTTACTTATTACTTGTTTCTTGTTTACTTCGAATTGGCATAATGTATCACCATGCTCAGCTTGTTACTACCTGCGCCCGAATTATCGTAAGCATGTGGCTGATCCGCTTTGAAACAAATCGAATCTCCCTGTCTTAACTTGTATTCTTCTTCGCCTACTCTGATCGTAAGCTCCCCTTCATACATCGTGATGAATTCCTCAGCTCCGTCAATATGCGGTTCAGCAGTCAACGATGCCTGTTCATCCATCTCCATCATGTACATTTCAAACCGGCGCCCCTCTTCCAAAGAAAAATGAGGATAGATTCGGATTCTTCCCTCATCTTCTCGCATGACTTTGATTTCTTCCCTCATGAGAACGGTTGTATCCGACTTCGCTTCATGAATTAATTCACTGAATGAAATTTTTAACCCGTTTGCAATTTTCCAAACCGTTGCAATCGAAGGATTAGACTCCCCGCGTTCAATCTGACCCAGCATCGTCTTGCTAATGCCCGACAGATCTGCGACCTTGTCCAGACTAAGTTTTCTTTGCTCTCTGATTTGCTTCAAGTTGTGAGCCAAAACCAAATTAATATTTTCCATCCAAAATACACCTCTCTCCTCGCGCCCTCTTGTGCACTATATAGCACATATTTTACAATTAAAACATACATGCGTTATAACGACCATATAGTTCATTATAACATACAATATATACCCACAAGGAGAGCATATGGATATTTTATCTTTAGTAACGTACGCAATGATTTCTTCTTTTACACCCGGTCCCAACAATATCATCTCCATGACCCGTGCGAGGGAGCATGGATTCAGAAGCACGTTTCCTTATATTCGTGGAGTCGCTGCCGGATGCCTTCTGATCATGATGTTATCCAGTTATTTCAACCTTGCTCTATATCAATACATTCCGGCCATCACCCCGTTCCTCAATGTATTCGGATGTATCTACATGCTCTATCTGGCTTTCAAAATCATGAGGAGCACATCTTCCAAGAGTGAGCCAGAGCACAATTCGAAAAAGACCCGTTATTCATTTTGGTTCGGATTCAGCCTTCAACTGATTAATCCGAAGGTTATTCTATACGCGCTTACAGCTTTATCCGTGTTTGTCCTGCCCCACGCGCAGTCACATCATCAACTCTTAGGGTATTCGTTACTGCTCACCCTGATTGGAATAAGTGCGAATCTGACATGGGCATTGGGTGGACGTTTATTTCAACGGTTCCTGTTAAAATATGAACGCCCTTTTAATATCGTTATGGGTCTTTTATTGATCTGGACCGCGGTTTCGTTGATCACATAAAACTAAAACAAAAGCGTCCACTCATCTAATGAGCGAACGCTAGCTTTGTTTAAAAACGTTACTCCTGATTTCTTCTCCACCATGACCGAGTAGCATGAGCTACATTACTCAACATAACCGTCTCGCCTATGACCGGTGTAATGACAGATACATTCAAGGCCCGTGCGGCGCGAGTTACCCGTTCAGCTGGTTCGTTCCAGGCATGATAGGCAAGTGTGAATGCCCCCCAATGAATCGGAATCAATACATTTCCGCCCACATCCAGATGGGCTTGTACCGTTTCTTCAGGCATCATATGAATGTTGGACCAGCGTTCGTCATATTGGCCACATTCCATCAAGGTCAGATCAAACGGTCCATACTTGCTTCCAATCTCCTTGAAGTGTGGACCGTAACCGCTGTCTCCACTGAAAAACACTTTCGTTTCCCGCCCGACAATAACCCATGAGCACCATAACGTCGAATCCCGATCAAATAATCCTCTTCCTGAGAAGTGACGAGCAGGTGCACAAGCGAATGTTAAACCCTTGAAGGAGAATTCATCCCCCCATTGATGCTCTGTAATCTGGTCCGCTGGCACTCCCCATTTGATTAAGCGTTTGCGTACACCGAGTGGAACGATAAAACGATTGGTCTTGCTTTTTAATTTTCGAATAGAAGAAGCATCAAGGTGATCATAATGATCATGAGAGATTACAATTGCATCCAAAGTAGGAAAGTTTTCAGGCTGCATAGGCAAATCCTTGCGGAAACGTTTCGTTCCAACCCACGACACGGGTGACGGCCTGTCACCCAACATGGGGTCAAAGAGTAGTCTGTGACCTTCGATTTCGAGCAGAAAAGCCGAGTGTCCAAACCATGTCACCTGTGAATGTTCAGACACCCCCTCTGTTGTAGCAGGTTGATAGTGTTCCATAGGTATATTCCCTGACGGCCTCCGTTCTACATGTCTGCGCATGGAATCTCTCAATATACTTGTGAGTGACTTGATGCTCATTCCGGCGGTCGTTGGAATCTGATTTTCGTATTTCGTCATATTTCACCCTTCTGTTCTCCATATTCCATGGCTAGTCTTGTGGAGAAATGCTAATCTTACTTCATCTTAATTCAACGCTTGCCGATATTCAATTTTGTATGAACCAGAGGAACTACGATGCCGTTAAGCTAGAATTAAGATACTGTTTCCACTCGTATAAGACTGGGCTTATATGATATAGAAAAAACAAGAGAGAGTGTGAGCTACCATGAGCAAAAAATGGCGTAAAAGACTTGTTAAATTTCTGATATTCGACCTGTCACTGATTATTATTCTATTAAGTACCGGATTGATCTATCAGCAGATCAGTTCTTCACAAGATGAAAAAACATTTACACCTCCGGGTAAACTGTATGAAGTACATGGAGATAAAATGCACCTGTATACAGGGGGAGAAGGCGATGTAACCGTCGTTCTTGCCTCAGGTTGGGGAACAGCTGATCCTTATGTAGACTATTATCCTTTATATGAAAAGCTTGCCCCAGATACGAAATTCGCTGTATACGACCGCTTCGGCTATGGATACAGTGACAGAACCGATAAGAAACGGGATGTAGACACGGTAGCGGACGAATTGCATGAATTGCTACAGGTTTCCGGCCAAAAACCACCTTACGTGCTCGTTGCTCACTCCCTTGGTTCATTGGAGACCCTTCGATTCGCACAGAAGTATCCTGACTTGGTAAAAGGTATTGTGATGATCGACGGTGGCAATCCTGAATTCTACGCAACGGGTCAGGATAACCTGGCAGATACGATTGGTGGTTTCGCGAATCAATTCCGTATCAAAACCGGACTTTTCCGGCTAAGTATGCAAGTCCCGGCTGTCGTTGACGCCTCTAATGCCAATCGCAATGAATTAAAACTGGTACCAGAGGATTTGAGAAAAGTAGATAAAACGGCGCTACTTCTGAACTATGGCAATGCTAACACGATTGATGAGTTACGTGAAACGCAACGGAATGCCAAAACGGTGATTGCCAATAAGCATCCCTTATCCGTCCCTCTCACAATTCTGACCGCAGATTACTTTGGTAAACCGGAACCAGATTGGGTGAAAACTCAGAGTGAATTCAAATCATGGTCAACGTTGTCCAAACAAATTACTGTCAAAGATACGGAGCATTACATTCATCAATACCACCCGGACATTGTAGCTGATGAAATCCTTCAGATTGTTAAGAAATAATTAATCCGGGCGAAATACCAGTAATCATCCGAAAAGGTAGTTCCGGAAAGTAAACAAAAGAGCGATGTTCCCTTGCATTAGGGAACATCGCTCTTTTCAATGATTCATTTCATTTTAGTGCATCGGACTCTGTTGTTTGTCAGCCGATCCAACCTTCACTCTTTTTACAAATAAAGCAATAACAAACCCAACGAGGGCCAGAACAAGCGCAAAGACAAACGCATTCTGTACACCTGATGTGAATCCTGCAAGGATATTTTCCGGACTTTGCGGATTCTCAACACTGCTCAGGAACCGCGTCTGTCCAGCACTCAAAATACTTACGGCAACAGCTGTACCAATCGCACCGGATACCTGTTGAAGTGTATTCATAATCGCCGTACCGTGAGGGTAAAACTCACGCGGCAACTGATTCAATCCGTTCGTCTGTGCAGGCATCATCACCATTGAAATACCAATCATCATGAACACATGCAGCATAATAATCTGGAACAGAGGTGTTGTTGCTTCGATACCTGTGTACAGGAACAAGACAACCGCAACGACCGACATCCCGATAATAACGAGCCATCTCGGACCAAACTTATCAAACAATCGTCCCATCACCGGAGACAAAAATCCATTCAGCAAACTACCTGGTAATAAAACGAGTCCGGCAGTAAGTGGTGTAACAGCCATTCCCTGCTGTAAATACATCGGCAAGATCAGCATGGACGACAGAATCATCATCATACAGATGAAGACTAGAAGCAGTCCTGTCGTAAACATCGGATATCTGAACGCTCTTAGATTCATCACTGGCTCTTTCATACTTAATTGACGGATACTGAACAAGAGCAATGCAACGATACCAATGGCCAATGTGGCAATAACAACCGGGCTGGTCCAGCCTCCGCCAGATTCACCATGTCCACCTGCACTACTGAAGCCATATACGATCCCACCAAAGCCAAGAGTGGACAGAACAATCGACAACACATCAATCTTAGGCTTGGTCAATTTGGAAATGTTCGGCAGGAACAATAACCCACATACCAAGGAGATCAGGAAGAACGGCAATGAAATCCAGAAAATCCAGTGCCAGCTCAAGTTAGCCAGAATCAGACCTGAAATACTCGGGCCGCTTGCTGGTGCAAACATAATAACGAGACCAATCAAACCCATCGCCGCTCCACGCTTTTCAATAGGGAAGATCACCAGTATCGTATTAAACATTAACGGGAGCAACAGTGCCGTTCCCACCGCTTGTAACACGCGGGCTACGAGCAAAATTTCGAAGCTGGGTGCCAGTGCAGCAACCAATGTTCCTGCAATCGAGAAAATAAGCGACGTTGTGAACAACTGTCTGGTCGTAAACCATTGCAATAACAATCCTGAAACTGGTACCAGAACACCCAGGACGAGCAGGTATCCTGTAGTTAACCATTGAATCGTAGTTGGTCCAACCTCAAGCAGACCCATTAGTGGTGTCAAAGCGACATTCAAAGCCGTTTCACCAAACAAACCGATAAACCCGCTCAGTAGCATGGCAAACAAAATCGGAAATACCTTATATTGCTGTGTTTCTTGCTGGTCTTTTGCTGTACCAGCCTTCATGGAAGCCTCCACGATCCCATCCTCCTCAAACATATCCTGCGATTTCTATTTTCTCTTTCTCTTGGTACAACTATTGATGCTGCTGGACATTCTTCGCTACAACTGACAAATAATCCGCAGCCGTCAGCATCGGCTGTTTATCCTGATTGGTCAGTGTGATGATCAATGCACCTTCCATTAAAGAAATAACGAGCAGTGCCGTCTCACGAGCCTTCTCTTCACCAATACCGTCCAACATGAGATGCCTTGCAATGATATCCTGCCAACCCGCAAAAACGTTCTGTGAAGCTGTGCGCAACTGTTGACTAATACAGGAAGTCTCTACAGCAGCCCAGAAGCTGAATGGCAGAAACCCCGTATAACCACAGGCCTCGGCTTCATTCGCTGTTTCATAAATGAATTGCCGAATGCCTTCTGCAGTCGTCTCATGGGCTGCAAAAATTTCCTCGAACCTTTGCAAGATATGGGCATTGGCTGATTGAATGCATTCGAGAGCCAGCTCTTCTTTCCCCTTAGGAAAATAATGATATAACGAACCTTTCGGCGTGTTACTCTCCTTAATGATCTGATTCAGACCGGTCGCATGATACCCTTGTGAAAAAAAAAGTCTCGCTGCTGTGCCAACAATAAGATCTCTGGCATTCGACTTTTCACTCAAAGAAAGCCACTTCCTTCAATAAATTATAACAATCGGTCTATATAATTAAAGTCGCTCGCGGGCAACATGTCAATGCTTTTATTTTAAATTTTACGAAAAAATAACACTTCCCTACTATATAGAGACATAAGTAAAACCGTCAGCCTTATCGACTTGTAATCGAGAATTAGCTGGCGGCTTCACTTCGTGTATTTACGCTTTAGTTAAAATCCCAAGCTTCAACGTTTAACTCATTGTTAATGCTAACAGCGGTTAATGCACCTAACGATGCCGCCGTGATCGCCTGATACAGTTCAGATGCGGCATCTCCAGCACTAAACACACCAGGGACAGATGTTCTTCCTTGTGCATCAACGACGATGGTTCCTGTCTCCGTCATCTCACAACCTATGACTTTGGGCAAATCTGAACCCGTCTGAAGCTTTGGCTGGAAGAAGATGCCCGTACAAGGAATCAATGTTCCATCACTCAGTTCAACTGCGCTTACCATTCCATCCTCCGATCTGATCGATTGAATAGGAGCTTCATAAACCTGCACCCCATGATGTGAAAGATCTTGCTTCTGTTCTGCTTCTAAAGGATTATCATCTTGGATGCACAGCGTAAACTGACTTGTCCAGCCGGAGATTAATTTAGCCATATGTAATGCATGGTTGGCGCTGGTAATGATGACAAGCTCCCGATTCCTGAGTTCCCATCCATCACAGTACGGGCAGACAAATGCGCTTTTTCCGTAGACTTCAGATAAACCTGTAATCTCCAAAGGTAAATCTCTTTTACCAACAGCAAATAAAACCTTTTTCGCGTCATACTGCTTTCCTTCGACTGTTCTAACAACAAACTCACCATGTTGTCCGGTAATCTCCATCACGGTATCAGATGCAAATTGCACTGAAGGATACGCAGCGATCTCTTCTTTTGCAATTCTACGGAATTCCTGCGGACTTACGCCATCTCTGGTTAAAAAGCCGTGTGTCTCTCGGGTCACCCAATTACGAGGTTTTTGATCATCAATCACAAGTACCTGTTTCCGGGCTCTCCCAAGTACCAGCGAAGCGTTAAGTCCAGCAGGCCCTCCCCCCACGATCACGACATCAAATGCATTACGATCTTCATTCATATATAACACCCTTTCCAGACATTTAATATCTCTAATAGTAACAAAAAAAATATTCTCTCTCTTCTGCACACTTGGTACTTAAGAAGCAAAGACATGTGAGATATATAATAGCGTCCCTTCTAACAGATAGTGGAATCCAGACTTTATGTCTCTCGAACAAGACCATTAGAGATATCTTATATCTACAATACAGTTATTATTTCGTATTTGCAATATCTTTGTTTCATTTCTACAATTAAACGATGACAATCTTTCGAAAATACGCGCGTAGCACAGAACGGTTGTTTTAACAATTAAAAAAGTTCTTGTTTTTAAATTGTTCACAATCAAATGACATTATTATAAATACTAGAATGTAATTTAAATCACAACGCGAATTGAATGATATAATGGACACATATTATATTAAGTACAAACAATAGGAAGTGAGTATTTGAAAACATTAAATAATGAATCACAAGCCAATATCAGCCTGGAGTACAGCTCGATTCCAAAAGTATTTTTAGATACGATCAAAATTGGAATCATCAAGTCCAACTTGATCGCCATGTTTGCAGGTTTAAGTTTAGCTTTATATGTATTTGATGCATCTATCGTTGCTAATATTGTTCCGATTTTACTATCATTTCTCGGTTCTTCATTAATCATCGGAGCAGCTGGAGTGTTCAACAATCTGTATGACCGGGACATTGATGCGATTATGGAGCGTACGAAGAAACGTCCTACCGTTACAGGGCGGGTCGATACCAAGTCTGGTCTGATTCTAGGGTTTTCGATTACGTTGATTGGTGCGATTATGCTGTACATCGCATCTCCATCGGCCGCTTTTTTTGGCCTTCTTGGTTTGTTCCTTTACGTCATTCCATATACGATGTGGACCAAACGTACAACGATTTACAACACTGAGGTAGGTAGTCTGTCAGGTGCTGTTCCTCCGCTGATTGGATGGGCAGCCATCTCTCCGGAACTTGGACACTTTGAAATCTGGGCACTGGTCGTAACGATGTTACTATGGCAAATGCCCCATTTCTACGGTATCGCTATTCGTCGCTTCGATGAATACAAGGCGGCAGGCGTTCCGATGTTACCTGTTGTAAAAGGGATTGGACGTACTTATGTACAAACAAATGTTTATCTGGTATTGCTGTTGCTTTCCAGCTTCCTGTTCTGGCCAATGAGCCCGTTTGTTGCCATCGTGGCTTTTCTGGTAAGTCTGGCTTGGCTTATTCTTAGTGTGGCTACGTTTGACAAGAAAGAAACCAAAAAATGGTCACAGCGTATGTTTATTTTTTCCATTAACCATATCACTATCATTTTCTTAGTTATCATTGCGTATTCCTTGATTGCTTAAAGAAAATAAGACAATAGATATTTCTACCAGGCTTTATTAAAAGTGAAGAAACCGTACAGATCCTACGCCTGCATTCAGGCATGATCTGTACGGTTTTTTGTCATTTTATATAACATCTGAATTATCACATTGCTGCTCTATCCGTTTCGTTAAAACCTATACTACCCTGCCTTCACTGGCACCTGCTCTCCCTGCCATAGCAACTGCATCTCTTCATTGCTTTCAAGTAAATCGGCCAGGTTTCCTTCAGCTTCAATACGACCATCTTTCATAACGATAATGTGATCTGCCTTGGTAAGAGCGGCCTTGCGGTGAGATACGGCAATACATGTGACCTCTCTCTCTTTGAAGAGTCCGTCCCAGACCAGCTGCTCTGTTTCCACATCAAGCGCACTGGACAGATCATCAAAGATAAACAGATCTGCCTCGGTCATCAGCATTCGCGCTGTTGCTGATCGCTGAATCTGACCTCCGGATAACATGACACCTCTTGGTCCTACAGGTGTTTCCAATCCTTCAACCAACTGTTTGATATCTTTATCCAAAACAGCCAGTCGAATGGCTTTTTCCAGCGCTTGATCTACATTTCCCTGTTTACCTTGAACGATATTTTCTCTGAGCGTGTCACTGAACAGCCTTGGAACTTGAGGCGTATATGCAGCTCTAGGTGGCATAAGAAATGTTGCCGGATCTACGTGCTCTCCATTCCAGAGAATTTCACCCTGTTGCTTGGGCAGAAGTCCAAGCAGTGTACGAACCAGTGTGGATTTACCAGAACCGATGCGTCCAGTAATGACAAGAAATTGTCCCTGTTTCAGCTTGAAGTTGATGTCTTGTATACCGTTTGAAGATTGCTCATAGCGATAGCTAAGACCATTCACTTCAAGTTCACGCAATTTCTCCTTCGGATTTCTTGCTTCGTTTACTTGCTCTGGCGGCTCTTCATTAAGATAGATTTCCCGTTTCTCCATAATCCGATCCTCTTCACCTGGACGAAAAAGTGTTCGCATCCGATCATAAGACACTTTGAGTCTTTTATGCTGGAATACCATGTATCCGAAAAGTGAAATGCTGAACCCGATATTAACGAGATAACTCGTAAATAAAGCAAAATCACCCACCGTAAAGTGACCCGCCTTCATTTCGGCAGCACACATTAACAAAATAAGCCCGGTACATATACTTAGTACATGCTGATTAAGTGACTTCATCCATTGCTTGAACAGATTGTCTCTTAAGGCAGCCTGACGTCGTTCTTCATTCAGCCGATTGAACCGTGTGGAGACATGCTCTTCTGCCTGACCCAGCTTCAGTGCCTGCACAGCCCCAAACGTCTCGGCAATAAAACTGGTAATACGACCTGTCGCTTCACGATTAACCTGTGCATACTTTCTTGCACGATTACCTGAGAGATTATTCAGAAGCGTCACCACCAAAAGCGGTAAAACAGCAACAAGTGTAATCTTCCAGTTAATGTTGGCCATGATCGCAATGGATACCACTGCAAAAACCAATCGACCCCAAAAATCCACCCAGGATTCGATATATTCAACCACTTCATCGACGTCATCCCGGAAACGACTCATCGCTTCACCTGGAGATGCAGGAAGATTCCGTCCCGGCCAGCGCATAATGCCAGCCAGCATATTCGTCCGCAAAATGGCCTGAATATGATACATATAGGTCACCCAAGCATGGAATGCGACAAAGAACGTGCCTACACGGGTCAAGCGGAACAACGCGATAACAATGAGCGGTACAGCAAGCCACATATAGTCAGCCCTTCCTGTTGATGTCCGGTCAAAGAACCACTGCATCCCAAGCCCCATTGCTAGGGGAAGCGAATGAAAGATACACCATAACAAACCGTTAATAAGAAACAAATAAGGCTTAAAGCGAAACAAGCGCCCTATAAATCCTGTTACATTCATGCCAGTTCCTCCTCTTGGCCCGTGACCAGAAGTCGTGCATAATGGGAGGACGGATTATTCGCAAGCTCCACTCTTGATCCGAATTCCAGCAGCTTGCCTCCACCAAGAACCATAATCTTATCCACCTTCTCCAGCGTGGCTAATCTATGCGCAATAATGATACCTGTTGATCGTTTCATTAATTCATCAATAGCAGATTGAAGTAAATTCTCGGTCGCTGCATCAAGCCGTGAAGAAGGCTCATCCAGTATGACCAGACTCGGCTCCGTTAGAAATACACGGGTCAAAGCGAAGAGCTGCGCTTCCCCTGCGGATAATGAAGCACCTCCTGCAGTTAGATGTGTATCCAAGCCTTCCGGCTGTGTATCAATCCAGTGATGTAACCCCAGTCGCTCTGTTGTTTGCTTAATCATGGCATCCGATACTTCTGAATTAAACAAAGTCAGATTGTCACGTAGCGTACCATCAAACAACTGCACATCCTGTGTCACCATCCCCACTCTGCGATACAGAGCCTGCATGGATAACTTCGTAATATCAGTTCCACCGATACGAATCGTGCCCTGATCCAGATTGTACAGACGTAGAAGAACACGGCTCAGACTTGATTTTCCACTTCCCGTTCGACCGATGATGCCTAGCCGTTCTCCCGGTTTCACCGCAAAGGTGATATCCTGAAGCACAGGTTTATCCTCATTGTAACTGAAATACACCTGATTAAACTCCAGTCCAAGCGGGCCATCAGGTAACCTCTCTTCGCTTCCGTCCTCAATCTCGCTTCGTAAAGACAATAATTCGCTTGAACGAAGCATACCTGATTTTGCCTTTTGAAACTCCTGTACCTGATCGCCAAGCAACTCGATAGGTTCATTCAACATCTGGCTGTATTGATAGATCAAAAACAAGGTTCCAATGCTGATTGCACCGTCGATATAGTAGTGCACACCCAGAAGCAAAACGACCGTAACGGATACAATAAACATGACCACCGTGGTGTTCCAAGGGATAACCCTGAGCATCCATGCCTTCCGGCCTTTGAGGAAAACGGTGCGCATCGTACGAAAGAATCGGTTCATCACATATGGTACATGTCCATTCGCCTGCACGTCCTCAATACCGGCAATTCGTTCCTCAATCAAGCTGAATAAGGAAGCACTGGCGGCGCGCTCATTTTTGGAAGACTCCACTCCAAGATTGCGAATAATGACCATGAACAGAATAGATAATAACGTAAATACGGTCATAACCAGTGCGATTGGCACATTAATCGTAAACATGAATCCCAGAATACCTGCGAGCAGAACAAAACTGCCGATGACCTGTACGATAAACATGGCGAAGAAGTTCGAAATGCTCGTTACATCGCCATCCACGCGTTCAATCATCTCTCCAGGTGTTTTGACGTTATGAAAACGCATATCCAGCCTCAGGCAATGTTTCAGTAAATCTCCACGCATCCGGTTGGTTGCTCGCCAGGCTACATCGTTTCCTAAATAACTGACCGCGATCGTGATCAATTGATTGCTCACAGCAATGAGCAGGAAAAGCCCGGCAAGTTGTACCAGATCACCCAGAATCCCGCCGCTTGCAGCCGTATCAATGAAACGTTGAATAATCTGTGGATTGAGAAGCTGCAGCCCTGTTGATGTTAACAACATGATCAGCAACACGGCCAGCTTGCCTTTCACCGGCTTTAAATATCGTAGCAGCCATGACATGGAGCGTTTTTCTGTTTTGGGCACCAGCCCCACCCCTTTAATTAAAAATTTCACTCGGATTTATACTTTGACTCGCGCATAATTATCATTTGAATGTTGAATCTTCCAACTACACTTTTGATTACCTTCGCTATGACGAATCATGTATGAGCGTATTGTAATCAGCAAGGCCTCCCGAAGAAACACATTGTTTGCATGCATTAACCATAGTTTATTCTTCCTTTCTTATGGATATAGATCGAACTTAAGTAACAACTTGGAATCGATTTCAGTTCTTGCTTTTTTCCTTTCACTTTTACTCTTACTCATGCTCCTTTCCATGTGAACCGTCTGGTGGAATGAAAAAAAAGCCATAGATGAACGAAGTTCATCTACAGCTTGATTGGATCGAAAAGCCAGCCAGAAAATGTGACATTTCAGCTTCTTCTCTAACATCGCAGTATGAATGAGCGTCCAGACAGGATTGCAGTAAGCTGGACTGTCCAAACATGGTCAATACTCTACCTGGATAATGTCACTATGCTCATGCATATTCAATTATTGGTTGAAGCACCTGCGCTGGCTGATCCATCATTGTTTATCCCACCCGTTCCACATATTTGTTGTTTATTGTATTCGCTCATTCTTTATACGTCAACATAATTATTAACTTAATTGTTATTTACTTCATCTGTTAGAGTCCAATTTGTACAGATTCAGGTGTTTGCTTTTCTCTGCTGACAAGTCGCTTATGTGCTATCAGTAGAAAAGGAACCCCGAGTGCAGTCGTTATAGCAATGGGAATAAAGACGGCAAGTCCATTTCCCGCACCAAACTGGCTTAACAGCAACCCACCAATGACCGGAGCCGCAACATTTCCAATATTGTTGAAACCGATTGTACCAAAATACGTTCCTTTCCATTCAGGCTTTGCAATTCGGTCGATAAGCATATCCATCATGGTAAAGAGTAGTACTTCCCCTACTGTAAACAAGATGACACTTATCATCATCAGTACAATCCCTTCGGCTAGACCAAATAACAACAGACTTGCGGCAACGAGCAGATTCCCCAAAATAAGCGGTACAAGCGGCGGTGCATTCCGGAAAGTACGAACGAGTGGATACTGGATGATGAGCACGGTGATCGCGTTGAGTGAGAGCATATACGAGAACATCTGACTTCCATTTTCAAAGATTGGACTTCTCGCCAGATACTGAGCTAACGTAGAGCTGAAGTGGCCATAACCTAACACACAAAACGTCGTCCCAATTAGCACAGGCAAGAATACCCGATCCCGTCCGGTGGTCATGAGGGCTTCGCGCAGACGAGGTGCAATAACCTCTAGACGTCCGGGCAAATTGGCGTGATGCAGTTTAAATTGAAGGCCCAGAATCAGACCATACGCAATATAAACGAGCCCCGAGATCACAAAAGGAAACGTCGATTCCGATGATCCCAGCTGAAATCCGATAATTGGCCCGAACACAACCCCCAAGTTAATCGCTGCATATCTCAGATTAAACACTAGCAGTTTGTTCTGCGGTGAAGTTATGTCAGATAACAACGCTCTTGAGGTTGGCTCAAACACAGCCCGGCACAAACCGTTTAACGTGTTTGCAACAAAGAACACCCATAGATGTTCAGCTGCCGCAAAAATGAAAAATACAGCGGCCCAACTAAATACCGAGACGAGCATAACGATTTTGCGACCGATTCGATCAGAGATATATCCCCCGTAAAAGCTGACGAGCACTCCCGCCAGTGAACTTACCGCAACCGTGATTCCCGTCTGGGTCGGCGTGGCTTCAAGCACACGTGTCAGATAGATGGACAGAAACGGAATACTCATCGACGTTACGAGGCGCCCGAACATCGTCCCAATAATAATGGTCCAGGCCAGCGGGTGAATTTGCTTCAAAATATGCTTCATCTTTCATTCTCCTATCTTGCTGCGTTCTCTATCTATCCTGTTGCTACGAAAATGGATGAATTCTCTCATCCTCATAGGTATAATTGTAAAGATAAAAGGGGGAAGTAAAAGTGTAATGTTTCATTCTCACTTTTCACCTTTATGGAGGATCTATACACATGGATACGATATACACTCACTTTTTAAGACTTGCTGGCTCTGATATGCTCTCGATTAAGATCAATGAACCTGTACCCGTAACGATTGAGAATCTGTCCTCCATCCTCTGTTGCACTCCACGCAATGTTAAATTCATTCTACGAAAGCTGGAAGATCAGAATTTTATCCATTGGAAACCTGGACGTGGACGAGGCCATCATTCCGAGCTTACACTACTGCGAAGTCTGAATGATGCTTTAGAATCCAACTTTACTGAACTGTTATTCAAAGGCAAACTGAAAGAAGCCATCGAGTTGATTGGAAGTGTGCAAATCGATGACTTGATGCGGGAAAAACTGATGCTTACTCTTCATGACCAGATGGGATTTCGCAGTTACACCGAAACCGCCTCTGGCCAGGATACACTTCGCATGTTGAGATCACGTCAACTGGGTGATCTGGACCCGGCTTCGGTTTATACGGCTTTTGAAACCTATCTTCTTGGCCAAATATGCAACACACTGATTACTTATAACGCCCACACCGATACCTTCTTACCCGCACTTGCACATACATGGGAATCTAACAAAGACCATAAAGAATGGGTATTCTATTTGCGAAAAGGGGTTCGTTTCCATGACGGACGTGTGATGACATCTCATGATGTTCAGGCTTCATTGATGCGTTTGTTTGATACAAATTGTTCGTCTTTGTGGCTGTACCGTGATATTAAGCGAACAGAAGTGAACGGTGATTATTGCATCAGGTTTATATTGCATCGGGCGAACCGTTTTTTTCTGCATCTGTTCAGTTGTATTCGCATGACGGTACTGCCCGCGGATTATGACTCGAACCAGAATTTGGTCGGCACAGGCCCGTTTCAGATCACCGAGATGAATGAAGATGTGATTAAATTGAAGGCATTTGATGCTTATTTTGGTTTCCGTCCTCATCTCGATCAGATCCACATCTGGTTTCTCCCTGAGCCGGCTTCAAGCGACGGTTATTATGATATGTCTGGTACTGACCGGCTTAGTCTGAATGGAAGCAGTCATGAGCGACCTCACTATATCGACTATCCTGCACTGGGATGTCAGTATATGCTTTTCAACTTCAATGTCCAGGGTTGCCATCATACACTGCCTTTCCGTCAGGCCATGCGCATCGTCTATGATCCGGTCAACCTGGTGAACGATTTGGGTGAAAATCGAATTACACCCGCCAGCAGTTTTCTCCCTTGGAAAAGCGCTGCACAGAGCTGGGAAGCCACATCACTCGCCGATGCTCAAGCATTGCTTGAACAATCGGGTTATCAAGGAGAATCCTTCTTGTTATCTTATAAGAAAAACAAAGATTCCGATGTGGCGGAGTGGATACAACAACGCGCACTTCAAATTGGGTTAAGAATTGACCTTGAACCTTTTGACGATTATCTGGATGTCGTTAAGACCTCAGATGCACCTTTGATTCTCAGAGAAGAAATACTGGAGGACGACTGGCAGTATGGCATGATTCACTTTTTCAAAAACCAAAGCAATACGCTCCATGAGTACATGACTCCCGAGCTTCAATCCATATTGGATTCCCTGCTGGACGCCTTTCCACAGCTTCCTCACAACGAGCGTAGCGAGCTTCTGGAGCAGGCTGAAGAATTGCTGCGGGAAAATAGCTGGATGTTGTACGGATGTCATATGAACAAAAAAGCGGAATTGCACCAGAGTTTCTACGGCATGCAAACTTCAGAGTTTGGATTCCTGGATATCTCGAAGCTATGGATCAAAAATGCGTAATAAAATAACCCTCAGCCCCGTTAAAATACGGGTGAGGGTTTTATTGAGTATACATCGAATAACAGTTATAAGTTCGGTAAATCCGTTAAAGCCTCAATGTTAGCCTTACCGTTCACGGCCGACGAGATAATCCAGCAGATGTTTTAAAAATGGAATCGGTTTAGGCATTTGACGTAATGCATCCGTAGCAAGACAGTAATGCTCCCACAGCGCTTTTTGAGCACCTGTCTCTCCCAGAATGGATACAAAGGTTGAATTGTTATTTCGCTCATCCTGACCAGCAGGTTTGCCAAGGGTTTGTTGATCTCCTCCATAGTCCAGCAAGTCGTCCCTGATCTGAAAAGCAATGCCTGCATGATACGCAAACGCTTTTAGCGCGTCAATCTCCTCATCTTTTACTTCTGCCAAAATCGCTGGCATAACCAGTGCCGCCTCAAAGGCAATGCCTGTTTTGTAAAAACAAATCGTGTTTAGCTCCTCCAGCGAGAGCAGCTTCCCTTTCGAATCAAGATCCATCGCCTGACCCATACACATATCTTCTGCTTTTATAGCCGAATATTGAATCAGCTTCAACACCGTTTGCGCATCAAATCGGTTCAATGAAGACTGCTCACGAATCGCTCGCTGAATCAGGAATAGTCCTGTGAGTTCTGCCGTCGCGCTATTATGCAACTGATGAAGCGTAGAACGTCCACGTCTTATCTCGGCATTATCCTGTGTGGGCAGATCATCAAAGATGAGTGAAGCGGTATGCATATATTCCATGGAGCGTAACAACGGCGTGATTGCCGACTCGCTAAGCCCGTACTCCTGAACACCCATGACCCAAGTCAGGATCGGACGCAGACGTTTGCCATCCCCTTGCAGACTGTAGTTAGCCGCGTCCATCAGCTTCCCCTTCATTTCGAGCTCCTCAGCGGCTTTGTTGATCTGAAGTTCTACATTGATCTGCTCACGTACCGTTCGGATCGTCTGCTGGAACGACTCTTTCTCTTGTTTATCATTACTGAGCTGCGAAACAACCTGATCCCGTAACAATTTATCCAGAAAGTCCACGTCATCTGCTTTTCGCACCATTTGTTGCACCGCGTGATTAAGTTCAGGTTGGCCTGAAGCAAAGATCGTCATGACCTCGTCATACTTCGCCTGACCGAGCCGCTCTCTGCAACGCTTCAGCCCGTTAATCGCACGATCCAGGATAACCTCCCTCGCCTTGGCATTGGAATGGTAGACATCATGGATTAGAAACGAGATGACTGCCCAGTACAGCTCATACGGGTTAATCAAATCCGGACGCAGGTCACGATATTTCAAATAATACGTGTAAGGTGTCACGGCCTCGTCCTGCATATCATCGAACATATCCGCAAAATCATCCGCAAGCTGATTATAAATCCCGTAATGGAAGGTGCGCAGATCAAACCCTTCATCTTCCGGTGCGCTCAGAACAGAACGAACAATCAACCTGGACGACGCCGACTTGATAATGATCGGAATGTACAGCTCTTCATTCGTATAATGCGCATTGGATAATTTCTTGCCACGATCGATCTCCTGAGATTGAAAGAACACATAAGACTGTTCAAAAAAAGTGTGCCGCATCTCCTCATGCTGATAGTTCCGAATATATTCAAAGGCCTCTCGAAGCTCGGAGTGTACATACCGAATCACTTCAAGCTGAGGTCCCTTCCATTCTCCAAGATCAGGCACAATGCCGGTAAGCAGTGCTTGTTGTATCATCGCCGAATACTGTTCCTTTTCCTGTGTAGTCAGCGCCTGAGAATCGAGAAGATCATCCACAAAAGGGTATGTTAAACCGTAGGAATAACCCAGCCTGATGGCTGCATCAAGCTTTGCGATCCGTTCCTCCCGCGGCGTGTCCTCTGTAAGCTCATCATCGACGTGAAGCACGACACCCAGAATAATCTTGATCAGTTTACGTTGAGCCTGTGCCGCATCGAGTTCTGGTGGGATGTTTGCTGCAACATGTTTTAATTTGTCCATCACCCAGATGACTGCCTCTTCAATTTGTTCTCGCTGTCCCCATCGATATAATGCTGCCGGGCTTATGTAGTCAGCCTGACGTTGTTGTTCACTTGCGACACGCATAAAATATGCTTGGGTATCCTTAGCGATACGCTGAATCTTGTCTTTTGTTTTCGGGTTATCCAGCGCCTGCCCCAGATCGCGCATGTAGATGTATGAGATG
Source organism: Paenibacillus polysaccharolyticus (assembly GCF_900102085.1). Classification (GTDB taxonomy): domain Bacteria; phylum Bacillota; class Bacilli; order Paenibacillales; family Paenibacillaceae; genus Paenibacillus; species Paenibacillus polysaccharolyticus. The sequence goes on along the minus strand of NZ_FMVM01000018.1, from coordinate 124,149 downwards.
CTGCGATCCAGATAATCATCGATCTTGCCTTTCGCATTGAGCCAATGCATATATTTCTGAATATCAGTGGCATCCGGTTTTCTTTTGCCAGCGAACCAGGATAACCAGCCCCAACGATGGATATGTTTTTTTTGCCAAATTCTAAAATCTTTCGTAAGTGTATCTATATGAGTATTATTCAGCAGTTGCTGAGAGAGTGTCACAAAATACTGAGATGCTTTCTGCTCTGCGTGACGATAAGCCTCATCCGCATTAGCCTCGGCTTTCGTCTGATTCATAAGTACGTTGTTCATCGGTCGATCCCTCAACTTCAGTTAAAGTTAAACATGGTCCGCTCATGTTCATATCCTATATACGGCACTTCGGCCGTTTGGTTACGAAATCGCTAATGTCTGAAAGATAAGAGCGTTAATTTAGAATATCGAAGACCATACTTTAACCGCAGTAATCGCGATCAGAAGAAGCAACGCATATCGAAGTAGCCGCACATTAACCATTGAACTTACTCTCGAGCCAATCGAAGCACCAATCAAACTTCCCAGCACCGTGTAAATAATCGGCTCCACCGGAATGTCTCCCGCAGATAACTTCCCAATAACCCCTCCTATTGCAGAGATGAAAACAACCGCAAGGGATGAGGCAATCGTTGTCCGAACCGGAATCTTCAGAACAGTCAACATAACAGGGATGAGTACGAATGCACCTCCAGCCCCGACAATTCCTGAAACGATCCCCACAGCAAGCGAAGTACTTGAAGCAATCATTTTATTAAACGTTAACGGTTGGTCCAGATCCAGCCGCCCCTTGCTCGGGATGAGCATTAAAACGATCGCTATGATCGCCAGTATGCCATAAACGAGATGAATCATACGTTCAGCCAGCATGCCTGAGATAAAACCACCAATTAAACTGCCCACCAGAATACTGCTTCCCATGTACAGTACCAGTTTGGAATCAATCACAGCGCCGCTAGTTTTGCCTGCTTTTGCTTTTCTGCGAAATGCAACTACGCCCGCAAGCGAAGCAAAGAACACTTGAAACATGCTGATGGCTGACACCTGATGAGCCGTGAACGGTTCGAGCCCTGCCATTTCCGGCACATACAGCAGGAGAGGGAAATTAATGATCGCTCCACCAATGCCAAGCAATCCGGAGAAAAATGAACCGATTAGACCCAGTATAAACATGATGAAGAACAGCAAAAGATCCATCGGTTATACGCTTCCTTTCATGAACATAATACGAAGATACGAAATCAAAAAAAGATAAAATTTCATTCCAAAAAACATATACAGGACACTTGGATTCGGGTATAATACTTTAAAACCAAGTAATTTAATCAGAAATGAGTGATTAAGCATGTTGAATGTGTTGAAGACACTTTTTGTGAATACATGTCCTCGCTGTAACGAAAAATTACAAACACATCATGATGAATTATGCTCAGTCAAAACCTGCACTCATTGTCACTATAAAGAAGAAAGTTATGGCTCACTCGGAGTCCGTATTGTGTACGACACCACAAATGGATAAAACGAGCAGCCCTTATATTGTATCATGAACTCCTAAATTTCGTGATGATTCGACACTATTGTATGATGAATTTATTACAAGAGTGAACATGAAAAGGCACAGGATGATTACATCCTGTGCCTTTGGTTCATTTTAAATGCAATATGATTTAGAGTTAGATAACCCGTTATTTCGTTTTGAAACTCAGGAAGCCATCATCAACTGCCACTGTTGTACCGTTCATTGCACTCGCGGCATCACTGAACAGGAAGGTCACCACACTCGCTACTTTTTCCGGCTGGATCAACTCTCCGCGCATATGTTGAGTGGCCAACGCATCCTTCATGGCTTGGTCATTTCCCAGAATCGGAGTTTCGATGAATCCAGGTGCCACACCCAACACGCGAATTCCATGCTCGGCCAGTTCAAGCGCACCCGATTTGGACATCATCACTACTGCTGCTTTCGCCGCATTGTAGTTGAAGCTGCCTACTGCTGCCACGCTTCCATAGATCGAAGCTGTATTAACAATCGTGCCTTGCACGTTTAATTCAACCATTTTCTTCGCACCATAATACATACCGTAGTAGACGCTGTGTTGGTCTACATCAATAACTTTGTGATAGGATTCCGGGTCCATCTCCAGAAACGGCTTTACAAGACCGATCCCAGCGTTGTTGAAAATTCCGTTGAATGTTCCATACTTTTCGACAGTCCAGTCAATCAAAGCTTTAATCTCATCACCTTTGGATACATCTACTTTATAAGCTCCGGCTGTGCCACCGGTTGCTTCAATCTCGGTCGCAACCTGTTTGGCTCCTTCTTCGTTAAAATCCGCGACAACGATTGTTGCTCCCTGTGCAGATAGTTGCAGTGCTGTTTGTTTTCCAATTCCGCTTGCTCCACCTGTGATAACAATGACTTTTCCCGTATGTTCGGACATAACATAGATCTCCTTTGCTAGTCATAATCCATATAGTTTTTCTTTCTTCAAAATAAATATGCAAAAAAGACGAGTAACCCCTCCAGATCACCCATCTTCTGTAACTTTCCTGTTCAAATGCTCCTTAAGGAGAAGGAAAGATTATTCTTATTTTTAAATTAAACTTATTATTCCGTTTGTAATCCGCTCAGTGGTTCCTTCAGGCTGTTGATGTTGTTGATCAATTCCGGAATACCTGTTTTTTCCCAATTCTCTGCGGTAATCCCTTGCTCCGCAATGGATGTTTCGAATTGGTTCATTACCTCTGTCAGCTGATTATTATAACTAACCAGATTCTCATGAATGTTTTCTCCAATAGCAGGCGCACTCATCTCCGAAAATTCTGCGGCTTCTGCTTGAATTAAATCAATCTTCTCTTGAATCTGACCCGTTACATCCGGGTTATTGATGGCATCCGTTGCAAGTTGTTGTAACTCGGTTCCAGCACTCGATACCTGATTAATATAATCCGTAGCACCGCTTACATAACTCAAACTTTGATTGGCTTGCTCTACAATCGAACAAGCGGATAGCATCAACATACTGGAGGCCACAATGGCTGTGATCATCGTCCTGTGTCTTCTTTTTCGCCTTCGCATGATTATCTTCCTTTCTTCATCTCAGAATGATGGTACCTTACTTCATGATACTTGTTCACAAAGCTACATTGCAAATCAGCCTGCATAGCCGGACATTCCGATGTATAATAGGAGAATCACACAATAAAGGGATGTCGACATTATGCTTCAGGCCTTGAATCAACGCTTGAACCGCATCATGCCACTGATTACCCCCGCTAGTATTATCATTGGTGTTTTATGCGGCAGTTTTTTATCTTCTTACACGTATTTGTCGCCTTGGCTATTTGCCTTCATGACGTTCGCGGGCAGTATTAGTCTGAGCGTACGAGACTTTGTAAATGTCTTAAAAAAGCCTTTTCCGCTGTTTGTTTGCCTTCTGATCTTGCATTTGGCAATGCCTCTTATTGCGCTGGGCATGGGTCATCTCGTGTTTCCAACCGATGCTTATACCATCACAGGACTTGTTCTCGCTGCGGTCATTCCGACGGGTATTAGCAGTTTTATATGGGTAAGCATCTACAGGGGAAATATTGCGCTTACGCTTTCGATTATTCTGATTGATACCTTGTTGGCTCCGTTTGTTGTGCCCGGCGTGTTATCCCTGCTTGTTGGCACAAGCGTCACACTGGATACGGCAGCGATGATGAGCAGCCTATTCTGGATGATTGTTTTCCCTTCACTGCTGGGTATGCTCCTGAATGAATGGACTAAAGGTGGGATCGTTCCTGTATGGGGACCTCGGCTTAATCCTTTATCCAAATTGTTTATGGCTTCGGTCGTTGCCATTAATGGCTCGGTTGTCGCACCCTATCTGGCTGACTTCAACTGGCGCTTGGCTGGGCTGGCGGTAATTATCGTTTTTCTGGCATCCTTCGGCTATGCACTCAGTTATTTCATTGCGAGATGGCTAGGTTGGAATGAAGCGGATCAAGTGGCTCTTGTTTTTAACGGAGGAATGCGTAACATTAGCGCTGGTGCCGTTCTTGCAGTTACTTATTTTCCGCCGCCCGTTGCTGTCCCTGTCGTACTTGGGATGGTATTTCAGCAAATGCTTGCTTCTCTTTCAGGGTACTTGCTCGGCAGACGTTCTCAGCTATTGCGCAACTCGGATAAAACCTCAGCAGCTTGATATCGATTTCACTTGCAGAAAATGGAATAAAAAAGGCTCCTGAACTGTCACTTGGAGATGACAGATTCAAGAGCCTTTTCACATTATATAAAAAAAATCGCTTATTTCGGTTGAATATATCCTTCTGCTTTGAGCAGTTCAGCAATCAGTACGGCTCCACCAGCTGCTCCGCGCAGTGTGTTGTGGGACAATCCAACAAATTTATAGTCATAGAGTGAGTCTTCACGCAAACGGCCTGTAGAAACGCCCATGCCACGCTCGATATCACGATCCAGCTGAGTCTGCGGTCTGTTCTCTTCCTCAAAGTACGTAATGAACTGCTTCGGCGCGCTTGGCAGAGCCAGCTCTTGAGGACGACCTTTAAACTGAGACCAACGCTCCAGAATTTCATCTTTGCTCGGTTTTTTCTCGAAGTTCACAAAAACCGTTGCCAAGTGTCCGTCTGTTACCGGCACACGAATACATTGTGTTGTAATCAATGGTGCAGATGCTTTAACGATCTGATTATTCTCTACACTTCCCCAGATACGCAGTGGCTCCTGCTCACTTTTTTCTTCCTCGCCACCAATGTAAGGAATCACGTTATCTAGCATTTCAGGCCAGTCCGTAAAGTTTTTGCCTGCTCCCGAAATCGCTTGATATGTGGAAGCTACAACCTGTGTCGGGTTAAACTCACGCAATGCATGTAGAGCCGGCACATAACTTTGGATAGAACAGTTTGGTTTTACAGCGATAAAACCTGTCGTTGTACCCAGACGTTTTTTCTGAGCTTCAATAACTGCCAAGTGGCCCGGGTTAATCTCAGGAATGACCATTGGCACGTCTGCTGTCCAGCGGTGTGCGGAGTTGTTGGACACGACAGGTGTACCTGTTTTGGCATAAGCCTCTTCCAGCGCCTGAATTTCATTCTTTTTCATATCCACCGCACAGAAAATAAAATCAACCTGGCTTGCAAAAGCTTCAACCTGAGATGCATCTTGCACCACAATGTTTTTCACAGGCTCAGGGATTGGAACCGCTAGTTTCCATCTTCCCTTTACAGACTCTTCATACGTTTTACCTGCCGAGTTGGCACTTGCTGAAATCGCTGTTACTTCAAACCACGGATGTTGATCCAGCAGGTCTACGAAACGTTGACCTACCATTCCTGTTCCTCCGACAATACCGACTTTTAATTTTGCTGACATGGAATCATCATTTCCTTTCGATTTAAGTTAGAACATCTGTTACTGTCATCGTACATGGGATATTCGAAACTTGATTACCCTATCATTCACACTATTCAGGTCCATCCAAAGCGTGTAATGCCAGCTCCGAAAAAACCAAAAAATCCCATCCCCAAGACAAAAGTCTCAGGGACGAGATTGAACACTCGTGGTACCACCCAGATTCGCAAATATGTCGCCATATTCGCCTCTTCAAGTATGTGAAGGATGACCCCGCCCCTATATAAGTTAAAGTAATTATTTACACGTTACACGAACACTCCGATGACAGAATAACCTTCCAATCGCTGTTATCCCCAGATTTCTTGATTCCCTTTTAGTTAAGGGAAAATCCGGTGATAAAGGCGAAGCTTATGCTTACGATGTAGCTTTCTTACAGAAAGCTTTTAGCTTCGCTTCTCCAGGTTTTTTCTGCCCTCTCCGTTTATGTGTAAAATAAAAGTTCAACTAATTTAGATGCTGTCTTCATCCGTTTATACTCTAGCTCTATAACAGGAGCGCCTGTCACACCATCCTTCAGCGTAAGCCGATTCCGATGTGCTGCTCAGAGTCTTTATTCGATAAAAGGTTCTTTGCTCCTTTTCAGCTACCGGAGCTCTCTGATGAAAGAATGATTTTTATCTACTCGTCTCGTCGTTGCATTTGATATTGCGATTATAATATCAAAATTCCAGTACGGAAGTAAACACATTTTTTAAATTTGCTTGAATTGGATGTAATAAGACAGAATGAAAAACAGCCCTCGCACGAACCGTTCACGCCGAAGGCTGCGTATATGGATTTCAATTGGACAAAAAACGTTATTACATTTTACCCTGGTATTGAGGTTCGTGCACATCATCTGGCACCGTTTCATCAAAGACATCTTGACCCGGATAATCCCGCACTTCACCCTCGTGCAACTCATGGTTCTCATAGTCAAAACGGTGTGCGGTTCTCTGATCTGCTCGCCACGGAGAGCTCTTCCCAAGCGACTCAGACAGCAAGGTTGAACCGTAAGGACCCTCCGGAAATTCTTCAAGCGTAATGTCATTCCGCTGCGACTCTACAGTGGACACGTCTGTGTATTCTCGTCTATCTTCCTGCAAAAACTTCTCTTCCATCACTCGTCCCTCCTGATCGTCTTGAGATGATCAACGCACCTTTAAGGTGAGCGAAACGTGAAGTTTTTATGCATTTTCAATGGAAAACACTGCGTTTCTGGTGCTGATACGACAAGCGAAATCAGCACCTTCATCTACGCCACTTACCAATGGCGCAACGATACCAGCACAACAAACACAAGCAGTCCAAGGATACTGATCCAGGTATCCCGCCTGCTCCAGGACAGAAGTGAGGAACGAGCGCCAAGCGCGCCGTTTTCTCTCACCTTGCGCATCTCCATCGCAATCGTCATATCCTCAGCGCGCTGGAACAAAGCCATGATCAGAGGAATAACCATGGGTCCTAAATGTCGTACCCGAACCGTATTTGGCTTCAAAGCCGCTTTTCCGCGTGCCCTTACGATTAGTGAGAACCGTTGCCACTCACTCCAAATCATTGGAATAAATCTAAAAACCAAGGATACAGCCAGTGCAAACGAAGCTACAGGCAGCTTGATTTTTCTCCCGTAAGCCAGCACCCAGTTCAGTCCTTCAACCATGCGTCCATATGGCGTCGTAAGTGAGAACCACAGACTTGCAAGGGTTACGATAAACAAGCGGTAGAGATTAAGTAATGTTCCCTCGGCCTGAGTCAAGGAAAAGCCCAGTTGAATCCCACTTTCTCCTGTGGTTAGGGTACTGCCCGATAATGCTGTAGATAGAACAAAAAACAACACAAGTGATTTCATCAACTTGATACATCCTATCAGCATTTGTCGAGGCAAGATAGCCAAAGCACCAGCCACAGGAATCAGAGTTAACGTTAGTCCTCCCCAATGATGCTGAAGCATCGCCGCTGTAACAAGCAACATATACAATATCCATTTCAGACGCGGGTCCATTATGCTTTTCAGACGGCTGGAAGAACTGAATGAACTCGAAGAAGGGACCGTTCTTTCGTTACCGTTCAACAATGAATCTGTTACGGCAGAAACAGCGGATCCACGTCCATCTGCTTTGGAATTAACCGTTCCAGATGTCCTTGTACATGTCTCTTGTGTCATCGCAACGGTGTCATGGCCACTCTCCGCGTTGAGAGAAGCATCCTTCATCTTCAACTCCATCCCGGATCGTAAAATGGATTCTGCCATCTCTTCCGGGGTCATCGCTTGAGAACTGATCGGTATCCCTGCCTCCCTCAGCTGCGCCGCTAGTCGCATGGATGGAGGCAGACCGATTCCCGCTTGCACTAATATCTCCGGATGCTGATACAGTTCCAGCGGCGTCATGTCTGCTTCCAAGCGCCCTTCCCTTAATAAAAGTACACGATCTGCATGCGGCAGGAATGTATCCAGGTCATGCGTCGCAATGACTGCTCCTCCGCCTTCCACACGATGCTCATGCAATGAATCAAGCAGCAACTTGATACTCTGTGCCTCAAGCCCTGCGCTAGGTTCATCTAACAAAAGCCAGTCTGGCTGGGTCACATAACCAAGTGCAAGTCCTAATCTGCGCTTTTCTCCACCACTAAGTGCAAAGGGCGACCTGTCCAAGTGAAAACGTCGCTCTGTATCATCTCCTCTATGCGGGTCCCAGTGTGCCAAGGTTGCTTCGATCCGCTGTTCTTGCTCAACTTCACTCAAACGATAAGGGCGAAGGGAATATAACAGCTCTCGCTTAATATTTCGGGCAAACAATTGTTGCTCTGGAAACTGGAACACAAGTCCCATCTGAAACAAAACGGACTTTGGTACCTTGCCGTCATGCCACATCGGCTCTCCTGCAAGCGTAATGTCCCCGGAATCCGGTTGCTTAAGACCAGCTATCGTCTGCAGTAGCGTTGTCTTGCCAGAGCCAGTGCAGCCCAGAAGTAGTGTGATCTCACCACGGTTCATTGTTACCGAAATATGATTAAGTAAGGTTCGTTTCGTGTCATCATGAACTCGCACGTATATATTATTAAGTGCAATCACCAACGCGCAGCCTCCTTCGCAAGCTGCTCAGGCCGGAGGGGGTTAACACCCTTCAGTCTTCCCCGCTGTTTCAAGATCAGGCATGTCTTCACTGTGAAAGGCGGTTCCAGCCCGACCTCTTCACAAGGAGATTGAAGCCTTTCATACGGGTTCGTATCTGATGATGTCTCCATAGCTGTGACCTCTGGATAGAAAAAAGATTCCGGTATGCCGTCATAGATACATTTCCCCTTACTCATAGCCATAATCCGATCACATAAGGTCGCTTCCTCCAGATGGTGAGTAATCCAGATTACTGCCGTACCGTTGCTGGTGACTGACTGTACAATACGTTCTATGCGGTCTCTCGCATCAGGATCAAGCATCGCTGCAGGTTCATCCATAATCAGTACATCCGGCTTGGCCGCAAGGGCTGTAGCAATGTTAAGTAACTGTTTCTGTCCACCGGACAAACGGGCAATCACCATATCCAGCGGATAGTGGAGTCCCACAAGCTGTAGCGCTTCTTGTCTACGTCTAGCTTTCTCCCCGCTCGATATATGTAAATGCGATAAAGCAAAATGAAATTCTTCTTCAATCGTATCTCCCAGCACCTGTGCATCGGGCTGCTGTAACACACCGCGAATGGTCAGGTTTGCAGGCATATTTCGCTCTCCGGCGGATAAGGGAATGAAACCAAGCAGCAATCCGGCTAACGTGCTTTTCCCACTGCCATTAGCGCCCACGATACTTAACCACTCTCCCGCTTTGAGATTAAGCGAGACACCGTCCAGTGCCTTTTTAACTTCACCGCCTTCAGTAGCGTAGTGAACACGGACATCTAGCAATGAAATGATAGGTAACTTGTCTTGCATTTCGAAATTAGTCCTTTCACATTCTGAAATTATATGATAATATCCTAATCGTCAACCAAATATAAATAACAGGTTAACAATAATTCTATCAAAATCGAAAGGATTGTACAAACATGAAATTATCTTTGAGAGGCATTGTATTTAGTGCACTTATGGCTGCTATCCTCGTTATTTTCGGATACATAAGCATTCCTCTTGGCTTTTCACCTGTACCCATCACGTTACAAACTTTAGCAGTAATGTTGGCTGGTGGACTGCTTGGGCCACTCTATGGCTTTCTCAGTATAGCTCTTGTCGTTGTGCTTACGGGGCTTGGTTTTCCTCTGTTACATGGTACAGGCGGTCTTGGTGTGCTACTGGGGCCAACCGGAGGATACGTAATTATGTGGCCGTTTGCCGCATTGCTGATGGGTTTATTGCTCTCTAAAGTTGAAATTCGAGGAATTAAAGGATTTTTGATGGCTTTTATTATCATTGAGCTGTTTGGATCCTTATTAAACTATGTTACAGGTGTTCCTTGGCTCGCTTACCGGTTCAGTATGTCATTATCCGATGCCATGATTCAAGGTTTCTACCCTTATATTATCGGGGATCTGATCAAAGCCATCTTCGCCACAATTATCATTGCTCCAGTTCGCATCGTATATCCACCTTCGCGGCTGACAGGTCACATGCACTCTAATGTAGTAAAAGCAAGCTAACAGCAATCTTCCTTCCATAACCAGCCATTCATTTCATTATGAATAGATCACAAACAACCGCCACAATTTTGTTGACGGTTGTTTGTTTATTATGAAGATCATTTATTGTAATTCATCCATTAATGAATCATCGAAATGTGTATCGTTAAGCTAGACTTAGGCTTTACTTGCTTCTGTTCCGACAATTTTCAAAAGCATATCCTTATTGCTTACTTGTCCAGTAGCTTGCGGGATAACATCATTGTAATCTGCTGAATTCGTTACAATAATTGGTGTTACGGTATGATAACCAGCCGCTTTAATTTGTTCAATATCGAATTCCAGCAACAGATCGCCTGCCTTTACTCTATCGCCTTCCTCAATGTAAGAGATAAAATGTTCTCCATCAAGTTTGACTGTGTCCACACCCACATGTACCAGAATCTCCGCACCGGAATCCGAAACCACAGCAAGCGCATGTTTCTTTTTAAAAGCAACGGTTACCGTCCCATCAAAAGGAGCAACAACCCGTCCAGTTGACGGCTCGATTGCAATCCCTTTACCCATTGCGCCTGAAGCAAACGCCGGATCTGGAACCTCGGCCAAATCAACAATTTTACCTTCAATCGGGCTTAATACCGCTTGATCGGAAGTAGTGGTAGCCTGAGCAGATGACTTCGAAGAAGTATCTTTACTATGTGTAGCCGCTGCTCCAGCAGACGGTACGGATTCCGCCTTTGTTTCTTCATCATCGACAGGGTCTTTGAAGCCCATGATATACGTTAATACCGCGGAAACAATGAACGATGCCACGATACCGATAATCAAGCCTGGAAAACCTTGGCCACCCGGTCCGTAGAAGATTGGCAAAGTCAGCAATCCAGGCGCACCGGAAGCAAAAGCTTGCGTACCTGCCTGACCGATAATGGCACCACCAACGGCACCACCGATAACCCCTGCAATAAACGGACGTTTTAGCGGCAACGTTACACCGTAAATGGCCGGTTCTGTAATCCCGAACAGAGCTGTAAGTGTTGAAGAACCAGCGAGTGTTTTCAATTTTTTATTTTTTGTTTTGAGCATGACACCAAATGCTGCACCCGTTTGAGCAAAGACAGAAGCTGTCGCTGCTGGCTTCACACCGTCCTGACCGTGTACGGCAATGTTATTAATAAATACAGGCACGAGACCCCAGTGTACACCGAAAATAACGAGCAACTGCCAGCTTGCACCCATTACAGCTCCGGCAAGTAGCGGACTGAATCCAAATGCAGCCACCATCGCCGATGCAATGCCGTTACCGACATATACACCGAATGGTCCGAAGACAAGCAGTGTGAGCGGCACCATAATAACAAGCAAAAATAGCGGTGTAATAAAGTTTTTGAGACTTTCATGAAGAAGCTTGTTGAAGAATTTCTCCAGCTTGCTCATCACAATAACGGCTAGAATAATAGGAATGACGGTCGAAGCATAACTCATCAGGACTACGGGAATACCGAAAAAGTCTGTTGGCGTTCCGTCCGTTTTCAACTGAATAATCGTTGGATAGATCAATGCACCTGCTATGGTCAATGCAACAAATGCATTACCTTGAAACTTACGTGCTGTTGTAACCGCTAACAGCAACGGCAAGAAGTAGAACAAACTATCTGCTGCAGCATACAGAATGATATAGGTCGTGTCTGTCTTTTCAAGCCAACCGACATTGTTGGCAATCAGCAACAGCCCTTTTAAAATACCGGCTCCAGCCATTACACCAAGGAGCGGTGCGAAGATGCTGGAGATGACGTCAATGATACCGCCTAACCCCTTAACCTTTTTGCTACTTTTTTCTTTACTCGATGAATCGTCCAGAATATTGCTGATCTGACCAATCGCCTGGTAGACTTCAGGAACCTTGTTCCCCACGACAACCTGGAATTGTCCACCGTTCTCCTTAACGGCAATGACACCTTCTGTTCTCTCCAAACCTGCTTTGTCGGCCTTGGAATCATCCTTCAATACAAACCGCAAACGAGTTGCACAGTGTACCAGTGATTGTACGTTTTTCTCACCGCCAACCCGTTCAATAATCTCTCTAGCCAATTTCTCTTGACTCATAATTTGCCCTCCTACGTTGTGTCTATAAAATTGAACTGAAAGTCTTTTACACGGTCACTCCGATGACAGAATAACCTTCCAATCGCTGTTATCCTCAGATTTTTTGATTCTTTTTAAAATGGGAAAAATCCGATGATAAAGGCGAACGCTTCGCTTTTCCAGGTTTTTTCTGTCCTCTTCGTTGATGTGTAAATGATAATTCAATTTATATAACAGGCTCCTACCGATTTTTTTGCACACAAAAAACCTAAGCCTTGCGTAAATGGACATAAAATGCCGAAATACACATGACTTAGGTTTTGCCTGCATAACCAGTAACAATCCCAGTTAAATCGTATTCAATTCCTGTTATAAACATAATATTATAATATGCCCATTTATGTCAATAATTAAAATGTTAACGGTTCACGACACGTTCGATGTGTACCGTAAGATATAACTTTTCCTCATTGGTGAGTTCATGATCATATTCTTTTTTGACAAACAATGCGATTTTCTCTACACATGCTGCTGCTTCGGGATGTTTCTCCTTAATCATGTCGTAAAAATGATCATAATTGTTGTCATAATGCGTCCCACTAAGCACTCGCTGGGAGAAAAACTTCAGATGAGTGATAAAACGGAAGTAGCTGAGAGACTCCTCATCAAACTCCATTTTGAAATGATACTTGGCGATATTAATAATCTGCTGGATAAACTTCGTAATATTCATCGTCGTAATCACTTCTTCGTTCATTTCCGCATTCACAATATGTAGCGCAATAAAAGCCGCTTCATCTGGTGGGAGCTCAATATTCATCCTACTGTTAATCTGCTCCAGCATGCGAAGTCCCAGCCCAAATTCGGCCTTGTACAACTGCTTGATCTCCCACATCAAAGCATTTTTAATTTCGATTCCCTCATGATAACGCTCGATGGCAAAATGAATATGATCTGTAAGCGAGACATAGATGTTCTCGTTCAATTTCCGCCCCAAATTGTCACGCGCATGGGCAATCATTTCCTCCACAATCTCAACAAGTTCCATCGGAACTTCACGCAAAAGCGTTTTGAAATTATCGGATGTCTGTTTGTTTTTCAAGGCAAATACTTTTTGAATGCGGGTCTCGTCTACTTTATCCCCCGGCTTCTTCTTAAAGGCAATCCCACGTCCCATCACCACAAGCTCTGCCCCGTCGGCCTGATAGATGCTAATGACGTTATTGTTGATAACCTTTGCTATTTTCACTTCAATCCCCCCGTCACGTTCCACTCTCTAGTCGCCAAGATATATCCAATTATGGGCATGCAAAAAAAACCTGGAGCATCACAAAATAAACAAGACGTGGCGGTCTGCTTTTTTTGGTGCTCAGGTTTTGCCTACGCGTGTGATGTAGTAACAATCCCAGTAACGATATATTTGCGTCAAGTATAGCGTGAACTGCGTTATATGTCAACGCTTTCAACGGTCAGACATGAGGAAGTTGCATGTATCCTGCAACTTCCTCATCCTTGGAGACAGCTGTTTTAAAAAACAATGAGATTACTTATCTCCCAGGTCTGTACCGCCAGACGCAATGACATTTTTATACCATTCGAAGCTTTTCTTTTTGATCCGAGTCAATTCGCCCTTGCCTTCATTGTCACGATCCACATAGATGTAACCGTAACGTTTTCTCATCTCCCCAGAAGAGGCACTGACAATATCAATGGGCCCCCAGCTGGTATAACCGATGATGTTACATCCGTCCTGAATGGCTTCACCCATCTCGGCTACATGGCGTTTCAAATAATCGATTCGGTACGAGTCATCGATTTCACCCTCAGCATTCACCTCATCATGTGCACCAAAGCCATTTTCCACCACAAACAGCGGTTTCTGATAACGGTCATGTAGCTGATTCGCCGTAATACGGAACCCTTTGGGATCAACCGTCCATCCCCATTCCGATTTGGCCAAGTATGGATTCGCTATGGAACCGAACACGTTGCCACTGGTCATATTTTTGTTCACTTCTGGGTCAGTACTGGTTGTCCGACTGGAATAATAGCTAAATCCGATATAGTCTACCGTATGGTTTCGCAAAATGTCAGCATCCTGCGGTTCCATCACAATGTTCAAGTTGTGATCCTTGAAGAAACGTTTAGCATAACCAGGGTACTCCCCGCGTGATTGCACGTCGATGAAAAAATAGGACTCTCTGTCCTTCTCCATGCCCTGGAATACATCTTCGGGATTACATGTGTAAGGGTAGAAGCTACCTGCTGCGAGCATGCAACCAATCATGGCATCAGGAATGATCTTGTGGCAAGCTTTAACGGCAAGAGCACTTGCAACGAGTTGGTGATGTGCCGCCTGGTATTGAATTTCTTTAATGTTGTCACCTTCGTTAAACGCCAGTCCAGCACCAAGAAAAGGAAGATGAAGCAACATGTTGATCTCGTTGAACGTCATCCAGTATTTCACCTTGTCTTTGTAACGAGTAAATACCGTTTTGGCGTAGTTCTCAAACAAATCCACCAGTTTGCGACTTCTCCAGCTGCCATATTTCTCAATCAGATGTACAGGCACATCGAAGTGAGCAAGCGTAACCACCGGCTCGATGCCATGTTTCAAAAGTTCATCGAACAGATCATCGTAAAATTGTAAACCCGCTTCATTCGGCTCTGCGTCCTCACCTGTCGGGAAAATCCGTGCCCAGGCGATCGATACACGTAATGCTTTGAACCCCATTTCGGCGAAAAGAGCAATATCTTGCGGATATCTATGATAGAAATCAATCGCTTCATGTGATGGGTAAAACTCGCTAGCGAGCGGTGTAAACGCTGGAACGTTGCCTTTCATAATGCTTCTACGGTTTTCTCCCGTTGGCAACAGGTCAACGATGCTCAGCCCTTTACCACCTTCAAGGTATGCTCCCTCTGCCTGATTGGCCGCAATCGCTCCCCCCCACAGAAAGTTCTCAGGAAATTTAAATGTTGTCATTTGTATTCTCCTTTCAAATATGTAACTCCATGATCCGCCCCTTTTCTGCCTCCAGATCTGCTACTTGAAAATAGAAAAAACCCGAACCAGCCTGTATACACGATAGCGTGTATCACAAGCCAGCTCAGGTTATGCCCGTATTCGGTAACATTCCCAGAAAACATTATGCGGATTAGATAAAACATTACCAAGAAACAGGAAATATGTCAACGCGCGCATTTTAATTAGACATACCTCTTGGCTCATCAAAGGTTTACTTTTTCATGTCAACACCGTTTCTCAAATGCTTATAATTTGTAAAATGTAGCACAATTATCACCAAAAATCAGCTGCCGCTCCGCTTCTGGCAAGCTCTGAACATGCGTTTGCAACAGATTGAAAACCTGTGCATATGTACCAGCTACGGTGCATACCGGCCAGTCCGATCCATACATCACTCGCTTTGGTCCAAAGGCTTGAAGCACGGTATTTATATAAGGCGCAAAGTCTTCCTGTGTCCACTGGTTCCAATCCGCTTCGGTGACCATGCCAGACAATTTGCAATAGACATTTGGATATGCCGCAATCGCTTCCATGGTTTCCTTCCAAGGCGAACCGATTCCAGCCTTAATGTCCGGTTTAGCCAGATGGTCAATGACAAAGCGCTGCTGTGGGAACTTTTGAACCAATTCTACGGCATAAGGAAGTTGCTCCTTCGATACGAGCAAATCGTAGGCTAGATCGTGCTGTTCCAGCAGGGCAATGCCTCGTTGGAAGTCCTCACGCAACACGAACTTTACATCAGGCTCGTCCTGTATGACATGACGAACCCCCTTCAGCCAAGGGTTAGCCGCAAACTTTTCCAGTTGAGATGAGGCTTCCTCAGAGCGTAGATCTACCCACCCAACTACGCCTTTAATGAAATCATGCTTGTCCGCAAGTTCGAGAAGCCACTCGGTTTCTTCAAGAGTTTGGCGCGCTTGAACAGCTACACAGCCCGAGACGCCGGAATCCGTAAGTATTGGCTCTAGGTCTTCTGGCAGAAATGAACGCTGAATCACACTCATCTCTTCACCGATCCATCCATAATCACGAATGTTATAATTCCAAAAATGTTGATGTGCATCGAGTTTCATCATAAGTGCCCTCCTGTGTTGTGCACGTTAGTTCAGTCTACTAACCATTCATATAAATATAAATCAAATGCAGCAGATAAGCACTAATTTTCGAATGAATTTTATTCCAATTGTAATGGTATTTCCTTCCTGTTAACTGTGATATATTTACTGTTCAGAAAACGCTTTCAGTATTTTAGGTTCATCATCTTGATTTTAAAAAAGGAGATGTTATTGATGCCAAAAAAACGAAAGTCCATCCTCTCGATCACCGTTGTTGCCGCCTTGGTTCTGTCTATGCTCTCCACGGCCATGGCCTCTGCTGCAACAAGCTCCCACGAACCCGACAGTAAACCAGCCCCCGTAAGTAAAATGCAAACTTATGTTAATGCAATGGAACCAGGCTGGAATCTGGGTAACTCGCTGGATGCAGTCGGGGATGATGAGACGGCTTGGGGCAACCCGCGCATTACGAAAGAGCTGATACAATCGATTGCCGATCAAGGGTACAAAAGCATTCGTATACCCGTTACCTGGGAAGCGCACATCGGTGACAAACCGGATTACAACATTGACGCGGCTTACATAAATCGGGTTCAGGAGGTCGTAGGCTGGGCGCTTGATGCCGACCTCTATGTCATGATCAATCTGCATCATGATTCCTGGCGCTGGATCAGCACCATGGAGAAAGACTATGATCACGTTCTTGCGCGTTACAATGCCATTTGGACACAGATTGCAAACAAGTTCAAGGATGCACCCGAGAAACTGATGTTCGAGAGTGTCAATGAACCCCGCTTCACCGAAGGTGGCACTACGAATGCAGATACCGGATACCGCATGCTGGATACGTTAAATACTTCTTTTCATCATATCGTAAGATCGTCCGGCGGTAACAATGATACCCGTCCACTTGTATTACCCACTATGCATACTTCATCGGCTCAGCCTGATCTGGATGCGTTGAATCAGACGATTCAAAAGCTGGATGATCCTAATCTCATCGCTACCGTACATTATTACGGGTTCTGGCCTTTCAGCGTGAACATTGCGGGATTTACCAAATTCAACGACGAAGTACAAAAGGACGTTACCGACACGTTCGATCGTGTGCACGATGCATTTACAGCCAAAGGTATTCCAGTCATCATCGGTGAGTACGGTTTGCTCGGATTTGACCAGCATACAGGTGTGATCGAACAAGGTGAAAAATTAAAGTTTTTTGAATTCGTTGGGCATTACTCACGTCAAAAACAGATGACCACCATGCTTTGGGACAACGGACAACATTTTGGACGCACTAGCTATACCTGGTCAGATCAACAACTGTTTGATATGATCCGGGCGAGCTGGAACGGGCGCTCATCCACCGCAGAGACCGATCAGGTTTATCTAAAACAACATGAACCTATTCGAGATGTGAAAATCACTCTCGATTTGAATGGAAATCGCTTCTTTTCTCTGAAAAATGGCACAACTGCACTTCTACGAGGGAAAGATTACTCGATTCGAAACGGTGTACTTACTTTAAAATCAAGCCTGCTAACCCGATTAACTGCTGAAAGCAAGCTGGGGGTAAATGCCACACTGACAGCCGGGTTCAGTGCAGGTGCAGACTGGACGTTGAATATTATTCAATACAACACACCTGTTTTAAATGACGCGCAGGGTACAACCAGTGCTTTCGCTATTCCTGTCACATTCGGTGGCGATCAGCTCGCAACGATGGAAGCGACCTATGCCAATGGAGAAAATGCTGGCCCTCAGAACTGGACGTCATTTAAGGAATTCGCCTATACGTTTAGCCCGGATTATGATCGTAACGTCATTGAACTGAAACCTAACTTTTTTAACGAAACCAAAGATGGCGAAATCCAGCTCAAGTTCCATTTCTGGAGTGGTACTGTCATTGAATATACCCTTACGAAAAAAGGCTCCATCGTAGAGGGCGCAACATTAGATTGAATAACGTACAAGTCAACCTTCATACCTTGATTGTAATGAGGATTGAGGAGGAATTGACATGTTTAAACGTGTAGATCGTCTTGCCATTGAATTGCCTATATCGAATAATCCCGACCCCAACGGAGCCAGTGCCGTACAGGAATTGCTCGGTGGAAAATATGGCGAGATGTCAACGCTGAACAATTACATGTATCAATCGTTTAACTTCAGAGGCAGATCCAAGCTACGTCCCTTCTATGACATTGTTGCCAGTATTACAGCAGAAGAATTCGGTCATGTCGAACTTGTCGCGAACACGATTAATTTGATGCTTGAAGGTTCAACGTCACCTGGCGAACCAGACTCCACACCGCTTCGCATAGCTAAGGATTTACGTATGACTTCGCATTTTATTGAATCCGCGCAGACGGCACTGCCCTATGATTCCATGGGAAGACCTTGGAATGGCTCGTATGTTTTTAGCAGTGGTAACTTGATTTTGGATCTGCTGCATAATTTCTTTTTGGAATGTGGTGCAAGAACACACAAAATGAGAGTGTACGAAATGACCGACAACAATACGGCTCGTGAGATGACGGGTTATCTGCTTGTCCGGGGCGGTGTACACATTCTGGCATACGCCAAAGCGCTGGAGATTGCGACCGGGGTTGATGTGACGAAGCTGATTCCCATCCCCTCTCTTGACAACAAAGCGTTTGAGACCACCCGCAAATGGGAAGCGATGGGTGAACAAAGACGATTGTACACGTTCAGTGACAAGGATTATCAGCAGATTGCCCAGATATGGAAGGGTGTGCATCCTACCGACGGAGGTAAACTGGAGGCCTTTGCAGGTTTACCGGGTTACGGAGGGCCCATTCCCGAGCTTCCTGATCTACCGGAAGAATTTGCTCCTGGAATATCGCCGGAGGACTTTCTTCAGATTGCAGAACGACTTAAGCGGAATGCCGGATTATAATAGGATTAGAAAAAAGGGAAACCTGCGGAGGATGAATCCACCCGGTTTCCCTTTTTTTGTAGCTCTTATTTTACATGATATTTACTATTGTGGCTCCGTAAACTCCACCGTCAGTACCTTTTTCTCATTCGCCTGCACGATACCACTTGTTATCGCTCTCACAGAAGCAATAAACTCATTCCCGCTCGGGATCAGCACAGGAGTAATCAACGGCAGTCCAGCCTCCTCGATGATATCCATATCAAATTCAATGAGTAGTTGTCCAGCAAGCACGGAATCCCCGCTTTTCACATGAGTAACAAAGCCTTTTCCTTTCAGACCGACGGTATTGATACCGATATGAACCAGCAGTTGAACTCCTGTCTCGTGCTCTAAAATAACCGCATGTTTACTCTTATCCATGACATGGGCAACAACGCCATCAAACGGAGCATATACTTTGCCTTCGGAAGGCTCGATGGCGAAGCCCTCTCCCATATGTTTTTCCGCAAATGCCGGATCAGGTACCTGCTCCAGTTCAACGAGTGTACCATGGATCGGTGATGCGATCTCCAACTGCCTCACTTTGGGACGGGATGCAGCATTGACCGATTCCGTTACCGATGTAGAAGTAGATGAAGTTACGTCCGATGCGGAAGGTTCCGTCTTTGATTCCACAGACGAACCGTTACCGGAAGCTGTCTCAACAGATTGATCTTTATAACCAAAGAACCATGTCAGTGCAAAAGCAATCGCCATTGCCGTTACGTTGGACAAAATGTACAAAGGCAATTGACTATTCAGATATAGCAGTGTTCCGGGAATTACCGTTACTGCCATACCCGTACCTTGCAGATGAAAGAGTGAAGCGATGAAACCACCAACGGCTCCCCCGATCAGGCCCATTACAAATGGTTTCATATAACGCAGATTCACACCAAAGATGGCGGGTTCAGTGATACCAAGGAATGCAGATAACGATGAAGGAAGCGCGAGTGCTTTGAGCTTCATATTTTTAGTTTTCAGACCCACCGCAAGACATGCCGCTCCTTGTGCAGCCATTGCACATGTAATAATCGCGTTAAACGGATTGAAGCCCGTTTTCTCAAGCAATTGAATCTCCAGAAAGTTAAAGATATGATGTACACCCGTAACCACAATGATCTGATGGAAAAAACCGATAATAATGCCTGCGATTCCGTAAGGCAGATCAAGTACAGCCGTTGTGCCATGCAGAACCCACTCTTCAAGTGAGTGAAATACAGGACCAATAGCGAATAGTCCTAGCGTAATCATCACCGTTAACGTAATGAATGGAGTCAAAATCAAATCCAGTGCCTCAGGCACACGTCTACGCAATACTTTTTCAAACTTCGCACCGAGTAAACCTACAAAAAAGGCAGGCAGTACCGATCCCTGATACCCTACGACGGGGATAAACCCGAACATATGCAAGGGTTGCGCCGAGCCATCAGCTACAGCATAAGCATTCGGCAGCGCTGGATTCACCAGCATCAGACCAAGTACAATCCCGAGCACAGGGCTCCCGCCGAATACGCGGAATGCAGACCAGGCGACAAGCGCAGGCAGGAATGCAAAAGCCGTATCCGTTAGAATCTGCGTGAACAGCAAAAAGTTTGGCGATATGTCATCAGGCGTTGCGCCGAACCATGCCAGAATTTCATTTTGCGTAAGCAGACCGCGCAGCCCCATGAATAGCCCTGTCGCTACCAGTACAGGAATAATCGGAACAAAGACATCACCAAATGTGCGAATAGCCCGCTGGAATGCATTGCCTTCCTTTTTCCCCTGACTCTTCACATCTTCTTTCGATGTCCCTTCAATCCCCTGCTTCTCAACCTCTTCAAAAATTCGGTTGACCGTACCTGTGCCGAAAATAATCTGATATTGTCCCGAGTTGAAAAAGGCACCCTTCACCTTGTCGATGTTCTCGACTTGCTTCTGATCAATCTGCTCTTTATCCTTCACCATGATGCGAAGCCGCGTTGCACAATGTGCAAAGGAGGCGATATTTTCTTTTCCCCCGACAGCCTGGATGACCTCTTTAGCAATGCGCTGATTATCCGACATGTTGTCTCATCCCTCTCTCATTCAATCTAAACATTCCACATAACCGCTCTGAAATCCGCCTTGCCTCCGTGTGCAAAAAATCGAATATCCATACTTTCCTGGCTTGGGAAGATTCGGCTAGTGAAGACTTCTTGTCCATCGTTGACAAATATCTCAACCGAGGACGAATCTACGAACATATGCAGCTTGATTACAGCATCTACATCTATATCTTCATCCAAAGTACAGGTGCGAATGGTGCCATTGGCTTCAGATAGTGTCGCACCAGACTGACTGCGATCCAATATAAGTTTGCGCTGCAGGCGATCATACTGAATGACCGTTTTCTCCGTATCGCTCGCCCGGAACTCAATGCCCACAAGGTCTGCATCGTTCTGGCTAATCTCACATTGGAGTTCGTAAGCGATACCATTAAAGCCTGCAAAGGATCGGCTTTCATTGCTAAGCGAGTCCTGAGTCCGAATACCTTGCTGATCCTTGCGCAACTGAGCCATTTCAGGAACGGGTCGCTGAATAAGCTTGCCGCCTTGAATCGATAATTGCCGTGGAATCGTTAAACAATGGGCCCAGCCACTGTCATCTGTGGGATACGTCAGATCAGGAAGTCCCATCCATGCAACCAGGATTCGTCTTCCGTCTGGAGATTGCATCGTTTGCGGCGCATAAAAGTCAAATCCACGATCCAGTTCCTCAAACTCCCCATGTGTGAATTCTCTCGTATCCAGGTTTAGAGGTTCACCAATGAGGTATCCCGATTGATAGATGTTTTGGTATCGGTCTGATTCGGCCGGAATGCCTTGTGGTGAGAAGATGAGTACTCCTTGGCCTTCCAGCTCCAGATAGTCGGGGCATTCCCACATGTAACCAAAGGAAGACAATGTTGTACCGATCTCACCAAGAAACTGCCAATGTTTCAAATCTTCCGAGCAATACAGTACCGTGCATCCTGTCTCATCCGTACGCTGGGCTCCAATGACACCATAATAGACATCTTCGTGCAGCCACACCTTCGGATCTCGGAAATGCTCGGTATATCCAGTCGGTACGTCAGAAATGACAGGATGCTCGAATTTTGTGATTACATTCTGCTCATCCATGAACGCCAAGCACTGAAACGGATGTCTAATCCAATTCTCATCTCGCGTATTGCCTGTGTAGATCAGGTTTAACATGCCATCTTTTTCAATCGCACTTCCGGAATACGCTCCGTGGGAGTCATAAGGAGTTCCGGGTTCAATCGCAATACCAACATTCTCCCAAGTCACCAAATTTTTAGAACGGGTATGATACCAGTATTTCATGCCGTGCTCCGTTCCAAGAGGGAACCATTGATAAAACAGATGGTAGTAACCTTCATAAAAGGAAAATCCGTTCGGATCGTTAAGCAAACCGGTTACGGGCTGAATATGGTAACCCTGTCTCCATGGACATGCAGCGATCTTAGCTTCCAGTGCAGCAATCTCTCCCGGTTCAGCTTGCTCAATCCGCCGATAGAGCTGCTCTCTTGTCATTTTCATACGTCATATCAATCTCCAATCATGATGCAAAATCAGAAGTTCCACTCTTAGAGGAACCGGTTCCAAATTAGACAAAAAAATAATTCCATACAACCATTGTTGCCGACCGGTGTCATCATTCTCAAACTAAAAACTAGAATGGAACCGGTTCGATGGAATTATCATAAAGGATCGATTTATATTTTGTCAACGCTTTCTCGGGGGATTAATTCAACATCCATAACGGTGTGCTGACTTATACTCTCCCCTTTAACCAGCTTGCTAATATGACTTGCGGCGAGTTTTCCGGCCTGCAAATAATGATATTTTACCGTAGTCAATGTCGGATGAATCATTTCAGTGATATCGTATCCGCCGAACCCGGCTACTGACATTTGCTGCGGGATGCGGACTTTTTGAAAGGACGCGGTTTTCATGACGCCCATCGCAATATTATCTGTCGCTGCAACGATAAGAGAGGGCCTCTTTTCTTGCAAAATCTCCGCTGCCGTAAGCACTGCCTCTGACATTTTGAAGCTCGTTTCATAATACCTCACCGTACAATCACTGCACTCGTCAATGGCACGTTTAAACCCTTGTTTACGATGGATACCTACAGCCTGGTCCTTCTCGCTTACCCCCATGTACACGATGTCCCGGTGTCCTTGTTCCACAACGTACTTGCCCATAAGATACCCGGCTTGTTCGTCGTTGTGAATGAGACTATGCAGTAGCTCATGCTGCTGTCCTACCAGTAACACGGGAAGCTGGATGTCTTCTATGGCCTTCAGGTGTGCATCCGTTATTTCAGCGGCAAGCAGAATGATCCCGGACACTTTTTGTCTGGCAAAATCATAAATAGCATCAATCTCGCGCTGCATATCCTGACTCGTATTGGCAATGAGCATCTGATATTGCAGCCCTCTTAGCTCCTCATCAATGCCGATTAGCGTCTGTGATGTCGCATAGGAATCCAGCCTTGGAACCACTGTACCGATAATGCTGGTCTTTTTGGCTTTGAGACTCTGCGCAAAGGTATTCGGAACATAATTATATTGTTTAATAATACGCTCAATCTTCTGACGGGTATCTTCGCTGACCGAGCCGCCATTCAGGAAACGGGATACGGTACTCTTCGCCACGCCTGCCATTTGAGCAATATCTGAAATCGTTTTATTCATAAGAAACTCCTTCTGGTCTAAATGAATTGCACTAAAAAAGATTTACACATTCACTTCGATGACAGAATAACCTTCCAACCGCTGTTATCCCCAGATTTTATGAACTCCCTTTTCCAAAGGTAAAAATCTGGTGATAAAGGCGGGCGCTCCGCTTTTCCAGGTTTTTTCTGTCCTCTCCGTTTCTGTGTAAATGATTAGTCTACATTATTTATAAAATCATTCATTTATGTATTATAACTCGAATCGTAAAGCTCAGCTAATACGAGCAAGAGTGACACAGTAAAAAAAGCCCGGTTCACGCAGAAGCACACGACGTCGTGTGCTCCATACGAATCGAACCGAGCTTGGTAAAGTCATTTTGTAAACACACACGTATAAAGAGATCAGGAACGGATAGCCTTCCGTTCTGCCAGCAAACATTGAGTTCAAACCTCGATAATAATCGGTAAAATCATCGGCCTGCGCTTGGTTTGTGCATAAATGTAATGGCCGATCTCATCCTTCAGCTTCCGTTTGATCACATTCCATTGATTAACCCCGGCACCTGTTAATTCATCCATGCGGTTAACGACCCGTTCGTGAATCTCCTTCATGAATTGTTCTGAGTCCTTCACAAAAACAAAACCTCTAGAGATGATCTCCGGGGAGGCAACCATTTTTTTTTCTGTTTTGCTAAGCGTGGCTACAATGACTAGCATCCCATCCGATGATAGCTGCCTGCGATCCCGAAGCACAACATTGCCAACGTCACCGATAATAAGCCCGTCCACCAAGCTGTTACCTGAGGCAATCTTCGGACCCAATGAAGCCGTTCCGTCTCTGTATTCCACCATATCTCCATTATTAACGATAAACACATGACTTTGCTCAATCCCAACAGATTCCGCAAGCAACCTGTGCTGATACAACATTCGGAATTCACCGTGAATGGGTACCAAATAATCCGGCTTCATCAGCGTAAGCATCAGCTTCAGCTCTTCCTGACTGCCGTGACCTGATACGTGCATGCCCGCCGCTCCGCTGGAGCCGTAAATTACACGAGCGCCCAGAACATACAGGTTGTCGATGACATGGGCAAGGTTTCTTTCGTTGCCAGGTATAGCTCCTGCTGCAATGATGACCGTATCTCCCGATTCAATGCTAACTTGAGGATGTTTGCCCGCAGCAAGCCGGGACAAAGCAGCCATCGCCTCCCCCTGACTTCCCGTACATAACACTACCACCTGCTCACGCGGAAACTGTCCTGAATCAACGGCCTCAATCAATAGCCCGTCGGGAACGTCGAGATATCCGAGTTCACTTGCAACATTTACGACGTTAATCATGCTTCGTCCAAGCAGTGCAAGCTTGCGGCCAGTCTGAAATGCAGCATTCACGATCTGCTGAACTCTGCTGATATTGGATGCGAAGGTAGAGATAAACACTTTTTGCTTCGCACGAATAAAAGCATCCAGAATATGATCTCCGACAACACGTTCTGAAGGAGTGAAACCCGGCCTTTCGGCATTGGTACTCTCGGAAAGAAGCACATGCACCCCTTGTTTCCCAATCTCAGCCATGCGGTGCAAGTCCGGGAAAGGGCCGTTTACAGGGGACATATCAAATTTGAAATCGCCCGTGTGCACCACATTGCCTGCCGGCGTTTGAAAGAAAATACCCAGACAGTCCGGAATACTGTGACTCGTTGCAAAAAATGAGACGGCGATACTCCCAAGCGTGATCTGCGAGTTTGCATCAATGGTGTGCAGATCGGATTGACGTAGCAGGTTATGCTCTCTCAATTTCAACTCAATTAGACCTCGTGTTAGCCTGGAAGCGTAGACCGGGATATTGATTTGTTTTAAAAGATACGGAATTCCGCCAATATGGTCTTCATGTCCATGCGTGACAACAAGGGCCTTTACTTTATCCTGATTTTCGAGCAAATACGTCACATCCGGCACGATGAGATCAATACCCGGCATCGTTTCATCCGGGAACTTCGAACCACAATCAATCACAATGATATCTTGGTCGTACTGAATCAAATACATGTTTTTACCGATTTCATTCACGCCGCCAAGTGCAGCTATATATAGTTTGTTATGAGCAAATTTCAAAATCCCTTCACCCGCCTCTGTATAGTGATCCTCAATTTCTTCTTGTGTATTTCTAGTATGGAAAGAATCGCCTTGGTTATGCATAACAGCGGATATACGCCAAAAAACCACGTACGGAGCATTCAATCCGACGTGGTTTATAAGATTGCATCATATTAACAATTATGATCGTTGCAAAAGAACGTCCTGCTCATAAGACTTAACTTCTTTAATCCACTGCTCACGGACAGGCACACCTTGCTGAGCACAATAGTAGTCCCATACTGCGCCAAATGGATAGGATTTGAACTCCTCCGTCAAAGCCAGGCGTGTCGTGTAATCTCCATCCAGTTCCGCCTGTTTTAAAGCTTCTACCGGTTCCAGCATGGCTCGCAGCAAAGCTTTAATTGTATTACGGGTGCCGACCACCCATGCCGCCACACGATTAATACTGGCGTCAAAGAAGTCCAGTCCGATATGGGTTGTACCGAGAAGCTCATGACGCACCAATTCACGGGCAATTTCAAGCAATTCGTCATCCATAATAACGACATGATCGCTATCCCAGCGCATCGGACGACTAACGTGAAGCAGAATACCACTCGTAAACAATGCCAGAGAGGACAGCTTGTTAGATATCACTTCTGTTGGATGAAAATGGCCGGCATCCAGGCAGATTAACGTATCATTTTGCAAACCGTATCCCATATAAAACTCATGTGAGCCGACAACGTAAGCTTCAGAACCAAGACCAAACAGCTTGCTTTCAACCGCATCCAGATTATGCTTCGGATTCAGTGGTTCTGCGAATACTTCGTCCAAGGAGTCCTTCAAACGTTTGCGGGGAGCCATCCGGTCAACAGGGTTGTCCTTGAATCCATCCGGCACCCATACGTTGGTCACACAGGTTTGGCCCAATTGTTCGCCGAAATACGCACCAATTCGCCGTGAAGCTTTGCAGTGATCAATCCAGAATTTGCGAATCTCCGGATCAGGATGACTAAGTGTGAAGCCGTCGCTTGATTTTTCATGTGAGAAACACGTTGGGTTGAAGTCCAGTCCAAGCCCGTGCTCTTTCGCCCACTTTACCCAATTTTCGTAATGTCTTGGCTCGATCTGATCCAGTTCCACTTGTTCGTCTGTATCCGCATAGATCGCGTGCAAATTGACTTTATGTTTACCGGGAATGAGTGCAAAAGCCTTCTCCAGATCGGCACGAAGTTCCGCAGGGGTTGTTGCTGCGCCCGGATAGTTTCCCGTAACCGATATACCACCCGTCAGTCCACCTTCCTGGTTGAGAAAACCCCTGACATCATCTCCTTGCCAACAGTGCACGGAGACTTTGATATCCGCCAGCTTGCTCAGCACATCGTCTGTATTGATGCCGTATTGTGCATACAAAGTCTTCGCAGCTTGATACGCTTGTTCTACCTGATTTTGCATCAATCTAACCTCCCTTAACGTGTAAATGCTGCTGGTACACCACCATCAATGGTCAGCATACAACCTGTTGTTTTCTCCGATTTCGATGAAGCGAAGAAGGCAATACCTTCCGCGATATCTCTCGGATAGATGTTAACGAGTAACGTTGTGCGTTTGCGATAATATTCTTCCAATTGATCCGGTTCAATGCCATATGCGGCCGCACGTTCGTTTCTCCATGAACCGTTCCAGATCGCGGAACCTTGCAAAATGGCATCCGGCAGAATAGTGTTGACACGAATACCATATTCACCGCCTTCTGCTGCAATACAGCGAGCCAGATGGGCTTCGAGTGCCTTGGCCGAGCTGTAAGCAGAAGCACTTTTACCTGCATATACCGAGTTTTTGGAGCCGATGAAGACCATACTTCCGCCGATGGCCTGCTCTTTCATCAATTTGAACGCTTCGCGAGCAACCAGGAAATAACCTGTGCCCAGCACACTCATATTCAGATTCCATTCCTTCAATGAAGTTTCGTCAAATGGACTGGATGTGGCCAGGCCCGCATTATTCACGATGATATCCACACCACCGTATTGCAGAGCCGTTTCCGCATAGGCTGCCTGTACCGCTTCTTCATCTGTCACGTCCATCTTGAGCGCGTATGCACGATTGGCACCATATTGATCGTTAATTTCCTGTGCTACCTTCTGCGCGCCTTCCAAATTCAAATCTGCAAGCACAACATGTGCGCCTTCCGAAACGAGTCTGCGTGCTGTTTCACTACCGATACCACCTGCACCACCCGTAATAAACGCTACTTTGCGAGAAAACTCCGTCTCTGCAGGAGCCAGCGACAATTTATATAACTCCAGCGGCCAGTATTCCACATTGTAAGATTCATTCGCACTGAGCGAAACGAATTTACCGAGGCTTGTTGCCCCGCGCATAACTGCAATCGCCCGATGGTACAGCGCACCGCTTACTTGGGACAACGCCCAGCTTTTGCCGGTATTAATCATCCCTACGCCCGGAATGAGAATAACGCGAGGAGCGGCTTCGAACATTACGTCGCCTTCGTTTTTATTGTCCTCAAAATATTGCTTATATTGTGCTTTGTACGCAGCAATGCCTTCCGCCAGCTTGGCTTTCAGTCCGTCAATATCATCCGCATTCGGCGTCCAGTCAATGAACAGCGGCACCACTTTGGTATGCACCAGATGATCCGGACAAGCCGCGCCAACCTGAGACAACTTCGGAGAATCCATTCCACCTGCAAAAGCAAGTACATCATCCTGATCGTCAAAGGACAAAATCATTTTTTTGCTGTCCGACACCGCTCCGCGAATGACAGGCATCACCCGAGCAGCAATCTGACGACGAACTTCAGCCGGAAGTGCAGGATGCTTCACGCCGCCAAACAGATTAGCTTCATTGACACGTGCCTCGATGAATGCTTCCGCTTCATTAATGATTTTGATCGTCTGCGCGTAACATTCCTCAGAGGTCTCTCCCCAAGTCACCAGACCATGTTTCTCCATAAGTACAAGCTCGGCATTCGGATTGGCGAATACGCTTTCAGCAATCATCTTGGACAGTGTAAAACCTGGGCGTACATAAGGAACCCATACAAAACGATCGCCATATATTTCACGTGCCAGCTCTTTCCCGTTATCCGCACAGCAGAGGCTGATAATTGCATCCGGATGAGTATGATCCACGTGTTTGTACGGAAGGAACGCATGTAGCAACGTTTCAATGGAAGCTCGCGGATGTTTCGCATCAATCATGCAATGCCCAAGGTATTCAACCATCTCTTCATCCGACATCGAGTCACGTTCCATGAGGGGGCCGATATCTTCAAGCGCCAGTCCGGTAAAATGTTTTGCTTCCATGGAACCGAGATCCGATCCGCTCCCCTTCACATACATCACTTCGACATCACGACCACGAAAATCCTTTACTGTTGTTTTAGTAGATGTGTTACCCCCATAAATATTGCAGACCCGACGATCCGCTCCGATCAGATTAGAGCGGTAGACTAATTGTTCAAGCCCTGTTGTTTTCTCTGATGCCTTCGCTGCATTCCATAAACTCTGTACCATTTGTTCCCCTCCGATAATGTTTGTTTTCTTCCTTAAACCGAGTTTATCATCTTTGTTTTGTTTTGAAAACAAAAACTTTATCAGGAAAAACAAAAATATACAAAGAATCTAAATAGATATCTCCTTCAACCGTGTTCCTTCTTTAGAAATGTGCAAAAAACAAACAGGACATCGCACTATAGTTCATGCTTTGTCCTGTTCTTTGCCGATCACATTTTGTTTTATTTTTTCATTAAATTTGTTATCTATTGAAATATCCCTGCTTTTGGGGACGTATTTTTGATTCCGTATGTGTCATTAACTACCGTATTGCCATAACTTGTGAGACTTCCGTTCGGACCGGTAGCCAGATCCAGATAACCCAGACCGGAACTGTTGCCGTACCATGACCATGCAAGCCAGCCTACACCCTTCTCTTGTCCATATCTCATAATGGCATATTCATCCACATCACCATTTGTGTGATATCCACCGAACTCACCAATGATTACTGCAAGTCCTTTGTTCAGCACATTCTCCATATTAGCTTTCACCGTTGCCGCATCCTTACCTGCATATTCATACATATGAATGGAAAACACCGTATTTTTGAGCGTATCTGTTGCGAATACGCTTTGACCATAATCGACAATCGATTGTGGATATTGACCCCAGCCTGCAGCATCAACAATCAATGTATTTTTGATGCCTGCGTTTCTGAGCTTCGGAATAGCCTTTTTGTAACCGTCTGCCCAAGCGCTGCCGTTCCAGGTTCCATACCATTCGTTGGCGATATTAACGATCACTCGATCTTCCTTTCCAATCAACGCTTCTTTGATGCTGATCCAGTAATTCACGGCTGCATCCAGCGAGTTATAATCGTCTTTGCCTGTTGCATCATGCACTTCAAGCACGGCGATCATCTTATTCTGATTGACCAGATTAATTATGTTTTTAACTGAATTCAGATCATCTTTGGTGTACAGTGTTCCATTCGAGAGAACAATTCGTACCGTGTTGGCGCCTGTTTTCGCAATAGCAGGTATGGCTGTATTCAGATCGTTTTTGAACCAGGAATGGCCGTGATTGATTCCCCTCATGACAAAAGGCTTGCCCGTCGAGTCATATAACTTGTTCCCGCTTACATAAAAACCGGATGCAGCAGCTGCCTTGGGCGTAACACTCCCCAGAGCCATGAACATGAGCGCAGCAATCAACGTAAAGATCGTACATTTCTTCAGATTGACCATTCGTTTGAAACCTCCTGTTATGTTTTTATTTTAATTCACTTTGCACTAACAAAGCGAATCAAAACCATGAGCGTATTTGCACCTTCGGTGAACAAAATCTTTTCAAATTAACTTTAGAAGCAAAATCAATATAAAGTTTTTAAATTAAATAAATTACTGTCTAAATAAACTTATCGTTAAAGTAATATATTTATCTTAAAATGAAAACGCTTACCAGTCAATTATTTTTTCCATTTTCAGGTTTGTTTGAACAATAAAAAGACTTTTACTCCATACGGACAGAGTAAAAGTCTTTGGAACACACTCAGGAAAACTTTAGAGCCACTCGGTAATGCGGTACAATTCGAATGTGCTCAAACCTGCCCAGTTCTACACCGTGGAACCTCTCCACATACGCTTGATTCACAAAATGCTCTGTCTTTCCCTTACGAAGAGGTGTTATTAATAATCTCAGAGCGTGGTCATGTAATAAATGCCGGGATTGCTTCAGTCCAATGTTCCAAGTATGACCATACTGGATATGATCCGTCAATAACTGTTGATGAATGTAGGCTGCCGCCACATCCCCTTCATAATCAATCTCCACAAACAGGTCATGAACCTGTTCAGGCCAGCACGTATTTATTTTTAAAGAAGCTGCATGCTCTTTCGGATAATTGATCTCCACTTCCGGCTGATATACACATACCTGCAAAGTATAGGTTACAAACCACTGTTGCTGCTGCATCCGGGAGATGATTGTATATTCAGGGGCCGTTATCCTCTCAGGTGCAGGATATATGGAAACCTCAAACTCACTCTGTCCAACAGACGTGCTTATCAACTGCTCATTTTGTTGATATATATGACTGCTACTGATCACCAATCTTTTTTCTCCACCTAGTTCAAAAAGATAACTTTGCAAGGCTTCCTCACGCGTTAACGTAACGATACGAATCACTTTCCCATCCATCGTGCTAACACTAAAGCCATCATTTTTGCCAGCCACCGGATGAAGGACGTACTTCCCATCCTGTTCACGGACTGTACCTGCTGTCATTTGCACACTTGCTACAGAGGATGCATCAATTACATATTCGGGAGTCATGCCTTCATGAGCATAAAAGACAGCCGTAAGCTCCTCTTTTACCTGAAATTTAGTCAGAGGTTGAACCGTAGCACTTATAAGCTTTATCCCCCCGAGATCCAGATGAAAAGGCAGGATTACTGCTTTGCCAGAATTCAATTGCATAGTGCCCTCTTCATAAGGAAATATCGCATTTCCTTGAGAGGTAAGAAGCTCCAGTCGAATGTCACGCGCTGGCATTTGAATATGATCCTGATAGTTATTTATAAAAAGAAACCCTGCTCCTGACCGCTGGCGGACCGACCAACGAAGATCCAACGTATTTTCTGGCGCAATAGTCAACTGATCCTCAGAAACGACACACCCCATCGGTGCCAACTGCTCCCCATATGCCTCCAAGAACATGGACAAACTCCGGATTCGATCATACGATTCTCCGATACGTCCAAACTCTCCAAGGGGGGCTTGATAGTCGTACGTCACCTTCGGTAATCCTCGTTCGTTCATGTACGTTTTGCAACCAATGGGATTGGAACCTCCGTGATACATATAATAACCCACCATATTGCTACCATTCGCCAGCTTAACAATAGTCATCGCCTCTACACTGTCTGCATCGACCACAGGGCGGGCATGATAACTAACCTGCATTCCGCCGGCAAGTTCGCAATAGGCTGCTGGGTACTGTTTACTATCATAATCCACTTCTTCTGCCGGATTTAGATGCAAGTCACGAAACAGATACTCCCCGCTAGGTGGCTGATTAGGTACCCAAGGGGTATAAGCATATCCTGCAAGCATTGGTAGCGTACCATGAGCGGGAACTGCCGCTTTCCCCCAAGCAGTCGCCGTGTAAAACATCGGTTTCATACCCGCATTTTCCGCAATACGGCGAAGCAGCTCCATATGTTCTTTTCCATCACGTCCTGAAGAGATATATTTATCCTGCGAATAACCCCACGAATCCATTGGCGCACCAGCATGCATATATTCATTCTCCAGCTGGATACCGATAATCGGCCCGCCATCTTGATAAAAACAGCCTTCAATCTGACGAGTAATCTCCTGATAAAACCGTTTCGCATAGAATAAATACCCCTCGTCATTAGAACGGACCTCAAATGCATAGTTGAACAGCCAATCCGGCAAACCGCCATTCCGAACTTCTCCGTGACAGAACGGACCAATCCGAAGAATTAAAGCCAGCTCATGTTTACCACATAACTCCACAAACTGCCGCAAATTCAAGTTACCCGACCAATTAAACTCTCCCTCTTGCTCCTCATGAAAATTCCAAAAGATATAGGTTGCTACGATATGCACTCCCCCTGCTTTCATCTTCAACAATTCTTCTTCCCATTGAAGATAAGCAAATCTTGAGAAATGAAATTCCCCGACGACCGGAATATACGGTTTATCATTATGCATCATATAAAAATTAGTGAAATCATAGGACTCTCCGCGCGTGTTGTAACCTCCATAGCCTTCCATGTGGCCCGGTTGGATCAGTTTATCCTCGGCTTCCAATGTGAAGCGAATACAACGATGTGAACAAAACTTGTCATCTGGTTCGTTGATGTGCTTACACATATCGGCGTTTATCTTATCTTTCATATTGGGAGATCAACTCTTTCTTCAATAAAATAGGCAGGATGTCACGATGTGAAAATCCAATTTAAATTCCTTTTGCCAAAAGCAAAAATGCCTGCTGATGATTTGCATTGTTTTCCAGCACTCGTTGCAATTCCTGTGAAGCTTCCTGTTTCTTACCCAGACCGAGGAGGCCTAAAGCCCGCATATAATGGCAGTGCTCTTTATTTCGCTGATCCAGATCATCATCGAATACAAGGAAGTCTGGCAAAGATACGGCAAAATAATCGATCTGAATGGAGTCATGCATATGCCGTTCGGCGTAATCAATCAGTTTGTTAAAACGTCTGTTTGTTTCCTTGGTATTGCCCAGTTTCTGCCAGGAAAGTCCCTGATAAAATATAGATTCGGGTGGCTGGTCGTTATAAAACATCGCACTTGCTGGTTCATGCAAACCTGTGCAAGCTCTGCGGAAGCTCTCTTCAGCGGCAGCAGTCTGCTGCATCTGTTCATATGCACAGCCCAGAACATAATAAAGTGCATTGTCTGCACTGCCCGCAAGCTTGCCTTCCCCCAGATTTTCAGGATACTTCTGAGCCCGAAGCAACAATTCTATAGCTTCTTCTGGATGCTTTTCCGTGAGTTTTTGCTTAGCAAGTTCCGTCAGAGCCGTCACATACTGACCCGTAACTTTACCTTCTCCGCCCTCCCATGGATGAAATGTTCTTGTTTGCAGTGCATTGTAAGCCTCCTGATGATGACTTAACATATTCAACAACGTAACCCACTCGATGTATAAGTCATCCCGTTGATGTACCAGCTCCATGTGAGACTCAAACCGCTGCAATCGTTCTGCTGGAGAGCATCCCAGCTTCTTCTGTAATTGATCCAACTCGTAGAATACACGGGCATCCTGCGGCTCCAGCCGAAATGCTTCCTCCAGCGAAGTCAACGCTTTATCAGGCTGATTCACCTTGTTGTAATAAGCCAGACCTAGATTTCGGTGTACCGTAGGGAAGGCCAGGTTTATTTTACAAGACATCTCCCAGTGGTTTATCGCATCCTCGTAACGTTTGTGGTCGTAGAGCCAGTTACCCATATAATAATGTGCATGTGCATCCTCTGGGTCCGCTTCAAGCGCATCTTGAAGAATCATGCATTCGAACGGTGTATTCGGAAAACAATATTCCGTCCCTGCGGCACTCGCCTGTGCCTGACATTGAGATGCCTGATCCAGTTGATGCAACTGCCGATACAGATATGCCTGAGCATAACCAAGCATCGGGTATTGTCTAGTCAAATCGGATTCTATTGAGGAAAGTACACTTCGTGCTTCCTCCCACATGCCACTCTCTGCATAATCTGCAGCCAAGTGCAAGTAATTGTGAACATCCCCACTCATCATCCGCAAGAAATATTCCTTCTTCGCCTGCTCAGCAGACAATAACATCAGTTCATATGCCGTGCCATATTCCATCGGGTCTATATCCAGCGTTTCACGAGCAAACGAAATGGCTTGTGAGTTACACCCCGTTTTTCGAAGCAATGATGTCTTCAAGTGACGTGCTTTGAGATTTCTACTGTTTCGAATTAGCGCACATTCAATATGTTCGAGTGCCTGTGCATACCGATCCTGAGCTACATCAATCTGGGCGAGAGTGAAATATCCGATATCCTGAAACTGTGCTGACCAAACGGATTTATATATTGCATCATAGGCTTCTTTCATCTTTCCTTGAAGCTTCAAACTCAAACCAAGCTGGTAATAAGCCTCACTATCATACGGATTGGTGTTTTTCCATGTGAGGGACTGAACGGCCTGTCTAAAATGAGTCTCTGCCTCCTGAAATAGGCATCTTCGTAAGAGCAAAGTCCCATATGCAACGTTCAGGCGGATATCAGTCCGATCACGTTTCAGTCCTTCTAGATAATATAATTCCGGTTCATAGGTTGCATGACGATACTGCTCCAGATGAAGACCTGCGAGATAGAGCTGTTCGTTGGTCTGGATCTCTGAGGGGAGCGGTAGCGGCTTCGCAGGATCAGGCACTTCCTGAATGCGCGTCTGCTCTGGCTGATACGCCACAAGTACTCTTCCCTCTTTTGTACATACACTCAGTTGTAATTGATGCCATTCTTCCTCTTCATTCCATGGGAATGTACCTGTATAAGATTGTGTTGGCGAGATATCGCATATGTCTTCAAAATAATTCCCTTCAGCACCCTTTACTTTAATAGAGACTTTCTCATAATTAGCTGTCGCGTAAACCAGAATCTTGGCCGTTCCCGTCTGCTTATCCAGCGCCAGATTAACCGCTGCGTCAATCGTTGCATTTTTTACTACACCGACATCTTTGTAAGGCATGAAATATTGAGTAAAAGACTTGCTTTCATATGGCTGTAGCCAACTAAAATCAGGCTGATTATCCGTAAAAATACCTGTCATCAGTTCAATATACGGCCCATCTTCATCCGTCAATTGCCTGTCCCATGCTTTGCCGAAATCCCCATTACCCCAGGTCCATTGTTTCTTGCCTGGTGAGATATGATGATTGGCAACGTGTAACAGCCCTGCCTGTAAACGATGATCATATCCACCTACGAAGTTATATTCGGACTTGTATGCCATGTAGGAAGTAGGCACCGGAATATTCTTGTACCGCGAAATATCTACCCCCTCCGAATAATCCATCTTATAATACGTTCCTGTAGCAATGGGAAATCGGGAAACATCACGTTTACCATGATCCAGTACGGCGTTTACATCTGGTGGAAACACAGATTGCGTATCATCGTTCACAGCGACCGCTGGATTAGCCCACCATAGAAACGTCTGGGGTTCACTTGTCCGATTGTATACTTGGGAATGAATCTCCAAGTAAGCTCTCCCGGGATACAAAGTAAAACCCGTCGTCACCTTGGTACCGTACATCCGATCGATCTCACTCACCCATACAGTAGCGCTCCCGTCCTTATTGCTACTATGCGTACAATCTACCTTGCCAAATGTGTTTGGCCTATGGTGCTGTGGCCAGTTAAATTCAATGCCTCCTGATATCCAAGGCCCTGCAAGTCCAACCAAAGCAGGTTTGATCACTCGGTTGTAATAGACGAAATCATACTGGTTCGTTAGATCCAGCGCACGATAGATACGGCCACCGAGTTCTGGCATGATCTCAATGCGGACATATTCGTTTTCAAGAATAATCAATCGATACGATTGCAGTTTCGCCTCATTCTCGATTCGATCAATGACGGGATAAGGATATACCTTACCCGAACTGCCCTGATAGATTCGTTTTTCAAGAAACATTGGATTTTTATCGGGTTTACCTGTGCTATAGGTTGGAATGTCTCTATTCTCTTCCCAGATCCGAACGGACGTCTCTGCACTAACCTGCTTCAATTCCAAATTCGCTCACTCCTTGCTTCGAGATAGGATGATCATACGCTTAGATAAGCAAGACTGACATTGACATTTAACGGTTATTGATGGACGATCTTCGGATCATGACTGGAATGTTGCATGGCAAAAAGAGTACCCGATCACCTCTGATTACAGTGACCTGATACTCTTTTTTTCTGTCGACATTAGGTTATGTCTTCAATTACTGAATACGCATTACATATATTCTACCTTTCTACCCCGTTTACTTGCGTCTGGCAAAGTCTACAAATGTGAACTTGTCCGGTCGATGCCGTGATTCCGTATACTGGAACTGACTAGTATCTTCTAGATACACCTGACTTCTCACGACAACAACATTGTGAAAACCGTCAAGATCAAGTAACTCGCGATCCTCAGCCGTAGGCTCCTCCACCAAAATTTCTTTCTTGGCATAAGAAATCGATAGCCCAAGCTTCTGTTCAATATACTCATAGATGGAGTCATTACAGATTTCCTGGTTCAGCCCCGGGATTAAGCGCTGACTGATGTAGTCTTTGTCCAGAATGACATGTTCTCCATCCACAATGCGAACACGATTGATCTGCCACACTTGTTCATTCAGACCAAAGCTGGTCTTTTGGCTGAGCGTCTGATCAATCCCTTGTTCCGCAAACAGCTTCACAACCGTTTGTGCGCGGTGTCCCATTTTTTGTGCGAGCTCCTTAAAGCTAACGAGACCTGACACGGGAAAATCAATTTTACGGATATCCAGTACAATGGAACCCTTACCTTGAATCTTCTGAATGTAACCTTCTTCATATAGCATTTTCAGTGCTTTACGTATCGTTTCTCTGGATGTTTGATATCGTTCTGATAAATCCAGTTCTGATTGAAGCAGTGTGCCCGCTTCAATGTCTCCGTTCCGAATACGTCCAGCGATATCTTCGTATATTCGGATAAATTTATTATTCATTTTTCATCACCATAATTCATTACCTTTTTTGAAACCAATCATAACATTAAAACCAATTCAAAGGGAATCTGCGTCGCTGGCAATAACCTGCATCAGTTTATTCAAACGGAATATTAACGCGGCCGCTTCAGCTCTACTCAACGCTTGTAATGGGCGGAAACTGCCGTCCTCGTATCCGTTAATCATATAGATACCTGCTAACTCCGCGACCTCCTCCTTGGCCCAGTTGGAGACATCGACCTGGTCAGTGAATGTCTTATGTGAGGTGATCGGCTCGCTTCTAATCTGATGAACCACATTGGCTATAATTTTGGAGGCTTGCTCGCGAGTCACCAGAGCATGTGGAGCAAATTTTCCATTCCCCATACCTTGTACAACATCACGCTCGGCTGCTGTGTTGATCTCAGGTGCAAACCAATCCGTCTCATTCACATCCTGAAAAACATGTGATGGTTTCAACGAGATATCCAGCCTCATTAAACGCACAATAAGTGCTGTAAACTCTGCTCGAGTAATGGGACGACGCGGTTCGTAACGCGTTGAGCTTACCCCCTGTATAATATTGTGCTCAGCAAGCCAAGTAATCTGGTCTTTATTAAACGTTTGGTCAATATCTAAAAAAGCAACTCGCCTACTTGTTATTCCTCCAGGCTGAGTATTCGTTGTATCCTTATCTTTTTCCTCATTCTTGTCCTTGGAATTTTCATCCTGATCTTTTGAATTAGTTGTACTGGTGTTATTTCCTGCACTTCCACCGTTCGATGAAACTACTGGAACCGAAATGGTTACTGCTGCTGCGCTTTTCTTCTCACTTGCCTCACCAGCCGTATTTTCCGTCCACGCTGAAATCTCATAATGACGTTCTGCATCTAAGCCTTTCCAGACATATTCTCGCTTTTGACCGCGATAAATCTCCTGATCCTTATAAGCGATGACAACAATCTCATTTTGGGTTTCCAATCTCCACGTGAGCAGGATATGATCAGGCCCTTTGGCGGTGGCTGTAATCGATTCAAGCAACGAGGGTAACATTTCAAATTCCCGCACCTTCATGCCTTCACCTTCACCGGCCTCATTATAAGGAATAATACTAAAATCATCATATTTTGCAGCACTAGTCAATCCGGAGATTTGAAGCGACGTTTCAGCTGTTGTTCCGACTACTTCTTTATTTTGATAAATC
Organism: Paenibacillus polysaccharolyticus; assembly: GCF_900102085.1. Lineage (GTDB taxonomy): Bacteria > Bacillota > Bacilli > Paenibacillales > Paenibacillaceae > Paenibacillus > Paenibacillus polysaccharolyticus. The sequence continues at coordinate 85,264 of NZ_FMVM01000018.1, read as the reverse complement.
CGATAACCCTCTGCACCGGGTACAAGTTCCCAAACGAGCGTCGCACCAGATACGGAACGGTCCTGCACAATTGGCGGTACATTTAACTTACCAGGTAAAGTCACAGCTTGCAGCATAAATCCGTCATCACTTGTGCCCGAAGCGTTGATCGCTCGAATAACATAGTTGTATCGTGTTCCGCGCTCAAGATCCGTATCTTCATACCTTGTCTCCTTAGCGCTAATACGGGCAATCTCCAGACCATTCCTTTCAATTGAAAACTGCTCGGCACCAGCCGCACGTGTTTCTTCCAATAGAAGATGTACTTGATCCTTGGTGGCTTCATAGGCTACTTTTATCGGGGAACCCGGCTTGGTTAAGAGGGAATAGCTTCTTTTTTCCGATGCAGTCTGCTCACCATTTTCCGTGTATACCTCAAGCTGATATTGTTTGCCCGCCTCCAGTCCATCAACTACATATTCTTGATTCCGTCCACGATATTGCTCCACACCATCCAATACAATCACAAACGTTTCGTTAGGGTAGGAAAAGTCCCACTCCAGTTTGATATGATCAGATTCTGGAAAGACTCTCATATCGAGCGAATCAATGCGTGGCAATGTATAAAAAGGGGCAACCACAATTGCGGCGCCTTCTCCTGCCGAGTTGATCGGAATGACTTTAATTTTGTCGTACACCTCCGCACTACTCAAATTCGTTAACCTGAACTCAGTCGTGTTCGCGTCATCTAATCTAGTAACTTCCTCATTATTAATGCGAACAATGTAACCTTCTGCCCCCTGTACCTTAGGCCAGACCAGTACTGCATCTTCTTCCCCAATCTCTTGTGCACTCAACACTTCATCCACCGTTGCTGGCAAGGTTCTCACATCAAGGTTAAATCCGGTTTCACTCTCGCCCGATGTATTAAATGTATGAATGGAATAAGTATAGCGCTCTCCAGGGACGAGCCCACTGTCTTCAAACTGCTTTTGATCTGTCTGATTTGCAGAAATTCTGGCAATCTCGACACCATCCCGCCGAATGATAAATTGCTCCACACCTCGAACAGAAATTTCTGATAAATCCAGCTTGACTGACCGATCTGTGAACTGCTCTACACTGGCAGTCTGCGGCGCTAAAGGCTTCGTTAACGTTTCAATCTGAACAGGTTTGGAGCGCTGTCCCTGCTCATTTACAGCCACAATTTCTAATCGATACAACGTGCCGTCCTCCATACTCACGAGATGTGCATGAGGCTCAGATACACTTGTGACCTCACCTGTGGCCTGGTTTCGAATTTCATAGGCAACAGCCCCAGTGACCGCTTCCCAGCTTATGTCTTGTGAATAGGTTCCTGAAATCACTTCAATCGTGTCTGTTGTGAGCGGTAGCGTTTGTGTCATCGTTCTGATCGTCAACGGTGCACCGGTACCGCTTGCATTCACTGCACGGATAACGTAAGTGTACATTGTGCCCGGTTTCAAATGTTCTTCTACAAACTGAGTTTCACTTGCTTCCATACGAGCCACTTCTCGCCCATTACGTTCAATGATATATTGATCAGCTCCACGTACACCCGTATCAGTAAAATCGAGTGAAAGCCCATTCTCGGTTACGTCACGTACATCCACCTTCTCCGGTTTAATCGGCAATGTCAGAAACGATACTTCTGTCGCTTCAGAACGGGAGGACTGCCTGTTGACCGCGAATAGTCTATAATGATGCCATCGCCCAGCTTCAAGCCCTGTAATTACGGCATCTGTATCCATGCCTCTGTATACTTCTTTATCCTCTTGCAATATGACATATTCAGAAGCTCCCGGAACGGCAGACCATGACAAGCGGGTGACATGTACATCTGGTTGCATCTTAATGTTCGTTGGACGACGAGGTTTGGACAATCGCACAAGCTCTGCTTGTGCACCAGCACCCGCTGCGTTTACCGCTTGCACCTGCAATGTGTATTCTTGGCCGGGTAACAATCCCTCCGCTCTATATTCGAGATCGGACGTTCTGCCTGTCTCTGCACCATTAATCATAACGATATACATCTCTGCTGTAGGAACGGCTTGCCAGCGAATACCGATCTGCGTTTCTTCCGTTAAGCTGACCTGCAATCCTTCCGGCCTCCTTGGCAGCGTCAGAACAGTGCTCGTTACGCCCTCACTATACCCCGCAGCATTCCCTGCTTGCACTTCATACGTATACAGATTGCTACCTGACAGGTTCTTAACAGTCAACTCTGTACCCGACATCTCGTATGTTTGCCCATCAATGGTCACGCGGTATTTGTCTGCTCCAGCCACAGCTTCCCAACTCAACGTCGCTCCCTGTTCCGTAGCCCTTACAACGTGAAGTCCTATTGGACTTTTGGGAATAGTTAGTCCCGTTATTGAACTACTCATTCCATGCCCAGCTCTGTTTACCGCCCGAACTTCCAGTTGGTACGCTGATCCCGGATTCAGATTTGTCAGTGTCCATGCATTCTTGTCAGCTGTAATCTCGCCCACTTTCTCTCCATTACTCCATACCTCATAAGCTTCTGCTCCATGAACGGCTTCCCAGTTCAGAGGCAAACTTGAGTGCGAGGCATCCGTGACGTGTAAACCCGTCACCTGCGCAGGCAACGTTCTTAGTAATGGTAAACTCGCATAAGGACCTGAGCCTGTTTCATTTTCTGCAACAACGGTATAACTGTAATCTGTTCCACTTTCGAGTCCAGCATCCTTGAAGGAGAGTTCCCCTCCCTCGTAGATCGTATCTCCGTTACGTGCAAGTGCATAATACGTAGCCGATGTTACGGACTCCCACGTCATGGAGATATCATGCTCACGAATCTGCACTGCTGCGAACTCACCCGGAGCGGCAGGTAGACTCATAAATGCGGCTACACAACTTGCACCAGCACCACTCGCATTCATAGGCGTAACAGATATCGTATGAACCATTCCGGGAGCAAGATTGCTAATGTAAGGAAGACTTTCCGGATCAGTGATGGTTTGTTCAAAAACGATTCTTCCGTTAGAATCCGTAGCCGTCACCCGATATGCTGTGGCTCCTTGTACGTGATCAAAGTCTACTTTAGCCAGACTTGGCTCTGCGTCCACTTTTTGTATGCGCACCTCAGTTGGAGATGGCGGTAAAGTTAAAACACTCACAATCGCCGGCTCACTTACACCCGTATGATTTCTTGCTCTCACTTCATACTCATAAACTCGCCCTCCGCTCAATGTGTCATTAACTAGACTATTGTTCGGATATTGCAGTGTCCAGGATTGCCCGGTCGTTCTATTTTTGATTTCATATTGGTAACCTGCGTTGTAAGTTTCACCTGAAGGTAAATCAGCTATTAGTGTTACCGATGTTTCACCAACCGTACTCCACTGGACTTGAGTTGGTTGATTAGGCTTCCGTTGAATTCGATAAGGAGAAGATGTCACCTGAACGGTATTGCCTGCTCTGTCAGCGGTCTTGGCATGGATGTACCAAGTACCTTCAGACGATATGGATATGCTCTGCTGATCGGATTCAGCCTCCAGCCAGTCTCCTTGAGCTTCTGCCTGAGCTGTGATCTGATAGAAACGTTGTGTTCCATCTATGCCAGAATGGCTGTCTGCGAATTGTACGGTAGCCGTTATATTTTCATCTGTCCAAGCCGCTCCCTCAGGAGTAAAGCTAATATTCGGTAGAGTTTTATCCACATACACCGTCCTGCTGACTTCTCTGCTCACATTACCGACTGCATCTTTGGCCCGAGCATAGATTACAGTTGCTCCATCTGTATTTACTGTACCTTTATTTCCGGTCGTATATGGCTCATTTTCCAATCGATATTCATATGTAATTTTTCGATCATCCACACTTCCAGCGATCGTAAACTGTACAGCTTCTTTACTCCAGCCGGGTTGGCTCAACGAGATCTCCGGTTCTGTCGGAGCCGTCTTGTCGATCCGAGCCGTGGCTTGCGCTAACATACTTACATTGCCTACGCGGTCAAATGTACGAGCATAAACTACAGTTTCACCTTCATCTTTAATCGTGACCTCACCTAAATAATCTAACCAAGGCCCGTGTTCTGTTAACCGATACTGCGTTTTGCTTGTCCCGCTTCCTTCATCTGTACCACTTGTAATGACAAAAGATACATCCTCTCTCGTCCAGTCGGCTTCGCTTAATTGGATCACAGGTTGTTCAGGTGCTGTTTTGTCAATTCGGGCAACGGTTGACGTCAATGCACTTACGTTCGAAGCTCGATCTATACTGCGTGCGTAAATTGCGGTTACGCCCTCATCTTTCAGAATGAACGGTGTTTTGTAATCGATCCATTGTGTACTCTCACCAAGTTTATATTGTGTTAAGGCGATACCACTTGCATCATCCGTACCTTCCGTCAAGGTAACGACAACCGATTCCTTCGTCCATTCCGCTGGATTCAAGGAAATCAACGGCGGGGTTGGAGCCGTCCGGTCAACTCGTGCAGTCACACGGCTTTCCTGACCCAAGTTCCCGAATGCATCCACGCTCCGTACTGTGATTGTTGTACTTCCCTCATCGTTCATCGTGAATGGCCCGGTATATTCTCTCCATTCACCAGTGAGGCCAATCTTCACTTCCGTCTTCTGGGTTCCACTCCATTGATCCGTCCCCGCTTCAACCGTGACAAGAACCTCTTCTTTTGTCCACGTTGAAGGGGTGAGGGTAATGGAAGGAGCAGAAGGTCCGGTTGTATCTTTCATAATCTGCCCTGCCAAGACAAAGGCTGTCTGAATACCTTCAGCATTCAAAGCTGCTACATGCAGTTCATAACGTCCATCCTCCAGTCCTGTTAAGGCTGTAGTCATCGAGGTAGAAGTTGTCGTTGATGATTGAAGCACTTGTCCATTCACATTGCGGATTTCCGTTTTGTATCTGGTACCGGCAGGATTACCGTTTGTAGTCCAGCTGGCTGTTACGTTATTTCCGATTTGTGAAGCAGCAACATCCGCAGGTGGATTCGCAAGTGTGTATTTGGAGGATGTAGCTGAGTAGCCCGTATAAGCACCGCTTGAATTTTTCGCGCGTACGGCAAACGAATAACTTGTATTGGGTGTTAGACCCGTCAGCTGTCTCGTGTTGGATGTGCCTGTATCGTAGGTCTGATTCGTTGTCATATTTTTCAGTTCATACGTTACAGAAGCATCATTTACTCTTTTATCCCAGTTCACCGTCAGATTATTATTATTCACCAGGGTATACGTCGGAGTTCCGGGTACGACAAAACTTCTGACCAAGAAGTTAACTGTTCCCGCGGAGGATACTCCGCCCTTATCGTCCATAACCCATACTTGCAAGTAATGAGATCCGTCCGGCAAGGTATCAGGCAAGGTATAGCTGGTGTTAAAAGCCTGGTTCGAACCTGTTGCCGTTATTTGCGTCAGAACATTCTCAGGCCCGCCGTCAATGGACCACTTGACCGTTAACAGATCGCCTGCGTCGTTATCCCGTGTTGTACCTGAAATCTGCAACTGTTCCCCTTTGTAATACGTTTGACCTGATGCAGGTGCTGTTAATGTAAAAGAAGGCGGAACGTTTTGTGGCCCAATGCCTACAATGGTTGAAAATTTCCGTGATCCCTGATTACCCGTTGATCTCGCGTCCCACCAGAACTGAGCTGCAGTATCACTCGCATTCACGATCTGTCCAGGTGTATAGGCTGATGGAGCTGAGCCCCCTGTCAACTGGGCACTATCCGGGCTTTGATATTGTCCCATGAATACACGGTCAGCATTAACGACGTTGTACGTGTTGGCATAAAAAGCCGTCACCTGTACGCCTCCGCTATAATTGCGCCACCCGTTCTGAATGACTTCAAAAGGAGAAGCATCGTTGCCGTTCACCATCGTATCCCAATAAAAAGTCCCCCCAAGATTCAGCGCTGAGCCGCTTCGATTTATCGCTTCCAGTTCCACCTTCATATATCCGCCTTGAGATGTCGCATTTACGATGGAGACTCGCAAAATATACTCTACATTGTCTTTTTGTCTGGACATCTCGATGACATTGTTGTTAATTCGATAATAATTCAGCGGCAATGATTTGAAATTGATTGCTGTGCCATGATGGTCAATAATCGTCGATACATTACCGGTGTCACCTCCGTAAAAAACGTTCGTACTTGGTAGTAATACGATTCGGTATTTTCCATCATTGTTCATCTCCACTTTCACTTTGGAGGATTGTACCGCCTTTAATGAAGATGTATCGGATACCACCCCAATATTCTCTACCGTTGCTGCCATAGCCGTGCCCGCTTGGCTCCATTCAGGTATCCATGTCTGAGGCGACAATAGTGCAAACGCCAGCATCACTTTAGACATTTGCTCCGCTTGCTTTTTCAACCGTTTTCTTGAGTTTTTCAATACCTTGCTCTCCTTCTTGTGCACACAAAAAAAGGAGGCACCCCAACCAAGGAACAATGTCCTGAGTTGGGGTGCCTCCCCTAAAGTGTTATTTTTTATTGATTATAACGATTCGGAAATCGAATGTAAATACCTGGAATGGGAACGTGTATAAAAAGTCATTCTCTATCGAGTTTTACTTTCCATCTCTGATATTAAGCAACGCCTCGTCCAATGTGCTGACAACAAGGTCACACCATTGATCGAATTCAGGGTCCTCCATCTGTAATTCCGGGTGCTCCAGAATATGCTCAATCGTGCTGCGAATGCCCTGGTCAGCCCTTGTTGTAGCTACAAATTCAGGAACCAGTCGTTTCAGTTTGCTGTTGTCAAAAACAACCGTGTTAGCCTTATCTCCAAGCAAACCACCCCTGAAATCCAAATCACTGCTAGCCGCCAAAAAATCCGATGGCACATGAACTGCATGTAACTTGACCCCGAGTACATCAGCAATGATTTCATGAATCTGGTTCCATGTGACAGACTCATCCGAAGTGATATGTACAGCCTCTCCGATGGCGTGGATATTGCCCATTAAGCCGATAAAACCTTTGGCAAAATCGGTGTTGTGTGTAATCGTCCATAACGAAGTGCCGTCACCGTGAATGATCACTGGTTTATTTTCAAGCATACGCTTCAGAACCTGCCAGCTTCCCTTCTCACCATGTACACCAAGCGGCACGGACTTATCCCCGTAAGTATGGCTTGGACGAACAATGGTCACGGGAAAACCTTCATCCCGATATAGTTTCATCAGGTAGTCTTCACACGCAATTTTATTTCGGGAGTATTCCCAGAATGGATTGGATAATGGCGTTCCTTCGGTAATTCTGTAATCCGACAGCGGAGTCTGATAGGCCGATGCGGAGCTTATAAAAATGAACTGCTTGGTCTTGCCTTGAAACAAACGATAATCTCTCTCCAGCTGAGCGGGTACAAAAGCAATAAAGTCCGCAACGACATCAAATTGTAAATCGGCAATCAGATCGGCTACCCGTTTTTCGTCATTAATGTCGGCTTGAAGAACCTTGACTCCTGCAGGCAAATTGTCATTATGATTCCCGCGATTCATCAAATACAATTCACAGCCTTGCTTGGCAAGCATGTCGGTAATAGCTGTACTTATAGTGCCTGTTCCTCCGATAAATAGCGCTTTCATTGCTGCACCTCCAGATCGATTATGTTCCCCGTTCATGATATCATGCAGGTGAAAAAGGAGCAAAGTCCGGTTGCCCGAACTCTGCTCCTCCTTTTGAAATTGATATAAAGAACTCTATCCTACATGTACTGTCCGGTTCAATTCGTTGACTCTTTAAATAACCTTAATCGTACCGTAGATCATGTACATCCCGCAGTGAAGCTCATATTCTCCAGGGGCGACGTTTTGGTCAACCGTGTAGTAGTTGTCACCCTTTTGCATATAAAGATCCATGCCTAACTTCTCTGCAGCGACAGATTTGACGTGTGTCACGCTCCGGGTCAGGATGAAATTAATTTTCGTAGGCACTCCAGATTTCACCTCAATAACATTCGGCTCAAATCCATCGTTGCTCACGTTCACATTAATGACCTCATATCCTTTCAAATCCTCCGGTGTTTCGACCTTGGCCGTTACTGCATTACCCGATCCGGGGGATACGTCTTTGCCCATGAAGTATACAAAAAATCCACCAAGCAGAGCAATCACAGCCACACCTAACGTTAAGAATGGCCACGCTTTTTTAAACCAGCTATTCATATACACACTCCTTATTCCGTTGTCCCATCTTCATTCGTAAGTGGATGGATGTACTCTACAAGCATACCCCATTATGCACTTGATGAAAATGACCCCTCTGGGCTATCCGGAATATACAGGTGTGCTCCGACTTCGCCGTGCCCTCATTTTATACAATTCTGGCAGAGCCACACCAATCAGTACGATAACGACACCGAACCACTGTAGAACACTAACATGCTCATGCAGTACGATGGAGGATAATAACACGGCAACCGGAAGTTCAACTGCCCCCAGAATCCCCGCCATATCTCCACCAATATGAGGTACGCCGATGGCGAACAGCACTGGCGGGATAAAAGCTCCAAAGAATCCAAGTAACAATCCAAACACAAGCAGTTGACTCCAGATTAGACCGTTAAAGAGGAACGTCGGCGGGAATAAAATGCAAAGCAGAATCAATCCGCCTGTAACCATCCAAGCACTCCGAAATGCCGGGTGTGCAGAAGGAACTGCTTTACCGCTGAATAATACAAACAAGGAGTAACTAACTGCCGCCATTAATCCGAGCGCAATCCCCATCCCACTTACATTACTAATGCCCTGTTCCAGAAAACCTGCTGCCAGCAAGGTTCCACCAAACAAAATAAAGAGGGTCAGGAACGTGATTTTATCTGGACGCTGACGTTTGCTAATCGCCTGAATCAGCACGCTGATCCATGTAAATTGGAAGAGCAGGATGATCGCAAGCGATGCCGGAATATAACGTAATGATTGATAATACACGAGTCCGGTAATTACCGTTGGCGTTCCAGCCGCCATCAGCATCAAACGCTGTTTCCAAGTTAAACGTGTGAAGATGTTTGAAGGACTAGCCGATGTAACCTTTTCTTGGCTAACAGCCTGTGCTTTGCGTTTAGCTCTAAAACGCGTGTATAAAGCCAGCATCCACGACAAGATGAAACCGGTAATCAGCTGTGTTCCCACAACCTCACCAAGTTGATATCCCTGGCCATACGCCAGTACAACAATGGTGGACAGAATACCATAACTCATCGCGCCTGCAAGGACTGACAAATAATATTTCATGTGTAATTAACCTCCCGATGATTCAATAATGCGCCCCGTGTCCGGGTTCATGTAAGGTCACAACCACGTATTAAATGCAAAAAATCCTAACTCCGAGCAAGGAATATGTTGATTCCTTTGCTTCGTAGTTAGGAAGTATAGGCTTCCCGTAGAGACCCTCGCCCTGTGTACACTTTCGGCCTGCGAGGTTATACGAAATGAAGTATGCAATTTAACTATCGCTCATGTGTGACGACTTTTCATATATTACATGGGAGGTCAAGTGGTGTCAACCCATTTCTTTTCAATTTTTAAACGTTAAAAAAATGAAAGCTTAACATGGCCACTCTCATTTGTTCACTCCAATGTCTCCTCTAGCTGTCCCACTCCAGCGTCTTTTGCAATCCTGATTTCAATCCTTCGAGATCCAGACCATCTACTGCAAAAGCTTCACGAATCAAGGGCGGTGCAATAAACTCATCATATTTGCCAAGATACGGTGCTTCATCCTCAGCAAGCAAATCAGATGCATCCTGGGCCGTTCGACACTCACTCATCATCTCGGCTAACAAGGTTCGTTCGTCCACTTTGCCTGATACCACAAAATAATATGGTTCCATCGGCACAACGGAACGCAAAGCGAGCCTTTCAGACAAATTATGTTTCATTAACCGCTCCAGCGTGCGAAACGATTTGCTACCTACCCAAGGCAACACATACATGGAATCCCCGCCTGCCGGAATGACAACCTGTTTGAGCAATCCGCTCTCACGAGCCAGGCGACGTGCGCGCTCCAACCGGTTAACGGCCTGTGGTGACAGATACGGATAGATCACGGATTCGGACAGCACCTCGCGCATTTTTTGTACAACCGCGGTATGAATATCTCCACCTGCACCAAGCCACAGTGTATCGACTTTGCCTTTCGCGGACTTCACGTACACGGCCTTATGCTTGTGATCCACTTCTTCCACCTTCCACAGCTTACCGGCGAGAGAGAAACAATAGCCTGGTGGCGGCACGGTCGTGATCGACCCGATTTCTTCCGAGCCGTTCAGTACTTTATGCTCTTCATCGTCCTTGAACACGGCATAGAAGCGGTAGTTGTTTACAATCTTTTCACCCGTGAGTCCGATAATCAGCGTCTGTTCTTCCGTCCATTGCAGATGATCCGTCGCGATCAGGTAATTCAGGAACGTTTGATATTGATCCGGTGTAATCTCTGAAAAAGGCGCCAGGGAGAGGATTGCGGCCGCAAGCTCTCTTGGTTCAGCCTCCCCCATACTTTTTAACATGCTCATCGTCTGGTGATAAAGAACCCCAATAGGCATTTTCCGAGCTTCAAGTGGCTCTACCCATTTGGTTTTAACGTACAGCTCAATCACCGCTATTGCACGCATTAATGTCCATGGCATACGGGCCGGCAGCTGTGCTTCCTCGTCTTCTTCCTCCGGGCATACAAAAAGCATCTCCGATGCCATATCATCACGCCTACCCGAGCGACCTAGCCGCTGAACGAAACTCGAAGCACTATAAGGTGCCCCAAGCTGAACGACACGCTCCAATTCTCCCAGATCAATGCCAAGTTCCAGCGTAACCGTCGCAGCAGCAACAGCCGGACCTGCACCTGTCCGCAAAGCCGCTTCGGTTTCTTCTCTCAGCATGGCCGATATACTTCCATGATGCACATGGAACACATCCCGTTCTTCTCTGCGCGCTGCAACACGGCGCATCTCCAGAATCGTGACTTCCGCATCCGTGCGGCTGTTGGTGAAAATCAGAGCCTTTTTGCGATGTGTGCTCTCATAAATGAAGTCGTAATAGGCTTTACGCGCATGATGAAGCTGCTCAGCCTGCTCTTCGTTTTGTGCATCCGGGAATGAAAAATGCTCCACCCGGAGCCGCAGTTTACGTCCGCCTGGGGAGGATACGACATCAACTCCTTGCCGTGTTCCCGCTGCAAGCCAAGCTGTCGCTGCTTCATAATCGCTAAGTGTAGCGGATAATCCAACTCTTCTAGGAGCACAGCCAGCCATGCGTTCAATTCGAGCCAGCTGGCTTAACACCTGAATGCCCCGATCCGCTCCCATGAACGCATGCACTTCATCGATAATGATATAACGCAGATCATGAAAAAGCGCAGGAATCGCATTCGGTCGATTCATCAACAGCCCTTCCAGCGATTCGGGCGTAATCTGCAGCACACCTGACGGATTTTTCATCAGCTTGGTTTTCTCAGCCTGCGGCACATCCCCATGCCAGTGCCAGACAGGAATATTCCCTTCCGTGAGCAAGTCTTTGAGTCGTTCGAACTGGTCGTTAATCAATGCTTTTAAAGGGCCAATATACAGAATGCCCACCGATTTGGAAGGCTGGTCATAAAGTTCAGTCAACGCAGGAAAAAAAGCGGCCTCCGTCTTGCCGGAAGCCGTCCCCGCCGCAATCAGCATGTGGTGCGGAGTGTGAAAACAAATGTTACACGCTTCAATCTGCGCAGGACGTAGCGATTCCCATCTTTTTTTATAAATAAATTCCTGCACAAACGGAGCCAATCTATAAAATGGATTTGGGTTCTCACTCATAGTTCGAACTCCGCCAGAAAATCATCAAGCTCATCGGATTCCTTTTGGGAACCCTTGGCTCCACGAGCCAAACCATCGGAAAGAGCCGCACGCTCACCAAGTAACTGCTCGTAAGTCACATCAGGATTCTGATGTAGCGTATGCAACACATCCATAAAGTCACGCACCACTTCTCGTGTTGTCAAAAGTTCATCCGCACCCAAACGATTCACAGCCATTTGCATAAAACCAACTAATTGTTCATCGCTTAAACTTGCGGTATATGCAAAATGAAGGGCATGAATCTGGCGTAGCTTTTGTAGCAAAATCAAAATTTCTTCATGCGACAACATCGCAAGTTTGATAATGGGGCCCGTATAATTCGCATACGCACTTGCGGAATAACGACCGTCAATAAGTCTGGATCGAAGCGCTTCATAGCTGTACAAACCACGGCGTTCATCCTCCACAAATTGAGGGGTTCCCCCCACAAAAATGCCCAGATGCTCGGCTTTCCCCTGCATCGTATCATTAAACATCGTTAGCAACTTCTCGTAGTTGCTTTGACGCGAAATGCTGTTTGTAATTTTATACAGATTCACAGCTTCGTCGATAAAGAGTAACAGCCCTTTGTAACCGATACGTGCCGTAAATTCAGACCATAATTTGAAATAATCATACCAGTTATCATCATCGATAATGACACCCACGGAAAGCTCTTTTTTCGCCTCCGTTTTGGTCGCGAATTCACCCCGAAGCCAGCGGAGTGCAGACTGTTTCAGGTCATCATCCGCAAGTTTGTAACCATTCCAGTAAGAGGCCAGCACTTTGGCAAAATCAAAACCGTGAACCAGGTTCTGCATTTCACCCGTCACGAGGTAAATCTGTTTTTCTACCTCCAGCGGTAACGCAGGATCATCTGGACGTATATTCAACTGAGTCATCGCTGTTTGCTGCAAGCCTGCAATCCATTTTTGCAAAAAAGGCTCCAAAGCCCCACCATCCGGGCGTGTTCGTGTAGACAAGCGTGTCATCAGCTCACGATAAGTTGCCAGACCTTGCCCTTTTGTGCCGACAAGTCTACGCTCTGGAGAAAGATCCGCATCCGCAACCACAAACTCACGATCCATCGCATAATTTCGAATCATTTGCAAAAGAAAGCTTTTACCGCTACCATAACGGCCAGTAATCAGTTTAAATGCTGCACCGCCTTCAGCAATGTTATCCAAGTCTCGCAAGATCGCTTCCACTTCCGGCTTTCGCCCTACAGCAATTTGCTCCAGTCCAATCCGTGGCACGACGCCTGCCGTTAATGAATTCACAAGTGCGGTGGTCAAACGTTTTGGAATCTTAAGCTGGTTTGGTTGATGTTCTGTCTTTTGATGTTCATTCACTGTATGCTCAGTCATGTCAATCACCTCTTCACATGTTCAAATACATCTATATAATCAGCAACGATTCGGTCACCATCCACCAGAAGATCTCCGATGGTTTCCATAGCGATATCGTTCATTTCATCTAGTAAAAGAGCTGGCATCGTTCCCGTTTCTTCGGCAAGCCGCATCAAATCACCATCCGGATGTTCACCAAGTAAAGCGTGGATGGCTCTTACATGCCGGGCATCCAACCTCTCGGCAAATTCTCGCCACTCCTCTGGTACATGGGCTTCCGCAGCTTCGTCCCATATAAGCACTTCATTCCAACGCTCCGAACTCATGGATGGCTGACTCCCGTTGTCTAGGATCGATAGTGAACCACTTTGCTGTTCTTGGAAAAGCGGCTCATCCATTCCGTGTCTTTCATTCTCGTCTGCGTTTTCTTCAAGGTCAGATTCAGCATTATCCGATTCGGAATGTGCGCTATCTTCAATGCTCAACGCCTTACGCACATATTCGCTATCCTTCTGCAAAGAAGCCAGTTTGGCCTTATCAATCTGAATGACGGGCGCAGTTACAGCCTCAGCTTGTTCCATGGCAAAAGCTCTTTCCAGATAACGCTCAATCACACTGGCAAGCTCAGGCTCCAGCGTTTTACCTCGCAGACGGCCCCGGAAACCTCTCAATTCACGCAGCTTATTTTCCGTACAGCGGTAAATGTGGGTTAACCTCTCCACAAATTCACGTTCCAATATGAGAGGAACATGAGTGAACGTAACAAATCTGCCGTAAATGGACTCGTCATATACCGCTTTATGAAACAGCGTGCGTTTCACCGTCTGCTCGGCTTTCGATTCATGCGCAGGCAACAACCCTCTTTGTTGCGTTCGCTGCAAATACGAATCCATCACAGCCATCACTTTGGGCACATATCGTTCCATTAATTCTTTGCCGCCATCCCGGTAAAAGGCATTTAGCGTAACATCATAGTCAAAATACCATTTCAGCATATCCAGCGTTATCTCAGCGACATTATCCTGTAACACCCGTTCTAATTCCTTGTCCATCAATGATGCTGGCAAATAACCACCCGAGAGCATCATCACATCATGAAGCAATGCTTGAAGATCGTGAACCAGAACGTAATCGACCATCCACTCCTGCATATAAACATGAAGCTGAGGAAGCCGCTCTCGGTAATTCAACCATAATCGTTTTAATTGGTGATAACCATCCTCTGGATGTAACCAGCCGATCCCATTAATCAACTCGTAAACATGAACAAACAGATACGACAGGTCGACATCCAGGTATCTTTCCTGGCGTACCTGCGTTCTCCAGTACAAATACCATTTCAGCTGTACGTCATTCATCACCCCATACGTCGGCCAGTAACTCATAAATGGAACAGGTGAAGTTTCTTCTCCCGTAACTTCTGCAAGGCGTCTAGCTTCCTCCACAAATCGCTTCTCCGAAGACAATACAGCTCCCTGCGACTTGTGTGGTTGACGAGTCTGGTTCTCTATAGATGAACGATCAGGTATACGAATCGAGGTTGTCTCTGTATCTTCACTTAGATCAATCTCCATGAATTCCAGCTGTTCCGAATGATCTCTCATGGAATTGAATCCACCTCTTTCAGGTCAAAATACGAACACGTGTATCCATACGCATCATTATAACACTTGTGTAGCTTCTATGGGCGGCAAAATCATACTTTCTTTTCACACAAAAAAGAAGGCATCACTGCCCTCTTCTCTATTTTGTATTTCCTATCTATTTTACAGGTAATTGAATCTCTTTTTTTGATACACAGTGCGGACTTATCGGTTGAACTCAAACCACCCGCGTACGATTTTTGCCTTCATCCTTGGCTTGAGACAGGGCTTGAGTAGCCAGCTCGATCAAATCACTTGCGACAGTGTTCTCATCAGGAAGCAGAACCGCCCCGCCAACGCTGACTGTAACCACACCACTCTGACCCGTGAGCTCTCGCTGGATATGCAGAGCAAGCACATGTTGCCTGATCTCCTCAGCCAGTTCCATTAAATGCGCTGACGTTGTGTCTTTTATTTTCAACATAAACGTACCTCCGCGCTGGCGGGAAATGAGAGCATTATGCTGCTCACTAACCACCGTCAGCACCTCTCCAATCCACTGTAAACACAGGTCGCCACCTTGCAGGCCATACGCCGTATTATAAGAACGGAAATCGTCAATATCAATGATCAACAGCCCCAGACTGCAGTTGTCCTGCAAGCAATCATTCCAATCCTCTTCAAGCTGCTGCTTGAACACCGTTTGAACAGGCATATCGGTTAACGGATCGGTGGTCAGGTAATTGCGTAATTGGTTTGTTGTTTCGCTATAATCATCCTGCTCTTGCTGTGAAGTTCTGCTGCGAAGCAACAACATGACGGAAGGTTTGCCTGCATGAACGACGGAGGCCATCGTAATCTCAAAGAGCAAAGACATGCCAGAAGCTGTTGTAAAATACAACTGATTGTTCATCAAACTTGTGATGTCGAGCTGCAATTTTTCAAAGTCTTGCCGTAGTATGTCCCTTGTATTATCAGGCAAAAAATCGTTGAAACTCTTTCCGATCAGACTGCCTGTACTTTCATATCCAAACAGTTCGGCCGCCATCCTGTTACAGTAAATAATCCTCCCTTCGGTAAGTGTGAAAAAGGCAACAGGCGAGAAGTCCATCAATTGCAAATAACGTTGCTCGTTTCGCTTCAAAATACGGGCATTCTGAAAAGCGTGCTCCTCCGCTTGAGCCAGCTGATTTTCCGTCTGACGACGCACAATAGACTTTAGCAAAGGTAATATGCTCAGTTCTCTCGTTGTCCATGGATAGGAGGTCGATTGCACAACCTCCCTCCATTTTTCAAACGATTTCCGCGGAGACAAACGTACACCATCATCCGTCTTCAGCACGGCTTTCGCCGGATCACCAGCCCATTCGACCACCTGAACTACCTCGGGACGGAACCATAACATATAGTTGTGGTGACCCGGTGAGATGGCAACATAAATAACCCCGGAGGCTACATCTTGATATCGCTTGGCTGTCTCGTATTCCAGACTCAGCTTCGACGTGTGATAGCTGTGATCCTCTGCCTGTCCAGCCAGCCATCCGGCCAATTCACGAATCTGTCCATTTGTCGGAGTCTCACCGAATAACAGCAACTTGTCCTGGTAACAAATTGCCGCACCGGATGCATTCATTAACCTAAGAATGGTTTCCTGCTCTCCTTGCAGCTCTTCCACCACTCGCGCCGGGCTTGTATTGCCGATGAAAATGTTAACGATCCGCGTAGCAGCCTCACGGGAGTTGATCTCTGCTTGGTAATCATCCAGCTGTTGACGCTGGAACAATTCATTAGAGAAAAAGGCTCCCAGGAAGTTACACAGATTACGAACACGATGCGGAACGTATCTTGCAGAATAATGATGACACGTAATGAGTCCCCAGAGTTGATTATCATGGATGAGCGAAATGGTCACGGTAGCTCCCACGCCCATGTTTTGCAAATATTCAATATGAAGCGGAGATACACTCCGCAACACAGACAGACTTAAATTCAAAGGTTTGCCTGTAAGGGGCTGCAACGTTGGTACGATTTCAACAGGCGTATAATCCACGTTGACAATGGTACGTAGCCAGTTACGAAGATACAGTTCCCTTGCTTGCTTGGGAATGTCCGAGGCCGGATAGTGATGCCCTAGAAATGGTTCGAGTTCCGGTTCGCGCGCTTCCGCAATCACTTTGCCGTTCCATTGCTCGTCAAATTCATAGATCATGACTCTGTCATATCCAAGCATTTCTTTGACTTGTTCAGCCGCAATCTGGCTCGCATCCACGCGGCTGTCCGTGCTTTTGATTCTTCCGAAGAAACGGGATATCCATTCAAAATCGTTCGATTCGATGTTTTCTTTTTCATAATAAGGCTCAATTTCAAGAATTAACAGACCTTCGCTCTCATGCAGGACCGTTGAAAAAACTTTCTCTTCCCCTGCCACTTCTATAATCAGATCCATATAATGCAAGTCTGACGTTACAGCTGCGTTCGAGCGGTTGTTCAGGAGCTTGTTTACATCTTCTTCAGCGATCAAGTCGCTTAGAGGCATACCTAAAATATCTGAGTAATCTATGCCCAGATGATCCTGTGTATTTTGGCTACACTGCACAATGGTTGCTGTCCCTTTGGGATCGATAGCCAGAAGCACGCCATGTGGCTGGATAAAGCCAGGAATATGAATAGGCTCCTTGTCGCAGTTATTCAGGTCGATCGGATCATTCGTATATGTCCCTTGCGGGAGTAAGGTGCGGTTAAGCATGCTCATTTCTTGCCTCGACCTAGGTTCAGCCATGAACTTGAATATCTCCTCTCAGCGTGTGTTGTTTCATTGTTACAGAACTTACGTCGGGTAGCTAATCGGGTGTTGCAGGCGTTATTCTTACGTATTAATCCACTGATCCAGTAGCCGGAATGTATCGGAGGCTGTATGCAAAACGCTGTCTTCATCCTCGGATGTCTGAATCGATTGCTGTAACAATTCCACAAACTCGCTCCATCTTGCGCGTGTCTGTGTGCCGTATGCGTTGAAATATTGCAGTCCACGATCCGCTTCTATAGGCAAAAATTGTGACAGCCGTTTGGTCATGATCTGACCACCGTTCGTTGAACCCTCAATGACATAGAGATATCCGAACAGTCGTGCAAGTGTAGAAATGTCGGGTAAATCCTTGCCGTCGCATTGTGGAATTTGCTTGATCTGCTCTTCGCTTAAGCCCAGATCCCTCAGATCTTGCTCTAATAAACCAGCCTTGCCTCTTACCTCAATATCCAGTCCTGTTTCCGCCAAAAAAGACTGCCTTATTGCTTGATCCTCCAGTGGTTTCAGGAAACCGTAGAATTTCTCCAAGTACGCTCTATATTGTTCAATTGTTATGGTTGAATCCATAATCGCTTTCGCATAGGGGTTCTGTTCTACTTGTCTATGATAATGTGCTGTCTCACTCTTCAGGCGTTCCATAATACTAACTGCCGTCATGTCGTATCCCCTTTCGTATGGTAATGCGAATCTAGGCTATGAATAGCGTAAGAATCCATTGCGAATATAGTAAATTTTACCTGATTCAAAAAAGACTCTATGTAAGTATACGGTTTCTCGTATAAGAAAACTACATGAATTCAAGAGGCTTGTGAACTGGTTGTTCACTTACGTTGTTAGGTTAACTGCGGAATTGATGGATGTTTGAAAATCGTTCATTTTCAGGGTAATGAAGTATCGTATGTATAGCTGGTTTTTACCTATGAAGATGATACACTAGCACTATATCCTTATTTTGGAGGAATGAATCTAATGGAAATTAAAAATATGACACGGCCAAAGGAACTCACGGTTCAAGAGATTATACTGCACCTCACAGAGGGGATAACACTTCCGGAAAATACAGTGGATCAGCTGATCACGGGTTCACCGGATCAGTTTGTAACAGGCATTGTGGTTGCTTTTATGCCTACACAACAGGTCATTGAACAGGCTATTCAGGGCGGAGCTAATCTGATTATTGCCCATGAATCCCCATTTTATAATCACCACAGTGCGACCGACTGGCTTGTGAACAACTCCGTTTATACGGATAAAAGAACATTGATCGACCAAGCAGGCATTGCTCTTTTTCGTTGCCATGATATAATCCACCGTTTCGAGCCAGATGGCATTACAGATGGACTCATTCAGGAGCTTGGCTGGACTACATATCTGAGCGGGCGAACAGCAGAGTCGGATATAGTTACATTTCCAGAAGGAATGACCGTTCAGGAAATTGCTCAACATTTAAAGCAACGTCTGGGTATTGACTATGTCCGCATTGCGGGCAATTCTGAAATCGTTTGCAGACGCGCTGCCGTTCTGGTTGGATTTCGTGGAAATGGACCCGTCACGATACCTCTTCTTCAGAATGAACAGGTGGATCTGATTATCGCAGGGGAAGGATTTGAATGGGAAACGCCTGAATATGTTCGTGATGCTGTGCAGCAAGGTAAATCCAAAGCACTCATCATGGTTGGACATGCCGAAAGTGAGGCCCCGGGAATGAAGCTTTTGGCGGACAGACTGGAGGAGTCTTTTCCAGAGACCAAAATTACTTTTGTAAAGGAACAGCCTGTATTTAAGGTGTTTTAACGTTAGGCTAGGTTGGAGAACATCTTGAACTACAGCTGACATACCTTTTTACGTAACTTGTCTCATTTATAAACCTGACGATCCTCAGTGACCCTATCTCCTCCATTTTTCCACATATCCAGCGTTTTGACCTCGTTTGGTGGAATAGCGTTCCTGGGATCGTTAATCCACTTCTACCTCCTTCCTCCCCTTCCTACCTTCCATAGCTACTTCTTTTCTTGCTTTTCTGGAATATCCTGAAGCTTTAGTGTACGCTAGATGCTGTAAATTTCAGACTCAGGACATTTGTCCTTGGCTGTTTGGAGATATTTATCATTTAATAGAAGTCGAAGTCATGCATTGAAGGAGTGTACGGAGAAAGATGAGAGGGATTATTTTTGCCTTGCTGGGCGGAGCCTGCATTACGCTACAAGGGGTTGCTAACACCAGAATCAGCACAGATATAGGCACATGGCAGGCCGCCTCGATCACACAGTTAACGGGATTTATACTCGCGGCGATCATCCTGATGTTTGTGCGGGACACCAATCTTCAGGGAATTAAACAGGTTAAACCGATGTATCTCGCCGGAGGAGCATTTGGTGCGGTTATTATTTTCAGTGAAGTCTCCGCGATTCAGCAAATTGGCGTCACTTTTACGATCTCGGCATTGTTGATTGCCCAATTGTTTCTAACTTTTTTGATCGACAGCAACGGATGGTTTGGCGTGCTTAAACAAAAAATGAAACTGCCGCAATTCCTAGGTATTGCTCTAATGATCGCCGGTGTCATCATTATGAAGCTGTAGTTTCATTACAATTAACGCAGAGGTGAGAACCGCATGGAAGAGATTCATCAATCCCAGCAAATTATGGACTATTTAAAACAGTATCAATTGGAGGCGGTTTTTCACGAACACCTACGTCCTCATATGACCCTATGTCAATTTGAAAAATGTGAGCTCATCTGCCGCGAAGGCGAAGCTTCCGAATACTTATATGTCCTGGTAGAGGGGAAAATTAAAATTTTCACCACCTCTCCACAAGACAAAACACTCGTGCTCTGTTTCAAAACACCGCTTGAAGTGGTGGGAGATATCGAATATGTGCGTGAAAGTAACATCGTTAACACCGTTCAGGCGGTGTCCCCTGTTGTAATGCTCCGTATTCATTACCTCTGGCTAACTGAGCTTGCCAGTGATTACGCGCCATTACTGCAATTTTTGCTAAAAATCATCTCACACAAGTTTTACATCGATTCGAACTTTTCGAACTTTAATCTGATGTATCCGGTGGATGTTCGCTTAGCCAGTTATCTGTTATCCATCTCAACGGATGAAGGCGGAACCGTACTGCATGAGGAACTGGATGCTTTTAACCTGACGGACATCGCCAACCTGATCGGCACCAGTTATCGCCATTTGAATCGGGTGATTCAGAAGCTGTGTGCTGACGGCTACATTCAACGGGATCAAGGATTAATCCGCATTAAAAATCGCGCAGGCCTTCGTCATATTGCGGGACACAATATCTATGAATAAGGAGTTAGGACACGTATGATCATTACAGGTATATTACTTGCGCTGCTCGCCGGTTCACTGGTAAGCCTGCAAACCATATTTAATAGTAAAGTTAATGAACGCATCGGTTCATGGTCGACCACAACGATGGTGTTATTTACCGGATTTATTGCTTCTTTCGTAATCTCTCTCCTCGTTGAAGGAAAAAATACATTTAGCTTGCAGCACATGCAGTCGTGGTACTGGCTGAGTGGTGCGATTGGTGTAGGCGTCGTCTTCTGTCTCGTTCAAGGCATGAAGTTACTCGGCCCCACTTATGCAATCTCCATCGTATTAACCTCTCAGTTAAGTTTCGCTCTACTATTTGATTCGATGGGCTGGCTCGGTCTGGAGCAAATTCCGTTCTCATGGAACCAACTTATTGGTGTACTTGTCATTGTAGGTGGCATCGTGCTCTTCAAATTTGGCGGATTGAAAAAAGAGACATCCGATTCATCGGATAAGCAAGCCCACACTGTGCCGAGTAAATCTTAATATAGCGAAAAAGAGTGTCTCCCGATCGAAATGGATTGGCTAGACACTCTTTTTATTCAAACAATTTAAAGCATAATTATTTAGAACATACGTAAGTAAGTTAAGTAGATTGCTCTGGAGTCACGATACTCCAGCGACCTTGAATACTTCTTGTACGTCGTGAAATTGATCTGAACGATCTATAGTTTGTTACTCTAACTTTTTGTATGAAATTTTATACGTTTATCAATTAATGTCGACAAAACAACATCGGATTAAATTCAGTTGCTTACTAATTAGGATGAAGCTTAATGAGTTGTAATACTTTCATCAATATTTCTTTTTTAACGAACTGCTTCATCTAAAATTGGAGGCGTTTCTGCATCTTTAATTGGGGATTGTTGTTGCTTAAAAGTAATACTTTTATTTTCACCATGCACTCGTGAAATTAAATTATCTACGCCTAGTACTTTTACTAAATTTGCAATCTGAGATGAATATACCTTTTTGTTATAGTAAAAAATTGTGGTTTTCATATTTTCCATTTCAATCAATTCTCGAAGAACATCCTTGTCGGTTATATCAAGTGAATGTCCGAAGATGTAGAGTTCAGATGAAGACTGTGAATTATTTTTCCTTATCCAGTCTTTATAAACACAGCCTGTCTCCTTGTGTATTCTTTGAAAATATTTTTTATAAGAAATAAATGATGTATTTTTACTCGCTTGTGTACTGTCTAAATACTCATCAATGCCTAAGACCATGTTATTCGTTTCTAGATTATGTTTAGAATCTGCTTTTCCATGAATAAAGTCAAATTTAGGACGAAACAAAGACACATAACCTTTCTCATAGGTATTGGTATAATTAAAACTTAATACTTTATCAAAATTGATGTTCTTTATGTCTGGAAGTGTACTCTCAATATCAATATTCTCGACACAATTCACAAGGAATATCTCTAAAGAGCGTATTAGCTTAGTCAAATCCTCTTCAAGTTTTTGAAGCAATTTTCCATCAACTTTAAATTTAGATGTATCTGGGTTGTTTTCTCGAACACTCACTGACAAAAGGGTTTGTTCAATGCCCTTTTCTACAATATCTTTTTGATCAAAGCATTCTTTAATTCTATACTGTTCCAGAGCTTGTATTACCCGAGATATTTCAGACTCAAAATCTATCCAACCTTCATTAATATAAGACTCAACTGAAACAAAATGTTGATACCAATAATTCCCCTTAATGTTATCTAAAATTTCTCGAATTACTTTGTTCTCTGATTTATCTACTAAAAAAAACAGGTCGACATTTTTAGCAAGAGATTCATCTTTTATACTTCCATACTCTTGAGTTAATTCTGTAATTAACTTGTGAATGTACTGTTTGATATTATTGTTAACTTTTGATGTTTCATTTAAATGCTTTTCAATAAAATTTAGTATGCCACCACGATACATAGACATAGCTTTAATTAATGAGAGGAATTTTAAAAAATCGTTGTATTTTGTTGGCAGTCCATGAGCTAAATCGAATCCATTTCCAATAACTAATATTTTCAAGAAAAATCCTCCATAGTAACATACTTTGATAATATTTAGTACTATATCTCTTCTTGTCCCTATCTCATGAGCTCCGATTCAATTGAGCTAAAACATCTACTATTGACGTTGCACAACATTATCTACGATCAATTTAGTTCGCTCATTATTTTCTGAGACTTAGTTGATTTTGGCACTATGATAAAACTATGAGTGATTGGCCAATCTTACTTCTTAATCTCAGATTATCTTCGAACGTCCTCAAGAAGGAGCCCGGTTTTAATATTGGGGTGAATTGTTCTTTTTGTTGTGAAAACATCTTGATTTCCCCATGCACCATAGGTGGCAAAGTCATAACGAGTAGTAAAGCAATCAACTTGTAGAATCCGGTGAAATGACTCGATGTGAAGTTTGTACTAGGTGTTCGTGGTGGAATCCAGCCAGAATTTCAAAGCCCTCATATACCTATCTATTCAAATGTAAATCTCCCCACCTGTTACTAGTCGTATTCCGCATAGAAGCTCTTAGTTTCAAAGTAGTCTAGGGACTAAAGAACTCCATCTTTATGTAGTACAGCTACAGTATCTAAAATATTTCTTTTAATTTTTTTGTAAATTATTTAACCATTCATCGCCAATCACTTGTAATCCCCTTAATCCAACAGTCCCAACAATTGCAACAATATACTCTAATACTAAAATCTCTATACTTATTATTTAAGATTTTTATAGTCTGGTATAAAAAGCCTCCCATGATACTCAGGTTTCCGTAGTAAGTCTACATGCTGCTTAATTGTATCCACGTTTTTTCTATGAATAAAGAAGTTGTTTTTTAGAAAGCTATTATTGAAAATCTCATCGGCTATATTTTCACTTGATTTATGGGGATACTTCTCCAAAAACATGTAAATAGCTAAATTTTCAAAACTTGTCCATTCAGGTGCTCCAGCCATGTAAATATACCTCCATTTTGTTATAAAATCCTTTTACCTATCATATCATTTATGGTTAAAACTGTATATAATAGAGATACTCTTACAAAAAGGATTGAGACCATGCCAAAGGTTTATATTATTAATACAAATAAATCAAACAACCCTCAAGCTGAAAATGACATGATTAGTAACATGAAATGTTCCGCTTACTATAGCCCTTGGAAGCATTATATCGATACAATTGAAGCAAACGATATTGTTTATCTCTATAGTAGTGGTGTGGGGATAATTGCAAGGGGAATAGCAACAGGTATCGTTGAAATTAAAGATTACATTGGGAAAGAAAATGAAGAACACTATATGTACCTAAATCGATTTGAAAAATTGAGTACGCCATTAACAGCTGATAAAATTACGAATATACTGACTGAGGCCACAATTGATAAAACGGAGTATAAGATTCAATGGAATCAGACTATGATTCTCATTGCTTATTCACTTGGATTAAAAGTTTGGCAAGTGATCACAAAAAAATACATTTAGATTGTATTTTTTTAACAGAATAAAGAAGTGATATTGATCTAGCTTGTAAGAAACAGGAATATTTTAAAGAAAGGAATTTGTTGAATATTTCTGGAATATTAGAATACGTTTTTGATGGTATACAAGAATAATTAAAATGTAAAACAATTGAGCTAATTATAGAGAATGCCATCATTAGACACTAAAGTGATCTGAAAGGTAAATGAGGGTACTTCCTTTATGAAAAAAAACACTAATAGCTAAATGCTAATAGTGTTTTTTCATAAAGGAAATTATAAAACTATCTAACGATATTGTTCTCCCACTCTTTCTAAGAGTTAGAGTCGATTTGAGTACCTGATTCGATATTTTCACAAATTCTAAAAACTGTTTAAGGCTAGCAGAAAAATCTTTTTCTGAAGTCACTATCTCGCTTACACAAACTCCACGTTATGATAAACCTGTTGCACATCTTCCAAGTCTTCGAGCGCATCGATCAGCTTCTCGAATTGAACTTGGGCGTCTGCAGGCAGTTCAATGTGGTTTTGCGCCAGCATCGTCAGCTCGGCTACGGTAAACTCGTTCACACCCGCAGCCTTGAATGCTTCCTGTACCGCGTGGAATTGGTCTGGTTCTGCGTATACGATAACCGCTTCATCTTCATCCACGATATCACGAACGTCTACATCTGCTTCCAACATGATTTCCAGCACTTCTTCCGCATTTTTACCTTCAACGCCGATGACTGCTGTCGGATCAAACATGTAAGCAACAGAACCACTCACGCCCATGTTGCCTCCGTTTTTGTTAAACGCAGAACGCACTTCAGGTGCTGTACGGTTTACGTTATTCGTGAGCGCATCCACGATGACCATCGCACCGTTTGGTCCGAAGCCTTCGTAACGCAACTCTTCATAGTTCTCATCGCCGCTGCCTTTTGCTTTTTCCATCGCACGGTCAATGATGGCTTTAGGTACGTTATACGTTTTGGCACGCTCCAGAACGACCTTCAGTGCACGGTTCGCTTCAGGGTCTGGTTCGCCCTTCTTCGCCGCTACATAGATCTCAACGCCAAATTTCGCGTAGACCCGGCTTGTGTTTGCGTCTTTTGACGCTTTCTTTTCCTTAATATTATTCCACTTACGACCCATATCGTTTCCGCTCACTTTCAACATGTAATCTGCTTTCTACTTTGTCATTATATCGTGTTGCGCTTGGTTCAACAAGTTCATCTCATCAAACGATTCTGCATCGAAGAAACAAAAAGCACTCCTTAAGGAATGCTTTTTGGGTAAACGTCAAGTTACGCGTGGA
Source organism: Paenibacillus polysaccharolyticus (assembly GCF_900102085.1). Lineage (GTDB taxonomy): Bacteria > Bacillota > Bacilli > Paenibacillales > Paenibacillaceae > Paenibacillus > Paenibacillus polysaccharolyticus. Next base: position 59,606 of record NZ_FMVM01000018.1, on the reverse strand, counting down.
ACTGTCTTCCGTCGAGCACTTCAGGGACATAACCCGCACGGATCACGAAATCTCCGAAATGTTCACCTTCGTTGCGCTCTTTGGCATATTGATTAATCATCGGTGTCAGTGTGTCCAGAATCTCATTTTCACCGATATTTTCGCGGTACAATTTGTTCAGACGATGACCAGTAAAACTACCACCGAGATAGAAATTGTACTTGCCTGGTGCCTTTCCGATAAAAGCAATCTCTGCCAGCATCGGTCTGGCGCACCCATTCGGGCAACCTGTCATACGAATGACAATCTCTTCATCCCTCAAACCCGCTTCATCCAGTACAGGCTCCAGTTTGTCGATCAAGGATGGCAGGTAACGCTCGGATTCAGCCATAGCCAGGCCACAAGTTGGTAGCGCAACACAAGCCATGGAACTTCTGCGAAGTGCTGAATAATGCGCGCCATCCGTCAGATTGTATTGTTGCATCAATGCTTCAATCTTTTTCTTTTTCTGGCTACTAATGTTGCCGATAATCAGGTTTTGGTTCGCCGTCAGACGGAAATCCCCGTTGTGTATTTTGGCAATTTCACGCAAACCCGTCATGAGCGGATAACCGTCTACATCTTTTACCCGTCCATTCTGGATGAATAACGTGTAATGCCATTTGCCATTACTGCCTTTCACCCAGCCATAACGATCCCCATTATGGTCAAAATGATATGCACGTGCCGCTTCCAGACTCCAGCCAAGACGACTCGTTAACTCATCAACAAACCACTCCAGACCATGGTCATCGATTGTATATTTGAAACGCGCATGTTTACGAACCGCACGATCCCCGTAGTCACGCTGAATCATGACCGTTTTCTCTGCAACATCAATCATCTGCTCCGGCGTGCAGAAACCAATGACTTTGGATACCTGAGGATATGTCTTCGAATCTCCGTGAGACATGCCCATTCCTCCACCAACAGATACGTTAAATCCTAGCAGTTTGCCGTTCTCTACAATGGCGATAAAACCGAGATCCTGTGAAAATACATCCACATCATTGGAAGGCGGTACCGCGATACCAATTTTGAACTTACGTGGCAAGTATACCTTGCCGTAGATCGGTTCAACCTCTTCGTCCGAATCCTGGGAGTCAATGATCTTCTCCCCATCGAGCCACAGTTCATGATATGCACGAGTTCGAGGGTCCAGATGATTACTCACCTGACAAGCCCATTCGTACACTTCGGCATGAACTTCAGACTGATTCGGATTCGGGTTGCACATCACGTTACGGTTAACGTCACCACATGCAGCGAGTGTACTGAGCAAAGAGTCATTGACCTCACGAATCGTATTTTTGAGATCCCATTTCAACACCCCGTGCAACTGAAACGATTGACGAGTGGTCAGACGGATCGTCTGGTTCGCATATTTATGGGCAACACGGTCCATCATCAGCCACTGCTCCGGCGTTACGATTCCCCCGGAAGCACGCACACGTAGCATGAACTGATATGCAGGCTCCAGCTTGGATTTATTGCGCTCATTGCGCAGGTCACGATCATCCTGCATATAGCTGCCATGATGTTTCATCAGCCGGTTATCATCTTCGGGAATTGAGCCAGTAATGCGATCGGCCAGTGTCTCCGTGAGACTTCCACGCAAGTAATTGCTCTTGATCTTTATATCTTCCACATCGCTGTTGGTACGTTGCGGATTAAGTAAGTTATTATAAGCCATGCCGCTTTCTCCTCTCGTTTCTGCGGAATATAACCTTTCGGCTTAGCCTTGGATTAATACACATCCCGCTGATAACGTTTCTCCTGTTGTAACCGTGTCATGTATTCCACAGCCTGCTCGGATGACAAGCCGCCTTCCTGCTGTAGAATCGTAATCAGCGCCGCATGTACATCATGAGCCATTTTTTTCTCATCGCCGCAGATATACACGCTTGCTCCATCCTGAAGCCATTGGTACAATTCCTTGCTATGTTCCAGCATACGGTGCTGTACATATACTTTCTGTTCCGTATCACGAGAGAAGGCAACATCCATTTTCGTCAGAACGCCATCTTTGAGCCAACGCTGCCACTCCGTTTGGTAAAGGAAGTCTGTAGAGAAGTGCTGGTCCCCGTAGAAGAGCCATGTTTTTCCTTCTGCACCCGTTTCTTCTCTTTCGCCAAGGAAAGAGCGGAATGGAGCAACCCCTGTTCCAGGTCCAACCATAATGATTGGAGTATCCGGATTCTCGGGTAATTTGAAGTTGGGATTATGCTGAATATAAACTGGCAAGGTGTCACCAGCTTCGATACGTTCAGCGAGATGTACCGAGCATACGCCATAACGTTGTCTGCCACGTGCTTCATAACGTACAGTCCGAACCGTTAGATGAACCTCGTCCGGGAAAGACTTCGAGCTGCTTGCAATGGAATACAGACGTGCTGGTATTTTCCGAAGAACCGCTAGAAATTGAGCGGCTGGAATGCCCTTCAGTGCGTAGTCCTGAACCACATCTAGAAGATCGGAGCTGTTCATGACGTTACGGAATTCGGAATCATTGGCGAGCAATGCTGTTAATTCGTTGCCTGAACTCAACTTGGCGAGTTGCTCTGCCACCGGTTTGGTTACTGCTGTAATCTCGTAATGACGCAGCAGTGCTTCGTAAACCGATACTTGATCTCCATTTTTGTTCACCGTAACCTGTTCATCTGCATTCCAACCCATTGCTGCAATTAATTCATCTACCAGACGCGGGTGGTTCTCCGGGAACACGCCCAGGCTGTCGCCTGGCTCATAATCCAGATTAGAGCCTTCCAAAGACAGCTCAATATGGCGTGTCTCACGATCCGATCCGCGGCCATTCAAGTTGAGATTTTCCAGCACCTCTGCCTTGAACGGGTTGGTACGGTTATATTCCGATTCTTCACCACTTACCGCGGCTGTAATCGCTTCACTGGTTACCGCACCCGCAGTAGCTACTGTACTGCTAAGCGATGCAAGTACATCGTTCATCCACGTTGCAGCTGGCTCATCAAAATCAACATCACAGTCTACGCGTGGAACCAAAGCTGTACCACCCAGTTCCTGAAGTCGTTTATCAAAATCCTTACCCGTTTGACAGAAGAACTCATAAGAGGTATCTCCAAGCGCCAATACGGAATAACGAAGTCCGTCCAGCTTTGGAGCACGTTTGCTGTTCAAGAATTCATGAAAAGGAATTGCATTATCCGGCGGTTCGCCTTCTCCATGTGTGCTGACCACAATCAGAAGATTTTCAATTTTTTTCAGTCCGTTCGGTTTGAAATCTCCCATGGATGACAAGGTTACTTGCAATCCCTGTTCCTCCAGCTTCTTACCGAGTTTTTTCGATAATCCAATGGAATTCCCTGTCTGGGAACCGTACAGCACCGTAACTTCACGGGAAACGGCAGGAGCACTGACTGGCGCTGCTACCGGATTTTGTCCAACTTGCCCAATCAGGCCAGTCTGTGCTGTTGCCACACCTGCTTGATACGCTGCAATATACCCACCAAGCCAGAGTCTTTGTCCGTCCGTTAATGTAGGAATAAGTCGATTGAGCAATTCTACCTGCTCTTGATTAAAAGGACTATTTGTCACTTGAAGTTCCACCATCTGCCACCTCACGCATTACTTCGATTTTAATTCCTACTAAAATGATCATATTAATTTCTTCTCTCTAGAACCTAACACACCGGGGGGTGAGGGTCAATTTCAATGATTTTATACCATTTATCAGTTTCACTGATAAAGGAACAAAACGTGAAAATCACCTCGTTGCAAATACATCAACAACAATCGACAATGAACAGCAAAAAAAGCTTGCTTTGACCTGACTTCAGGTGAAAACAAGCTTCTTTCTATTTTATAAGTTACAGTGATTCATCACTTTTTCCAGACCAGCTTGCTCATCATTGCATAGATCAGCGTAGCAGATTCGGCTCGGCTGGCTTCAGCCGCAGGTTTTACTTCACCGTTGTAACCACCTACGATGCCCAGGTTCACAAGCGCAGCTACACTTTCTCTTGCATACGAGTTGATCTGACCTGCGTCCCGGAAACGAGCGAGATCAGTTGCGGAAGAATTCTGTGCTTCATCATCAATGAGTCCACCCGCGACGAGCGCCCTTACTGTTAAGGTCATCATCTCTTGACGGGTAATTGTGGATTCTGGCTTGAAACGTCCATCTCCAGCCCCATCCGTAATACCGAGTGATCGTGCTATGTTAACAGCCTTATAATAAGAAGATTGTTCATTCACATCCTTGAATGGTTCAGTAGAACCCCCGTTTAGACCAAGCGAAGCTACAAGCCACTGCACATATTGCCCGCGTGTCATATCTTGTTTTGGATGAAGCTGTCTGGTGTTCTCACTACCTGTTGCATCCACCACACCCCGAACAGCGAGTGCCTCCATCGCTTTTTGTGCCCATGGCACTCCGGTTAGATCCGAAAAGTTCTCTTCCATAGATAAGACAGCATATGCACCAGTCAAAGACAAAGCTTTTGCAGAAAATATAATCTCACCGCGTTGCGGATCGTAATAGCTCTGTGGTAACGGAATGATTTCCCCGCTTGCTCCAATTTGCACAGCAATCACTTTATCAGCCACGGTCTCTTTCGATGAGGTATACGGTAGTTCAATAGAAATCTCTCTATCAGGCATGAAGTTCTGATGATTAAGGCTAAATTCGATTTGCACACCATGTCCTGCTCCCAAACGATCCGTTATCCCTTGCGGAAGTGGTGTGCGAATCAATCGAATAACTGCCGTACCCTCATTGGCCCCCTCCTTAGCCAACAAATCAGCGGGCAACTCAACCGTTGCAAACGCTGATACGATACGGAAAACATCTGATTTCTTCTGCTCCAGCAGGGATGAAACTGGCAGGGCTAGCTCATATGCAGCCGCTTCCGGAACAGACTTCAAGCGAAATTCAACCAGACGTTGACCTGTATCTGTAAGAGGTGCGGCTTTGACCGCAGCTTCAATCGCTGAAGCATCCACTTTGGACTGTGCATTTCCTTCTGGAGCCGAAGAGGCTTGCAGTTCAAGAACAGCGCGGTCCTTTTCTGTGACAGGTTGAGTTGACGACTGCGATTGACCTGTGCCTAAGGTACCATTACTGTTGCCTATCTGACCACCGTTGCCCGGGTTTGAACCATTTCCATTATTGCCGCCTGAGCTATTTCCTGATCCTCCGCCAGAATTCCCTCCCGAATCATTGCCGCCTGGAGATGTTGTACGTGCAGGCACTTTAATGATCAGAGGTGTTGTTATCGCTTTGCTCCCATCAGAGGTACGTGTGATGGCAAGTTCAATCCAGACCGTCGTCTCACTCGCTGGTAAAATAATGCTTCCGTCCAGTTGGACTACAGACGGAGCTGTGCTTGAATGAACGGATGCCGTAAAACCTTGAGGCAACACTGGCAGTTTAATTTTTACAGAAGCCGTCGTTGGCTGTTCGAGTGTTGTAATGCCTGAAGCCACGTCAGCAGCCGTCTGGCGAGTTGTTGTGATTTGATAAGGATCAGACAATCCTTTGATGGATTGGCTTGCATCGTCCAGTGCCTCGACTTTGTAATAGTAAACCGTATCTTCACTCAGCCCAGAATCCGTATACTCTGGAAGCGCGCCGGAATAAACTATTTCGTAAGTTCCTTCTTCTTGATTCGAACGATACAGCTTATAGGTTGCCGCACCGTGTAATGTATCCCAGCCAAGTGTTACACTTGAAGGCGTGGCGGAAACAGAGTGCAGCCCCCCGCTACCGTAACCAGGGGACGATATATCAGGTTTTACAATCATGATCCAGCTGATCAGCGGGTCTTGGGAAGCCGTATTACGCACCGTGATATCCAGTTTACCGTCTGACACTTGAATACCCTTTTGCGCCCGAACACTTGCAGGGATATAGGTAACCGCCCCGGTATTCGTACCGTTAATTAACAAATCCGCACGGCGTGAAGTATTCGTCCACGGGTCATTGAATCCCGCATACACATCATACTCACCGTTTGGTACATCAAAGCTATAGGTCAAATCCTTGCCTTTAGGCGAGTTGCTGACATTGCCGCCATTCAGATAACGTACGGTCGAGAAAATATCACCGCCGTTCGAACCGGAAGGCAGCGCATCGGCACTAACATATCCCCAGGATTGACCATTAGCCGGAGCATACATCTGATCTATAATTCCCGGATGCATGAGCGTATCTTGCATATAACCACTCATCAGCTTGTAATCTGCCGTATCATAACCACCGCTGTTCACAAAGTATAGTGTATTCTCGGGAATGACAAACACACGAACTGCCTGTGTTTTGTTGTTATACTCAGGGGTCGTGATCTGTAGCGTAAGCGGTCCAGGCTTGGCAAAATCCTCCGCTGTCATCGCACGATGATTAATCGTCCAGACGGCTGGCGTTGACACGAGATTATTTCCATCACGCACCTTTACCGTGGAAGGAAGCACTGGAACTTCGCCAAGCTTCACCGCTTCAGGCAGTTTATCAGCGATATCTACCTTACCCATGGAATTCAACAGATCGGGTGTCCAGCTGTTATACCACTTGATCGCAATGTCTGACCCTATACCGAATTCGATCGGCAAAAACACGTACTTGGCTGCATCGTTGGCGAAATTGCCTCCGTTCCACATATCTCCTACATAAATAAACTTGCCCTTTTCCGGATCAACCGGGATGACTGAAGTTGCCTGTGTACCAAATGCCTTCCCGGGATCAGGATCACTCGGCAGTGTGCGGACAAACGGATTTGTCATCGCCGACCAAGGTCCGAAGATGTGATCCGCGACCGTAACTTTGTTCTCATTAGGAGCCCAGCCTGTTGCACCCGATGTGATAATATAGTATTTGCCCTGATACTTGAACATGGCCGGTGCTTCACGCTGTCCACCCGGGAATACCCGGACATAGTCTACGCCGTATTCCGCCTGATAGACGCTATCGCGAACAGGATTGCCTTTATCATCCTTAAGACCTTGCTTATGCCAGCCTGTGACGTCACTGTAATCCTCGGTGAGCTTGGAAATGTATAACGTCAGATTTTCTTCGCTGGAGTAGATCAGGTAACCCGTGCCGTCATCATCCTTAAATAGCGTCATGTCACGGGCCATACCTCTGTCACTTGGGAAATAGTCCTTCTCGCCTTCAGGAGCCATGTCCATACGGTAACTTTTCTGATATATAAAAGGTCCAGCAGGTGAGTCACTGATTGCATAACCGGCCTTCGCTTTACCGTAATTCGCATTATTGTTGTAAGGGTCCTTGTCTCCATCCATATGAGCCCACATGACATATTTTTTCGTTTTATCATTGTAAATGACCTTTGGCCGTTCGATAATCCGTCCTTTGCGAATATCGGCCCAGATGTCCACACGATCCTCGCGCCCTGCATAGAGTTCCTTAATTAGCGGGTTTGTGTCAAAATCATCCATCGATTGCAGCATCGTCAATGCCATGCCTTCGTCTGTCCAGTTCATCAGGTCTTTGGAAGAATAGGCACGCACACCCGCAGCAGGCCACCCCCCCGTATGATATTCGCCATACCAGTAATACTTTTCTGTTTTTTCATCGTAAAAGAAACCTGCGCCATGAGCATCAATCGGTTTGCCGTTTTGATCCGGCCACATTTGTCCTGGCGTAATACTTGTGCGCACCGTGGATACACCAAGCGGTGCAGATACAGGAGTATCCATTCCGTCCACTTTGGCCTGAATGGTATAAAAATATCCCGTGCCCATCGTCAAACCTGTATCGTCTAACGAAGTAGACTTCCCTGTGTAGACTTGCTGATACGTCCCTGAAGCGCTTGTGGCCTTCGAAACCTTGTAGGAGACTTCCGATCCGGGCAGTGCAGCCCATCCTAAGGAAATGGACGTATCCGTTATAGCAGTAACACCAAATCCTGAAGGAGAATCTACCGTGTACGTCTGCGCTTCCGCTGTACTAAATGTCGATTCACCCGCAGCATTGTACGCCGTCACCCGATAACTGTAATTCTTTCCAGGCTCAAGTGCCTGATCTGTAAAAGACAATAGGTTGCCGTCATATACCTGTTCATAATCTTCCGTTCCTTGCTCTGCGCGAACGACACGATAACCATTCGCCTTACTGACCGTATTCCAGCTCAATTTGACACTTGTCGCTGTCAACGCTGTCGCCTTCAAGTCCCCCGGTGCCTGTGGTGCCTCGGCAGCCGTTTTGGCTTCAAGCGGGACAGACCACTGTGACTCGGTTAATGCCCCGTAGTCATAGGCAAATCTGTAATAATAGGCTGTATCCGAGCTTAGTCCTTCATCTACATAACTAGTTGATGACGTCTGACTTACATAAGAGTAGCCGCCTTCCTGCGTGTTCGAGCGATACAGACGGTAACCCGTTGCCCCTTCAATCTCCGGCCAATGCAATGAAATTGAAGATGCCGTCTCTCCATCCTTTGCAAGCACAGCTTCATTCACTCGAGGCGGCTCCGCAATCATTACATCATCAATATGTACGGTCTGCCATTTATTTCGAATGCCAACGGTACCGGTTGCAATAGATGTATCGTTCAGATCAAAAACCAATCGGTCCATCCCATTTTCGACGATATAACCGCGGATGGAGGTCCCTGATACCGACACTTTAAGCGTATACCATGTATTTTTACTGAATGCATATTCCACCGATTTTAGCGTGGTATCTGCACCATTTACTCTTTTGCTGAAAACGAGTTTGTTGCCGGGCACCTGCATTTGGAAATAGTAGTAGTTGCTCTTGTCTTGAAACCGCGGCAAAATACCGGGAAATCCCTCACCCGCTCCTGTATAAAAACGCATCGACACTGTTTTATCCGGTATGGGCTCCCCCGTTGTGATAAAACCTTCATCGGTCCCATTTTGAAAAAGAACCTGGTTGGCTGCGTCTGTCGGATCTGATGTCACTTGCCACTGGCCTGAGATCACATGCCATTCTGGTGAAACGGTATAGTCCCCATCGGAAAAATCGTCTTGAATTAACAATCCGGGAATAAGAGCTCCATCTGCAAGAACCTTGTTCGGGTACATCAACGGTCCAGAACTCAACATCAATGCAGCGGATAATAGAATTGCAACCGGTTTTCTCAGTTTATCCAATCTCGATTCGCTCCTTTGCGCCTGAAAATATAAGCAGGTTCCTTACATATTCAGCGTAGTGTTTAAACACGCCCTAGTACACATGAATCAGTCCATTGGGCCTCAGACCATGCTTCTTCCGCTGATCACACCTCCCCATTCAATGAAACCGGTTTCATTCAAGAGCAAAAAAAGCCCCGTTTACTCAGGCAGGTGCAATCATGCACGTTACGGAGAACCGAGAACCGTTTCTTTTTTGCCCATGTCGTAAAACAGGTTTCTTAAATACAAAATGTAACCGCTTTCTAGAATTAGAATATCGTTTGCTTTTAAGCCTGTCAACCATTCTTTTGTCCTATTTCATTCTCCGTGTAATATGACAAAAAACGCGTATTCCACATGCTCTATGCAAGTGAAATACGCGCCTTTTAGAATACTTTGGTCGTCCAGGATTCACAGTTCCATGTGTCTGTTACGACGTCACGGTAAAATTCAGGTTCGTGTGAAATCAGCAAAATGCTGCCTTTGTACGCTTGAAGCGCACGTTTTAACTCATCCTTCGCATCCACGTCCAAGTGGTTCGTCGGCTCGTCAAGCACAAGCAGGTTGGTCTCATTGTTGATCAGCTTGCAAAGACGCACTTTCGCTTTCTCTCCACCACTGAGAACTGCGACCTTACTCTCGATATGTTTCGTTGTCAGTCCGCATTTGGCAAGTGCGGCACGAACTTCAAACTGGGTATAGGAAGGGAACTCCTGCCAGATCTCTTCAATACACGTATTGTAGTTGGCATCCTTCATCTCTTGCTGGAAGTATCCAATCTCCAGATGTTCTCCGCGCTGGACATTGCCTTCCAAAGGCTGAATTTCACCCAAAATGCTACGCATCAGGGTAGTTTTACCGATACCGTTCGCACCAACAAGAGCAATTTTCTGGCCGCGCTCCATACGCAAATCAAGCGGTCTGGACAACGGTTCGTTATAACCAATAACCAGGCCTTTCGTTTCAAAAATAAGCTTGCCTGACGTTCTCGCATCACGGAAGTTGAACTGTGGCTTCGGTTTCTCCTTGGCCATCTCGATGACATCCATTTTGTCGAGTTTCTTCTGTCTGGACATTGCCATATTCCGAGTGGCAACGCTGGCTTTGTTACGTGCTACGAAGTCTTTCAGGTCTGCAATCTCTTGCTGCTGACGCTTGTACGCCGACTCCAGCTGTTGTTTCTTCATCTCGTAGACTTCCTGGAAGTGGTTGTAATCGCCCACATAACGGGTCAGGTCTTGATTTTCCATGTGGTAAATGAGGTTGATTACGCTGTTCAGGAACGGAATATCATGCGAGATGAGAATAAATGCATTCTCATATTCCTGCAGATAACGTTTCAGCCATTCAATATGTTGTTCGTCCAGATAGTTTGTCGGCTCGTCGAGGAGCAGAATATCCGGTTTTTCCAGCAACAGTTTGGCGAGCAATACTTTGGTCCGTTGTCCACCGCTCAGGTCATTAACGTCCTTGTCCAGACCAATGTCGGTCAAGCCCAGACCACGCGCGGTTTCGTCGACTTTGGCATCGATCATGTAAAAGTCCTGATTTGTCAGTGTATCCTGAATTGTACCTACATCCTCAAGCAATTGCTCCAGTTCCTCTGGCGTAACGTCGCCCATCTTGCCGTACATGTCATTCATTTCCTGTTCCATGTCAAACAGGTATTGGAATGCGCTGCGCAGCACATCGCGAATCGATTGTCCTTTGCTGAGTACCGCATGCTGGTCGAGATAACCTACACGCATACGTTTGGACCATTCCACTTTACCTTCGTCTGGCTGTAGCTTACCTGTAATAATATTCATGAAGGTCGATTTACCTTCTCCATTCGCCCCGATCAGACCAATGTGCTCGCCCTTAAGCAAGCGGAATGAAACGTTGTTAAAGATAGCACGGTCACCAAAACCGTGACTTAATTTTTCTACATTTAATATGCTCATTCATGACACCTTTTCTATATAGACTTAATTCTTTGTATATTATAAGCGTTATCTGCCGCACAACTCAACGCCCTATTTAAAAAATGTGATGTTCGATTTGCCTTATCCCGGCGTATGCGGTAAAATTTTGCCTTAAACGAATTACAACCATTATATAGAACGGAGCTCTCAGCGAGAGCATCAGGTGAATGTCATGATTGAAGTAAAACAGTCCAAGCTGGGTGACGGCGGAGAATTTAATCGCGGGGTATTTGCTACAGTGGATATTGCAAAAGGTCAACTGATCCATCAGGCCCCCGTGGTGCCTTATCCAAATGAAGATCACGAGCATATTGAGAAAACAATTCTGGAGGATTACGTCTTCGAATACGGTGCTAATCATACCGCGATCCTGTTAGGATACGGCAGTCTGATTAATCATTCCTACGAGCCTAATGCCACGTATGATATCAACTTCGAAAATCACACCTTTGATTTCTATGCTTATAAGGACATTAAGGCTGGCGAAGAAATCCTCATTAACTATAACGGCGAAGAAGATAATATGGACCCGCTATGGTTCCTGGACGATTACGAAGAACGTATGCGCGAAATGCAGGACAAGGAAGAACAAGACGACGAGCTCACTCAAGAACCAGAACAGAAGTAACCAGACCAGTGCAGAGGCAAATTTATTCTAAAATGTAATATAGTGCTACCTCTAATCGCTCATCGAGCCATCCTATGAACGTACTTGAGCATTTTCTGCCAGAATACAATTTTTCGCTAGCAGGCTCATGAAGCATTCATTGAATGTAACGCGATTAAACATTAAAGCTATGTTAAATTCTAATGTTGATATTTGACCATAAGAAAACCGCCTTTGTTGAAAAGGCGGTTTATTACAATCGTGTCCCGTTAGCGTAACGACTTACTCTGTTGAATTCCGTGTTCGTAGATGTAAAGCGGCGTCTGAGGAGGCGGATCGTACCTTATCGCGACTATAAACGCCAAAATGGTGTTGATAGCCATAGCCTCTTAGCCGGAACGAAATAATGAACCTAATCCGACAGTGCCCGCATGATGTTGGATTTCGCTTCTGCCGCAATCGTTTCATTCCCGTCATCGATCGCTTGCATTAAGATCAGTATAGGTATGTATACAGCGATTAGACGCGCCAGCAACTTCGTTTCCTCGTCCGCTCCTCCGTAAGTTTCAAAAAACACGCCGCGAGCGTATGGTGGTAAAAAGCTATAAGCAATGCTCAAATCGCAAGCCGGATGACCTACACTCAGATCCCCCCAATCAATGATGCCGGAAACGATCCCGCTCTCATTCACAAGCATATTTTTGAAATGAAGATCTCCATGTAGCACTTTATTCACGGCCTCCACACGGTCCTGTGGCAGACTGCCAATATATGCTTCGATTGCACCGAACTCTTCCGGCGACAAGTGTTCGACTACCTTCGATAGAAAACCCTCCATTTTCACTTTGCGCGATGCGATGTCCGTCAAGTTTCGATGATCTTGCTGAACTCCGCACTCCAGCGCCGCCTGCACCGGAAACTCATGTAATCTCCGCAAAAATTTCGCCAGCGTCTCTGCCGATAAAGCCCGGCGTTCTTCCGCCAAACCAATTGGGAAATCTCCTGGCACGTGGGCATAACCGAGAAATGGTGCCGGGTATTCGTCACTTGCTTCGCCATAGAATAACGGTTTCGGATAAGGGATGGTCAAATATGCATCCAGCTTCGGTAGCAGCTTCCCTTCCATACGAATTGGACCAACTGCAAACGTCCTTCTTGGAAACCGGAACACATACTCGTCACCGATGAGAAAAACCGTATTGTCCCAGCCCCATCCCAATCGCTTCACTTGCTTTGATGACAGCTGAGGGAATTGTCTGCCGATCAGCGTCTGCGCCTGCTCTTCATTAACCTCCCACTCCGCATCCCATACATTCGTTTCCCCCATAAATTGTCTGCCTCCTCGTTTCTTACGTTATTTAGATGTTTACATTCCCTGAAAGTTACGCATAACTGCCCTCTAGCTTAACAAGAAGAAGCAGAAAACCGAAGTTTTTTTATTCTTACAATCGAAGCAATCCTTCCATTTCTTCAATTGGCTGTGGTAGCTGTTTACATTTTGGATAGGGTACACGCCTTTCAGGCGTTGTTCTCCGTCGGATTTGAATCGGTAATGAGTCATGGCCTTCTGAATTCGCATATGAGTTAAATGCCCTCCATCATCCATCCGATAAAACGAACCCTCATACATCTTCTATACATTTTGATTCACTGATTCCCTTACAGAATCTATTCTCTGCGTTTACCCGCTAATTGGTGGATCGGTATGCAAGTCTGCATCTGGTGGAGTATAGGTCCATCTTGTAAAAGCAACCTCAAAGCCTGCCCGTTTAGGCGAGCAAAGGAACGGTCCTGCCTGCTTATTGGTTGGATAAGCAAATCTCGCCACTCGAATCGTACGCCAAGGATGCTCATCTGTACGCGCACGAATGACAACGGATTCCTGGTGATACGATGCACGAATGGTAACGATTCGTCCCCCCCACTCCGGTACAGGTGAGAGTGACCAATCTGAAAATTGATCTGTGACAACAGCGCCGACATGCACGACACCATCATTGACTTCAACCCCGGCTTTAATCCACTGATGTTCTCCATGCCACAGCATTAATCCCGCCTGATCATATAATTCTGTAAAAGAACTTAGATCAAACGAAACTTCAACAGCTTGTTCCCCATCCCACGGCGCAAGCAAGGCATGACCATTTCGGTGACAGAAACCATAGAACGTCTCTTCCCAGAAATCGCTACCCTCCTGAGCCTGTACAATCAACCTCTCTCCATCATGTTGGGTATGAACAGGCTCTGTTGTCCAGCTTCCTCGTTCAAGGTTTGTAAAGTTGACGGACATCTTCATTCCCATCCTTTCTGCCATTCCTTGCAAAAGCGAATCTTGCAACCCCCATATATCCAGTACTCCTATGTGCGGAGATATAACAGTTGCAAGTTCTACTTCCACTTTTGCAAGAACATATTTTTCAAAGTTTCGTCTATACATATACGAATTCGACGTATCCTGTATATTTACCTTGTAAACTACCTTGTGTGCTTCACTGATGTGCTTATCCATTGTAATGATAGATCATGTATGCATCTAATATCCCCACGAAGATTACTCATCGATTTTCTCATCCATGCTACTCCATCATCTGTTTTGAAAACAAGCGCTCGATGGATCGTGGTTGATTACCCGTTATGCGAAGAACAGTATCCGTTACCTGATCTTCTCTTCCTTCCTCTCTAATATGAGTGTCCAAACCTGCAAGCATTATCGCATAATTCTCAGGCATCCCTACTTGAATCATCTGGTTTCTTAAAGTCTCTTCCGATAACGATTCATGCTGGATTGGCTGATTTATTATTTCACTGGCTTTCTGCGCCACCTCTGCATAGGATAACGATTCCGGTCCCGTTATGATGTGCTCTCTATTATGAGGCACAGTATCGGTTAGGGCATGGAAGGCAACAGCTGCTATATCGTCCGCACTTACAAAACCGATTCTCCCCTCACCCGTTGCACTATATATTTTGCGAAACTGGGCAATCGACTGTCGATGAGGACCCTCCGTGAAATTTTCCATAAAATAAGAAGGACGTAACACAGCCCACTCTGGCGCAAGCTTTTTCAAGGCTTGATGTACTTTGCCAAAAACGGGCCCTTCTTCATCGACAGATGCACTTCCCAGCAACACAAAACGCTTCACTCCACTCCATATCGCTTCCTGAATGAAAGGAACCATCACTTTCTCTGGATTTATATCCATCTGTGGCACAACAAGATAAATTTGATTAATACCCTTTAGTGCTGCGCCATATGTCGCAGGATCATACCAGTCAAAGTAGACATGATTCCCACGAGAATCTGTGGACGACGGAAGCTTTCTTCCAGCCAAACGTACCGGATAACCTTGTTTCTGTAGATGTGCAGCCACGCGACTTCCTGTCTTGCCACTCGCTCCGGTAATGAGTGTAAGAGGTTTCTCATTGCTCATCTACAACACCTCCCATTTCCGATTCCATTACGATAAGAGGATTCCAATAGTCTCTGTAATGCGTAATTTTGTCATAATTATAGCTGACGACAGAAATATATGTTTGATTGTATGGCTTCCCTGTACTCAGAAATACGCCTTCACAAGTGAATTCTGCTACAAATCTTTGTTGGTCTGAATCGATTAAAATGGTCGGTTCGCTAAATTGATGAATTTTGAGAAATTTAAACAACGCATTCACATGATTGAAAATGGCTGATTTCCCTTCCAGCCGCTGCGGATAACCCGGAGGTGAATAAGGAAATTCAAAAATGGCATCCGTGGTAAACAGCTCTGCCCACTCATCAAGTTTCCCCTCAAGCAAAAGCCCTGTGAAGTGTTGCATGATTTGCTTGGGCACATTTTGCTCATTGTCCGCCTGTTGTTGTTCTTTCATTTTAAACCCTCTCCTTTTCGGACTAATCAGTCTAGAATAGTTAAAAAAATAAACGCTTAAGGCGTTCATTTATTAAACGTTTAATCCAAAACCTTCAAAGTCGTTTGCACAAGTTCCCGCATTTCTTCCTCACTAGCACCACTCTTCGCCGTATATGTGAACGAAAGCCTTGAATAGTTAAGAAACCGTGCGATACGATGCAGTTCTTCTTCTTGTAACTGTAACTCTCCCGTATTGCACCCTCGTAAAAGTACTGTGTAAAATACGTTCTCCATCCAGCGATTATTCGCCTGTATAAACGCAGCGATCTCATGTTGCTGAGGTGCCTGTTCTATCGCGCTGTTAATGATAAAACATTCGTTGCGCCGATCCGGATCGGCTAAGACGTTTACCACCTCTTCAAACAATTGTTGCACACCCTCACGTACACTGCCGCTTTGTTCTAACAGTTGTGTCGATGCTTCTGTTTTCTGCTGCACGTAAAATTTCAGAGCAGAGACAAACAAATCATGTTTTGTTCCGTAAGTGTCATAGAGGCTTTGCCGGGCAATGCCGAGTTCATTAAGTAATACCGTTAAAGAGGTCCCTTCATAACCATAAGCACCAAAAACAGAAGTCGCTTTTCGCAATACTTGTTCTGTATCAAACTCTTTCGCTCTTCCCAACTGCTGTCCCCACCTCCTCTTCGTTAAACTCATCATATACTTTCCAGACTGATCAGTCAAGAAAATGAGTGATTTAATTTTCGACAAAGTGGTATAATGGCATTACAGGCTGAATGTTCCTTAACCATTTATGACGAGGTCAATATATAGAGGAGTGAAACGATATGCATATGCAAATTACTGATCTGGCGGCACAACGTTTAACAACAAGTTTGAATGATCAACCGGGTTATTTCAAAGTATTTTACGATATGGAAGGCTGTGGATGTAACGGTGTTGTCGTACTGCTGATTGTTGATGAACTGGCTGCGCTGGATGAGCAGATTGAAACCAACTTTGTTCCATTCTACGTGGACCCCAAACACCAGCTTAACCTGGAATCAAACATGAAGCTGGATGCACAAGAAAACTATCCTGCCTTTACTTTGAGCAGTGATTCGGGTGTAATCAGCAGTAATCTCCGGCTCCGTGATGCACGTGCTGCCGCAGTAGGTACACCTAGTGCGGAAAACGCTTGTACACTATCCTAAACAGCAGGTACGCAGCGTATTACGACCCTTGTAGGAAAGCATGTAAAGATGATTTTTCCAGCTTTCTCAAGCACCAGATGCTTGGAGCAACTTCTAATGATCATGAGGAACCTTATTTAGCTCCAAAATAGTAAATTGAAAATCTATCGATCACCAGTAACGTTATTTAGCCTGAAAGCAGTATTTGATTATAAAAATGGGCTTTTTTCGTAGAATAAGCACTGTGGTGATCGTTAGATTTTTTACAGTTTACTGGGTAAAAGCCTCGAGTTACTTGCTTAAATTGTTTTACTTGCTTGTGCCTTGAATTTGCTGATGAATAACTTGGCCCTCCCTGTTTATTCCCTTTATGCTCTTTACTTTGTGCTCTTTAAGTTCTTTATGTCTTTACTCATTGTCACCTTACTCCCCCACCGTTTACATTTCTCCTTCCAGCATCTTTTGCCCGGTAGCAACCGATTTTCTAGGACCTTCATCCTGAAATATGCGATATTCGAACTTTCATCTAATTTTCCAATAAAATAGATTCTAGCAAACTTTGTTTACAAGTCGGAAACATTTGGAGAACCTATGGACATAATCCTCCAGTATACTTGGTTTATAGATTAATATATTCCAAGGAGGAATTCCCATCATGTCATCATTTACTCGCAAATCCATCATATCGACACTTCTGGTTGGCTCAGTGCTTGCAAGCACAGCGTTTACTACACTTCCAATCAACCAAATCTTTAACCCAGTTGCCTCTGCGGCAAGCTCAACCTTCTCTAAATTTCTGAAAGATAATGCTCCAAGCCGTACCATTACGACATCTAGCAAAGGCGTTGCTACCGTGACTAATCTATCCAGCACCGTTGTGCTTGTGAATAAAAAAAGAAACTTACCATCCACTTACGAGCCGAAAGATCTGGTCGTTCCTAATATCCCATTCAGCTTCTCCGGCTCAAGTCCGAAGAAACAGATGCGTAAAGTCGCAGCGTCAGCAATGGAGAAATTGTTTGCCGCCGCAAAAAAAGACGGTATCGATATCAAAGCCGTTTCGGGCTACCGTTCATATGCTACGCAGAAAGCAATCTTTGACCGTAATGCCAGCATCAAAGGCGAAGCTGTTGCTAACAAAACAAGTGCTCGTCCAGGACAGAGCGAACATCAAACCGGACTCGCCATGGACATTTCCAGCGCTTCGGCAGGTTATGATCTTCAGCAAAGTTTTGGCAACACCAAAGAAGGCAAATGGCTGAAAGCCAATGCCCACAAATACGGTTTTATTATCCGTTATGGCAAAGATCAAGAGAAGTTAACCGGATATTCATATGAGCCTTGGCATGTCCGTTATGTTGGTGTCTACATTGCTGGCGAGATTACTAGCCAAAAATTAACTTTGGAGCAATATTTGGAACGTGCAAAATAAGCTCTTGATTGGCAAGCAGCTTAGTAACTCAACCTATTCATTTGCAGATCGATACCTGGAGAACGGGCCCACTCGCCCCTTCTCCATATCAATTACAAGATAGCTATAGTTCCAGGAAAGCATCTTTGCGCCAATGTATTCTGAGAAAGTGTTCTTGAAAGCAGTCACGTATCCCACACGGTTACAGATCAACTATTCAACATTTTTCAGACTCCAGCAATACGCCGAATCAAAACAGGCAACCGTTTTACACCTTCGGTACCCGCCCAGGAACTTGCCCCTGCCAGTAAATCGTTGTGGCTCAGATAAAAGGCTGTTTTGTATACAATGTAACCCAGTATGATCTCCACCACCACAAACTTTTTAAGGGCAGAGGATTCAAAGACATAAACCTGGAACTCACGATGCCGCCAAGCTGATTTTAATCTGAAGATGAATGATCTCATGACTCACCTCTGCTGTTTTCTACTAGCGTATGGCGAGCATATCTTGTCTTATTCAAAAATAATACTTACATAAAGTAATTAAGTATGTTATATTCACTTTATAAGCAAGCAAACTATACATAAGTGAGGTAAACAACATGAGCGAATTGGACCAATTGGTTAAAAACCGCAGATCTGCTGTTATTTTTGAAGAAGGAATTGAAATTTCAGAGTCCGAATTGGAAGAAATGTTTGCTTTGAACAAATTTGCGCCGTCCGCGTTTAACCTGCAACACACTCATTATCTTGTATTGACCGATGAAGCTCAGAAAGAGAAAGTATATCAGGCTTCTCAGCAGTATAAAGTGAAAACAGCTTCTGCGGTCATCATCGTGTTAGGGGATGTCAACGCACATCATCATATTCGCACGATCAACGAAGGATTGCTTAACTTGGGCGCAATGACACCGTTTCAATACGAGCAGGAATCACAGAGCGTTATTGAATTCTACGAAACTCGTGGTAGATTTTTCCAACGTGAGGATGCCATCCGTAACGCCAGCTTATCAGCGATGCAATTCATGTTGATCGCTCAGGATCGTGGCTGGGATACTTGTCCGATGATTGGATTTAACGCTGAAGAACTGCAGCAAAGTCTGGGCATTCCGGATCATTATGTACCTGCGATGATGATTACCATTGGCAAAAAATCAGAATCCAAACAGCGTCCGCGCGGGTATCGGAAACCCATACATGAATATGTTAGCTTTAATAAAATGAATGCCGAATAACTGTTACCCGATCTTTTTCCTAAATTAAAAATGCTTGAAAAGCCACGACTTCGACTTCGTGGCTTTTTCGTGTGTAGAACTTAATCAAGTTACTGAATGCCTTAATAGCCTTCTTAACATTCCGTTGTTTTAATACGTTTCATATATTAACTCATCCGAGATCTGGAGATCGCTATCGAATTCCGCATAGATATAGAGCTGCCCGGCTGGCGTATCACCAGCATCAAATCCCAACTTTAATCTGCCATCTGCTTGAAATTCTACATCTGCCAGCGCCAAAGTATTTACATCCTCGTCTGGATGAGCGTTACCAATCATATGAAGCGCCCGTTCTCGCAGGACATGCCATTGTTCCCAAGCAGCTTCGAAAGAAGCGGACAATGCATCCATACCGGCCTTCGTTGAAATTCGTGCCGTAACTCGCAGCTCTTTTCCTTCCTCCTGCATATTCATATGATACATCGTCGTTTCATTATCATATTGAAATGTACCCATACCTGGAACTTCATGATCCCGTTCCATGATGAGATTATCACCGTACTGCATGCGCTCCATCTTGGAATTACAGCTTACGTCAAGTGATTTCAACTTATTTTCAGAACAATATAGTTCCACAAGTTCGGTATTATTACGTAAATCCAGTTCACGAATATGATTATTGAAACAACGCACACTTTCCAGACGGTAATTGGAACGGAGATCCAGACTTTTAAGTTGATTGTGATGACAGCGAAGCTCCAGTAAAGCAGGACAGCCACTGACATCAAGCTCAATAAGATCATTGCTCGAACAATCCAAATAAGTTAGCTGCTCATTACTTACCATATCCAGTGAGAAAAGTGTGTTGTAGCTGCATGCAAGTCTTTGCAATTGCTTTAGATGCCCTACTTTCAGTTCAGAGAGCAAATTCCAGCTACATTCAATCGCTATCAGCTTGGGATTCTGCGACAGTTCCAGTTTACGCAAACAATTAAAGCTACAATCTAATGTTTCAAGCTCTGTATTGGAGTTCAACTTCAGCTCAACAATTTGATTTTCTCTGCATAATAACGTTTTCAACTTCAGATTATGTTCAACATTCAGACTGATCAACGCATTATACGTGCAATCGAGCACCTTAAGTTCGGTGAAATATTCAATGCCTTGAAGATTTTTCATACCAACTTTGGGAAGCTCCAGGGTCTCCACTTCACTCACATCTTGTGCCCGAATATAACCCCGTTGATCACAATAATTTGCTAATATGTATTGCTTGAAAAGTTCATCTGTAAAGGCGTTTGTAATATCCATTCCATCCATATTCATCATCTATTCTCCTCCCTAACCACTTTTACGTACGGCTCACTGTACATATCATATTATGCCTATTTTATGAGTTCTTTGGGTGGTTTACAATGCTACCAGACTATCATTTTCACGCTTCCTCATACGGCTGAGGGTATTCAGAAAGCATGGAAGGTGATGATTCCACAGTTGCTTACACTTTACATGTTTTATCCCAGACTTAGTCTTATATGCTCCCTAATGACTGAATATAAACAGAAAAGTGACTTCAATGGAAGTCACTTTTCTACTTGCATCTGTTATTGATTTGACTACACCAGAATTGCACTTATCGTTTCATCGTTAACAGACTATGCATTTCATATTAAAATGCCCAGTTTCCTTTGCGGAATACCGGCTCAATCGTACCGTCCTGTAACTCCCCGTCGATGTCCAGTTCCGCAGAACCAATCATGAAATCGACATGTGTCAGGCTTACATTGCATTCATGTTTCAACAGTTCTTCATTCGACATCGATGTGCCGCCCTTCATGTTGAACGGATACGCACTTCCGACAGCCAGATGGCAGGATGCATTCTCATCAATGCCCGTATTATAGAAAATACGATTCAGATTCGAGATTGGCGAATCATGCGGCACAAGCGCCACTTCTCCCAAGTAACGAGCCCCCTCGTCTGTCGCAAACAGGTTCTTCAGATGCTCTTCGCCAGAAGCCGCTGTATACGCAACAACCTGACCATCTTTAAATGTAATTCGCATCTGATCTACCAGCTGTCCGTTCAGATTCAGCGGCATCGTGCTACTAACATAACCGTTCACACCGCTACGCTTCGGCATCGTAAATACCTCTTCTGTCGGCATATTCGCGACGGTGTAGACCCCTTGTTTGTTTTCACTGCCGCCACCGCCCCAGATGTGGTTGTCTACCAGTTCAATTTTCAGATCCGTACCTGGTGCACGATAGTGCAAACTCTTATAATTTTTCTGATTGAGTAACTCACTCATTTTGTTCAACGTCTCAATATGCTCTTTCCAGTTCAGTACAGCATCTCCGCCGTCCACACGATTCATCTTGAAGATGGTATCCCACATCACGTTGATGCGATCTTCCTCAGGAATGTCGGCAAACACTTTATTGGCCCAAGCTTTGGTTGGCGCTTTGATCAGACACCAGCTGATGTCATGGTTACGTGTATATTTGGAATATCCTTTGCGTGCCTCTGCTGCCGCTTTGGTTGCACGGGATACTTTGGTCGCTTCAATTCCGTTGTACAAGTCTGGGTCAGGAACTTTAATTGTCAGTGTTGCTCCTCCAGCTTCGGCGAAACGTTCCATCATGTCGCCCTTCCACTTCGGATAATAGTCAAAGCTATCATCCGAACCATGCTCAAACCGGCTACGTGTAATATTATCGTCCTCGAAATCGACTTGTACATAGTTGGCTCCGGCCGCGTAAGCTTTTTGAGCGATTAGACGTGTAAACTCCAATGTTTCAATCGGTGCTGTTACCAGTAGGTCTTGTCCCTTCTGGATATTCACACCAACCTTGACGACCAGTTCAGCGTATTGTTCCAATGATGTTGCAAAAGATTGTTCAAACGAGCTCATGTTAGGTTCACTCCTGCTTCGGTAAGATTTCAAATTGTTGTATTCTTAAACTTCATCAATCAAAAATGTTATTTCATCTTTAGCCTCTATATCGCTCTATACACAGTCCGCAAACTAACCGTTGCGTTTTTCCTGTTCACGGAGTTCAATGCGGCGAATTTTACCTGAGTTGGTCTTGGGTAGATCCGTTACAAATTCAATTTTGCGTGGATATTTGTAAGGTGCTGTCCATTCCTTCACATGTCTTTGCAGTTCATGAGCGAGTTCCGATGAAGCCTGGGAAGGGTCTCGGAGCACAACAAAGGCTTTGACAATGTTACCACGAATTTCATCCGGACTTGCAACGACAGCACACTCTTTCACACTCGCATGTTTCATGAGCGCTTCTTCCACCTCAAACGGCCCAATGGTATATCCCGAGCTGATGATAATATCATCACTGCGGCCTTCAAACCAGAAGTACCCTTCTTCGTCTTTGCTTGCCCGGTCACCTGTGACAAAATACTCCCCGCGCTGGTTCGCTTCCTTGCGACCCTCGTCCTGATAATAAGCACGGAACAGCGCTGGCATGTCTTGATGCACAGCAATATCTCCAACCTCCCCAGCAGGTAGAGGTTGTCCATCTTCACCGATAATCTCGATCAATCCCGGGGTAATGGACTGACCCATCGAACCTATGCGCACAGGAGCATCCTTCAAACTGCCAATTAACAGCGTGCTTTCCGTCTGTCCGTAACCATCGCGGATGGTGAGATCGAAATGGCGCTGGAAGATTTCAATCACTTCCTGATTCAGCGGTTCTCCCGCCGATACAGCGCTACGAAGATGGGATAAATCATAATGTCCGAGATCATCCGTTTTTGCCATCAGGCGGTATTCCGTCGGTGTACAGCAGAGCACGTTAATCTGATGCGCCTGCATCAACTCCAGGTAACGCTTTGGCTGGAATGAGCCGTTGTATACCAAACCTGTTGCCCCTCTTCCGAGTACCGACAAGAACGGGCTCCAGATCCATTTTTGCCATCCAGGTGCTGCTGTTGCCCACACCGTATCTGTCGGCTGAATATCCAGCCATAACGTGGATGCAATCCGCAGATGTGCATAACCCCAGCCGTGGCTATGTACGACGCCCTTTGGATTGCCCGTCGTGCCAGAGGTATACGCCAGAATAGCCATATCATCACGGTGCGTCTGAACAGCAGCCATTTCATCTGGCTGATTCTGCATCAATTGATGTACGTTAACCCAGCCTTCTCCAGGCACGGTATGGTCTCCGTTAGGTGATGCAACGATACGATGGGCAAGTGCTGGCAGGTCGGAATCCATTTTTTCCACTTCTGATGTGGTCTCAGACCATACAATGACTGCCTTCGCCGATGAATGCCGCAGACGGTATTCCAAATCTTTCGCACGTAACATCTCCGAAGATGGAATCACAGCAATGCCGAGTTTCAGACATGCAATATATATCACATAAGCGATAATCCGGCGTGGTACCATGACCAGCACCCGATCTCCTTTCGCCAAACCAAGTTCACGCAGTCCTCCAGCCAGACGGTTCGCCTGTTTTAACAAATCACCGTACGTAATCTCTTCTACTTCTTGCTGATCGCTGAGCCATCTAAGTGCAATCCGGTCTGACGGGTGATTCTCCATCTCGGATGTCAGGTTATAGTTTTCAGGCGCAATCCACTGTTCAAAATTCAAATGGAGCCTCTCCTTTATCATTCAAATATATATAAATTGAACAGGTTTACACATCCACTACGATGACAGAATAACCTTTCCATCGCTGTTATCCCCGGATTTTTTTGATTCCCTTTTCTAAAGGGAAAATCCGATGATAAAGGCGAAGCTTATGCTTACGATGTAGCTTTCTTACAGAAAGCTTTTAACTTCGCTTCTCCAGGTTTTTTCTGTCCTCTCCGTTTATGTGTAAAAAATAGTTCATTTATATAACGTCTTTATATTATACATCAAATCCTATGACCAGGTACTATGAACAACAACCTTTTTATCATAAGAACGCGATTTTCTCATTCTATTCGTGATATCTAGAGGCCACTTTCTTTGGGAGTCATGTATGCTGAGGGGTTCAATGCTTCACTCTCGATGACAATAGCTGTTAGACCGATCTCTGATATGGTTTCATGCCATTCTCCGTTTTCCCAAAAAACAGCCTCTCCCGCTTTTACTTCGATAAAATCATCGTTCCCGCTTCGGACCCGTCCTGCTCCTGTCATAATGAGCATTAGTTGCGGGGACACCGCCTGGTGGTATCCGACCACACCATTAGCGGGTATATGCATACAGCCTATATGCGCGTTCCCACTAGTTTGAATGATTCGAGACATCACAAAGTCGGAACCAAATTTCGTGATCTGTTTGCCGCTCTCTTGATCAAATCGATAAAACTCCATGATGCATCTCCCTTTCTTGCTCATCTGATAACCTAATAACGAATCATTCCAGTATAAACCTTATGCTACTCGATACGCCAGTTCTTCCCTTCTAAACATAAAAAGTACCCCTTCTCTATAGAGAGAAAAGGTACTCAATATAAACATTACCTATATAAGACGTTTACCAAGGAATATTTCCGATGCCGTCCAAAATCGTATCGATCTCACTCAGGTCTGCGGCTGTTAATTCAGGAGCCTTGAGTGCAGCAACATTTTCTTCAATCTGCAATACTCGGCTGGCTCCGATCAATGCGGACGTTACACGGTTACCACGTAATACCCAGTTGAGTGCAAGTTGTGAAATCGTCTGTCCTCGTCGTTCTGCCACAGCTTGTAGCGCTTCAAATTTCGCGATACGTTCGTCGGTATAGGATTCCTTTTTCAAATTACCTGTAGGATTTGCCCGTTCCGCTTTGATTTTGTCCACGTATTTGTTCGTTAACTGACCCCGACCGAGCGGGCAAAACGCGATAGAACCTACACCCTGCTCGTCCAGCACATCTTGCAGACCCTCTTCAATCCAGCGATTCAGCATGGAATAATTCGGCTGGTGAACAAGACAAGGTGTTCCGAGCCCGCGCAGAATCGTCACTGCTTCCTGCGTCTGTTGTGCATTGTAGTTGGACAAGCCCACATATAACGCCTTACCTTGCCTTACGATGTGATCCAGCGCTGTCATCGTTTCTTCCAGTGGCGTGTCTGGATCTGGACGATGATGATAGAAAATGTCTACATAGTCCAGTCCCATTCGGCTCAAGCTCTGGTCGAGACTGGCAATCAAATTTTTACGGGAACCCCACTCGCCGTAAGGGCCGCTCCACATATGGTACCCTGCCTTAGAAGAGATCAGCAGCTCATCTCGGTAAGGACGCAAATGTTTGTGGTAGATCACGCCAAAGTTCTCTTCTGCTGACCCTGGAGGTGGCCCATAGTTATTCGCCAGATCAAAATGGTTAATACCGAGATCGAACGCGCGTAAAATCATTTCTTCCTGAATATCCAGCGTGCGATTGCCGCCAAAATTCTGCCATAATCCCAGTGCAATCTGTGGAAGCTTAATTCCCGATTTGCCTGAGCGAGAATAGCTCATATCATCATAACGTTGTTCATTTGCAATATAAGGCATCGTGAATTCACTCTTTTCTGTAAAGTAGGTCAAGCCCAGCCGTTAATACTCTTTTATCTTAGTCATTTTTCTGCATAAACGATATGGTTTATCACTACATTGATATGTAAAAATGATCGTTATAGCTAAACTTATACTTCAATTTAAGTACCAATTACAATTCTATATATGTTAAAATGCAAGAATCAATTGATTCTCACAGGAGTGGACGTAATGATTACGTATATGTTCAAAAACACACATTTTCAGGAGTTGCAGCTCCTTCATTATGGTACTGAAGCCTGCACACCCGGGCACCACTTCGGCCCAGCAATGAGGGATTACTATAAAATTCACTATGTTCTGAACGGCAAGGGCACATTTGAAGTTGCAGGGAAGACTTATCAACTACGTAAGGGGCAAGGCTTCTTGATCGTGCC
Organism: Paenibacillus polysaccharolyticus; assembly: GCF_900102085.1. GTDB lineage: Bacteria > Bacillota > Bacilli > Paenibacillales > Paenibacillaceae > Paenibacillus > Paenibacillus polysaccharolyticus. Next base: position 33,299 of record NZ_FMVM01000018.1, on the reverse strand, counting down.
ACATTCCGTGGTACATTATAAAGCTGATCAAGATGATCCATGGGAGTATAGCTGGGTTGCATTTCAGGGCACGCATAGTGCTTCCTTTTTACAACAAGCCTCTTTATCGGAACAGCACCCCATTTTTGATCTCGGTGAAGAAGACGATGAGATGCGCTCATGTCTGCACCGGATCATCCATTCTCGCACGGCTCATAAAGGCTGGGAGATTAGTATGACCGGATGGCTCTATCAGTTTTTTGCCATCCTGATTGATCATTCGCATGACGAGAACGTTCAGCCCACTGCAGAATACGGCAAAGAAACATATGTAACCCAAGTGATTGATTTTATCGAGATGAACTATGCCAACGCCATTACAGTGCAGTCCATCGCCTCCCACATCGGCTTGCAGCGAAGTTATCTGTGTTCACTCTTCAAAGATCAGATCGGAAGCAGCATTCAATCTTATCTCGTCCATTATCGTATGCGCAGAGCAGCCGAGCTGACGCTCGATCTTAGCCTGAGTATCGGGGATATTGCCCGTTCCGTCGGGTATACAGACCAACTTCTTTTCTCCAAAATGTTCAAAAAAGTGCTGGGTGAAGCTCCCACTTACTATCGAAAACACAAAACAGCACCTTCCCCATGAACCCATCTTAGGAAGGTGCTTACCTATTAAAAAAATTATACGATTTACACGTTCTCAGGCATGGCAATGCCGACAACCTGCACTTTAACTTCTTTCACGATTACGCCCGCCATCTGCTCCACCGCTTGCTGTACGTTATGTTGCAGTTCCTGACAGACCTCGTGCATCTTGCGGCCATATTGCACATTAATGCGCAATTGAATGGACGCTTCATCATTTTGAATATGAACGTCAATTCCTTTTTGCAGACTTTTACCGCTGATGCTCTTGGCGAGACCTTCCGTCAGCCCAACAGACATGGAAGACACTCCTGGAGTGGTTTGCGCGGCCATGCCCACAATTTTGGACACGACATCGTTAGAAATATGAATGGTTCCAAGCTGAATCGCTGGAGGTGCAATATATTCCGCTTCGGTTACAGTTTTTTCAATGATTTCAGACATAAGTTCCTCTCCTTATGATCTTTTTTTGTTGTTCTAAGTATGGATGTTATCCCTTCTATTCTACCACGGTTTACGCACAGTTACATTTCTGCCCTCTAGGCGTGCTCACACAGGATAATAAATAGATATTAACCAAAATCAGGGCCAGTGCAATGCTGAACCGGACAAATGCATTACCTTTAAACAATAGATTTATCGCCGTTCTTCAGCTTTGAATTATTCTTTTCTCTATATATTAATATTTACTATATATCAAATCCCTTCATTCCTGCTAATTCCTCTATCTTAAATCTTTCTTAACTAAAAAAGAAAAAGCCCTGACCTCCCGGCCAAGGCTCATAAAACGTAGTGAAATGTATAAGGTGCACTGCTAGTTTACACGAGCTTCGAATACATATGACGCAGATAACGCCAGCGTACTATGGCAAAGAAGATAAGTTGCATCGTGACAAACACCATAAATACGCCAAGGCTATCATCTAGAATCGAAAACTGAACCATCTGATACAGCGCCGTAAATGCAACTGTACTGTGAATCAAAGCCACGAGAAGCGGCAGGAAAAACATCAACACGAGCTGTCTTGTTACAATTTTGCGTAGCTCCGGGCGGCTAAGTCCCATTTTACCAATCATGCGATACTGTGCCTCATCTCGCTCCAGATCTGCATATAGCCTGAAATAGGTGAAACTCGCCGCGAAGGTGAAAAACACAATACCGATCAATCCACTTACGATGAGAATGATGCCATTGGTTTGTTTGTTATTCAGCCAGTCTACGACAAGAGAAGTGAACTGAACATATCCCTTCTCCGGACGGTCTTTCTCAATCGTATCCAGCAATTCCGAAGCAAAACTGCGTGTCGACATCCAGTCTTTTACCACAAAAAATGTCGTCTGATCAGAGTAAAAATCAACATCCATCTTAATCTCTGCAATGTATGCTTCTCGAATCTTGGAATACAGGTCATCAGAAACAACGTAGACGCCCGCCTCACCCTCCATCGGAATCACGATATCGGTTGCCGGTGGCAACATCTGCATTTGTAAATGCTGCTGTTCACCAACATATAAGTCAGCGGAGTATGGGTAACTGTCCTTTTTCGTATCTAACAGTTTATTGCGTGCAGTAATATTGGGTGCTGTATTAAACGCCAGATCATTGCGATCCAGCACCCGTTCTTCATAACCAAGCGCTTTGGCAAGACGGTTATATGAACTCAGTTTGATGATGTAGTTGTTATTGTTCTCATAGAGAGGCTGGTAACTACCTTTTACATATGAAACTTCGCGATTAACCAGCGTCTCTTCAATTTTTTGGATCTGACGATCAACGACCGCAGAATCCGTAAAGCCTGAATTTGTATACGTAAAAGCATATGGATTCGTCATGGAAGACAGTCTTGGATCACCTATAGTCAGCATGCTGCCAATGCCCGTAAACGCAGAAGCCGAGATAACACTGACCATAAAAAACATCACGGCGTTATCTTTCATGCGATAGGTAAGCTCGGACAGAAAGAGCAGATTGGTCTTGCGGTAAAACAATCCTTCTTTCTTTTTCAATGCCCGAATGACATATACACTCAGCTGCGTGAACAGAAGATACGTACCTGCAATTACACTGAGCACACTGCCAAACAATAAAGGGAAAATATATGATCCCCACGCGAAAATAAATACACCTGTATACCCTCCACCAATTAGCACAACCGAGAGCAGTGAGAGCAGCGGGGATGCCTTAGGTTCAGGTTTTGGTTTTTCCTCTGACTTCACGAGCTCAATCAACGTTCCCTTACGAATCAGCAATGAGGATGATAGAGCAATGACCACAAAAAGCAACAGAAACGCTCCGGCTGTCAGCAGAATGCCTTTGAGCGGAAAATAAAATCTCAGACTGTTCTCCACCGCAAGCATGGAACCGCAAATGAGCAAAACTAATTTACCGAAGATCAGTCCAAGTCCTATCCCCGCCACGATGGAAGCTACGCCGATACACATATTTTCCATAAATAAAAGTCGGTTCATCTGCTTACGAGTCATGCCGATGATCAGGAAGATACCAAACTCCTTCTTCCGAGTCTTCAGAAATGAACCGACCGAATACAGCAGAAACAGGAAAGAGAATATGAAAATGATGATTTCAGCAATCATCAGGCCTTGGTTGGCAAGCACCGTCACCGTCTGGGAAGAACCTTTCAAACCATCTTGTAAATCCGGGTGGAACAGCAGCAACGCATAGATAAAAAAGATCATAACCGAGAACGTACTGCTTAGAAAATGAGCCAGATAAATTCGTTTGTTTCGAACAACGTTATTAATGGCGAACTGGCGAAAATTCATGTCCAGAGCCTCCCATCAGGGATAATACGTTTATAATCTTTTGATAGAAGGCCGCGCGGTTATCACCGTAATGAATTTCGTTATATAACTGACCATCCTTAATGAAAACCACTCGGCTACAGTAACTAGCTGCCACAGCATCGTGGGTTACGAGCAACATCGTCGCCTGATCCTCTCGATTGCGCTGTTCAAGAATCTCCATCACATCCTTGGCAGCCTTGGAATCCAGATTTCCCGTCGGCTCATCCGCCAGAATCAGCTTGGGAGAATGGATTAACGCTCGAGCGATCGCTGTCCGCTGTGCCTGTCCGCCCGATATTTCATACGTGCGTTTGTTTAAAATTCCTTCAATGCCTAATTTGTTAGCAAGCTCCACAACTCGCGCATTCATCTCCCGAACGGAAATACCGTCTAGTGTTAATGGGAGCACGATATTTTCCTTCACCGTCAGTGTGTTAAGCAGGTTGAAGGATTGAAAGACAAAGCCTAATTCTCTACGCCGGAACAAAGCCAGCTGATCTGCTCCCAGATCAAATGGATTCTGACCCGCAATTCGCAATTCCCCTGACGTCGGATGATCAATGGTTGAAATCATGTTCAGCAACGTTGTTTTGCCACTACCGGACGGCCCCATAATACCCACAAACTCTCCCTCTTGGATACTAAGATCAATCCCTGACAAGGCTTCATAGGATACAATCCCTTTATAAATTTTGCTGATCTGTTTGACGGAACATATCTCCATACATACAACTCCTTTAACGATTAAAGTCTAATTTTAACTTCTAAGTACTTATCTTCTTCGCTAACCTTCTGACTACAGTCTACCCGAAACTTCACTCATTCTCCTATGGGTTAACCTTTCACCAACATGACAATATTGTAAGGTTCCGTCCCCCTCAGAAATCGCAAGAAAAAGACGCCTTCCTCCCAGCACGGCAAAAGGCGTCGTTATTTCACATGTAATTCATATTCATCTTCATATATAAAATCAGGTCTAATTATTCATTATCTTGCGTTCAAACCGAAAAGGTAATTCGGACTGTCGTTCCTTCCCCGTATACCGATTCAAGCTCAATCTGATGATTCATACGTGTCAGCACTTCTTTTGCGATGTACAACCCCATGCCAGTAGATTCCTTAAAATGCCTTCCGTTCTCCCCAGTAAAAAAGGGTCTAAACACCCGGTTCAGGTCTGATTTGGGTATACCAATCCCATGATCCTGAACTTCCAGTATGACCTTCTGCTCCGCTCCGTAGGCGCGAAGATGCACTTTCTGTCCACTGCCTGCAGCATACTTGATGGCATTGGATAACAGCTGTACTAGCACAAATCGAACCCACTTTGCATCAGATTGCACCACCAGCGAAGCATCAATCTGCATCTCGGGATACACATGGTTACGAATGAAAAATCGTTTCAACTCATGAATCGCTTCTTCACCTACCACTCGCAGTTCAACCGGTTCCACGCTGAAGTCCTGCTCGAAGGTATCCAGCCTTGCGACATATAGGACCGTTTCCAATCCACGTCGCATCTGATCTGCTTCCTCACGAATACTGCGAAAACGAGCATCATCGTCCTCTTCTTCTTCCACGGTCAGCTCAATGACCGATAACGGTGTTTTCATCTGATGTACCCATTGGTTCATAAACGTAAGATATTCCTGTTGCTTTTGTTCGAGCCGGCTCAGATGTGCGTGATATTGGCCGTACTGGGAATCCAGCAGTTTTTCCAAAGAGGCTGATAACGGCGCCGTTTCATGTAATGCTACCAATTCATTCAGCGATTTCACGGGCTGAGTCATACGGGTGTAAAAGGCTCGATGTGACATGTAACGATACACCAGATAACCGACATACAAAAACAAGCCCAGTCCTACGGCATATAGCGCCGTCTTCCAATGATCGTATCCATCGTACCAAAATACAGCGACCACGGTGAACATCATCGCAAACACCCAGCACGTCAGAGCGATATGTTCTCGAATAAACAACTTCATAACGATGATGTCGCTTTCCAGTTATTAATCAGCCTGTATCCGGAGCCTCTCACCGTTTCCAGCGCATCGGTAATGCCTAGTTCGGCAAGACGTTTCCGTACCCGGGTAATATTAACGCTAAGGGTATTATCATCCACAAACGAGTCATCCCATAACTTCTCCAAAATGGTTTCCCGACTGACCAGCTTGGGACTGCGACGCATCAGCGTTTCCAGTAGAATCGTTTCCTTTTTGGTGAGTTGCACTTTCTGATCGCCGAGTTCAATCTCAAGCCTTTCCAAGTACACCACGAGTCCGTTCAGTTCGACCTTACGTTCTTCATCTCGGGCAGCATAATCTCCATACACCCGGCGCAACTGACTACGTATTTTAGCCATAACAATCTCATGTTCAAACGGCTTGGTAATATAATCATCAGCCCCGTTCTCCAGCGCCATAACCTGATCCATCTTGCCACTTCGCGCGGAAATAAACAGGATCGGACATGTCGATATCGTTCGGATCTGCCTGCACCAGTAAAACCCGTCATAGCTCGGCAAGTTGATATCCAGTAATACAACATGAGGCTGAAGCTGTTTGAATTGTTCCGTCACATTCTCAAAATCCTCAACGGATACAGCTCGGTCCCCATAACGCTCGATATGTGATTTCAGCAGTCCCGCAATCTTGGGATCATCTTCAATAATCATAATGGTATACATGAAAAGCTCTCTCCTCTAACCTGTTATGATGGCAAATGTCTCTCTATTTATAGCCAAATCATAACACAGGATAGATCAGCGGGCATCGACTTGCTTGCGCCAGCTTCGAATATCTGCGTTTAACTGCTTTACATCTCCAGTAGCCTCTTGGTCGTCAGACAACTTGAAATGCTGTTTCAATGCAAGAATACGATACACACTCTCGTCAATACGAGACTCCTTGATTTTGCCTGACTTCACTGCGCTAATTAAAGTATCAAAGATCGTTTTAGCACTTTCATAACTATGAGCCACCAGCAAAATATCACTTCCGGCCTGAACCGTTGCGATTGCAGCCTTGTTCAATGGGTAGTTTTTCGAGATCGCTCCCATGCTCAGATCATCAGTGATCACTACACCGTCATACTTGAATTTTCCGCGCAGATGATCCCCGATGATCACTTTTGATAGGGATGCCGGGTAATTCGGGTCCAGCTTGGGAAACAAAATATGGGCAACCATTACCGCCTCGGCCTGTTGTTTTACCGCCGCCTGAAACGGAATCCACTCCAGTTCTGCAAGCTGTTTCTCCGATTTGTTCACCACAGGCAAGTCCAGATGAGAATCGATGGAAGTATCACCGTGGCCTGGAAAATGTTTCACCACCGGGATGACCCCTTCACTACGAAGTCCTTTCATCTCGGCGATCCCCATACGTGTAACCAGGTCAGCAGTAGTGCCGAAGGAACGATCTCCAATGACTGGATTTTTGGGATTACTGTTAATATCCAGCACGGGTGCAAAATCAACATTAAAACCCGCAAGCTTGATCTGTCTCGCCAGCAATGCGCCCATCTTCTCAGCAAGCTTCGTATCATTGGTTTTGCCTACTTTTCGATTGGACGGGATCGACTCAACCGCCTCTGGCATGCGACTTACCTTACCGCCCTCTTGATCCACACTCATTAGAATGGGAACCGGGTTTTGCTGATTCGCCTCTTTGATCGATTTCACAAAAGCGGCCGTTCCCTGAAGGGTTGTTACGTTGTTGGCATAAAAAATAATGCCGCCTATCTTCTGGTCAGCAATCATTCGTTTCGCCTGTTCATCCAACGCTGTTCCTTGCACACCAGCAAGAATCATCTGGCCTACTTTTTCCTCCAGCGTTAGTTGCTGAAGCTGTTCCTTTACCGGATCAATCTCTTCCTGTGTTTCATCCTGAGGTTCTTCATGTACTTCATCTTGAGGTGCAGCGGCGTTATTCCCAGACGGTGATTGATTTTGGCCCGCTGCTGTTCCATTATTGTTACCTGTTGCAGTTGAAGGCTTTGGAGATTGTCCGCATGCGGCCAGTACAAGGCTCAGAGTTGCAATCACAGACAGCACCAGTACAAATCTGAAATTCCGATTCAAACGCACGCTTCTATTCATGTTCAAGGATGTTCTTCCTCCTTATGTCTTATCGGTTCTGAAAATTTTGGAATTCGTTCAGGCTAACCTTACCATAAGGTAAATGATTTTCAAAATAGGTCTTATATAAGTTGAACTAAAGATTTTACACGGCCCACTCCGATGACAGAATAACCTGGAGAGTAGCGGTTACCCCCAGATTTTTTTGATTCTCTTTTCCAAAGGGGAAAATCCGATGATAAAGGCGAACGCTCCGCTTTTTCAGGTTTTTTCTGTCCTCTCCGTTATTGTGTAAAAGAATAGTTAAACTTATATAGATGTGAAAAGTATTCTTGCTTCTTGTACCTGGATATGGCATGAATAGCTGTTTTAACAGTGGGCGGGAGTAAGCATAGTGGATGCGTTCTGGGTATATGCGGAATTCCGCTTTCTATTGTGAATTTTTCATATGATGAAATATTTATTTTTGAGAATGGTGGGTATTAAGTTCTTTGTTTAAGAGGATGGTTATTGGAAAAATAAAATTGGGAATAAAAAAACCGCCTTGCGGCGGCTCTGCTGTTGATTTTAAACACCTTTTTATCCCGTTGTTATGGATGTAATCACATGTTAAGTATTACTATTTTGAATTTTTCATATAATGAAATTCTCAGTGCAATTTGGATAATACTTCACTTGTAAAAGGAATGATATCAGCATTATGTCCCTCTTGCACTTTAAGCGGCCATTCGGGATCACTTAGTAGCACACGTCCAAGTGCAATTAGATCAAATTCCCCATTCTTCATCTTATCATCCAGTAAGTCAAGATGAGCATCTCCCGTTTCTTGCTTTTCACTGCCACGTTCAACAAACTCTGCCTCTAGACCTACTGAACCAACCGAAATCGCGGGTTTACCCGTTATTTTCTGGGTCCAGCCGGCAAGATTGAGATCAGAACCTTCAAACTCCGGAAGCCAGAAACGACGTGTGGAACAATGGAAAATATCTACCCCCGCTGCACTGAGCGGTTCCAAAAACTGTTTCAGCTCCTCTGGCGATTCGACCAGTTTTGCCTCGTAACTGCCCATTTTCCATTGCGAGAAGCGAAGAACAATTGGAAAATCAGGTCCTACTGCAGCACGGCAAGCTTCGATCACTTCGACTGCAAACTGTGTCCGGCGTACTAAATCTCCGCCATACTTGTCAGATCTGCGATTCGTCTGCGCCCAGAAAAATTGATCAATTAAATATCCATGCGCACCATGTAACTCAATTCCATCAAAACCGATACGTTTCGCATCAGCCGCTGCTTGAGCATAGGCTTGTATAAGCTCATGGATCTCCTCTTCCGTTAATGGTTCGTAAGCCGCTTCACCAGCCATACTGATTCCGGATGGACTAACCGGGGGAGCCTCTGCATTAGGTAAATCTCCAGAACGCCTTGCAGTGCCAACGTGCCAGAGTTGAGGCATTATTTTCCCGCCGGCATCGTGAACAGCCTTGACCACATTCGCCCATCCTTGCAACGCTTCTTCTCCATAAAAAAGTGGAATGTTCTCACCACTTACTGAGGATGGATGGTTGATCCCTGTGCCTTCTGTAATAATAAGTCCCACGCCGCCAGCCGCTCTAAGGCGGTAATAGTCAGCCACATCGGGCCCTGGCACACCGCTCGGTGAAAATCCCCGCGTCATCGGTGCCATAACAATTCGATTGGGCAAGGTAAGTTTGTCAGATGTGAACGGTTTAAACAATGATGAAGGTACGTTCATGATTTAGTCTCCTTTGCAATGGGAAGTTTACATTTCGCACTTACCCTCGAGATGTGACATGCTTTGGATACATCAAGCAGTGGTCATACGCCTGTGGACTGTCATGAATATTTCTCTTTATCCATTTTATAGATTCTTATTTTTATTTTCAAACAAATTTCTCACACGAAACTGAACCACAAAAAAAAGAACAGCTTTGGAAGAGCCGCTGTCCGTTGACTCGGGTGCTGCAGTTTGTTCTGCACGATGAATATCATCAGCACATCGCCGGGTCACCAACAATGTGGATGCAGCATAGTATATAATCCATAATCTTCCTTATATTTTAATTTGAATTCACAGGAATATCCACTCGATTCACTCGTAATATTTTTCCAGATGAGGGCGATAGGACGTCCGGGTCTGTACCCAATCCAAAATAAAAATCACCATCAAGCTCCTCAAATGACTTGGCATAAGTGTCCTGTGTAAAGCGCAAAATTTCATTCCATGTTGTCAGATCATTGGTTTGATAGACCCTGCTCACGTAGACATTGGCCTGCTTGCGAGTATACGTTAACACATAAACTTTATCATCACGCACAAGCAGGTCTGTTGGTAACGCATTCGCATCTGCCAGACTGACACGTCTCGCCTGATTGATATCCGTCATCACATTCAATGACTTAGGCAACAGTTGACTATCATTGAAGACACCACCAGCAATATACACCAGCTTATTGTTAAAATTAATATTTTTACCGATTTTATTGTACGGAACCGTACCTTGTTGATAGGTCAACCCGGGTAACATTTTGTTACCGTAGATAGCTACGTCTCTCTTTTCCAAACGTTCATTAATCTCCAGTATATTCGTTTTGTCATTCCATATTTTATTGGCGGGGTACATCATTCCGGAGGCATACAATTTCCCCTGGATTTCGAATAGCGTATATGCTCTAAAGCCAAATGTGTTGATTGTTGCAAACTGCTGCCAACTTTGCCCATCATTATGTGAGATTAAGACGGTTGGTTTGGTTTCTGTGCCAAGTGCAGCAAACAGCTTGCCTTGATAATATGCGAGATCATAGACATGAACGCCCTTGGGCAGATTGCGATATTTGGTCCACGTCCCTTCGTCCAAGCGGTAGAAGTTGCCAAAGTCCCAGCTTTCACCATCGGAATCATGACCAGGGATATACAGTTTTCCATTTAACACCTTATAGAGATCAATCTGCTCTTCATCCACGTACATTTTTGTTGAGGGTATAATGCTCGGATTACTGTTTGTCACCGCCTGTGTCTGAAACTCGGCATTCGTTGCATCATAGTACACGACAGGGATTGGCCCCGCATTTTGTGCAGGCCCCGTATTGCTGCTATTTCCATGACCTAGATAGATTTTACCGTTGTATTGTTGCATGTCCCATACGTTGTTGGCATAAGGGGATTTGTTAAAAGCCCTCCCCAACAATTCCAGTTTGCTTGTCACATCAACGGATTGAATCGGGGCATTTGACACTTGCACACCCCCACGCTCTGTAGCCACAGGTCTTATGGCCGGAGTGTTCGTCTTGGGTTTGGCGTTTCCCATCAGCATCCAGCCTGCTCCGGCGACAAGAGCCAGCCCAATTGCTGCCCAGGTTACTTTCCTTTGCATATCCGCATCCTCCTTCAACATAATCACTTTTCATACGTTCAAAAAAGATACAAATTGTATCTTTTTATAGTATGTAAAAGGTGCGTACACTGCAACAAATTTCGCCCTTTTCAGCAAAAAAAGTAGACGCTCGTATCCGTGGATAAGAGATCTACTATAAGGTTTCAAGAACTATTCTGCTTTAACCAAAATTTTCACCTGATTTTTTTCTTTAAGCAACGCTTCAAAACCGTGTTCTACAACCTCATCCAGCACAATCCGTTTGGTCACCAGCTTGTCGGCCGGGAAAAATCCTTTCTCCATCAAACGGATGACAGCCGGGAACACATCGCGATAACCGATGATTCCGTTTACTGTGCGCTCTTTCATCACAATGGAGTTCGGTTGCATTGGCGCTTCTTGTTCAAAAATGCTTACAATCATCAGTTCGCCACCAATACGCGTTGAGTCAATCGCTTGTTGCAGCACACGAGGCACACCTGTTACTTCGTAGGCTACATCGACTCCCCCTTGCGTACGCTGGTGAATCTCTTCAACCACTTGAACCTCGGTCGGATCAATCACAATTGCACCCAGTTCTTTCGCTTTTGCTTTACGCTCCGGCGACAGTTCCACAACATAAATATCCGATGCTCCGGATGCCTTGAGCGCTTCAATCACCAGTAGTCCAATCGGCCCTGCACCAAATACCGCTGCCGTATCCCCGACGTTCAGTTTACTCTGGCGTACAGCGTGCAGAGCTACTGCAGAAGGTTCAACCAGAGCACCTTGCTCATAGGAGATGGAATCAGGAATGGCATGAACCATCTTCTCATCTGCTGTTATATACTCGGAGAATCCCCCTCCGCCCCCGGCCAGACCTAGAAATCCCATCTTGTCACATAAATTGTATCTGCCCTGTTTACAAGCTTCGCAATGACCGCACGCATAAATGGGCTCTACAACCACACGATCACCTGCCTGAAAACGAGTCACCCCTTCGCCCACTTCAACCACTTGTCCAGAAAACTCATGTCCCATAACAACAGGTGCTTTTTCCCCTGTTAGCGGATGCGGAGCCTGAGCTGGTATAAAAATCGGTCCAGCTGTGTATTCATGTAGATCGCTACCACAGATCCCGCACCATTCCACTTTTATTTTCACTTTACCCTGTTCAATCTGAGGTTCAGAAATATGTTCCAGACGAAGATCTTTGACACCATGCCAACGCAATGCTTTCATTTCATTCATCTCCCAAATGATTAATTCATATAATATCGGAAACGTTTCCGTAAATTAAATATGTCACATTAGAGATAACCTGTCAAACCTCTTTCTCCATAAATATGTCGATCTCGTGAGTAAATTCGTCGATTAATCTGTAATTTTATGCTGAAAAAGAAAAAAAACGCGATGATCATTCTAAGATTTCGTTTGTTTTTAATCATGAATTAGAAAATTAAACATAAAGATGCATAAATTTACATCCATTTCTGTTTGTTTACGGGATACTATAATGTTGCAATGGTATAATCAAGTTATATGCATACTTTGCAATACATACATAAGCCTAAAATACGGAATCGTTTCCGATGAAGTGAGGTCAATGATAAAGTGAGTAAAGAGCAGAAAATCACGATTAAGGATGTCGCTGAACGCGCTGGTGTAGGGATTGCTACCGTATCGCGGGCTATTAACAATTCGGATGGAATCAGTAGTGCAACACGAGAAAAGGTTATGCGTGCCATAGAAGATTTAGGATTTGTGCCCAACACTTCTGCACAGAGTCTCAAAATCAGGCAAACGCATCAGATTGCACTTGTTGTTCCGGATATCCGCAACGCCATCATTCCCGAAATCTCCTGGTCCGTTGAGCAGACCGCGAAACAGCACGGGTACCATGTTGTACAGATTAACACAGCTGGCAACGCCAGAACAGAACTTGAAACGATACGTAATGTGAAGAAATTACACGTTGATGGTCTTATTTTCATGCCACTTGCCTATCCAAAAACACTGCCCGGACTCATTGACAAAGCACCTCTTCCCATCTCGATTATTAACTACGGAAAAAAATTGGAACCTGGCATTCAAGCAGACATCGTCTCCTTATCGCAACCTGAGGGAAAACTGGTTATGGAGCATCTGTTTAAGATCGGAAGAACCCGGATTGCTTATGCCGGAGCCCCCAAAGATATTATCGAGGAGCGTTATCGTGCTTACGAGCAGGCTGTCGGACATGTGGATATTTCCCTCGTTTACTTCGGTGAGGACTTCTCACTTGCTACGGGAGCAAGTGCAGCGGATTACTTCTATGGTTTGACCCATATGCCGGATGCAGTCTATGCAATCAATGATATGGTTGCCATCGGACTTGTGAACCGCTTTAAAGAGCTCGGCGTACGGGTACCCGAGGATGTTGCTGTGGTGGGCGTGGATAATAATCAATGGACAACGGTGTCGTCGCCCCAGATCAGTTCCGTCTCCATCATGGGTGAGGAGGTTGCTCGGCTCGCAACGGAGTTGTTGCTTAAACGGATTCGTGAGATGAGTACTTCAGATTACGAACATATCCAGTTCGAACCGCGGTTGATTGTCCGCGAGTCCAGTGTAGCTATGATTCGCTCGTCAAACCCGATAAACAATGCCCATTCCTAAAAATGAGGATAAACGGATTTGTACACAATTATCGCCGTATCCATTCAAAAAACGAGCTTCTTATTTTAAAATAAGAGGCTCGTTTCTATGATCGCTGTTATTCAATACAGATAGCGTTGCCTCAATGCTTTGCTCGATGAACGAACGATCCGGTGCCGCCTTCATTAGCACAGTTAACCCAATCATCGAAACAACTAAACTTTGTGCCACAAGTCCGGCGTTTAACTCCTCTGGTAACTCTCCATTCTGTTGACCTTTTTCGAGTGTTTCTCTGAAAATAACCGCCAGATACATCTGATGCTCACGTGTTAACACAGCAAACTTGGGATCATGGGGAGCCATTTCAACCATGGTGTTGATACAAAAACAACCGTGACTGGCATTAACTTTCTTCTTCCCAGATGTAATCCAGTCAAAAACAGCGCGAAAAGCTTCTCTGACAGACTCCCCATGACCTAGCATTGCTCTAATCTGCGCGGCATGTAAAGTGGTGTATCTACGAAGCACATGTTCAAACAGCTCCATTTTATCTCCAAAGGCTGCATACAAACTGGGACGCTGAATCCCCATTGCCGTTGTTAAATCCGTTAGTGAGGTTGCCTCGAACCCTTTAAGCCAAAATACATGCATAGCAGCATCCAGCGCTTCTTCTGTGTTAAACTCTCGTTTTCTAACCACAATACCCCTCCATTATTTATCGAACAGTATAGTTATATACTAACGCAGTAATTCGAAATGTCAAAATGTATTTAAATCATCAATCCTCCCTCCCCCACAATAAACATAGTATCTCAATCAATTAATAACCATTTCCTCTTTTTCTAATCAGGAGCCCTATTGACATTCAGAAAGATAAAATATATGGTTAATCCCATCAATAATATACCAATCAGTACAAAATAGAAAACAAGAAAGGAATGCGTCATAAATGCAACATTCTATTCAAAAAGCAAACAAGGAATCTTCTACAAAACAGAGCATGACAGGAGCATTAGCATGGGTATTTGCTGTGTGTAGCGGTCTATCCGTAGCGAATATTTACTATGCGCAACCCTTATTGGATTCCATCGCACTCGAATTTCATCTATCCACTGCAACCATTGGTCTCGTGATTACCATTACTCAGATTTGTTACGCGCTTGGCCTCTTACTGCTTGTTCCACTGGGAGACCTCGTCAACCGCCGAAAACTGATCCTGATCCAGATGATTTTATCCGCATCCGCTCTAATCGTTGTAGGAACTTCTGCTTCATCATCCATTTTATTCTCAGCTATTGCAATGGTTGGGTTATTAGCCGTTATCACACAAACCTTTGTTGCTTATGCGGCTCATTTGTCAGCCGACTCCCAGCGAGGGAGCATCGTAGGCCGGGTAACCAGCGGAATTGTCATCGGCATCTTGCTTGCGCGATCTGTGGCCGGTTTGATGAACGACTGGTTGGGCTGGAGATCTGTATATTTATTTTCAGCCAGTCTCACTCTGATTAGTGTATTTGTGCTGGGGCGTATGCTCCCTCAAGGATCGTTCAAACAATCCAAGCTTGGCTACTTGCAACTGCTTGCTTCCACCCTGCGACTATATAAAGAGTTACATGTACTTCGTATCCGAGGGTTACTAGCCATGTTGATTTTTATGGCCTTCAGCATATTGTGGACTGCCATTGTGTTACCACTCAGTGCACCCCCCATATCGTTATCCCACGCTGCTATAGGCGCTTTTGGCTTTGCAGGCCTTGCTGGAGCACTTGCTGCCGCCAAAGCAGGCAAACTGGCCGATCATGGTTCTGGACAGAAAACAACCGCCATTTCTCTCATCATTTTAGTGTTGTCCTGGATTCCTACCAGCCTGTTACATACTTCATTATGGTTTCTGGTTGTGGGTGTGATCCTGCTTGATCTTGCTGTACAAGCTGTACATGTGACTAATCAAAGTCTGATTTATCAAGTCCGTCCGGAAGCTCAGAGCCGATTAACTGCATCGTATATGATCTTCTATTCCATCGGCAGCGCAGTTGGTTCCATTTTTTCTACACAAGTGTACGCCTGGTCAGGCTGGAGGGGAGTATGTTTGTTAGGTGCGGGCGTCAGTATCACGGCTTTGCTGGTATGGATCGTGGATCGTCTTTCGGAACGGTTCGTTTCAGCGAGGCGTGATTGATAGCAATGGTTGAGATTGTTTCATTAATAAAACGAGCTTCTCATCCAATGATAAGAAGCTCGTTTTGCCTGTTTTCTTTTTTACCGCTTAAATCAGCAATTCGTTAATGGAAAGAGTGCGCTCTTTGGACAGATCACGATACTGTTCGGATTCCACTTTAATCAGCGGTTTGAAAATATCGGACGCATTGTTCATAACAATAACACCTTTCTCACCATTGCTGAGAAGTACTTGTTTACCGATAAAGTTAGGCAGCAAATGCTGCATTAACGCTTGAACCGCCTTTTCATTCAGTTTACCAAATCCCATGCCATAGATATCTCTGAGATTGTTAATCAAGTTCGGATTGCTCGCTCCATGTTTACCGGTCCGCATACCAATGTAGATATCAGCTACAGACACAATCTGAGTATACGGATGAATCTCACCTTTTCCAAGTTGCATTGGATACCCTGATCCATCTTCACGCTCATGATGCTGTAAAGCGACCAGAGCCGTAGCTTCATCTGTCATAGAGTTCTTAATGATTTCGTGTCCATAGATCGTATGACGCTGCAATTCAAGCTGTTCTTCTGCCGTCAACGGTTCTGTTTTGTTTCGAATTCGAAGTGAAACCTTACACTTGCCGATATCGTGCAAGTACCCGCCCCGGCTGATCTTATAACATTCTTCCTGAGAATAACCTAGCCAGCTTGCAATATAGAAGGATAATAGACCTACCTGTATGGAATGGGTGTAGTTGTTAACGTCATCGCGTTCCAGCATCATCAGGAGATGTACAACGTCCTTCTGCTCATCAAGTCCATCCACCATAGGTTGCAGGGCATCATCTACCATCGTTGCATTAAACTTGCCTACCGTCAGCGCTTCCAGAAATGCATTCTGATAATTATGTACAGTCTGAAGGAATTGAGACTTCATCTCTTCCTCAGGAGGTTGTTCACCAGTGCTTGTCCCGCTAGAACTGCTGTTACTTCTGGATTCTGATGCGTGTTTCATCGAAGCTGCGAAAAACTCTGCTTCGGTAATTCCTTCTTCACGCAATTCAATGTCTACGTAATCTACCCGATGCTGCATAAGCAAGGTAATATCCTCGCTTCGAATGACAGTCCCCTTTCCGAGAATGTGCAGTCCTGCATCACTAAACGTATCCGCTGTCAGACGGTCCCCGTCTTGCAGGTTCATAATATGGATTCTCAATCGGAACTCCCCCTGAACAAATGATTATAGTTAACAACCCCGAATGATCGGGGCCGAGACATACTTATACATCTTATATCGTTTGAATCCAACATTTTCAACATAGTCCAAACGACCTTAATCATATGGACAAAAATGAACGCCTAAGACTTTATCCTCATAGGCAATAAGGTATTATCCCGGTTTTTAATTTCGTGTATGCGAGATTTAATAACTTTTTCACGTGTTTCCAAGCGAATGAAACGAAACTAACGTAATGAAAAAGGAGCCCTAACACATGGTTTGGACTCCTGATTCATGAGCAATACATTACAATGCGACTTAAAGTTTAATGGATTCCAGACTTGCACCTTTTACGAAAAAACGTTCAATGCCCTTCTCCACCGATGCATCGGGAATGAGCGGCGGCGCCTGATGTGGTTTCACCCGCGCATCAATAATGAGCTGGTCACAGCCCCAGTGCTTGTGATTATAACCGCTGTTCACTCCGTACATGTCATGTGACGGGTTGCTGCGCGTAAACGTAGCCCATAAGAAGTTACTGAGGTTTGCACTCAGGAACGAGCTGTCATCACACACGATAATCAACGGGCATGATTCCAGTCCCCCACGCTCTTGCAGCAGATCCGTAAACTCTCTCATCTCCCGCGCAGTATCTTCATACGTAGTGAAGGCAGATGTCTGAATGGAAACCATGCCCGGCATGATCAGTTGCGGATTGTCGTAACCGCGAATATTCTTCAGCGATTCCGGCACTTCTTTGCACAATTCACGAATCTTGTCGCCGTATGCCGCCATAACCACCTTGCTACCACTGTTGAGCCCCGTACCTGAGTAGTCGAGTGTATCAATCGTAGTATGCGTATGAAAATGAATATCCCTTTGCAGATCCATCCGTTCCAAAATATAAGTCAAAAATTCAACTTCTTTATGCGTATCCAGTGGTTGCTGATCCTCCGCCGTAATAAACAGATACTTCGCCAAGCTGAGTTGGCCTGTTCCTAAAATTCGATTGGCAATCGTCAACAATTCGGTTGGTTGCTTCACATCGGTATAAGGCGTATAACGCTCACTGCCGATGGCGAATAACAAAGGATGGACCCCTGCAGCATCCACAGCATGCACCTCTTTCACACCCGGAATTTCCTGTTTGATGGCATCTCCCGTAATTTCATGAATAAGATCGCCAAATGCCGTATCTTCTTGCGGCGGACGTCCTACAACCGTAAATGGCCAGATCGCGTTTGGTTTAGCATATACTTTATGAACACGCATAAGCGGGAATTCGTGAGTCAGGCTATAGTAACCCAAATGGTCCCCAAAAGGACCTTCCGGCTTGGTCTCGCCAGGATAAATCTCCCCCGTAATGACAAAGTCCGCGTCATTGCTAATGCAGTACCCATCCTTATAGCTATATCTGAAACGGCGTCCGGCAAGCAGGCCGGCAAAGGTCATCTCACTTAATCCTTCCGGCAACGGCATGACTGCTGATAACGTATGTGCTGGCGGGCCGCCGATGAAAATGCTAACTTTCAGCGGTTCGCCTTTTTTAACCGCTTTGGCTTGATGGATTCCGATTCCACGGTGAATTTGATAATGTAGTCCAATCTCTTTATTCATCTCGTAGTCGTTACCACTCAGCTGCACACGATACATACCCAGATTGGAATTCATAATGCCCGGTTTGTCCGGGTCTTCCGAATACACTTGAGGCAATGTGACAAACGCGCCTCCATCCATCGGCCAGTGTTTGATGAGCGGCAGATCGGAAATCTGAATCTCCTGCGCCGATACCGGAAGGCTGATGGATTTTTGCTTCGGCAATGCCTGCCAGGCAGCAAGTCCTGTGCGAACATGTTTGAGTGGTGTCTTGAGTGCCTTCATAGGGTCGTCCCGCACATCCATAACGCGCTGTACACCTTCCAGTGTCTCGCGGAACATGAACTTACTGCGTTCAACGGTGCCGAACAGATTCGACACGGCTTTGAACTTGGAGCCTTTTACATTTTCAAATAACAGCGCCGGGCCCTTAGCCTCATGCACCTTCATGTGAATCGCAGCCATCTCCAGATTCGGATCAACCTCTTCCTTAACCCTGATCAGATGACCATGCTGCTCCAGGTCGTTTATACAATCTTCCATATTGCGATATTTCATCGGATGGCTCCATTCTGTGTATAATAAAATCGCTAGATTATGTTCATATATTCACATAGACGCACGACAAGGCTCACAGTAAAGGATCTAAAAATGTGCCAATATACTTTTTCTATTAAAAGTGTGCTGAGGCGTCCCTTCTATTTTATCAAATGATCCGCCTCTAAACAAAACTTTCGTTTGAAATAAAAAACACCTGTCTTTCATTCAACGATAACGTTAAACGAGAGGCAGGTGTTCTATTGTTGTTAGGATTACATTTTAATGAACAATCATTTGAAAATAAATTAGATCAATCCGGCTTTTGCCAGCAAACGTTTCACAATAGCTGCTGTCTGAGCACGGCTAATGTCTGCGTCTGCCATCAATTTCCCGTCAGCCCCTTGGACCAGACCTTGCTTAATTGCTGAAGCTACAGGCTCTGCAGCCCATGCTTGGACTTTGCTACCGTCACTATACGCACCAAGCAGATTCGCCGTCTCGGAAGCATCCGCTTTAGCCAAGTCTACCAATTTCATGGCACGTGCAACGATGGTCATCGCTTCAGCACGGGATATTTCCTCGTTCGGACGGAAGCTGTTATCCGTGTAACCGGAGATCAGCCCGTAGGAAATTGCGGTTTGCACTTCATTCTCATACCAGCTATCTGCTTTCACGTCTGTAAATGTTGTCGTTACAGCACTTTCAGGAGAATGCAGACCAAGACCTCTGAGTAATACGGCTGTGAACTCTGCGCGCGTAATGCTACGATCCGGTGCAAATGTGTTATCTCCTGCACCTTCTACAACGAGACGAGAAGCCAAATCCTCAACATCCGTGCGACTCCAGTGATTGGAAATATCCGTGAATGTTGCCGGGTGGTAAATCAAAGCATACGTGCTGTTCGTCAAGCTATTAATCACCGCAGCATCATTTGTTGTTCCTTTGATTACTTTGGTTGGCACATGTAGCATTGTACCGTCCGCTTGAAGCACAACACCTGTGGTGATTTTGGAGCCGTCGGTGTCTTTAGGCAAAGTGATCGTGCGCTCTACATAAGCATTGAAGCGATTCACATCCACCTGCTGACCTTTGTAAACAGCCTTCACTTCAAAATCAACCGGAGCCGCAATCACCGTTGTATTATTCATTTTGCTTGCTGCCGCTGCAATCGCTGCTTTCTTTGCATCATTACTTGGTGTAATCGCAATCTGGAACTTAACATCTTCCAAAGGTGCTGAACCGCCAAGCTGTTTAACCACCTGATCTATCTTGATTTGACTGGCTGGAAGGGTATACGTTCCTGTATCCGTTTGAATAACAACTTGTGCATTACTGCCTTCCATCGTCTTCACGAGTCTGCCGTTCAGTTCACCGACAACCGAATTAGTACCCGTGCCTGTAACCGGAAGTAACAGTGTACGAAGTCCGTTCCCCACCTGATTGATCACTTTGTTGTTATCCACTTGAATCGTTGTAGTCACTTTATTATCAATCGTGGAGATTGATGCCGTTGCAGACTGCTCCTGCTTCTGTCCATTCACGTAAATGTCTACACCTTTAGTTGGCGCTGGAGTGGAAGATGTGGTTGGCACAGATGGTGCAGGAGATGGTGCCGCTCCCCCTCCACCTGATGAACCCGTTGAAGGCGTACTGGAGTTACCACCTGAACTAGCCGCTGTAATGGTAATGGTTCCACCTGACAATTGGGCATTAGTACCATAGTCTACATTTTCGAAGTGGAAGTGTTCTGAGTCATCCTGATTCACTTTGAGCTGTTTTTGTCCTGGAGTAGCAGTGGATTTAGCTTTAAATTCGATATCGAACATTTGGTCACCTGTATCGATCCAATGCTCAACTTCACTAAGATCCATCCATATAATCCGCACCCATCCTTCCTCGTTATTAATAACGTACTGGAAATCGGATGGAGTATTTAGTTCTGGGGATGAAGTGATTGTATTGATCGTTCTTGGAGTGATTCGTACAATCTCCAACGCTGTTGTATCATAATCAACTTGCATATTATAAGCTCTGATCGGAAGTTCCGTCGCTTTCATAACAACAGGCACATGAACGGTTTGACCTGCCTGTACACTCACATTCGCCAATTCGACTTGTGATGATTGAGGAGGTGTAGCTCCTGCGGAGCCCGGCAAAACAAGTGACGAGAATAATGTCAACATAATCAGACCTGACATTGTTTTTCTTAATTTTGGACGTTTCTTTTTCAGTTGAAGCATCTAATAACCTCCATGTCTGAATCAATAGTGGGTAAATATCATTTTGGAGCAAGTTAGAATTTTAAATTATTGTGGTATCTGTGTTGTAAATGTCCATTGAACACCATTTTGTTCTACGACAGTCCCTTGCATATAAGCATTATCATCCGGATCCGCAGCTTTGAAAGCATCATTTGAGATTTCAACAGAATAATTAGCACCGTATTTCAAACCCGGGTTGTTAATATAGATCTTATTCCCATCTATTAAGAAATCATTTCCCATTAAAACCATATAAGAAGCTTCAACTTGATTAGATGTCAGGTTCCTAATGATAATGCTGGAGTAACTGTTCGTATTTATTTTTACAGGCCGATTATACGTAATTACTAATGGCGCATTAGTCTTAACTTCCGTAGAACCATTCGATGGCGAAAGACTTACGATATCCTCCTGTTTTACCGCAACAGTTGACTCACTACGAAGGACTACCGGTTTTCCTTGAGGACGATCAGATGAATAAGATTCAGGTGTAATCTGTAAAAAGAGATATTTCTCTTGCTCGGCATCAGTAATCTTATATACTGCATCAGTAGCTCCTATGATTTCTGTTTTACCTTCTCCACTTGCTTCGGAGCCCCGATACCATTGATAGTGCATCGTTCTAAGTCTATCGCCGTCAGGGTCAAAGAATTCAGTGTTACTTGTTAACGTAGCGCCCACTTTCAAATCCCCATTTAACTTGCCATTCAACACATATGGAGCGTCATCGACTTGCTTGAACGTTAATACATAGCTATTATCTTTAGCCCCAAGAGATTGGTTAGCGTAACCACTTAGCAAAGCATTCATATCTGCCAATTCAGGTTCACCGTTTCGATCTACATCTGCTTGGTTCATCTCTACAAAAGAGAAGCCACGACGGGTTACCATGTTACGAAGGTAATTGTATAGTTGAACTGCATCCGCAGAATCAACTTTGTCGTCACCGTTTAGATCTCCTTTTTTGCTGATGTAGAGCTCTATATTGTCTCTAATCATTTCCCCTTCTGGGGATAGTGCATTTTTAGCCTGCAATTGAATGTTGATCTTGCCGCTACGATAAGGAACAACAATAAGTTTATTGTCGTTAGTTACATAAGTGCGAGCTACATTCGTATTCTCTGAAATCGCACCGAGTTGAATGAACTTCTCAGAAGGAAAATGAGTACTCAAATCAATAATGATCGTATTATTATCAACTCCGATTGGGGTAGAAGGCATAATAGGTAGTGCATCCACTTGCTCGGACGAATGGCTTAGCCAATAAATATCATCATTAAGTACTGGGCGTGAAATGTTAATGTTGGTCGGCTCAAGTGCTCCCGCCAGAGCGTGAGGAATTGAACCGGCTACAGGCAAGGCAATACCAAGACTAAGTGCGGCCAACATGCTTTTTTTCATGATCGGCTTTAATTTATTGTGTTTATTTTTCCCCTTCAATTCATGTTCCTCCTCGTGTTTATCTGATTTTTAATATAGATACATAGCAAGTATAACGACCTATTCTGAACGGATTCTGAACAGGTCCATAGAACTATTACCAGTTAATATTCGACAAAAAACGCCATGGGATAAGCTCCCATAGCGTTTTAATCATCAAAAAATTTCCATTTTCGATTGAATTTTCGAAAAAAATATTTTCAAATATCCGCAAGTTTCTATTTTGAGTTTATCATAAACGCGAATAACCCCACTTATATATACTGATAAATGATTTATTTTCCAGTATATTACATGTTATAATTTGTATCAGCATACCAAATTACAGTGCCCACAGTTATTTTTATTTTGGATATTTCAATGACGATGAACATGTAAACAGAATTGTTCTTAGGATAGATCATTTACGTTACTCACTCATAGAAAGGCGGTCATATTATCAAGAATTTAATTGCTGTAATTGTTGGTGTCGTTAGTCTTTTTATCGTGATGCTAATATTTTATAAATTACCTTATGACATTGAGCAAAAATACACTGCTAGTACATTAGATGGAGAAAAAATCGAAATTCAAATGACGATGAAAGGTTATCGGGATTTTTTCAGACCTACTACCTTTAAAGGAAAAATGCTTATTGACGACAAAGTATATGATGTTTTTGAACCTGAAAGGTCAGATCGTTTCATAGCTAAAATGAAGAAAAAAATGAATGGTGATCGATATTTCCCCATTATTGCAAATGAAAACCGAACTGATCTCGACGATTATTATACGATTCAGTGGGCTAACGATAAATTCAATACATTATATTTCATTCATGCAAAAAATAACTCTCGGTATGTCGCACCAGCACAAAACGCTGTGGAAGCCAATAAAATATGGGGAGAAATACAGCACTTTTTAAGATGAAATTAGAGATTGCCTTTTGAATTAATCGATTAAACGAAAACATAATATTTTTAAACGCCTTCCACAATTCGCTTCGCGCGAGTGTTTACTTCCCGATATAACTCATCCTCATCTATGGTAAGCAACTTTCTGTCCTGCATCAGGATCTGCCCATCTACAATGGTAGTATGCACATCCGCCCCATTCACGCTATAGGCCAACAGCGACTCCACATTATGAATGGGCTGCAGGTGAGGTTTGGCAAGGTCAATCAGAATGAGATCCGCTTTGTATCCAGGTGCAAGCATCCCCACTTCATTTTGCAATGATAACAATTTTGCACTCCCACGGGTTGCCATATCAAGTACTTGACGTGCTGGAAGCCGGGTTGGATCACCGTAGTCCAGCTTTTGCAGCCAGCATGCAACCTTGATTTCTTCGAACATATCCAGTGTTGTTGCGCTCCCTGCTCCATCTGTCCCGATTCCTACCGTGATCCCCTCGAATATCATCGCCTCTACTGGAGCAATGCCACAACCGAGCTTCAGATTGCTCACCGGATTATGGGCGACACCGCCGCGCATGCCCTTCAGCCTGCTGATGTCTTGAGGGTTCAGATGTACTCCGTGAGCCAGTAGCACATGCGCCCGCTCGAACATACCTGATTCCTCCAAATATTCCGTGGGTGTCATATCATAGCGGCTACGAATCTTCTCTACTTCTTCCTTCGTTTCCGCCAGATGAATGTGCAGTGGAATCTCGTCCTGAACAGCCATTGCAACGACTTCACGTAACGGTTCCATCGGACAAGTATAAGGAGAATGCGGTCCATACATCGTTGTGATTCGACCATTTGCTTTCCCTGACCAGCGTTGCACCAGATCGATCGCTTCCTGCAGCCTGCGTCCTCCATCATCCTCCATAAAAACCATACCACGAGTCAGCGATGCACGTATGCCTGTTTCCGTGACTGCTTCAGCGATCTCATTCATATGAATGTACATATCGGCAAAAGCCGTTGTTCCTGAACGAATCATCTCTGCAATGCCCAATTTAGCTCCCCAATAAATATCTTCAGGTGTCATTCGTGCTTCGGCAGGCAACATCTTGCGCTCCAGCCAGTCCATCAACTTCAGATCGTCGGAAAAACCTCGAAGCAGACTCATTGGCGAATGCTGGTGGGCATTCACAAGACCGGGCATCGCCAGTTTATTTCGACCATCAATCACCTCATCCTCAGGTTGAGGCATGATATGACTCGCGATCTGCACAATCTGACTTCCTTCGATCCGTATATCCCCCGTGAAAGGTGCTTCGGCTTCTTGCATCGTTAGAATAGTTGTTTGTTGAATCAAAATACTCATGAGATACACTCCTCTGGATTGGATATAATTACTACCCATCCATCGTAAGGCTTTACGTGGCGGCAAGGTCAATCATTTGATTCGAGCAATCGCCACTTGGTGGAATGTCTGGATAAACGGCCTAGGATCTATCTCTACCATATAGGGATATACTCCTGTGCTCGTATGCAGATAGAAAAAACCACCTGCATCCCCCATCCGGCGAAAAGACATATCAAATACTTCCGTAATCCTGAACTCCCTGTACTTGGTCACGATTCGATCCGAATAAAGGGTCATGGTACGGGCATTCCTCTCAATCTCCTGCGAAAGGCCAGTCATCTCTCGTTGTACTCTGTAATAAGGCAGTATGGCAATATAGTCCATGTTCTCCCTCCAATCGTGCTTGATCCGTAGTTTTATCATAGCAGATTGGCGCTTTCAGACAAAACAACCTTTAAGTTGTTTTAAGCCATGAGTCCAACGCGTCGCGTCACTTGGATACGGTTCAGATTATGTGATTTTGTTTACCACATTTAAAGAGTATTTAAGTTCCTCTTCAATGTCCTTTATGGAGAAACATTGTTCCAAATGATACACGCCTGGCTGTTGACCGTTCATATAGACCCTTTTCGCTACAGCTGCAGCTACCTCTGCTGTGAGAACAGCCTCCTTCTCGCCAACAACGAGCTGTTCTATTCCCACCCGCTCTCCATTTTTCCATCCTGTCGCATCTATCTTCACAGCAAACATCGGCTTACCACCTGGAATCGCAGCAAATGCTTTTACTACCAGATCACGAACCCAAGCAAAACGCAGCAGCTTCACTAATCCTGCTTGTCTGGATATCGACAATGCTCTGGTAATCCAACGGGAATCTAGGCACAGTCGGGTTGAAACGGTAGGGATGTGCAACGTTTGGGCTACAGCCTGTTGGTCTGAAAACGGAAATCGATATGCGATCCGTCTTCCCAGTTGCTCGCCGAAATCAATCCATTTTCCATCGCTCAAACTCTGAACTTTGGTAAACTTTCCATGCTTCTTGACCTCATAAGCCGTATTCATCTGGTCTACCGTCCATTCGATTGCCGCCTTGCCGTGCTTCTCCCCGAGACCAAGCATCACCGTGATGTTCGCCTCCTGCACTTGATCCAAATGCATCGACGCTTCACGAACAAGCAGATTGGTTATGCCGGGCGACAAACCAACGCTAAGAATAGCGGTTGATCCAGAAACTTTCATCACCGAATGCAATCCTTCCACTTGTTTTAAGAAATCACCTTTGGCAGAAATATCGATGTAATCGGCTCCGGATTTGGCACAACTTTCAACGAACCGGGTGTCATTCTGATCTACACACATGACGACAAGTTTAACGTGTCGCAACATGGCAGGGTCCACCGTTTTCATAATATTCAGTTGCAGTGGTTTAACTGCTCCACCCGTCTGGCGACTGAATTGTTCGGCACGTTCCAAGCGTGTACCCGCAGCCCACACTTTGCCGGGAAATGCTTGCGCAAGCTGAGTACAGACCATCTGCCCCACTTGGCCATAACCACCAACAACCCAGATCTGATCCTTCATGATGTTGTCTTGTTGTATATTAGTCTCGGATTGCATAATACCCCTCCACCCAGAATGCTGCAAAATAACGGGTTATCCTTGAAAAACCGCACTCCGCAAGCAATCTCACTAAAATTTCAGCAGATACGGGATCGGATGTCTGACCGAGCGATGCGGCGAACCGTTCCCATTCCTCCGTAAGCACTCCCGCCTGCATCATATGTTCCCGCCACGCCTGCATCATGATTGGATAAGCCGGAGAATCCAGATCTGCATTAACAGACGCAAGGATTAGAGGTGCGCCGGGTTTGAGCTTACTGGCGAGATGCATCAGGAAAGACTTTTTTGCTTCCAGTCCCTGAATAAAATGCAGCATCAGCATACTCGTGGCACCATCGTACAATCCATCCTCAGGTAATTGTTTAATGGTCTCGGAAAAAAGCTTGACCCGATGCGAGATGCGAGCTTCATCTGCTCTTTTTTTCGCTAAATCCAACATCGGCTTAGAGGTATCCATGCCTGTCAACGACCAGTCAGGATGCTTTGTACCCAGCAAAGTAATCTCCTTGCCCCCTCCAGCCCCAGTAACTAATATTCTAATATGGTTGTTATCTGCTATTGTTGCTGTGATAAGTTTATCCATCAGATCATGCATATGGGCATATCCCGGAATTTTGAGAGCAATCGATTGTTCATAACGAACGATGTCCGCGCTATCCCAACTCATGGGTGAAGGATTATCCGAGCATGTATGATCCGTTCCTTTATTTCGTTTTTCATCCCGTGTACCATTTATATGATCTTTCATCGCAGTTACACTCCTCTGAATTTGAAGTTAGACTTGACTCTGTATTCGTCTAATTTCATTATAAAAGGATACATACAGACGACCATCCCATAAGTATGGGATATTAACGTACTCGGGAAGGAGCTTATCCAATTGACCAGCCTAATTACTGCACAGAATGTACACCGGATTACTTCCCTTGAAAAAGGAAACTGGACCTCTCGCACCTATCGGGAAGCTGTTCTCAAACAAATTCATACGGTTATCACATATGATGCATATTGCTTCACCACCGTAGATCCTTCCACCCTTCTTTCTACAGGCGCGGTGACGGAAGATGGCATTGAAGCCATTCATGATCGATTATTTATTAATGAATACATGGAAGAGGATATCCATAAATATAGCGACTTGATTAAGTCCGGTCAGTATGCTGCTATTTTGCATGCTTCTATCCAATCACGGCCTGGAGCAAGTTCACGTTATACGAATATTTTACAGCCTGCCGGATTCGGGGATGAGCTTCGAACGGTATTTGTGAATAACGATGCCTGCTGGGGTTATCTCACGTTGTACCGCAAACAGAACAAGCCTACATTCTCTGAAGAAGAGCGAGAGCTCATGCAACACTGGGCATCCTCAATTGCATTTATGCTACGGACAACGCATCTATTATTGATGGAAGAGCTTCAAGGTGGCAGTCCGCGGGAGCCAGGCATTGTTATTTTACGCGCTCCGCTCGAACCTGTAATGCAAAATCCGGCCGCACAATACTGGTTATCCCAATTACGCCGATTGGAGCAGATTGAATCCGATGTGCTTCCGAGACCCGTTCGTGCCGTGAGTTCTCATCTACTGCAATCCATTCAAAAGAATGCCTCGTCAGCTTCACCAACATCGGACGGTTCACTGTCTAAAGTATGTGTCCAGTTGGCGGACGGTCGTTATGTTATGCTTCAGGCTAGTATGATGCAGTCTTGCGAATCGGCAGAGCATGCAGAGAAATGGGATCAGATCGCCATTTGGCTGGAGCAGGCTATGCCTCAGGATTTACTCCCCCTGCTGTCCGACAGTTATTCCTTATCCGCTCGGGAGCGTGAATTGCTCGCCTATGTGCTACGCAGCTTTTCCTCGAAGGAAATTGCAAAGGCTATGCATATTTCAGCCTACACCGTTCAAGATCATCTGAAGTCCATCTTCGCCAAAACAAAGGTTTCCTCCCGTCGGGAGTTAATCTGGCATTTTGTTTCCCGTTTTCAATTATCCGGAGATCTGGATATACCTAGAATATAAGTTAAGCAAATCAAAGAAGCGTGTCCCTATGGACGCGCTTCTTTGATTGCATTATTCAATATTTTTATAACTCAACTACGATTTGGCAGGTTTAGCAGAACGTTTTGAATTACCCGCATTTTGTGTATTCTTTGCACTATTGGTATTCTTTGCGCTCTTCGTGCTTTTAGCACCTTTGATGTGATCAGGCTTCTGCGTGCTTAATTCCGTCACTTCGGCTACCTGCGGATGCTCGACTGGGTACAATTTGCGGAACAGCAACGTCTGTAGCACTAAGAACGAGCCCCCAACCGTCCAGTACAGTGGCATAGCTGCTGGTGCGGAAAACGAGAAAAACGCCATCATTAGCGGGGAGATATACCCCATTATCGCAAACTGTTTGCGCTGTTCAGGAGCCATATTTGCCTGTGATACCTTCGCCTGAATAAGATAAATAACAGCTACAATTACAGCCAGTACATAGTCAGGTGCGCCAAGCTTGAACCACAAAAACGAATGGGATGACAGCTCTGGCGTTAGCCGAATTGCCGTGTAAATCCCCGATAAAATCGGGAGTTGAATTAACAATGGCAAACAGCCGATATTCAGCGGGTTGAATTTATGCTTTTTGTATAACGCCATTGTCTCTTCAGACAACTTCTGCCGGTTAGCCGTATCGTTCTTGCCCTCGTACTTTTTCTTAATGGCATCCAGTTCAGGTTTCATCGCATTCATAATCACCCGTGTTCCCTGCTGGGACTTGGCTTGACGCATCATGAGCGGTAATAATGCGAGCCGAATGACAAGTGTAATGACGATAATCGCAACACCATAACTTCCACTAAATATACTGGCGATATGCTGAATCAGATACGACAGCGGAAATACGATGTAATGATTAAAGAACCCTGGAGTGGAAGAATTAATCTCTGATACATTATTACTGCATCCGGCAAGCAGCATAACTGCGAATAAAATCACAATCAGGCCATAGATCCGTCCCTTGCCAGATGTGAGTGTGAACCTCTTGTTTGTATGTTGTTCCATATATATCCTCCTTGTTGATTGGTTGATTCCAGTCTCAACAAGGAAATACAGTCTGGTTCATCTTCATCCGGTGCTTCTTTTCGTCTGACCATGCGGCTCCAGTTTTCCGGCCTGCACTGTAAGTTCAAGCCAAGTGCCGGAAAGACAGGTTCAATTCCGTCTCCAGCTCCACCTTCCATCCAGTACTCCGTCATACCACAGTGTAGATGGGCAATATAGGCGTAACTGACGGTAAAAATCAGACCAATGGAGAATATATACGGCAATAGCTCATGTAATTCAAACAAGAGATTCACCCCCTTCATACGTTTATTTTTACATTATAGCACTTACATATCACTTTTGTATAAATGAACTGCTGGCAAATCCAAACTCCGCTCTATTCCGTTCTTAATTTGGACAATTCTACCCGGGCTACAAGATAACAAAGATGGGATGAAGAGATTATTATATCAATCATAGGAAAAACCTCCATTCATCTATCTACGTTTTATTCTAAATGATAAAATAAGAACACAAACAGAACTCTTGACCGATATAACTTCTTATTTTAGATTTATCTTCCTTCCGTTCGCAGAATGTCATTCAACAGTCAGGGCTGGGTTAATCTGCGGCACATCTGGTTTCCCTCTGATAAGTTGTGAACCTTGGTATAGTCCATCATCTTTCTGATAACGTCATACTCTTTCCCGTGTGGGTTCGGGTGTAGTTACGGCTCAAGGAAACCGTATCCTTTCGACGATAAACACCAAGAAGCAAACCGATCATAGCGTATTCAAGTATTACATGAGCTCCATATCCGATAAGGGGAAATTCAATACTCATGATTGGGACCATTCCCGTAATGATCGCAACTGAATAACTCAGTTGAAGTGCAAGTGTAACCGTTACAGACAGTACAATCATCGAACCAAACTTGTCTTGTATACGCGGCAGTATTTTAAATAATGTATTTACAAACCACACTATGCCAACAATAAACAGCGCACAGGCAGACCACCCAAACACGTCTATAAGCATAACCCCGGGATAACTCAGATAAAGATATTTTAAAGTTGATCCTATCGGGATATTCGTACCATTCCCCCACCATCCCGCTGTTTTGACGATATCAATAATAGCGTTATTCATAAATCCCATACCCTTAGAATCTTGATCCAAATTAAATACAACAGACAACCTTTCGAATCGACTATATTGATCGGTTACAAGTAATAACAAGGCTGCAGCCACTCCACAAAAACACGCAGTAATCAGCGTATACAGCCACTTTCTTGTAATCCATCCGAACAGTAGCAAAGATATGCATCCAAATAACGACAATCGGACCCAATCCGAGATTTGATAGATGAGTACCATAGGCAAAGCTACTAACGCAACATAGGTAAAGATCATTTGCACGTTCAGACCCGAACGAAAATGGGAAATGACAATCCCGCCGATCGCGAGTGGCAATATCCAAAGCGCGGACGTGGTAACATCGATTGAGAAGCCAAATGGCAATATGAGCATTCTATTCAAGCTCCCATACGAGTCTGCTATCACCGGGGTAATCCATAAGAGAACATTCATTAGAATGTATACCCACCAAGCAGATTTAATCCATTTCCTATAGTCGAAAAAGAGGCAGAACAACATGGCTAACATCCCCATACTTGTATACAGTAGATGGACGGATGAGTATTCATTTCCCAAGTCTAATAGACTATTCGCATATATCCAGGTCAAAACCATGCCAACAAGAGCCATCCCCACGACTCCCGCCAATAATCTCCAGTGCATTCGGTGACGATGAATTTTGTGCATTCTTTTGCCTAGATCAGCCGGATCACCCATTTGTTCAATAGCGTATGTGGCAGCTTCCTCC
The DNA here is from genome assembly GCF_900102085.1 of Paenibacillus polysaccharolyticus. Lineage (GTDB taxonomy): Bacteria > Bacillota > Bacilli > Paenibacillales > Paenibacillaceae > Paenibacillus > Paenibacillus polysaccharolyticus. Next base: position 1,798 of record NZ_FMVM01000018.1, on the reverse strand, counting down.
GTTGTAAATCCTTCCTGCTCCTTGTCATAGGTCATCTCTTCGAGATGATTCCCGAGTTCCTCACGAAGATCGTTATGTACTTCCCTCGCCCTGACCTGACCACAGATTTGATCCAGATAATTCTGAATCTGTTCCTTTTTTTCTTTCTGCTTCCCCTGCTCTTTCACTTTCTTCTGATTCATCAGGCTAAACCTCCTTCACCGATCACGCGATCTACAGCACGACGAAATAGAGACCATTCCGCTTTTTTCTGTTGTAATGCCTGTATGCCTTGCTCTCGTATGGAGTAATATTTCCGTTTTCTGCCCTCCACTTCTGCCCAGTAAGCCTCCACCCATCCTTCGATTTCCATCGCGTGTAGAATCGGATACAACGTTCCTTCTTTGAGACTAAACACGCCCTCTGATTGACGATGCAGTTCCTTAATCAGCTCATAGCCATACATGGGTTGTGCATGAAGTAAAGTTAAAATTAATGTTTCTGTACTTCCTTTAATCATTTGTTTATTGATCTGCAAACAAAACGCTCCCTCCTAAGTACTGGTCTAATACATCGGAAATCTATGCATAGTTAATCTAGGTGTCATGATACCTTATAATTCCTTCTATGTCCAGCACCCCATTTATCTTTTTATGTTAAACTACCTCTATCCAGCCTTAAATTGTATATAGAAATTTTTTCGATCTTTACAGATTTAGATAGACCGATACTTCGAATTAAAGGAGACATTCTCTCATGCGCAAAAGTAAACTTATTTTCTTTCTCGGCGGAGCCGGAAGTGGCAAAACTACACTCGCCAAAGCGCTCTCGCGTAAATATAAAGCTGCATTTTTGGACATGGACATCCTGCTTCGTCCCGCAGCTGAGGCCATCATGACGTTACAAGGGCTTGATCCATCAGATCGGGATTCACCAGAATACAAACGGCTGTGCCGTGATCTGGGTTATCGAATCACGATGGACGCCGCTTTGGATAACGTACAACTTGGTGTAGACACTCTCGTGGTTGGGCCTTTTACCAAAGAGACCGGGACACCGGATTGGATTGAGCAGGAACTCGCACGCATTGGCCGTTCCCTCGATAACACAGACGTTCGAGTTGCTTATGTTTATTTGCAGAACGAAGCGTTATACCGTCAACGAATCACAGCGAGACAATCTCCATTAGATGAATGGAAACTAGCTAATTGGGATGCGTTCCGTTCTTCTCTTGATCGAAAACGAGTGGCCTGGCCGCTTCCAACGGAATCTATCGCATACATCGACAATTCTAGTGATGATCCTGCTATTGCTTTTGCTGAATTGGAACGACGGATGTATGAGTGATATGAGTGAAAGGAAAAGGTATGTGGGGTGAACTGGAATGGGTTCGGGTATTGTAGGATGCAATTTTGAGCGCGCAGGTGTAGGTATGAAGGCAATCAAACTCTAACGATCCTGAGCTTTAAAGCCCCCTAATCCAATTGGACACTCAAAGCTACCTCAGATACACTAAATGAAATGAGGAGAGTGTTCATGAAAAGACGATTTAGATGCCCGGTTGAGGCGAAAAAGGAGTATGTCGTAGAGGTGCTTTCTGGCCTCCGGACAGAGGTCGTGGCACGAAAGTACGGCATGTCTCCTAAAACGCTGACGACTTGGGTTCGTCAATATGAAGATGAGGTGGGGGAACTGGTGGCTAAAAAACAAAAAGAAACGCAACAAATACAGCAAGATGCAGCCAACTATCAAGAATTACAAGAGAAATACGATGAAGCTTTGAAACTTCTCGGCGCAAAAGAATTAGAGAACCAGATTC
>NZ_FMVM01000010.1 GCF_900102085.1 Paenibacillus polysaccharolyticus | reverse complement strand
CTATGCTTTTTGTGAAGAAACCGGCTTGGAGCATGAACGGACGCCCATTCGAACTCCCAATAAGAATGCCTTTATTGAATCATTTCATAGTGTTCTGGAACGAGAATGTTACCAGCGACATTGCTTTGAAAGCTATGAAGAAGCCTTTTCCGAAGTGGATCGATACATCTGTTACTACAATAAAGACCGCATTCACGGCAGCCTGTACGATTGGTCGCCGACAGATTACCTGCGCCTGGTCAACGATGGAATCATAGAGCCCAAATCCATTGCATTATGATGCGTTAATCTGAGAAAAAGCTAGCTTGTGTCCAATATTAAGGGGTTGAACCGCAGGGGACGCTATTTTAGTCGAATTCACAGTTTCAGCTTGAAAATAGCTCTTTTTCGCTAAAATAAGCTCTCTCCTGATCGTTAGATTTCGAACGTGTGCTCAAACGCCTAAATAAGGCTTCCTGAGATCGTTAGCGCATTTCCTCAACCTTTCTCTTTATTCAGCTTTATCTAGGAAAGCCTTAGTTGCCCTCTATTAGACTTTAGTTATACTTATGCCACGTTCCAGTTCCAACACAAACCACCGATTCATCTCCGGCACTAGTACACCACACACCATAAATTCACTCTTACACTTCTTACATTCGCCCCATCTTGTTCTTCCGTAATTCGGAGGAGTGTACTCAGTACCCTATTCCCTCTATATCCGCTGCTACGCATCAACTTACAACGGACGTAATGCCACGGATTCACAAGCGTTCAACTGCTCCACCATAGACAGCCATTCCTGCGGTTTGTTTGGAAGTACAGCATAGTAGCGGTTCAGGAAATCGGACACCAGACTGGCTGGCAGTTCTGCAAGAGACTCATCGCCCGGCATAAAGCACAGGTCCAATCCCCCCACCGCTTCACCGTCACCTTGCCAGGATGGATGAACATAAGGGAAGTCCAGGCGCTGATACCCCAGATGGGACAGCACTTCACGGCGTACATAAGGGTCCATCGGTTTGATGCCACCAAACGCATGATCCTGAGTCAAATATGGATTGTAGATTTCGGCAAACATGCCGAACAACGCTTTACCATTAGCAGCGGCGAGTTGCTGCAGATCAAGCTTGCGATGATTCGCCAAGAATGCGCCGATTCCCAAGCCTTCACGTCCAATAATCGTAAAATCAGTCATGGCCACATTCCAGTCCTCATAATAACGGTACTCCGTTGCACCAACCACTTGACCTTCATGTACAGCGACAAATACCCGAATGCCCGGGTCTTCCAGTGGTTCAGCCCATAACGGGAAATCCAGCACTTCCTCTGGCGGGAAAATGTCCTGCATCAACTTGTGCATTTGAGCAAACAACGGGTCCTGAATGGATGTAATACGTGTAAATTCCATAGATAAAAGCCTCCCTATTTAGATATGTATTTACTTAAAAGGATTACGCCACTCCATCAGAGCCGCGTAATGACAAGATTCCTCGTCGTCCAGATAATCGGCAGCCACTCCAACAGGCATACGCCCGCATCGTAGCAGAAAAGAAATAACCGGGTCATGCCTCTCTCCAGCGGCAACCTGATCCAGATACTGTTGTGCTGACATTTGCTCAGCTACCTGGTGATATCCAGGCATCCGCCCTGCCCCAAGCAAACGATCCATCCCCTGTGCAATCACAAGATGGTACATCGCCTGCATCATCAGCTGGGCCAGCCCCCACTTACGATACTTCGGACGGACACAGAGGTCAACAATGTATAGCGTGTTCCCATCCGGCCGGTGATTGCGGATATATCCATCATCTGTGACCTCTGCCCACGTATGGCTGGATGGGTCCGCAGCATCCCACTGCATTCGCAGTGAAGTCATCGAGCCAGCCAGTTCCCCATCCACCTCGATGCAGATGGCTCCTTCAGGATAATGCTGAATATGGCTACTAAGTTGCTCTTGGTTCCAAAGAAGTTCCTCCGGATATGGGGGTGGGAAGCTCTCTGCCTGGATACGAATAAGCTCTTCAAAGTCATGGGCCACATAATTGCGGATGACCGCTGTAGCTCTACCATGTTTACCACTTCCACCGGGTGCCGTTATCAGCATTTCTTTGACATACATCCCGCTTAACCCCTCCTTTGTATAGCTCTAATCAGCTTCCAAAAACAGATCTATTCCCAATCGGTGTACAGATCTGTACGGCGGTCACGCCAAGTTGTTACCGAGCCACGTTCGCGCACCTCGTACAGCAAATCCAGATCGAGATCGGCCGTTACAATCATATCGTTGTTAATCTCACCTTCCGCAAGAATGCCGCGCGGCGGAAATGGCACATCATTCGGGGTAATGATCGCAGCTTGTCCGTAATTGGCACGCATGAAATCCACTGTAGGCAGATGGCCCACCGTTCCCGTTAATACAACGTAAACCTGATTCTCCACCGCGCGAGCATGACTCGTATACCTTACCCGGTAAAATCCGTGGCGGTCGTCCGTACAGGAAGGACAGAAAATCACATCTGCTCCCTTGGCTTTCGCCATACGCACAATTTCGGGAAATTCAATATCGTAACAGGTCAGCATCGCAATTCGACCTTTGTCTGTATCAAACACTTCCAGTCCATCACCCGCAGCCATATTCCACTCCGTTACTTCGGTCGGCGTAATATGAATCTTTGCCTGACGTGCAATCCTTCCATCCGGGTAGAACATATGCGCTGTATTGTACAGCTTGCCTTCCCGCCGGATAACGTGAGTGCCTCCGATCAGATGCATGTTGTATTGGGCTGCAAGAGAGATAAACAATTGCTCATACTGCTCTGTAAAATCAGGCAAATCTTCAATCGTCAGCGCATTTCCTTGTGCGTCTCCAATGGACATTAATTGGGTTGTAAAAAATTCAGGAAACAGCACAAATTCCGTTCCGAATTCGGAAGCTGTCCGTATGTAATGCTCCGCCTGGGCGGCAAATTCCTCAAATGAGCGGATCGTTTGCAATTGGTATTGTACAGCGGATACCCGCAGTTTCATAAGTCCCACACCTCCACCAGTATTGTGGTTATATTGTATCAATGATCCGACGATTTATCTAATGCTATAGCTACGGAGGTAAGGCAATGTAGCGACAATACTTACACGTTATTCATCCCTCTACTTCCTTCACTTTTATACAAAAAAGCCTCTTCATATGATGAAGAGGCTTTAGAAGACTCATTTATTCAATCCAATACCTAGAACCCATTTATCTAATCAAATACCTGGAACCCTTTTATTCAATATCCGAACGTTTCGCAATATTGCCGTCACCAAAGATGATTTGATCCATCTCAAACTCAACTTTGATTTTTTCTAAAGGTGTCTCCCTAAGTTCAGTATCTTTATCCATAAACTGATTTAATTCGAAACTACCCTCATAAGGCGTGGAAGCTCCAGATTTGATGGGTTCATCATATTTAACGTTTAGTGACTTGATCTCATTATCAAACATGTCTTTGAAGGTAATGACCCCCTGAAACCCTTTAATATCCTTGTCCGAAATGTTCTTCAAGTCAAGCGTCATATGTATAACATCGCTGAAGATCCATTTATTCGTGTCTTTCAATGTCACACTTTTTTTGATTAAACCAACCTGCACAGACTCATCCAACAGTTTTAGTTGACTTTGTTTCTTTGCTTCAGCTTCTTCCTGTTTTCTCTTGATTTCTTCCTGTCTCTTCTTCTCTTCTTCCTCAAGCTTCAGCTGTCTTTGCTTCTCATCGGTTATAATTTGTCCCACCGTTTTAGTAGAAAGATCGGTATTGCTACCCATTGAATATAAAATGGCTTTTCCCAAGAGGTCTTTATCTTCTTGCGTGATTTCAGTGCTATTCTTGATATCCTCGGGTACCGTTTCTGAATATAGTTTTTCGGTTAACGGCTTACCACAAGCCACCAGCATAATCGTCATCAAACCAATCACTATAGACAACTTGAACCCTTTATTCGCAGTACGTTTCTTCAACTTTACACAACCCTTTCGAATTCGGAATAATTGGCAACAAACACGTCATACTTTACACGCCATAGATGGAAAATATATGTAAGAAACACGCACTCTACTCTGTATAACTTTCACAGAGTTTAAATCATCTAACTTCAGAACGCCCAGGCACCAACCCATTTTTTAATGATCTTTTTCCAGCAATCTTGTATGCTTCCTTTACTAACTATCTTCCTAAATCACACCCCCTCAGTAACTTTATATCGGTTGAAACAACAATAAAATTAGAAGAAAAGATCGATAACTCACCTATGGATGCTCAACCTCAGCAATCAACCTTACTCTCTGTTCCCCAGCATCGACTGTGTAAATCCAATCCATTCCCGGGTAGCAAAAGACAGATATCGATCCTTCCGCCAGATCATACCGAGCTGCCAAGGAATTACGGGTTCAATAACCGGGATGATCCGTACGCGCATATGATCAACCTCACGGCAGATCGTTTCCGGTAGCAAGGCCACACCCAGATTTGCCGCAACCATCGCACTTAACAGATCCCACTGGGAACTCTCATAGACTACACGCGGCTGGAATCCAGCTTGCTGGCAAGCCGCAATAATGCGGTCATGGAGCGCAAAATCTTCCCGAAACAAAACAAACGCATCCTGTTCCAGTTCATGGAGTGCGACCGACTCCTTTTCAGCAAGGGGATGGGAAGGATGCACGAGCAGATTAAGCTTTTCCTGAACAAACACAAAATGATCAAGCAGTTCATCGACCGTTGGCAACACCGCCACACCGATATCCAGCGCACCACTGATGACATCAGCCTCCACTTTTTTCGCCCCATCCTCGAACAATTGAATGCTCACTTGAGGATATGCTTTGTGGAACTCCCCGATAATCATCGGAAAGAAACTCGACCCCACCATTGGCGGCAGACCGATGCGCAGATGTCCCTTCTTCAGATTCATCAGATCGTCCAGCTCGGACGAAAGACTGCGGAACGATTTCTCAATCTCCAGCGCCTGCCGAAAAAAGACATGCCCGGCATCTGTTAGCTGCACCTGTTTACCGTAGCGATCCAGTAAGGTTACGCCCAGTTCCTCCTCCAGACTTTTAACGGTCTTACTAATTGTAGGCTGAGTGATATACAGCACCTCGGCGGCCTTTGTAAAGCTTTGTTGCCGTGCAACTTCGAGAAAATATTGCAAATGACGAATATCCATCTTTTCCTCCCCCTCCTATCCTGCTAGTCAAATCTATTTTAACTATAGACAAACGGAATAGTAAACATTCTTAATATGCATTTTACTCATGAAAGAATGCGTTGTAAAATTTGTGATACGAAGCAATGTTTCCATTCATTTTCATAATCATACGAATTAAATCGATCAGATACATGTTGATATACAAGGAGGGATTTGCGTGAAAAAATGGGGTGTCGGGATTGCACAAATTGCGTTATTAATGGTTTTTTCACTGCTGATGGACCTGCTGGCCCGTACTCTCCACCTGCCTGTACCTGGCTCCATTCTCGGAATGATCGTGCTGTTCATCTTGTTACAAACTGGCGTGGTGAAGCTGCGGTGGATTGAGGTCGGAGCGGCGTGGCTACTTGGTGAACTACTGTTATTCTTTATCCCGTCGGCGGTCGGCATCATGAACTACATGCCCATGTTGGAGCATGACGGATTGCAGATTTTATTTATCGTGCTGCTAAGCACGTTTCTGGTTATGGCCTGCACCGGCCTCGTTGCTACACGCATTGCCAAACGAAAGGAGCGTCACACCGGATGATTGGACTTTTATGTTTGTTGTTAACGGTCGGAATCTACATGGTTGCCAAGAGAATGTATCGCAGTCTGCCCAAAGTATATCTGTCACCGCTACTTATTACGCCGCTACTCGTTGTAGGCGTACTCCTATTAACCGGAACGGATTATGCCGCATACAGCAGCGGAGGCAAATGGCTTAGCCTTTTGCTACAACCTGCTACGGTCGCTTTTGCGGTACCGCTCTACACCTTCTTCCATGTGCTCAAAAAACATATTTCCGAGATTGTCATCAGTGTTATGACCGGATCGGTTGTTGCCGTACTCTCCTCCGCTATGCTTGCAAAATGGTTGCACCTCGACTCCGGCTTGATTCACAGTCTGATTCCGCGCTCGATCACAACGCCCATTGCGATGAATGTATCGGCTTCCATCGGAGGCATCCCGGCAGTGACGGCCGTATTTGTGATTATGACGGGGCTACTTGGGGCTATTATGGGGCCTTCCGTCGTCAAAATGCTTCGTATTGATGGCGAGATTGCACGCGGTACACTCCTCGGAACAGGTGCTCATGGCACAGGAACTTCGAAAGCCTTTGAGCTGAGTTCATTGACAGGAACGATCTCCAGTATCTCCATGGTTTTGGCTGCACTCTTCACTTTAGCCGTCGCTCCCGCGCTCTCTAAACTTATTTTCCCATAATAGTTGGAATAATCCCTTTTTTTTGAAATATTATTGTTGTATTAAAGCCCTTTCTTCCTTACAATAAAGACAGGTTTTAATGTTAATATTGCGGGGGAGATGCGATGAAAAGAACCGGAATGAAGAGATCTCTGGACCGTCTCGGACGAATTGTCCTTCCTAAAGAAATGCGGGATACAATGGAAATCCATATCGGCGATCCGCTTGAATTTTTCATTGAAGGGAAAGAGTTGATTTTAAGAAAGTACAAATCAACATTGTGTATTTTTTGCGGTGACGTGGATACGGAAATGTATTTCAAAGAGCAATTCATCTGCCGGACTTGTGCAATTCAATTAAAACACCCAGATGACACTCCCGACTGGTTCGTACCTGAAAACAAACAGGTTTCTGCACCCAAAGAACGTCCTGTTGCTAAACCCGTAGCTTCCTCAGCTTCCTCTTGGGAAGAAGGAGATGCTGCGAGCAAGGACTACCCCGACCTGCGGCCAAAGACGGCGCGCATGCTGCAACAGATGAAAGAGATTATCGAACAGCACCCTGGACTCGCTCAACAGCAAATTGCGGAGAAACTTGGCATTAGCCAGGGACGTGTCTCTCAACTAAAAAAGTTATTATAGCTAGAATTTTGATACTCATGAATATACAACATACTTCCAAGCAGGAAGTTACACTGAAAAAGAACCCATTGTTCCATCGGGTTCTTCTTTTTTGTCACTATTACTTTACGCCTGTACGATATCCATATCCATATTGCTTTCTTCTTCTTCCAGTCTGTGAAGACTAACCAGTAACACGGCGATATTGGCTACAAGTAATACTGCCGGGAGAGGTATAGCCGCATATTGTGCATAGATTAGGTGGCTTCCTACAGCTCCGATCAGAATGAACGTTAGTATGCCCGAAGCCAGAATACGGGTACGCGGAATGAGCAACCCAACCGCACTAAGCAGTTCCAACGCACCGATCAAGTACATTGTCCAAGTAGGGTAAGAGAAACTCTCGAAGGTGTCAATCATCATCTCCGCTCCCGTAACTTTCGTATATCCCGTCATGACGAAAACACCCGCCAGCACCACCAAAAAAACATATCCCAACACTCTTTTCATATCTTCCATCTCCCATTCATCCAAGTATTATTAGCAAAATACAGTATGTATTGCAGCACTCATCTATATAAAAGTTCCCTAGAAGAAACTGTAGTTTACTCAGGTTCCTCTGGAACTTGGATAAGGTTCTAATTTCCGAGGTTTATCTACTGCTCTGGTTGTGTGACTGATCATCCGGAAATGGTATGTACATTTATAATACGCATTATTACTCACAAACTTACTTTTATGAAGTGAGTATATAATAATAAGATAATTTCTTCAAGTAATTTTTCGTGAAATGATGTATAATACATACAAAAGGTATGTTACAGTATATTTTGTAGTGACCACCCTTCACATGAAGGACTTTATTTTTCAGAGCGGCAGAAACTTTTGTCCTTTTATATAGGTTGTATTGCACATTTTCCATGAATCGAGGTGAAACACGTTGAAGCTGAGAAAAGTAAAATCCCCAAGCCCTTGTCTGATTACACAAGCCATGGACATCATCGGGAAAAAGTGGGTACTGCTGATTATGTATCAGCTGCTGTCCGGACCAAAACGGTTTACGGAACTGGAGGCCGAGATGGCGATTAGCGGACGGCTGTTATCGGAGCGTCTGAAAGAGATGGAGACGGAAGGCATCGTAACCCGGCATATGTATCCCGAGATTCCGCCCCGTGTGGAATATGAGCTTACCCCTAAAGGTAGAGCGATTGAACCTGTTATTAATCAAATCTACAGCTGGTCTTCGGACTGGTTAAAAGAACAGCAACAATTGAAGTAGTTCAGATACAACTACAAACAAGAGGTCTTATTTATCCTAAATTTTATAGGAAAAACGCCTGCACCCGGAACCACAGAGAACATGGTTCGGGCCGCAGGCGTTTTTGTGCGCTAACGATCTGTTTAAGCTTTGACTTTTACAGGCAGGCCGGAGTTCACGGATTCCTGAGCAGCGACGGTGATTGCCTGTGTACGGCAGGCATCTGCGTAATCGGACAAAATGCGTGATCGATCTCCCGTGCGAAGTGCATGAATAAATGCTTCATTCTCCCGTTCATAAGGATTCTGTCCAGCTGAAACCTCAAGTCCTGCCATCGGATGCGAAGCCGCACTCGGTAATAGAAGACGGTCAGGTGTCCAGTCCCATACACCGGCATCCGTGTAGAATTGCAGCCCTGCTCCTCCCTCACCGTCAGGCAGTAAACACGTATTCGCAATGCTTGCAATCGCACCGCTTTTCAGCTTCAGTGTCACGTTAGCGACATCATCCACCGTCACATGCTCATGCTTCTCATGCATGCTACGCTGGGCTGCAACGGCATAGACTTCCGTCACTTCGCCTGCACAGAAACGCAGGAGATCCACAATATGGGTCGTCTGCTCCACAAACTGGCCTCCCGATCCGTCTTGACGGCGCCACCAACCAACGCCAGGCATGCCGCCCATCCAGCGCCCCAGAGCCATGCCCACCTTTTGCTCCTGCATGGCTTGTTTCATGACCTGCGCAGCACCCTGGTAACGGAAATGATATCCTACAGAGGTTAACAAAGAAGACTGTTGCACGTGCTCCAGTATGCGGCTTGGTACGTCCATTCCTGTGCTCAATGGTTTTTCCACCAGGAACGGAATGCCCCGCTTGATCAACTCTGACTCGATGAATCCGTGAGACATCGGAGGCACACAGATGTATACGGCGTCCAGTTTCTCACCTTCCAGCATATGTTCAAGATTATCGTAACCCGTTGCATCATATACGGAAGCCATGGCTTCCGCCTTTTCGAGTGTTGTTCCACATACACTTGTGACACGAACACCTTCCATGCGTGTAAGAATATCTGCGTGTACTTTGCTGAACCAGCCTGTTCCTATGATTCCGATCTGCAATGTCATGGATGTAATCCCCTCTCTGTTACGCGCTTACATGTTCCATTCGACCCGGCTCGGCAAATTCCTGCTCTTCTAGCTCTTGCCGGATGCTTCCAGCAACAGTTGATCCAATTCCTTAGCGTAGGTTGCTACTTGCTGTTCTGACCAGCCAAGCTGTTCTGCCATATACGTGCTTACTGCTGATTTATACCGGCGTACCTCATCGATGCGGAAAAATAAATCCCCTGTTCGGCGTACCCAGAAATCGGCTGGCGTTGCCGTCATCTCTTCCTCCATCGCGTAACGAAGCATCAGCAAAAGCTCTTGCGACATGCCGTGAAGCTCTGCCTTGGCTCGCGGGTCAGGCATGCGCTCATATAGCGCATCCACGTTGGAGCCATACGTACGGGCAAGCCGCTCCGCCGCTTTACGGTCCAGGCCTAGCGCAACGCCATCCTTGATCTTGCGTTCGGTGTACGTGACGTATCCGGCCGAACCGCCAACATCTCCCCCGGAGATCGGCATCTTTTTGGTTACACAAGGTCCCGGGGTGTGACCGAACTCTTGTTGCATCTGGCGTGCAACCAGATCCACAACCATCTCGGCCATTTTGCGATACCCCGTCAATTTACCTCCGGCAATGGTAATCAGGCCGGAATCCGATACCCAGACCTCATCCTTACGCGAAATCTCTGAAGGGCCCTTGCCCTCCTCATGAATCAGTGGACGCACGCCTGCCCAGCCTGACTCCACATCCTCTGCACGAATCTGGACGTCCGGGAACATGCCGTTCACTGCATCAATGACATAATCACGGTCTGATTCCGAAATTAACGGATGAGCCGGGTCATCACGGAATACTGTATCGGTTGTACCTACATAGGTTTTGCCATCCCGCGGCACCGCAAAGACCATGCGTCCATCTGGCGTATCAAAATAAACCGCTTGCCGTAGCGGGAATCGCGCGCCGTCAAATACCAGATGAATGCCTTTGGTCATCTGCAGCGTTTTGCCCTGGCGTGAGCCATCCACTTCACGGAGGGTATCCACCCATGGTCCTGAAGCATTGATTACTTTTTTCGCCATAAGTTTATAACTATTCCCGTTTAGTTGATCCATCACATGGATGCCTGTAATCGTTCCATTCTCCTTCTGAAAAGAAGTTGCTTTCATATAATTAACAGCCAGCACCCCGTGCCGCACTGCTTCCTTCATGACTTCAATCGTAAGTCTCGCATCATCCGTCCGGTACTCCACATAACGTCCGCCTCCCAGCAGTCCCTGCTTCCGCAACAGAGGCTCACTTGCAGATGTATCACTGGCATTCAGCATCTGGCGACGTTCACTACGCTTCACTCCAGCAAGTCGGTCGTACACCATCAGACCCATAGATGTACTGAAACGGCCAAACGTGCCTCCCGTGTATATGGGCAATAACATTGGTTCCGGTGTCGTCACATGTGGCCCATTCTCGTAAACCACCGCCCGTTCTCTTCCAACCTCGGCTACCATCTTCACTTCAAACTGCTTCAGATAGCGCAAGCCGCCATGAACCAGTTTTGTGGAACGACTAGATGTGCCTGCCGCGAAATCCTGCATCTCCACAAGCGCCGTCTTCAATCCACGAGATGCCGCATCCAGTGCAATGCCGGCACCTGTAATGCCCCCACCAATCACCAATACGTCAAAATGTGCATTCGACATTTGTTCCATGTATTCGGTTCGTTTTGCCGCCGAGAACGTTGCTGTCATGTAAAAACCCTCCATAATTTCCCTTATTTTTCTCTAAAAAACAACAAAAAAAGGACCACGTCATTCGTTCAGCAATTGCTGAACGCACGTGGTCCCTCCCGATCTCCAGACATCATTTTTTAACTTGTAACCTAATCCTATCACAGATTTTCGGTGGCGTGAAGGCCTGATTTGACACATTATTCAAAAAAATTTAAAAAACTTTTTTTGTGCAAGGATGGAATTTCAAAGCAACCCACTAACTCTACAATTTTCCTTATTGTGGACAATACTTTCTCTCCATCCAGGAATATAATCCCTGTAAATGAAGTATCATTTCCCACCAGTAAATATCATTTATAATATATGTTTAACGAAAAGGTACAAATAACCATTTGCCTATAATGAGGAAGACGTAATTCTATTTTATTTAAAAGCCATGGCCGCCTTGATCGCTCGCTGCCAACCCGAATACAGCTGCTCCCGCTCGTCCTTGGCCATCACAGACTCAAAGACTCGCTCCGTATGATCATGTTGATTCAGTTCTTCTGTATTTGACCAGAACCCCACGGCCAGGCCCGCAAGATAGGCTGCACCGAGAGCTGTCGTTTCGTTCACTGATGGACGCTCCACAGGAATGCCCAGAATATCACTCTGGAATTGCATCAGGAAATCATTCGCCGCAGCACCTCCGTCAACACGCAGCGTATGTACGGCGTATCCAGAATCGGTCACCATGGCCTCCAGTACATCCTTGGTCTGATAAGCCAGCGCCTCAAGTGTCGCGCGGATAAAATGCTCCTTCGTAGTGCCACGAGTAAGGCCAAATACAGCTCCTTTCACATCGCTGTCCCAATACGGGCTTCCGAGTCCCACAAAGGCAGGCACCATATAGACCCCGTCCGTCGAAGGCACTCGCTTCGCATAGTCCTCACTGTCTTTGGACGAACGAAGCATGCGAAGGCCGTCCCTCAGCCACTGCACGGCTGAACCTGCTACGAAAATGCTGCCTTCCAGCGCATATTGAACTTTACCATCCACACCCCAGGCAATCGTTGTAATCAGCCCGTGATCCGATTGTACAGGCTTCTCGCCCGTGTTCATCAACATGAAACATCCGGTACCGTATGTATTTTTCATACTCCCCTGGATATAACATCTCTGACCAAACAATGCAGCCTGCTGATCCCCTGCCGCACCCGCGATCGGAACCCTGTGACCGAAGAAATGGTAATCTGTCGTATGTGCATATATCTCGGAAGAGCCCCGCACTTCAGGCAGCATCGCCTTAGGGATATCCAGAATATCCAACAATTTATCATCCCACTGCAACTCATAGATGTTATACATCAGGGTGCGCGAAGCATTCGAAACGTCCGTAACATGGGTACCACCGCTCAGCTTCCAGATCAACCAACTGTCGATGGTGCCAAACAGTAACTCCCCTTTCTCCGCCCGTTCACGTGCACCAGGGACATGATCCAGAATCCATTTTACTTTCGTACCCGAAAAATAGGGGTTAATGAGCAAGCCTGTTTTCTGATGAAACAGGTCGTCCAGCCCTTGCGTTTTCAACTCATCACAGATGGATGCTGTCTGTATGGACTGCCATACCACTGCGTTATAGATCGGTCTGCCGGTTTGTTTATCCCACACCACTGCGGTTTCCCGTTGATTGGTGATGCCGATACCTGCAATCTGTGCAGGTTTGATGCCACTCTCCGCCAGACAGGATGCCATTACGGCGAGGATCGAACTCCAGATTTCGTTGGCATTTTGCTCTACCCAGCCCGGTTTGGGAAAATACTGCGGGAACTCTTGCTGTGCCATATGCACAATCTCGCCGCTATGGTTAAACAGAATTGCCCGGGAGCTGGTTGTGCCCTGGTCCAGAGCCAAAATAAATTTTTCCATACCTTGTGCCTCCAGTGTGTAATCATAATGTAAGCGTTTTCCCTAAATACTTGATCAAATCATCATTGGATGTCGTTACAGCCGCCGCTCCCACACCGAGTGCAAGTTCCACTTCTTCAGGTGTACGAATCAGCCCCCCAGCAATGATGGGAATACCTGTCCGTTCAGACACCTCCGCAATAATATGCGGAATGACTCCAGGCAATACCTCGATATAGTCAGGCTGTGTTTTGGCAACCAATTGGTAACTTTTCTCCAGCGCATGGGTATCCAGCAGGAACACCCGCTGAATCGCCGTAATGCCTTTTTGTTTCGCTTTCTGGATGATGCTGGCCCTTGTGGAGATCAGTCCAGCCGGACGAATATGCTGGCACAGATACTCTGCGGCGTACTCGTCGTTTTTCAGCCCTTGCACCAGATCGGCATGTAGCAAAATCTTCTTCCCATACCGCCGAGCCTGGTCCATCATGCTTTGCAGTTGTGCAATATGCGTTTCTAACATGACCCCGTAAGTATATGGGCCTTCGATGATTGCTTCAAACTGCTTCATACTCTTCGCCGCTGGCAAAATACGTTGTCCCTCAAATGCCACCATCGTTCCTCCTGCATTCATCAGATGCCTATATTGTATAATTCGTCACACATCAACGGCAAGTGATTTGGGAGAAGTCACCAAATTCAAGAACACAGGCGACATACCGCATATTCCTCCCGGCAAATTATCTTACACCGCAAAAAGACTGCTACTGCACTTTTCAATATGAAAAGCACCGTAACAGCCCGTATACATTACAACCAACGTATGATCACTATAAATTACCATGTAAATCCAAATGTTTATTCTTAATCAATCAAGCCTGTGCATGTGGAACACGTGTCTCTGTCGCCGTCTCTGTCCAGCTATCGCTTTCCGCCAGGTGACCTGAACGCTTCACTTTCGTTTGCAGATACTTCTCATTAAATGCCGACCGATCTCCCCAGAGCGGAACGCGTCCGCCCACATTGAGTCCTGCTTCCTGCAGTGCAGCCAGCTTACGTGGATTATTCGTGATCAACGTAACCGGAGCTGACCGAAGTGCACGCAATACAGCAATCGCATCGTCATAATTACGCGCATCATCCGTGAAGCCAAGTTGCAGGTTCGCATCTACCGTATCCAGACCTTCTTCCTGCAAAATGTAAGCCATTGCTTTGCTGAACAGGCCAATGCCCCGTCCTTCATGATTCGCAAGATAGAACAGCGCACCTGCGCCATGTGCCGCAATCATTTTCATGGACTGCTCCAGTTGGAAACCGCAGTCACAGCGTTTGCTACCGAAGATATCGCCTGTGTGACAGATGCTGTGCATCCGAATCAGGGCTTCCTGAGCCTCAGCAAAATCGCCATACACCAGCACGCTGGATTGCTGACGCTCTGCCAGTTCAGCACCCGCAAGAGATGCGATCAGCTCTCCGCTTTCCATCGCTCTGTCCGTTTTCAGCCAGCTGTACCATTGAAATGTTTTGGTTTCTCCATCCAGATTGACGGGCAGTTTAATCGGTCCCACCAAATGTATGAATTCTTTTCCACTCGGAAAAGTCTGGATTTTAGGGGCGAGTAGTTGAATAATATGTGAATTGATCATCGTTCGTTCCTCCTGTTAAGCATCTTCATCTCAAAATGTCTCATAATATTATGCATTCGCATCCGCTTTGATTTTGGATCACTTACTGACGTAATACATTCAAAACGTCTTATTTTCAAGCTCTGCTCACAGCGAAATATTACGTATCTATATAATCCTCACTATAATTAGTTACTTAATGTAAGTTAGTTTAGAATAAAAATTATATTGTGTCAAGTAACTTTTATTTTTAAAGTAACTACTAATTTTATGTTACGTAATGGACACAACTCACGTGTTTCATTTAAGGAAAATTGGGTATGAGTTTAGAAACTACTCATACACTATTGGTGTAGTCCACGAAGCCCAGCCTTAGTCTCTGATACTTCTTGCGTCGAACCTAATGATGAGGGGGTTAGCCTATGAACCGCCGTAGAAGAACCTGTTGGATAGCCATCATCATGGCCTGTGTCCTGCTAATCAGCGGATGCTCCATCTGGCCGGGACAGGATGATTCAGCATCCAGTAAAAAGGTAGCGCTTACATTGTGGTATTGGAATCGATCCATTGACGACAAGCTCATTGCCAAGGCCAAAGAGAAATTCCCGAATATCGAACTGACTGCCCAGAAGATCGGTGGGGATTTCAAAGCCAAGCTCAAAACCACCCTCGCTGCACGCTCAGGTGAGCCAGATATCGTTGCCCTTAACGACTGGATCATGGAGTTATTCCCGAGTGAGGATCGCTTCTATAACCTGTATGATCTAGGCGCAGGAGAGGTCGAAGACCAGTATTTGCCGTGGAAATGGAAGCAGGGCGTGACACCAAATGGACAGATGATCGGCTTTCCGATGGATACGGGGCCGACAGCACTTTTCTATCGTGCAGACTTGTTCAAGGAAGCAGGGCTACCTTCCGAACCGGAGCAAGTTGCACGCCAGATTGATAACTGGGATGCCTACGCTGCTGCCGGAGAGCAGATTAAGGAGAAGTTTGGCGGAAAGGTTTTTCTGACCGATAATATCGGAAGCGTTTACAATCAGGTGCTTTCTCAAGCTGCAGAACGGTATTTCCGTCCAGACGGGTCGTTTATCGGCATGGATTCTCCTGCTGTACGCAAAAGCTGGGACACAGCCGTTGCTTTTAAGGAAAAGGGACTGCTTGCTAACGCTGACGGCTGGACACCCACCTGGAATGCAGCAATGAATAACGGCGAGATTGCCTCGTTCGTTGGTGCAGTCTGGATGAAGCAGGTGCTTCAGGAGGCGGCACCAGACACTTCGGGTAAATGGCGTGTTGCCCGAGCTCCTGGGGGAGATGGCAATAACGGCGGCTCCTTTCTCTCCATTTTAAAATCAAGCAAACATCCGAAAGAAGCCTTTGAATTGATTCGCTGGCTGCAAAGTCCAGAGAACCAACTGGAGCAGTATCAGACGCTCAACCTGTTCCCGTCAGCTCCAGGTGTGTTTGATAAACCAGCCATGAAAGAAAAGGAACCTTTCTTCGGCGGGCAAGCAACAGGCCCGGTATTCGCTGAATCCGCACAGCATGTGCCTGATGCTTTTTTTGGTGAACGATACCCTTCGGTACACAATATCATCACCCGGCGGCTGAACGATATTGCCAAACAGAACGCTGATCCACAGCAAGTCTGGTCAGATACGGTGCACCGCGTCGAGCGGGAATTACAGCGTTAAAGCATGCATGTGATCCGTAAAGGAGGAGTTGTTATGGCTGTCACCGAACCTCGCACGTCACCTGATTCCGGTCCGTTCCAACCCGATCTGGACCGGCAAAAATCACTTTGGGCCCGTATATGGGAGCATCGTGCGCTCTATGTTGCCATCTCGCCTTTTTACATTCTGTTCGCCGTGTTCGGTCTATTCCCGATCGCATTCTCACTGTATCTGGCTTTCCACAAATGGGATGGAATCGGTGTGATGACGTATAACGGCTTGAACAATTTTAAATACATGCTCACCGATGCTGAATTCTGGCAAGCGGTTGGCAACACGTTGATGATCTGGATCTATTCGACCATTCCGATGCTTTTCTTCGCTCTTATTATTGCGTTTCTACTACATGCGCCTTTCATCAAGTTCCGTACCTTGTTCCGGGTCGGTTACTTTCTGCCGAACGTGACGTCCATCGTAGCTGTAGCGATCATCTTTGGCGCACTGTTTGCGAACAATTACGGTTTCCTCAACTATCTGTTGCAGTCGGTCGGCCTTCCGGTGGTCGAGTGGCTGAATGCACCATGGGGCATCAAAATTGCCATCTCCTCCATGGTTGTCTGGCGCTGGACCGGATATAACGCCATTATCTATCTGGCCGGACTTCAGAGCATTCCGCAGACACTGTATGAAGCAGCCAAAATCGATGGGGCATCTGCTGTGCAGTCCTTCTTCCGTATTACCATTCCGATGCTGCGTCCCGTTATTCTGTTCACGGTCATCACATCTACAATTGGCGGCATGCAATTATTCACTGAACCTCAGGTGCTGGTAGGCAATGATGGTGGTGCCGGAGCAGCAGGAATGACGATCGTGCTCTACTTGTACCGCGAGTCCTTTATCAACAATTATTTTGGTTACGGTGCTGCCGTTGGCTGGGGTATGTTCCTGATTATCGCCCTGTTCTCGATCGTGAACTGGAAGCTTGTTCAAGGCAAATCATCCTGATGTGACAAGGGGGGAGCGCTCATGGCGTCCAAACATCTCAAGTCGCTGGTGCTGTATACCGGCCTGATCGGTGGCATGCTTATATCCATGTTCCCGTTCTATTGGCTCATTGTTATGTCAACACGAACCACATCCGACATTTACAAGTTTCCGCCCCAGCTCTGGTTCGGCGGTGAACTGTGGAACAATATTACACGGGTTTTGCAGCAGATTGATTTCTGGGGAGCCTTTCTGAATACCTTGTTTGTATCAGGTGTAGTAACCATTCTGGTGTTGTTCTTTGATTCACTGGCGGGATTTGCGTTTGCGAAGTTTGAGTTTCCGGGCAAAAAATGGCTCTTCGTCCTGCTGCTCGCCACCATGATGGTGCCTTCCCAGCTGTCGCTGGTGCCTTCCTTCGTGCTCATGGCCACGTTCGGGTGGGTGGGTTCCTTCAAAGCCCTCATTATTCCGGGCATGGTTAATGCCTTCGGCATCTTCTGGATCCGTCAGTATGCGACGGAATCCATCCCGAACGATCTGCTGGATGCAGGACGGATCGACGGATGTAATTTCTTTCGCTTGTACTGGAACGTAGCCTTGCCCATTCTGCGACCTGCGTTTGCCTTTCTCGGCGCATTCACCTTTATCGGCGTGTGGAATGACTACCTGTGGCCGCTAATTGTATTAACAGATGCACGCAAGTACACTTTGCAAATTGCATTGTCTCAATTAAACGGACTCTATAACACGGACTATGCGATGGTCATTGCAGGTACACTGCTTGCCGTTCTTCCGCTCATCATCATGTTCCTGTTCATCAGCCGCCAGTTTATCTCGGATATTGCTGCTGGAGCGGTGAAGGATTAACTGAGGTAAGGTTGGGATGAAAGATATCCAGAGCACTGGGAGCAAAGTACCGATATGAAGCCATTTTGATCCTTCCTTCAAGTCTGATATTCTTATAGTAATTGAAATGGAAGAGGGATGATCACCATGGCGGCTTCACCTTATATGATCGGCGTAGATATCGGCACAACCTCAACCAAGGCTGTGTTGTTCAAGCAAGACGGTAGCATAGTTGCACAAGGCGGTGCGGACTATCCGCTGCACACACCAACACCAGCGATTGCAGAGCAGGACGCAGAGGACATTTTCCAGGCAGTTATTTCCTCCGTGCATCAAGCCACCTCCAAAGCCGGGGTACAGCCGGAAGACATTCTGTTTGTTTCGTTCAGCTCGGCCATGCATAGCATTCTGCCTGTAGATGCACAAGGCAAACCGTTGATGCGAGCAATGACATGGGCAGACAATCGCAGTGCCGAGTGGACAGAAGCACTCAAATCGGAGATGAACGGACATGAAATCTACCTCCGAACGGGTACACCCATTCATCCCATGTCTCCACTGACTAAAATGATGTGGCTCACCCGAGAAGAACCGGACTTGTTCAGGCAAACACATAAATTGATCTCCATGAAGGAATATGTTTTCTACAAGCTATTCTCTGAATTTGTTATCGATCATTCGATGGCCTCTGCCACCGGACTTATGAATCTGGAAAAACTCGAATGGGATACGGAAGCATTGCATGTTGCTGGCATTACGCCGGAGCATCTGTCCAGCCTTGTACCCACAACTCATGTATTAAAAGAGGGGCTTAACCCCGAATATGCCAAAGCGATGGGTATCGCGGAAACGACTCCGTTTGTGATTGGGGCAAGCGACGGCGTGCTCTCGAATCTGGGCGTGAATGCCATTGACCCAGGGGTTGTTGCTGTGACGATCGGCACCAGCGGGGCAATTCGTACGGTCGTAGACAAACCAGTGACCGATCTAAAAGGACGTTTCTTCTGTTATGCACTTACTGAAGATCAATGGGTCATCGGCGGTCCGGTGAACAATGGTGGCGTAATTTTCCGCTGGATTCGGGATGAGTTCGCGGCCTCTGAGGTGGAGACGGCAAAACGTCTCGGGATCGATCCGTATGAAGTCCTGACACGTGTCGCTGAAAATGTACCGCCAGGTTCAGACGGACTGCTGTTTCATCCCTATATGACCGGGGAGCGCGCACCACTCTGGAACCCGAACGCACGCGGATCGTTTTTCGGTCTGACGTTGCATCACAAGAAGGAGCATATGATCCGTGCCGCGCTGGAAGGTGTGCTGTTTAACCTGTACACGGTTATGCTTGCAATCGAGGAGAAGATTGGTCGTCCGAAAAAGATCCAGGCCACTGGGGGCTTCGCCCGCTCCGAGCTGTGGCGGCAGATGATGGCCGATATTTTCGATCAGGATGTTATCATCCCCGAAAGCATCGAGAGTTCCTGCCTTGGTGCCGCTGTGCTCGGGCTGTATGCCACAGGCCGCATCGATTCCCTGAGCGCCGTTTCCGGCATGATTGGCTCGACACACCGCCATAAGCCACACCCGGAACGTGTGCGTGTGTATCGCGAACTGTTGCCGATCTTCATCCGCATCTCACGCAAATTCGAAGAGGAATATGCCGATATCGCGGCGTTCCAGAATCGAATGATGCAGGAGTAAGAGTGAGTTGGCACATAAGGAGCCGCGATAGCGATTCATAGAGTCGGCTAGATAATACTTGAGACTTGTGCGGAAGTGTGCCGCCAACGATACTCTGAATTAGATGGTGCGGGAGCGAGCCACTAACGATACTTTGGATTAGATGGTGCGGGAGCGAAATACTGGCGATCTCCAATATCGAGAGGATGCAGGTACGAAATACTAATGAAGATACCATTGGGTACAGATAAAAAAAGCTAACGATCACCAGGAAGCTTATTTGATGGTTTTGGCAGGATTTCGAAATCTAACGATCACCAGACACCTTATTTCTGAATTTTCAGGCTAAAAGCGGCCTAAAAACAGCTATTTGGGGTAAATAGCGTCACTGGTGATCGTTAGAATCTGAGAACCTGATTTTTTCATCAAATAGCGTCACTGGTGATCGTTAGAAATTAGGGAGCTCTGGGGCAGCTTCGCCTTTTTCTCCCTGACCTCCTCTGTATTCTCATATCCCCCGCCTAAACCTAAACAAACCCCACAGTCTTACACTGTGGAGTTCACCAAGTAACTCAAATTACAATAAGTCAAAAATGATGAGTACCTAAAATGTATTAAATTACGTACTTATAAGCTCTCGTATTTTTATAGCTCTCACGTACCTTTAGGTCTACATATCTTTAGTTCGCACGTACTTATTGCTCTAGCGTATTTATAACTCTTACGTACCTTTAAGTCTTACTTAGATTACCTTTATGTCTCACAAAATTATAACTCTCACATATTTAATTCACTTTTATGAGTCACCTTAATACTTAGTCATGTTTACTCTCAAGAGTCATAGCGCTCTGACGAATAAAATTCACTCTTAAGAATTATATTTGCTGAACGCATTCTCGTCCGCTTGTACATTTTCCAAGTATACAATCTGGCCTGCATCATTCACACGCGCAATATCCACGCCCGTCTTCGCATACACCGATCCATCCGCTGCTTGTCCGCACACAGCCCAATTGGTTTGATAACTACCGTCCGGCTGGGGCACCCAGGCGTCCCACATATGTTTAATGTCTTGGTTATATTCATAAAAAGCTTTCATAAACCCCTCAAACCCGGCATGACTGGTGCCATTCAACACAATCTCGGCATCTGAAGTAAACAGGGATAACAAGTCCTGCATAGCCTGTTTATCTGTTCGTGAAGCATCAAATAATCGGAAATAGTTATTCAACATCGTAATGTTCGCTGCTGTATTCATCAATGGTTAGCCTCCTGTTGTCTCTTGCTGTCTCGAATGAAATATTTCATGCCGTATGCTCAGCACATGCTATCAATTCGAATAATTTCGAACTAATTATTACGATAAGAACTGTATCACACTAGCTTACCGAATCGCAATACATATTTCGAAATTTTTCGAACATTGAAAGAAATAGCCAACTATGCTAACGTCTATCTTATGAGAACTATAACGATACCTACCGCTTCGGAGATGAGCCTGACCACAGTCTGCAATGCACTCGGTGACCCCATTCGCATGAAAATCGCATACTGCCTGGCGAGCTCGGGTGAGAAAAATTGCTCGGCTTTTGAAGTCGACCATATCTCCAAATCAACGTTGTCCCACCATATCAAAATCCTGCGAGAAGCTGGCATTATTCAGCCACGTATTGAGGGCAAACACCACTTTTATTCCCTTAGAAAGGACGAACTCATTGCACGTTTTCCAGGACTGGTCGCTATGATTCTACAAACAGGAGGCTCAGATTAATGGATAAAAAGGCAACCAAGATTCTAATGAGTACATTCTGGGGCGGTGGCGGTTGGAAATCACCCCATGCCCCCTTTTCGGGTGATGATTTCGAATATGCCAAAAGCAAGGGCGTCATGTTCGACCCGCTCACGATCAGCCATGACGAGATCGTAGAGCGCCTGCATCACATGCATCAGAACCCTGCGCTTAAGGAGCGCGTCATTGCAGCCTTTCTACACAGTCTATCCACCAAAAAAGTGTATCTGCGCAGC
Source organism: Paenibacillus polysaccharolyticus (assembly GCF_900102085.1). Lineage (GTDB taxonomy): Bacteria > Bacillota > Bacilli > Paenibacillales > Paenibacillaceae > Paenibacillus > Paenibacillus polysaccharolyticus. The sequence continues at coordinate 240,684 of NZ_FMVM01000010.1, read as the reverse complement.
GCATTATCCAGCTGGGCTTTGACACGAAACATGCCTCTGCATACCTACGGTGAACGCCCGGCTTTACATGCCAATACAAGTGCCTGCGGGGACTGTAACTTCCTTCGTTTACAATCGGATAAACAATATGTGGATGCAGATTTAAACGTGCTCAATTTTGAACGAATCAAATGGAGCGGGGTGCGGCACGGTTGGTTGCTCTACTGCCTGATGGATCTGGAGTTACTGCTTCAGGATTACAACGATAATAGTAGCAACAGCACGGAGAGCAATCACATTTCCCCTTACGAAGTGACTGAGGAAGACCGAACGATTCTTGCCAAGATGCTGGAAGCCTCACAGACCGGAGATCCAACGGACAGTGCACGCTCCCTGGAGAAAAAGTGGAAGGATTGTGTACCATCCAGTAAACAAGAACGGGATTCACTACTAGAAATCTGGGCGGCCGCTGGTATTCTCGTTCCTATGGATACGCCAAGGAAACGTAAAGGTGGTTCAGGCGACTTTATCTTTGTCGCTACTTGGCAGGGCGATGATGGGTATCATGCCGAAAACGTACTTGATTACTTTGGCCCTTATCTGCCTCCAAGTAACCTCTAGATTGGTTTCATCTATTACATCTGATTCGCATGACCATCCATGCTCCAGGTTACAATACTGATATCGACAGATTTCGGGTTGAACTCGTATAATAAGAGGAAATGAGGATGATGGGAGTGAACCAAGCGAGTTTATGATGTACATACTGGCTTTCATATTGTCTTTTGCTGTCGTGGTTCTGCTGATTCCGCCGCTGGGCCGACTGGCGCACAAGCTGGATTTTGTGGACAAGCCCCGGGAAGATGTGGAGCGTAAGCTACACAGACAACCGATACCACTGACCGCTAGCTACGCGATATTTACTGGATTTTTCCTGACATACATTGCTCTTACTAAAGAATTGACCTGGGAGACAGCCGCATTGGTTGCGGGCGGCATGCTTCTCCTGACGATCGGTACGATTGATGACTGGTACAAAACCAAAGGAAAAGACTTTCCTGCGCTACCTAAAATGATTATTCAAGTCTCCGCTGCAGTGCTCGTTTTTGCTTCTGGTATTGCGTTTACCGGATTCGTGAATCCGTTCAATGCAGAGTATGTGCTCCTGCCGATCTGGTTGCAATTCATTCTGACGATCCTGTGGATTTTCGGAGTTACGACGGTGATTAACTTCTCGGATGGTATGGATGGACTGGCTGGTGGTTTGTCCGCGATCTCAGCGATCACGCTGTTTATTGTAGCGATCACGAAGGGCCAGAGCGATTCAGCACTGATGTCCATTACTTTAGTTGGGGTAACGCTTGGTTATCTCAAATATAACAAGGCTCCAGCCAAAGTGTTTATGGGCGATGCCGGCGCTACGTTCCTAGGCTTCATTCTAGCGGTTATCGCACTTGACGGTGCATTCAAACAAGCAACGATGCTGTCCATTTTCATTCCGATTCTGGCGCTGGGCGTACCGATTTTCGATAATATTTTTGTCGTGATCAAACGTTTCCTGCAAGGCAAAGCGATCTATCAAGCCGATGCAAGTCAAGCTCACTATCGCCTGCTCCGTGCCGGTTTGAACCACAAACAGGTGGTTGCCGTGCTCTATCTGGTCAGCACTTGTCTGTGTCTGTCCTCCATTATTTTATTGTTAGTCGATATGTAAAAAAGTCGTTGGATCACCCAATGCAAGCTATGCCAATGAATGATTCAATAGAAATACAAGAAGCCACCCCCATGTCGAATGAGGGTGGCTTTGTTTTCTTGTTGAATATCTTGTTAACATCGCTATCATCAACTCATCAAGAACACATCAAGATTAGCCGTTTTTTTCTTATTCGTAAAAAACTATGATTTAACCGCACCAGCCATTGCACCGCCAACGATAAAACGCTGCAACGCAACGTACAGCACAACCAGCGGTAACGTTACGATCAGAATACCACACGCTAGTAGCGGCCAGTTATTCATATACTGCCCATAGAAGGTAAACAAACCTTTGGTAACCGGCTGATAATTCGGATCAGACAGATAAATGGTCGGCCCAATAATATCATTCCATACCCCGATGGCTGTGAGAATAATGCCTGTTGCCAGAATCGGCTTCATTAGCGGAACAAGGATGGTAAACAGATAACGGGTGTATCCGCATCCGTCCATGGCAGCCGCCTCATCCAGCTCGCGGGATACCGATTTGATATAACCGACAAACATCAGAAACGCAATGCCTGTGCCCGTCGTTTTCAGCAAAATGTAACCCGTTTGCGTATTATACAGCCCCAGTTGATTGATCAAAGAGAACTGAGGAATCAACGGGTTCGGCAAATACATGGAGATCAAAAAGAAAATATAAATCAACGTACTGAATTTCACGTATCTGCGAGCAAGCGGGAAAGCTGCAAATATGGACAAAATTAAGGTCAGCAATGTGGACATGCCCGTGTAAAGCACACTGTTCCACATGTACTGCGAGAAACTGCCCTTCGTCCATGCTTCGGCAAAGTTCTCCAGCCGAATGCCTTCCGTAAGTGCTACGGGATTCAGTAAATACTCCGTCTGTGTTTTCATGGACACATTAAACAGATAGAACAGAGGGAAGACGTATAGCGCAAGCATCAGCAGCACAATAATGTAGCTGATTGTTCTTGATGTTCTGCTCTGCTTCATTATACTTCCACCTCTCTTTTACGAAGATAGAACAACGCGACCATCGAGATCGTAAACACAAACAGGAACTGAATCATCGCTACCGCAGAAGCCAGACCATAATCGGCTGAGCCGCTACCAAACGCTGTTGCATACACGTCAAATGCCAGCGTTGTTGTATTAAATTTACCGCCTGTGAGGACGTAGATAATGTCAAAGGTTTGCAGTGCGCCGATGATGGACAACAGCATATTCACGGTAAAAGAAGGAGCAATCATCGGGAACGTGATGTTAGTGAATGCTTTCCATCCCGATGCACCATCCATATAAGCCGCCTCGTACAGATCACTCGGAATCGTCTGCAGCCCGGCAAGGAAGATGGTCATGGAATACCCCATGTACATCCAGATCTGCACGAAAATAATCAGCTCAAAGGCAATATTATAATCCCCGAAAAAGTTCGAGCTCGTGCCAAAGAAATTCAGAATCGACTGCGCCGGCCCGCCAAGCGGATTCGCTACGAGCTGCCAGATCAATCCGGACACCGTTACACCAAGCACGACGGGCAAAAAGAATACCGCACGATACAGCTTGTCGCCTCGAAGCTTTTTGTTAATCAGGATCGCCATGAACAGACCCACTGCGTTTTGGATGATAACTACAGCAAACGCAAAATATAAGGATCGCCCGATCGCGTCCAGCCGGTCACCTGCATTAGATGCGCCAAAGAAGGTTTTATAATTTTCGAAACCGACAAAGCTCCACTCTTGTCCTCTCACTCCAGTCGCATCGGTAAACGAAAACAGCACCGTCACCAGTGATGGACCAAAACCAAACACGACATAAAGCAGTAGTGGAATGCTTAAATACAGATAAGGAATCAGCCGCGCCTTCCCTTTTCCAAACGGATACATCGTCCTCACACCTTTCATCGGGTAAAACCAAAAAACCGGAATAACAGCTGACTTGGTACGGGCTGGCCTGAAGGCTCTTACCCCAAGCGCTATTCCGGTGGTTACTATACTACAAAGCTTAGATCCATAACTTAGATGAGTCTTTAGTACACGAGTCCAATCATTCGTTTATTTTGGAGCCGCTGCATCCCAGTCTGCTTGTGATTTGCTCGCAAGTTCCTCTGGTGTAGCAATTGGCCCAGCGGGTTTAAGCATCTCTGCATGAACACTAGACTCAGCAATGTACTGTCCTACGTTCTGACGATTAATGAACAGCTGATCCCAGGAAAGCTTGAAGTTCTCCAGGTATGGTTGAATGTCTTTGATAAACTCACTCTTGATTTCTACATCAGGCTGTGTCGGAAGGAATCCGGCTGCATTAACAAAATCCGTATAGTTCCCTTTCTCCGACAGCATTTCAAGCCACTTCAGCGCATAATCCTTGTTTGGTGACTTATCTACTACCATCCAGGTCATATCGTATTTACCAGCCAAGTCTTTGTTCTTCGCTGCATCGTTACTGCCCGGAATCGGGAAATATCCAAACTTCAGATCAGGGTTAGCTGCTTGAATCGTCGTTGCATCCCACGTACCGTCCGCAATCATAGCCACCTTACCTGTAGCAAACAGACTTGGCAGTGTGCCGTAGTCAATCCCCATGAAACCAGGCATTGCACTGTTCATCAGCGTTTGAGCCTTTTGCAATACTTCAATCTGTACCGGATCAGTCAGCTTGGTTTGACCTGTCCACAGACCTTTGATGTAGCTCAGTTGATCATCATGAATCGAGGCTTGAAGCCCTTGCACCGCAAGGCCAATCGGCCAAACATCTTTACCTGCGAAGCCGAGTGCTTCTACGCCGTTATCTTTGAATACTTTGATGACGTTTTGCAGTTCATCCCATGTTGTCGGCACTTGCAGATTGTATTTGGCAAAAAGGTCTTTGTTGTAGAACAGGCCTGTGAATGCCACTTTACCCATATTGACACCGTACACCTTGTCGTTGTACGTCATCGCGTTCTGCACGTCAACTTCGTTATAATTCTTGATAAAAGCCTGACCCGACAAGTCACTGATCAGCCCTGCGTCGATCCACTGCTTCCACATCGGATCAGCCGCACCCTTGGACCAGTCTTGCGGAGCACCAACGAAGCTGGACTTGAGCGGAATGATATCTACATCGCCCGTGTTACCTGCGTTCATCCGTGTTTGCATTAGTTGATCATACGTTGCATCTGCCGGAACTGTTGTGTACTCCACTTTCACGTCCGGGTACTTCTCTTCAAATTTTTTATTAAATTCTTTGATGTAATTGTTGATATTCTCTTGTTGCCAGTGAATGATCTTTAACGTCACTTTTTTGTTTCCATCCGTAGACGCCTTCCCATCCGAATCGGTCGAACCGTTACCACATGCTGCAAGTACAAACATTAAAGCGGTTACAAGTGTAATAGATAAAATCTTTCTCTTCATATCACTTTCCCCCAACCATTCAAGATTAATTTACGATTCAACAAATTTACGAAATTAGTTTCGTTAATTACACCCTCATTATGACTTCACCTGATAAATTTGTAAATAGTTTATTTGAATTTTTACAAAATATGTGATGAAAACCGCGTCTGATATGGGATTGGGCGTTCTTCCATGGGTAGATTCACACTTTGTTTTACGAAAACTCTATTCGCTGGCTTTATTTTTCCACCTCTACTCTTCCTTCTGCTCTAATTAAAATGAGCCTCTGTTTGTAGGAAATAAGGTTATTTTTACTAAAACCTAGTAGAATTTTCGTTAGATTTGAGAGCAAATACTTAAAAAATATCCATACATATCATAATCACCTCGACGATCACCCTTTCTGTTATTGACTCTCAGAAGCTTGTGACATAGAATGTTGGCAAGAAAGCAATAAAAAGGCACAGCCACAATCTACGAAACTAGTTTAGAATTTGAGGGATATATAATGAATATCAAAACGATAGCTCGTTTGGCCGGTGTGTCTGTTGCAACGGTGTCTAAAATTATTAACAACTACCCTGACATTGGCGAGGAGACACGCCAACGCGTACTTAAGATTATGGAGGAAACGGGTTATCGCCCCTCATCTTCCGCCAAAACACTGGCGACTAAAAAGTCCAATCTGGTGGGTGTTGTCTTTGCAGGGAAGTTGAATGTGGATTTCAGTCACCCTTTCTTTGTAGAGGTCATTAATGCCTTTAAGAAACAGATCGGCCTGTTAGGATATGATCTACTCTTCTTTTCCAATGAAAAGTTCTTAGATCAGGGTGAAGACTACCTGGCACGTTCCAAATATTTTCAAGTAGATGGCTGTATTATTATTGCGGGGGATGAGGTGGAGAGCAGCGTGTCTGACCTTGATGCAAGTCCCATTCCGTGCATCGGAATTGACATTGAGATGAATGGACAGAACTCCTGTTATATCATGTCGGATAACGAAAAAATCTCTACCAAAGTGGTGGAACAATTTTATATGAATGGGTATCGGGATCTCGGGTTTATCGGGCTCCAGCGCGCCTCCCTCGTGATGCAGCATCGGGAAAAAGCCTTTAAACAATCCCTAAAGCAGTTTAGTCTCGAAGAGAAACCGGAATGGTTGGTATACAGCCAGGATTATGCCGCTACCGATGGTTACGAGGCAGCCAAACAGCTGTTACAAGCAGATGTCTTGCCGCGAGCTGTATTCGCCGCCACGGACTTGCTTGCATTTGGAGCGGTACGAGCCTTTAAAGAGGCGGGATTACGCGTTCCCGAGGACATTGCTGTTGCAGGATGTGATGACATCGAAGCCTGTCGTTACAGTGATCCGCCACTCACGACCGTTAAGCAGGATACAGACAAAATCGGACGTCTTGCGGCAATGATCCTGTTTGACCTGATGAACAAACAAATGGATAATCGTTGCATTAAAGTAGAGCCGGAACTGGTATTGCGCCGATCCTGTGGCACGTTGCTGGCATACCAGTAAATGTGGAAGGGTAAAGAAAGCTGGGTTTGGGACTGGATTCAACGTTAACATTGGCGCTAGCCAAGTGGACTGTGATTTGAAAGTGCGAGGAGTAGGAGCATCGGTCTGTCGGGCTAGATATTTGTTGAGCTCAAAAGGATAGAAACTAGATGGATGGTTCGGTAGTAGTTGGTTGGTTGACACTGTAGTGATGTTAGATAGATACTCAGTTATTACCTTGCTGGCAACCCGGTGTACACTAGCTGCCGCTCCCTCCCTTCCAAACTCTAACGATCACCAGAAACCTTATTTACCGGATTTCGCCTCTGTAAAAATTCTAACGATCACCAGCGACGCTATTTGAACCAAAACGCCTAGTTTCCTGTGGTTTTCAGGCAGAAATGAGTAAATAGCGTTCCTCATGATCGTTAGAATTCGAAAAGAGCTAAAATGGGTCAAATAGCGTCATCTGTGATCGTTAGCCACATTGTCATCAAGGAACAATGCATAACTGACCCTGATGACGACGGGTGATGGAGGCCGCTTCAACAGAACTTTCATAACTCCAAGGGTGCGTGCACCATTCCATTGTAGCTTGGCGGTACATAATGTGAGGGTATTGATTGAGTGACAGTCGGCACATGATGAGGCGAACGAACGCATACACTCATGTGAAACTTGCGGCGAATACCAAAAAGACGAAGCAGGGCTTGTGCCCACTTCGTCTTTTTGCCTATAACTTCATGCTCTACCGCTGCCCCCGATCATCGTCAGGGTTTGTGGGAGCACGGAGTTCGCTCTTGTATGGTCACGTTCTCCACGTTCTCCCTAAGCCGTGAACTATTGGAAAGCGACAGGAGGCAGCGGGGATTTGCGCTGCCGCTCCAGCCATCCGGGCCGATCCAGTTCAAGGAGTCGGCGATATCGTTCTTCCCGAGCCAGCAGTTGTTCGTGAGAGCCCTGCATGACGATGTTTCCATTTTCCACAAACACAATCTCGTCCATCTTCTCTGCACCAATCAGGTGGTGAGTGACCCAGATTAATGTTTTGCCTTGCAGGCTGTCCAGCATGGTGCGCATCAGTTCGCGTTCTGTCACGGGATCTAACCCTACAGTAGGCTCGTCAAAAATAACAACGGGCGTCTTCCGTAGCAACACCCTGGCTAGTGCAATCCGCTGACGCTCCCCGCCGGAGAAGCGCAGTCCTGTCTCTAGCATCGGTGTCTGATACCCCTGTGGCAGAGACTCGATCAGTTCAGCCAGACCAACCTGTGCAGCGACCTGACGTATCTCTTCATCCGTTGCATCTGGACGACCAATCCGCAGATTGCCTGCAACCGTCGTATTAAAGAGATGTGGACTCTGATTGAGTACTGCTATCACTTCGGTTATACTCTCGCCAAGCATCTCTACAGGCAGATCATTGATTAGAACCTTGCCGGATGAGGGAGACAAAGCACCTTGAATCAGCTTCAGTAATGTCGATTTACCACCACCGCTACGTCCAAGAATAGCCATACGTTTGCCCTGAGGCAGATGCAGAGAGATATCCTGAACGGCATATACTGTCTCTGCTTCATACCGATAACTCACTTGCTCAATGTTAATATCCGCGCGCAGTTTCGGCGGAATGCGCAGACGGATTCGTCCATCTGCAGTCTTTCCCCGATCCGCTGCGGCTATATCATCGGTCGATTGCACTGCAACTGAACCAGATCGATGTCTGTTATGAGACTCCAATACTTGAGACTTCTTTTTCTGATCTTTGCAATTCTGACCTCCCTGCTCCTCCGAGCCCTCCAACTTGTTTAATCGATCTAGAGATTCACGGTAATCCGGAATATGCCCTAGTGCATCGTTAACAGGTAGCAGTGATTCCGTAAGCGGGAACAAGACGAGCACAAATGCCGCGATCATAACCGCAGGTAGCTGGGCCGCCGAAGTCGTTTGTCCTGCCCACATGGTGACCCAAACAACCATCCCACCAATGAAGCATTGCGCAATAAAATCGCGCGAGCGGTTCCAGCGACGCAATCTACGGCGAATCTGATCAGCATGCTCCTCGTCCTCTTCCTGCCATTGCACGAACGCTGCCGCTCTGCCACTGGCAATCCAGTCTCCCAGCCCGAGTACGCCGTCGGTCAGACGTGTGTACAGCTTGCTGTTTTCTCTTTTGAGCTGCACACGCCATCTCCAGGTCAGTTTTAAAGAAATTGCAGGAAGCAATGCAACAATAAACAACATATACAGTGCCATCCATAGTGCAAACATCGGATCTACACTGCCGAATGCCAGTACAGCCGCTCCGTAGATCACAAGTGCTGTAACAGCCGGGAATACGGTACGAAGATATATATCTTGCAGACGTTCTACATCATCGGCCAGTGCACCGAGCACGTCACCGGTTTGCATTCGCGAACGCAGAAACAGAGCCTGTGGTTCCAAAATGCGATAGAGCTTCACTCGCTGATCTGCGAGCACACGCAAAACAGCATCATGTCCTGCCAGCCGTTCGACATAACGGAACACCGCCCGGAAGATACCAAAGGCACGTATACCTACAATCGGAACATAAACCATCAAAATATTTTCAGGACGCAGCGCAGACTTGGAGATCAGATATCCGGAGGTAAAAAGGAGCATCACCGCACAGAGAGCCGCGCAAGTGCCCAGTGCAATCGCACCGATCAATCGCCAGCGGTACTGTACCGCGTATGGAGTAATCCAGCTATTTTTCCCACCTTGTGCGCCTCGTTCGGTCTCTGTCCCTGGGTGTCCGGATCTCATCTCATATCGCCTCCATCTGCGCTTCAATCATGTGATAATATACCCCTTTTCGTGCAAGTAGTTCCTGATGTGTGCCTGTCTCCGCTACCGTACCGCCATCCATGACAATAATGCGATCCATATGCGGCATCCAGTGCAGACGATGCGTTGCCAGAAAGACAAGTTTACCTTCGAACAAGGGCAGCATCGTCTGCTTCAATTCATATTCGGTCTCGACATCCAGATGTGCCGTAGGTTCATCAAGCAACAGAACACTGCGTTCACTCAGCAAAGCTCTTGCCAGCGCCACACGTTGCTCCTGACCTCCGCTGAGCTGTCTGCCTCCTGCACCAATCTGTTCATGCAGTCCATTTGCCAGAGATGACAATAGCTTTGTCAGCCCCGCTACCTGTGCTGCTTGAGCTACTTCCGCATCGGATGCCTCCGGCATGTAAAAACGAATATTATCCGTAATGGAACCACTGAAAATATACGGATGCTGCGGAATCGCCGCCGTCTGGCTACGCCAGGCCTTGAGCCGTTCCAGACTTAGAGGTTGGCCATTGACCAGAACTTGTCCGGCTGTTGGAAGCTGAAAACCTGCGAGAACATCAATGAGCGTTGATTTTCCGGCTCCACTAGCGCCAATGATTCCAATTTTCCCAAGACCCTTCAGCTGGAAAGTAACATCCTGAAGGGAGTATGCCCCCTCTGCTTCATGCTGAACCTGAATATCCTTCAGCGCTAATCGGCTATGCTCTCCCCAAGATGATGAAGTTGCCACATCATACATCTCATGTTTATCCCTGTTAAATACCACTCGCAGTTGTGAAGAGGAGACAGAACCATTTTCATTTTCACCCAACACTTCAGCTTGATCCAATGCACTTGCATAAGCCTCTGTCTGACGTTGTTCTGCGGCCTTGCCTCGTTCAATCACTTGATTAATCGCTTCGCCAGCTTCCTTGCCATCCAGAGTCGCGTGGTAATCTGCACCCAACATGCGTACGGGCAGGAAATACTCAGGTGCTAGAATTAATACCGTTAGAGCAGGAAACAGGGACATATGTCCTTCCGTAAGCCGGAGTCCGAGACCTACTGCAACGGACGCAACCGACAACATGGTGAAGAAATCCAGTGCAAATGAGGACAGAAAGGCCATACGTAGTGTGGACATCGTTGCTTTTCGGTATCGCTGGCTTACTTGCATGATGGAGCCTTCGTGTGTTTTGCTTTGCCCCAGCGTTTTCAACGTTTCCAGTCCACGCAGTGTATCCACAAAATGATTCGCCAGCGCTTTGTAGGACTTGAATTGTCCATCGATCTTACGCTGAGTCGCCAGACCAATGAGGATCATAAATACGATCAGAATCGGTAGCGTCAGCATTAATATCACACCGGACATCGTATCCAGTTTGAATACATAAAGCAGAAGGACAACAGGTATAAACCCCATGCCCAACATACGCGGGATAAACAGCTCCAGATACGTTTTATATTGGGAAACCCCTTCACGTGCCAGTGTCACCAGATGTCCCGTACCTTCTGTCTTGGCATAACGTGGCCCGAGTCTAAACCATTGTTCCGTCATCTGTTTACGCAGATCGGTTCCGGTTCTCTCCGCATACCGCGTAGTGACAAGTTGTAACCAGAATGACAAGGCATAGCGGGCGGTAAAAGCAGCCAGAAACAGCAGCAGCACCGGATACTGTGACGAAACCGTGGCACCTTCGAACAACGCCGTAATCGCCTGTGCCAGCCATTTGGCCTGCATAATAATCGTCATCGCCTGCAAGAGCACCAGCGCAGATGCCAGTGCGAGTACCGGCCGGATGCCCGGCAGCTTCATTAGCCCGCGTCCCATGTCAGTACTCCAGGTGATGCTGTTCGTTCAGACGTTTGCGGAAAATATAATAACTCCAAATCTGATATCCAAGTACAAACGGTAACAAGGTGCACGCAACAATAGTCATCACTTTTAATGAGTAAGGTCCCGATGCTGCGTTATATACGGTCAGATCAAATGCCGAATTAATGGAACTCACCATAACTCGCGGGAACAATCCGATAAATACGGAGGCAAAAGCAATGGCAATAACCGCACCTGTCATCCCGAAAGCCCAACCTTCTCGTTGCTGACGAATGAAGTAAGCCGCAAGAGCCAGTGCCGTGGCACCAAGCAGAACCATAATCCAGAGCGCCCAGCCACGAACAGCAAACACATCGGTCATCAGATAGGTCAATAATGCGTATATCGCAAGCACTGCAACCAGCGGCATCATTACCTTTTTCGCCAGCCTAAGTGCCCGTTCTCTCAATTCACCTACGGTACGCAAGGAAACAAATAACAGCCCGTGAACCAGACACAATAACGTTACACTCAAGCCACCCATAACGGTGTACGGATTCACAATATCCAGGAAACCGGCATGCATCTGCATGTTCTCATCAATGGGCAGACCTTTCATCAACGTTGCAAAAACAACCCCAAACAGGAATGGCAGTAAGGTACTTGCCACTACGATAATAATGTCCCATGTTTTACGCCAGCGCTGCTGTTTCATTTTACTGCGGAACTCAAAGGCAACGCCGCGTCCAATCAACAACAGCAACACAACCACCAGTGGCAGATAGAATCCGCTGAACAGTGTTGCATACCAGTGCGGGAAAGCAGCAAACATGGCACCGCCTGCGGTCAGCAACCAGACCTCGTTTCCATCCCAGAACGGACCAATCGAATTGATTAATGTACGACGTTCACGATCTGTTTTGGCAATCAGACCCGTAGACATCCCTACCCCGAAGTCGAATCCTTCGAGAAAGAAAAAACCGATAAACAATACGGCAATCAGTACAAACCACAGCTCACTTAGTAACAACGGAATACCCCCCATCTACGCCAAACGGATCGGCAGGCTCATCATGCTCTTCGGACTTATCGACGGCATACGGCCCTGCTTTGATTTTGCGGACAAACAGGAACACCATCACGATGCCAAGAACCGTATACGCCGCAGTAAAGGCAATCGTGGAGAACAAAATCATTCCTGCGGAAACATTAGGTGACACACCTGCTTCGGTCGTCATATACCCGAACACCGTCCATGGTTGCCTGCCGACTTCAGTCATAATCCATCCTGCGGAATTCGCAATAAACGGCAGGGAGATCGCAAAGACCATCAGACGCATAAACCAGGGTTTCGCCACTTCCAGCTTCTTGCGCCAAGCCAAATATGTACCATACATCGCAAGCAGAATCATCAAGCCGCCTGCAGCAATCATGACACGGAAGCTCCAGAATGTGGTTCGCACTGGTGGAATGTAATCTCCGGGTCCATACGTTTGCTGGTACTCGGCATTCAGTTCTTTCATACCTTTGACACTACCGGAAAATTTACTATAAGAGAGATAACTGAGTAATCCAGGGATTTTGATCTCACCGGAGTTCTCCTGTTTATCCGGGTCAATGGAGGCAATAACCGTCCACGGTGCCGGGTCTTCGGTTGTTGTCCAGGTTCCCTCACTTGCAGCCATCTTCATCGGCTGTGTTTCCACCAGATATTGAGCCTGGAAGTGCCCCGAGAAAGCTACACCCAGCGAGGATACGAGACCGATAATAACGGCAATGTTGAAGGATCTGCGGAACACTTCCACGTCTTGTTTTTTCATCAACTTGTAAGCACTAATGCCCGTCACCACAAATGCTCCCGTCATTAAAGCACCAAAAATCGTATGCGGGAATTCAACGAGAAACTGCCCATTGGTAATGAGTGCAAAGAAGTCATTCATCTCCGCCCGGCCATTATTAATGGCGAATCCAACGGGATGTTGCATAAACGAGTTCGCTGCCAGAATCCACACCGCTGACAGGAATGTGCCGACAAATACAAGCCAGATACAGGCCAGATGTACTTTTTTGGACAAACGATCCCAGCCGAATATCCATAAACCGATAAATGTGGACTCCATAAAAAATGCCAGCAAAGCCTCGATCGCCAGCGGCGCACCGAAGACATCACCAACAAAGCGGGAATACTCCGACCAGTTCATACCGAACTGGAACTCTTGCAAGATACCGGTGACCACACCGACGGCAAAGTTGATCAGGAACAACTTGCCCCAGAACTTGGCCATCGTTTTGTAAATCTCTTTTCCCTTCGCAACATACAACGTCTCCATAATGGCTACCAGCAGCACGAGGCCAATGGATAGCGGTACGAAGAAAAAGTGGAAAATCGTTGTAAGTGCATACTGGATACGCGATAGCATAATCGGATCCATACCTTTACCCCTTCTTTCTGTTCGCTTTAGCAAGATACGTAAATGGCTTTGAAGCGGGCTTCTTCGCTGTCTGTCCTCCAAATACGTTGATGAACGTATTGTGCCAGATTACCTAATTTTCACATGTGATAATTATCACTAACTCGTCCCTCTTACGTAAAAAAAGTGACCTCGGTCACACAATAGATAAAATTAAGCCTATTTATCAGGCTTGTTCGTTGCCTGATTGGTCTTGACTGATGCACGTATTCATGGAAGTTGTTCATGTTTGGAGACAAATGCCCATATGTTAGTGTCAGACGGAGATATGTGAAGTGCTGCAACGGCTTTTTTACATACCAAAAATCCCTTGTCAAAGTGTGGTGAGTTACAGATGGAACATGCGGAATCATTAACAGATACTGCTTCAAAGCCAAAACCAAAGCATGCAGAGGACTTGGAGAAGGCAGCCACCGATCTGTCTGTGTCCACAGACATTGCAGTCCAATATGTGCTTTTCCCGCGAAAAGGAGGCTGGTCATCCTTCCCTTACCCGGACATTGCTGCTCTATTTGCAGCTCAAGAAGGTACGATCTTTTATGTCAGCAGCCGTACAGCTGAGGATGAGGAATTGCCAAAGGCCATTCAAGTAATCTCCCTTGCGGAAGCGGAGAAACGACTACAGGAACCTCACACAGCTGCAATCGTTGCACATCCATACTGGCTTATGGCTGTAGCTTCACTACAACCGGAAATATGTATTGCACTATTGCCTGAACCGGTAGGAGATGAAGCAACATCTCCACTCTGGGAGAGCAGTATCTCCAGACTTGTCGGCATTGCCGATCTGGTTGCCACATCCTCGGAAACCCGGTACATGAAGTTGCTCTTCCAAGGTGCCCGTGCCATCTGGCTAGGGGGAGAAGACACTTCACCAGCCGGTTACATCCAATATGACGGTACACGTATTCCACTGCGGGATTATGAGATATTTTTTATGCATGCACTTCAGCAGGCACTGACTGGTAAACCAGACCGCATTACCACGCTTCAATGTCGTGTGCGAGCCGACTACTACAGACAGCTTCGAGCCAAAACAGGTGCTCATGAAACCATCTCGTTTCTTCTGTCCGCATATGAGTATTTACTGGAAGATTCCCGTGCCGCCGCCTCACTCAAGGAAGCATTCACTCATGCTGTCATCAACGGAAGGCAGGATTGTGTGGTGTCTCATTACCGGTTCCTCTCCGCCATCTATGCGAGATCAGGTCAGATTGAAGAAGCTCTGCAGGTGTTTGGCATCAGTGCAAATAACGAGCAAGAACGTCATCATTATGAACAATTGTGCCGCTGGCTTGAAGCCGGAGAAGAACAGTTGGTTCAAGCAGAACTGCTGCGTATCAATGATGATTATGGCAGTGCTCTGCGCGTTCTGGATGAGCTTGGCGGGGAAACGGCAAGGCATTGGAAGTTCCGTATCTATCAGGAAACAGAGTGTGTGGAGGATGCGCTTGCGCTCGTTCATGCCAGTGATATTCAGGATGCGACCAGCCTCCTGCAATATCGACAACTATCCGGGACAGCACTGGCTCTTCGAGGCGAACGTCACGGTGCGGTAAGGCTGTTTCTGGAGACAGCTGCGGAGGATGAAGAGGCCTTGGCCCGGATTATGGAACTGGAGTTGCTGGATCAAGCCGTACAGCAGTTGCTTGGGGAGGTGCCTTAATGATAGACCCGAAGAAGCGCAGAACCCCTGGAAGTAGGCCCGTTATGCATGATTTGCTTCAAACGTCTTCGAGTTCCGAAGCCCAAAGCCCCTCAAGTCAAGTCCATCGCATCGTGAACTCACGGATCGAAGAGGAAACGAATTCTTCCGCGAGCCGGGATGTAGAGATAGACGCGTACGAACAAAACTCTCCCGTACGTCGGGTGCGCAAAAATAAAAACAACAAGCTGACTGCCATGCTTCAGGTACGTAATGAGCAAGGACGTTATCTGGAAGAAGTGTTGCAAAATCTGAGTGAATTCGTGGATGAAATCGTCATTGTGGATGATGCCAGTACAGATGGAACACCGGAAATATGCAGAGCTTTCCCAAAAGTAGTTCGTCTTGATGTGTTAGAGAAGCCACTGTTTGCCGAAGAATGGCGCCTTCGCAACACGTTATGGCAAGCTGCCGTCAGTACAGATCCAGACTGGCTTCTCTCGGTAGATGCCGATGAACTATACAGCGCTGAAGCCAAAAAGGCAATGCGCAAACTCATTGATCAGGACTACGCAGACTGGTTTGCCTTCCGATTCTACGATATGTGGGGTTGCCGAACACATTATCGGGAGGATGAGCTGTGGTCCATGCACAAACGTCACACTGCCTCCCTTGTCCGTTATATGCCGGGCTATCCTTACTTTTACCCGCAACAGAATCACCATGTTCCTCGTCTTCCCGCGTCCTGCACCGTGTTACCAGGGGTATGCACTGAACTGAAAGTTCAGCATCTCGGCTGGGCAGGCAGTTTGGAGGATCGGGTACGCAAATACTTACGTTACAAACGAATTGATCCGCATGGGGAATGGGGCAACCCAGCGCAGTATGAGTCCATTCTGGACCCTGAGCCGCGCCTGCTCCCCTGGAAGGAGGAGTCGTAATATGGGTGTGGTCAGCATACTGACCCATAGTTTTACCGATGGTTACAACCGGGAGTTTGGCCGGGTATTTGGCGGCGGGCTGGAACGTTATATTCTCGATCTATGCAGTGTCATCCGCGGACTCGGACATATTCCCGAGGTACACCAACTGTCCTATTTCGAAGCATTCCAGACCCGAACCGAACAGATCGACGTCTATGGTTACGATTACGACATGGAAAATGTACCGGAAGCTTTTGACCGGATGGCCGCAGCCGCTCGCGGTCCAATCATCTATGCCAGTTGCCTGTGGCAACCCATCACCTATAAACCTGGCAGTCTCGGAATATGCCATGGAATTAATTGGGATCGCCCCCGTCTGCCGCTTGAGACGAAACGCCAGGTTGCCGATCACATTCAGCTCGCGCTGGACGGACTGGTTCGCATCGTTTCGGTAGACTCTCATTTCCAGACTTTCTGCCGGGCAGCTTGTATGTATACCGATTCAGAACAAATTGTGCTGATTCCCAACGCAGTGGACACCTCTTATTTCATCCCGGCTCCGCCAAGGAGGACACTCCCACAGCAAAACGAAGAAGATTGGATGGCTGCTTGGAAAAGAGACACGGCAATGTCGGCTGAAGATGAAGACATCCTTGTTCAGGAATACAAAGAGGATGCAGCAGATCATCTTACAACAGGCCTTAATGATTCAGAGTTATATCGCAGTTCAGGAGAAAAAGCCAGAACGAAGAATTTTAAGCGAGAGCAAAGTGAAGACTCCGGCGCTGATGCTGTTTCTTTCGAAAACGGGTTTGCGGAAATCACTCCTCATCAAGGTCAAGGTCATACGAACAACGCTGTAGATGTACCAGTCCCACGTCCAATACGCATTCTATATCCACGCCGCATTAGTAGCGAGCGCGGTATTATTCCTATGATGCTGGCGGCAGATAAGCTGCTCGGGGCTTTTACAGATGTGGAGGTTGAATTTGCCGGAGAACTGGTCGAAGGCAGTACGGTGGGCAGAGCCTTTCGCTATTGGCAGCGTACACATCCGCATACAGCCCGCATCTACCAGCATACGTACGATTTCAAAGATATTCGTGACGCTTACCATCAGGCAGATATCGTTGTCATTCCTACCCTATTCTCGGAGGGAACCTCCTACGCATGCCTGGAAGCGATGAGCTGCGGTCTTCCGGTGATCGCTTCCAATGTCGGCGGACTCAATGATCTGATTCAGGATGGGTTCAACGGATTGCTCGTACCTCCGGGTGAGCAGGCACTGACTGCCGCGCTCATCAGGCTCGTTCAAGATCGCTCCGAGCGGGAGCGACTTGGCATCTATGCGCGCGAAACGGCGCTGTCTTATGATCTGTCCATATGGCGCAGCCGGTGGAGCAGGGTACTGGAATCTTTTTTAGCTGAAACAGGATTGAAGGAGGCGATTCAAACATGATGGACACACCCGACACCACGGCAATGATGGAATCAAGGTACATCCGGCAAAGCGATCCGAAGACAGACACGCTCGTTTTTCCGCTTCATCCCGCATGGTGGAGCCGTCCTTATGAGTATGAATGGGCAAGGCAATTCGCGCGTTCAAGCGACGTAGTGCTGGATGCAGCCTGCGGTATTTCGCACCCGTTCAAGTTTTGGCTCACGGAACATTGCCGCGAAGTTCACGCATGTGATTGGGATGAACGCATCTTGTCGGAAGAGGCGATTCGTCTAGATATTGCGGCTGATTTTGGCGAACAGGCGGCTCTCCATCTGCCCGAACATTACCTTACCCGGCTTCACCGCGCTCAGGCCAATCTGGCTCAGCTTCCATATCGTCCCGAGCAGTTTGACCGCGTATTCTGCATCTCTGTTCTGGAGCATCTGGACACGGGCACGATGCTGCGGGCTTTTCGCGAATTCGCTCGGGTGTTGAAACCACGCGGACAGTTAATCGCCACTTTTGATGTGCCCGAGATGCGACCGGATTTGCTGGAAACGATCATGGCTGTCACAGGGCTGATGATTGAAGATAAGTTAACTGTGGAAGAGCCTACGGACGCCATCTCCTCGGAGATGTACGGCGCGCCCATCCGCTGTTTCAGAGCTGTCATATGCAAGACGGGAAAGGGATAGTGTCGTTAGTGAGGCACAACATTTTAATACACCTATCTTTACACACGTTATACAGTACTTCATCTGATCTATATAATTTGAACTAAAGATTTTACATAGTCCACTCCGATGACAGAAGAACCTGGAGAGTAGCGGTTATCCCCAGATTTTTTGGATTCCCTTTTCTAAAGGGAAAAATCCGGTGATAAGCATATGCTTCCGATGTAGCTTTCTTACAGAAAGCTTTTAGGCGAGCGCTTCGCTTTTCCAGGTTTTTTCTGTCCTCTCGTTATTGTGTAAAAGAATAGTTCAACTTATATAGCATCTAAATAAGCACTCTCATAGAGGCTTTTGATAAGAAAACGATCGGGTATCCAAACGTAATATGAGGAAACGGTAGTGTTACGGATTGCATAACGAATTGCATAGTTATATGTTTATCCGTCTGAACCAGCAGGCCAAACTTGTGGGAAATGCAGTGTGTGCCGGGATACCCGGCTTTTTTGTTGTGCTGTGAAGTCGGGGCATCCCGGGAGTATCCGGCGCTATGGGTACGCCGGATTACAGGTATACCAGCAGCATGTTGCACTGCTGCTGGAAGGCTGGGGCATGGGCTGCGCCAGAGGCCGTCAGGCGCAGCAGGGTCTGTAGGCCCGGCGGCGGGGTCTTCGCCGGGCGGCCTTGGGCGGCAGCATGCCGTGCCGTGATCCGGGCCGCGTTATCGGCCCAATCACGCGCCAGGCTCTGCCGCCGGGCGAGCAGCGCGAGCGTGCCCGCCAGGAGCGCATGCGCTGCGAGCGCCGGGGCGGGCACTTCGTCCGCGCAGGGCTGCTGCGCGCCGCTAGGCGTGCCGCATAGCGCAAGCAGCCATGCGCGGACGTGAGCGGGCGCGCGCAGCAGCCCGCAGCGGGCCGCAGGCGGGAGCGCTGCAAGCAGCGCCAGCGCGCCGCCCGGCGGCAGGGCCTGCAGCAGGCGCAGCCATGCGGGCCAGGCGCCCACGGCGGCGAGCGCTTGCGCGGGTAGCGCCATGCTGCTCGCGTAAGCGCCGCACGTTGCTGCGCCCTCGTCTTGCAGCAGCGCCTCGGCCGCATGCGCCACCTCCGGCACGGCTACACGCTGGCGCGTTGCCGCCGCACGCCCGGGCACGCCGCGCTCACGCTGCTTGTGGCCCAGCGCCCACAGTGCCAGCGCAGCCTCTGGCCCATGCTGCGCATGCGCTGCCCACAGCCGCAGTGCCGCCCTTGCGGCTGCATCCTCGCCGATCTGGGCCAGCGCCAGCCCCTCGGCAAGTGGCTGCTCGCGCTGCACCGGGCCCAGCGTCCATGCATGGCGCAACAGCCATTCCGGCCGATGCGTCGCCAGCGCGACAGAGACCAGTGCTTGCCACGACGCTAGCGGCAAGCTCCCCCACTCGGCTACGCCAGCAATGGCCTGCGGCCGTCCCGTAGCTGCCCCAAGGAGCAACATTCGCTGCCATGCTACCACGCTACCGGGCTGTATGCACAGCGCTTCCGTATAGGACGCTTCCGCTTCTGCCCAGCGGCCATCCTGTTCATGTGCCATGCCTTCCAACGTTAGGCTGCGGTAGCTTCCGGCACCGGACACCGAGGTATATCTCCCTGCTGTCGATGCGGCGGATTTCGCCTGCTTTAACCATTCTAATGCACGATCTGCACGGTTCTGATCCAGTTCCAACACAGCGGCAAGTTCAAGCAGGTCCGGGAAATCATCATATACCGTTACCCAGTTCTCCACCACAGAGAGCGCCAGCTCAATCTGCCCCAACTCTCTCCACGTATATGCTGTTTTTAGTACCACATCCGAATGATATCCACACGTCGGATCAAGCTTTGCCAGCAGCGGCAGCAGTAATCGAATTGCTTCATCATACTTCGCTTGCTGAAACCACTCTGCAGCCAGCGCATAGAGCAGTTCCTGCTGATCTGGTGTCTGTTGCAGAGCCAGCCGAATCAATCTCATGTTACGCACATCTTTTCGTTTAGTAGCAATCACTTTATCCAAATAACCGTAATGGACAACCTCGATGTCCGAATGATGAATTCCTTGCGGCATCAACGCAAGAATAGAAGAAGCGACTTCCTCATGGATTCTCCCATGAAAAGCAATTCGGGGGTCATTTCGAAATAAACGGCACACCTCGTCCGTTACACGTTCTTCGCCTGAGTTACCCAGCAGACTCGTCACCTTAACCCAATACCCCCAGCTCTCTTCACTCCCCGCTTCGAGCCATTCCATTAGCTCTGACTTTGTCCATAACGTATGCATCCACATTTCATCGGCATCCAGTACCAGAATCCATGTAAAACTTGCGGCAGCAAGTGAAAGATTACGCGCCTGGCTAAAGTCTCCGTTCCACTCTGTACTAATGATGGTTGCATCATATCGCTGAGCAATAGCTACGGAATCATCCGCCGAACCTGTATCCACGATAATGATCTCGTCTATGATTTCACGTACAGAAGCCAGACAACGTTCCAGAAACTCACTTTCATCCCTCACGATCATACATAAGCTGATACCTTCCTTCACCCGTACCCTGCCCTCCTTCCGTCAAAACCCTCCCTGCATATCCTTCGCCTTCCATGTATTGTCCGCCGCTCTTCCGACTCAGCCCTCGAATCCGTCTGCTCCAGGCAACTCCAGCCGAATATGCTGAATGACAGGCCAGTATGCAAGACGCTGCCTTTTCCCAGGCTCCACCTGTTCCTTATCAGACGTCAGTTGCGCCAGATGGTGATCTGCGGCACGAATTAGTCCTTTAACTAGCCAGCTCGTTCCGCTAAGCGTATCCGAAGCTCCTGTAAACGGTTCTCGAATCAACTTTCCGGCATCGATTATCTCCCGTTTAACTTGTTCTCCCTGACTTCTCTCCTTCGCCAGTCTTTTTTCAGTTGCATCATGCACTTCATCCAGCAGTTGCCTCCCCCGTTGAATCAATCCATGCAGCGCCTGCCATCTTCCAGACTGAACACAGCCTTCCAGCATCAGCCCAAGTGCTTGCCATCCGTCGTACAACTCTGCATGGTCTGCGTCCGCCACACCCTCAAGTGTAGCTGCATTCTCCAAGTTCGATCTGTTCCCCATCTCTACTGCGAGCTTTCCCCATCCTGTAGACCCTGACTCTTCCTCAGATGCACTCTCCCTGCCCTCGCCTACCTGTGAGCCGTTCATCAGCCAACGGGTGAAGGCATCCTGGAATTTCATTTCCTTCCCCTCTTTCCCACTCAGCCATTGCAAACGTTCAAGCCAACGGGCAGCCATAGGTGCAAATGAGCCCTTTTTTCGCTTCACCGTTTCGAGTTTCAAACGCGCGCTACTCCAGTCCCCTCGCTGTACATGCAGAACAGCCTCAGCTATAGAACGTTTCTCCCGTTGCTCGCCGGAAGAAGCAGACGGTAACTCCCCGAGCAGTTCAAGCGCCGCATCGTAACAATGGCACTGTTCCAGAATACCTAGTACTTTAGATAAAGCTTCCTCCGAGCTCATGGCAAAACGCGACTCCATCACCGCTGGAATCTGCCCCTCCTGCCCGGATACCCGCATGATTCGAAATAGGCGATACAGTGGCGGTACCAAGCTGGATTTTGCCCGCACCGTTTCCACATAAGCATCGACCGCTCCCTCAAGATCGGCCTTTCCTTCCAGCAAGCGGCCCAGCGTGTACCATGTCTGGTATGTGCCCATGCCTTCCTCTGTGTGAAAAATCGCTGGCGGTGGCCCCTGCTGAACGGCTTTACGAAGCCACATCTCAGCAGCATCCGTATCCCCCACAGCATCCGCACATATCGCCCGATGATGCATCAGGTCTGTGTATTCTGGAAAAAGTTCCAGCGCCGCGTCCACACATTCCAATGCCTCCTGCCAGCGCTCTAAATGCTCCAGACAGCGGACTTCGTATTTCAACAGCAGATGAGCATAACTGGTCACTGCAGGATCGATCATCTTCCGGGCTTTACCGAACGATTCCAGTGCCTGCTCCGCTTCACCCACACGCAAATACTCCACGCCCAAGTTATAGTGATGGAACGGTTGATCTGGCTCTTCTTCCACCGCCTGTTGTAGCAAACGCACGTTGCGATTCACCTTGTCCTTGCGCTCCACAACAACCGTCTGATACCCGTAATGGTGAATCACCATGTCCGTGATATGAAACGCGGCCTCCGGATTTCGCTCACAGATCGCCGCCGCAATCTGCTCATGGATGCGACCTTTGAACCGATGCTCAGGATGACTGCGAAACAAACGTAGCACCGGATTGACCGTTGCGCCCTGCTGACCCGAACCCGTATAGTTATGAATATTTAAAAACAATCCGTCGCATCCGCTGACTTCCGTCCAGCTCCTGATCTGCTCCCGAGCTGTCGCTTCCAGCGCCTCGTCCGCATCAAGAAAGAGAATCCAGTCGCCGGAAGCCTGCTCCAGGCCAGCATTTCGCGCGGCGGCAAAATCATCGCACCACGCAAACTCAACCACCGACGCGCCATACTCCCGCGCAATGGCCACACTGCGATCAGATGATCCAGTATCTACTACAATGATCTCATCCACCACATCCCGCACACTTTCAAGGCAACGTGGCAACATCTCTTCCTCATCCTTGACGATCATGCACAGAGAGATCCGCTCGGCCTGACTCCGCTGTCTCTGATGCTGATGTGCCTGCATGATGATTCCTCCTTTCTTTTGCATGATATACTGTCCGCCAAGGTATCCCCTCCGCTATTCGCAACTGTTTCTCCAAAGCCAGCTGCTGATCCGCAAGCACCCTAACCTCGGAAGAACGATTCCGTTCCTGACGAATTAAACCAAGAGCCATCTGCAAGTAACAGATAGCCGCTCCAGCACGGGCTTCACTGAAATCCGGTTTTTGCTCCAGTGCCTGTTCCAAGAGCGACAGTGCTTGATCCAAATGTCCTTTGGAGTACAGCGTTTCTCCCAAACAGAACAGCCCTTCCGCATCCAGTTCTCCTTCCGTCATACTCTGAATCAGCATCTCGGCGGCAATCATCGTGTATCCATGCTGGTGCAACAGACCCGCATAATTTCGCCGAATCTCTGTTTCTGTCCTCTCAGGATCTGACATGATACGAACCAGTCGCTCATGCAACTGCTGTGCGATGACCAAATGCCCGCTCTGAATCGCACGAGCCACTAACTGCCTTGCGATCATTTGCACAGGTTCACTCCATTGCAGAAGCTGCCCATCCGGTACAGCAGGTACAGGAGCGATAGAAGAACTAGCTGATAGAGCTGCAGGCTTATACTCAAACAGTAATCGGTCCGCTACCTTCCACATTCCCCTCTCTAGAGGAGATACTTTAGCGAAGAAAGATGAAGGCAAACGCCTGCCACTCGCCCAACACGCTAGCGCCCAATCACTTCGCTCATCCGATTGAAGGCTCATATCAGCAGCATCCTCCACTCCTGACGTGATGACAGACGAGAAAGAGGTCCGTTTATGATCCTCTCTATCCGCTTCTCCCCAGCTACTCTGAGCGAGATTCCATGCATCGGTAACTTGGCCTGCACACAACATCCAGTGAAGTTGATCACCTACTGGAATATGAATATGGGATGCCTCACCACCCAGAAGAAGTAGTGCTTGTTTATACGCTCCACAATTAGCGAGGGCATAGAGCATATGCATCAGCACAATCTTCGTTTCCTTTCCCAAAGAGGGATGTGGTCGGTTCATTTGATCTGCATGATCTGTCGTTACATGGATCTGATGTAATCGATGAGCTAGATGAAGCAACCGATCTGCAATGGATTCGTCCGAAACTCCCTGCTGTTGCAGTGCATCCGCCAGCCCCATCCAAGCCGGTCTGTAGGTAGATAGATGCTCCAGGGCAAGCTCATATAGCCGAACCGCTTCCTGCCCGAATCCCCGTTGCTGTGCCAGCCGAGCCATCGATGTATATGCCCGGTAACTGCAAGAGCCTGCTTCTGTCACGTAAAAAGCTTTGACCACGGCTTCACCGCCACCAGACCTTCCGTGATCATTTGGACTGGAGGCACAGGTGCTCGCCCGTGCATAGGCACGATAAGCCCGTTCCTGCAAGCCTTGTCGCTCCAACACTTCACCGTATATCAAATGCAGATCAGCGTATGCAGGGTAACGTTGAGTTTCTGCGGAAAGCAACAGATGTGCTTCTTCGTAACGCTCCAGTTCTACCAGCACTTTGGCCAAATCTCTCACAAGGGTGGAGCGATAGGGAGCTTGCCATTTGGCCCGTTTCAGTGACTCACGAAATGCCTCCACCGCCTGTTCCAAATCACCCAACTGGCAGCGTGTTACGCCCAGATTATACAGGTGAAAAGGATCTGCAGGATGATCGGCAAGCTCCCGCTCGATCAGGCGCAAATTACGCTTGCTCTTATCCCCTTTGGCGATTACGGTAGCGAGATAACCATCATGCCCCAGACGCAAAGGAGCAAGCGGCTCTTCTTCGACTTCTACATCTATTTCTACTTCAACAGCTGCTGAATGATCTACTGTACTTATTTCCAGTGAATCCAAGTGTATACCGCTCTCTCTTATGGACTTGTTTAGGGTAACATCAGAGCTTTGATAGTCCGTGTTTTGGCGAAACAACTGCTCATGAATGCGCCCTGTGTACTGGTAACCGTGATGAGCCCGGAACAGCCGTACCGGATGAGACAGGATCTTGTCCTCTATCCCTTCGCCGTATTGATTTTCGATCGTGATGCGTAATCGGGTGATGCTTTTATGGACGTTTGGCAAAACATTCATCAATTGATCCAAACCTTCGATGACATACTCATCGGCATCCAGACAGAGAATCCATTCGGTCGTTGCCAGGGGCAGGCTAATATTTCGGGCTTTAGCAAAATCATCTTCCCAACTGGCGTGTAGCACTGTCGCACCATATGTTCTGGCCATATCAGGTGTCCGATCGGACGAGCCTGTATCCGTAATGAACCATTCCGAACCCGCTTGCTTCAAGCTGTCCAGACAGCGGGGCAGGTGATGCTCTTCATTTTGCACAATCATATGAATGCCGAGTAACCGGTTCTGCATCCGCAGTGACCTCCAATACAAAAAAATACATGAAGCCCACTTAAAGTGAACTCCATGTACCTATATGACAGCAGAGCAGGTTATGTGCCTTGTCCATTGAAGAACACGTCAATCGTGCTTGGTGCACCGAGCAAGCTTGAGCGATAAGAAAGACGTGTGTATTTCAGGAAACGTTGCGGTACCAGAACATCTACAGAACCGGATAGAATCCCTGTTACCGTAGTCACATCGGTGTACCAGTTGGTTCCGTTCGCACTGATCTCCACTTGGGCATCCACCCTGTTCACACCTGGTCCCCTGTTATACACGAAAAAGGAGTATGTGCCGAATACACTCGTGGTCACAGCAGGTAGCGATGTAAATGTGTTAGCAGTCGGTGTGCCGACAAGTTGGTTCTCCTGAAAACTTTTTTGCGAGATGGAGGTTACGCTGCTCAGTGTACCCGCCGTAATCGTTGCGCCAAGCACGCTGGTAATGGTCCCGTTCAACAAGTTGGTTAACGTTCCGGCTGTGATCGTGGCACCGAGAACACTTGTGAGGGTACCATTCAGCAAGTTCGTCAATGTGCCAGCCGTCACAGTGGCACCGAGCACGCTGGTTATCGTTCCGTTTAACAGGTTCGTCAGCGTTCCGGCCGTCAAGGTAGCACCAAGCACACCGGTAATCGTTCCGGCAGTGATGGTTGCTCCAAGCACACTCGTAATTGTACCTGCTGTAATCGTCGCACCGAGTACATTCGTAATCGTTCCGTTCAACAAGTTCGTTAACGTACCTGCGGTAATGGTCGCGCCCAGTACACTGGTGAGCGTACCATTTAACAGGTTCGTTAAGGTACCTGCCGTCAACGTTGCTCCGAGCACACTGGTTATCGTTCCGGCGGTAATCGTAGCACCTAATACACTCGTAATGGTTCCCGCCGTGATCGTTGCTCCAAGCACATTGGTTATCGTACCGTTCAGCAAGTTCGTCAGGGTACCCGCAGTCACCGTTGCTCCAAGTACACTCGTGATTGTCCCAGCTGTAATCGTCGCGCCGAGCACGTTCGTGATCGTACCATTCAGCAAGTTGGTCAGTGTTCCAGCCGTGATGGTTGCACCGAGTACGCTGTTAATTGTTCCTGCGGTGATCGTTGCTCCGAGCACACTGGTAATTGTACCGTTCAACAGATTAGTTAATGTTCCGGCAGTGATTGTTGCACCGAGGACACTCGTGATGGTACCGTTTAGCAAGTTGGTCAGGGTCCCCGCTGTTACTGTGGCACCTAGCACACTTGTGATCGTTCCAGCTGTAATCGTCGCGCCGAGTACGTTCGTGATGGTACCGTTCAGAATGTTGGTGATTGTACCCGCATTAATGGTAACCGTGGTCAGACCTGAAATGTTGCTGATCGTCCCGTCTAGAATGATACCTACCACATTCCCGCTTGTATCTGTTCTGACGGGCTGAGCCGTACCTGTACTATCCTGACCAAAAATCAGTGTTCTCAAGTTATCCGGATTCGTATTAAACGTTGTAAAGTTAGGCATAAGCCTCGTCCTCCTCCCTGGACAATCTGGGTAATGAAACTACCTTACGAGCATACGCTGTGCCTGAAAATATACATCAAGCCGAGTAGGCTGAGCCGGATCTACAGGCAGGAGCACAAGCCGGGTATAGTGTAGAAATCGCAAGGGAACCAGCGCCTTCGTCTGTCCACCCTCAATGACTTCCTGACTATCCACTGCGTAATCTACGGCATTCGGACTGACCTGAACTTGAACGATCGCTGGATGTTTTCCGCGATTCACCACGCCATAGCTGTACATGCTCAGAGATGAGGTATCCTGCGGCGGGAGGGCATGTTCACCCTGACCTGTCTCTGCTCCAGTGTAGGTATGCTCTGTAAAACAGTGAGTAGCACCAGGGAGTTTCGTGCGTGAGAAAGCACCCTGTTTGAACCTAGGACGGGTAATCCGGGAACAAGGGGGCTTCAGCAGTTTGGCGCGGCGAGAACAACGGGATGGGCGGCGGCTGACATATTTAGTTTTTGGTTTCATTGTCTGCTTGGCTGAGGGTTTCGTTCTCTTCCTGCTTCGCTTGGCTGTTCGACTCATCTCGATTTCCCCTTAAAAAATGTGCTTACGCATCGTATGCCCGGAAGGAAAATACGGGCACGGCATCCGCCGTTATTTGGGAATTCGGATGTAATCCCCAAACGCTTTCTCTTCCTTTTACATATCATGCTAGTAATGAGGACAGGCGAAATAACGCAGTCTATAGGCTTTTTTTCATCTATTCCATGGTTCAGAGGAGGTCAAGCGGGATGACCAATACGAATGTGTTCAACCAGTCCAATGGCCCTTTATTTACACAGCTGACCAACACATTTGCGGCCCCGGGAATTGGAGCAGCTCCAGACACCGGTGCGGCTGCGGCAGGCAGTTTTTTCGCCCTGACCACGAACAATACATTGATCCCCTCCAACCAAAATCTACTTCTGCAAATTTTGAATGCAGCAGGTAGCGGCAGAACGATACGCATTGCGAGCCTCTCAGGAGGGACAACAGCAGCAGCTACACTCGTAGTCTATTCCGGCGGAACCGTGACTGTCGGCAGCACACCCGCGCCTGTCAATACACTGCTGGGCAATGCCAATACCAGCATCGTAACAACAAGGCAGAACACAGGCACACTTGGTGGAACCTTCACAAGCCTGCTCAGTATCCCGCTCACTGCAGGCCTATATGCTTTGGATTTGAATGGCTCCATTGTTGTTCCCCCGGGACAATCGTTATCCATTAGTTTGGGCATTGGTAATCAGACCGGAGCGATAAACCTGTTTTGGTGGGAATTCTAACCGGATTTCAGATCAAAGGTGGTGCACAACGTGCCAAATAATAATGTGTTTAATCCATTAAATCGCCCCGTCTATACGTCGAATACAAACACATATATCTCGCCCGGTATTGTTGCCCCACCCGAGAATAGTGCGGGCAGCACAGGTAACCTGTACAATGCAGGTTCCACTAACTCCACCACACTGGGGTTGCTTGGAGGGAGCGTAACGGCCACTTTGCAACTCGCCAATCCAACCGGAAGCGGCAGAACATTGTATGTTTCCCGTTTGTCTGGTGGAATTACTGTTGCGCTCAATCTGCTGTCCTCGTTCAGCGGCACGTTGACCCTGACTGCAAACGGTACACTCTCATCGCCAAGTACACTTACAGCCGTAAACAGCAATCTGTCCAGCAGTAACACAAGTGTTGCTCTTGTTCGATTTTCTACAGCAGCCCCATCCGGTGCTACCGCTATCATGTCCATGCCTCTGCAAGTTGGTCCATTTCAATCCAACGAGTTCGGTAAATACGTGATCCCTCCTGGTCAGGCCATAAACCTGTCCGTAACCGGATCACTCACTGTTGCCGGCTTGTTAGCCTCCACAACGTATTTCACTTGGTGGGAAGTGTGATAATCTATAGCCGTGCCTCTGTGCAGGCCAAGGAACAGAAATAGCCACATTCGGATGAGTGCCGAATGCGGCTATTTCGTATGTCAGGATATGGAACGATCCAAACAAGCAATTTAGGAGACGCCTTGCTGTGCAGATCCCACCTTTTCACTCGAAGTGGATCTTCTGTTAAGCGACCACAACATACGCTGGAACAGGATGCCTGTCAGACCAATGGCTAGCGTAGCCAGACCGATCATTTGAAAAGTCGGACTTGGTCCCGCCGAGCGGATAATCGCACC
The DNA here is from genome assembly GCF_900102085.1 of Paenibacillus polysaccharolyticus. Classification (GTDB taxonomy): domain Bacteria; phylum Bacillota; class Bacilli; order Paenibacillales; family Paenibacillaceae; genus Paenibacillus; species Paenibacillus polysaccharolyticus. Next base: position 211,532 of record NZ_FMVM01000010.1, on the reverse strand, counting down.
GCCTGCCAGCGGGGCAGCGACCAGCACAACGCTGTATAACGAGTTTTGAATGCCGAATACACGTCCTACATAGTCAGGAGAGGTCTCTTTTTGCAGCAAATAATTCATCGTGACCATAAACAGTCCATTCCCCAGACCTGTACACAGGCCCAACATAATAATCCATGCCGTCGACGTATCCGGACCAACCCAGCCGAGTCCCGCAATTCCGGCCCCAATGAGAAAGTAGCCGCCGCCAAGCCCCCACCCGTACCCTAATCTCGGCAATCGGTTTAACAGCAAAATGATAAACACTGCTCCCGCACCTACGGATGAACCGAGCCAGCCGAGCATAGATTCATTACCTGGCTTGATTTCCCGAAACAGAGTCGTAAATTGATATTCGACCATTAGAATAGACATGAGGCCAAGACAGCCAAACACGATGGTATTCCTGACTGTGTGGGTGTGGCGTAAATACTTCCAGCCCTGTTGCCACTGCTTGAAGAAAGTCTCGGGTTCCTTCTGATTCTCTTCGTTATGCTCATCGGTTACTAAAGCTTCTTTCTTCTCTACCAAACGTCGCAAAGGCCATAATACAGCGCCAGATAACAGCCGAGCACTCGCATTGATCAGAATGCAGATTTGTGGAGAGAAAAAGGCCAATACAACCGCACCCAGAAGGGGGCCTGCTATCTTGGCACACTGATTCACAAACCCGTTCAGTGACGAGGCTTGGAACAGCTGCTCCTCTGCCACGATCTGTCGTGTCAATGCCTGCTGGGCAGGAACGTGAAACACACTCATCATCGCACGCAGAGCCAGAAGTGGCAGCAGCCATGCCGGGCTTGGTGCGAATAAAATGCCCACCGTTAGCGCAATGGTAATGCCATCACAGAGAATCATAATTCTCACTTTATGCAGCCGATCAGCGAGAGCACCAGCTACCGACCCAAATAAGATACCCGGTACAGCCATACAGACAGGGATCAGCGCGATAATCAACGGATCGGCTCCCCATCGGTAAGCCACCATGATTTGAATCGCGAGCGCATCGAACCAATCGCCAAAGGTAGCGAGTGCGTAAGCCATAAACAGACGCACAAACTTAAGATTAGTCCAGAGGCTTTTTGAGCTTTTGGTAGCAGATTCACCAGATGAATTATCTGGTGTAGATGAAGGAAATACGTCGTTTCTTGCTGAGTTCACTGGACGAGATGGATTCTCTACATTCGATAAGTGGGGTTCTTCCGTCCTTGATGATTGTTGCTTCATACTTGATTTTCCTCCCTTGATTACAACCAACTTGTAAGATGGATTGCTCCTTGGCTGTAATCATAGAGGGGTTATGTCAGAGGAAGATCAGAGGATTTGGAATCCGTTGATAAAAAGTTAATAATGGTATTTACGATCTGCTGCCCATATACAGGAACACCATACGACTTACCGATCTCTGTATATATCTGCTGATATTTATTGCGAAGTCTTCCCGGGGTTCGATGGTGATCTATATACAGGAGGATCTGATAGGCTGAATTCAGATATAACGGAGCATTGAGCGACATCTTTAATACATCCAGACCGTCATCCATTCGTAGTTCTGCCTCTCGCACCCGTCCCTGTCGAAGTAGCCATAAACCCTCCATCACCTGAAAACGACCAATTTCTCGCAGGTAGGGAGCATCCTTTAATTCAGATCGTAGCGCAGCCAGTTGTTTCTCGGCAGCTTCTCCACTCCCACCCCACAGTTCAACCGATAACGCGGCAAGACCTACGGGTAATTTGAAATAAGTCAGCTGTTCTGCTTCCATTACCCGATATGTCTCTTCCAGCAGCCTCTTGGCTTCCTGATACTGTCCCGTCTCCGCGTAGATATCAATAATATTCAGAATGCGCAGTTCCTGACGATACTCGGCGGGCAACACAGGTGATTGGATCGCTAGCCTGTACAATTCCAAACTATCGGCTGGCTTAATGAGAGCATGCACATAGATCAATAGCCAGTACAAGCGCTCTTCCAAAGGGAAGTCATCTGTGCTCGTCAGCCACTCCAGGTCTCCCTGAATAAAATGCATATACAATTGGTAGTACGGTGAAATCTTCAAGCCAAGTGCTTCCTGCTGGTGAACCAGCATCTGGATTGAATTTCCCTGACCGAACAGATGATATTTGCGAAGCAGTCCATGAATCACTTCCTGCATCTCTGGATCATGAACCGAAGGATTAGAAGGCAACATCGATTTATTCTCCCGTAAAGCAAGCCGATATCCATAACCACGAACCGTATCCAGACTGACTTCATCCCAGCGCTTCAACTTCTTACGGAGACGATAGATGTGATCATCTACGGTGCGCTCCACCGGATATTCTAGCGGCCAGACCCGATCCAGCAGTTGGCTGCGTGTGAAGGCCTTATCTTTGTTTTCGTACAGAAAATGCAAAAGCGCAAACTCCTTCGCCAGCAAGCGAATCGAATCCATTTGCTTAGATACCGTATAGGTTCCCTCATCAAATTGAAGAGACATTCTCGTTCCTCCCTTGTGTGCCCTCATATATGTCATACGTAGATCAGCAATCTGCTTTATCTTTTTTTTCTAATGTATCTATGTATCTCTCAAGTATTTTTCCAATTCTCACTCTTCAACAACATACCATAAAAAAAGCCCCTTGCGATAACGCAAAGGGCCCTGTTTCTCAAGCGATAGTTGTGGATGTGACTTCACATGAATTCAACCTTATCCCAATACTACGCGGTCATCCGCCATTTTTTTGCCGCTGATCCGCTCGAATTCGCCGAGCAGTTCCGGCACCGTAAGTGTGCGCTTACGCTCTTCACTGACATCGAGGATGATTCGTCCTTTGTCCATCATGATCAGGCGGTTGCCTAGGCGAATGGCCTGTTCCATATTGTGCGTTACCATCAGCGTGGTAAGTCTCATCTCGCGGACAAGGGTCTCTGTCAACTCGGTAATCAGCTCTGCGCGAGATGGGTCAAGCGCCGCTGTGTGTTCATCCAACAGCAAAATCTGTGGCTGAGTGAAGGTTGCCATCAACAAGCTGAGCGCCTGGCGCTCACCGCCCGACAGAAGACCCACCTTGGCATTCGGGCGTTTCTCCAGCCCGATTCCCAGTTTCTCCAGCTGCGCGTTAAAGATTTCACGTCTCGCACGGGTCACACCAAAACCAAGTCCGCGTCCCTTGCCGCGTTTGTACGCCATTGCCATATTCTCTTCAATGGACATATGCGGGGCGGTTCCAGCCATGGGGTCCTGAAAGACACGACCGATCCAACTGCTGCGTTTATGCTCTGGAAGATTTCTGATTGAACGGTCGTTGATGAGCACGTCACCCATATCCGGCTTCATGACACCTGAAATAATGTTCATCAGGGTCGATTTCCCAGCTCCGTTACTGCCAATGACTGTTACAAAATCACCCGGATTCATGATCAGATTCACACCAACCAGAGCTGTTTTCTCATCCGTTGTGCCCGGGTTGAACAGTTTGGTGACTTGTGTAATCTCTAACATGTTACATGCCCCCCTTTGCCTGTTGGCCGCCGGAACGCATCAGCTCTTCGGTCCGCTTGCGGGCAAGACTTCGCTGTTTCATGGAACGCTGCATCGTCGGGAAGACGAGTGCAATAATAACGATAACGGCAGTGATCAGCTTCAGATCAGATGTATCGAACCATTCCACCTGCAAGGCAAGTGCAACCACAATCCGATAGATAATGGAACCGACTACAGCTGCCAGCGTCGCCCAGAATACCGTTCTGGCACCCAGAATTGCTTCGCCAATAATGACGGAGGCCAGACCAATGACGATCATGCCAATGCCCATTGTAATATCAGCAAACCCGGATTGCTGAGCAATAAACGCACCAGATAAGGCTACCAGCCCATTAGACAGACTGACACCAATAATGGTTGTTACATCCGTATTCGCACCAAAGCTACGAATCATGCGTTTGTTATCCCCTGTAGCGCGAAGCGCGAGTCCGATATCTGTTTTCATGAACAGATCAAGCATGATTTTAAATACCAGCACAACAATAATGATAATGATCATGACATGTTCGCCTGAAAATGGCGTTTCCACGCCCATAATCGATTTATTCGGTGCGCCAAGAATACGCATGTTGATTGAATACAAAGCGATCATCATCAAAATCCCGGACAGTAGTCCGTTAATTTTGCCTTTCGTATGCAGCAGACCCGTGAGAGCTCCAGCAATCATGCCGCCAGCCATAGCTGCCAAGCAGGCCAGCCAAGGGGAGTAATCATTGGAGATCATGACCGCCGCAATAGCGCCTCCTGTTGTAAAACTTCCGTCTACGGTAAGATCGGGGAAATCCAAAATGCGAAACGTTATATACACACCAAGTGCCATCAGTGCATATAACAGTCCCAGTTCAATGGCCCCTTCAATGGAATTCCAACTTATACTCACACTGCTTCCTCCCTGTCTATCTCTCTATCTGAAAAGAATGAGGCGAACCCAACTGCACGTTCGCCTCACCTCCATCTGCCGAAGTATTGTTTTACTGTTAGGTACTCAATAAATCAATCTGGCCGCTGATTCATTGGTTCATTATTGAATAATATTGTTTGCCTGATCTTTCACTTCGGCCTTCATCTCATCCGTTACTGTAATGCCTTGAGCTTCAGCTGCCTTCAGGTTCAGGATCAGATCCAGCTTGTCCGGAACAGTCACCTTCATATCGCCCGGTTTGGTTCCATTTTTCAAGATGTCCGCAGCCATCTCACCGACTTGGTAACCGTGGTCATAATATTTAAATCCTACGGTTGCAAAAGCACCCTTCTCTACCGTATCCCGATCACTGGAGAAGAACGGAATTTTGTTGCTATTTGCCGTCTGAATGATCGTATCCACAGCACTTACTACAGAGTTGTCGAGTGTAATGTAGAATGCGTCGACTTTACCAACCAGCGAGTCTGTCGCTTGTTTAACTTCCGATGTATTGGTTACTGGCGCTTTAACCAGCTTGATGTTATGTGTTGCCAAAGCCTTCTCGGCATTGTTAGCCATAACAACTGCATTCGGCTCACCTTCATTAATGACCAATCCGACCGTCTTCACATTCGGCAGATTTTTAGCAATAAAATCAGCCAATTGCACGATTGCCTCTGGGTTCGTATCCGATGCACCGGTTACATTGCCGCCCGGTTTGTCCATGTCACTCACGAGCTTCGCACCCAGTGGGTCCGTCACAGCTGCAAACAAGAGCGGCTTGTCCTTCACTTGTTGTGCCAAAGCCAGTGCTGATGGTGTAGCAATCCCGAGTACGAGGTCGTTTTTGGAATCACCCGCAATTTTCTGGGCAATGGACAGGTTATTCGTGGAATCCCCTTGCGCATTGTTATAATCAATCTTGAGGTTTTTGTTCTCTTCAATGCCGGCATCCTTCAGAGCAGCGATGAAACCTTCACGTGTAGCATCCAGCGAGGGATGTTCCACAATCTGGGAGATGGCAATCTGGTAGGATTTCTCTGCGCTTCCGCCCCCTGTTGTGCTGTCTGAACCTTTGGACTCCGAGCCCGCACCACTGTTATTTCCGCAACCTGCCGCTACAATCATCGAAGCAGCCATCATCAATGACATCCAAAACTTCTTTTTCATCTGTAAGAACCCCTCTCCAAATGTTAAAAATGTGGTCTTCCCGGTTACACTCCATCTTGTTTCCCCTCAGGTACGATAGAGCGGAACAAAACAAACGCTTCAACGCATTGTTGCTTTGATCGACAAAAGCAGACAAATCTAGACTTTTGGCATGCGACTGAAGTCCATGCCGTGTTGCTCTTTTATTGTTTTCCTAATATTAAAGGGCATCCCGGCTTCCGTCAATGGTTGAACCGCTTCCATTTTTGTTTCACTCAGATTCGTGATAGAAAACTTTACATTATCAAAAAAAGACAACCCCAAATAATGGGTTGCCTCATTTTTTATATCTACTTTAATCCATAAGCATCGATCTAATACGTTATCTCCATCTACAATTTAAATTTCTCAATCTGTGACCGCAGTTGCTCTGACATATTAGCAAGTTCCGCTGATGAGGAAGCGACTTCCTCCATAGAAGCCATTTGTTGCTGTGCCGCTGCGGAGACATTTTCAGTCTCTGCTGCTGTCTCGCTAGCCGAATCAGCAATGAGGCGAATAGAGCCCACCAGGCTTCCCGTTCCAGAGACAATCTCCTCTGCCGCCGCTGTGACACTACGGATACTGTCAGCGACCTGTTCCACGGACGAGCGAATATTCGTAAACAGCTCACTTGCCACTTCGCCCGCCTGTTTGCCTTGAGCAGCCTGCTCAACGGTTTGCTCAGAAGCACGAAGTGTACGCTCAATCTCCACCTGAATGCGCCCAATAAATCCAGCAATCTGCTCTGCGGATGCAATCGACTGTCCGGCAAGATTACGAACTTCATCGGCCACGACGGCAAATCCCCGGCCAGCCTCACCAGAACGTGATGCTTCAATTGCCGCATTCAGAGAGAGGATATTCGTTTGCCGGGCGATGTTGCTGATTACACCTACAACCTCACCGATAGAGGTGGACAAACTGCTGAGGTTCTGGATCGTACCGGACAACTCACGAATGCCATACTCCATCTCATCCATCTTCCTACCCAGATCATGCATCGCTGTAGATCCATCCGTCGCGAGTACATTCGCTTCCGAAGCAACGGTAGATACATGAGAGCTATGTTCTGCGACACCATTAATCTGCATCGCAATATTTTCCGCTACATCGCTACCATCTTGTACACTTGACGTTTGACGCTCCGAGCCCTCGGCAACCACCATAATAGCCTCCGTAATGCTCTGTGATGCATTGGAACCTTGCTCAGCACCTACGGCTAACTGTTTGGCAGAATCGGTTAATTGTCCGGAGAGATCCGAAACATTCGTCATCAACTGATGTAGTTGCTCACTAGATCTATTAAATGAATGTAGGGCTGTGCTAATATCCGTTTTCCCTTTTACAGGAATGCGATACGTCAGATCGCCTTGTGCCAGTAGATCAATCCCGTGTGTGAGTTGACGAATGGGCTTTACAATTTTTGTCGCGATTAAAATACTGAGTAACAATGCTGCCGCAACGATAATGATTCCTACAGTTAGTACAAGTACGAGCAGATCATTAACCGGTTTTGAAAATTCACTCTCATCCATATATGTAACAACAACCCAGTTCAGTTCTGTTTGAGTCATGTACCCCAATCTTTTAACACCATCTATTTGAAAATCAAATGCAAGATAATTGCCTTTTACCGCTTCAGCAAATGCTTCATTCATATGGGTGTTACCCATATCCGTAATATTACTATTCATAATCTTCGTCTCATCTGGAGAATAGATAAAGATTCCACTCGCTGTCGTCAACACTGCTTGTCCCGTGTTGCCGTGCTTAAATGCAATTACATCTTCGACCAATTCATTAATCTGATATCCAGCTGTATAGAAACCAACCGGTTGACCATCTTTCATAATCGGCGACCCAATGGCAACGCCAAGTTTATTATCTACTACAGAAATCAACGGTTCAGAGACATACGGACGACCCGCCTGAATTTCTTTTACATAAGGCCGGCTCGATAAGTCATATTCTTTACCTGCCGCGTCCATCGCAAACTGTCCTGTTACATCAGGTGAATACAGAATCGTAGTAAACTCAGGATGTTGTTCTTTTAAACTGGAGAGAAATTGCATCTGTTGCTCTTTATTGTCCTCCATTGATGCACCTTGCTCGGCAATCATTCTAACGACGGTTTGTTGCTCTTTCATTTTGATATCCATTTCTTTGGCCAGCAATTTCGTATCTAATACGAGCTGTTTCGTTGAATAACTTTTGACCTGATTCGATGTAGGAACATAGAAGGTAACCGAAAGGACCGCAACACAGACAATAACAATGATCAGGGAAGACAACATGATTTGTCCTGCCGTTTGCCTTAATGAACAAAATGTGAGTATTGAACGAAGAAAACCTGATTTTTTCCGAGCCATAACCTATCCCCTTTTTTTTAGAAGCTATAATTTTTATATTATGTATATCGGTATAATCACGAGTGTTTTTAATCCGAAAAATACCGCTTCTAAAAAAAGTTTTGGATCATAATTCATATAACAAGAAGTTTAACTCACATATGTTCATAATGAGATATGGGTGTGTTTATTCATATCAGAGTGAATAAACGTGTATAAAAACTATGTACAAGTGTTTTTTTAGATAAAAAAAAAAGACTGCTTCGACAATTCGAAACAATCTTATAAATGACCGGCTATGATGACTTCCCCGATACCTCACGAATCTGGTACTTGCACTTCTTGCCGCCATCAGCATAACATTCAGTGCGCTCGACGTCCGCTTGCAATAGGGATCGAAATAGCTCCAGCTCACAACGACAAGCCTGCTTGTACACACTCGCAACCTGCACGATTGGGCAGTTCAGCTCGGTGATGACATACGTACCATCTTCTTCGATAGATGCATCGGCCATATACCCGTTGGCATTCTGAATTCGTGCCAGTTCCTCGACACGTCCGGCGAGATCATGCCCCTCCATCTGCGGCAAGCCGCTGCGAAGCAACTTGTCACGGCGACCTTCGAAAAGGGCATCCACGACTCCACTGCCTGCCGTATCAGACAGTTCATCAAGCAGTTCCAGCGTTAGAGAAGAGTACGACTTCGGGAAATAATTGTCTCCTCGATCCGTCAGATGATATACCGAGGAGGGACGTCCTGCTGTTGCACGAGCCTCACGCACCTCGATCCAGCCTTCCTGCTCCAGTGCTGTCAGATGGCGACGAATCGCCATTCCGGTCAGCCCTAGCTCGGCCGTGATTTCACGAGCCGTCATCGTTCCTTGCTGCTTCAGCATGAACAGAATCCGTTCACGCGTTGTACGTTCTTCTTCACGCTTCATGTTCAGCACCTGCTCTCCTGCTTATGCCTGTACGGGCGCTGCCTCCCGGCAAGCATCCGAGCAAAAGCGGTTATGCGTCTCTTCGCAATCCTCACAGCAGACATGCTGCAGGTTGCAGGTCGGACAATTAATATATCGGTCATGTGTCGTACCACAGTGATAACAGCTGGCGATAACAATATCCTCATCGGTACGGTTGATCGGTACGGAAATCCGCTCGTCAAATACATAACATTTGCCATCAAACAGACGTCCCTGTACTTCGGGATCTTTCCCGTAGGTCACAATTCCGCCTTCCAGTTGGGCAACATCCTGGAAACCTTCCTTGATCATAAATCCAGTCAGCTTCTCACAGCGGATACCGCCTGTGCAGTACGTAATGATCGTCTTGTCTTTCATATCGCCGAGATTCTCGCGAATCCACTCCGGAAATTCACGGAATGATTCGACATCCGGGCGGATCGCACCGCGGAAATGACCGATCTCATACTCATAATCATTGCGTCCATCAATGACGATAACGTCATCCCGTTGCAAATGCTCATGAAATTCCTTCGGTGAGAGGCGTTTACCGCTAATCTCATTCGGATCAAGTTCATCGTCTACGCGGAAAGTCACCAGTTCTGCTTTGTGACGCACAAAGATTTTTTTGAACGCATGCTCTTCCACATCATCAATTTTAAACACCATATCCTTGAACAGCGGATTGGCATGCATGTCCTTCATATATTGCTCTGTCTGCTCCGGTGTTCCTGATACTGTGCCGTTGATACCTTCGGAAGCAATCAGAATACGGCCTTTCACCCCTAGGTCTTTGCAGTATTGCAGATGCTCCTGCGTAAACGTCTCGGGGTCTTCGATCTTCACGAACTTATAATATAAAAGCACGCGATACGCGCTGTTACACATGTATATCACCTGTTCCTCTTCCATGTTGTTGGCCGGTTCCTCCGGCGAGCCACCTACATTGCACCCTGACTTGCAGAAAAAGAAAAGAAACAGCCGCCCGAAACATCGTCTCGAACTGCTGTCTAACCATTCGACTTTATATTCCTGCATACTAGTTTATCGGAAGCGCAAGGACTTAGTCAATATAAATGTATAGAAAGGCATGAAAGATATGGAACACGCCTTCCACGCCGCCACTATACTTTGAATTGGCATCTATTCCGAAATCGTAATAATCGAGGTCACAAAGTGATATTTTTCATTCTCCATCACGGATTGTGACAGCAAAATTTTGTTCCCCTGCGGGCTCCAGGCTAACGAATCAGCCACATTGTCCATCTCTGCGGAGATCTGGAATTGCTCTGCCGATTCCGTGTTGGAAACAAACAATCCTTTTTCGTTATCCTTATCGGAATTAATCGTGTACGCAATCTTGGAGTCGTCACCCGACCAGCTTGTGCCGAAAATCTGCGTGCCTCTGGCGAGTGTGGCCTTCTCATTACCTTCCAGATCGGTGAGCACCAGCGCCCGTTTAGTATCCGCTGTTCTTTTTACAATCGCAAGCCTTGTTCCGTCGTTCGAAGGGATAACCCACTCCACGCTTTTGAGCACCTGTTTGACTTCCCCCGTCTTCGCATCATAGGTGTTCAGTTGACCGTCTTCTCCGGTAATGTAATAGATCATGTTGCCCGACACCTTGATGCTGCGTACATTAAAGTTTCCCGTCTCTACCAATACTTTAGTGGTGCCGTCCAGTGCAGCCGAGATCAGATCTCCTTTCATATTGGAAAAAACAACATGTTCATTATCGAGCCAGGCACCTTCCTGAACAAATCCATCCTCTTTACCCGCAGCAACCGCTTCTCCGCTCTTCAGGTTCAGAATGAAAGGCCAGCCTGTCGTTTCCTCCGTCTGCCAGTAGAACAGATGCTGTCCATCCGGCGATACCTGCGGTGCTCCCAGGTTAACCTCGCTCTCTATAAGCGGTGTATCTGTGCCTTTCGTCAGATCATACATGTACAGGTTGTGCGGATAACGTTCCTCTCCCTCTACACTAACAGGTTTCATGGACGTGTTTTCTTTATCTGTCACAATCGAACTCTCGCTCAACCAAGCGATTCCGCGCATATTAGGTAATTTATCTATTTTCTCAAGTTTGAAATTCTGGTAAACGGACGTGTTCGTGTTATCTTTGACCGTAATGTCTGTGCCTGTTTTTGCACCTTGTGTATTGCCAGACGGCTCTGTGGTGCTTCCACAGGCAACAGTGGTCAATAACGCAACTGCCCCCAGTGCTCCAAACGTGACTTTCATCCATTTCATCATGTCGTGATCCCCCTCAGTTACTTATGCTATACACCCATCATAAAGCCGGCATACTTCCAAAGTTATTCAGACTTGTTTCCAACTTGTAAACTTGTATCTATGTCTTGATCTACAAGCGGGAATACAAGTTGAAATGTCACGCCTTCTTGATGCGCTGGATCGCTCGGTAATAAAGTAATCGTTCCGCCCTGTTTCTCAACAAACTGTTTTACGAGGGATAGACCGAGTCCGGTTCCGCCTGTTTTGCGAGCTCTGTCCTTATTGACGGTGTAAAAAGGTTCAAAAATCTTCTCCCGTGCCTCTTCAGGGATCGGCGTACCTGAGTTATAGATGCGAATTACCGCCTGATGTTCCTCTGTACGCCGCTCATTCTCCACTCGAATGATGCCTCCAGGAACGTTATATTTGATCGCATTGTCCAGCAGGTTGATGAAAATGTGCATCAGACTTTCCCGGTCACTGTGAATGACGGCAGGCTCCAGATCGAGCTCCATGTTCAGTGCAAACTTTTCAACCTTACCTCGCATTCGTCCGCAAGCGTCCGCAAGTAATGCACCGATCTCCACATCCTCCGCCTGATTCTCGAAATCATACTTTTCCAGCGCGGACAGGTGCAGTACCTTCTCCACCATTTCATATAATCTTTCGGTTTCTTTCCCGATATTATTCGTCGCATCATCCAGCAGTTGTGGATCATCCTTGTACATATTTAAGAGCTCCACGTATGCCTTGATGGACGTCAGTGGTGTCTTGAACTCATGACTGATGTTGCCGATATATTGCTTCTGCTGCTGCTCCAATGCTTGCAACTTCTCAATCGCCAGTTGCAGTTTCTGCTGCTCGGCATGCATGGCTGCAATATTTTGCTGAATAGACGTGCTCATATAATAAATCCCTTGTCCCAGCTCGCCTAGTTCATCCTTACGTTTGACCGGGGATTCGGTAATATAGTTCCCTTCTTGAATGGAGGCTGCTGATTTCTTCAATCGGGTAATCGCTACAGCAAAACGGTTGTAGAACAGATAACCTAGAATGAAACTAAGCGCAACCACCGTGATGCCTGCCCATAAGAACAATTGAAGAATCCGCGCGTAGAAGTCCTGATAACTCTGCACGGAGTATTGAATCCAGATGGCACCAATCTGTCCCTCCGGGCCGTCCAGCGGAGCGGCATAAAACAATGTCTCTCCCTGCTCGTGATAGGCAATTTTATTCTTCAATGCGTAATTCAGAGTCTCCTGAACGAGTTCATTCTCACTTGGCGCAAAAGAAGCTCCCACTTGTTTGCCACTCATGTCATATAGTGCAATTGGCAGGCCTGTTGAGTCAGAGAGAGCTTGCGCCAATCTACGTCCATTTTGCTGCAGGAACTGTTCCGGCTCCTGACGAATGGCCTCCGTATAATATGCCTGGCGCACATTCAGATTAATGAGACGCGTCTGTTGCGCGAGAGTACGCTCTACCTGTGATTGCTGATTAAGCTCAATGCCTCGGAGTACGAGGGAACTGAGCACAACCACCGTGAGGATGAGCAATGCGGCCAGAAACACGCTGAATTTTAGCTTGATGCTAACTCTCATACCGTTCCGCCTGTTTCAGGAGCAGTTGCCTTGTACCCAATACCGTATACCGTTTGCAGCATTTGCTGATCGGTATCCCCGATTTTTTTGCGCAAACGCTGGATGTGAATATCTACCGTCCGTGTCCCCCCTGCGTACTCCATGCCCCACACTCGATCCAGCAAATCATCCCGTGTGTACACCCGTTCCGGATTGGACATCAGAATGGTCAGCAGGTCGAACTCCTTGGGCGTTAAATCCAGCTTCTCTTCACCTACCGTCACAGTGCGATGAGCAACATGAATACGCAGGGTTCCATTGACAATTGCTTGGCTCTTGGAGTCGTCCTGCGGTGGGGTACTGCTTTTCTCTACCCGACGCATCAGTGCCTTCACGCGGGCGAGCAATTCGCGGATTTCGAACGGTTTGGTCATATAATCGTCTGCGCCCATTTCAAGACCGACAATTTTATCCACCAGTTCGTTCTTGACGGTGAGCAAAATAATGCCGATATCCTCCCGATCCTCCAGCCTGCGGCAGACGCCATATCCGTCCAGTTTGGGCATCATCACATCCAGAATCATGACTTGAGGATGGAACAAAGCCACCTTCTCCAAGGCCTCTTCGCCATCATTCGCTGTCTCTACTTCATATCCTTCACGCCGCAGTGCGTACGCAATGGCACTGACGATGCTGGATTCATCATCCACAACAAGCACTTTACTATTCATCGGATTCATCCTCTTTATCTGTGTCATTGGTTTATGCGTTTATGTTAACAAGTTCGCGATCATTACGCGATGAAAATTTGGTTGTTCGCATTACCGTATGGATACCTCGCAGTAGGTACGTTGCTCTTCTTCTTTTATACCCCAAAGACGGCAAAAAGAGCCGTTCCACCGATGGATTGGCTCAAAATTTCTCTAATACATGTGGACTGTAACGATGAAATTGACTGATAATATTTAAACTCTAATCATCTTTGTTGGTACCTATTGAACTTACGGATTTCTTCTTCGGAAAGACCGGAGGCTTTCACAATGGCGGACATGTCCACTCCAAGGGCTAACAGCTCACGGGCCATCTCTTGTTTACCTTCCCGTAAACCCTCCAGCCTACCTTTGGCTGTCCCTTCTGCCCGCGCTCCCTCAATCATGGACTTTTCATCGCTCAGGGCCTTCATACGGGCATCATACGCCATACGGGTAGCGGCATCATGACTCAAAAATTCCAGCGTATCCATCGCTTTCTTCAACATCGGTTCATTCATCGCCAGCACCTCCCAGTTTGATATGTCGATCCCTTTCAGAAATAACAGCCAATTCACAAGTCCGCCCTTCTCCAGCGGAATAGGGTGTTGCTCCAGCTTCGTTAACTCCATCACATGGATTTCAATGTCATCCGTCAGGCTAATCCCTGTGTGGTCTTCCCGCAAATGAAACACATTGTGGTAACGTTCATTATCCAAACAGGAGTAGTTCAAAATGTTAATAGTCACACACTTTTTAAGCAGATTATAGTTCTCACCCTTTTTAATCTGGTGGAAGTACATCTCACTCCAATAGAACAGTGTGCGCTTCTCCATATGGTACGGGTTGAACAGCTGCATCTCAATATTAATGAGCTTTCCTTCGACCGTCTTCGCCTTAATATCCAGAATGGACTGCTTATCCTCTGGACTATCTTTATCCGTGTACGTGTTAATAACCGTAATCTCCGTTAAGGGAGCCTCGCCAGTTTCAATAAACGTGCTGTTCAGAAAAGCTAACAAAACATCTTTATTTTGCTCACTTCCAAAAATGCGTTTGAACACAAAATCTACCCGTGGATCAAGCAGTTCCGCCACACATCATCAGCTCCATTCTTCACCAGCATTATACCATAATTCCCATCCTTCCTTTTGTTTAAAAATAATGAACTAAAGTATTTACACAATCCACTCCGATGACAGAACAACCTGGAGAGTAGCGATTATCCCCAGATTTTTTCGATTCCCTTCTCCAAAGGGGAAAATCCGGGGAACAGCGTATGCTTCCGATGTAGCTTTCTTGCAGAAAGCTTTCAGGCGACCGCTCCGCTTTTTCAGTTTTTTTCTGTCCTCTCCGTTAACGTGTAAATGAACAGCTCAACTTATATAGCATCATTTGATTATTCATTCCTCAAACGACAAATTTAACGGCTCGTCCGACATCTCATATTCCGTCTCCATATGCGTCACAGGTGTGTTTAGATCCACCTCTTCGAAGCGGAAGCTGTCCACCCAGACCTTTCCTTTTCCGTTCAGAATCACCCCAAATGAAATCACTGCACTCTCTGCTGGTACATCCAGTACAATGCTGTACTGATTCCATGGCTGCGTACCGGTAATCGGCCGGTCATGCATATTATCAAACTGCAGTACATCCTGCACCTGATTATCCACACGCATCCATAGTCCGCAGAATGCTTCTACACGATCCGTTTTAACAAATCCCGTCAACTTCATTCGTTTACCTACATACTTGTCTGCCTTGAACTGTTGCATCATCGTAGCAAATTCATTTGGTTCCATCGGTGTAACGGCCTTCAAATACCCTGAGGCCTTGCCTTGATGTACCTCGGCAGGATCAAGTCCCATCTCATAGTTTTGCGGGTGACTCCCTGTTAACATCCAACCTTTGATTGCCGTTGTAGTATTCATCTCTATTTCTCCTCCTCTGGTTTTCCCAGTGAATAGTTTAAGATCAAATAATTTGCGAAACCGCCCAGGTGGCATCCCATACATTTTGCGAAAAGCCCGAGTAAACGCTTCCTGACTTTCGAATCCGCAGGCCAGCGATATGTCCAGAATCCCTGCATCCGTAGAACGCAGCGCGGTGGATGCCAGACTCATCCGCCGATGGCGAATGTAATCAACCACCGTCATGCCCACCTCATCCCGGAATACCCGGTGATAATGATAAGGCGATAATGCCGCCTTGGAAGCCACGTCTTCCAGCCCAATCTCTTCATGCAGATGGTTCTCGATGTAGAACAAGCTGTCCTGAATCATCTCCTGATATCGACTCAATTGAAGATGTCCCCCTTCCATATCCTTACTATACGTGTTCACGAAGGAGCCGTTTTGATCATTTTTGCGGAAAATAAAAAAAGAAGAGCCTGATCAGGGACAACCATGTCCCTAACCGACTCTTCATAACTCTCATTTAAATGTGCTTCTCGGCCAAGTACAGCCAGATCAGACTGCCGGAACCGGCTGTACACCAGTCTCTTCTTCTTCATGCTCTACCAGCTCGTGTTTCTCCCAAGCACGGCTCTTCCAGCGGAAGTACATAATGACCGCACGTGTCCATTCATCCGCAGCAATGGCAAGCCACACGCCTGCCAGCCCCATATTCAACTGGAACACCAGCAGATAGCCAAGAGGCAGACTCATGCATACCATAGAGATCAGGCCCATGTATACCGGGAATTTCGCATCCCCTGCAGCACGCAGGGAACCGATAATGACGATATTACACGTACGCCCGGTTTCAAGCACCAGACTGAGCAGCAACACCTGTGCGCCGAGCCTGATAATCTCCGGATTTTCCGTAAAGATGCTCATCAGTGGCACGCGGAAAATGATGATGATCACGTCAATCGCAACGGTAGCCAGAAGCGCCCACTTTACACTGTCGAATACACGTTTGTACGCATCATCCTTGCGCCGAGCACCGACAAGCCGGCCAACGATGATAGATGTTCCCATGCCGATCGCCATACTGAACAGATAAATGTAGCTCGAAATGTTACCTGCATATTGTTTGGTTGCCATCGCTTCCGCGCCCAAATAGGTCACGTACAGCGTGAATACGAGCTGGCAGGAGTGATACACCATCGATTCCATCGCAGAAGGAATACCAATGCGCAGAATTTTGCCAATAAAATTTTTGGACAATTTAATGTAATATTCAAAATCGACACGAACCTCGCTTACACGATACAAGAGCCAGAAAAAGATCAGCAAGCAGACGAAACGGCTACCTACCGTCGAGATCGCTGCCCCTTCCACACCCAGCTTCGGCAAGCCGAAATGTCCAAAGATCAGAGCATAGTTACCAATCACGTGGATGACGTTCATAAATACGGACACATACATCGTTTCCTTGGTATAACCGTGTGTACGAATCGTTGCCGCCAGTGCATTAATGAGGGCCTGCAAGAAAATTCCGCCCCCGACAATGCTGATATAGGAACGAGCATAATCATAAATTTCACCTTGTATATTCAAAAGCGACAGCAAGTGTCCACCAAACACCAGGAAGATCACACTCAGAATCAATCCAACCGCAAGGTTAAGCGTGATGGCATTACCTGTAACCTGAGCTGCTTCAGTCAGCTTTTTCGAACCGATATATTGGGCTACAACAATCGCAGCGCCATGTCCAATAACTTCGAGTACAAGAATCGCAATGGAAATAATCTGGTTGGCTGCACCCACCCCGGAGACGGCATTATCCGATACCGAGCTAAGCATGAGCGTATCCACGCTCCCCATCAACATAAACAAGAAGAGTTCCAGGAATATAGGCCAGGTTAACCGAATCAGCTTCAGATCCTGGGCATCTGAACGGAGAGACTCTTTGGTCGAGGATATTGCTGTCATTTTCTCACCTTTCCAACGTTTGCTTTAATTCATAGGGTATGTTAGCACAGGTGGTTTGAAAATGCAGTAGTTTTGCGAAAATAATTGAAAGTTTTTTGAAATTCCAGAAATAGGAATTATACCGTTTTCATAAAACACGTCTCGCTACTCCTTTCGAGTGGCGCTCGATGATGCCCCCAGGACATAACAAAACCCTCCCAGCACGCGTATTAAGCGATTAGTGGGAGGGCTATATTCTCTTACGTTTATAATCAGTGGAAGCACTGGCAAGCAATTAGCCTTTGACCGAACCAGCCGCAATCCCTTCGACAATTCGTTCACTCAACACCAGGAACGCAATCAGAATCGGCAAAATGCTGATCATCAACGTTGCACCAATGGCACCCCAATCGGTAGTGTACTGTCCAATAAAGTTCTGAACCCCGACGGTCAGCGTTTTGTATGCATCCGAACTAATGAAGGTGTTCACAAAAATAAATTCATTCCAGTCATAGATCATGTTAATGATCGCGGTTGTTGCAATGACCGAAGCCGTCATAGGCAGTACAATGCGGAAGAAGATGCGGTTCACCGAGCAGCCATCCATCACAGCGGCCTCTTCTACCTCTCTCGGAAGCGCATAATAAAATCCCAGCAGAATCATAATCGTAATCGGCATATTAAATGCAATGTAAGAGAGTATGACCGATAACGGATGATCGGTGAGATTTAACTTCAGAAACAGACTGAACAACGGAATCAGCGTAGAATGTACCGGGATCATCAGACCCACCATGAACAGTCCCAGCACCAGTGAACGTCCCTTCCAGCGCATGCGTGTGATCGCAAAGGTGACGAGACTTGCAAACAGCACCGTGAACACCACTGAAACGACCGTAATCCATACACTGTTGAAAAAATATAAGCTGATATTGCCTTCCGTCCACACCTTGACATAGTTCTCCCAACGCGGCGTAGCCGGGAGCGCAAAAGGAGCCATGTCGAATACTTCCTGATTATTTTTCAGTGAAAATAACAGCAACCACACTAAAGGCAAAATCTGAAGCAAAGCCACCAGAGACAGAAGCACATATAACAGGACGTATCCAAGCCTTCTCGCCCATACCGGGCTATGACCTGTCTCCGGGCCAACGGGTAACCGAACAGCCGGTTCCATCTTCAACGGGATGACCTCCTTTCATTATAAGTAAGCGTCAGGAATATTGAATTGTATCTTTGGATGCGGTTGCCTTACGCAGTAACCATGTCACAACCAGACAGATGAGAAGCAGGAAGAAACCTACCGCACTGCCGTATCCAAAGTCAAAACTGCGAAACGCCTGACGATACATGTAGGAGGCCATGACTTCACTGGAGCCATTCGGACCGCCATCTGTCATGACATAGATGAGGTCAAAATATTTCAGTGAGCCAACCACGGCGAGCACCACGGTCACTTTAATCACTTCCGTAATGAGCGGCAGCTTAATCCGGAAAGCAATCTGCCACGGGTTTGCACCATCAATACGCGCAGCCTCGATGAGTGATTCAGGGATATTTTTGAGTGCCGCGTAATAGATCAAAATATAGAAACCTGCATACTGCCACAGAATCGGAACGAACAATGCATACAGCACCAGTGATGGCTCCGCCAGCCAGGCTGGCGGATTGCTAAATCCGATGGCTTCCAGAAAGCTGTTCAGTACACCATTACTGGGGTGATAGATCTTCAGCCATAACTGGGCAATCGCAACGGATGACAGCAACATTGGAATCAGATATATTTTGCGAAAAAAGTTTGCACCCTTGATCTTGCCTGACAGCACGAGTGCAATCATCAGATAACCGATGAGACTCAGCGCAGAGAACAAGGCTAATAAAAAGGTATGATTCGCACTCTGCCAGAACGTACTGTCCTGAAGCAATCTGGCGTAGTTATCCAAACCTATAAACGTCATTGCCCCAATTCCATCCCACTGCATCAAACCGTAATAGCCCGTAAGTACAATGGGGATGTAGACCAGAACCAGGAGCAGAAGCAGCGCAGGAAGCACGTACAGCGCAGCCACCAGGCGGTTCGACATGACTTTGTCCAAGACGTATTCCTCCCTTCAAGCGTTCAAACATTCATATGGTGTACGTGTCGGTGAGGTCTACATCAGTTGCCTTTGTCGATCGCAGCCTGATGATTCTTCACAAAGTCTTCCGGTGTTACTGCTTTACCAAACAGTGCCTGAATCATATCGAGATGCGCCTGAGCAGCAGCAGGTTTCATCTGCACATCTGCAAAGAGGGTCAGGCTGCTCGCCTGATTCAGCTCGTTCAGCAGATCGATGTATAGTTGTGGCAGCTGTACAGCAGCGGTATCCACTTTAGTTGCTGGAATGACTCCAGCTTCAGTCACCGAGCTTTCGCCCCATTTTCCCACAAAGTATTGAATGAATTTCTGCGCTTCGTCCTTCACTTTCGAGTTCTGAGCCGCAAACAATCCTACGCCCGGTCCGCCTACCCAGCTGTTAATGTCGCCTTTGCCGCCGTCAATCGTCGGGAATTTGAAAAATCCAACCTTATCCTTGAAGTCCTGCGGAATGTCCGGGTTCGTTGTAAAGTTTGGCAATTCCCACGTTCCCATCAGATACATAGCCGCTTTTTCATTCATGAATTCGGATTTGCCCTCATCGTTGGACAAGCCGTTAAAACCTTTGTTGAATGCATTCATATCCACCAGCTTCTGCACTTCAGCCGCAGCCTGTGTCAGTGCCGGATCATCAAACTTACCGGAGCCGTTAATGGCTTTCTCCAATGCATCCCCGCCCACACGATTCGCCAGGTACATGTACCAGAGTGACCCCGTCCAGCGGTCCTTGTTCCCCAGTGCAATCGGCACTTCACCGTTATCGGTCAGCGTCTTCACCACGTTCAGGAATTCATCATAGGTGGCTGGTGTCTGCAAATTATATTTTTCAAATATCGTTTTGTTGTAATAAATAGGAGAGATATTCAGCTCAATCGGCAGTGCATACGTTTTACCGTCTACCGCGTAAGCCTCGGTCGTTCCGGCGATAAACTTCTCGCCCAGATCCCCTTTAAGCAAATCATCGAGTGGTGCAAACAGGTTACCCTTCACATAAGGCTCCAGGAATCCCGCAGCCCAGGTTACGCCCACATCGGGAAGTTCATTGGAAGCAGACAGAATTTTCAGTTTGTTTTTGTATTGTTCATTCTCCAGCACTTCCTGCTTGATCGTCACATTTGGGTTATCGGTCTGATACTGCTGGATAATATCGTTGACCAGCTTGTTCTGTTGTGCGGAGCTGCCTGCAGGCCATAGATGCATGAATTTCAGAGTAACCTTGCCATCTCCGCCACTGTCACCGCCGCCTTCATTACTACCGGAATCATTGCCCGCCCCGGAACCTGCATTGTTGCATCCAGACAAAATGACAGCCAGAATCAGCGTCCATGACAGGATCATAGCCAGTGTCTTTCTTTTCATATTTCCAACCCCCAATAGTGGAATTTCGGTTTTTGTAACCGCTTTAATAAAAGTGTAGCATGGGCATCATCCGCCTATAAGGGTAGAATGATTTGGAAAAACTCCACTATTTTGAGTATTCATTCCCTTTTTGTTGAAAGAGTGAACTCTGCTTAATTCCATCTGTTAATCCTTTTCGTTCACAGAGTGACGATATTTACTCGGACTGATATTCTCCAGGCTTTTGAATACTTTGATAAAATATTTATCGGTCTGATAGCCTACTCTCTCCGCAATTTCGGAGATGGGCAGGTTCGTCTGCACTAACAACTCCTTTGCTCGCTGTACCCGTTTGCGCATGAGATATTCGCTGAAATTCAGCCCAACTTGTTCTTTGAACAGCACACTGAAATAACTGGAATTCAGGTGCAGGGAATCGGCAAGCTCACGCATCGTCATCGGTTCACCCAGATGTGTCTCAATATATGCCAAAGCTTCTCCAATCGGTGTATTATCCTGTTGCTCTCTCCGTTCCCGGATGTCTACCAGCTTCGGGTCAACGATGTCTTGCATCGCTTGGATACGTCGTTGCTGCTCATGAAGAAAAAGTGCCTTCTGTACCGTCTGAAGCAGCTGCTCTTTATCAATCGGCTTGAGCAAGTAATCCACCACACCCAGCTTAATCGCTTGCTGCGCATAATTGAAGTCTGCGTATCCTGACATGATCAGCACCGCTGGTTTGCCAGGAAAATGTTGAATAGCTTCCACCAGAGACAAGCCAGACAACTCCGGCATGCGTACATCCGTAATCAACAGGTCAGCCGGCTGGCTTGCAAGCCACTCTCTGGCCTCCACACCACTCGCAACCGTCTGAATCCGATTCTTCCCGGCAGACCATATTTCAAGTGTTTTGCGTATACCTTCTCTTGTACGTGGCTCGTCGTCCACAATCAAAATCGTTTTTTCATGAATCATGTCTAGCCTCCGTTCCCCTCGGAATGCCGAACCGGATCACTGTTCCTTTACCAACTCCGCTCTCGACCGTAAGTTTGGCCTGCTCAGCGAGCTGATCGCCAAAATAAAGCCCGAGACGTTGATGTACATTAATCAACCCGACACCTGCTCCTCTTCCGGGAGCTACGGGCTCACCACCATTTAGTGCCTGTTTAATATTCTGAAGACGTTCCTCGTTTATTCCTGGTCCATTATCGCGCACCTCCACACACACGATATCTGTTATCGATGAAGGTTGTACGCTGATCTTTACCATTCCAGGTTTTAACGTATTCTCGATGCCGTACAGAACGGCATTCTCCACAAGCGGCTGAATCAACAGCTTAGGCATCGGCGTGCTGCGCAACTCCTCGCTCATCCTGATCTCCCACTGCATCCTATCACCCAGCCTCATCTGCATAATGTTCAGATACCGTTCTACATGTTCAAGCTCGTCCGCCAGCGTAACCCATTCATCCTGATGGGGGCTGGAAATGATGTAGCGAAATAACCGAGACATCGCGATAACCATACGCGCCATCTCCTCCTCTCCTTTTTCATCCAGTGACCAGTAGAACGCTTCTAATGTATTGAACAGAAAATGAGGGTTGATCTGGGATTGTAGTGCCTTCATCTCAGCCCGAGACTGCATGACCTCTTTCTCATGCACCACCTGCGTCAATTCATTCTGCCTGTAGACCATCTGGTTATACACCTCGTTCAACTCATTGATCTCCAAGGTAGAACTCACCATGAGGTTAGGTCTCATTGCCCCCGGTTGTGCCCCGCGCATCGCCCGCATCAGCCGGATTAGTGGACGGGTAATCATCGTGGAGAGGAAGAAGGACATGACTAAGAAAAGCACAACGCCGATAATTCCCGATACAAGCAATGCCGTTCTCAGGATTGACACTCCTTCGGTAGTCTCTCGTAGTGGTGTCAGTACAGCCAGTGTCCAGCCGGTTAACTCAGATCGTTGCTTCACCACGATATAAGATTCTTTGCCATTCTGAACAACCGATTCACTGTTCATCACTGCCTGAGGATCGAGATGCACATCCAAATTAGAGGTCACCACTTCACCGTCAACGTCCAGCAGCATGATTGAATCCTGGGAGCCGTCTGCCCCAACCGAATCATTCAGTTGAAAAAAACTGCGTTGCATACGTACAACCACGTATCCCCCGTGCTCAAAGGAACGTTCCAGCAGACTGATTCGCCGAACAGCCAGAAGAATGCTCGGATCGTCGGGATCGGAGCCAGCCCACACCAGTCGACCCTTACCCTCGTCCGCTTTGACAATCCAGTTCCGCTCCAGCCTATGACTTAATGAACGATCATCCATCGGAAAGATACGGCTATAATCTGTCGTGTAGATTTCCATGCTCTGCGCACCATTAATGAAGGATTGGTAACTACCTGCAATCTGCAGTAGCGCCTGCCGCTGATTAAAACTCGCCTTCTGCCCTCGCTTCTCTTCATTCAGCAGACGTTGCACATAAGCATCATCTGCAACCTGAGCGGTCAGGGAATTCACCTGTGCAATCAGTGCATCCAACCTGCCACTGGCCTGTACCGCGGTCTGGTGGATATGCTTCTCGGCATTGTTTTTCAACAAAGCCGCCACACGGTCATAGGCTGTAATGCCTGCGAGCAGCAGGACTATGAGCATGACCATTACAAAACCGACAAAGATCTGATTACGAAGCGAGTTAAAATGCCTTGTTTTCCGCTGCACTATCTAGACGTCCTCCTCTTTCTGCATGTAAAAGAAACCACCATCTCACGCCCGTATGTTACATAACGGGATACACTCGATGCCGGATTCATCTACGTTATTCTGTTAAGGTTATATTGAAGCGCTTGCAAAAGAGCCGACAAATTAAACTCTCTTATGTTTCTTTTCCTCTTAGCGGATCAACCTTTGTTTATCGATTAAATTAACTCATTCAAGATAACATAGTTTTATTTGGGGATCAATGGATTTCAACTGATCTTTAATAGATTAGAACATGATAAGAGGAGGACATGGAGCAATGGAAGATCCACCCCCCACGAAACTCCTTAATATGTAATTATATATAATATTATGAAATATTCTATTATGATAGACAATATGAAAAATGATATCAAATACCTAACTTTCTAAGGAGATTCTTAACTTATGAAAAAAATGAGCCTAAAAAATTGGATTATCATTTTAACACTTACTCTTTTAGCCTCCTCTCTAGTTGCAAATGTTGTTGGGTATAGTTCAAGTAATGGAAGACTAAAAGATTATTTAAATCAACAATACAGTCAGGTGCTGTCAGATTACGAACGCAGCATTCTTTCCACTTCAGATTCAATCTTGTCAACTTTGCAGAGCGCTATAGATAAAAAGAAGATTAGTAAAGAGGAATTATTATTGTTATACAAGAGCTATGAACAGTTAAATCAAAATCAGATTCAATATGCAAACTATGTGCTGATCTATAACTCTCCTGATGGGAAAGAGGCTTTTTCTCTGGACAAGAATGAACCTATTACTCTTAATTATCTTCCTGGTTTTATCTACTTTAATTCAAGCAAAGCTATGTTTGAAAAACTTCTTTTGCAAAGCGAACTAGCTTCTGACTTAGTTGTAACTGCTAGCTTAGATAAGAGTCTAAAACTTGCAAATGAAATCGTTCAATTAAATACAGCCATTTATAAAAAATATATCAATGAAAATTTCGCTCAATTGTCAAACGAGGAGGCAATCATGACCCGGCTATACATACAAAAGGATCTGACCACCTCGTCTGCAAAACTAGCCGATCTTGATGCAGAATTATCTAAATTGAATGACTAAATCCCTTTTAAAAGTCGCCATAACAAAGAGCCGAAACAGGACTAACCTCTGCTTCGGCTCTTTTGCAACCATACATTAGAACATTCGTCACCAATCATTGCTTATATCCATCAATGTTACCCTTTAGGCAGCGCATTACGTAGACGTTTCTCCCGATACCTCTGATAGGCACGAATCAGCATGCCGATGATGATCATTACCACACCGATGTTAATCGCCACATCCGCCAGATTCAATATGCCCCGCCCCGACGGAAACACCAGAAAGTCCGTCACACGAGCATATACAAAGCGATCTATGGCGTTGCCGAGTGCACCGCCGACCATGAAACCTGCCCCGGCCTGCATCCAGAATCCCCGTATCTCACCTTTGCGCCGATAATAGAGCATACCTACGATAAACAGCACGGCAATGACCCCGAATAAACGTGCATTCCCTTGAAACATGCTTCCGGCCATACCGCTATTTTCGTAATGTTGCAGCTGCATCCCTGAATCCCCAAGCCGCATCACTTCGCCAACCTCCATATACATCCGAACTGCAATTTTAGTACCCTGATCCACAAGCGTAACCAGCAACGCGATAAAATAAAACAACATCGTTTTCCCCCTGCCTGCCTAAGCCGCTCTTTATGTTCAATTGCAGAAAAATCATTATAACGTTCTTCTTACTCTACCACAGCGGTTATAACGTCTCCAAATGATCCAGCCTTAAGTCTCTTCTAACATCCGTTAAAATCAGCAATTTACTTCAGGCAGGTAGGACCCTGATCCGCGTCGAATGTAGAGCTTTATCACACATACGAAGGAGATGTCTTTCATTTGAATTCGATTAATCCCGAAATCACTGCAAGACTTGCACAGATGCAACAGGAAGAACAGGAACTGATATGGGATACATTCAACTCCGAAACAGCACTACAACTCGGCCTGTATCTAGTTCAGGAAGCGAAACGCCGCTCACAAGCGGTGACCATTGATATTACGCTAAAGGGACACCGTCTCTTTTTGCATGCGATGGAAGGCACCCACCCCGATAACGAAAACTGGATTCGGCGCAAAAACAACGTGGTCAACCACTTCGGCTCCAGCTCCTGGCATACGGCCTTACGACTACGGAGCGAAAATAAAATATTGGAGCAAGATTACCAACTATCTGACTCCGATTATGTACTGGCTGGTGGCGCATTTCCGCTGATACTAAAAGAGGAAGGGCATGTGGGGACAATCACAATATCGGGTCTGCCTGATGAGGAAGATCATGATCTCGTCACCACAGGCATTCGCTCATTTTTAGAGAGGTAATACATACTCCGTACTCATAACTGCGTGTCCTGGAACGTTGTGCACGTGAAAACCCGCCTTATATGATTGAATAAGGCGGGTTTAGTATTTTTAACTTTTCCGATCCAGAACGCAGTTAAGGAATCAGGATGGCTTTTTATTTTTCATCATGTGATATACATTGCTAAAGCTGCCGGAGAGAATGCCGACAATCGGGAAAATCGCCCAGTTAATGTCCCAGCGCTGGTAGACGAAACCGGTAAAGAGGAAGAACGCTGTCGCGAGTGGCCAAACCACAGCCTCAACGGCTCGCACTGCTCGTGCCTCTTCTCTCTTGGCTGCATTCAGATGCTGATCCTCAAGCAACGTCGTATAGGAACCCTGAATATTACCGTAATAGACAAACAAAAACACACCGATCCCCGCTGTAGCCAAGAGAGTCGATACACCGTAAGCCGCATACGTATCATTCACATAGGCCCCTGCAAATATGAAAACAGGAGACAGGATGCACAGACACACGCCCGTAATAAGAGCCACACGATATGTGAGTGCAAAGCTTACCTTACTGCGCTGGATAGTCATCAACAGGGAACGAGGGAGCTGGAACCCTTTCTCCATATACTCAAACCGTCCCAGCTTCATGCCGCTATAGATGAACATACCCACAGCAACAGCCGCCAGCACAAACATACCACTCATGCCAATTACAGAGCCAATGCCGAACGTACCTTGATCTGATGAAGATCCTAAGCTCTCGAACAGCGTATCCATTAATATGAGAAAAGCTATTCCCGCCGAGGACAGCCACACGCCCAGCCCCGTCCAGAAGCCTGCACTTCGCTTAGCCGCGAGATAGGCCTGAACCTCTTCTTCGGTCAGCACTGGATAGGTTTCCGCAGCATCCTCAGTCTGAATTCCGAGCTCTTCCATCAATTCTTCGATGTTGCCAAACTCAGAGATCACAATGCCAACGGCCTCATTCTCTGATCTGCCCTCCTGTTTTAACTCCAGATACTTATCTTCCATACCCGAAAGAAGCTCCTGTTTCATGCGCTCCACCTCAGGACTTCTCGGCAATCCCGCAAACATATTGTCCAGATATACCATTATTGTCTCCATGTCCGATCACAGCTCCCTGATAAACAGATTAACGACCTCTTGCGTAACCTTCCATTCCTCGCATTTTTCTCTGTAGTAGTCCAGGCCAGCTGGCGTGATCCGGTAATACGTGCGGCGTTTGCCCAGACTTTCATCCTGATAAAAAGATTCAATATATCCGTTTTTTTCCAAGCGGGTAAAGGCCGAATAGAGTGTAGTTTCCTTCATGACATACTTTTCATCGGTTAGCTGCCGGATGTTCTTGGAAATCTCGTATCCGTACGATTCTCCTTCAAGCAACATGTAGAGGATCAGCGTATCATTATACCCCCGTATTACGTCACTGCTAATCACAAAAGGTATTCCCCCTCATTACTTCATCTGTCGTAGTAGTTTGAGTATAGCACAGTTACTACGACAGATGAAGTAGTTTAGTTAAAATAGGCAAAATAAAAATCCGCACCTGGTTAGAGGTACGGATTTAAGAGCTGTAACCTTAGTCTATGCATGTTCAGTCAACCATTTAACAAACGGTTCTCCTGCTCTGCGTTTAACGATGCATTTACTTAATTGCAGACAGCACATCCAGTAGCATGGACTTGAACTTCGGACGATCAATCGCCTCACAGACACGTACATTTGGCGCTTTACCAAAACGTCCGTTGATATCCACCACGCTGTATCCTCGTGTCAATTCTCCTGCCGCTTCAACATCGACATAGTAATGACCAGACTTCGTCATGAGTGACTCTTCTGCAGCTACCGCCATTAACAGGGTATCAGGATGCGTTGTTCCGTTCAATTTATGTACCGACTTGTTGAATTGCATGACCACTTTATTGATCGCAATGAAGAAATCGGAGCCCGAGGTACGGAGTGCTGCAATCTCTGCATGATCGTTATCATCCATAACGGAATATTGAGTACACATCTCCCAGCCAACCATCGTAATAGGGATGCCTGCATGCAGTACAATTTTGGCTGCCTCAGGGTCTACGTAAAAGTTATACTCCGCCGCCGGTGTGATATTGCCCAGTGCATTGTTCGTTCCACCCATGATATATAGATGAGCAATCTCAGGGATAATCGTTGGGTCCTTCTGAATCGCCATCGCAATGTTCGTTAGCGGCGCAATCGCCAGCAGTTCAATCTCCCCAGGATGTGCGTGAACCTTCTCGATAATAAAATCAACCGCATGCCCGCTCTCGGGACGTTGATCCGCCTTGGGGAAATGCGCGCCGCCCATACCGTCATCGCCATGCACATCTTCTACCGTACGATGCTGAGCCTGACCATAGGCCATGAGTGGACGCTCGCAGCCTTTATATACCAGGACCTTGCCGCCGTGTCCGGCAACCTGCACGGTGTACAGTGCATTTTCAACCTCTTGGTCAAACTGCACGTTCCCTCCGGTAATCGTAATGCCTTCCACCTGAAAATGATGCAATGCCGTCAGGATCGCAATCGTATCGTCTCCTGCTGTATCCGTATCAATGATGACTCTTCTCATGCTGCCGCGCTCCTTCTTCTGTATAATATTCGTTCTATATCCGCCAAACGACCTTCGTTTATATCACCATACTTATTCAACGGACATATCTACGCGTAACGTCAGGGTTTATTTTACATCAAAAACGTACCAATGACGATGGAAACGCCGATGATCACGGAGCGTAACAACTGTGCTACCGCCATATTGCCACGCGCAATTTCATCACAGACCTTTATTTTAGGCGTCAAGAAATCAAATATAATATAGACCAGACACAGAATAATGATACCCAGTCCCGACCACAGAAGCATATCCAGCCATGCATGCGTTGAGAACGACACCATACCCACAATAATACACAGACCCAGCAGCTTGCTGCCCATGTACATACCTGCCGCCTCGTTGCCTTTGGCGATCTCCTCACTGTCGTTATACCGGGTCAATTTGCTAAATGCAAAATACCCCACAATCAACACCACTAACAGAATGCCGATCCCCACTGCAACAGTCACGAGGTTCAACCCTAGCTTTTCCATTCCTTCTCCTCCTCATCATTCATTGGTTTACGTACAGCGGCTGCGCAATAATACGCCATATCTCCGGTTACCTTCTCCCCGACCCTGGGCAACATTCCGGCAAAATGTCCACCAATTACGAATACACCGGTTAGCAAATAACCGCTGTATTCGCCATCTTCTGTCTGAATGACAGCCTGTTCCATTGGCACAAGTTGCTGATAGATCTTAGGCTGATTCTCGTAATAGGCGGCGACCTCTTCGTCCTCGTCATCATCCTTATTCAAGACTGCAGGGATGTCCCCCGTGGTGTCTGACTCCGGTTGTTTTTTCAATTTAGAAAGAGAATCTGCTTGATGATCCAGCAAAATAGTCCCCCGGCCCTCGCGCCCCCAATAGCTCTTGGCTACGTAAGGTGCATCGCTCTGCTCAAACGGCTCCGCGGTGAAGTAGGTCGGCAGCAAATACCGTGAAATCACGTCCAACTCTGCCTCGTCAAAAAGCGTAAATCCGCAGTACTCGGGCGTCTGCTCATTCCGCTCGTACAGCGACCAGATGGTAGCCATAAAACCTTTGCTTTGCATCAGCACATGCTGTAAAGGATTCATCAGGCCAAGCTGTCCTTCTCGTACCAGTTCAATCAGAGCAACACCAATGTCTACACCGGTCGTTTCGTCCCGATCCCCAATCAGGTATTCCAGCGGATACAACCGATATAACAATTGAATCTCGCGGCCCTGATGACACAGCGCTTCTCCAGGCACAATCTCAAGCTCCTCCAGCGGAGCATATAACACCTCATATCCAGCCTCACGGCAGCGTTCCATCAGGTAGGTGGTATTCGTACGATCCTCGACATGCTCACCGTAAGAGGTGAATGTGACTGGCCCCTGCAACCCTTGCTCAGCATAAAAGGATAACCACGATCGGAAGCAATCTCGGATACGTGCATCCATATGCACAGAGGGTGCAGTCCATGCCTGGTCTTCTGTCCGTCCGATCAAAATGTGTTCAAGTGCCGCCGATTCAGGAATACCTGTGGGCGTGTCGGTGTTATTTTCAATACATTTCAAACCAGCTTCGCCAATAATCCAGTCCTGACGAGTGATTCCGCCTGTAACAGCCTCCATACGCGCTGCGGGAATCAACCCGGGATGGATACCAAGAGGACTCTCCAGAAACGAATCCGGCATATAACGCTGGATGAAACGCATCACTTTACTATAAATGGCGTCCACTGCCTCTGTCGCGGTTCGTAGCTCTTTCAGTTCTTCCGGTGTATAAACCGTCAATGCGGGCACACAGTACTGTTTGCCGTACATACGATGATATGGGATTTGCTCACCAGCTTCGCTCGCGAAAATCTCTTCATGACTGAACGGCAATGAGTACATTTCCCTCATCCCACCAACCTCCTCCGGATGATGCGGAGAATATTTGCCTGCTTCATGATGTCATTAACCTCCCGAACTTCGGAAAAAGCTGCCAAAGCCGCTCGATTTGGATTTGGTTGAGCTTTTATAAGAGCTACTGCCGTCTTTGCTTCCGCGATAAGAAGATCCGCCGTAATAATAATGACCGCTGCTGGAATCGTACTCGCAGCCTGTATCATATTCGGGATCACATTCGTCATTGCTACTGCCACATCCCGCAAGCACCGCAGGCACAGCCAGCATCAGCGAGAATGCAACCAGTTTCGCTTTGGAGCCTGGTTTGGCGCTTGGAGTAGAGTGTGGTTCAAAGCCTATTTCAGAGCTTAAAATAGATGATGATTCTGATTCTAATGCTTTGCTAGATGCTACTACAGTCTCAGAACTAGACTCTAACGTGAACGCAATTTCATCCCCGATGACATTTCTGGACACTTGCCCGGATACAGGTTTTTGCACCTCTGCTTCCTTCATTACAGATCCACCTCTTTCATGAAAAACAGTACTTTCTTCCGATCCGCATCGAGCACGGAGTACAAAAACTCGTACGTCTTGCCTTCGCGTACCATGTAATGATCCAGCAGCTGTTCGGCCAGTTCCATGGTGTAACCCCAGGATTCCGCAAGCTCCAGTTCCTCAAAGGAACGTCCATTCCACAGCATATATTCCGGGCTGTACATGGAAGACATTTTACACATGCCCAGCGCTGCATCCGCAATAGCAGCACCATGCCCTTCCGGCATCTGCTGGTCATACGCAGTCACATAAATGGCGTGATCCCGCCGATCCTGACACTCATTGGACAGATGGGCCCATAGTTTGTTTTTCATCAGGGTAGCATCCACCAGCTTACGCATAAACAGTTCATCCCGCGTCACTGAAGCCTGTTCAAGCACGCCTGTTTCTGCCTGTTTATCCTCCGACCAACTGCGATACATCAATGAATAATAGATGGTGATTCCCTCCCAATCTGCAAGCTCGTAGGTGAGCCGATTCAATATACACAAACGTATTAAACGCATGAGGAGGAAAAAAGTTACACTATTCGCCGAGACATGTAAAAAGAAACACATTTAATTTATGGTGCTCTTTTAACTATGCTCCAGCCCACACACCAGACTTACTTTACCTACTTATCTGCCTGCCTACTTAACATGCCTTACATGTATTACCTGCTTATCTACCTCCCTTCCCTAACTACCTTACTTCCTATACTCCCTTACTTACCTAACAACCTAACTCCATACTTTCCTAATTTTATCCCCCGCTCATGCGCTAACGATCACCAGAAAGCTTATTTGGCGAAAA
Organism: Paenibacillus polysaccharolyticus; assembly: GCF_900102085.1. GTDB lineage: Bacteria > Bacillota > Bacilli > Paenibacillales > Paenibacillaceae > Paenibacillus > Paenibacillus polysaccharolyticus. Next base: position 179,731 of record NZ_FMVM01000010.1, on the reverse strand, counting down.
AACAGGCTGATCAAATTCTAACGATCAGGAGAAACGTTATTTCGGAGAAAAAACAGTGAAATCGGCTAAAAGCTCCACATTTCTAGCAAATAAGGTCACTGGTGATTGTTAGAATTTTAAATCGCTAAAAAACAGCCAAATAGCGTCTCCTGAGATCGTTAGAATATTCTGATTCACAACCACACAGCAAAGGGCTGCCCCATGTCAGTCAATGCACACCAAATGCATCAACCGTGAGATAGCCCTTTACGTCCTTTGTACTCTAGTCAGTTTCTTTGTGCTCTATTCAGTTTCCTTGCACTCCAGTTAGTTCCCTACAGTTATAGCTATTTACCTTCAACAATCAGCCTAGTATTTACCCCATGGTACGAGTCTTAGATGTTTTACTTGCACGTTTTACTGTCATCTTCACTTCTACGATCACATCTCAGCCCATTGAGCCAATAACTCATCATAAGCTGCGGATAACTGCTCACGCTCGTTCCAGGTTTGCTCCAGCGCTATCGGATCATTGGCTAACGATTCAAGCTGCTGATCAAGTTCCCGAATCTGCGTTTCTATAAGAGCCATCGCCTGCTCCAGTTGCTGAGCAGACCTGTGACTCCCACGATTGCCACCACTTCGGCTTTGATTGTTACTGTGGTCACTATTCCCATTACTGCTATCACTTCGGCTTCGGCTTTGACTGCTACTGCGGTCACCGTTCACACTTCCAACATTCTTGTCCACCCGTCCAGCATCGAGCTCAGTATGAGCTTGCTCCAACAGGATCTCTCCGCTTGCAGATGCAGCATCATGTCCGGCGCCTCCGGCTTTTAGTCGGGCACCTTTGCTCTCTCCCGTCTCTGCTGACTTCCCATTGAGCCCCGTCCCGGTTCCCTTTTCTGTTGCTCTTCTTCCAGTTTTCGATCCGTTTCCAGCGCTACCTGCTCCAAGGTCTTGTGAAACTTCCTTCGCTGCACGAGCCTGCAAATCAAGCTTCTTCTCCCGATATGCTTCGTAATCCCCAAGGTATGTCGTTAACTGCCCGCTTTCCAGTTCCCAGACACGGGAAGCCAGACGGTTCACAAAGTATCGGTCATGTGAGATAGCCAGTACGGTTCCTTCAAAATCAGCGAGCGAATCCTCCAGCGCTTCTCTTGAGGCAATATCCAGATGGTTGGTCGGCTCATCCAGCAGTAATACATTGGGTTTGCGATGTACCAGCAACGCAAGCCTCAGGCGAGTCCATTCCCCGCCGGACAGTTGCCCTACCGAACGGAAAACATCTGCGCCATAGAATAGATATCTCGCCAGAATGCCACGGGCTTCTCCTTCCTCTACGCCTGCTTCCAGACGGAAGTGCTCCAGCACACTCAGCTTTGGATCCTCAGGCTCCTCCTGCTGCGCCAGATATCCCACATCAACGCGCGCGCCCCATTCCAGCTTGCCTGCATCCGGCTGTTCTTCACCCAGCAACAGCTTGAACAGCGTGGTTTTACCGGAACCGTTACGGCCAATCAAGGCCGTTTTGTCCCCGTATTCCAGTAACGCCGAGACGCCTTGTAAAATATCCCGGTCACCGTATCGTTTTTCCACGTCTTCCAGCACAGCTACACGTTTACCTGTCCGATCCGTCGGACGCACATCAAAATCTGCATGACGACGTTCCAGCACAGGACGTTTTATTTGCTCCATCCGCTCCAGTGCTTTGCGCATGGAGGCTGCACGGCGGAAGAACTTTTCGTTACCACCAACACGGCCCCATTCCTCCAGTTGGCGGATCGTTTCCTTCATTTTTTTCATAACCTTCTGCTGCTCCTTGAACTCCTCAAACTGCTTCAGCAGCCGCTGTTCCTTCACCTTCATATATTCGGTGTATCCGCCCGTAGCGATTTCGGCCTCTCCGTCCTCCAGCTCCAGCGTACGTGTCACGACCCGATCCAGAAAATAGCGGTCATGTGAGATCAGAATGACGGTACCCGAATAATCTCGTAAAAATCCTTCCAGCCACTCCACCCGCTCCAGATCCAAATGGTTCGTCGGCTCATCCAGCAATAACAGATCCGGACTGACGATCAGCTGCGAAGCCAGCACCACACGGATCTGCTCGCCACCTGAGAGTGAACCGAACCGCCAGCCGTAATGCGCCTTGGCAATATCCAGGCCATCCGCAACCTGATCAATCCGTGCATCCATTTCGTATCCACCTTCGCGTTCGAACCGCTCCTGCAGTGCTGCGTACCGCTTCAACAGACGCTCCAGTTGCTCTGGATCTGCCGCACAGGCGGGATCGGACATCTGCTGCTCCAATTCGGTCATCTGGGTGCGGCAAGCGATAAGTTCCCGAAAACCAAGGCCCAGTACATCCAGCACCGTGTGGTCATCCATTCCTTCGGGTACTTGGGCGACATAACCGACCCGTGTATCTTTTTTTAGCATCAGTTGGCCTTCATCCGGCTGGCTTATCCGGGCCATCAGACGCATCAAGGTGGTTTTGCCGCTTCCGTTGCGGCCGATCAGGGCCACCTTGTCGCCTTCCATAATTTCAAATGTAATGCCGTCCAGCACCAGATGTGCTCCGTGATATTGTTTCAACTGTTGCGCGCTAATAATGATCATAATAAGGTTCCTCCTATGGATTGGAAGAGCCTAACCGCAACACAAAAAGAGCAGCAGGAGGTTAGCTCCGCGGCTCTTCAGAATTCAAGCAAATATGCTTATCGTCCGAATGAGGTCAAGGCAGGCATCTTCTCGCACATGTTAACTTCCGTATATTCAAAATTGGACAGACTTCTCCCGTTGTTCGAAAAAGTATGAACAATGCCAGCCATAGCAATCGGCAGCTGGCTAATACGGTTGTTAAGCATCTCGTGATTCACCTGTCTTCACCTCCCTTTTTCATAAGTAATGTCAATATATCACAGACGGCTGCACCTCTGCAACCACCTCATGCGCCTAGCATCCCTGTCATTTGCCTGTGCCCACGGTTTTCATTCGCCATTCTCCATCAGTAGTTTTCATTCCCTAACTACTTTTGCTGAATTCCTACGATCTTCCACGGCTCTTCTTCCGATTTTCTACCACTCTTCTACTCGGAAGGCAAATTACCCTAGATAAGTCATCCGAATATCCACGATATTGTGCAAATTTATCTCCACGCGCAGTTCCTCATGCTCATTGATCGCAATTAATGAGTTACCGCTAACACTTAATTTTTTGATGGGATTGGTGTCCTCCAAAAAAATCGCCCACACCAAATGATCTTCTGCATCGGTACAAGCAATGAAGCCTTCATTCCCCATTTGCCCGTCTCCGCCAACGATTTTCCCACCTTGATAATCCACACTTGTCCATGCATCTACCATCGTCCAGCAATCCGGATTGTATTTCACAATACTGTCTATCGTCGTATCACAAACGGGAGAACAATACATGGTTCGCTCGTTGCTGTTAGGGTCAAAATATGTGCGGATATCTAAAATAATGACCGTTCCTTCTGGAAAAGCGATGCAATTTATACCTGGCATCTCTCGCTGTTCAGCGGACCAATGTTCCATGATTAAGCTATTCATCATATGTCCTTTCCTCGGCGCCGAAGCACTAGAGCCGTAATCGCAACCGTAACAAGCGTCAGCAGCCCCGATGTACCTATTGCTGCACCAAGCAGCGCATAGCCAATTGCGTTCCAGCTTTCCATATCGATACTCATCACGATCACACCCGCTCCGCCAAGCAACGTCAGACATGGCAAAATGGACTGAATCCACGTCATCTGACGCCCCTGCGCCCGATACACGATCCATTCGATCAGCAATTGCACCACCCACATCCCAATCGTCCACAAAATAACGATATCCACAAAATCCTCTCCTTATGATTGGATATTCATATCGACCGCTACTTGAGCCAGTCTGCAAAAAAGTTCCGATACCCTTCCTTCATAATCGTTCTTGAAAAGGCACCAAATGCATACTCGCGGTTGTCCTCCGATACACTGCGCGGCGCAGCCGCAGCCATGTTCACCAGTTCAAACCAGTTATCCTCGTTGCCGGCAAAGGCGTGCGTGGATCTGATGTGACCGTAGCAGGCATGTTCGGGCTTCACGACCATTTTCCCCATCGCCATCGCTTCCGTAAGTGGCATCGCAAACGTATCAAACGCCGAACAGCTCCAGTATACCTTGGCCGAGTTCATCAGCGTAAATATCTCATCCTGGGTGAGTGCGAACTTCAGCTTCACGTTACTTGGGATGTCGTATTTCTTCATACTCTCCTGGTAGCGCACACCGCCAAACACCATGTACACTTCCTTGTCCGGATTCTGCCGGGCATATTCCAGCACAAGGTCGGGACGGCGGTTCGCCTCATCCCGCCCGATCCAGAGCACGCGATTATGCACGACCTGACTCGGGTCATAATGGCGGTGCGCCAGCTCTTCGTTGAAGCCAATCGGAATGACGTTCACGTCATGCACGCCGAAATTGCGCCCCAGCTCTCTTTTCAAAAACTCGGTCTGCACAATCGCTTTATCCACCATCGTATAGAATGGCTTCATCATCTCATACCCGGTTAGTGCCGGGTCAGGGAAACTGTGCGGAAACAGAACACTTTTCGGCAAAAACATTTTTAGAAATGTAAATCCCGATACCGTATAGATCACATGCTCAATATTTTGGCTATGAATCTGATCCAGCACGATATCATAGTTCACCAGGTCACCCTTCTCATGCTCGTACCCCGGTAGCCAGTCGTATCCGCTCACATGGCGCTCCGGCGAGATGAACACAACGTCCACACCCAGCTCCAGCCCGATCTGTTTCAGTCGATCCGCGAACACCCGCGGCCCCTGAGCCTCCGTGAATTGAATTTTACGCATAACCAGTCCGACTTTACGCAAACTTTTCACCCCTTATATCCATATTGCACTTCAACCGTCTAATCTTTTATCTTACCTCGTTCAGATGATTCATGCATTGCTCCAGCGTCGTAGCCGTCTCATGCCATTGATTGCGCAGCTGTTCCTGCGGCCACACACAGTCCGGATTCCGTAAATCGCCGTCGATCAGACGTAACATCCAGAGCGAGAATACAATCGCATAAGCATCGTACCACTTAGCAAAAGAAACCGGTTCAACCTGCACGCCAAGGCTCTTCAGCTTGTCCAGATACACCTTCATCACACGCGCCCGAAGCCCCGGCGTCATCGTACGTGGAAAGAGCGGATGCGACAAGTCCAGCAGATGATATACGTCCCACAATGGCATATTCAGGTGAGCATGCTCCCAGTCGAGAATGACCAATCTACCCTCCACCTCGGCTACGTTGCCGGGGTGCAGATCACCATGGCACAGCACCAGCGGTAGCTCGTCCTCTGCCGTGAGGATCAACATGGTGAGTCTGTCCCAGTCCGCTGCAGACAACGTCAGATGCAGTTCGCGTAGCAGTTTATCCGTTGCTGACGGGTACTGCAGCAGTTCATGCAGCATATCCCGAATGGGCGGCTTATGCCCGACTCGCGGCAGGTCTTGGAACGTTGCAACGGGAAGTGCATGCCAAGCCGCCATATGTGCGGCAGCATTCAATATCGTCGATTCGCACAAGTGATGCTCCAGCTGTCCCATGTCCTCGTAGATCATCCAGCTCTGCTCCGGAGTCGCCGCCTGGTCCGAAGCCGCAATGAGCTGCGGATATACGGGTGGCAATTGTGCCATCACATGCTCGTACATCCAGCGTTCCCGTCCATGCTGTGCAGGATTCGTCAGCGGTTTGAAAATATAAGTCTGGCCGGATTGAACAGTAAATCGTTCCACACACCTGCCGTTCATCCCCTTATAGAGAATCTGCCGTGCTGTAACCTGCTTTTCATCTACTGTTCCTTCGGATGTCACCCAGCGCTCTGGAAACATGTTCTCGAAATTCTCTGCATCCTCTATATTTTCCATGCTCTTCATAAACTCACCCTCCTTTCTGTTTAACCGTTCCGTACAGGATTTCTATCCATCATACGTTGCAGATGAACGGCCTGCAAGAGGTGTTTCTTACTGTTAAGCAGAGGGCTATCGCAAGTACATTTTTCTCCCTGTGCCATTCATTCCTTTCCGATCCCTTTATAAACAATGATATAATGGAACGACAGATTGTGAGGGTACTTGAACATTTGCATAGGAGGAACGACCATGAGCATTGTACTGATACCTGAAAAAGTAGATTTCCGCATCTCCACAACCGATCTGAAGGCCATCTATACCGAATCCGGCGGTGTCACTTTACGGATAGATGTGCAAACGCGTGGGGATGTACCTCTAGATCATTATCGAGAAATCGAACTCACTTTCGACACCGTTGCTGAACTGCGCTGCATCACGGTTAATTTCTTCGAGCTACATGCAGGTCAGGTTGAAGGGATCAGCCAGCAAGACGATGTGCTCGCCTTCTGGGAGACTAACGGCTATCATCCCGATCCCGGCTTTTATCAGGTCGTAGATTCACCCATTCTAGAGGAGAAAAGAACACTATTTGATCCCCGAAACCGGCTTGATCTGAAGCATTATCTTGTCGCCGGATATGACAGTTATGTTGAGGTTATTGCCTCATCTTATCAGTTTGCGGTGAAGGATTAGAACGGTTTCCAGAGAATAAAATACTGAGCGCCAGCCGAATCCAATGCATACAAAAAAAGAACCAGGCCGATCATTCGACTTGGTTCTTTTGGTAACTCAAATTGGTTTTGGTTTCTCACACCTATTCAAACACAATTCTCCCTGACGGATGCTCAGGCAAAATCGACGACACCAACTGCCGGACAGCAGGCTGATCCGACTCCAAGATGGAATCCGTGGCATCCCCGGTATAGACCAGCCTTCCCTGATCCATCACGGCGATGCTGTCGCAGATCGTCAGTGCGGCGCGGATGTCATGCGTGATAAACAGATAGGACAGCCCGTACGTTGCTCGTAGATCTGCCAGTAAAGACAGAATTTGTGTCTGATGCACCATATCCAGACTGCTGATCGATTCATCCAGCACGATTAACTTCGGTTTAAGGGCAATGGCTCTGGCGATGTTGACCCGTTGCAATTGCCCTCCGCTGAATTGATGTGGAAGCTTGCTCGCGTCCTGCGGTGTAAGCCCGACCTGCACGAGTAGCTGTTCAATCATGCGCTGTTGTTCCTTGGCAGACAGGCGCTCGTAATTGTCCAGCGGCTCTCCAATAATCTGCGCGGCCGTCATCATTGGATTCACGGCGGAGTAACAGTCTTGGAAAACGACTTGCAAGTCACGACGTAGCCCTTTGAGCACCGTTTTATCCGCTCGATAGATATCCTGGCCTTGAAATAACACCTGACCTTGGCTGGGTCTCTCCAGCCCAAGAATAACTTTGCCCAAGGTGCTTTTACCTGCTCCACTCGTTCCAAGCAGTCCTAAACACATGCCTTCTTCAATCGTAAGTGAAACATCTTCGAGAACAGAAGGGCGCGATCCCGAACGCTCCAGCCAGCTCCGCTTGCCATAGCGATGACTTACTTCATGTACTTGTAACATCCGGTTCTCCGCCTCCTTCCTCGTTTCAATAGTACGTATCCAGACAATGTTGCACACTACTCCACATCTTCTCACCTTTAGCGACCGATGGACAGTTTCGGCCGAGCACTCAATAACATCCGCGTATACTCATGCTGTGGATGATCAAACAATTCGTATACATCTGCCTGTTCGATAATCCGCCCCTTCTGCATAACGGCCACTTCGTCTGCCATCTGTGAGATGACACCCAGATCGTGTGAGATCAGCAAAATAGATGTACCGTGTTCCTTGCGAAGTCGATCCAGTTCCCGTAGCACATTCAACTGATTCACGACATCCAGTGCTGTTGTAGGCTCATCTGCTATAACCAAAGCAGGCCGCAGACACATCGACACGGCAATCATCACTCGCTGCAACATACCTCCGCTGAGTTGGAACGGATATCGTTTCATCAACTTTGCCGGGTCTGGAAGTTTCATATCAGCCAGCGCGGCAATGGCCTGTTCCCGCGCCTCTGCTTTGGACATCTTCTTATGGGTTCGTAATGTTTCAATGAATTGAGAGCCGATCGTATATACGGGGGTAAAAGCATTCATCGGATTCTGCATAATAAATCCGATATCCCTCCCTCGTATGCGCCGCATCTCTTCTTCAGATAAGTTGCTAAGCTCCCGTCCGTTCAGACGAACACTGCCTGACAATTCCATTCTGCGGGGATGAAGCAAGCGCAGTAGCGCATTACAAGTCACCGTTTTGCCGCAGCCACTCTCACCGACAAGGCCGAAGACCTGACCCTTTTTCAAATTCAACTGAACAGGTTCCAGTAACGGGACGGCTCCCTTCGCTGTCTTGAGCTTAACCTCTAGATCACGCACTTCAAGTACAATCTCTGCCTTGTCCATCGTCACATTCCCCCCTTGTTCAGTTTATTTTCACCATTACTTTTTGGAAATGCCGTAACGATCAGATAAGGCTTCTCCCAAAATGTTAAACGTCATCACCACCAGCAGAATGGCTACACCCGGATAGATCATCAGCTCCGGATGACTGCGAATATACCCTGTGCCTTCATGAATCATGGCTCCCCACTCCGCATTAGGCGGCTGAATGCCAAGTCCGAGGAAGGACAGCGCCGAGATATCCATAATCGCCCAGCCCATCTCCAGTGTGCCCATGACCACGATGGGACGTTGCACATTGGGAATGATATGTTTACGGATGATCGTCCAGGTAGAGGAACCACTAATTCGAGCGGCTGCGATAAAGTTCCGTTCCTTCAAGCTAACCACCATGTTTCGGCATATGCGCGCATAATGCACCCACTGTACCATCATGAGCGCCAGCAGAATCTGCATCAGACCTGGACCGAAGATCCCGACGATGCCTAGCACAAGTACCAGTTGTGGAAATGCCAATATGCCTTCACATAAACGCATCAGCACATTGTCAATCCAGCCGCCCAGATAACCGGAGATCGACCCAACGATAAGCCCGATAATCAAAGATGACAGGAAGATCATCGTTGCAAATCCAATCGAAACCCGCGCTCCATAGAGAAGTCTGGAGAGATTGTCCCTGCCCAGATGATCTGTGCCAAGCCAGTGTTCGGCAGAAGGGTCCTTTAACTTCTGTAACAGATTCACTTTGACCGGATCATACGGTGCGATCCATGGAGCCAATAATGCCAAGATGAAGAAAAGCAGCACGATCGTAGCGCAAATCCAAATTATTTTTTTTCCTCGAAATATCGTTCGCCATCGGTTCATCAATGCTCTGCCCGTCCTTTCGCCGAAATCCGCGGGTCCATATACAGCTGCACCAGATCAACGATCAGATTACACACGATGAACAGACACGCCGAAATAAAGACATAACATTGGATCACGGGAATATCTCGGTTGAAGATGGCTTCGACAAAGTAACGTCCGAAACCCGGCCATGAGAAGACCTGCTCTACAATAATTGTTCCTGTTAACAGCCTGCCCATGGTCATGCCCATTCCTGTAATAAACGGGGTAATGGCAATCTTGAGCACATGTTTCAGCATGATAACACGTTCACGTATGCCCCGGGTTCTTGCGTATTGCACATATGCTTCCTGTAATTGCTCGAGTACACTGGTACGCAACATACGGGTGTATAACGCAATCATCACCATAGAGAGCGTAAGCGTAGGCAGCACCAGGTTCTCCCAAGAGCCGCGCCCTTCGACGGGAAGCCAGTCCAGTTTGACCGCAAAAAAGAAAATGAGCAGATACCCGAGCCAGAACTGCGGAATGGAAGCACCAAAATAAGAGATCGCCCGGCTCACCATATCAATCCAGCTATTTTTGTATACCGCCGCCAAAATCCCGAGAGGAATACTCACCAGAGCAGAGAACAGAATGCTCCACAAGGCCAGTTCTGCTGTGGCTGGGAACTTATCTTTGACCTCATCGATCACGGGTTTATTCGTGAGATACGAGGTACCAAAATCCAGCTGGGCCATCCTCTTCAACGTATCCACATACTGAGTGAGCAAAGGCCGATCCAGACCGAATTCATGTCGCTTCTCCGCCAGCAGCTCTGGTGTTGGATAAATATGTGCTGCTGTCAGATACGCTTCGGCTGGATCAACCGGTGAAATATGGATTAGCCCAAACGTGACAAGTGTAGCGATAAAAACGATAGGAATGATCGCGATCATTCGTTTACCTATATAGCCGATCACCAAACTTTCCTCCCCTTTTACCATGCCACACAAGCTCTTGTTGCCTGATGTGTTACGTGTTCATTGCTATGTTTTTGACGTTCATCAACTATGATTATGGATTGCTTAACTGCATCCCCACAAACGGATTTTCATCCCGATTGGCCGGGAAGACAAATTTAGCAATTTTCTTCTGATATACGGCTGTTTTCTTCACATAAGAGATCGGCACAATCGCCGATTGGTCCTGTAAAGTCGTCAGGATGGATGTATACAGTTCCTGACGTTTCTTCTCATCTGTAGAAGACAGTGCTGCATGCACCTGCTCGTCCAGTTCCTTTTTCATCGGCAAAGCAGTTAGTGTCTCGGAGATTCCGAATCCCGGGCTTGCTACGACGTTAATGAAGGAATGTGGATCGTATGGTGCCCCGTAATTGTACCAGAAGTATAGATCGAAATCATTGGCTTTCAGACGTTTAATCTGTACCGTCAGTTCAAGTCCGGTAAGGTTTACTTTAACCCCCAGCTCGCTCCATTCGGCCTGAATGGTTTCACCCATCGCTTTCTGAATCGGATCGGTTTTATCAAAAATCAATTCGAATTCCAGCTTCTGTCCATCCTTCTCACGCACGGTTCCGCCTGCCGGCAACTTCCAGCCTGCTTCATCCAGCAATGCTTTGGATTGCTCCACGTTATATTCGATCGGTTTCAGATCCACATTGGTATATGGATAGTTTTTGGACAGTGCCGTATCAGCCGGTTCTTCCAGACCCGACGTAACGCCTTCCACCATCGCTTTTTTATTGAAGCCCTGTTGAAGTGCCTTCCGCACTCTCACATCAGACAACTTCGGATTCGAAGAGTTAAGCAACAGGTCACGAGTACCTACAGGATCAGACAGTTCGCTTACATATTTATCGTTCTCACGCAGCTGCTGGAACGCATCGAGACTGATCACGCCTTCACCGTAAATCAGATCCAGATCGCCCTTTTCAAAAGCAAGCACACGGGTCTCTGCATCAGGAATGATTTTGACCGTAATCTGATCGAACGCCGGTGCAGTACCCCAGTAATTCGGGTTGCGTTTGAAGACCGCATACTCATCCTGCTTATAATCAGCGAGCATCCACGGGCCCGTACCCACCGGCTCTTTAATGCCTTTGGACGTATCCCCATCATCCGGGAATCCAGCCGCACCCAGGAAACGGAACGGACGAACAACGGACAGATCCTGAAGTACAGGATAATACGGCTCGGTCAGAGTCATACGGAACGTATGGTCATCCACGACCTCTGTCTTGTCCAGCACACTGACGATGCCAAGCCAGCTATGTGTTTTTTTATTTTTCATGATGGAGTCAAAATTCTTTTTCACAATTTCAGCATTAAAAGGTGTGCCATCGGAGAATTTCACCCCTTGGCGCAGCTTGAATGTATATACTTTGCCATCCTCAGAGATGGTCCATGACTCAGCAAGTGCCGGTTCCAGTTTACCATCCTTCTGGTAACTCACCAGTGGTTCATAGATCATGGATTGGGCAAACAATTGGGACGGATTGTACGTATGTGGATTCATTGTACCGATATCCCGTGGCCAAGACATCGTAATCGACTTCGCCGAAGACGCCTGATCTCCCGAAGCAGAAGAAGACGCCGAACTGCTCTCTTTATTACTGCAACCCACGATAAATAACAGCAACAACAGTGTTGTCACCATCATAAGGGTAGTAGAACGTTTGTGTTGTTGTCCTAACATAGATATAAACCCCTTTTCTCTCTTCTCTCATTCTTCACCTGATCATTACCATGATAATGATTCTCATATTCATTAAGAATATGAAGTAGCCTCCCTTTTGTCAACAAAAATCGACATAATATGTATGCCCATTAAATAGCCAAAAAAGCCCTTCCTATAGGATGAGGGGCTTCTTAGGTTCATTTAAGCAAATTTACTGCATATTCTCTGCATATTTCCTTTTCATTTCATATCTATAATCAATTTATTTAGTCATTTCTGGCTAACAGCCCGGATATCATCAAAATACAGTGTACCCGAAACGGGCTGGGCCGGATTAGCTGCATTGATATAAAGGGAGAACTCCTGAATGTTTTTGGCTCTGTTTGCATCAAAAGTTGCATCTGCATTAGCTGTATCCCATGGAGCTGGCTTAAACTCACTAAACGGAATCTCGATCCAGCCTGCTTGTGTTCCCGCTAAAGAAGGATACGCTTCAAAGGAAACGCCACTCGCCTTCACTTGCAGCACCAGCTTCTGGTTTTTGCCATCAGGCACAAGCCACAGTCTCAGCGTATCCCGATCCGACCAGTCTACACTATTCATGGTTCGCGTGACCCCACCATAACCGGAACTGCCGAGCGTATAGTTGTACTGCAAGCCGTACTCTCCTGCTCCCTTCTGCTCCCGAGTGAGTTTGATTTCAATCTTGTCTCCCTGAGCATTAGGCGTATACATATTGCCAAGCGTAGTATCATTGCCAGCATAGCCTTCAAAATCATCCACCAGATCCTTATCCACTACAGGTTCCGGCTTCACATGAATCAGTTGGATATTATCTACATAGATCGGACCAGTATATTTCAAGCCGCTACCTACGATCGACAGCATCATGGACGTTGCAGACGCCGATTTTTCGGGATCATTGAGCAAAATCTCACCAGTATACTTGCCGTACTGAACACCATCAACAGTTACCTTCTCCAGATCGCTTAGCGGAACCGAATTACCGAGGTTATACTTGGTATTCCAATCCTCTGGCAACGTGGCTGCTGCATAGATGGACGGGTTACTACCCGCACCTGCACTTAGCGGAATATACATATCCAGCTTTACTTTGCTGACATCTGCCAGCTTGACTTTCTGTGCGATCGCATCCAGTGTCAGCTTCAATTCCTGCCATGTGTCTGTTTCCTTCTCAAACTTGGCGCCAACTTTCAGCATGCCGCTGCCATTAAACTCGGCTTGATCCAGAGAAGTCAACTCAGCCTGATACCCACCACTGTTAGAAACCCCATTGGTATCACTATCAAAGGTGTACGTATACAGTTTGCTGGCATCGAAGTTGAAGTTCACGGCAACCTCATCCTGCAACACCACTGTACCGTTCCGATAAGCTTTCACATGCAACTTAACGGTCTGTTGATCCAGATCCGAATCTGGCTGCCATACAGCCGTATAATAGTTATCCTTTGCCCCAAACGTCATCTCATGTTCTTCGGTTTCCTGCCCAACCGTATAGACCACACGATCCGCTTGCTGACCAAGCACCCTTGCACGTACCGTCACTTCACTCTCTTTGATCTGCTCCTGGTTCAGCGGGGAAACGATATTCAGTCTTGGCGCACTGGGCTTAGTCGATACGTTCAGATCATATACTCCCTTCAGGCGATCATTAAAAGCGGTATACGGCGCATTGTACAAACGCACAAAGTCGTTCAGCAATTCATGATTCCCCAATCCGCCTGGAGCATTGCGATAAGGGATAAAGACCTGCTCTGTGCCAAAGTTTGCCCAGGTCAGCATGTAAGCCATCCGCTTGGCATCCGGGTCTGATTCCAAAGCTTTGAGCAAATTCGTAAACCAAGACGTATCTTTGTTTCCACTAATTTTCATGCCTTTGGTGCTGTAGCCAAACTCGCTAAGTGTCGCCACTTTTCCCCTGCTGTCCGCAAGTTTGGAGATCATTTTGGCATCCTGCACAAGCTTGGCAAACCAGCCCGCAGAGCCTTCCGTAGAATCGTAAATATCAAACCCGAGAATATCGACATAATCGTCACCTGGATAAGTCTTCAGATATTCACTCTCGCTGCCGTTAAAGAAACCGTTAGGAGAGAAGGCATACAGGAAGTTGTTAACGCCTTTGGTATCTCTCAGGTATTCCACTGTGTAACGGTATAGTTGCACATATTGTTCCTTGGATGTAAAAGCCGCACCCCACCAAAACCAGCTGCCGTTATTCTCGTGGAATGGACGGAACACAACCGGAATATCATTCCCCTTATCGTCCGATAACTGGTGCGCCAGATCGGCTATCTGGTCAAGATAGGCATTGTACTCGGCGTTTTTGTCTCCGCCCGGCAAAATGTGAGAAACGACGGAGCCGCTTGTATCCGTAAATACATTGCCTGTCACAAAGTTTTTCATATGAGCGCTTAGCGTTACAATTCCACCCCGTTCATACGCCTTCTTCATTACCGCTGCAAGCCGGGCTGTATTTTCTTCTGAATTAACCTCTAGAGAACCCGGTTTCTCGTTCCCTTCCAGGCTTAATGTATCCCAGCCGTATACTGCAGGGAATGCACCCACATTGTTAAATATATCGGACTGTGTTCCGTCATTCGCTGTGATGGTCACACCTTCGGTTGTTGCATGCTCCTGCCCAAACAAAATAGCTTGCCCACGTACATTATTCAGGTAAGCAAACAATGATTTGGTAGCTGCTGAAGCATGCTCATCGACCATTTTAACATCGCTGAGGTCAAACGTAGCGGTACTAATTGGAGCTTGATTGTTGTCTGGGGTCACACTGCCTGATCCCGGATTAGATGGATTTGACGGTGTTGTCGTTCCGCCTCCGGAACTTCCACCGCTGTTGCCAACCAAGCTGCTGTTTCCTCCTGTATTTCCACCGGCTGGGCTGTTATTGCTGTTGTTATTGTTGGTCGCTCCGGTATTCGCTTGTGCACCTTTACCTGCCTGAATGGACCATGTACCTTTTTTTAAAGACTGACCATTAAGTGTTACATCAACAGCCTTAACATCTGCATGGCCTACATTGCCCGTCCCGTTAATGGATGAGCCATAGGCTTCCTTGTTCACATGCAATTCTCCCACACTGGAGCCATCATCCAGTTTCAGCACCGTTCGAGCCAGCAGCTCCGTAGCCTGAATGGAAGAGCCTGTTCCAAGTTCCACTGTGGAAGGGTGTAGAGCCTGAAGACGCTCAGCCTTCGTGGTTCCTGTCAGCACCAGTCGCACCTCACCTTCCCGGCGATTCACCACAACGGTACCCAGCGTGGAATCCGCAACGGTGATCGAGTGCAGCCCGCCACCTAGGATATGTGTGATGCCCTTGACAGTGACTTTCGACAGATCCGCTTCTCCTTCCCGAATGCCCGGGGCAATATACAGATTGCCGTTAATGGTTACATTATTCAGCTTCACCCCGGTTCGATTAATGACTACGTTGCCATCAATAGTCTGACCTGCCGAAAGGTCTGATGCATTAATCACCGGAGCAAGGTCTTCCAACCAGGTCAGCATTTCTGCCCGGGTTAACTGTCTCCCGGGTTGGAATGATCCATCCGGGTATCCCTCGATAATTCCGGACAGCGCACGGATGGACGCAAGAGCGTACCCCCTGATTTCGGACTCATCCGTGAAGTGAACGGCTGTTTTCGCTTCTTCTGCCTGCTGCTCCAAGCCAAACGCACGGGCCAGCAGCACGGCGGCATCTTCACGACTGATTTCCTGATCGGGTCTGGCTGTCTGATCAGGATATCCGAGATAATATCCCGCTTCCCGGGCGATGGAAAAATCGGAAGCATACCACTGGCCGGCTTGTACATCCGTAAAGACCCCGTCCGGATCGGGAACATAAAAACCAAAGATTTTATTGAGAACGGTTACAAATTCACTTCGGGTAACACGCTGGTCAGGCCGGAATGATCCATCCGGATATCCACTGATCCGTCCTGCTGATTTCCATTTGTTCACCACAGCTTCAGCCCAATGACCTGACCAGTCCGTTGCTGCCTTTTGCACTGCTTCCGTGCCAGCTCCAGCAGAGATCTCCCCTTGTGCCTGTGCACCGGCATAAGCCGGCAAAGCTGTGGTTCCCAACAATACGGCACTAAGTGCCGTGCTCATGACTACCCGAGTTTTCTTCATCCGAATAACATCCTCCCTGTATATGTGATGTGCAGGTACAGCCCTATTTTTTGTATCCTTATTACAGCTTCAAAAATAACTCCAGCGTCCGGTCCGATAGCCGGGGGATATATTCATGACCATACTCCGGATAAACCAGCAGTTCCTTGGATGAGCGAATCCGGTTATACACCGCGAACTGGGTGGATGGCGGGCAGATGGTGTCTGCAAGCCCGGTAACAAAGAGCACTTTGGCCTTAATCCGGTCAGCCAGATTGGAGATATCGATGTAACCCAGCTTCTCGAAAATGTCATCTTCCCGCTCGTGATTCGGATCAAACCACCGGAAATAGTACACCAGCTCCTCGTAAGCCGAGGTCGAAGCTCCCATCTCCCAAGCATGTCGATAATCGGTCAAAAATGGATACACAGGTACCGCCAGCTTCACACGCGGTTCAAGCCCGGCACAAGCTGTAGCGAGTGCACCGCCCTGAGAACATCCATGCACCCCTACCCGCTCTGCATCGACATGTGGCATCGACATCAGAATGCGCACGGTCTGTACCGTGTCCAGAAAGACGTTGCGGAAATAAAGTTTATCCGGGTCTGGATCGTCAAGGCCTCTAATAATATGTCCGCGAAGGGTTGTTCCTTTTACCTGCAGGTTATCCTCGGAAAGCCCGCCTTGCCCGCGGCAGTCGAGTGCCAGCACCGTAATACCATGAGCCGCATACGCAATCTTGTCAAACCAGTCCCCGCTATCACAAGAATATCCATGGAACATCGCCATGGCCGGGCCCTGGTTTTCTGTAGACGATGCGATTGGCCGAACCAGCTTGGCGTGCACGCGTGCGCCCCCTACGCCGGTAAAATAGAGGTGAAAGCATTCGGCAAGAGGTGAAGTAATCGCCGCCGGTACCAATTCATATTCAAGCGATTGCGCATCAAGCTCCGCAAGCGCACGGCTCCAGTATGCATCGAAATCGTCCGGTTTCGGACTGCTCCCGTTATATTTTTTCAACTGATCCAAAGGCATCTCGCCCATCTGTCCCACTCCCATTCTGTAAAAGCGTAAAGAAAAGACGCATATGAGGATTTCTGTCTGAAATTCATCTTCACATACGCCTTCCGTCTTACTTGTAAAATTTAATTTTCCCCGTTGCAAAAACCCACTATAGTTTGCCTTCCTCGCGGTCGCCAGCGATCACTTCATCCGTTTCTTTGACATAGTCCACGATCTCTTGGACCGTTGTGTAAGCCACACCGACATAGGTATCGGCTGCGCCGTAATAGATGGCAATTCGTCCGGTATCCGCATCATGCAGGGTTGCGCATGGGAAGACAACATTATCAACGAAGCCCTGCTCCTCATACCATTTCTCCGGCGTCAGCACGAAGTTGGAGGAACGATATTTTACTTTGGACGGCTCATCCAGATCCAGAATCACCGCACCCATGCTGTACACAAAACCGTTGCATGTTCCGGTTACACCGTGGTAGAACATCAGCCAACCTTCAGACGTCTCGATCGGAGCGGGGCCACCGCCAATTTTTACGGATTGCCACCAGCCCTGACCGCCTTTGCTCATGACGTGACGATGTTTTCCCCAGTACACCAGATCCGGGCTTTCGCTCAGAAAGATGTCTCCAAACGGAGTATGTCCGCTGTCACTTGGTCTGGATAACATCACGTAGTTATCGTTGATTTTGCGTGGAAACAATACACCATTGCGATTGAATGGCAGCATCGGATTCTCAAGACGGACAAACGTTTTGAAGTCCTCCGTCTTGGCGAGACCCAGGGCCGCACCGTAAAAATCGGTACACCAGATGATGTAATAGGTATCTTCCACTTTGACCAGACGCGGGTCGTATGCGTAGTTCGGCATAAACGGTTCACCTTGTTCGTCTACAAAAGTGATGCGCTCCTCCTCTATCGTCCAAGATAACCCATCTTCACTCGAACCCATGTGCAGGTGTGGACGGCCATTGACTGTCTCGGCACGGAATACACCGATGAATTTCCCCTCATAAGGAACGACTGCACTGTTAAAAATACGGGCAACTCCCTTCACCGGATTACGTGGCACCACCGGATTAGCCGAGTGTCTCCACACCGGGCCTTCCGTTCCTTCCGGCTTATCCTCCCAAGGCATATTTGGCAACGCGTCCCCAACCATGTGTACCTTTTTCGTTTCAGTGACTGTCATATCTCATTTCTCCTTCTAATTGAATGATTTCAAGGAATGGTTTCACGCAATCATTTCACGGAACCTTGCGCAAAACCGTTGTAGATGTATTTCTGAAGCAACAGGAATATAATCATCGTTGGAATAATGGCAATCATAATCCCGGCACTGATGACCTCCCACTGTGATCCGAAGGGGCCCTTGAACTTGAACAGGGCGGTGGATATTACCTGTAGATCGGTTTTTGGCATGTACAGGAATGGCGTGTAGAAATCGTTGTAAATGTTGACACCTTTGACGATAATGACCGTGACAATCGCCGGTTTCAACAAAGGCAATATAATTCTCCAATAGATCGTGAAGTATGAAGCACCGTCCAGCATAGCCGATTCATCCAGCGCGCTGGAGATCGAGCCGAGAAATTGCAGGAAGATGTACACCGCGATAATATCGGTTCCCAGATACATGACAATAGCTGCCCACCGTGTGTTGAACAGGTCGAGGGCGTTAATAATCTGGAAGGTGGCAACTTGTGTCGTTACACTCGGGATGAGGGTAGCCAGCAGAAATGCAGCAACCATGATTTTTTTGCCTTTGAACTTGAAGCGATCCAGAACATAAGCAATCATGGAACCTGTCAACGTTGCACCCACGATGGATATGATTAGAATAATGATTGTATTTTTGAAGCCGACAAGCATGTTGCCATCCACAAATGCCTTGGCATAATTCGCAAAGTTAAGCCAGTTGGCGGGCGGGGCCAGTGGACTGCTATTGGCATACTCGGCATTGGTCTTCAGGGACGCAAACAGGATCACTACGATAGGCAAAAGTGCAATGAACGCCGCCAGAATCAGAGAAACGTATTTGATTATGCTGGCGATGGTATATTTGAATTGATTCACGTTCATTCCTCTCCTTTCATGCTGACACGCTGCACCAGCGTTACAAGAATAACAATCAGGAGCAGCACGACAGCCATCGCTGATGCGAGCCCCAATTTGCCGTATTTAAATGCCAAGTGAACGGTCTGAATAACAAAGGTCATACTGCCGTTGGAACCGTCGGTCATAATATATGGAATATCGAACGCACTGATTGCGCCGCTTATGGCCAAGATCAGGTTAAGTTGCAGAATGCGGGTAATACTCGGCAAAATGATATGGCGAAATTGTTGCCAGCGGTTCGCACCGTCAATATCGGAAGCCTCATACACATCCTTCGGAATCGAAGAAATCGCACCCAGGAAGATGATGAAGTTGAAGCCCATGTATCTCCAGACCGATGCACCCGCGAGGGATACGTTAATAATATTCGGGTTACCCAGCCAGAGCTGGGTGTACTGTCCCAGTCCGACAGCCTGCATCAGCGTATCAAGCGTACCGTCCGGTTTGAAGAAAAAGAGGAAGATAAAACCGATAGCCACGCCATTCAGCAAGTAAGGGAAGAACAGAATGCCTTTAAAGAAATTTTTGCCCCGGATTTTGAAGCTGAGGATCGTGGCAAAATAGAGGGCCAGACCCATCTGTACAAAGGTTGCCACAAAATAATACAAACTGACGATGAATACTTTAAAGTATTCCGGATCGCTAAAAATCCGTGTGTAGTTCTCAAATCCGACATAGTCGAACCTTTTGCTGTATCCATTCCAATCGGTAAAGCTGTATTTGAACATGTTAATGACAGGCAAATAAGCAAACGTAAATAACAGTGCCAGCGGAATAATCGAGAAGGCACAGATAATAAATATGCGTTGTGCTGAGTAACTCCAGCTTGAAATTCTCCAGTATTTCATGCTCCCCACACCTCCCAGCGGTTCAGCCGCCTTGGTTCATACACGCTCCGTATCGCTCCGCGGATGTAACCGCAGGGTGGGCCAAGTGAATACACATGTTTAACAAGTCTTCACCACAATCAATTCATTTGATGGTTTAACTCCCGTGCGAACCTGGCCCAAAAATCCGACAACTACCGGCACCCGTATTACATCTGCTTCATCTGCTCACATCTGTTGTATGAACGCTCGTTTTTCCTATTATTTCGTAACCTCTGCGCGGGCTTTTACCCATTTATCATTCAGGTCTTTCATGATGTCATCATACGATTCGCTTCGGTTACCGATAGCTGCTTCAATAATTCGTTTCTTGAAGTCAGGCTGCCAGAGGCCAATCTCGCCTTCGTTATCGATTTTGTCCATCAATCCCTCTTGCCCCTCTTTAGCCGGAGTTAAAGTAGAGAATTTTACATCTTTATACTGATCCAGAATCGGTGGTAGCTCTGCGCTCTTGTCCGCACTCATGCCTCCACCTTGCTCAACCGCATAGTTGGATTTCGCCAGGAACCAGTCGATCCATGCTTTTGCCGCAGGTTTGTTCTCGCTGTTCACATTCATGCCGATGTTGTAATCCGCGGACAGCGGTACGATTACATCGCTAGCATTAGTCGGGAAGGGTAAGAAACCAATATTTTCTGGTTTATCTGTCATGCCTTGAATCTGTGTAATCGCCCATGATCCGAGAGCCATCGTTGCAATTTTGCCATTGGCCAGATCTGCCTTGGAGCTTTCCCAGTCTGTAGTTGTCGGATCTTTCTCGATCAGGCCATTCTTGGCTGCATCATAGAGTACTTTGTACAGCTCGTAGTGCGGCTTCCCTGGCACAAAGTTCTCATCCGTATTCGGTTGATCCACGTTAACATAGTCTACACTTCCTGCAACCGTTGGCAGGTCCGCCTCCCATTGGGTAAGCGCCCAGCCGGATGCATAGTTCGTATAGAGCGGAATTGCCTTGGTGTTGTCTTTTACCTTCTGAAGTGCTGCCTGGAATTGCTCCGGTGTCTTCGGAAGCTCGGTGATGCCTGCGTCTTTGAAAACTTGTTTGTTATAAATGATACCGGAGAACGTAATAACGGTTGGAATTCCGTATACCTTACCATCCACCATACGTTCTTCAATAGCGGTGTATTTGTCTTTCAACTCATCGTACGTGCCAAGCGGCTCGAAAAAGTCCGGGATATCGGCGATCGGAACACTTGTTGGAATCATAAGCACGTCGCCGTAGTCTTTGGTGCTCATTCGAATTTTCACTTGCCCTTCATAATCAGCCAAGGCCTGAAAGTTCACTTTCACATCCGGATACTCCTTGTTGAATTCGGCCGCATAGTCCTTGAATACGGTATCAACAATATCTGTACGTTGCGTCAAAACGGTAATTTCGCCCTTGATATCCGACGGGTCTGTGCTAATCTCTTCCCCCGCCTGCGAAGACCCACCTCCTGATGAACACGCAGCAAGCAGCGAAGTGATGAGCAGCATCGTCAGCAGCATCATCCAGCCTTTATTTTTCCTCATTTGTTCCGACCCCTTTCTTGATTCCGTTAAGTTATCGTTAAGGTTACAAATTAGATTTTATTATGGTAACGCTTACGTGTCAATTGAATTATTTATTACTTCACCAAAAAAATGAAAGTTATATTTCGTTGACAAGGTAATTTTATAGAACTAATATTACTTTATAAAGTTACCGATAACTTAATTTAATTAAACATGATTTTGCACGGATGAAGGAGCGCTCTGGATGAGTCATAAGATGAATCAGCTTCAAACAGAAATTGCGGAGCATTGGAAGACGAAGATTATGCCGTTCTGGTCTAAGTTAAAAGATGAAGATCATGGTGGATTCTACGGCTGGGTTGGCAACGATCTGCAGATCAATCATCAGGCACCCAAAGGCGGAATCGCTACAGCACGGCAGCTTTGGTCTTTTTCCGCAGCCTACCGGGTAACCGGTGAGGACATCTGGCGGGAGCACGCTGAACACGCCTATCGTTTTCTCACTGGACACCTTATGGACAGGGAACACGGAGGGCTGTATTGGATGGTCGATGCCACTGGTGAAGCGCTGGATACGAGCAAGCATGTGTATACTCAGTCCTTTGGCATATATGCGCTCAGCGAATACTATCGTGCAACCCATGATGCTTCTGCGCTGGACTTAGCGAAAACGCTTTTTGCGCTGATAGAGAGCAAAGGCTTCAACACAGAAGCGCCTGCTTATAAAGAGCAGTTTGATCGCTTCTGGAACGAACAGCCCAATGAAATGCTGAGTGAAAACGGGGTCATTGCGGATTACACGATGAATACGCATATTCATGTGCTGGAAGCCTATACCACCCTATACAGGGTGTGGCCGGACCCACAAGTAAAAGCATCTCTTGAGCGACTGCTCGGAATTCTGTATGAACGGGTATATGACAAGAACACCAGGTTCCTCGGGGTTTTTTTCAACAAAAAGTGGGAATCCATCATTGATCTGCGCTCGTTCGGACATGACATCGAAGCAAGCTGGCTGATTGACGATGCTCTCAAGGTACTGGGACTTGAACATCACCCGCAATATGCCGCCATGGTCACGGATATCGCCTACAACATCCTGAGCGCGGCCGTACAAGCGGATGGTTCACTTATGAATGAACAGGAAGGCAACCATGTGGATACCACGCGTATCTGGTGGGTGCAAGCGGAAGCGATGGTTGGTTTCTATAACGCCTATCAGCGCACCGGGGATTCTAAATTTCTGGAAACGGTCGAACAGTTGTGGAATTATACGCAGACGCACATCGTGGATTCCCGGCCAGGCGGTGAGTGGTACTGGGCTGTGGACGAAAACGGCACACCTGATCATCATGAAATGGCTGGCCCCTGGAAATGTCCGTATCATAACAGCCGATTTTGCATTGAACTCATGGAGAGGATGGGATAAGCATGATACACCCAAAATACAAATCGTTACTGGAACAGCAGGAGCAGCTTTTGTCACGTCAAAATGAGGTGGATTCTTCCTTCTACAATGGCGTTTACCAGCGTTATCGGTATCCGGTCATTACACGCCATCATGTGCCACTGCACTGGAGATTTGATCTAAACGAAACAACGAATCCGTATTTCATGGAGCGTCTGGGCATTAACGCAACACTCAACCCGGGAGCAATCTATCACAACGGCAAATACATCATGGTCGTGCGCACGGAAGGACTGGATCGCAAATCGATCTTTGCCCTTGCCGAGAGCGACAATGGCGTGGACGGATTCCGCTTCACCCGCAAACCGCTTGTCTGGGACGATATCGATGCAGCGGAAACCAATCAATATGACATGCGTCTGGTTCAGCATGAGGACGGCTGGATCTACGGCATCTATTGCTCGGAACGCAAAGACCCGGATGCGCCTGCCTTCGATACCTCCAGCGCTGTTGCACAGGCGGGTCTGGTTCGCACACGTGACCTGACCCGTTGGGAACGCCTTCCGAATATTACGACGAACTCCCCGCAGCAACGGAATGTGGTGCTGCATCCCGAGTTTGTCGATGGTAAATATGCTTTCTACACACGTCCGCAGGATGGATTTATCTCCACAGGCAGCGGTGGTGGTATTGCCTTCGGTCTGTGCGAGGATATCCTGAATCCGGTTATTCACGAAGAGATCATTATAGATGAACGGAAATACCATACGGTGTATGAGGTAAAAAATGGCCAAGGCCCTGCCCCGATCAAAACAGACCGCGGCTGGATTCATATTGCCCACGGCGTACGGAACACCGCAGCAGGTCTTAGGTACGTACTGTACACCTTCGCCACCGCTCTGCATGATCCGGCACGCATCATCGCCAAGCCGGGCGGGCACTTCATTGCCCCTTACGATGACGAGCGCGTAGGCGATGTATCCAATGTTATTTTTTGCAACGGTGCCGTGGTTAATGAGAAGGGTGAAGTCTTTATCTATTATGCATCCAGTGATACACGCTGTCATGTTGCCACAACCACACTGGAGCAATTGGTGGATTACACGTTTAATACTCCTGCTGACCCTTATCGATCCCTGGACTGTGCCAACCAGCGGGGAGACCTGATTGAACAGAACGAACAACTATTGCAAAATCAATGAAACTAACATCGCTCAATCAACCTTGTCCAACCTTCCGGGACTTGCGAAAAATAGTGATGTGAGACCCGGAATGGCTTTATTCCAGGTTGGTAACGATGTATACTAATATGGATTGTTGTTATGTTGGAAGAACGCGCTCATCATAATGACAGCACATTGTACCTAAACCGGCTTGAAGGAGGCGACCAAAGCTGAAGAACAATATCACCATGCGGGATATCGCCGACAGGCTCGGGGTCAGCAGTGTGACCGTCTCGAAAGCGTTGAATGACAAAGAAGGCGTCAGTGGCGAATTAAAGGAAAAGATTAAACAACTTGCCGTCCAGATGGGTTATCGGTATAACGCCACAGCCCGTTCAATGAAGGAAGGCTTAACTCATAATGTTGGTGTAATTATCCCGGAGCGGTTTACCGGTCCTACGCAATCGTTCTATGTACGCGTGTTCCAACGCATTACCAAACATCTGGAGGATCAGGGGTATTACGGTATTCTTCACATTTTGAACAGTGAGGATGAAGAGGAGCTATCCCTGCCCAAACTGTACAGTGACAGCAAGGTTGACGGCTTCATTGTGCTGGGTCAGGTCAGCAAGGAGTATATTGAATTGGTGCAGTCGATGGACGTACCTAAGATGTTCCTCGATTTCTACGATGAACATTCCGATATCGATTCTGTTGTGACGGACAACTTCTATGCCGCGTATGAAATGACAAACTATCTGATCCAGCAGGGACACCGCAGTATTGCTTATGTAGGTAATCTGTATTCGACAAGCAGCATTCAGGATCGTTTTCTTGGTTATTACAAATCTTTGCTTGAGCACCGGATGCCCATGAATCCGGATTTGGTTCTTAATGATCGGGATGAACGAGGTACGTTTATCGAGATCAATCTACCAGAACAGCTTCCCACCGCATTTGTCTGCAACTGTGATCAGGTTGCTCATCTGCTCGTGCAGAAGCTGACTTCGCTGGGTATTCAAGTGCCGGCCCAATGCTCTGTCGTTGGGTTCGACAATGATATCTACGCCATGCTGTCTGAACCTAAACTCACCACAGTTGAAGTAGATATCGAACAGATGGCACGGACGGCTGTTCAATCCATGCTCAAAAAGATCGACAACCCGAACCGTAGCTTCGGTCGCGTCCATGTAAAGGGCAATATCATCTATCGTGAATCAGTAAGTGTTGCACCAGAGACTCAGCCTCAAGTGACAACAACGACACAATAATAATGAAGCAGAAGACCACTGAACATAAAGCCTTTAAGCCATGAACAGTAAATTGAAGGCATTTGGAGCTGAGGCAAGTAACATGGACAAGTAACATTAAAAACAAGCGCCCCCGCAACAACTGCAGGGGCGCTTGTTTTTTACTTATTTTTAATCGTTAGATTGTACGGAGCACTTCACTCAGTAGCTTGTCTTCAGCCAGTTGTCTTTAGACCAAGTTAACTTTCCTGCTCCTGCACCGTTGGAAGCGATGAGACGTGCATTCAGTGTAGATGGATCATCTGTCTGGTAGCTATATGGAAGGGAACCAAAACCATTCCACGAGAACGGTTTGATGACAGCCGGAACAGGTGCAAGTGGACTACCTGCTGTGTCACTATTACCACGGAAGGAACTTCCATCCAGAGAGTAAATCGTATCGAGCACGCTGATTTTTCCGGTGTATGTGGCGTTGGTCGGATCTGTCTGATTGTTGCGTACAGGATACTGCACATCCTTGATTACTGATTTTTCAACTAACACTGCGCCGCTTTCGGTTGAGATAGCCCCATTGCTGGTAATACCGAATTTGTAGCCTTTAGATGCAATGGCTGTGGCCATAGCGTTAGTAATGCGCGCTTGAGCTGAACGGGCATCTGTAGCATCCATGATGATGTTATAGGCGTGGGCATTACCGCCACGCAGACGAGGCATGCGATCCTGAATGTCTTTATACAGGTTATGATGCAGAGTAATCGACAGGTTAGCGTTAGCCGACTCTAGACTGGTCGCACCGACGAGATGCCCTTTTTTCTGCGGTCCAGCGATGGCAATGATATCTTCTTTGCTTAAACCGACCGCACTGCTACGCAGATGGTTATACATTGGATAGGAAGATTTATTGGCTTCCAATTCGTTAATCTGACGGGTAACCCAACTGTTCGCACTACCGTCATCCCCTTTGAAAGTGGACCAGGAGATGGTTACACCGCTGGTTCCCTTTTTCGAATCGACGAGTCCGTCATAGGCTTTGTTAAACGTGCAGTGATCGATCCACACGCCGCTACTGTCCTCCAGAGTAATGTAATCCCAATCGTTTTTGTCATAATCCCCTTTGGTCGATTCATCCCATTCCCAGAGCTCATCGAATTCCAGGTTACGAATAATCACGTTGGAGCTTCGTTTCACCGTGATGGCAGCGTGTTTGATCTTAGAGCCATTAGCCGAGAAAATGGTGAGTCCATTGAAGCCGTCCACCGTAATTTTGCTGACACCCGTCTGCTTCAATACCGGATGTGTCAATGCATCGTTATGCTTGGCAAAAGGTGCAGTCTGTGCGGCGCTAGGAATCTCGTTCCATCCTAGATCGAGATCGTTCATAATTTCAACGACTTTGACACCGGAGTTCTTTTTCAGAGCCAGTGCCAAGTCGGTGGCATTATACACTTTTTTGTACGTGGACGTGCTCGACTCACTGATGATTCCGCCGCCTGTGTTCCCTTGGGAGAAACCGGTCAGATTGTAATCCGCGTTGCCCGCTGCCTGCACACTCGCAGGTCCGGATAATAAGGTGAACCCTAGCGTAAAGGCCAGAGCCGTGCTACATAAACTTCGTACTGTTTTTTTCATCGAATTGATTCCTCCCGATAGTATGATGATGAATGATGAGTTGTCCTGCCTGTCTCTCTGCGGCATGTCATGTCGCAAGTGACATATTCACAATGTAAATGTTGGAAGCGATTACAACAATAATCCTGATTTCACATCCCTGTGAGAACGGCCGACAGGAGGCAAATGGTACCCGAAACAACCTGGCATCGTATCAAGTTAACTTGTATAACGGGGTTTGATGTAGGAATGGGAAATCCGTGAAGAGAATAACACGTGTGCAGATAAATGAAATAAAAAAAGACAGGACCGCATCTAATGCGGACCTGCCCGATTTTACTTTTTGATGGAACGTGTCCAGAAACCGCCATGGAACTGTTTGGGCTCAACGGTGATGACAAAAGCTTTGGGATCGAGAGCCAGAATGGTCTGGTAGAGCAGTTTCTGGTTTTTGCGTTTCGCCAAAATTTCCATAACCAGCCGATCTCCGTCTCGTCCGCTACCAACCCATGAGGTTACACCATACCCTTTATCGCGCAAAGCATTTGCAAGCCCTCCGTCCATCTGGTTGCAAATCACTTTTACGGTAACGTAACCAAGCGCAATTTTCTCCTCAATCCATGCTCCGAGCAGTACTCCAAGCCCGTATCCCACTGCGTATACAATCAGCGCAGACGGCTGGGTCAAATAGCTAAGTACCAGATTCAAGCCCAGTACATAGATTACAATCTCACCCATACTGATCAGGGCAGCGATGTATTTCTGTCCTTTGAGCGTTAAGATCATACGAAGGGTGTAGGCCGATACATATACAATCTGAATCAAAAAGATAAATAACAAAATTTTAAGCAATGACGATCCCTCTTTCCTAGACCTTTTCGATGAATCAGGGCCTTTGTTACGTGTTGCATGGCGAACATTTCCACCTTATTGGAGATGCTTTTAACAACCCAGGCTCATGTATTCCATCATATTCCTCTATCTCCATCATTGGACGTTATGCCCTCTTCCTAAACGGTTTGATGTAAATTTTCAGGCATCTGTCCAGTCTGACGATCCCGGAACTGCCATTATAAAACCGTTTGTATCGATGTTCAACCCGGCGATAGTCCCAGGGGCGTAATAACCGTAGCGCGAATATGATGTATAAATCACACTGGATTTAGGGTGATCCCTTATCTTTCGAGCCATGCAAGAGAAATATTCGAGCCAAAATACAGACGGGATGCAGGTTCTATAAGGAAATCCGTTGCCTTTGGTGAGTACGGGACGAATGAACTTCAAAGGAGGAGTGTTCCATGGAAATATGGCGGGAAATGGAGCAGGAAGGTATGGAAAAGCTTGTTTTTTGCCACGATTCCTCCAGCGGACTTCAAGCAATCATTGCCATTCATAACACAACTCTTGGTCCAGCTCTGGGTGGATGCCGCTACTGGGCCTATACATCCAAAGAAGAAGCAATTCGGGATGCGATAAAGCTAGCCAAGGGCATGACCTACAAAAATGCCATGGCAGGTTTGCCCTATGGCGGAGGTAAGGCTGTTGTCTGGGATGTGACCGGTGCTTCGGAGCAGATGACGACAGGGGAACGGGTCGGTGGGGGCGTGGTGGACTCATTGCAGAGCGATATTTTCGATAGCTTGCTGATAGACTCGAATATAAGCGATATGCTTGGTGGGACGCTGATCGAATCAATTAGGGGAGACACATTGGGTAAAGGGCTAGAGAACTCATCGAAAGATAATGTGCTGGGCAAGATGCTGGCAAACTCAGGAATGGACGAAGCAGGCGAAGCGAACAACGGGATCATAGCGGAGAATTCGGAAGACGAAACACAAACACGAGCACAAGCACAAGACAAAGTGTGGATGGACACAACGAAAGATGGCTCTTTTAGCAGGACGCAAGCAGACTCGTCAGTGAATGGTACGTTTGGCGAAGGTCTGGCAGATCCAGCGAAGAATAAAGAAATTCGTGCATCGCAGTTTCGGGCTCTCGGGCGGTTTCTGGAGCGATTACAAGGTCGCTTCGTGACAGGTCTGGATCTGGGCACAACGGCGGCAGACATGGACCAGATCCGGGTGGAGACGGCATATGTGACGGATACCACGGGTTCCCTTGGCGCACAGGATGACTTCACTGCCGACATGACCGCCTACGGCGTGTACATCGGCATTGTCACCTCTCTGCGCCACCAGGGCGTAGCGGATCTGCAGGGCATTCCCGTTGCCGTCCAGGGACTGGGCAAGGTCGGGCATGCCCTGTGCCGTTACCTGCATGCAGCCGGGGCACGGCTGATCGTGGCAGACGTTGTACCGGAACGGGTACAACGTGCCCTTGTGCAGTTCAGCGGCGCCATTTCGGCCGATCCGGCCCGTATTCACGCCGCTGACTGCAAGGTGTTCGCCCCCTGTGCCCTAGGGGGCGTGATCACCCCGGCGACCGTGGAGGAGCTTCGCTGCTCCATTGTCGCCGGGGCGGCCAACAACCAGCTGAGTGAACGACAGCTGGTTGCTGGCCGCATGCAGGCGCGCGGCATTCTGTACGCGCCTGACTACGTGCTGAGCGCAGGCGGCATTATCAGCACCGCCTGCGAACTGCAGGGAGCTGGGCCTGACCTGATCCGCCAGAAAGTGGCGGGGATAGCAGGCACGCTCAGCAAGGTATTCGCCGAGGCTGCGCGATCTGGAATCTCCACAGCAGATGCAGCCGATCGTCTGGCCGAGGCCATTCTCGAATCAGGCCAGACCGACTAGGCCCATTAAGTCACACTTAAAACATCTCTTTCTTTCAGGTATGAGGAGAGTACTGTTTAAGCATTTTATCCGGAGATTTGCAGAGCTCTTTTTTCTAAACAGTTCCCCACCTCTTACACTTTCACTTTCACTTTCACTTTCATCTCTACATCTACATCTACATCTGCACCTACACCTGCACTTGCATCTGTATCTGCATTTACACTAACTTCTGCACCACTGTTGTCGCCACACTCTAACGATCACAGGAGACGTTATTTGGCCCATTTTGCATGCTGTACCAGGCTAACGATCACCAGACACGCTATTTTGCAAAAGTCAGCTCATTTTCGGCCTAAAACACCCTCTTTTGCAGAAATAAGCTTCCTGGTGATCGTTAGAATTCCTGAGAGCCACTTTTCACCCAAATAAGCTCATCTGTGATCGTTAGAATCACAACACACTTTTTACTCTACCGCACCTAGAGTTACTTGTTGAGTTACTTATCCATCTACTGCACCTAGGATTATTTGTTTGAGTTACTTATCCCCTCTACTACTCGTCAGGTTACTTGTTTGAGTCACTACTACACATTGGTCTACTTGTATGATTTACTTATCCGATTTACCGCGTATTCGGTTACTTACTGTACCCGTTTCACTCGGTTCACCTACTGTATTTACGCTGTTTACTCCGTTTTCTTTATTCAATTTGTTTCCTTTGTTCGCTTCATTTCTTCATTCAGTTCAATTACTTTGTTTGCATACTTACTTCATTTCTTCATTTCCTTCATTTATTTCATTTTAATCTACCCTAATTTTAATCTACCCTACTCCATCCCTTCACTTCTTCCCCCAACGGACCACCCTTTTATGTAACAGAGCCCCGCGTGCGGGTAGTTGCAAGCCGCTCACGGGGCGAAAATAAATACTCACTTCCATCAATCATGCTTAGACCCACTACTTAAAATTACACGGCTTAAGACAGCGACCAGTTCAATCAGGCTAACAACTCTGAAAAAATACCTCGATAGACTTCAGCTTAAATGACCACAGCCGACTTGACCGCTGGTTTCTTCACACGATACAGCAGCGTCCACAACAACATATTCGCCACAATCAAGATCACACCGTACATCCAGACACCTCCAGAGAAAGAACGGAAAAAGACATGAGCACCCCACAGTAAAGCGAACACAGGCAAAGCAGCGAAAATATACCAGCCGTCACTTTGCTGTGCCACACTGAACGATTGGGAGAACGGTGGCTTTTGCAGCATAAACTTGCCGGATACCGGGATCAGCGCTGTAGCTGTGAGCAGAATAATCGCAATGTCCGGCAAAATCCGAAGTCCAAATGTCCATGTGAACATGGCCGCATTCAACAGAAATACCGGTATAAATATGTTGCTTAGAAATGCCTTCAGGGCGCCTCGATATAATATATTTTCATCAGACATCGGCGCGGCGCGAAAGATCCAGGATGCCTTGTACTGACCCGAATACCGTAGCATAATGACTACCGTTACCAACAGGATCAGCATAATATACAAGGTGTACACAAAGGAACTTTGCCTGAATTCTGCCCAGGTCGATGATTGTAAAGCTGTATACCAGAAAATATAAGGCATAACTAACGATAAACCTAAAGATGGGTAAACTTTCAACTTGAACTCCCGTTCATCGCGCATCATGCTGGCCGACAGACGAAAGCAGGCTTGTTCTTCGGTAGAGCGACTGAACAGCTTGGCAACCATACGATCCCACTTTCCCCGGCGGCGACTCGATGTCTGGCCGGAATGAGCCATTTTTTCTAAATACAGCTCGAAGGATGGCATAAGCTTCACATATACGATCAGGCATATCACCGGAACAACAACAGCCAGCGCTGTTAACGTATAGATCCACACCCCGCCATTTCCTGCGAATAACCAATCGTATGCAGCAGCATACCATAGCGGAGGTAACAGCAGTTGCCACCATTCCGGCGTAAAAGCTACTTTAAAATCAATAATATCGAAGGAACGAATGACAAACTGATATCCAATCGCAATCCCCACGGAAAGCAAAATCTGCACCATATTAATCATGTCTTTCAGCTTCTCCCCATCCAGAAACCTCATCATGAACAGATAGATGAGAGATGTGCTCACCAGAATCAGGATGCTGATCAGAATAATCTGTAACAGAAAGAGTAGAAAGAAACCAATCCCGTGCGTAACAAGCCCGGCGATCAGCGGCGCAGCCGTCACTGAACCTGTCAGCAGCACCAGATAGACTCCGGCATGAATGGCTCTCGCCATACCCACCGTTCGCGCATTAACGGGTTTGGTCAAAATAATATTTCTATCCCGGATGTCGAGAAGCACGGATGAAAAATCCGAAATCATCGACGTCATAATCATAAACATCAGCACGCCAAACAGAATGCCCATCTGAAGCATGAATTGTCCTGTATCCCAGACGACAAAGGGAACCATGATTGCTCCCATCAAGGCATACAGCCAGAGAGAGCGAACATACTGGTTACCTTCTTTGTTCTCCTTGCTCTTTGACCTTCCAGCCATAATCGTAGGCACTCTGCGCTGATCCATCTGGAACTTCACCCGTAAAATAAGGCGTAGCACATCATAATCAGCACCCGTCTTGGTAATGATTGGCCGAAAACGATCCAGAACTTGGAGCGTACGAAAATCGGAGGGTTTCGCCATATTAGTTCACCTCCTGCACAATCGACACAAAGCGCTCAGCAATCGCCTTATGTTCATTAAAGCCTGTCAATTGATTAAACACTTCCTCCAGTGACCCTTCCATCGATTGTTGCTGGAGTTGCTTGAACGTGCCATCTGCCACGACACGGCCCTCGGCTATCAATACAATCCGGCTACTGATCTTCTCCACCACATCCATAATGTGTGACGAATAGAAGATCGTTGTGCCTTTTGCGGACAGCTGTGACAAAATCTCTTTCACCACCATCACACTGTTGGCGTCCAGCCCGCTCAGCGGTTCATCCAGAAACAGCAGATCAGGATCATGTAGCAGAGCCGAGATTAACAGCACTTTCTGACGCATCCCTTTGGAGAAAGAGGCAATGCGGGAATGATATGATTTTTCCAGTCCAAAACAATCCATCAGCAGCTTTGCTTTATAATCTGCATCTTCATAAGACAAGCCATATAACTCTCCCGTAAACGTTAAATACTCGGCCGGAGTTAACTGTTCATACAGTTCTGCCACTTCCGGCACATACCCGATTCTACGCTTATATTCCACATCGCCGTCAGCGATATCCTGTCCAAAAATACGAACGTTCCCCACATAACCTTCCACTAATCCAAGCAAAATTTTGACCGTTGTACTCTTGCCAGCTCCATTAGGCCCGATGTATCCGATCATCTCCCCACGATTCACTTCCAGATCGATGCCGTTTAATACATAACGCCCGTTATACCGCATACGTAAGCCTTCAATTGACAGTACTTGTTCTCTAGTCGTTTCCGATCTCATTTGTTCACCAGCCACTTCGTTATCCAGCTCCTTGTCTATACTATTTCTACAATTCTACTAGTTTACCACAGTTTGGATTATAGGATCTATGAACTCTATAGAGTACGAAAAAAAGACACTTCATTCGAAGCGTCTTTCCGCTGATACGATCGGTCTAAGCTATATACCACAAACAGTGATCAGAGTCGAAAATCAATTTCATCTATTTCTTACTTTGCCGCAATTCAACAATTAATCCTCGTCATCAAAATCCTGATCAAACGACAACACCTTACCTGTGTTTGCGTCGATATCAACGTCTGCCTCACCTTGAGCGGTTCTCAGCTCAATCTCATAGACATAGCGACCGTTATCACGGTCCAGTTCAACCTTGGTGACTTTGCCACCAGTCACTTGTTTCAGTGCAATGTTGGAAGCTTGTGCAACCGTCAATTTAACCTGATTGGAGGCAGACGCACTCGAAGAGTTGCCTGTTCCATTATCCCGATAATCATCATCGTCATCGTAGTCATCATCATTAACAACAGCCAAAACCTTACCTGTATAGGCATCCAACCTAACTGTTACATCCGGGTTACCTTTTCGGTCGATCTCGACTTCATAGAACGTTTGACCGTTTCTACGCTCCAGATCCACATCATCCACTTTACCTTCCACTGCTTTCAGCGCTATGGATTTAGCTTGGGATACAGTCAGCAGTTTACCTGTGTTGTTCTGGTTCGCACTCGTGGATTGTGTCACTGAGGCTGGTGCGGATTGTATAGTTTCAGATTGTACTTGTGATGCCGATTGCCCGTTCATATTACCGCTAGCCGCGACCGCTGATCCGCCAAGCAACACCGCTGCGGACAAGCTGCCAATCCAAAGTTTATGTTTGTTCATCATCATCGTTCATCTCCTCGTTATTGTTCTCGTTCTCGTCTACATATTTAGAATAACCTAGGCGAATGAGAGATTAGAGAGAGAAAGATTAGAATTTGATGAGAAAATGAGGAGAGTATTCTTACCCCTTTTCAGAAAATAACATAATAGAAACAACTCTTAATCATCGTCCTTATCCCAAGTTACCGAACGTATGGCACCCGAGATCGCATTCACCTGTACCGTCGCTTCCCGGCCGTCTTCCAGATCGATCTCAACCAGGTAATACGGATTGCCACTGTTCGTACCACGTAGTTCTACATCATCCACTTCGCCAGGAACTCTCGCAAGCGCCTTCTGCTCTGCCTGCTTCTCACTTAGAAACTGTGGCTCTTTATCCGTCCCTCCTGTTGCCGATGACGGAGGTGACTTGATCGCTTTGGAGGAAATAATCTCGCCCGTATATGGATCAAGCGTCAGTTCTTGGCGGCTGTTATCCTTCGCTTTCACCACTGCAGTGTATATAGGACTGCCCTGCTGTTCAACCAGTTCCAGCGATATAAGTTGCTCCCCTGCTCTTTGCTTCAGCAACTCCGCCTTCATCTGCTCACGGCTCCACAACGTCTTCTCTTCAGCCTGCGGACTCGACTCCAGACGTTTGATGGATTGAACAGCTGCCGTAAATGCATCGACCTGCACATCGTATAGACCTGTCTCCGAACGAAGCTGCATCAAATACGTACCGTCTTTCAAGGTAGAATGAATGATCTCCCCTGGATATTGATTCAGCACAGATTGCGCGACTGCATCAGCAGATAACTGCTCACGAGCAGGTCCCCACGGTTTCCACCACACCAGAGCTACAACAAGTACGACAACCAGTATTCCGGCCCCCAACCACAGTAATTTTCGTGACCCTTTACCAGTATGACTTCTTTTGGTATTTTTATCTCCATGCCTAAGCTCATGTTTGTTATCACTTCGTTTCATTTCAGGCCTCTGTTCCTGTTCTGTCATACGCACTTCCCCCTCACATTCTTCCACAACTGATCTGAGTATTCTCGTTGAAACGTTATAACTAGCCTTGTATGTCATCAGTATAGAAGAGAAGAATGAGAATTTCATGAGAGTGAGTTGCCTCGGCTGTCCGATTTGGATCGTGGTAAAATAATACATGCCTCCGTGCCAACACCTTCGGTACTCGTTAGCTCAATCTGTGCTCCGACAGCGCCTGCCAACTCCTTGGCAAGCGACAGTCCGAGACCAGACCCACTGGCACTTCCGCTTCTAGTTCTAGAGACATCGACCTGGTAGAAACGGTCAAACACTTTCTCCAGATCCTCCTGCCGCATACCTATACCTGTATCCACAATCCGTATCCGGCACTGTTCGCCCTGGCTCTCCAGTTTGACTTCGATGGCATCTTCACTATATTTCCGGGCATTATCCAGCAAAATAAACAGTAGCTGCTTCAGCTTGCTCTCATCGCTGATCGCCCAGATGGGGCCTGAAGCGTCGCACCGTACTTCTCGGTGATAAGCTTCGCGGAATGCTCGCGTAGAATCCGTAGCCAACTTCGTAATATCTACGCGTTCCAGTTGTACATTCCATTGCTCCGGCTGCTTGGCCAGGAGCAACAGTTGCTCCGTCAACTCACGCATGCGTACCGATTCAGACAGAATCGCTTCCACAGCTTCATCAAAGACTTCAGGCCGCTCCTTCCCCCGGCGCTTGAGCAGACTGGCGTAACTCTCAATGATCGTCAGCGGTGTTTTTAGCTCATGTGATGCATCCGAGACAAAACGTTCCTGCCGTTCAAAGTTTGATTCCAGCAGGTCCATCATGCGATTAAACGTCTGCCCCATCGTGTTCAGTTCGTCCTTTGATTTTGCCTCCAGCGGAAGTCGCTTGAACTGCCCACTCGCTTGAATATCACTCATTGTACGAGTCATTTGCTGGATCGGTCTTGTCATGCGATTCGCCAAAATTCGGCTGGAGATCACGGCAGGAATCAGGGCAACAATAGTTACGATGACTAGTACTGTACGCAGGGTAGCAAGTCCACTCTCTGTTTCAGCTACACTCTGAGTTACCTGCAGATTTACCACTTCGCCGTCCGGCCAGATTAATGGCATGGATACCCACACATATCCGACCTGATCCACCTGGGTATACTCTGCCTTTTTCTCATTCTCATACTGATAAGATAACTTGCTGAGTTGTTCGGATGCTCCCGTTGTGGTTACTGGTGAACTGCTGCCGTCTTCATGTACAATGCGTAGCATGCCGTTCACGGGCGCATAAGCCCGAAGAAGATCGTCTGGCGGGATGGAGCCAGCGGACTGACGTACTCCTGCGACGATCGATTCGGCTTCTGCTTCGACTCGGCGAATCTCATTATTAATGGATACTCGCTCAAATACAAGGTAGACAGACAGATTCACTGCAATTAACAGCACGGCAAATAGAACCGACGAGTATCCGTAGATTTTACTGCGCAGGCTCATGTTTGCTCCTTCAGGACGTATCCTACGCCCCTTACGGTATGTATTAGAGGTGGCGTGAATCCGTTGTCCACCTTCTTGCGCACATAACGGATATACACGTCCACCACATTGGTATCGCCATAATAATCGTATCCCCACACGGATTGTACGATCTGATCCCGACTGAGCACCTGACGCTGGTTGCGTAGCAAATACACCAGTAGATCAAACTCACGAGGGGTAAGCTCTATGGCTTGTCCATCTCGAAAAACCTCACGCGTCCCTTCATGCAGTTTTAAATCAGCTGCAGTTAACCACGCTGTGTCTGTTTCCTGTTGCTGACCTACTGACTCATGCACCGCTTCCTGCCCTGGGGCATGATTCAATGTTCTGGCAGTAGAAACTGCAGCAAGTCGTAGCGCTGCACGAATTCGGGCCAGCAACTCTTCAATCTGAAAAGGCTTCGTGATATAGTCGTTGGCACCAAGATCCAGACCGGACACTTTATCCTCCACTGAATCTTTCGCTGTCAGCATAAGAATTGGGATAGCTGTATCTCTCGCTCGAATCCGCCGCAAAACCTCAATACCACTTAGGCCTGGCAGCATGATGTCCAATAGAATCAGATCCCATTGTCCTTCACTGTACTTTTCCAGCCCTTCCGTCCCACTTCCTGCCTTCGTGACCTGATACCCCTCGTACTGCAACTCCAGTTCAAGCAACCTTGCAATCTTGGGCTCATCTTCAATGACCAGCACAGCTTCATTCATGCTGATTCCCCCTCACCCGTCATATCCTTCTCCCGCTAGTTTACAACATCTGTTTACAATTTGCCTAAAGCGTCCGATACAGCATGATCTCCAGCTATCAGATCAAAGGCCATCCGATACGTCTTCTCTTCCTGCAAGGAGGCTGCAATTACACGTGCCACATCTTCACGAGCAATGCTACCCGGTTTCAGGTCAGTACCCACGGCCACTCTGCCGGTTCCCGGTTCATTTTTTAGACCTCCGGGACGAATAATGGTATAGTTCAGATCACTGGCGAACAGTGCACGATCCGCAAAATGCTTCGCTACATAATAGGGTTTGATCTCTTCCGGCCATTTACTCCGCTGATCGGCACCATAGGCACTGACCAGAATATATCTGGAAATGCCCTGTTTCTCTGCGGCCTCCATCGTTTTCACTGCACCGTCCAGGTCGATCAACAATGTTTTGTCCGGACCAGTGGAGCCGCCTGAACCAGCTGTAAACACGATGGCATTCTGATCTTTCATCGCTTCAGCAATCTCATCCACGGTACCCTCCAGATCACCCATGACAACTTGTGCTCCAAGTTCCTTCAGTGCGTCTGCCTGCTCCGGCTTGCGAATCATGGCCGTAACCTGATGTTTGCCTTCCTGTGCCAGCTGTTCCACCAGGTGTTTACCAATCTGTCCATTTGCTCCAATCACCAGTACGTTCATTGTTCATTCTCCTCTCAGGTTGCGCAAAAGAGCGATATCATTGCTCCCTGTCTGCTATATTTTTTGTTTATCTTATAGACTTTTAATGTAAAAGCCTTACCTTATCTTTTAAACGAAAGCAGCTGCTTTTAAGCGCTAGCTGAGTCGCTCAACGCTACACGTTTGGCTCCTTGATATATCGCAATA
Organism: Paenibacillus polysaccharolyticus; assembly: GCF_900102085.1. Classification (GTDB taxonomy): domain Bacteria; phylum Bacillota; class Bacilli; order Paenibacillales; family Paenibacillaceae; genus Paenibacillus; species Paenibacillus polysaccharolyticus. Next base: position 141,457 of record NZ_FMVM01000010.1, on the reverse strand, counting down.
CGGTATACCAACATAATTCTTTGGAACGCGCACGTATTGTCCTGCTCATGATAAAGGAGACCCTGCCTCTCTTTCACTATTGCCTTTCTTCGCTCCTATCGGTTTCTAACGTTCCGTATAATATCTGTATAAAGCCTTGTGTTCATACCTGTGAGTATCCCCGTGCTTCGCTTATCATCTGCATGAAGCATCTCTCCTCCTACTTGCTTAGATCATATCAAGCAAGTTCAAGTCCAGAAGAGCATAACAAAAAAAGGACGCCCAATGGGCGCCCTTTAACGTTGGTGTTATAGATTAATAAGCCAGTGCGAACAAGCCATGGATGTGGGACAGGTAACGGATGTTACTTGCTTCTTTCATCATGGTTGCAGGCAGACCTTTCAGACGAGTCTGGTTGCCACCGATCATGCCGACAGCGTCTTTACGACCCAGACTTCCCAGCGTACCGGAGAAGATTGGCGAGAAGGATTCCATTGCGCCACCTTTGAACATTACGCCCAGGTTGTGACCAATGGTTTCACCCATTTGCCAAGCCAGTTGTGCCGTTGGAGGGTAAGGGCGAGCGCCTTCGCTAGGGAAGACTACTGCGCTGTCACCAGCAACAAACACATCTTTGTGAGATGTGGATTGCAGAACTTCCGTTACTTTTGCACGGCCGCGATCCACTTCGATTCCACTGTTGGCAACAACGGCATTACCTTGTACGCCACCTGTCCATACCAGTGTGTTCGTAGGGATGGAGCTACCGTCTTTCAGCATAACTTCGTTTTCTTTCATCTCTGTAATCGCTACGCCAACAATGAAGTTTACGCCGCGTTTTTCGAGACTGGATTTTGCACGATCAACCAGCTCTGGCGGGAAACCTGCCAGGATGGAAGGACCTGCTTCAACCGTGTAGAGGGAGATATCGTTGAAATCGATACCTTTTTCTTTACATACACCTGGAAGAAGATCAACGAATTCGCCGACAAGCTCGATACCTGTCAAGCCGCCGCCACCGATAACAAATGTAGCGTCTGCTTTGTTGCCGGATTGCTTGTATGCATCCAGACGTGCTTCAACATGCGCACGAATACGGTTTGCATCACTAACAGATTTCAGCGTGAAGCTGTATTCCTGCAGTCCCGGAATTCCGAAGTAAGCTGTTTCACTACCCAGAGCAACAACGAGTGCATCGTAAGAGTATGTGGAGCCGCTAGTCATGAGAACTTTTTTCTCGTCCGGCTTGATTGTATCCACCGTATCGATTTTCAGGTTCACATCTTTACCGCGCAGCAATTTTTCAAGCGGGAGAGCAACAGCTTGCTCAGCAATGCTTCCTGCTGCAAGACGGTGCAGTTCCGTAATAATTTGGTGTGTAGGGTAACGGTTCACGACAGTAATTGTCGCTTCTTCCGGAGTCAAGTATTGACGCGCAGTCAGCGCAGTCAACAGACCGCCGTATCCTCCACCCAAGATCAAAATTTGCTTCGACATATCCATCCTCCGTTCTTTCTAAGTCTTAACGTTTCGTTTGTTGACGCTCGTTCAAGATGCTCAAGAAAGATTGAGCAAAACGAAGCGATTGTTGTACGTTTGGATCTTTAAGCATTTTAAGCATAGCGAACAGGCCAACCGAAGATTGTTCGGTTTGTGCACGGTCATTTGCCTCGATGGCAGCAGAAGCTACACCTTTAGCTTTGTCTACAACAGGTTTAGCGAACTCACCCATTGCACTCATTGTGTCGCTGATCAGAACTTTGTCTGTAGCGATACCTTGTGCGAAGTCGTAAGCTTTCGTCATTGCAGTAACCATTTCAGCCAATTTAGGCAGGTTCTCCACCAATACAGTTAAAGACTCCTGTACCTCGGGCTTCATCAGTTGATCCAGTACGTCCAGGGACTGGCGCTCTGCGCCTTCTGTTACTGGCACCTCTTGTTGAGTAGGCGATTGTGACATAAGAGAAAGTCCTCCTTTACTTTGGGATAGAAGTCCGCGACTTTCATGATGCCTGTCAAGCTGAGCCGAACCACAAATACATCAATACACTAAATGTACCAAATTTCACACATTAGGATAAGAGCATCCAGAAAGACCACTCTCTCGCATGCATGGTATGTTGGGTCTGTTGCGCACAACACATGTTGACGCACAAAACGACAAGCAGGCCGAAATCGAACTCTATACCCTTATATTACACCTCTTACACATGAACATGAAAAAGAAATTTTTTACACTTGTGAAGATATTGTGAACATTGTAACAAAATCGATTTTTTTGTCAAGGAGTGTTGGCTTGTCTCGACGGGTCATATTTCTTTTCCAAACGCCACGAGCTACCATATGTGGTATTAAGACATGATCACAACAAACCATATGTACGAAAAGCACATATGAAAGTGCATGTTGAACGTTTTTTCAGGAATGGATTTCCAAAAATCTACCGTTCATGCAACGAATTTGGTCACTTTGGTTATTATGCAGCGACAGCCTCAGCCTTATTCTCCCCGTTCAAACATCTTACTCAAGCAAGTATGAACCTTCTCGAAAGAGAATGCAAAAATTCCACCCTAGGAAGGTGCGCTCACAACCTCAGGTTAGAACCCCTTCTCAAATCTATGTGTAATCGTGAACGTTTAAATTATCCTCAGCCCGGTTAATAAGGACTACACCAGACAACGAAGGAGATGTTCGATATGAGTAATTCAACTGGCGATAAAATTAAAGCAGGCATTAACAAGGCCAAAGGCGAAGTGAAAGATCAGATCGGTAACGCGACGAACAACAAGTCCCTTCAGGCTGAGGGTAAAATGGATAAGGCCAAAGGGGCCGTTCAAGATAAAGTGGCCGATGTGAAAAAACATCACGAATAATGTATTCTGGTTTGCATTCTCGGATCATCTTTACGCACCTTGTGTGAAGATCGCAAGAGTGGCAAACCAGCCTGACCGTCGAAGTTTGGCCTCAATTCGTTCGGATACGCTGAACATCTGAATCCGAATCTGATGACGGGGGCGCAAAAAAAGCCAAGGAAGGTGTCGAACAACCACCCTTCCCTGGCTTTTTTTGTTTTATAACGCTGGTACGGAATACCGTGCCATATCAATGATAAAGCTGCGACTTGTACGTGTTGTATGGTACTCCCGGTTGAATAGTCTAACCCAGTCGGCATGCTCCTGGTACCATTGGAATGTTCTCTCCAGACCCTGCTCCAGTGTAGTCTGGGGATACCAGCCAAACGATGCGCGCAACTTGCCGGAGTGTACAACCAAGCTGGAACCTCTGGATTGCGTAGGCTCCAGTTCCCTGATCTCCTTCGCTGTTGCTGATCGATCGAGTGGTTCCAGTAACATCCCGATCTCTTGCATCGTTGTTCCAATACCGGTAGAGATGTTATAGGTCTGTCCATCTTGGCCATGGGTCATAATCTGCTCGATCGCTCGCAATGCATCATCGATATACAGGAAATCACGTACAGCTGATCCCTGAATATCCAGTGGCAATCCATCCAGCATGCGCCCGAAATTACGCGGGATAATGCGATCAGGAAGTTGCCATGGTCCGTATAAATTGGTCAGACGGAATGTTTTCACCGGAAGTTGATAACATTGAGCGTAGGATTGGGCTAGTGTCTCGCAAGCGACTTTCGAGGCAGAATAAGGGGAGACAGGTGCATAAGGGTCTGATTCGTTGTAAACTCTGCCCCATTCGCCACCGTACACTTCAACGGACGAAGCGAGTAAAAGAGGAATGTCGCGATCGGTAGCATATTGCAGGATAGCTTGTGTACTGAGGGTATTATTGCGAAATACCTCTGCGGGCTGATGATATGAATAGTCGACGTGAGGCATGGCGGCAAGATGAATGATGTAATCTATGTTCGGGGGTAAATGAATATTGTCTTTAGCAAGGTTACACTTGATGAATGGCATGTCGTGCAATGGAGAGCGGTGAACAAGTCTCTGACAGTAGTCATCCTGATCTAGCATAGTGACCTGATGTCCCTTTTGCACCAAAAACTGTGAAAGATTAAATCCAACAAATCCTGAAGCTCCTGTAACCACAATGTTCACACATTTTCCCCCTACTCCTTTTTTTCATCGGGCGCTTTAAAGAGAATGTCTGTATCGAGTATAACCTGAAAACGATACAATTTGTATCATTTTACAAATATTTTTTATTCCTTTATTCCCTGAAAGGTTAATACATGGAAAGAGGTGAACCCAAATGAGAGATCTAAGGCAAGATTATAGCGATATCCAGTCTATGAAATTTCAAGACGACGGAGTCATTCCGAATCATCCACATCTACCAGTACTTCTGTACAAAGGAGTCTGGCGTACCGAACCTACCCGTGCCGAATCCGACTTGAACCGGAATGGATGGGGCAATAGCTGGATCAACGGTGTATACGATTATCATCATTATCACAGCAATGCGCACGAGGTGCTTGCGGTAATGAGCGGATTTGTGAGGTTAATTATAGGCGGTGAGAACGGAAAGAAGGTCTATCTGGAGAGTGGTGATGTGGTTGTATTGCCCGCTGGAACCGGCCATAAACGTCTGGAAGCCAGTCCCGATTTTCGGATCGCGGGAGCTTATCCTGGAGGTATGGGTTACAACACTCGAACAGGCAAACCAGGGGAGCGGCCTGAGGCGTTGCAAGAAATTCTAGAGGTTCCTGTACCGGGCACAGACCCCGTGTATGGGGAAGGCGGGCCTTTAACCAAGCTGTGGCTCAATCGCAGGGTTTGAGTTGTTGTCGTAATGAAAACCATATAAGCAGGGGGAAGATTTTCCGATTGGAGCTACATTCCCCCTGCTATTCGAACACGATAGAAACGCATGGCACGCGGATTACCCTCCACATCGAGCTTGCCTTGAAGCACAAGCTGACGCACCCGGTATTCCCAATCGTATGCCTTGTCTTCTTATGAGGAAATCGATTTTTCTGAAGTCTGATGTATCGGATGTCGTTCATCCTGATCAGGGTTAAACCGGGTGAAGTGACGTTCCAATTTCCGGCTCGCCCACAGAGATAATGCAATGAACAACACGACGCCGATCCAGCGTACCGGATGCTCCAGAAACTGCTCTACATTTGAACCAATATACGTTACAGAGAAAATCATAATACCTTTACCGAGCCCCACCGCAAGCAGGAAGGATAACAATCGCATACGGGCGATACCTGCAGCCACATTAATAATGACAAATGGCCCCACAGGAAAAATGCTAAGCAGGAATACATAACTGAATGCGTTTCTACGAATCCATACCATGCTGCGTTTTACACGCGGTTTGCGTGCCCACTTTTCCACAAAAGCAGACTTCCCGATCTCTCGCACGATCAGGAATGTGACGGTACAGCCAAGCACCATGCCGATCCAGGAGTACAAAAACCCTGCCCACAACCCGTACACCGCTCCGTTCACACCCACAATTAATAACGTTGGAAGCGGTGGTACAAAAGACTTCATAAACGTAAGCAAAATGCCCGGCAATGGACCGAGAGAACGAAACTTCTCCAGCCAGAACCGAATATTTTCCTCCGTGATGTATGACATAATATCAAGGGCTGCTGGTGTCATCCGCATCCATCCAATCTATTCGATCTATAAAAGCAGTACATTAAAAAAACAATTCGACTGCCGCCCTCCAAGTATAACGTACATTAGGATGTCGCATCGTTGTCAATTTGAAGAAATATTTGAATAGGAGAGCACATCAAAAAAGCACACCCTGATCATTCATCCAGGTGTGCTCTACATATAAAAGCTCCTGAAACTTCAGGAGCATAGCTTGTCTATCGCTTATTCCAATCCTGTTTCCTGTATCTCCAGCGCAAGTAGTTCTGCCTGATGGGCTGCATTCCACTCTGGAATGCCCGAACGCATGAATTCGTCCGCATCCATCGCCGCTTTGGATTGATTACACAGATTGCAGGCACATACACAATTGAGCGGTGTTGTATGTCCACCTTTGGCCCGTGGAAGAAGATGATCAATAGTATCTCCATAGGAGCCGCAGAAGTAACAGGTATACTTGTCACGGTCCAGAATAAACCGCTTGAAATCCTTGTTGCTGAACAATCGGCGAATGGTATACCGATTAATCACAACGGCAGCTTTTTCCTTCACCAGTGTAACGGCAAGTTCCATATCCACTTCCTGATGCCAGCGGCGTCCTTTGTCCGTTTTGCCGCGCATGCGCACCATGCCCTGACGGTTGGTCCGGAGCGAAGCCGGATCTTCCGGGTCAATCGCTACCGGCGGCGCGTGATGACGCCGCGGTCGGCCATCCATGCCAGCCCCGTGACTGCGGCTGGCATGCGATGGCTCGCGCCCGGCGGCGGCTGGCTGTGCCTTCGCCGCCGCAGAAGCCTTGCCCGTGCTGGCCTCGCCACGGGCAAGGCCGGGCTCCGGCGCAGGGGCCTCAGCAGCTTCGCTGCGGGCCTGCCCTGCGCCGGGCGCGAGCGCCGCTGCAAGCTTGCGGCGCCGCTTGCGTTTGCGCCGGGCTGCGGGTGGCTCGTCCGCAGCCACAGGCGCTGGCCCTGCTGCCGGGCCTTCCGGCGTAGCCGGCAGCAGGGCTTGGGCCGCCGATGCTTGCTCGGCGGCCGGAACTGCAGCGGCAGCTCGCTTGCGCGTCCGCTGTGCACTGCCCTTGCCATTCGCAGCGGCTACGCCTGGCGAATGCACATCGCCGGGCGGAAGCTCCCCGCCCGGCGGCCCCACATCCACCGCATACAGATTGGTGGATGCCTCACTCTCGCTCTCTGCCTGAGCAGAGGCATGCGCATGTATCACCTCTGACGGCTTCTTTTTCCGCCGTCTTCGGCGTTTTTTCCGCTGGCTGGGCGTATCACTAACCGAAACGATCATACCATCCTTCTCCGTCTGGCCGATCACAGCCCCAGCTTCAGAAGATACCGGACTTGCTAATTCATATGAATTTACCCGGTTCCCCAAATCACGGCCTTGTTCCTTACCTCCGGCTGACCCCTGCAGCGCAATCCGCTCATTCCGTTCCCGTTCATTCTTCACCGGAGATGACACCATGTCTTCCCGAAGGTTGTTGTCCATCCCATCTTGACCACGACGCTCCAGCTTTTCAGATGGAGATGCTTCGGCTACTCGCATATCACGGTTATGTTGCTCTCGTACACCGAGTTGACGACAACGGCGACAGGCTCCGCGTCTGGCTCCGGAACTCGCACGCCTTCCCGTTCTACGCCGAAACTCCGACGCAGGCCGTCGCTCTCCGCAATACATACATGTCTTGGTTTGTCGCGTTTCGTGTTCTGTCTTCCCTTCGCGGAAAGGGGCTGATCCTGTCTCCATGGTTGTCACCTCGGTTCCGAATGAATCCGGTTTCTTTCTATTGTATCACAACTGCTCGCGAACACCCTCATAGCCGTAAGCCTTGTACTCTTCCGACTTAAATTCAGTTATCTGCTCACTGCATTCGTGGAGAATATGCTCCACATATTCCAATATATCTTGCATCGGTTTCCCGCATTGTTCACATCTTGTCATGTATGATCACCTTGATCCTGTTCTCGAAGTTTCTATAAGTTGAACTAAAGCTGTCTACACGGAGCACTACGCCGACAGAATAACCTTCCCATCGCTGTTATCCCCGGATTTTTCTGTCCTCTCCGTTTCTGTGTAAATAAATAGTTCAACTTATATAGTAGTTATTATCTTTCCGCCTTATGATTACCCTTGTATTATGAAAAAGAAACATTCGTTCCCACGATAAACACCCATAGTATCTGCAGAACCCCTGAATCACTTCAGCACAACAAAAAACCATTCTCAAGCTCAACCTAAGGCTGAACCGAAAAATGGCTTTTGAACAGGTATGATCTGACTTCAAGATCAAACATCCACTTGCCCCGAATGTTGTTGCGGTACAAGACGCGGCTTCGGTTTGGGCAAATTACCAAAGATAATCCAGGCATGTGGCAGGAATCGTGCCGCCAGCCCGACCACAATCCATGAAGCGATCAGTGCAATACCAAATCCGGCGGCGTACCACAGATGAATCAACCAGGATACCCCCGTTTGGGGTGGATGCTCACGATAAAACAAAAGGAAAAACGGATGAATCAGATAAATGCCGAAGGATAATGCACCCAGTCGATTTAGCGGTTTGACGATTAGTGCAGGACCTTTGCGGTAGAGCAAGTATGCAATCTGGATAATGACCAGTGCACAGGCAAAGGTATGCACATTCCAGAAAAGCTCATACCATAACGTGTTATAGGTCGCGATTTTCAACCGTAGCAAATAATAAATATATACGTGAGCAAGTCCCGCCGTGATCCACACAACCCACAGCACAATCCATGAAACTACGCGCACTTTAGTTGCATTCGCCCGGCTGATCACAAACCATTGTTTGATCTGCGGGAAATACACGCCCATAAAAGCTCCAAGCATGAAATAGGAGAAATAAGAGAAAGCCCAACTTCCTTTGTTGGGCACCTGGAACCCGTATTTATTACTGACGATGAAGGCCCATTGAATAAAAAGCCCGATCGGAATAGACCACTTTACAACAGAAGGATGTTTCTTCAATAGCCATAGCACGAGTGGGAAAATGAGATAAAATTGCATATTAATAAAAACAAAATATAGATGCGTGTAGGCTTTGCCTGTAAACAGCCTTTCAATAAAAGTAATCAACGACTCATTAAACGGGCGTCCCTGGTAATACAGGTAATGCAGCACAACAAAATACATAATCGAAAACAGGAAGTAAGGCAACAAAATGTAGACAAAGCGCTTCTTGTAAAAATTCGTGACTAATCTCTTGTCTAGCGGACGGGTATAATAATTATAGAACAGCACAAAGCTGCTCAAAAAAATAAAGGTTGGTGTACCATATTTCATGAAAATATTAACAAAGTTGTACAACCAATAATAACTGGAATTGGTCATTTCCAGCGTAGCATTGGAGGTGGAATGTACAAATAGCACACCGATAATCGCCACAGCCCGTACGAGATTTAACTCCGGGATTCGTTCTCTTTTCAGTGTTTGACTCATGGTTTAGAGGTTCTCCTTTATGTATTCGTCAATATGTTAAATATGACTTAGTCCATTAAGCTCTCTATCTATTAAAAGGCATATCGCTTAACATGTGTAGTCCAATTCCTTAATTTTTCTTTAATTTCCAAGAAGTTTTCAGATCATTCACATCGTCAGACATATCAAAAAGACCGCTGTGACGCGGCCTGAGGCTTGTTGTGTCGTTACTCTAACTTTTTTTATTTACCGGTACAAAAATGTTAAACTCAGGTTCATGATCATTGGAATCCTGCTTCATAGGGTACACTTCATAATGCGTAAGCGGTTCATTCGATAGAAAAAGTCCCTGTTCTTCAATCCAAGCATAGATTAAATGATAAGAAGATTCAATGGATTCTCCTTTGATATGGGTGTATTTCACATAATCATGTGCCGGAACTTCAAATTGAACCATTCCCTCCGGGACATTCGGAAATGCCACGTCATCTACCTGGACGGCAACATAGTGGACAAACCCGGTTTCTGTCATATGATACGACAAACCCAATAGCTCATCCGGGTGCATCATATTCTTGATTTCATGCAGGCGACGCTTAAATTCGGTCTGCACCTTGCGAATACCTCCAGCCCCTGCCTCAGCGAACGTTCCCTCCCATTTCAGACCAATCATTGTTGCGGCCTCTTTACCGATCAACTCTGCAGATTGTATTTGTTTCATACACCTCATCCCTTCGTTCAACAATAAAATCGACAATGCCATGTTTTCCTGTTCGAACTCTATCTTATACTAAAACAGTAACAAATTATGTAATTAAATACCATATTTAATTTCATTTTGCACATGTCCTAATTTATATAACAAAAGGCAAGGAGTTTCCTCCCTGCCTTCATTATCATTCAACATTCAGTTTTTCTCCCGACTCGCCAGAATCTGCTTGTACACGTCAATGGCTGCCTGTCTGGAAACTTTCAGATCTACGATCGCATCCTTGCGTGGTTGGTGAATCTCCTTGCTATGCAAATCCTTCAACTCGGGTAGCCACTTGCGAATATAGTCGCCCTGAGCATCATACTTCTCAGACTGCGTAACCGGATTATTCACACGGAAATATGGCGCAGCATTTTCACCCAGCGAGGTGCACCACAGCCAGTTCCCCCGATTCTGGATGTTATCATAATCTTTCAGCTTCCTTCTGAAGTATGCTTCACCCAGCGTGAACGGACACTGAAGGTTTTTCGTCAAAAACATTGCTGTCAGAATGCGGAGCCGATTAGGCATATGCCCAGTCTCGTTCAGTTCTGTCATGGCTGCATCAATAATCGGAATGCCCGTTTCCGCTCTGCACCAACGTTCGAAATGAGTATCTTGAAGAACAGAGAGATCATACACTTTTTCATACGTAAAATAATCTTGCTCATAGACTGCCCTGTACAAGTAGAAATCGCGGAAACAGAGCTGTCTGATCCACTCCCCAGCTTCGGAGATACGCTGTGCAGCATCATACATCTTGCGAATAGATACTGCCCCCACAGCTACATAAGAGCTGAGATGGCTTGGCTCATAGGCCTCGAACTCATCCCGATGATCCCCGTAATCTGCTACTCGTTCGGAAAGAAAACGATCCAGCAACATATGTGGATTCTCTTCATCCCCTGCCTCATCCGAATTCTCCAACAAAGCATGAGGAACCTTCATAGCCTCCGGCCAATCCACATTTCGTTCAGTGACGTCCACGTCTGCAATCGTGATTGCCGATGGTGGATTAGGATGTTCATTCATGAATTCAACCCAGCGTCGATGGAAGGCAGCAAAAACTTTATAGGGTTCTGATTTGCCTGTGAAACTGGCGAAGGCTTTCAGATCAACCAGCAAATGATCCGTCAGTTGGGTGAATGTGATCCCATAGGATTCACAGACTTTACGTATCTCTCGATCCCGTTCCATCGCATATGGCGTCATGTCCCGATGGACGACAATCTCACTGATCTTGTCCTCCATGTGGCTCAGTAACCAATCCACCACTTCGGCGGGTTTGCCATAAGCCACTTGCAGCTGCCGTTTCGCTTTCTTATACATTCTGCCCAGTGTTGCAGCATGACGGAGGAAGTTTGCACCGCTATGCTCCTTCTCCCGGCCTTGCCGGAGCAGGAATGGATCATAGATCAACACATGCAGGCTCTCTTCTTCCTGCTCACGCAAATAATCCAAAGCGCTTAGATCATCTGTACGCAGATCTTTGCGGTGTATGAATAATTTCATGCGCTACACCCCTTCTGCCTAGGGCGTGTCTTGAAACCTACTGAAGTGCATCTTTCACCGCCTTTTCGCCCCCCCTGCTGCGTCGGTTTTCCTTGCTTGGAACGAAAATTCAGCAAAACCTGCCTTCTTCAGAGTTTTCAGACACGCCCTAAATATCCATTGTCTATTGTTTGGTCAGACTTTCGTAGAGTTTGCTCGTTTCAGGCTCGGGCTGATGTCCCAGATCCTCTTTCAAGGTCAATGTAAAGGAATGATACAGTCGCAATATGCCTTGTTGATCATCCATGGAAGCATAGACTTCCATCATTAACCGGCAGATTTCTTCTGAATAAGGCTCACGTTCCTGCAATTCCATTAATAGCTCAATCGCCTGCTCGCCCCGCTTGTGGGACATCTCCCAATGAGCGATATCCATGACAAGTCCCATATACTTACGACGGAGCTCCCTGCTCTTGGATCTGGCCCAATCATAGTCATGCTCCTCCAGATAATCGCCGCGATACAGCAGGGCGACCTGTCTCAGCTCGTTCACATTATCCGAAGTAACAGCTTCATAGGACAAGGCTTGCTCAAATTGTTCAATATCGCTCACCAAGTTACCTTTCAGCAGACGATAACGGTTCATATTGTACTCCAGCTTGCCTGTCATGTTCCATTCCTTCAATAATTTGCGAATCTGATAGACAGAAGTATGTAGCAGTGTCAGCCCTTTATCCTGAGATACATCGGCCCAAAGCTTATCAAGCAGAACCTCCTTGCTTACCCACTCTTCCCGGTGATGAAACAAAAATGCAAATAACTCCTGAGATTTGGTGGTGCGCCATTTATGCTTCTCGGCGCTATGATCCATACTTCTGAATATATCCAGATGTTTAAAAGTCAACAAACCAGGTGCTTTCAATTCCAACTCCTCGGCCTGGGCTTCAGGTTCCGATTCTTGCAACTCCATCGCCGCTGCTGTCTGGGCGTGATAAGACATCGTACCTGCAATACGATCGATGGTCTTGCTAAGTCTGGCAGAACTGACCGGTTTTAATACATAATCCAGAGCATGCAACTCGAATGCCTCCACCGCATGGTCCGCATACGCGGTTACAAATATGATTCGAATGCTTGAATCGAGTTGCTGTATATATTCAGCTGCTTCCAGACCATTAACCTCTGGCATACCAATATCCAGAAATACAACATCCACACGATCAATGGTCAAATAATGAATACCTTCGCGTGCTGTTGAAAAACATTGAACAGGATTAATTCTTCCATCTGACTGCAGCAGGCGCTGCAGATGAAGCTGCGCCGGCTTCTCATCATCAATGACTATGGCTCTCAACGTTCCCCAACCTCCTGCCATGAGAGATTTAATATGGATAGCCGCTATATCGGCTTTGGCTTATTCATGTTAACCATACTTACCCAACCATGAACTCAAAGTCTCATGTAAAATGATTAACCTGGTTCAGCGGAATATGAAATTGAATTTGTGTACCGCTTCCTACATGACTCTGAATATTCAGTCCCTGTCCATAGAGCGACATAAGACGGCGATTGATATTTTGAAGCCCAACACCTCCGGGACCTTCTGTTCGACCTGACTTCACCTGAGCCATACGTTCAGGAGGTATACCCACACCGTCATCCTGTACACGAACGATGACATCGTCACCTTCCTGGAAAATATGAAGCCGCACCGTACCGCCTGCAGCCCTCTCCATAACCCCATGACGAATCGCATTCTCTACAAGTGGTTGAATGGTGAGCGGTGGTAAAAACAACCTTAAATCCGGCTGTACTTCATATTTAACGACAAGCCTGTCTTCAAACCTCGCCTGTTCCAGATGAACGTAGGACTCTACCAATTCGAGCTCTTTGTACAACGGAACCAGTTGATCCCTGTTCTGAAAATCAAAGCTACCTCGCAAATAATGACTCAATTCGATAAGCAGGTCCGTTGCCTTATCGGGATCTACAGCACAAGTTGCAATAATTACATTCAGCGCATTGTAGAGAAAATGAGGTTTAATCTGTGCCTGAAGAAAGGCCATCTCCGCCCGAATCGTATCCTGTACAGAGGTACGCAGGTCGATCAGCGTTCGAACCCGCGCCCGTAATTCACCCGCATCGACAGGTTTACTCAGAAAATCATTTGCCCCCGCCTGGAAGCCATGCCGAATATCCTCGGGTAATCCACGAGCAGTCAGCATCAGAATAGGCAATTCGGACAACGAACGATGCTCCCTAAGCTTGCGACAAAGCTCCGGACCGGACATTTTGGGCATCATCCAGTCGGTAATAACCAGATCTATGGATGGGTGTTGCTCATACAGCTCGATTGCTTTAATGCCGCTGTCTGCTGCAATGACCCGGTAATGCTCCGTAGAGAGCAAGTTCAGAAGCACATGTCGATTTACAGGATCATCATCCACAATCAGAATCGTAGGTTCCCCAACATGATTCCCATCCTGTTCCTGCATTGGACTGGAGTCACTCAAATCCCCGGCAACATAGTCCTTCGCCTTTTTCCCTTGTGTTGTCACATAACGAGCCGGCACGGGGTTGATCTGTTCTTGTAGTAACGGTAATTGTACAATGGGTAACGTAAAATGAAACGTCGATCCGACTCCCGGTTCTGATTCGACCCATATTTCGCCTTCACCCAACTCAACAAGTTTTTTCGTGATGCTGAGACCCAGCCCGGTCCCCTCATAAGCCCGTTCCATCGTTCCATTGCTTTGCTCGTAAGATTGGAAAATATCATGCAGCCTTTCGGATGCAATCCCCACGCCAGTATCCGCAACAGATACTCTGACCTTGTCCCCTTCCACAGAGGCATACAGCCGGATCACGCCATGCTCCGTAAACTTGTAAGCATTGCCAAGAAGGTTATAGAGAATCTGCCGCAACCGATGCTCGTCTGCTTCCACCAACGGTAATGCATCAGGCCACTGCTGAATCAGCACAATGGGCTTGTCATCGAACGTAAACCCCGAAACCTCAACCACTGTTCGAGCGACCGACTCCAGATCAACAGGGACACGATTTAACTCGATTTCACTGTTTTTCAGTTTGGAGAAGTCCAAAATATCATTGACTAGCAGAGATAATCTTTTCCCGGTAGCAGTAATCATGGACAGATTTTTGGCTTGTTTTGGCGTAACAGCTCCTGCCGCTCCTTCCAGCATAGACTCCGCAATGTTAATAATGCCATGTAGCGGTGTCCTCAGCTCATGCGACGTATTCGCCATGAATTCATCCTTGAGGCTGTCAATCACCAGCAAACGCTCCGACAAAGCTTCCACTTCAAGGAATGACTGCGCAAAACGAATAGCTGTAACAAACATCTGAATCAGAACAAATAACAAAAGTTCAAGCAATGCCAGAAAAGCGGTATCAATGGCCACAAATGCCCCGATCGTGAACAACACAACAACCATGATAATACTCATTAGGCCGACCAACGCAAAGTGGCTGTCGTTTGTCCTCTTACGCGACCAAAAGATCATGGTTCGTATCGCATAAAATAACACCGAGAACGAAATAAGCAGCATCGGTGCTTCAAAGGCCGAGAATAGTGTGGTGGGAAAAGTAAGACCTATCAGAGACTGAGCAACAAGCAGAATAAAGCCCAAACGCACAAACCAACCATGGACGGCCCCCGGCACTAACGCAGCCAGATATCGAAGCAAAAAATAATACGAGAATGCTCCGCTGAGAAGTTGAAGTCGAAGCATCACATCATGCGTCAGTAAAGGTATAAATGTGGCCAGCAGCTTCTCACCATGCGTGAGGGCATACAATGCACCCGAGAGGCTGAACAGTCCTAGAAATTGGAGCTCTTTCTCACTGCGGCGCAGCCTGAACAACACGAGAAAAAAAACAGCGGGCAGAATAAATCCAAACAAGGTCATCAGATCCTTGAGCCCGTCCAACTGCTGGCTTCGGAAAATACTAGCCTCATCCCCGAATAAAACAGATGCAACTATACCTCCAGAGGCATAGCTATAATTGGATACCTGAATAATAATGTCAGCTGTATCTCCCTCTATGGAAGTAAAGCCTGTAAAGGGTAGATTCTTTTGACGGTCTGAATCTTTGGTTACCCCAGGAGAACCCATACCCCCTATGAGATTTCCATTAATAAAAATGCGATGTGACATGCGTATATTCTGTGTATGAATCCCATAACGCTTTTGTAAGTGGCTAGGGGTGAGTCGCACTTGCAAGTGATATGTTCCATAACCTTGTCCTTTTCCAAGTGCTGCATTCCATTTGGACGGAACCCGAACATCCATAGGAGCGGACAAGGGTCTGCGGCCTGACATATCCGCTTCAAAATCTTCCGGACCGAGCAGCTTGTCAGGATAGTAGTTCCAGATGCCATTTAACCGAGCGGCACCTTCCTGGCTGAAATCCCATTGACGTAGATCTATACGCCCCTCTATAACCTGAGGATTGTCCCGCTCACTGATCCATACCTGGGCGATCCATCCCAGTGGAAGCAGAACAACACAAATGAAACTTAGCGTCAACATGATCCAGTGTTTTCTCATCTATGTATTCCTTCCACGCTCATTACAGCGACAGATATCACTTTTTGTCGATTTTTTTCTATAGATCCATGTTACACGTTTCCGGTGCTCACGGAAATAGTTCATGAACAGTTTTAGCTCATTTCATAGCAAAAAAATACTTTTAAGGCTTTCTTATGGTAGGGCGGCAGGCCAAAAAGCCCCGAACTATTCTCGCCAGATGGAAACCAGGGAGAAGCCGGGGCTTAGGGATGCTCTTAGGGTAGGGTACGTAGGCACGTAGGATACGCGACGCACATCATACATTTCGTGATATTTGTGTTGGCTGGTTTAAGCTTTATTTGACGGCCTCTGCTAGCTTCTGCACAAGACCGGCCCAACCTTGAGCCATACGTTCACGGATCACCGCATGAGCCTGTCCGAATTCAGTCAGTTTATCCGCATCCCAGCCGCTGTGAATCAATGTAAAATGGGTGCCTTCCGCTTGTTCTGCAAGTTCAAATGTTAACGTCCAATCTTTTCCCCAGCGAAAGCTCAGCTTCTGTTGCGGTTGCACTTCAATTACTTGGCAAGGGGATTGTCCAAAAGGCCCTGCTTCCAGTGTGAATTCATGTCCTTCGACTGGCTCCAAATCGCTGGGCATAAACCACGAACCCAGGCCTTCTGCTGTCGAGACCTTAGGCCATACTTTTTCAAAAGATGCCCTCAATACAAGTTCTTCCTTAATATCCGGTAATGCCGTTGGTGACGACTCCATTCAGGGTTACCTCCTTGACGCTTTTTTCTAACTCAACCTATAATGGGTTTATCTTACATATAAGGTGTGTGATTCCTATGATAGTCTGCTCTGAAAAATCCATTTCCAAACACGGTTGCCGGAAGGGATAGTTCCGCAAGAATTTACCTTCCACACTTCTGTTTTAAACATACTTACTAGTGGAGGTATTATACAATGTCATTCAGTTATTACGGCCCTTTATGCACCAAGGTATACGATATTACCAAGCCCATCGGATACTCCTTGGGAGGCGATATCGAATTTTACAGCAACCTGCTGCAGCATTGCAACGGACGCATTCTTGAAGCAATGTCAGGTTCTGGCCGAATGCTCATTCCATTACTCGAAACAGGGTTGAAAGTTGATGGAGTCGATTATTCAGAAGCTATGGTTAAGTCCTGCCGTTCCCGATGCACCGAACGTAATCTACCTATGCCTGAGCTGTTTGTAGCCGATCTTGAAAATTTGCAGCTTCCCTATCGTTACGAAGCCATTATTATTCCAAGCGGCTCACTGATGCTTATTCAGGATCGTCGTACTTCTATTCGAATCCTGCAGAATCTGTATGATCACTTAGAGGCAGGGGGCAGGTTAATCTTTGATCTCTTTTTGCCTGACGTGACGAAGCCCGCTTCCATTGATACATCTACTGTTCGCTTACCAGGCGGTGACACGATTACCATTGAAGTGAGAACGACCGAAATCAATCTGTTGCACCAGTATAAAACAAACCTGATTCGCTATGAACAATGGCACCAAGGTAAACTCGTGGGCACGGAGATGCAGGAACTCACCTTAAGATGGTATGGTGTGGAGGAGTTACGTCTTGTGCTGGAGAAGATTGGATTCACCGATATCGAAGTCTATACAGACTTTGATCCCGAGCAAGCCCCCACACAATCCAGTCAAAAGTTCGTCTATGAAGCAAGACGCAAGAAATAGTTATATGAGTTTGGTGCACGATTTGAACTACCCATAAGATATGCACCAAATAACGATGGTTCATCAAATTGGCCACCACGAACGCCTTACCAACGATACACTAACAATTCAAGAAAATAGGATGCAGAAATTCTAACGATCACCACGGGCCTTATTTGCCCCTAAACGAGGCTTTCCAAATTCTAACGATCTCCAGTGAGCTTATTTCATCGAAAAACCTGAAAAACAGTTCCCATTGAAGCAAAATAGGCTAAATAACGTCTCTGCTGATCGTTAGAAAATAGGAATGGCTAAATTCGCCTAAATAAGGTTTCTCCTGATCGTTAGCGCTCTCCACGGCCGCTAAGCACTATAGCATGGCTTTCCTAGTACCCGGTGCCCTGCTTCCTGATAGGAAGCGTAAGCCACCACACCATCAATATCCCCGAGAATATTGCTCGGCAATCGCCGCCTGCTCTTTGCTGACACCTAGTTCAAGAGCAGCATGATTGGCCCAGTACGGGTCACGTAACATGCCTCTGCCAATGGCAACCAGATCAGCATCACCGTTGCCGATTACGGCCTGTGCCAGTGCCGCTTCCTCCAACATGCCTACAGCGATTACAGGTGCCTTCAACTCGTCCCGAAAACGACGGGCAAAAGGAACCTGATACCCCGGATAGTTCCCGGGTTTACGCTGACCGGATGGCCCTTCACCGCCCGAGCTGATATGGAACATGTCCACGCCTGCTTCCTGATAGGCACGGCCAATCTCGATGGTATGATCGAGATCATACCCGCCGTCCGCATACTCCACCGCAGAAATTCGCATAATGAGCGGCATGTCAGCAGGCATTTCTTTTTTCACCGCACGAATCACCTCTACACCAAAACGAGACAGATCTTGTCCATACACATCCTCGCGATGATTCATCAGCGGAGAGTGAAATTGGTGAATCAGATAACCGTGTGCACCATGCAGCTCGATTGCATCTACACCCGCTTGAACCGCACGACGCACACCATCTGCGAACTTCTGCACCATCGCTTCCGCTTCTTCGGTGGTCAATGCGCGCGGCTCTTTATATTGTTCTCCCGGAAACGTGACAACAGAAGGAGCAACAGGCTGGGGCGCATCCTCGGCTTTACGTCCTGCATGTGCGATCTGGATCGCCACTTTAGAGCCGTAAGCATGCATTCCGTCTACCAGCTTGGCGAAGGCGGGGATGTGTTCGTCTGACCAAATCCCCAGATCATTGTCTGTAATCCGTCCGTCCGGGTCAACGTCTGTCATTTCAATAATAATAAGTCCTGTTCCACCCACAGCACGGCTCACATAGTGAACCTGATGCCAATCATTCGGGATGCCATCCTTCGCCGTAACCGAATATTGGCACATCGGTGCCATAACGACACGGTTCTGTAACGCTAAGCTTTTATATTGATAAGGTGAGAATAATTGCTCTGTCATTGTTGAGTACAACTCCTATCCATAGTCTATATTTGTAGCTTAGTTGGGTGAACATGTCATCCGCCTGAACTTAATCAGTTTGGTTCCTGATCGGAGAACATCTTCCCGTTTTTACCGTAGTTATCTTTCTCCAAATCCTCTATGAAAATAAAGACCTTACTCGCTTCCACACCCAGCGTATCGCAAGCAACCTCGGTCATTCGTTCGATCAACTGGCGCTTCTGCTCCTTCGTTTTGCCTTCCAGCATCTTCACTGTAATAAATGGCATGATCTAACACATCCTTTCTTCATAGCTATTATGAACCTGAGGTTCAAAAATTCAAGTACGCACTTTTTGGTGCCCTTCCATCCCATTAGCAGAATACCCTTCTCGAAATCAGGTCAAAACATGGTATGATATCGTTACAAACTCACCAAAAGGGATATCCTACCAATAGGATTCCATTTTGAAAGGCTGAAGGAGATGTCACCATCCCGCAAAGCACAAACACATTCTGGAGTGCCTGATATCCTGAATGTGATGTGATCCAATGATAACGTTACACTTGTACAGTCTGGCAGATCATATTCAACCTATATATTACCCATAAAGGAGCGATTTCACTTGAAAGATATATTGATTCAGAGACTTAGCACATACGTACAGATGGATACCCAATCCGATGAAAATAGTGACACCTGTCCATCCACGCCCGGACAATTGGCGCTGGGCAAGCTTCTTGTCGAAGAATGTACCTCCATCGGACTACAAGAAGTCACGATGGATGAGAATGGCTATGTCATGGCAACACTTCCGTCCAATACGGACAAGGATGTGCCTGTCATTGGATTCCTCGCCCATCTCGACACTGCTACCGACTTTACCGGTAAAAATGTAAAACCACAGGTTGTCAAGAACTATGATGGCTCTGATCACGTGCTGAACCGGGAGCTGGACGTTATTTTGTCCACTAAGGACTTCCCTGAACTCCATGAGTACAAAGGACATACGCTGATTACCACCGATGGCACAACATTGCTCGGTGCAGATAATAAAGCAGGGATTGCCGAGATCATGACGGCGATGGCATACCTGATCGAGCACCCGGAAGTGAAACACGGCAAGATTCGGGTTGCTTTTACTCCCGATGAAGAGATCGGCCGCGGTCCACACAAGTTTGATGTCGCTGCCTTTGGTGCTAAATACGCCTACACTGTAGACGGCGGGCCACTAGGGGAACTGGAGTATGAGAGTTTTAACGCGGCAGCAGCCAAGATTACGGTACGCGGTACGAATGTGCATCCCGGTACGGCAAAAGGCAAAATGGTGAATTCACTGAAAATTGCGATGGAATTAAACAGCAAGCTACCTGTAGAGGAAGCACCTGAATCCACCGAAGGTTACGAAGGCTTCTACCACCTGCTGGCGATGGAAGGTGATGTAGAGCTGACGAAGATGCACTATATTATTCGTGATTTTGATCGGGAGAAGTTTGAAGCACGCAAAACCAACCTGTTAAACATTACGGGCGAACTGAAAGCGAAGTATGGAGATAAAAGCGTTACGGTAGAGATAAACGATCAGTACTACAATATGCGCGAAAAGATTGAGCCGGTTCGCCAGATCGTTGATATCGCGCACGAAGCCATGACAAAGCTGGGTATCGAGCCAATTATTCGTCCAATTCGGGGAGGAACAGACGGCTCCCAGCTCTCCTACATGGGCATGCCAACACCGAATATCTTCACAGGTGGGGAAAACTATCACGGCAAGTTCGAATATGTATCGGTAGATAATATGGTCAAGGCCACACAGGTTATTGTGGAGATTGCACAATTATTTGAGCAACACGGGAATGTCTGATCGAAGCAGACGGGATCAAGGTTGATTCATACAGAATAGACAGAACGCAAAAGAGCACCTTCTTCGTTAAAGGGTGCTCTTTGTAGTATCAATTCACTCGTATACATTCCCTCCTGCAATCTCTCGTAGTTCTTCCACGTTCTGAATGACGATTTTACGCCCTACTTTGCGAATAATATCTCGTCTGCACAAGTCCTGAATAACCCGATTGAGATGCCTGTAGCTGGTACCCAGCAGATCAGCAAGTTCCGTCAATTTGGATGTCTGAATCTCCTCTGATGCAGCTGTATCCTGATCAGCCGTAGATAACATATAGCTGGCAAATCTGCTTTCAACAGGATAGAGCATGTTCAGGCTCGACAGATTCGAGAACGTGTACAGCTTGTGTGTCACCTGACTCAGCATAAAATGGAGGAATTTCGGATTCTCCGCATACGTATTCTGAATGACACGGTAGCTGATGGCGAGTAACAAACTGCGATTCACAGACTGCACGATATTGTTCGCTTCTTTTCCATTCACAAGCTCCAAGTCACCCACAAGGGCGAGTGGTGTACTGAATCTGAGCAACAGTGACTTGCCATTCGGCAGTGTTGTGAAGATTTTGAGCTTACCTTCAACGAGAAAATATAAACGTTCAGGACGTTCTCCTTTTTCACAAATAATCTCGCCCTTCTCCGCCTCAAGCAGACGCAGCTCGGCAATTAACGTTTCGTCCAACACCTGATCCAATCCATGCTCCCGGACAAGTTGTCGCATAAGCTCAAAGTTCAACACTTCCTTCATCCAACCCACCTCCAACGTGATCTGTCTGATAAGCAAAATAAATGGACACATGTCCTATATTTCAATTAAATTAGCAACGAATAATTGGCATAAAAACAGTTACAACTAGAACTAATATCCAAGAAAACGCACCACATGGGAAAAAGTTGGAATATCATTTGGAAAATAGTTCGATTTTCATGCAATCAAGCATTCAGGATATCCGATTTTTGTCCGATGAACAATAGAGGTTCTGCAAATTTTCCAATTCACTTTACATTTAAATATTGAGAGGATGATTGAGTTCCATGAGTAACATAAACATTGTTGACGCACTGTTAAAATCCTTGCCTTACATTAGCCTGATCCTGCGGGAGCCAGCAAGCTTGACCGTGTATGACCACGAGAAAGTATTAGATGTGATTATGACAGAGAAGTTCAATCTTGGATTTGAAAAAGGCATGAAACTTATCGATTCCTATCAAAACTATGCTGTTTTGAAAAACGGTCGGGAAGCTACACTCTCTACATTGCCCAAAGAAGTGTTTGGAGTAGAGCTGGATACACTGAACGTTCCCATCTTTGATGATAATAATAACGTTGTGGCTGTATTCTGTGTATCCTATGACCAGTCCAATCAGAATCAGCTTGAAGACATCATTCAAGAGAATCAAGAAATCAATGCCAACCTCGTGGATATGGTGCAGCACGTTGCGGCTCACGCCGAGGAGCTGCAGGCTACCAGCGAGCAGATTTTAGAGAACACACGAATTGCTGTGCAGAACTCGTCCCAGATTAACAAGGTTGCTGGCTTCATTCGTGAAATTTCGGAACAAACCAATTTGCTCGGCCTGAATGCCGCAATCGAAGCTGCCCGTGTAGGTGAAGCTGGTGCCGGATTTGGTGTCGTTGCCTCCGAAGTGCGTAAACTCTCTGTTGATGCGAAACAAGCAACGACCGATATTGATGCCAGCTTGAAAGACGTACAACAAGTGATTCAGCAGATGGAGGTTGAAGTATCCCAGATCGCTGCTTCCTCGCAAGAACAGGCAAATCTGGTTGCATCCTTCACTGATGTCATTGAGAAACTCAATGATACAGGTGCACGCATGAAAGCTCTGTCCGAACAATTGATCAGCTACTCCGTCCAAAAGTAACATAAGAAATAAGAGCAAATCATACACGAACGATCCGCATAAAAACCTTACTGATAGATTGAGGTATGTAATAAACAGGACTTGGAATGCCATCATGGTAGTCCAAGTCCTGTTTTATAGCGCGTTATAACAAGCTTTATTCGTTTGTTGACACTTTGGACGCGCCAAGGATGACATCAATCTAAATCATAAACAATCTTATCCTGTTGCATCCAGCTTTCCTGCACCCGTTACTTCCTCTTCCGACTCCCAGCATTCAATCTCGCCCGGAATATGAATCAGATTACGAGTGAAAACAGGATCAC
This sequence comes from Paenibacillus polysaccharolyticus, assembly GCF_900102085.1. Classification (GTDB taxonomy): domain Bacteria; phylum Bacillota; class Bacilli; order Paenibacillales; family Paenibacillaceae; genus Paenibacillus; species Paenibacillus polysaccharolyticus. The sequence goes on along the minus strand of NZ_FMVM01000010.1, from coordinate 118,413 downwards.
GTCCCTCTGCTTTCTGCCGCTTGTAATCCTTCAAGGCTTCGAAGGTGACTTTGGACAACATAAAGATGGCAATCAAGTTCACGACAACCATCAGACCCATGAACAGGTCAGCTAAATCCCACACCAGTTGCACCTTCGCCACCGCACCAAATACCACCATGCTAATCACAGCAACGCGATAAACCCAGAGCCACACTTTGTTAGACTTTATGAATTCAATGTTTGTTTCGCCGTAATAGTAATTACCAATCAACGTACTGAAGGCAAACAGGAATACCATCACCGCCAGAAAGCCTGAAGCCCACGAACCGATGTGTACACTGAGCGCAGCTTGAGTCAGCTCAATACCACCCAGATCTGAACCCTGATATACCCCGGATAATAAAATAATCATAGCCGTACTTGTACAAATAACCAGTGTATCTGTCAGAACGCCAAACGCTTGGATCAGGCCTTGTTTGACCGGATGAGAGGTATCTGCCGTTGCCGCAGCATTTGGCGCACTACCCATGCCGGCTTCATTCGAGAACAGTCCACGTTTAACACCATTCATCAGCGCAGCACCCAGTGTCCCGCCAGCGACCTGTTCGATGCCGAAGGCATTTTTCACAATCAACGCAATCATTGCTGGAAGTTCTGTGATGTTTGCGAGCACGATAAATGCAGCCACCCCAATATACAACACGGCGAGCACAACCACGATATATTCTGATGCTTTCGCGATCCGTTTAACCCCGCCCATAATGATACCTGCAAAAACAACTGCCATAATAATGCCAACCGTTAAGCGGTCTGTTCCAAAGGAGTTTTGGAATGCTACTGTGATGGTGTTGGACTGTACAGCGTTAAAGACCAAGCCGAACGAAAGGGTGATCAGGATAGCAAAAAGAACCCCCATCCATCGTTTTCCAAGCCCACGTTCCATATAATAGGCCGGTCCTCCGCGGAATCCGCCTTTATCTTTAACTTTGTAGATCTGAGCCAGTGTGCTCTCGACGAAGCTCGAAGCCGATCCGATGATCGCAATAACCCACATCCAGAAAACAGCACCAGGTCCACCAAGGGCTATAGCTAGTGCGATCCCTGTAATGTTTCCCGTACCCACACGTGCGGCCATACTGATACAGAAGGCTTGAAATGGGGAGATTTTACCCGGTTCCTTGCTCTTTGGCTCTCTGAGTACCTTGACCATATCACCGATCATACGGAATTGCATGAACCTCGTTTTTGTCGTGAAATAGACTCCGCAGACGACCAGCAGAATGATTAACAGTTTAGACCAGAGAAAATCATTGAAAAGAACGACAACATCTTGTATTGTTTGCTCCATCGATACGCCCCTTATTATGATGTATTATTAAAAAAGACTACTACATTCGTTTCTTATCCCAGCCCTGTGTCTGACCGAGTGCCGTGCTTGAAACAACTGAACATTTGCAACATTTTACACAACGACAGGTTCAGACTGATGCATGTTACTTATACTACAAGTGCATCTACCGAAATAGACAAATACCTACATGCTTTCTGGACATTTTTTTTGAAAATGTGCCTCTCTCATCCAGTCATTGTCATCTAACCTTACATGTGAGCTTCTATGCAGATTTGCGTTTGGGAAGTATGATAGGAGAGGTGTCTCAGGATACGGAGATAAGCATGATGTAAATAAAACAGGATTTTATGGCGAGACAAACGGCCGTTTAAATAAAGCTTTTTTAGGGAAATACCGTGATGAATTGGAAAGGACGTGAACAATTTGCGTTATTTTATCGTGGATGATGATCCAAGCGTGCGTTCCATGCTAATGGACATTATTGAAGATGAAGGATTGGGTGACATTGCCGGGGAAGCCGAGGATGGAGCCCATATTCATGCCGAATTGCTGGAACTACATAAGGTGGATGTCCTGCTGATCGATCTGCTGATGCCGCATCAAGACGGGATACAGACCGTACGTGCACTTGAAGGAAAGTTCAAAGGCAAGATCGTGATGATCTCCCAGATTGAGTCCAAAAATATGATTGGAGAAGCCTACTCCTTAGGCATTGAGTATTATATTACGAAACCGATTAACCGGCTGGAGATTCTATCCGTGCTTCGCCTTGTGGAAGAGAGATTGCGGATGCAGCAGTCTATAGCGGATATTCAGCGTACACTGCAAGGACTGACGGGTCTACAGACAGGTGAGCGCAAGCAGGTGCAGGCTCCGGACAAAACCATTACTACCACAGGTCATTTTCTGTTGTCCGAGATGGGCATGATCGGGGAGGCTGGCAGCCGAGATCTACTGGACATGCTGGAATATCTCGAACAACTAGAGACGGAGGAACATAAGCTATCACCTTACACCTTCCCTTCGCTCAAAGACATCTTCCAGCAAGTAGCTCAGCGTAAACTAGGAGAGACTGCATCGGCTGCAGACATTACCAAAGAGGTGAAAGCATCGGAACAGCGGGTGCGCAGAGCCATTTTTCAGACACTAAGTCATGTAGTGTCTCTTGGATTGACAGACTATACCCATCCAAAATTCGAGAACTACGCCTCTAAATTTTTTGATTTTACAGAGATTCGCAAAAAAATGCTCGAACTGCAAAACAACGTGGAGCCCTCGCTGTCCCAAACCCGCATTAATACGAAAAAATTCGTGCAGGTGTTGTACCTGGAAGCCAAGCGCATGCTTCATTAAACCAAAAAGGGCATGAACGATCCACCTCCAAAGCTCCCTCACGGTAATGTGAGGTTAGCCCTGACGGTGATCTTCATGCCCTTCCTTGATTGGGGTTGATGTGTTACTCTGTTCGCCCAAACCATACAAATTCATATCATGATACATTGTTGCAATATATAGTTGCATTCCCGTTCTGTTCACTTTCACGTGCGTGTCTGATTCCGGGATACTCGATTATACTCATTAATCAATTCATCTAGTGCCATCGACTGCCGAATGACTTCAGGATGTCCAAGCCTTCCCTTATTATGCTCCACCAGTTTATGAAGGTTATGCCTGGCTTTTTCTATTTTGTTTTTCAAATCCAAACTCATAACCATGGCCCCTGATACCTCCTTCATTTGTGTTCCATTGTAGTGTTTCCTGTCAATCTATAGTTGGATTAACATATGGCATAGGAGACATGGATGTTTTGTATGCTTCTCCAAAATTTGAAAGGGCTAATTTCATTCTAATAGAGATTGGTGAAAAATACCAGATGTAACGCCATGTTGTCACATTCTTCCCACTCTATACGCAGCCTTTGTTTATACTCTTCAAGCCCGAAAAGGCTTTGTGTCATAATTGTGTATTTTATAAAAATAAACCAAAATGCACCCCTCCAATCTCGAACCCCATGGTTGGTGTCCTTCTGAGAATGGAGAGATGCTCTCGGTTATCTCTTATTCATGTCGGATGAAGCTGTCCTGTCTGTTATGCTGACGTATATTTATACATTGGATATCCGTTATTTAATTTGGAATATTAGTTCGTAACTTTCACTTGTATTGTTTCACTTGTTGTCTTCCCATGATCATTGACCCATTCCACTACATATTCATAATCACCGACGGCACGATCTTTGATCTCAACCTTGGCTGTCTGCCCATGAGGAGAAGATGCCGTCAACGGCTGGCTGTCAATCTCCGTACCATTCTCATACAATCGGTATGATGTGGCATTCGTGCCCCACCACATATTCATTGTGATTGTATAGTTGCCATCTCCATCCCAATTGTCGTGGGATAGCTCTGGCTGAGATGGTTCAGCATTGCGAACGGTTATCGTGAGCGGTTGACATTCCGTTTTACCTTTAGCGTTCGTTAGCTCACACGTATATATATAGGTACCATTGGCCCGACCTTGAATGGAAGTGGATGCCTTCTGCGCTGCAGGGGTAGATGCAGATAACTTCTGACGATCTAGCAGTTCTCCGTTCTCATACAGCTTATACTCCGTACCATTGTTCCCCCACCACATGTTCATCGTCACCGTGTAGGTTCCATCACTAAGCCCGTTTCCGTGACCGTTATTGTCTGACAGAACAGGCACTCCGGGAGCACCAGTAGCCTGATCCCCGGCCACTACCGTTATTTCAACGCTCACCTCGGCGATCAGTCCCGCACCATTCTCCGCACGAGCTGTAAAGATATGCTTGCCGACAAGCCCAGCCAGCACAATCTCATCCCCTGACTGCACAGTCTCTCCATCCCAAGTCAGCTCCAGACGTGTAATACCCGATTCAGGGTCTTCAGCCTTCACCTTCACTTGAAGCACATCATCCTCGCTCATCTGCTCCGCTGGCATGCCTGTAATGACTGGAGGTGTGGTGTCTTCCGGCTCTTGCGGGCCACCCACATAGCGAATATTCGGAGCCTTCGGCTGTTCCATGCCTGCACCGAGATAAAAGCTTGTGTGTGGAGGCTGGTTATAAGCAACATTTTGCCATGCTACGCCAAGACGATAGACTGGATCATGCATCAACGTACGAAGACGAACATCGGTCTCATCGGTTGTGGTATAGATCCGTAGCTCGGAGCTGTCTTGACTGCGCCAAATCACTTCCTCACGCCAGTCGCCAAATAAATCGGCTTGTAAGCTTGGATTGGCTTTGGTTCCATTGTTGGAAGCAGCTCCTGTTGCTGTCAGCAGGTTAACCGTAGTCTGATTCTCGTAGTCCCACTTGTCGATTCGAATACCATCCTGCAGTTCACGCAACAGATCGCCGTCCCACCAAATTCCAAAGTTTGTGGAGGAAGGAATCTTCGTTGTGATCAATTCTCCCTTGGCACTATACAGCCCGGTAATCGGAATATGCTGTTCATTGGTAATCGTAGCCGCCCATACCTCAGCTCCCGGATAGTTTGGATCGATATCAGCTGCCATACCGCGCCCCGTGTCCATCCCCGTAAACACTCCCCAAAGCACTTCACCTGTGGCTGCATCTCTCATCTCCATGCCATATTTCGAGCTTCGGTCCTCATGTACCCCGAATACCTCCATCCCCGGACGGGTTGGATCAAGGTCACTCAGATGCATCGCATCTCCATGTCCCAGTCTTGTGTTGTAAAGTGGCTTACCGTCGTCATCAATTGCCATTGCTCCGAATGTAATCTCATCTTTGCCATCACCGTCCACATCACCTACGGATAGGTTGTGATTCCCCTGACCTGCATAGGAACCGTAACCCTCATCGTTCGAGTCAAAACGCCATACCTGACTGAGCTTACCATCCTGAAAATTGTAAGAAGCAAGTACTGTACGCGTGTAATACCCACGGCTAAACATCGCACTCGGATGCTCTCCGTCCAGATAGGCAACAGCCGCAAGGAAGCGGTCTACACGGTTACCGTATCCATCCCCCCATGCAGCAACGTCTCCGCGTGGCGGATCATACTTCACTGTATCCAGTGCCGCCCCGGTCTCTCCATCAAATACGGTTAGAAACTCATCACCCAGAAGTACATAACCGGAGCTGTTACGATGATCTGCATTCGCATCCCCGATGACTTTCCCTTGTCCGTCAACGGTTCCGTCTGCGGTCTTCATCATCAGTTCAGCCCGGCCATCTCCATCAAAATCATAGACCAGAAACGGTGAGTAATGTGCCCCTGCCCGAATATTCGGCCCCATATTGATCCGCCAGAGACGGGTTCCGTCCAGCTTGTAGGCATCCATATATACAATGCCGGTAATTCCGGCCTGAGAATTATCCTTACCGTTATTCGGCGACCACATGAGCACGATCTCGTACTCGCCATCCCCATCGACATCCCCGACACTGGCATCTCCTGCATAGTAGGAATACGGCTGCCCGTCTTTGGTATACGCATCGGCAGGTTTCTGCAGCGGCACAGACAGGTATTGCTCCTGCCATACACCGAACTCTTTCGTCGCCGGCTTCTCTATTCCATTTTCTACCGTCGTAACACGGTATTTAGAACTGTCCGTACCTTCGGCATCCGTATAGTTCGTGCTTCCTGTCAGAGGCTCTGCGTTCAGCTTCACACCATCACGATACAGATTGAAAGCAATCGAATCCGTATCCAGCCCCAGCATGCGCCAGCCAATGTAGTTGCCTTGCCCCGTTTTCACCGCAACCGGTGCACGATCCAAATACTCCATTGCCCGGTTCAGCGTTGTAGCTACCGGAGTTTCAAGCACGCTGGACAGCTCGGATACGCCGCCTGCATTCACCGAGGCCACTTTATAGTAATAAGGAACCGTACTGAGAATGGTGGAATCCTTATATAAAGTTTCCTTGGTTCGATCAATCATCTCATAAGGCCCATTCTGGCTTTTGGAACGGTAAATTTGGTAGAATCGTGCACCAGCAGCTTCATGCCATGTGAAAGAAACATCGTTTTTCCGGATCTCTTGTAACGCCAGCCCGGTAGGTGCTTCCGCTTTCGTTACACTTGGATCAATCGTAGATACATTCAGCGCATTGGACGCGAGCGATTCCGTTCCCGTCTGATCCACCGCTGTTACCGTGTACACATAATCCATGCCAAGTTCGATCTGATTATCCGTATAGGCTGGCTCATCAACTGTGGCAAGCATTTCTGGTTTAGTTGCTCCCGCAGATTGCCGATAGACCTTGTACTGTACATCTCCAGCAGCCGCCTCCCACGACAACACTGCACGGATCGGATCGCTGTTCAGATCGAGTTCATCCAGTTGAAGCCCGGATGGAGACATAAAGGTTGGTGTGATCTCCAATCCATTGAGATGTGCGGTCTGTCCACTGAACACCAGATTCATCTGGCCGTCCTGCACTTGAACATCGTTGATAACCTTCTCAGCTATATTTTGGGCACCCGAGGATACGGTCCCGTAGTCCTTGCCCTCGATATTGATATTCGTTCGTGCGGAGCCGATCCAGTCTCCAATGTAAGCCTTAACCGAATAACTGCCGTTAGGTAAATCCACCTTGAATTCATAACTTCCGCCAAAATAAATGACAAAATCGCGGCGCAGCGCATCCGTGGCATTGCCACGATCCCGATCCGCCATATTCGCCGAAGAGGTCAGGCCGTAGCCCCGCTCCTGCGTGTATAAGGTATTCCTTGTCACTTCGTTATACCCTTCCGCGACCGGAGAGCCAACGGGGCCAAAATCGTATCGATATGCAGCCGACTTCGTTGTGAAGCTCACCTCGTCCGAAGGCTCGGATTCGCCTCGACCATTCACGGCAGTGACACGTACCGTATAGGTTTCACCTTCGGTAAGGCCAGATAAGTTCATGGTTGGAACCGTTGCTGTTCCGGCTAGCGTATACGCAGATGCTGGCTCGGAAGACAGCTTGCGATAGATTTTATAGATATCTGCTGCATCATCTGCTGTCCATTTCAATACAGCACCGGCATTACTGATGCTACCAGTTTTCAGACCGTTTGGCTTCACCGGAACCTCGGCAGGCACTTCAGCATCTTTCACGGCATCGGCCAGCGGAATATCAAGTTCACGCACCGCACCCGCAACCATTCTTGCGATCTGAATGGCACCGTACTCCTGAAAATGAGTATTGTCAGCAACTCCGTTAGGGAACGCCTGATAAATACCCGGTGCAACATGCAGGAACACCGACAGTGTAGCCTCAGGCCCAATCGAGTCATAATATTCGATGCTGAGTTTGCTCAGATCAATTAGTAGCACATTGTTTTCGGACGCTACTTCTTTGGCTGCCTGAACATATTCAGGGAAGGAAACATTGAATTTACCCGTACTCGCATTGAAGTCCCTGCGCCCCATCGGCGTTACCAGAATCGGCGTTGCCCCCCGTTGCCGCACACCGTCTATGTAGGTTTTCAGATAGATTTTGTAATCGGCCGGGGAAGCGTAGCGGTCAGGCACACTGATGGTCGCATCATTATGTCCGAACTGTACAAACAGATAGTCTCCTGGACGGATTACTCTCAGAATTTCATCCAGCCGTCCTTGGAAAATAAACGACTTGGAACTGCGTCCACCAATGGAATGATTTTTGATCTCCACGGTATCGTTAAAAAAGGAAGGAAACATCTGCCCCCAGCCCGCTTGCGGCTCCCAATACGGATTGTAGGTCTGCATCGTGGAATCTCCTGCCAGATACAGAACAGGTTTGCTTCCCGCATCACGCTCAGCTTGCTTGGTAATAACCAATGCATTCAGATTCGCAGCGGTACCGGAAAATACCAGATTCATCTGACCATCCACCAACGCGATGTCAAAGTTCATCTCCAGATACTCGCCTGCCGCCTTGCTGTTCAGTTGCACCTTGTTCATGCTTTCTACATCGATGGCAATCTCTGTAGCTCCGGCTGCATCCCCGGCAACAAGCGAAACAGTATAGTCACCGTTCGGCAAATCCACGTTGAATTGTCCACCTGTAGCAAATGTTGCAAAATCAGACTTGATTGGATCACTCGTTCCACGATCCTGCACCGTCACCTTGGATGCATCCGCAAAACCATATCCCCGTTCCGAGGTATAAACGGCATCCGCTCCCACACCCGTATACCCCTCCGCCACGACTCCTGATCCAAAATCATATCGATAAACGGTTGTTTCCCCAGTATCAACAGCTGAATCCGGTGCTGCCGCACTTACTGCTGTCTTACCATAGAATGCACCCCATCCCAAGCTGGAAATCGTAAATATGAATATCAGCACAATTAAACCGAGTTGCCGCGTCCGTTTTGCAATCATCTACACCCACCCTTTCGTTTCTTCAACATGTTTTTCTGCTGAATTAAATAAAGTAAGCGCTTGCATTTTGTTGATGTACAACCCTCCTACGATTCTTACAACTCTCCCTGTTCCTCTCTGACTCCACGTCCACCTCCCCCTTTCCCACCGCAGTTTATGCCGCCGCTTCCAGGCTCACACCGAACTGCAGATTTGATTTCCCCTCGATACTAACGTTAATGTCCTGGAAATAACATGTAATTATCCGTCTTTTTTCACCACAAACCCGATATATTATCCCCCCATTCAACTGACTGTCACATAAGCAACCGTTTTCCGATGTTTCAGGTAATAATATCCCTTTCCATAACCGGGTCATTCGGTTACAATAGGGCGATATGTGTGTCCGGGTCCGGCGGATGCCAACATGCAGTTTCGAGAATGGCCTACGCAGGCCTATGATTCAGATTTGATATTAATTGGAGGCTTATCAACACCATGCAAACCGAGTCACAGACTAAAGTCAAAATCATAAACGCCGATCCCAGCGCGATGGGATTATTTGGGCTTGCGATTGTAACCCTTGTCGCTTCTTCCCAAAAACTCGGCATTACTGACGGACTTAGCTACGCTATTCCGTGGGCGATCTTCCTGGGTGCTTTCGCCCAACTATTCGCATGTATTCAGGATTCCAAACGCAATAACACTTTCGGCACCACCGCTTTCGGCGCTTATGCCTTCTTCTGGTTCGCCATGGGGGCCAACTGGATGATTAAAATGGGTGTGTTCGGCTCTACACTCGCTGAGCAAACCGATGGCAAGCAGCTTGGATTCGCTTTTGCCGGATACCTGATCTTCACCTTGTTCATGACGATTGGCGCTGTTGAAGCCAACAAAGTGTTGCTTATCATTTTCATTCTCATCGATTTCTTGTTCCTTGGTCTGACATTTGACGCTTTCGGCGTAGCACCACATATCTTCCATACGATCGCTGCATACGCTGAGATGGCGATTGGCATTGTGTCCCTGTATGGTACAGGTGCTTCGGTTCTGAATGCCCACTTCGGTTATACTTTCCTGCCGATCGGCAAACCGTCCGGTATTTTCAGACCTAAGGCTTAATATACAGATTGAAGTTCCACCGCCTGCGCGCCGGTCCGCGCCTGGCGGTTTTTTCGTATTACCTCGTCTCGTACCTCTACATTTGAATATGTTCCTAACCGACACCTATACTATATAAGTTGGACTCAAAGATTTTACACAGCCCACTCCGATGAGAGAATAACCTTACAATCGCTGTTATCCCCAGATTTTTTGATTCCCTTTTCCAAAGGTGAAATCCGGTGATAAAGGCGCAGCCTGTGCTTCCGATGCAGCTTTCTTACAGAAAGCTTGTAGCTTCGCTTTTTCAGGTTTTTTCTCTCTTCTCCGTTAGAGTGTAAATGAATGTTTCAACTTATATAAATAGAAAACCTTCTGAACCCAAGAAGAGCCCACAAGAAATGCTGCATTTAGAAATACAATCATAACAGCCATACTGTAAGGAGGAAGAAACATGAGAGAGATACCGAAACCAACGGAGATGGATCAAACGGAGAGAAAGTATGTACGTGAAACGCGCTGCTTCAAAACGGCACGGGTATTCCCGACAGATGTCAACAATCATAACACCTTGTTTGGCGGCAAGTTGATGTCCTACATTGACGATATTGCCTCTATCGCTGCCTCCAAGTTGTGCAGGGTAAATACCGTTACTGCATCAACCGACTCTGTCGATTTTCTGTACCCGATTAATCCTACGGACTCCGTAACACTTGAATCGTTCGCTACGTGGACTGGCCGCAGTTCCATGGAAATTTTCGTGAAGGTTATTCGTGAGGATCTGATAACAGGGGAGAAAAAAATTGCGGCAACAGCCTTCCTGACCTTTGTGGCCCTGGATGAAAATAACCGCAAACTGATCGTGCCCCGTATTATTCCAGAGACTGAAGAGGAGAAAAAGCTGTACGAGACTGCGCCTGACCGCGCAGCGATGCGGAAACAACGGCGGGAAGAGAGCAAAAAGTTCGCTGACTTCCTGACCGTAACGTATCCTTGGGAATAAGCACAGAACAGTTTAACCGGAGGATGCCGGATAGATCGATATCGTTCTGCTATCCGGCAACTCTCCTCCCATAGAAACACACCACTGTTGATAGAGCCGGAACGCAGCTCCACTTTCTATATACTGCTTAGACATGTATATACCCTGCTCTATGGAAGGGACACGTCCTGCAACATATAGTCGAAAGCCCGCATTTAACAGCACCTGATTTACAAACGTAAGATGGCCATCCCCGCGTAGTACACTCTCCGCCACCTCAACTTGCCTCGCTGCGGTCCAGATCATATCCGGCACAGGCATATCCAGATCGTAGATTGAAGGATCTACAAGTTCAAGCTTCATCTCACCATCCTCCACAGCATATACACGTGTAGGACGATCAATATAGAGATCCTCCGATCCTTCCATACCTTGAATAACATAAGCACGTTGATACTGAAAACGAGTAAGAAGCTTGGCTATTCGATCCAGAAACGTATTATGAAACACTCCAAAAACAAGATAAGGCGAATGATTATAATCGATCAGCTTCTCGGCTGTATTCAGTACCGTTCGAAAACCTAGTTCTTCCCGTAATGGACGAAGTCTGCGTAACGGCTCACACCAGTCTTCCGCAGAAACATACATTACACCTGTATGGAGAGCAGCACTCCGGGCATTTTCCCGGTCGATCTTCCGTGTATCAATCCCTGCCTCTCTCAATACAACAGACAGCGTAACTCCCCATTTAGGTGGTAAAGGTTCACTACCGTGTAGCGTAACCGGTAAACCCGCTGCCGCCAGTACAAATGCCACAGGGTATGTCGCCATAAATGACTTGGTTCGTCCGTCGTAAGGACCCGCACAATCCAAGCTATCCTGAAATACGGAGAAACGCTCCGCACTGTTCCGGCACGCATGGACAAAGGCTTCCATTTCCTCGACATTCTCCATCTTCATCCGCTCAGCCATAAGAAATGCGGCCGTCTGGGCAGGAGAAACTTGCTGTTTCAATATATTCTCGGCAACGTTCAATGCCTCTGCATAATTCAGATCACGTGAGCCTCGTTTGCCACGCCCTACCTCTCTGAGGATCTGAGACATATCCATAGAGCATCCTCCTTCCAATTATGACTGGAGCAGTTGATGTGCTTTCACAATCGCTGTAGCTACATCGACCATCCGTTTGCGTTCATCCATCGCTTTTTTGCGTAACAAATCATAGGCTTCCGATTCGGAGATCTGCTTTAAATCACACAAGATCGCCTTCGCCATATCAATCCATTTCCGATCTTCCAATCTGGACTGCAGTTGCTTTCGCTCTTGCTCCCATTGCTTGCGTTCCATATAACGCCGCGCAGCAAAGTGCAGCGTCCAATGAATCTCCGGCCCAGCCATAGACGGTGTAAGAATGCCATCAAACGAGGTATCAACCTCGCAGTCTTCTACAGAGGAAGATGCTGTATCCGGAGCACACCACCAGAGAAGCGGAGTATCCGACTTCTCCTCACCCAGCCGCTTTACCCAATAAGCCACGTCCGCAAGAGACAAATGCAAGATGGACGCATCGACTTCACGAGCAAGCTTCATCACCTCATCCTCACTGTCCGAGACCTTAACATGATAGCCAACTGCTCCCAGCAGCTTCTCCGGTGTTAGAGGGATTGCTTCGGACGAGCCGGCCTGAATGGGATGTACACGGATGACCAATATGGATCGCATGATGGATCAATCCCTCCTTATATTGATATACAGTACCCACGCTCACTTTTAATACATTACCACATGAAAGCGCTATAATGTCATGTTACCTAACAAAAATCAAGGAATAAACATCTATATTTCAAAATTCCAGGTGCTCTGAAGTATTCGTAAGTAGCATCATGAGATGCATTCTGATCCTCGGTCTGATCCTAATGAATTAAAATGGAACAAATAATGGGTTAATCATGAGTACCATGGCACATTTCCTACATTATATGGCGTTTACGAAGTGATACATGGATTTATTTTCTTATTTTTTGTAATTTAAAGCATATTTTACGTAGCCGATTCAGCTTTTCTTTAAACTCATGTAAACATAATTAACTTCAAATTTCAAATACTTTTTTATGTTAACTATATTGACATGAACAAATCATTCTTTTATAGTTAACCCATAAGAACTCCATAACTGAAGGATCACTCACAGTTACAACGACGTAGCTGGTTGAAACGGCAATGAAGCCTGTTTTGCAAATTCGGAGATAAGGGATGCGTATGTATATGCGCAGTCCTCCGAGGCATGACAGGCTTTTTCGATTTTTAGGAACAGACGAAGGTAGCGTAGTAAACAGAATACAGAAATGGATCTGAGGGGGCTAACCACAATGAGTACAACGAAAAAACTGGTGCTGGTCGGCAATGGTATGGCGGGAATTCGTACAATTGAGCATATTCTGAAACTCGCACCACATGCATATGACATTACCGTCTTTGGCGCAGAGCCGCATCCAAACTACAACCGAATCATGCTATCTTCCGTTCTCGCAGGCGGAACATCCATTGAAGATATCGTGATTAATGATTGGAGCTGGTACGAAGATAACGGTGTCCATGTCTATCCGGGTGACCCTGTCGTGCAGATCGATACGGTACGCAAGGAAGTTGTATCTCAGAATGGGGTCCACGCATCCTATGACGAGCTGATTATGGCGACAGGTTCACAGGCTTTCATCCTGCCTCTTCCAGGCGCGAATAAAGAAGGGGTCATCGGCTTCCGTGACATTAAAGACTGTGAAACGATGATGGCGGCATCCCAAAAGTACCGCAAGGCGGCTGTCATCGGCGGTGGACTACTCGGTCTGGAAGCTGCCCGCGGACTATTAAATCTGGGTATGGACGTAACCGTCATTCATATTAACGGACACTTGATGGATCGAAATCTGGATTTGCCTGCTGGATTAATGCTTCAGCGAGAGCTTGAGGAGCAGGGCATGAAGTTCCTTTTGAACAAACATACGGAAGAGATTACAGGCAAAGGCCGGGTTAAAGCACTTCGCTTCACCGACCAAACGGTGCTCGAGGCAGACCTCGTTGTGATGGCAGTCGGTATTCGCCCGCAGATCGAACTGGCTCGAAACAGCGGTCTGGATGTTAATCGCGGGGTCATCGTGGATGACTATATGCATACCAATATCCCTGGAATCTCTGCTGTAGGAGAATGTGCGGAGCATCGCGGTATTGCCTATGGACTCGTAGCTCCGTTATATGAACAAGGTATGGTTCTTGCCAAACGGCTCGCTGGTGCAGCAACCGAAGGATACGCAGGGTCGGTCACTTCAACAAAGCTGAAGGTTTCGGGAGTCGACGTATTCTCTGCCGGACAATTCAAGGACTCGCCAGACACACGCAGCATTCGCATTCAGGATGATGTAGACGGTGTTTACAAAAAGATGGTGATCAAGGACGGCAAGCTCGTCGGTGCAGTGTTGTTTGGTGATACGACCGATGGCGCATCCCTCTTTTCCTTAATTAAAAGCGGTGAGGACATCAGCGGTCGTGAAAAAGAAATCCTACTCGGCGTGCCTTCTGGCGGTTCCGGTTCCGGCCCGTCTGTAGCCGAGCGCATGGCTGCCATGCCAGATGATGAGATCATCTGTGGTTGTAACGGTGTAACGAAAGCTGCTATCGGTGATGCTGTTCTCAATAAAGGATGTAACACTGTCGGTGCTATCAAATCCTGCACGAAAGCTTCCGCTTCCTGTGGAGGATGTAAACCAATCGTGGAATCACTGCTCACGTATTATGCAGGGGACAATGTTGGCGAGCAGACCAAAGAAGGCATCTGCGGCTGTACTTCCTATGACCGGGATGAAATTGTGGCTCAAATCAAGGAAATGGGCCTGAAAACCGTCAAGGAAGTCATGAACGTGCTTGGCTGGGATGAGCCAGAAGGCTGCTCCAAATGCCGTCCTTCCCTTAATTACTACCTTGGTATGATCTGGCCTACAGAATATGAGGATGAGCGGGTGTCCAAATTCACGAACGAACGTTACCATGCCAATATCCAGAAGGACGGCACGTATTCCGTTATTCCACGAATTTACGGTGGTGTAACGTCCCCGGCAGAACTGATCAAGATCGCAACGGTTGCCGAGAAGTATGATGTACCGATGGTTAAATTTACGGGCGGACAACGACTAGATCTACTGGGTGTACAGAAGGAAAACCTGCCGAAGATATGGGAAGAACTCGACATGCCTTCCGGCTTCGGTTACGGCAAAGCTTTACGGACAGTAAAAACATGTGTAGGTAATACGTTCTGTCGCTTCGGTACACAGGATTCGATCGAGATGGGCATTCGTCTGGAGAAGAAACTCGACAAGATGGTCGCTCCAGCGAAAGTAAAATTGGCCGTCTCCGGATGCCCGCGCAACTGTGCCGAAGCCACCATCAAGGATCTCGGTGTCGTAGCCATCGATGGAGCCTGGGAGCTTCATGTCGGCGGCAATGGCGGTGTAAAGGTACGGGCAGCCGAGCTGTTATGTACGGTGAAAACAGATGCTGAAGTCGAAGAGTGGACTTATGCTTACCTGCAATACTATAGAGAGAACGCAAGATGGAATGAGAGAACAGCGGCCTGGATTGAACGGGTAGGTCTGGATCATGTGAAGGAGGCTCTGGCAGATCGAGACGTACGTCTCGCACTGGTTGAACGTCTGGAAGTGACACTGGGCCACACGGTAGATCCTTGGAAAGAGATTATTGAAGATGAGAAATTGCGTAAAAACTTCACCCCACTGTCCGGTGCAGAACCGGTAGCTCACTAGAAGAGGAGGATCAGCGATGAGTAGATTTCGCATTGGGCATCTGGCCGATATTGATGAAAAAGGGGCTCGTACCTTTCTGATCGAGGATACCGAAATTGCCGTTTTCAAACTGAGCGACGGCAGCCTTCATGCCGTAGAGAATCGTTGCCCTCACAAGGGCGGCAAGCTATCGGAGGGCATGGTCTGCGGAACAGCCGTTCACTGTCCATTACATGACTGGAAGATTGATCTGCGAAGCGGCAAGGTCCATGAACCGGACGATGGTTGCTTGAACACGTACAAAACAGAAGTGGACGGAGATAGCGGGGATATCTATATTACGATTGCAGGTTAACCAAGTGATTAGTGTTACAAGACAATGCTGACAGAAGGAGGGGTGCACGATGGATTTTGTTAAACCTGCAGAAGTATTGCAAGCCATGGTTGACGTTGGTGAACATAAAGCCAAAATGAATCGGGTACAGATGTTGATCCGCGGTTTTCTGGCTGGGGCCATCCTTGCCTTTGCCACTACGCTGGCGTATACTGCCGTGTCTCAAACTTCGCTTGGTTTGGCGGGTGCACTCATCTTCCCGGCAGGATTCGCAATCATTATTCTGCTCGGTCTTGAACTGGTGACAGGAAACTTCGCCTTGATTCCGCTCGCAGTGATGAAGCGCAGAGTCAAACTTATCGATATGCTTCGTAATTACTTTTGGGTAATTATCGGTCACCTGATCGGATGTGCATTTTACGCACTATTATACGGCCTGACGATAACCAAGATGGGTACAGATATGAGTAACCCACTCGTTCAAACACTGATTCAAACCAGCGAAACGAAAACACTGGGATATCAGCATCTGGGCGGGGCAGGCATCGTGCTTGTCATCATAAAGGCCATTCTATGTAACTGGATGGTTGCGCTCGGAGCCGTGATGGCGATGACCTCTACATCTACACTGGGGAAAATCGTGGCGATGTGGCTGCCCATTACGATCTTTTTTGCCCAAGGCTTTGAACACGCCGTTGTGAATATGTTTGTGATTCCGGCCGGCATGATGCTTGGCGCTCATGTCACGATTACAGACTGGTTGCTGTGGAATCAGATTCCGGTGCTGGCAGGTAACTTTTTGGGCGGCGCTGTATTTACAGGTCTCGGTCTGTATTTTGCGCATCACTGGGGAAGCTCGCTTATGCTATCATCTCCGCTGGCAACCATTCAAGGTGGCAGATCAGGGCTAACAGCTCCCAATACGACTTCGAAATGGGGGACACGGTCATGAGCAGAGGGTTGGTAAGTATCATCGGTGCCGGTCCTGGTGATCCCGAACTGATTACAGTCAAAGCCCTGAAACGGATTCAGTCTGCTGATGTTATTATGTACGATCGACTTGTCACGGATGAATTACTTGCTGAGGCGCGGGATGGTGCTCTCCGTATTTACTGTGGCAAAGCTCCCGGGCTTCACTCTATGAGCCAGGAGATGATCGGACGTATGCTGGCTTCTCATGCAGCAGAAGGCAAACACGTTGTCAGGCTTAAAGGTGGTGACCCGTTCATCTTCGGCCGTGGAGGTGAAGAAGCGCTGGTGCTGGCGGATTCTGGTATCCCGTACGAGATTATCCCTGGCATCACTTCGGCTGTGGGTACTTCCGCTTCTTCGCTCATTCCACTAACCCATCGCGGGGTCGCTTCTTCTTTTGCCTGCGTAACGGGAACCGGCAGCGACGGAAGTGTATCTTCTGTTCGCTGGGACCTGCTTGCGCATAGCGTAGATACACTTGTGATTTACATGGGGATAAGCCAGTTATCACAGATACAGCAAGAGTTGCTTTTTCATGGCAAAGCCGGGCATACACCAGCCGCACTAATTGAACGAGGAACAACAAGTGAAGAACGAATTGTCACAGGCACACTTGCCGAACTGCAGACATTAGCTAATATGCATCACATCTGTAATCCAGCTTTAATTATGGTTGGAGAGTCCGTACTCATCCGCGAACAATTACTCCAGATGCAGCGCGCTGCATCTGCTTCAATGACGGGTTAACCTTCAGTTGTACGCAGATCCCGCAGCGGAACGCATTCACATAGTATAATAAGCATGTATTTGCATGTATTTAGTCCGAAAACATACGCTCATTCATCATCCGACCCTTCTGCCCTGGTTCAATCAGCAGACGGGTCGGTTTGATGTTAATAAGAGCTGTCAGCTGCTCCCCCATATAATGGGCGGAATATTTGAACCCCACCTCTGCCCAATGCATAATAACCCCCACGGTTGCGGATACGAGATAACTTAACATAATGTCATAATTGATCACTTGCTCACTGTCTTCAGTTACCAAAATGAAGTCCTGAGTAAGGTAATCCCGGAACACATTGTTGATCCTGAGCGCCATATCCCCATGCATTGTCATGAGCGCCTTGAATTGATCCTGGTGATTTTCAATATATTCAAACACAGGCATAGTCGACGGTAACAGTCCGGTCATATCTACTTCTGTAAGGTTAGCATACGGTGAGGCGTAAGCCTGTCCTAATCCTTGCAGGAAGTCTTCCAGAAGAAATTGCAGTAGCTCCGGTTTGCCGGGAAAATGCAAATAAAAGGTCCCCCGATTATAATCGGCTCGTTCCGTAATATCCCGGATGGTCAGGGCGTCAGCCCCCTTTTCCAATATTAAAGATACCGCCGCAGCGATGATCGCATCTTGCGTTCTTCGTGCTCTCCGATCCTGAGGGTGTTCAATAATCAACACTTCCGCCTCCTTTGTCCATTATTGTAACCTAAATGAACAACGCTTACATCTGTGTTCAGTAGGTGACATTTGCGCTGTCAATGATTATTGTCACATATTTATGTATATCTTAACATTAAGACAGGAACTAAAGACGACAGGTTTTCACCCACTGAATTTATTATTTAATTCCTATGGAGATTACCTGCCCATTATATATTATAAGGAGACGATTCAATCATGAGTACATCCTACACACAAACCGCTGTCATTACAGGAGCTGCCGGAGGAATTGGTAAAGAGCTTGCACGTCGCTTGGCTGAACGTAAAATCAATCTGGTCTTGGTTGATTTGAACGAAGAAGCGATTGCCAAAACGATTGCAGAATTGAATCTCGATCAAGAGCATACCATTGCGGTCAAAGCCAATGTATCAGATGAAGCAGATGTTAAAAATTACGTACAAAAAGCAGTGGATGCATTTGGACGTATCGATTATTTTGCGAATAATGCCGGTATTGAAGGGCCAACGGGTCTAATTGAAGACCTGAGCGTTGAAGCACTTGATACAGTATACAACGTAAATATTCGCGGGGTATTCCTTGGTCTGCAAAACGTCATTCCTGTGATGAAAAAACAAAAATCCGGTGCGATTCTGAATACCTCTTCCCTTGCTGGTCTGATGGGCGCTCCGGCGGTATCTCCATATATTATGTCCAAACATGCCGTTGTTGGTCTCACACGTACCGCTGCTAACGAGTTGGCACCTTTCAACATTCGTGTTAACGCCGTATTGCCAGGTACAATCAACACACGTATGATGCGTCAGATCGAAGCTAACTCCGGCAACGTGGAAGATTACCAATCCGCTACAGTATCTGCCATTCCAATGGGCCGTTACGGTGAACCGGAAGAAGTCGCAGCCGTGATGAACTTCCTGTTGTCCGAAGACGCCTCTTACGTTACCGCATCACTCTACACTGTAGACGGCGGTATGATGGGACAATAATAGGTAATTGTAGTTGTAACACCAACATTATTAGCACACGGACGGGCGTATAGTAGAACCTAAGGGCGTGTACTCTATGCGATTTCCTCAGGCGAGATGCCGTGTAGCGTGTAGCGAAATTTTACTGACATCCGGCCAAGTTGCAAGAGTTTTTTACTTCCACACACATCGCTTATTTGATGCCAAAAGACCTCGACACCACCATTAAGGGAATTCCCTTTGTGAGAAGTTGAGGTCTTTTTATTTTATTCCATAGCTGCGCATTCATCCGGCACTAATCCACTACGCTAACGATTACCACGAAACTTATTTCGGCCATTTCGGCACATTTCCTAATCTAACGATCACCAGGAACCTTATTTCAGTAAAAACACCCTATTTTCATCAAAAATGACCCTCTACTCCGAAAATAACGTCTCTCCTGATCGTTAGATTTAAAAACACTCAAAAAACACCTAAATAGTGTCGCTGGTGATCGTTAGATTTTTAATCCACGTATCCCGCGTGACCTTTGTCCATCAAATAATCCATTTCCGCATCCAAAATACTTTCAACAGTCAGCTCGTCAAGCTTCACATCTTTGCGGCTTAGAATGTAGTCAGACAGATCGTCGCCGTCAATATCGACGTCTTTACCTTTAGCATTCTCATGTGCCTTGTTGATGTAAGCTTGCTCATGCTTCAATACAAGTTCGATATTTGCTTTACTGGCCTTTGTTTTGTCCGCGATATATTGCATCATTTCCTGCTCATTAATTGCGTTGTTGTCTGCCACGTATGTTCATCTCCTTGGTTATCCTTCTTGCTGTCATTGTAGCATAGGTTATCCCATTACGGGCAGAACTTA
Source organism: Paenibacillus polysaccharolyticus (assembly GCF_900102085.1). Classification (GTDB taxonomy): domain Bacteria; phylum Bacillota; class Bacilli; order Paenibacillales; family Paenibacillaceae; genus Paenibacillus; species Paenibacillus polysaccharolyticus. Next base: position 98,289 of record NZ_FMVM01000010.1, on the reverse strand, counting down.
TGCCCGGCCTTTTGTTGCGCCCTTTATGACAATGTGCTCATTTTCGCCAGTTGCCACCTTAGCATCCGCACCTACGATAACCTCACGTAAAACGTTGCCCCCTCCCCCACGACACTTTTGGCGTAAATCTCTCCCTTATGTTGCTCCACAATAGACTTGGCAATCGCCAGACCGAGGCCATGTCCGCCGTGTTTACGCGCTCGGGATGAATCCGTGCGATAGAAACGGTCAAAGATCCGATCCAAATGCTCTGGCGCGATCCCTTCACCCGTATTGAAAACAGTTAGCATGATATCATGGTTCTGCTTCTGGAGCGTAATGTTCACGGCCCCTGTTGGCCCGGAATATTTCACGGCGTTATCGAGCAAGATCAGAACCACCTGTTTGATCTGCTCCGGGTTTCCATGAACCATCAGATCAGGATCAATGCTGTAATCAAGGGAGATATTTTTTTCAAAAATCACAGCTTCCATCGGTAAAATAATACTTTCCACCGCTTCACTCATATTAAACCCGGTATGGATGAGGTTGGAACGTGAGTCCTCCATCTGAGTCAGATACAGCAGATCATTCGTTAGTCCAGACATCCGCTCGGTTTCCGATTTGATATAGTGAAGCCATTTGGCCTGACTTTCGATGGTCTCCTCCTGATTCGCCAGCAAGACATCCGTGTTCGTATTAATGATTGCCAGAGGTGTTTTCAATTCATGGGAGGCATCGGCGATAAACTGTTTCTGTTTCTCAAACGCTTCACGCACAGGCGCAATGGAGCGGTTGGCAAAATAACGGCTTAGGAAGTAAATGACGATCAACATCATCAGTCCAACCACGGTAAACGTGTAGATCAGATTGGTCAGGATACCCTGCTGCGCAGTCACATCCATGAATACGATCATGTGCCCGTCCCCGCTTGGATCAACCACATAGGCCCAGTCCGTGCCATCCAGTGCAAATTGTCCAGTCCACCGACTGCTGTCACCTTGACCGGTTTTCTCCTGATCTACTTTTTGCAGAGCCTGTGTGTAAAACGAGTCCTCCATATCAAACCGCGAATGGGTATCGGTAATCTTCCACTGCTTATCGGTCTGGATCATAAAAGAAACCGACCGGGCAGGAGGTGCGCCGAAATCTCCACCCGGTCCTCGATACCCACCGAAGTTCCCACCACTCATGTCGTTACTGTCGTTGCCCCCGCCCCTACTCGGAGATAAGGGTACAGTTGCCGATCCAGAATTCGATTCAGAATTTACTCCCGACCCCGATCCTGTCCCTGTCCCTACTCCTGCTCCCCCGCTTTGCCCTTCACCTCGTGACTGCTGAGCACCCAAACCAAACGGGCTATGGTAGAAATCAGATACCTTATACAGCTCCATATTCGTCTCGCGTTGCACATTCTGGTACGTAATCGTGTAAATCGTTACAAAAGCCACCAGCATCATAATCGAGATCGACACCAGATTGACAATCAGGAACCGGTTGCGGAGTTTCTTGAACATTAGTTCGTCACCTCAAGTACATACCCTACGCCCCGAATCGTGTTAATACGGACAGCCGAATTCAGGAAGGTTAGTTTTTTGCGTAAAAAAGAGATGTAGACCTCCACGTTGTTATACTCGACATCCGAGTCGAATCCCCATAACTTCTCAATGATCTGCTCTTTGGAGGTGATTGCTTGTTTACGAGTAATCAGCAGTTCCAGCAGCTCGTTCTCTTTCAGGTTCAATTTGATTTCCTTACCTTGAACACTTAGCTTCAACTGGGTCGTATTCAGTTCGATATCGCCAAACTTCACCCCATCCTCGGGGACCACTTCTCCTTTACGTCTTAAGGCCGCCCGAATCCGGGCAAGCAATTCTTCCGTGGCGAAAGGCTTTGCAATATAGTCATCGGCACCGTAATCGAGGCCGGATACTTTGTCCGATAGTTCTCCTTTGGCTGTGAGTAAAATAACCGGAGTATGGTTTCCTTCACTGCGGAGCGTTTTAAGCACCGTTATGCCGTCCATCTCCGGCATCATAATGTCCAGCAGTAACAGGTCGTAGATGCCGCTCTGCGCATAATCCAGTCCTGACCTGCCGTCGTGGACCATGTCCACGGAGTAGTTGTTTTTTTTCAAAATCTGAGATACGGCCTCTGCCAAATGAACCTCATCTTCCGCAATTAAAATTCTCATCCTTTATTCATCCTCTGCTCACGATGGTTTGTATGTTCTCATTCTATCAATTAAACCTTGAATCAACCTTAATAATTGGAACACCCTCACGGTATAGATGAAGGAAAAGAAATGTTAACGCAATGTAAAACGATTTAAGATTCATTCAAGGTTGCTTCGCTAAGATACAGACATGACAGCAACACACAACAAACCAAACATAATCAAAACATACACCAACTCATCCATACCCGAAAGGAATGAACCGCAGTGGCGATTGAAGTATTCAACCGATATGAGAGCAAGTACCTGCTGACCGATGAGCAATACCAGCATTTCTACAACGATCTGCTCCACTACATGGAACTGGACGCCTACAACAAAAAACATGAGTTTTACTCCATCAGTAATCTGTACTTCGATACACCGCAGGATTCACTGATTCGAGCGAGTTTGTCCAAACCGAAATACAAGGAAAAGCTGCGTTTGCGAGCTTATGGTGTACCTGAAGAGAATGCGAAAGTATATCTGGAGATCAAAAAGAAAGTGTTCGGCCTCGTCAACAAACGCAGAACTGCGTTGAAGCTGGATGAAGCTTACGATTTTGTCCGCTCGGGACAAGCGCCAGAGCTGGCCGACTACATGAACCCGCAGGTGCTGGAAGAGATTAAATATTTTCTCAGGCTCTATGACCTTGAGCCCAAAGTGTATCTGGCCTACGAACGCAAGGCGTTGTTCGATAAGAACAGCCGCGACCTTCGGATTACGTTTGACACTAACATTCGCAGCCGCAGATATGATCTGAAGCTGGAACAAGGAGATTACGGTGAACCGCTCGTAAAAGACGGGCGCTGGCTCATGGAAGTCAAAGCCGAGAAAACCGTTCCCATCTGGCTGTCCCAATTACTGTCGGAGCACGGGTTGTACCGGACCGGATTTTCCAAATACGGCAATGAATACAGACATCTCGTAAGAACCACCAATCTGAATTATCAGAACGAACGAGAACTGATCCCGGGTACTGATTTCAATCCTAACGACGCGGCCCCGGCTGCTTCACAAGAAAAATTAATTATAGAAAGAGAGCGTGCACTCTATGCTTGATGCCCTTTTCAGCTCCGCCCTAGACGATTCAACCTTGAGTTTCAGCAGTGCTGTCATCACGATCGGACTTGCCATCCTCCTGGGACTTATCATCAGCCTTACCTATATGAAAACCAACCAGGCCACTTATTCACAGAGTTTTACGCTGACTATGGTTGTGCTTCCCGTGATCGTTGCCATCATTATTCTGCTTATTGGCAGTAACATTGCCCGGGCCTTCAGCCTAGCAGGGGCCTTCTCTATTATCCGTTTCCGCAGCGCTCCCGGTGATCCGAAAGACATTGCTTACGTTTTGTTCACGATGGCATCCGGTCTGGCTTGTGGTGTAGGGGCTTTTGGTTACGCTGTTCTGTTCACCGTTATCCTGTGTGTGCTGATGTTTGTACTGAACCGATTTAACTTTGGCGGGAAAAAGAGTCAACAGAAAACGCTCAAGGTTACCATTCCCGAGAATTTGAGTTATGAAGAGGCTCTGAACGAAGTATTCCATACCTTTAATATCCCATTTGATCTGAAAAAAATCAGAACGACCGAACTCGGCAGTCTGTACGAACTGGTCTATAACGTCACGATTCACGAAAGCGTGAATCAGAAGCAATTTCTCGATGCCATCCGTACCCGGAACGGCAACCTGGATATCTCGTTAACAATGAGTCCAACGACAGAGTATTAAAATTTGGAAGATTAGTTCGCTCGCTTGTTCGATTACCACCATTATGATTTGGAGAGGAACGATATATATGAAGAAAAATACTCAGAAACGTAAAAACATCATTACAGGTAGCAAACTGTGGTCCATCGCCATGATTACCAGTCTGCTCGCGGCATGCAGTGCTCCGGCAACGACAAGCAATACAGCAAATGCAGCCGTCTCCACAACAGGAACAACCAAAATCGTATCCGTCAGCGAGTCTACGTCCGTGAAGTATGCCGATCTGGTCTCCCTCGATGCCGATGATACGAATGTTAGCTGGACTGAAGCGGATTCGACCATGATCAAGCTGAGCGGTACGTCAGCAACTGTAACCGGTTCGGGTGCAAAGGTAGCAAACGGATCAGTTACGATCTCAGAAGCAGGCACTTATGTGCTGAGCGGTGAGCTAACCAACGGCCAAATCGTGGTCAATGTTGCTGATAAAGGCGTGGTACACCTCGTGTTGAACGGCGCAACCATTCATGACAATGACAGTGCAGGAATCTACATTCAAAAGGCAGGCAAAGCGGTGATCACGCTTGAAAAAGGAACCAAAAACGCCGTTTCCGATGGTAAAACATACGTATATGCAGACAGCAGCACCGATGAGCCGGATGCGGCCATCTTTAGCAAAGCCGATCTTACGTTTAACGGTGCAGGTCAGTTGACCGTCACAGGCAACTATAATGAAGGGATTACAAGCAAAGATGATCTGAAAATCATCAGCGGTTCCATTAACGTCAAGGCAGCCGACGATGGCATCAAAGGCAAAGATATGGTTGCCATTCAGTCGGGTACCATTACTGTTGATGCAACAGGTGACGGCATTAAATCGACCAATGACACCGATACCAGCAAAGGGTTTGTCGCGATTGCAGACGGTACCTTTAACATTCAGAGCGGCAGCGACGGCATTCAGGCGGAAACCGCACTTGTCACCGATGGCGGTACGTATAACATCGTGACGGCTGGCGGCAGTGCAAATGCACCTGCCAAGGTCGAAGAAGGCCCCGGCGGTGGCGGCTTTGGCGGAGGCCGCGGTGGCTTCGGTGGTGATGGCGCAATGAATGGCGGCACACCTCCAACCGATATGGGCACACCACCGGATGGTGAACCACCTGCCGATATGCCAGCAATGCCAAATGGTGCTGCGAATGCAGGAAACCAAACTGAGACCAAAACAGGAACCAAGGCTAGCAGCGGTAAAACAACGAACTCCACGAAGTCGGCAAATACCGGTGCGGCTAGCACTACAGCAACATCATCTGAATCCAACGCTGATGCAGACAATGCAACGACGACAACAGAGGAAGAGTCTGCAAGCGCCAAAGCGCTTAAAGCAGGAACCGATCTTACGGTGAATGGCGGAACATACACCATTGATTCTATGGATGATTCCTTGCACAGCAATAGCAATGTGACGGTGAACGATGGGACTTTCAACATTCAGTCTGGAGATGATGGCATTCATGCCGATCAGGCGCTGACCATTAACGGTGGAACAATCAAGATTGCGAAGAGTTACGAAGGGCTCGAAGGAGCAATTATTACCCTGAATGATGGGGATGTAGACGTAACGGCATCAGATGACGGCGTGAACGCCGCTGGTGGTGAGACAACAACGAGCAGCACAACAGCAACTACAACGGGAAAAGCTACAAATAACAGTAGTTCTGCTATCGACACAAACAAATCAGCAGATACAGACACAGCTAACTCCACTGGAACGACGGGTACCACATCCACGTTAGATCAGTCGGCACAAGGTTCGGACGCAAGCCAGCAAACCCGTGGCCCTGGCGGTATGGCGGGCGAATCATCAGGCAATAACGAGTTTCACATCAACGGCGGAACCCTTACCGTAAATGCTGGTGGTGATGGTCTGGATTCCAATGGCTCCATCACAATGACGGGCGGAACGGTTATCGTGAATGGCCCAACGAATAACGGTAATGGGGCACTGGATTATGACGGCACATTTGTAATCAGTGGCGGATATCTGGTGGCTGCGGGAAGCTCTGGCATGGCGCAAGGCACTTCCGATGATTCAACGCAAAATGCAATCGTGATGACATTCCCTGAGACACAAAAAGCTGGAACACTGGTTCATGTTCAGGACAGCAAAGGAAATAATATTCTGACGTTTGCACCAGCCAAAGACTACCAAAACGTAGTCGTTAGCTCACCGGATCTCGCAAAAGATGGATCATATGTCATCTTCTCTGGCGGAACATCAACAGGCAAATCGGTGGACGGACTCTACACTGGCGGTACCTATAGCGGCGGAACACAAATCGTTGCTTTCCAATCCACAAGTAATGTGACTTGGGTGAATGAATCAGGCGTAACGACAGCGCGCTCCGGCATGGGTGGTTTTGGCGGAGGCAATGGACAAGGCGGATTCGGCGGTGGAAGAAATCGTTCCCAATCCGGTACATCTACAGATACAACGGGTACGACAAGCACAACTGGCACTACAGGAACTACGGATTCGGCAAAGTAACTGATGATGTACTTGTGAGCCGAAAGGGCAAGCCTGTCCTGACCTACGCAAATTTAAAAAGTCCGGCTCTGATTTCACAATCAAGGTGAAATCGGAGCCGGACTTTGCTTGTTTTTCACATGGGGAAGATAGGTCATCCAACAGGAACCTGTAAGCCTAACGCGAATATGGATATATATTCTAAAGCGTACTTGGGCTGGTTTCGAAGTTAACCACGGCACCAGCGTAGCTGAGCATACCTTATTCAAGAATATGAAAGGAGTTCGATTGAGATATGCTAGCCCCCGTTTCGCATCGCTCAAGGATGAAATCAGGATATCGATAGCAGCGAAAGCTCAAGTTCAGTCTGAATTAATTTCTAACGATCGCCACGGAGCTTATTTTGCAGTAAAACGTCCTTTTCGGATTCTAACGATCTCCACAAAGCTTATTTCCAAGAAACATGCCAGAAAACGGCCAAAATATAGCTTTTCTACCGAAATAGCGTCACTGGGGATCGTTAGATTTTTAGAATGGTTAAAACCAGCCAAATAACGTCTCTGGTGATCGTTAGAAGTTAGCTGAGACGAAATCAAGATACGGAGAGAAGCATTTTACGTCTATAGAGAAATTCCAACCAGCCCCACTCTCAAAAAGCATACACATACACCTTGGTTCGCAACGCATCGCGGCATGTGATCGTGCGCAGTGGCTCTTTGCCCGGCAATGCAAAACAGACGCTGATCACCTTCGCACCCGGCGGCAGCTCGCGTTGGAACTTGTCCACGAGCCGAGTCATCGCACCCGGAAACAGATAACAGATCACACCATCGGCATGCGCATAGGAACATGTATAGATGCTGCCGCGGATGAAGCGCAGACGTCCCTTGAACGAATGCTGTTGTCCTCCAGCTCGGCGTAGCCCTACACTAAGCCATGTCAGCCATTGTGAAGTCCACAAGGGAATGAGTGAGTTTTCAATGCCCGTCAACCTTTTGCCAGGACAATGCTTCACCACATCCATGCCCAATGTTCCCCATCCCGAACCCGCTTCCATAATATCCGCATAACCCGTTATACGATTGACCTCCTGTATCACTACCTGCCTGACCGGGCGGGATGTCGGCATGGGCGAAATTCCATTTTTCCAGCTTACGATTACGATCCATACAACGGCAATCAAAGTTAACACGGCAATCAGCCATGGAATTAATTGAATAATCATCATGAACTCATCATAACAAAGGGAAGCTTCGGAGGTCTATGACCGTGCAGAAGCTTCCCTTTGTTATGTTTATATTCTTTTAAAAGACCTGATCATCATTACTTGGCAGTACTGTTTAGAGGATATGATGCAATTATTCACCCGTTTCCCCGACATGAGATTTCATGTATACTCCTTTTTTGTACACAGATTTAATCGTAAAATGAATGCCCAGCTTGCGATTCGTGCGGTAGATGAGCGAGTTAATCTCGTCGATACCCACCGGATCACTCTCCAACATACTTCGTTCCGGCCACACCTGAGCAATAATTTGCTCCCTCGTTACAAAATGATCCAGCTCACTGTACAGCAATTTGAACAGTTGATACTCCTTTTTGGACAGCGGAATTTCATCTTCGTTTACCTGCACCGTCTGCAGATGATCCTGTAAACGCACACCCTCACCGAGCAAGTCCGATATACGATATTCTCTCGTCTCCCCGAGATCACCTTCCACCCGAAGGTGAATCAAACCGTTAACCAGTGTCAGGCTGTCGCCTTCGCCAAACGGATATTTCTCATATGGGACGAGGCGTTGCCCGTTAAGTTCGGTTCCATTTTTGCTATCCAGATCCTCGATCCAGAGCTGTTGTTTCGTGTCATAATGAATGCGGCAATGCCGCTTCGATATCATCTGATTATAGATGGACAAGTCCAGTTCACTGACACCTGTGTAACGCCCCACCGTAATCGAGCGGCCCTGGCTCACATAGGCGAATGAACCATCGCTCTCCTGTCCCGGCGTACGAATGACGATTTTTGCCGTCTCCCGCATGTTATTCCCCACCTTTAATGTCACTCGGTCTCTATCTTTTCATTCGAGTACTGATAAATTCATCAGATTTGTTCCATTGTTTGCGTGCCTGCCATTTCATATAGTGATATACAGGAACACCATAGACTTAAACAGGCTTAAACATTCTTTACTCATTCTATAACTATACCAGACGTTGTGCATTTTTTCTCATAACGCCCTGACGGACGCTTTAGCTTATTCAACAAGAGAGGTATTTCCCATGAAGAAAAAAACCATTTTGATATACGTGCTGCTTGCTTTCGCTTTATCAATCACCCTAACCGTGCTGTCACGCGTGAGTAACGATGGCGGTGTATCACCAGAAGGGACATCGGCCTCCGAAATCTCGTGGCTTCGAATGAACAATCAACCTTAAATGTGACAGCTACTCTATTATAAACGCGACTCCTGTGCAAAACGTTTCACGAATGTCATCTATACGAAACATTTGTAGCACGTCCTTCGTTCCACAATATAAGGGGAGGAATTACAGTGAAAAGAAATACCATTCACGCAATCACATGCGCTCTTTTTGCTGCTTTGATCCTTAGCAGTTGTCAAAGCTCTGATCTGCCCAACCCAGCGGAATTAAATAAAACTCCACGAGAGCTGGGGTCATTCTATCCAGATAACATCACTGAAGTAGATTCAATTGAAATCATGAGTGGCAGTGACGGTTCTAGAAAAAGAACGACCAATCCCAAGTTGATTCAAGACTGGATTGAAAAGATTCGACATGTAAAAATTGTCGAGCATCCAGACGCAGAAGACACAACAGGCGTGTTATTTCATGTGACCATGTTCAAACAGGACACCGTCATATTTTATATGACACCTACCGATATGAATCATCAGCCAATCGAGCCACAGGGTGAACTGGCAGACCTCATGACTGAGCTCTACGAAGCCATTCCATAGCTTTTATTGCACTAAAAAGGACTCTGAAATCACTATGATTCCAGAGTCCTTTGACAACGTTCAACGAAGTATACAACGTAGCAAGCACAGCGTTTTCTAATATGATACGTTCAACAACACTCGTTATACGCCTACATCAATGTTGTTCATCATCTGTTTCCTCGGATGTACCTGAGGTACTTTTCTCAGATTCATTGGATCGCGTTGATTGATCTGTTGGATTTATTTTATTCGCTGTAGTGGATATGTTCTGACCCTCACCCTCAACCTTCGCCTGAATCTCCTCCATCCGGCTGGACACCTTCTGATACAGATACGATATACCCAGTAGCAGCAGACCAAAGCTGAAATACGCGATGATTTTGCTGCCCGCCGTCAACAGACTGACATCATAGAACACCATCTTGCCAGTAGCGAACAGTGTTAGACCCAGCCCGAGACGCCGGATCATAACATATTTTCTACGGAACCCGTACGCGATATAGAGAATCGCCAGCACCAGATAGATCAAGCTGAACATCAGCCCCACGTCACCCCACTGGAACTGAATGGTCAGGAACACGGTGATAACGCCGAGCAAGTAGATGCCCGCAATAACGGGATACCACTCGACACTTTTGAACTGACCACGTATTCCCGCAATCAGCAGATCTCGCCCCGCGAAGAATACACCCACGTTAAAAATAATCAGGACAACCAGTCCGACAATTTCGGCCGCCGTATGCTGTTCTACACCTGGCTGCAATGCTGGCATCGTCAAGGTTACCGCCAGTGCAATGCAGCACCCAATGCCATGCAAAAAGAGTGTATATCCCCGCAGGAATGGATCACGAAGCATCTTCACTTTGCCAAGTCCATACGCCAAAGCAATCGTCAGCGCCGCAAACATAAGCAGCTTATAGAACATATATAAGACGAACGTTTCATCCATAGCTCTGATATACAGTTCGTTGGATTCATAGAGCACATATAACCATACATTTACAAGGGTCACATACCTGAAACCTTCCAGGAAACCACGCTCCCACGGGAAGTAATTGAAGCTTCTTCCCATTCCTTCGGAGCCCGTTTCGCGCAGCGCCCAAGCATAATAAAGCGTAATGAGCAGGGTTCCCAGCGTAAGGCTGGAGTATTTTAACATAAAGTACGACTGTTCCCCCACAAAGAATAATGATAACAAATCATACTGCACAAAGAATGTAATACATAGAAGCACGATGCCCCAGCCCGCACGCTCGACTGCCTTAAATTTTCTGAAATGTCCAAACGTAGCCAGTAACACGCCTTCAATCAACCAGCCCATCGACAGCCATTTCGAACCAAACTGGAACGGAACAAACAGAATGGTAAAGGTGAGCGACGTAAGATAGAACAGTAAAATGGTCTGCTTCTCCTGCGCCATATGCCGCTGAACAAACCTCGCAAGTCCGAGATAGACGAGTGCAAAAATAACAGCAAGCAAGCCCTGCGCATCATTCCAGCCCGCCGCATCGAGCAGTACATACAAGACGAGACAGCTCAAGCTCGTATTCATGGCAAGTAAAGCGAAATCCCACCAGGTCAATTTCACCCGATGTTTGAACGGATACGCAAGCGTAATACCCAGATACAGAGCAAAAGTCACCACAGAATACAGCATACCCACCTGTTCACTCGGTGACAGCCATAGCAGAATCAGCATGGACGGCGCATGGAACAAGAAGCTGATATAGTGCACGACCGGCCATCGTTGCCCGAACGAAATGAACACAATGATACCGTTCAGCAGCAACAGATAGATCATTGCGGTATAGACCGCTGTGCCTTCCAGCCCAAACGTGAACAGGTAAGAGAAGAATGGCAAATATCCACCCACAAGACCAAAGGAACAGATCGTCTTGGACTGATACCTTAAAGACAACAAGACGGACACAGCTGACACCAGCACAGATAAACCCAAACCTGTGTACAGCCCAATAATATGCAGCAGGAAATAACTGTAGAATATCGAACCAAATAACACAGATATGCCTCCGCCAAGCAGTCCCATGGCAAATGTTTTTTGTTTCCGGCGAAACAGCCACTCCCCACCTGCTAGCATCAGTGCGCCAAGCAGGAAAAAGCCCGCGCCCTTCATCTCATCGCTAAACCACGTTGAATAGGAGTATCGAAAGGCTGCGCCGACTCCCAGAATCAGGAGCAGTATCGCTACCTTGTTAATCCAGCTCAGCCCGATCCGCATCTCCATCCGATTTTGCTTGATTCGGCGCTGGATCGTTTCCTCGCTCAGCTCCTCCTCTGCCATCTGCTCATAACCATGCTGGATCTGGCCGCGAACTGCCTCAGCTCTCTCCCACACAGCCTGCTTGTGCGATTCGATCCGTGATTTCACCTCGTTTGCCAGATAGGCAATCCGTTCCTTCATCTCAGCCGCATCCTCTTGCAGATGCTGGGAAGCCTGATTGAAGATAGTATTCAGATTAGCTTTGGTTCGATGCTCCAATTCGCTGATATGGTCGTTATGTACTGCCGTTTTGCCTTGAAAATAGGTCTCCATCTTCTCCCGCGATACCCGGATCAGATTCAGCTTCTCGTCCAGCATCTGCTCGGACAACGCCATGCGAAGACGCGCATTTTCCTCTTCCATCTGGCGTGCACGACGTTCCAGTTGTTGCAGTTTAAGTTGCTGCGTTTCCGTCTGCTCCAGCAACTGTTCGTTGCGAACCGTAAGGTCATCGGACTGATACTCCTGTAGTAAGGCTTGATAGTCCTTAGCGAGTTGCCTCTGCTGCTCCTGAACCTGCCTAAGCCGATCCTTAAATTCCTTCATGGACTTCCTCCATTGGTTGTCATAAGATGTTTTCCTATATTTTACTATAGATAGCTCAAAAAAGGGTTTACAGAACAGATACCTTGCTGATACCTTACCGACACTTTGCCGGGTGCCCCAACTCATCCCGCTTCTCTTGACCACTTGAACGAATAGAACACAAAAAAGCCTGGAAGCATAAATTTGCCCAAGGCTTCTTTTATGCTTTCCAGACTATTTGCTTGTTTTATATCCATTTACCCACACTACTACCACGTACATGTTCATACTTATAACTAAACCCTTTAATTCTCCGTCTGCGTTATTGAATCTTGTGTTGACGACTCCGTGCCCTCTTTCTTATCGTCTGATTCCGGCTCAATCAATTGCGTTGTATTCGGATCTAACCAGCTCTTAATCATACCGCGCACATAAGTCAGATCTTCATCAGACAGGTCATAATACCACGTACCGCTACGCATCTTCCCATCACCTTTCAGCATGTAATTGCTGATGGTTGGAATGCTGTCTTTCATATATAGAGACTCGGCAAAATTCACAATAAAGTCCGATTTCATATTCGTTGTAAAATTCGATCCGGCAATCTTGATGATGTCCGGGATTTTGGTCAGATTTTTGACCTCCATCGCACGATTCATGAAGCTATTTAGGAAAATCCGGTGACGCATCGTACGGTTGAAATCGGAATCCTCCCGATAACGTACATATCCAAGCGCCTCTTCGCCGTTATAGATCGGTTTGTTGGCTTGCACGAACAGCTTCTCATGCGCTTTACTTTTATTCTCAATATCTTTCTTAATTGGCAGCTCCACGCCGCCCACCGCATCGACAATGTCTTTCAAACCGTGAAAGTTAATCGCAGCATAGAAATCCACTTTGTTCTCCAGCAGCTTCTCCACCGTATCCATCGCCATCTTGGCTTCGCCGTGGGCATAAGCCGAGTTAATCTTGGACTTCACATCACGGCCCACAATTTCAGTGTAGGAGTCACGCGGAATAGACAACAATAACACTTTATTATCCTCTGGACGCACGACAGAATAGATGATCGTGTCCGAACGGCTTGGCTCATTATCCCGCTGGTCAATGCCCAGCAGCAACAATGAAAAAGGATCGGTATGTTGAACAACAGGCGCATCCTTATCCCCTGCGGCTTTATACGAATCATCCAAAGCTTCCTTCACCGTACCTGAGGCGAACAGGTTAAATGCCAGCACAACGAGTTGTTTCTGATAGATGAATCCGATGCCTCCGAGCACAATCAATAAACTCAGTATGATGATAAGGGGCTTCTTCCATTTTTTCTTCGGTTTCTTCGGCTTCCGTCTAGTTAAATGTGCAGCACTGTTTTCCATCATATCTCCTTTAGTTGCGGTTTCTTCATTCATTTAACTATATTAATAACACGTTTTCAATAGATTACGATATAATCGGCTATACAAATACTGGACACCAAAGGAGCGATGAGAGATGGAGTATCGACGTTTAGGCAACAGCGGTCTGCGCGTATCTGCACTCGGTCTAGGCACAAATGCATTTGGCAAAAGAGCAGATCAGGCCGCCTCGACCCGCATTCTTCATGCAGCGCTGGACCGTGGCATCAACTTTATCGACACCGCCAACATCTATGCTGGCACAGAATCAGAACGCATCATTGGACAGGCACTGGCTGGTCGGCGGGAAAACGCTGTGCTTGCAACCAAAGCCGGTTTGCCCCGGCATGATGGTCCCCATGGGCGCGGTTCCTCGCGCTACCATCTACAGCAAGAGCTGGAACATAGCCTGCGGCGTCTGCAGACGGATTATGTTGATCTGTACCAGATCCATACCTTTGACCCGCATACCCCGCTGGATGAAACACTGCGCACGCTCGACGACATGATTACGTCCGGCAAAGTGCGCTACATCGGCGCCTCCAATTACGCCGCCTGGGAGCTAATGAAAGCCCTCGGCATTAGCGAGATGCGCGGATATGCGCGGTATATCTCCACGCAAACCAGCTACTCGCTCGCCGATCGAACACCTGAGAACGAACTCGTTCCGCTGTGTCTCGATCAAGGTGTAGGCATTATCCCATATTTCCCACTGGCTGGCGGTATCCTGACAGGAAAATACAATGGACAAGCCAGTATTCCGTCCGGCTCCAGAGCAGATACCGACCCGTCGTTCAACCGCTTCTTGCTGGAGCATAATATTCGACTAAGCGAGCAGGTAAGTGCCAAGGCAGAGGCCGCCGGTTGCTCTCCAAGTACACTATCCCTCGCCTGGCTATTAACTCGCCCGGCCGTATCCACCGTAATTGTAGGAGCCACGCAGACGGAGCAGCTGGAGCACAATCTGGCCAGCCTCGATCTCAAGCTTTCGGGTGAATTGCTGACTGAACTGGATCAGCTGAGCGAGGATTTCCGTTATGGCCAGCCATTCGCATCCTACAGACTGGATTAGATTTTAATGACAAATAAACCTTCCAACCTTACATGGTTAGGGAGGTTTATCCATTTTTCGTCATTTTTCGCGCAAGATATATCATGAATCCACTTCATGCAAACGAAAGCATGATGAGTAAAAGTAGTATTATTATTGTTCTGCTCTGTGCCTGATGAATTCTTGCATGATTTCCATATAACCCTCTTTACGATCCGCGAGAAGTTCGAAGAAGTTTTTATCCGATTCCTCCACGAGATTCATGCCTTCAATCGCCAGCCTTGTGCCTTCAGGCGTTGTCGTAATGATATTCGCCCGTGTATCCGTCTGATGACGCTCACGCTTAACGTAACCTCTTTTTTCGAGGGCTCGTAACACTTGGGAGGTAACATTAACGTCTACATTGGCAAAATGAGCAATCTGTACCTGGGTAACTCCCTTGCCTTCCAAGTCACGCTCATTAAGCCATAAACAAGTATGCAATAAAATAAATTGGGGCTGTGTCAGATCAAGGGGCTCTAATACCCTGCGGACTTCCTTCTGCCACATCGTTGTTACCTGCCATAACAGGTATCCGGGACTATCTTGCGGATTCGTGTATCGTGAGCTTTTCATTGTTCTACCTCCGTGATGTACGATCTTGTGCAACAGAGATGTATGTATACATCATACATGGTATAACGAATCTGTTATAATAACGCTTCGAAATACACTTCCGTTGCATCTCTATTCATTCATCTATGAAATAATATAACGATTTATCGTGTAGGAATAAACTGTTTTATCCATTGACCAAATCCCTGCGGATTTCGACTCTGGATCAAGATGGTGCCCTCTCCTCGAAAACGGCAAACCAACCCTTCCCCACTCGTCACACTGGACAACCAGCCTTGGGATGCTTTTTCGATGCGATAATCAACGTAATGAGGCCAGGCCACCAAGTGAGCATTATCTACAATAATCTCTTCGCCAGCAGCCAATTGTATAGGATGTATCGCACCATATGAGGACAGGAACACAGTGCCTCGTCCACTGATTTCAATTATAAAGAAGCCTTCTCCGGAAAAAAGACCTTTTTTCAAATTCTGCATTTTGGTATTCACCTGAATGCCTTCTGTTCCTGCCAGAAATCCGTCTTTCTGTACATAGAGAGAGTACGAGCCATCCAGTTCTACAGCCTCCACACTGCCCAGAGTTGATGGAGATAACAAAATCTCCGCGCTTCCCCCGGCAGCCGTCAATTCCTGAAAGAAAAATTTCTCTCCACTCAACATACGGCCAAATCCAGCGAGCATACCGCCTTCTGCTGATCCTTTGAGTTCAACGGTAGGCGACATGGACACCATGGCTCCACTTTCAGCCTTGAAACGCTCTCCACGCTGTAAATCTACCTTAAGCATAGCAAATGCGCCGTCGTATAGAATTTCGTATTTCACGGTTTCATCAGCTCCCTGTCATTGTCGGTAGTAAAGTCATTGAGTCCATTATCCTCCAGCACGGCTGCTTTGTCGCCATATTCCTTGATGATATGCTGGTCACCCCAATTACATAATGCGGTCAGAATGGGCTCTAAACTCCGACCGTATTCACTCAATTCATACTCTACCTTGGGTGGCACCTGATTGTACACGATTCTTTTTACAATACCGTCATTCTCCAGCTCCCGCAGTTGCTGCGTTAACATCTTTTGGGTGATTGCGGGCATGATACGCTTCAGATCACTGGTTCGTTTCTTTCCATGTGTCAGGTGACAGAGAATAACACATTTCCATTTGCCGCCAATAACCTCCAGCGTTGCTTCGACCGAGATATTATATTTTTTGCGCTCCATCGTTGTCTTCCTCCCTGATGCATCTATGATTTGCTTCCGTTCATGCTAATGTACAGGCACCAAAAAGTACGTAGGGTACTAAAAAGTACGTACTGTTCATGTCATACCGAATAATTCATAATAGCATTTGCCGGTAAGCAAATCTACATTCTAGGAGTTGAACAGGACATGCATCATGAGACAAAACACAGCACTTGGGCGCTACTGGCATTAGCAATCAGCGCTTTTGCAATCGGTACGACGGAGTTTATCAGTGTAGGACTCTTGCCACTGATCGCAAATGATCTTCATATTAGTGTATCTTCAGCAGGGCTAACCGTTACCATATATGCTCTGGGTGTGATGTTCGGTGCACCGATTCTAACATCACTTACATCGGCTATATCACGCAAAACGTTGCTGCTCGCGATCATGTTGGTTTTTATTACCGGTAACACCCTGGCATCATTATCCACCGGGATTACTGTACTTCTTATCGCACGGGTGATATCCGCTCTCGCACATGGCTTGTTCATGTCGATTGGCTCCACCATAGCAGCTGATCTGGTACCAGAAGGCCGCAGAGCAAGTGCTATTGCCACGATGTTCTCGGGACTGACCATTGCAACGGTAACCGGTGTGCCTATCGGTACATTCGTAGGCCAAAATCTTGGCTGGCGGGCAGCCTTTATCCTGATTGCAGCTGTTGGCATCCTTGCCCTGATCGCTAACCTCTTGCTTGTGCCCTCAACGTTACAACGTGGTACACGTACACCCTTTCGGGATCAGGTGAGACTCGTAACACGCGGTCGTCTGATGCTTGCTTTTATCATCACGGCTGTAGGCTATGGAGGCACATTTGTCGTGTTCACATACTTGTCTCCGCTATTGCATGACATCAGCGGTTATTCGGATCAAACGATCGCTATCATTCTGCTGTTATACGGTGTGGCCATTGCCATTGGTAATATGATTGGCGGTAAAGCAGCCAACCGCAAGCCATTGAAGTCACTTCTTGTCATGTTCATTGTGCAAACGATCATCCTTGGCATCCTGTATTTCACCGTTCCATTCAAATGGGCTGCACTGGTGACCATTATGGGCATGGGCTTGCTTGCTTTCATGAATGTACCTGGTCTTCAAGTCGTTGTGGTTACACTCGCAGAAAAGCTTGCACCGCAAGCCAAAGATGTCGCGTCAGCTTTTAATATTGCTGCGTTTAACGGGGGTATTGCTATAGGTGCCTATCTAGGCGGAGTCGTAAATGACTCCATCGGTTTGATCCATACCACATGGGTCGGTGCATTAATGGTGCTCATTGCGGCAATCCTGACAATATGGGCGCAACATCTTGAACAGCAAGTTATGACAAACTCAGACAGGTTGGAACCAAACCCTGTTAAGGTTTGATCTGGAAGAAAAGCACCTTTCTCGTTATAGATCAGAGACCGCTCGAATCCGTATCCGGCCTCATATTATATATCGACAGACTATATACGTTACTATATAGGTTGGGCATTATTTGATCTAGTATGATTTAATTTTGTATCATGAATTGTTGGCTATATCACTTTAAATAGAAATATAAACAGATTTCAAGGAGGATTTCTCATGACAATAGCAAAAAATCTACAATCGACTACAACATTGCATAACGGTGTTCACATGCCTTGGTTTGGCCTAGGCGTATTCAAGGTCGAAGAGGGATCAGAACTGATTGAGGCGGTGAAAAGTGCAATCAAACACGGTTACCGCAGTATCGACACAGCAGCGATCTACGGCAATGAAGCAGGAGTTGGACAGGCCATCGCTGAGGCATTGCAAGAAAACGGGTTAAAGCGCGAAGACCTCTTTATTACCTCTAAGGTATGGAATGCTGATCTTGGATATACGGAAACACTTGCCGCATTTGATACCACGATGAACAAGCTGGGACTGGAAGTTCTCGATCTATACCTGATTCACTGGCCCAAAGCCGGCAAATACAAGGGTGCATGGAAAGCCATGGAGGAATTGTACGCAGCAGGCCGAATCCGTGCAATTGGCGTAAGTAATTTTCAAATTCATCACCTGCAAGATCTCATGCAGGATGCACAAGTGAAACCGATGGTCAACCAAGTGGAGTACCATCCCCGTCTAACACAGGATGAATTGCGAGCATTCTGCAAACAGCATGGCATTCAGCTTGAAGCCTGGTCACCGTTGATGCAAGGTGAGCTGCTGGACAATCCAGTATTAGAAGATATCGCTGCAGCCAAAGGTAAATCTATTGCACAAGTCATCCTTCGCTGGGATCTGCAGAATGGCGTTGTAACCATTCCGAAATCAACCAAAGAACATCGGATTATCGAAAATGCAGCCATTTTTGACTTTACGCTGTCCACGGAAGAGATGGAACAGATCAACTCATTAAACGAGAACGTGCGGGTAGGCCCAGACCCGGATAACTTTGATTTCTAATTCAATTCTTTAAAGTAAGACCACTAACCTATCAAACAAAGTCGATTATTCATCCATCGGCTTTGTTTTTGCTTTCTGCTTCATGATTAAACTGGTCAATGAGTTTATCCAGAATCACCGACTGCTTGATTACTTCAGGATGAAGAAATCCGTTATATTTCTTCGCAAGTTCGTGCAGATGGCTTCTAGCCTGCTCCATTTTCAGATGTATAAGCACACTTTTCCTCATCAAATCAGCCTCTCTGAAACATTGTAGAATCTGATGTCAGAATATAGATTATTAATTTAAAGGCACAAAAGGAGCGCAATTATATGAAATATGACCCAATACACGCCCATCTCTAGCCTTGCTTAGCTTCATAAAACTCTGAACGATCTCTAATTTTTTCGAAAATAGCCAAGCAGGAATTAAGAATTGTGCTACTCCCCATAGCTATGGATAGATTCAAGCCCTCTAACATAAGCTCTGTGGCAGATTGATTATCCTTACTTTCAACGAAGCGATACACGGCCAAATCCCCTAAAAATTGCACGTATTTTTCTTTTATTATCGTCGGTGTATACTCCCCGAATTCAGCTTTTTCCGATTGATAAGGTATATATCCTGCAAATCGTTCCAAAATCGTATCAATATTGAAATGATATATATTCGCTGCCTGGATCATGTGCCATAGAGCAATGAATATCTCACCTTCGCGAGTTGCTATATAATCAGCATATTCATTTATAATCTGCACTTCTCCTGACATCAGACGATACAGGTAAGTATTCGCAATAGCCCATTCTGAGAATTGTCCAATAATCTGCTGAGCTTGCTCGTCTTTCTCTCGAATCCAGCGTTCCCCATTATCATATAGACCTACAAGTTCCAGTGCTCTTTTGTAATCACCGCACTTCTCACTTGCTGTAGCTTGGGCCAGATAGGCGTATAAAATATAATAATAAAGCGGTCTTTCTGTCTCCTTCTTTACTTCTTCCGAACGAACAGAACGGTGTTGCAATTCATATTGTATCGTGGCGATTCGTTGCATCTCTTTGGCAAGTGTATTCACCTTCTCCCATTTATGGGCCATTCCGAATGCATGTGATAACTGCTTTAATGCTTCAAGTTGATCGGTTTCATCCAGCCGGTTCACGTATGTCTCAAACTGAGTTGCCGCTCGTATATTTTTTTCCATATTGTCCCCTAGATCAATTAGAAACAAACGATATTGGCAGCGTGCAAGACGTTCAGAATGCTGATACTTTTCCGCTTCACATACCCCTCGGTATAAAACTGCTGCAGCCATTTTTTTGTTATTGTCAAATAACTCCTCAGCCATTTCAAATAATACGGGAACATAAGCAAGGTCTTCTAGAATACGATTGGTGATATGCTGGATACAATCCACTCGATTCAAATCAGCACAACGAAATATAAACGGCCGTATACGTCTGATGGAGATCAGGGTTGAAAAACACTCGTCTATATAATCATCAAAAAAATAATCTTCAGGTAACCCCATACCCGCGGTAATCGCTATAAGTTGATTCATAGATATGGGTTTATTTCCTTGTAAAATACGGCTGAGCGTCCCTGAATTTATGCCTGATGTCACAGCAAAGTGTGAATGTTTAATATGATTATCCTGTATGTACTGCATCAATTTTTCTCGAATTGAATTTGCACACTCCATCACACACACCTCCACAAACGTACAAGTAATGGGTTGAATCCCCTGTGCATAACTATACCAATTAAGAATCATTCATGGGTCCAAATATTATCCAGCACGTAAAAAAAGCACCAAAGAGGCTGTATCTAAACTCGATTCGAAATTTAGACACAGCCTCGGCTTATTCAAATGGATTCCAGCCATCCTCCCCTGACAAAACGAGGGACAACGTATACTCGGCTGCTTCTTCCTCCGTCAGTACGTGAGACCAAGGCACGCGCACATCTGCACGTCCGGCTCCTGGCCCGGCACTTTTATATTCGGCATAATTAACTGTGGTTTCCGCTTCGACCTTGTTCCAGTTATGCCAGCCTTCCTGTTTCACGTGCGCACCGAGCCAGCAGTTCAGGAAACAAACTTTGGAATGATTACGCCACGGCCTGCCCAGATACACCGATTGCGGAGGGGCATTACTGGTCAGATCACATTCGACAAACACATATCCGTAACGAACATCCTCTGGTGTAGAAGCCGCTGTAATCCAGCCATTCACATGTCCTTCTGCAACCTCCGCTTCCGTCAAGCGACTTTTCGTGAAGATCTCACAACTCTTGAACACAACCGTAGCCGAGCCAAAAATAAAGTCGATATCCCCTTCGATATAACAATCCTCGAAGTACTGTCTTAACTTCCTGCGCTCGGCACCGTCACGAGGCCCGCCGAAATAACTGCGGTCCAGCGGTTGCTCAGGCAATGGTCCGGTAAAGATCGTATCCTGATGACCGATAAAACGGCATCCGCGGAACACAGCACGATCCCCATCCACATAGACTGCTAGCGCCTGTCCTACCTCGCTACCTGGCCCAGCCGAGTTCACGAAAGAGATGCCTTCCGCCTTGAAATCATCAGCCCCGATAAAGGCTGTGTACGAATGGAATGTATGATACTGTGAACCGTCGGGAAATCGCTTGAGTGCATGGTCATCATAGGTGATAATCGTCTGCTCGGCGCCCTCACCAATCAGATGGATGCCCGGCTTATCCATATGCAGCTTCTCAACATACACGCCTGCCTTCACTCGGATCGGAAGGCCGTGAGTACCATGGTCTGGATGAGCATCCACTGCCGCCTGAATGGTTGTATAATCTCCTGATCCGTCAGAAGCAACCGTAATACAGGGAGTAGATGACTCCAACACGAGATCCGCTGCCGAGCGTTGCTCCGTCATGGCAAACGCTCCATTTCCAGTGCGGCCAGCAACAACGGAGCAACTCCCATAAAGGAATCGCTTACAATAGCCTCGCTAACATAGTAGCTGTACGAGCCATCACGATCCAGACTCAATCCTGCTCCGTGGCAGATACCGTTCAACCGAACGCCTTCAGTGGTCTCCTCCATTAACTTGGACGTAAGCCCTTGCCACCCTTTTTCAGCCGCATTTCTGAAGTGAGGTTCCAGATAACGCAAACGTACACCTTTCGCAATTGCATATACAAACATGCTTGAGCCTGAAGCCTCTAGATAGTTTCCTTTGCGGAACCCTTGATCCAGCACCTGGAACCATAGTCCGCTCTCCTGCTCTTGTACTCGTACCAAGGCATTACACATACGCTCAAAGATACCAATAATCGTACCCCGTTTAGGATGATTCAGCGGGAAATGTTCGACACTATCCACGATGGCCATGGCATACCAGCCCATAGCTCGGCTCCAGAAGTGCGGGGAACATCCGGTCAGGGAATCTGCCCAGATCTGCTCCTTCGATTCATCCCAGCCATGGTATAACAATCCGGTACGTGGATCACGTGTCTGGCGCTCGACCAGCAGAATTTGATGAGCTACTTCGTCAAATAACTCTGGACGCTGAAACGTCTTCGCATATTGGGAGAGAAAAGGAGAAGACATGTACAGTCCATCCAGCCACATCTGGAACGGATAGATTTTTTTGTGCCAGAAGCCACCCTCGGATGTACGAGGCTGCCCTGCAAGCTGCGCTGCGAGCAGATGAGCAGCTTCTGCGTAGCGCCCATCCTCGGCATCATCAAGTAATGCAAACAGGTTCTTCCCTTGATTAATCTGATCCAGATTATATTCTTCCAGGGAGTAGGTTCCGATAGATCCATCTGGCTGTACATACAGATCCATATGTCTTTTCATAAAATCGATATATTCCTGCTTGCCGTATTCTTCTCCTGTTCGTGCCATAGCCATTAACGTCATGCCTTCCACGTATGCCCATCGTCCTGAAGGGAATGCATGGAAACCATCCTCGTTACATTGCTGCATAATCGTTGCTGCAATTCGCTCAGACCAGGATAACTGCGTCTGTACCTGCATCGCGTTACCTCCTAGTAGTTTGTATTGGTTCGAATACAATAACGTGCATCGAATCTGTTACTAGCCACTGCTCTCATTCTACTCATTCGTTCTAGGCTATAATTTGAACTAAAGATGTTTACACGCTTACTCCAATGACAGAACAACCTTCCAATCGCTGTTATCACCAGATTTTTTTCGATTCCCTTTTATTAAAGGGAAAATCCGGTGATAAAGGCGAACGCTTCACTTTTTCAGGTTTTTTCTGTCCTCTCCGTTGGTGTGTAAAATAATAACTCAACAGGGATAGTTCTTCATTCAATTATACATTCACTTACTACTTTTAGAGCTGAACTAGCTTTCTATTAAAGCCGGCATTACTGCCGGCACGTTGCTGTTGAATTACGCAGATTCAGCTTCGGCTGGATGACAACCGGCACATCCACCTGCTCGTCACGAATCAGGGATACGATGAGCTCTGCCGCCTGAGCGGCCAGTTCATCCAGCGGTGGACCAATGGTGGTCAATGCCACTTCGGCATACTGCATATCCGGCAGATCGTCATAACCGATAATCGAGATATCACGCGGCACGCTGTAGCCGGCTTCGAGCAACGCCCGAAGTGCTCCCCGTGTCACAAGGTTGTTCAAGCCGATAAATGCCGTGGGAGACTCCGCTCCAAACGTATAGTTCCGGATCGCGAAATACCCATCTTCCCACGAAGAATGCGCGGGCAACACATCGTCCTCATTGAAAATCAGTCCTGTGCGCTGCAAGGCTTCCCGATAACCCTCCAGCTTGACATGCTGCGAGTTACCGATGAATCCAATTCGGCTGTGACCGAGGGATTTCAGATGTTCCACGGCCTTGTACAACCCCTCCTTACGATCAATCTTGATGTAAGGAGAGTTCGGAGCTTCATCTGTACCGAGTACAAAACACGGCATGTTCAAGGTCGCAAACTTTTTCCAAAATGCATCCCGATTGTCCAGCGCATAGTCCCACAGGATACAACCATCGACACGCAGCTGGCTGAACACGTCTACCCCGTCATCGGCTACAACCAGAATCATCTGATACCCTCGCTTCTTCAGCTCGGTATGCAGGCTACCCGAAATGTTGGAGAACAATGGATTGCTCAGTTCGTCCAGCACAAAACCGATGATATTGCTTCTGCCAGTGGAGAGTTGCCGGGCCAGCATATTTTTCCGGTATTGGTGTTTCTCCGCTACCGCGAGCACCTTCTGCTTGGTCGCCGGTTTGATTCGGGGATCATCGTTCAGTGCTTTCGATACCGTGCTGTAGCTCACCCCCGCCAGTTTGGCAATATCTTTAATGGTAATCAAATTGAATCAACACCTCTCATATGCCTGAAACCTGTTTCCTATTTCTGTGCAGCTTTATAGCGATCGTATTGTGCTTGTCTGCCTGCGATCACCTGTTCAACATTCATGCTTTTGAGTGTCTCGATGTACTTGTCGAACTGATCGAGGCTTGCATCACCACTAATAAATTTGAAGTTCATCTCTTCTACATATGTGGTAATGTCAGGCATGGACATGCTCTCTACGCTCGCTTCATCCGGTAAAGCATACACAAACGGGAACGGCTCACGCACATATTTCTCTAATTCTTTGTCCAGCTTCGCATGCCAAGGTGCAACGATCGAATCCGCTGAATCCGTGGACTGGATGTTTGGCAGGTTGACTGGGCCAATTCCGAGCTTTTGGATATATTCATTGTCTTTACCTTTATCCGTGAATTTCTTCACGCCATTCTCTTCTGTATACGTATCATCCTTGATGCCCCAAGTGTAATATGTCTGTGCTTCATCACTGACTGCATAATCCAGGAAGCGGAAAGCCAGTTCCGGATTTTTGCTATCTTTACTGATGCCGAAGATACCACTAACCGGTGTACGTCCGATGTAGAACTGATCTCCATGCGGCCCTTTTAATGGTAGAATGCCTTTGATGATCGGCTCTTCGGGCTTGTAATCCTTGAAGAGCGGGCTGTAAACCATCGACATATACCAGCTGAAGTTAAACGTCGCTCCCGTTACGTCTTGCGAGATCCGTGAAGTAACCTGGTCGCTTGTAGTGCTCGCGTAGTCCACCCCGAGCAGACCTTCCTTGTACAGACCATTCAAGTAAGTCAGGTATTCCTTGTAGGCTGGCTCATAATAGCTGAAGTGCACTTTGCCTTGATCGTCTGCATAGAAATTGTTCGATAGATCAAGTCCAAAGGCTGGACCGAAGGCCATAGGGATAAACTTCGATTCCATGGACAATGGAATCTCATCGGCTTTGCCGTTGCCGTTCGGGTCATCTGTTTTAAATTTGCGCAGCATCGCTGTGAACTCATCAAGCGTAGTTGGCTCAGATAATCCCAGCTTTTTGAGCCAACGCTCATTCACCATGAACACAGGCATGTAGTTACGCGTCAGCGTTTGTTGTGGAACATAATACATTTTACCATCTGGCGTGGTTAAACTGGCTTTCACGGATGGCGACTTTTCATATATTTTTTTGAGATTAACGCCATACTTCTCTACCAGGTCATTAATCGGGATGAACAGACCGCTGTTAATGTACTTCATTAATTGATCCTGATCCGGCAGGTACACGATATCCGGGAGCCCTGTGCCGGCAGCCAGCCTCGGATTGACCGCATCCGCATAGTTTTGAGGAGGGATCAGATCCCAATCTACTTTCACACCCGCATTACTCTCAATTTTCTTAACGATGGCTGCGGTGGACAGATCCACGTTGGTTGTCCATGCGTTCGTTGCCAGGACTGACAGCTTCGCATCCGGTTGATCCGTTACCGGCCCAGCGCCGGTATAATTGAAGGCTTTTTCTGTACTCTCAGGTGTTTTCCCCGCATCGGTTCCTGCACCCGTTCCCCCGCTACAACCCGCCAAACTGATCGCAAGTATCGCCGCAATTACACTTTTTCTTCCTGCCCCTTTGACTTTCATCCATCATTCCTCCTTGGTATGAACCCTTTTGAACTCCCTTGAATGACTTGCTTGAATGACTGTGGTGCTTGGTAATGCACTCTATCCTTTCACGGCTCCGAGGGTAATGCCCTTAACGAAGTACCGTTGGATAAACGGGTAGATCATCACGATCGGCAGAATGCTGACCACGATAGACACATAACGAACTTGCAGCGATGAAACCGCCAGTGCACCGGATGTCATCGTACCGCCCATCTTCTGCATAACTTCTGGCGAAGCCATGATCAGCACCCTTCGCAGGAACATCTGGAGCGGTTGCATATCCTGTTTGCCTAGATACAGTAAGGCTGAGAAAAAATTGTTCCAGTGGAATACGGCGTAGTACAGCGTCAGCACGGCTAGTGTAGGCTTGATAATTGGAACGGCCAGACGATACAACATCGTCATCTCATTCGCTCCATCAATGCTTGCGCTTTCAAAAATTTCATTCGGAATGCCTTCAAAGGCCGAGCGGCAGATCATTACGTTAAACGTAATCACCAGTACAGGTAGCACCATCACCCAACGAGTATTGTACAAACCGAGTGATGTGATCAGCATGTAGACCGGAATGAGTCCACCTGAGAAATACATGGTGAAAGCGATAAAAAAGTTCAGCTTGCGCCGTAGAAAAAACTGCTGTCTCGACAAAGGAAATGCAGCCAGGCAAGTTGCTACAATGTTCAGCAACGTGCCTACAACGGTATACCAGACCGTGTTATAGAAGGACACCCACAGTTCCTTGTACTGCAGTACCATCTTATATCCTGAGAGAGTGAACCCCACAGGCCAGAGCACCACTTTTTGTTTATCGATGGCATCCACCGAGCTGAAGGAAATGCTGACCACGTACAGGAATGGATATAAGGTGACTACAACCGCCAGAATGGTCAGCAGGTAGACGAAGACATAGAATAATCGGTCACTTCTCGATTTTTGCATACAGGCTCTCCTTTGGATCAGTGTTTGTCTTACCAGAGTGACATTTTGGTCAGGCGGCGAGTCAGAGTATTGGCTGCAAAAACAAGGATAAAGGTGATAATGGAGTTGAATAGTCCAATAGCTGTGGCGAATCCATAGTTCTGACCCTCGATCCCCATACGGTACACATAAGTAGACAGTACATCTGCCGTTTCATATGTGGCTCCGTTATAGAGCAGGTATACTTTCTCGAAACCTACGCTCATGATACCGCCGAGCGACAGTAGCAACAGAATAACAATGGTTGGTTTGATGCTTGGCAGGGTTAGATGCCATAACTCCTGGAACTTGTTCACGCCATCAATTTTGCCGGAGTCATACATCTCGGGGTCGATGCCCATAATGGCTGCGATGTAGATGATGGAGCTAAAACCAAAGCTCTGCCAGATGTCTGAACTTGTGAAAATGGTGCGGAACCAGCTGGCATCCATCATGAAGTTTATTTTTTCCATACCGAGTCTTGCGATCAGGGTGTTGATAATACCGTCTGTTGGTGATAGGAAGTTGATAATAATGCCGGCCACCACAACGGTGGAGATAAAGTGAGGAAGATAAGTTACGGTTTGCGCGAAGCGTTTAAAGGTTCGATTCTTAATCTCTACGATGCAGACTGCAAATAGAATGGGGATGGAGAAACCGAACAAGAGTGGCAGAAAGGCCAGTAAAAAGGTATTACGCAATAACCGCCAGAAGTAAATCGAGTTGACGAACTGCTCAAACCAGCGCAGCCCCACCCATTCGCCACTGAACATGCCTTGACCCGGTATAAAGTTGCGAAAGGCAAGCAGTACACCCGGCATGGGCAGATACATGAAGATCAGATAATACAGAAAGATTGGTGAGAACATCAGCAACAGATACTTATCCCGCCGAATCAGACTGAACAGCGTGGACATGCGTTTTTTCAACGTAAACACTCCCCTTCGTTCCAAAATTACAACGTTTGAATTTTTTGATAAAAAAAATCTGTTCCCCTGTAATACATCTGATATTAGGCTAACTCCAATTTTGTAACGACCTATACTATACCGCATAATTACAAGAAAAATCGCATTTATTCAGTCTCGTTCATGCCTCAACTATGCTTTTTCAAATCTTACATCCCCCATAATTACAACGTTGTAATTTTGATTTAAATGTATACGCTTTCATAAACTTTTTCTCATCTTAGCAGAGTCTTGAATGTTTAGCAACAATAAAATCAGGAATACCCTGTAATTTTTATAACGCCATGCCCCGAGGAGCAGACGTGAATATTGCATGGTACCCGCATTGGAAAAAGAAAAAAGGGCAGAAATAGCGTTGCTATTCCGCCCCAACATGTATTACAACGACGTATCATAACTGATTGCGAAATTGCATCGGTGTTACACCCTTAACACGCTGAAACGCTCTGTAGAACTGACTGACATGTGAGAATCCCAGTGCAAAGCTTATTTCCGTCACTGATTCGGTTGTATTGCGCAGACAACGAACGGCTTCCTCCACACGTAAATTCAGTAGATACTGGTACGGCGTTGAACCTGTCAGCATTTTGAACGAGCGCATAAAATGATACCTGCTCTGATGTGCTACCGCTGCCATGGAGTCGATATCCATCGGGTTTGTGAAGTCACTGTGAATATACTCTAATACACGCTGCATATGAGGATCTATGCCCAAATTACTCCCGGTAACTCCAAGGAAATGTGGACGATTATTGCCAGAAAGCAATAGCCCCTCGGGACTCCCGGACCATATGGAACCAGCTTCTCTTGCTTCTATATGCGAATGCTCGGGTCCAGACAATATGCGTTCAAGATACTGCTCTACAGACAGCTCGGTTTCCTGAATGAGCAACGGGTCCGGTTCATCCTCCAGCCCAGTCACATGCCATCCTCGGAACAGTCTGCTGATCTCTGCAGGATCAAAAGCTTGGGTGATCTGTAATTCAGAATGAACTGATCTTGAACCGCGGTCTGCTAATCCTCTTGGTAGATTACGAAACTTGATGACAATGACGGCTGCGTCCGAACCGATCTCAAAAAAGTGCTCCGTCCGGGGATGGGCGATGATTCCGAATCCAGCCTGTAATGTATATGTCTGTTGTTCCTGCACCAGCAAACATTGACCTCTAATGGGCAGGGTTACCTGATACCAGTCATCATGCATATGAGGTTCATTGGCGAACCCGCCAGAAGCTTTCCATAACTCTAAACCATTGAATGTCATATTTAATTCCATCGTTTCTCACCTGCTGACATTATAGCAAATCGTGCTTAGATTCCAAGCACTTTTCACAAAGACAAGCTCTCCAGCTATCTTTTATTATGGATAAAAATATCCGAGGTGATCTATGATGGCTCAAGCCGCCGTAAACAAAATTCAACTAAACCACGCAGCGAACTGGGCCCTTGCAGGGGTGAGTTTCGCCCATCTGCTGAATGATGCCATGCAAACGGTTGTTACGTCAGCCTTCCCGCTGTTCCAACAAGCCATGCATCTCAGCTTTGCACAGATGGGCTGGATTGCCTTTGCACTAAACATTACTGCTTCGGTGCTGCAACCACTGATCGGCTATATATCCGATCGCAAACCCATGCCTATTCTGCTGCCCGGCGGCATGATATTTTCCCTGTTCGGGATTCTGGGCTTTGCCCTTTCGTCATCGTTATGGATGCTACTCGTATCCGCATCGCTGATTGGTATCGGCTCATCCATTCTTCATCCCGAATCCTCACGTGTTGCCCATCTGGCTGCCGGTCGAGGGCGCGGCATGGCACAGTCCATCTTTCAGGTTGGCGGGAATACCGGACAAGCTATTGCCCCCCTACTGGTTGCTTTTGTACTGCTTCCGCATGGTCAGTTACAATTTCTGTGGCTAATGGCCTTTGCACTTATCGGTATCCTTATCCAAGCTTCAGTTAGCCGCTGGTACAAGAATAAGCTGAATGCCGCAAGCCCCCATCGGACACAGTCCGTACAGCACGCACTGCATGAATCAGAAGCAACGCCACCGCCTGTGAGTCGAAGACGAATCTTTATTTCCATGAGCGTTCTCATCCTGCTATTATTCTCCAAGTTTGTTTATATTGCGGCTATGACAGGATACTACGCCTTTTATTACACGGATGTGCATCATCTCCCCCTATCCAAGGCGCAGCTCTGCTTGTTTATCCTTCAATTCGCAGGCATGATTGGAACCTTGCTTGGCGGGCCACTCGCGGATCGTTACGGGCGTAAACCGATGATCTGGTTTTCCATTGCTGGTACCGCTCCGTTCTCACTACTGCTTCCTTATGCAGGCCCTGTCCTGTCTATGGTGCTATGCGGTATCATCGGATTAATCCTGATGTCGGGCTTCAGTGTTATTATCGTATACGCTCAGGAATTGCTGCCGCGTCACATTGGTACAGTATCTGGACTGTTCTTCGGCCTGTCATTTGGTATGGCTGGACTGGGTTCGGTTGTCATCGGTTCTCTGATTGATGTGACCAGCATTTCATTCGTCATCCGGCTGTGTTCTTTTTTGCCCCTGATCGGCGTGTGTGCTGTATTCTTGCGCAATGATCGATCCGCTAAAGCTTAGCAAGCTATTGATACTTCCACAACAGTTCCAATACAATAAGTTGAGAAACGGAGGCGCGATATTTATCAGAGAGAAGGGATGGTTCAATGATCATTGATATACAGCATGTGACCTGGAAAAGAGAATCCCTCACCCTGCTGAATGATGTTAGCTGGCGTGTAAACAAAGGCGAACACTGGGCGCTGCTTGGCCTGAACGGCTCTGGCAAAACAACGCTCCTCAATATGATTACCGGCTACCTGTGGCCTACGGAAGGCAACATCTCGGTACTCGGTCATGAATATGGCAGTGTAGACCTGAGGGAGCTTCGAAAGTCGATTGGCTGGGTAAGTTCCTCCTTGCAAGAGAAACTATACGCTTCTGACCGCACGCAATATGTCGTGATTAGTGGGAAACACGCTACGATCGGTCTATATGACAAACTGGCAGACGAGGATTTGAATCAGGCGATGCACTGGATGCAAACGCTGGGATGCCAGCATCTGTGGGATCGTGAGTATCGCACTTGCTCGCAGGGGGAGAAGCAGAAATTGCTCATTGCCCGTGCCCTGATGGCGAATCCACAGCTGCTCATTTTGGATGAGCCTTGTAATGGGCTTGATCTATTTTCCAGAGAGCGTCTACTGGACAGCATCAGTGAACTGACAGCACGTTCAGACTCACCTTCGCTGATCTATGTAACGCATCATACCGAGGAAATTTTGCCCGTCTTCAGTCACAGCCTTTTGCTCCGTCGGGGTGAAGTTTTTGGGTGTGGATTAACCGCTGATCTCATGACACAGGACGTATTAAGTGATTTCTTTGAAGCCCCAGTAGAAGTAGATCAGCATGGTGAACGAGTTTATGTACGGGCAGCAGCATCTAAAGGTTAGAATTATCTGTATCCAAAAGGAACAGAGTGAGGCGGAATAAACAGCAAAACCCAAAGACTTATCCACATGTGGATAGTTTTTGGGTTTTCTATCCCTATATATTGTGTTATCCACGGTTTTCTGTGTAAAACTTTCGCCAATCTGAGCATAACTTCGATTCTATGTTTGCCTCTTCCTTAGCCTACTTCCGTGCGGAGAGAAACAGAAAAAGCGGAATACGCCGTCTGCGCTGATACGTCTCTTCATTGACGAATTCTGCACGCTTAGGTGCTGATTCACGCAATTGCTCCACTCGGAATCCAGCTTCTTGCAAGGCCATGTAATACGATTCAATGGTACGGTGCATTTTTTGGACGGAACCGCCAAGCCACTGTTGCTCCCGATATCCCTCGACGAAGTATTGATCTACGATCCAATTGGTTCGTGTTCCGGAGGGTTGCAGCGTTGAAGTAATCACCGGGTGCTCTACCGAAAAAACAAAGGTTCCATCTTTTTTAAGTGCCCCATACACTTTACGAAAAAGGCTTTCAACATCCTCGATGTAGTGGATCGCCAGTCTTGAAATGGCAAGGTCATATGAATGTACAGGATACGTCCACTCTTCCAGATAAGATTGCTCAATCCGGGCATTCAATCCCTGAACGGACTTGCGGGCAGCCCGAACCATATTCGTTGAACCTTCAATACCTGTATAAGACAAGCCATTATACCTCTCGCCAAGTAGTTCTACCGCAAATTTTGCGTCACCACAGCCGAGATCGAGAATATGTTTACCCGTAACATCCCCGACCAACTCCAGCATAACCGGTCTCTCCAACGTATCATTGGCGTTATCCTGGCCTTGCCGACGTTCCATATACGTCTCAAATACCTCATTATTATCGTAAAAATCAGAACCTCTTTCACTCATATCTGCACTGACCCCCATTCTATGAGTTATACACTAGTGTGGTTCACCCTGCTGCGGGCTATATTCTGTAAAAGTATACCGGATTAAAGCATCTCTCACCATAAAAAAGCTGCTTGTCGGAGCCCACTCCGCAAACAGCCTTCTACTTTGGTTTGAGTTGTTTAATTCCTAGCCAAATCGCTCGGTCTTGTACCATTTGCTCTCGCGTTTACGAATCTTGTCCATCAGCAGATTGTAGAAGGCCCGGATCGAGATCAGAATAAAGAGCTGAGCATATGTGAAATAGGATACACATGCGTAGATGAAATTCCGGGTGTTGCTCTGCCCGATATCCGCTGCCAGTGCCAGATTGATCTGTAGAACATAGATAAAATACATCAGTGCCCAACCAATGACCAGGTAGACGTATGCGTCCCCGGCAAACTGGAATGGAGAACTGACCTCCGGTTTGAATATTGCGATAACCTGATAAACAAGGTTCACCACAAAAATAATGTCCGACACAATAATAGCCAACATAAACCAGAAGTAACTGACCGCATAGTAGAGAACAAGCAATTTATTGCGCCAGCTGGAACGATTGAACAGATTATGAATGTTATCCAGGACCACCTGGTAGTTCCCCTTGGCCCAGCGTTCACGCTGTTTCATGTATACACCAAGCTGCTCTGGCTCCTGCTGATATGCTTCCGCTTGCGGCGCTAGGGCCACCAACTGGCCCCGGTTCATAATTTCAAACGACAACGCCGTATCTTCCGTAATGGCGGTCACATCCCAGCCACCGATTTCCCGGATTAGGCTTGTCTTAATAATATAATTTGTGCCCGGAATCGTCCCCAGCTTGAACAGCTCCCAAAGCCCGGTGTGGTAGACACGCTGAGACGTTATAATTTCGAGATTAATACATTTGGAGAGGAAGTTTTGACCACGGTTACGTGCTTTGTTTCGGCCAAATACAACCCCGTACTGTTCAGGATTCTCCAGTGATTTTTGTGCGAGGAACATCAGTGAATTTCGCTCTGGAGCAGCGTCTGCGTCAAATATACAGATCCAATCGCCGGTGGCCAGTTCCAGGCCGTCGTTCAGCGCACCGGATTTCCCCCCCGTACCTTTGCGTTCAAGTACCGTGACGTTACGGTGCACATAACTGGTCTGTCCAAGGAACGATTTTAACCGATCGGCTGTGTCATCTGTGCAATTATCTGCAATGACAATCACCTGCACCTTATCCTCAGGATAGTTCAGTCGCAAAATATGCTCCACTGTTGCCACGATGACCAGACCTTCGTTATGAGCAGGTACCATAACCGTGACGTTCGGATAATGATCCATATTTTCCGGAATCTGAATGCCCTTCTTCTCCTGCTTGTGGATAAAACGAATAGCCCCGGCCATAATGACGATCGATTCGAACACAGCGATCCAAATACTGAATATCGACAAGATCAGAATGAAATCAGCCATCCGTTTTCCTCCGATCATACCTTCGAATTACCCTAGAGCGAAATCGGAGCGTGGCAATCGTTAATCCGATGGTAAACACCACAAAAATACAACTGACGGCAATACAGATCGGGATAAACCAGGACATATAATCCATAAGCCTCGCTCCTTTCGGTTAAATATATTCCCCGATTAAATCCGTCTCCGTGTTTCGTTCCAACGCGGCAAGAACAGCGTCCAGATTGTCATACTTGCTGAATTGTTCCTTCTGAAAAACCAGTGCACCTGATTTGATAATGGTCTGGAGCTGGTTCCCCTTTTTATCGAGCACATCCATATCCATAATATTTTTTTTAATCCTACGGGTTAACATCGGTAAGTAATCCACATTGACCATCGGACACAAAATGACAAATCGTCCGCGGTCCACAAAAAATTTGTGATCCTCGTATCGAATTTGCTTCTGAATCGACTGTGAGATCTCAAGCAGGAATTGGGAATACTGAACTGAACCAAGTGACTCCTGCACAAGCGGCAGAAATTCAATCTTAAACATGGCGATGCTGAATCCATAGCAGTCTGAATAACGTCTGGCAAGGTTGCTCTGTTTAACCAATGTATCTCCAAGCGCTTCCTTATTGCCCAGCGTTGTATCCAGATCGATCTCTGGATTGTGATCCTTCATTTGCTCCAGACGTTCAATCACCCGTGCACTACGCACAAGTCTTCTTTTGATATAAGCAGCGATTGCCGTGTTCGCCGGGATAAGTAGCCACCAGGAAAACACGAGCGCATTGGGTTCTGCGAAAGTCACGAGCCACACAAAATAAGTGACCAAGTATACAAATATCAGGACGACGGATACACCAACAGGAAGCAAAAGCCCCGCGGCTAGCGCCCCTAGTGACGCTATGCTAAGTACAACATCCAGCTTGGTGTAGCTTTGATTCATGTACAAGTGGAGATATACAAAGAACTGCTGTACGATGGCGAGACTAATCAAGATTGCGTAACCCCAGGCCAGACGCTGGGTAGGTGCGTTATTTCTCATAGTCCTCCTTCTCTGCATCGAATTTCAGAATGACTCGGTGCCAACACCTCTTTTTTTATAACCAAAACTTCAACAAAAATCGACAATTAAAGACAATAATATAGTAACATATAATCTTGGATTATATAAATAAAAATTTACTTTTTAAGAAAATTATATAAATAAGTTTCACCCAGCAACGGAAACAAGTTATCAAACAGGTGGGTGTTTCCGTCAAATACGTAACCGCCCGGATATCGTGTGTCTTGCCCTCGCAGTGTGATCATATGTTGATACAGCTGCTTTGCCCAATTTGGATCACCTGAGCGAACAGCAAGCAGGATGGATAGACCATATACCGATGCCGATTCATAATCTACGGCTGGTTTCTGTGTTCTACGATCATACTGTCCGGGGAGCTTGCCCCGAGTGCCGAACTCTTTTTTCAGAAAAGCAATCAGCTTATCGGGTTTGTGCCCCATCTCCATCACATGATTGGCAACGATGAGCTGATCAATCAGATTAACTTTGTCATCGTAGCTGTAAGCCCTGGTATTGACATTCATGCTCTTCGGATAGAATAATCCATCGTCAGGCATTTTATGCAGTATATCCTCGTACCTGCTGTAAACGTCCAGACCCAGCATCTGATGGTCTCTCATCGCTTGCAAGGCGAGCAAATCCACATAGACCAGACTTAAGGTGTCCGTGGAATGTCCACTTTTGAAATCATAAAAATCAACCAGGTACCCCTGTTGCTCGGTTCGCTGCGTTAATGTTCGGGAAAGGGCCGATGCGGTCGCCAGTTTGTCTGCTCTGCCTTGATTCCACCTGTCTGCCGCTTGCAACAGAGCCCCCATAATCCGCAGATCGTCACCTAACGCGTTGGTTGCCACATGGGATTTCCCTTGAGGATCAAGCTTCCAGGCGATATAGATGTCGGGCCTGATCACATAGTATGTCTGGAGTTGCTTGTAGGCCTGCTCGAACATATCTTCGTTATCACTTGCCAAAGCATACTGCATCCACAATCCAAGCGACTCCGACAGTGCCTCTCGGCCAGCAACGATGTCCGCTCTCTCCGACGCCGTTTCCTGCAAATAGGTTGCAAGTGTGCCATTCGGATTCGTCATATGTTCCTTAACAAAGGCGACTGTAGGGGACACCTTCTCCATCACAAACCGCTCCCTCCATAGCACTACAATCGCTACAGTTACAACAATCGCAAGTAATATGTACCATGAACGCTTTTTTCGGAAAATAAACTTCACACCATTCCTCCTGACGGGAATATATGACGGAGCAACTGAGCCACTTCTTACATTTTTGGAAGTAGGCCTTATCCACAGTGTGCGCTTAATCATGGATATCCATGTATGGGCGGCGTCCGCCCTTTTTGACAAATTTCCAATCGACCTCAATGTTATGTCTCATCTTCCGCAGCAACTGGATTGCTGTCTCAATCTCTTCCTGTGTCAGACCATCCAACGTTACCTGATCTGAATGCACACCTTCTTTGCGAATGAACTGCCACGCTTCAAGCCCAGCCTCGGTTGGATACAGCACCTTATTCTTCTTATTACCCAATGCCGGCTGTTTGATAATAAAACCGTCCGATTCCAGTTTGCTAATCGCTCTTGCTGCCGTTGTACGATCCACCTTGATCAGTTCAGCCAGCTGATTCGGAATAATACCGGGGTTCTCGCAAATACGGTACAAATACAAATACTGCCCTCGGGACAAGTTCAAATGCTGAAACTCCACATTGCTGATGGAATCCAGACAGCGGGCAATCATGCCAATTTCGCGCAACACTTCCTTAGGCTCGTTCAGTTCATGTACTTCCTGCGATTCATCGTTCGGCTGAGTCGGTTCGTTGGCTAATTTAGGTTCTTTCGGTTCTGTCACAGAGTTCACACTCCTATAAAATTGTTGCATTCGCAACATAATTGATGATATAACTACACTAGTTCAGTGTATCACTTTCAATTCCATTCCGATATTCCATCCGACTAGGTAAAGGAGAACGATTCATGAATATAACTGTTGTTGAAGCAAACACCCCGGAACTGCTTGATGCGTGCTTTGCCATTCGTATGGCCATTTTCGTGGAAGAGCAAGGCGTATCTGCCTCCGATGAATTCGATGCATTTGATGCGCTAGGTACCGAAGCACGCCATATCCTACTCTATGTGGATGGTGTACCTGCCGCCTCCTCCAGACTACGCATCGTAGAGCAAGTAGCCAAGCTGGAACGCATCTGCGTGATGCTGGATTACCGCAAGCATGGCCTAGGCCGTGTGTTAATTAACAAGCTGGAGGAGATGGCTAAGGAGGACGGATTAGAGAAAGCCAAGCTGCACGCACAGGTCCAAGCCTCCGGCTTCTATGAACGTCTTGGCTATGCTCCTGCTTCTGAAGTATTCATGGAGGATGGCATCCCCCATCTGCTGATGACAAAAAAGCTGAACTAAGAGACATGATCTCTCCGTTCGAAATTAGCTTGCAACTCAAAGAAAACGCCTCTATCTTCACTTCGTCAGTGAGTACATAAAGGCGTTTGTTGTGTTTTTTATCCCAAAGCCAGACGGCTGGCATCTGGTTTTGCAGCTGTTTTTACATCTGCTTTAGCTTCCGCATTTTTCATCTGCTTGCTACGTAGCTGTCCGCAAGCCGCATCAATGTCTGTACCATGCTCCATACGTACCGTAGAGTTGATGTTGTTCTTTTTCAACGTGTCATAGAAACCCAAGATGGACTCCTCCGTACTACGCTGATACTGGCTATGCTCATCCACCGGATTATATGGAATCAGATTCACACTGACCATGCTCTTACGACTGGACAGCAGTTCTGCGAGTTCAGCCGCATGTTTCCGCTGATCATTCACATCCCGCAGCAAAATGTATTCAAACATGATGCGTTTGTTTGTTTTCTCCAAATAATAATCCACCGCATCCATCAATTGTTCAATCGGGAATGCCCGGTTGATCTTCATGATATGTGTACGTAGCTCATTATTCGGCGCATGCAGTGAGATCGCAAGGTTCACCTGCAGACTGCTGTCTGCAAATTCCTTGATTTTATCCGGCAATCCGCTCGTGGACACCGTGATTCGCTTCGCTGCGAGAGCTAAACCTTTGCGATCCTTGATCACTTCGATAAAGTTGCTCATATGTTCAAAGTTATCAAATGGTTCGCCAATGCCCATTACCACAACGTTTGTAACGCGCTCACCTTGACCCGCTGCATCCAGATGCCGTTGTACATGCATGATCTGTTCTACAATCTCTCCTGCGGAGAGATCACGGCTCTTCTTGATCAGCCCGCTGGCACAGAAGCTACAGCCAATATTACATCCCACCTGTGTGGTAACACAGACAGTCAAGCCATATTTTTGCCGCATGAGCACCGTCTCGATCAGGTTTCCGTCCTGCAAACGGAGCAGGAATTTCACCGTACCGTCTGCCGACTCCTGCTTCACATGTTCACTTAGTGAATTCATCGTGAAATGCTCAGTGAGCACATCCAAACATTCTTGACGCACATCGGACATGCCGTTAAAATCATGCACCCGCTCCTGGTATAACCACTCCCAAATGCGGGAAGCTCGGGATTTCTTCTGCCCATGCTCGGGCAGCCAACTACGTAATTGCTCTAATGTTAATCCATATATGGATGATTTAATCATGGTATAAACCTCTTTTCGCAAAAAACATATGGCTCATCGGTCGTCTTACCCAAAAAACCTCTACTCTGTATTGTCCCAAAATTAACAAGGGAACACAAGGGCTTTTGCATTTCTTCCAAGAGGTTTTATGCTTGGTAAATCTGCGCAGCCGGTCTAGAAGTGAATAATGCCAGACGTATGCAGCAGAACGAGCAGAACCAGAATAGGTGCAACATAACGAAGCATAAAGAGCCAGATGCGGAACCAGCCTGAGCTCAGACCAGCTGCCTCAGCAGCCGTTTTCCAAAAGTATCCCGCAAAGATTGTAACCAACAACCCACCTACAGGTAACAGAATGTTGGATGCCATAAAGTCCATCCAGTCGAACACACTCTTCGATCCGATCTTCCACTCCGGGAACAGTCCGAGCGACAGCACGGAAGGTAGTCCCACAATGAAGACAGCGAGAGAGATGACCCACACCGCACGGTTACGACTCCAGGAAAGACGCTCCATGAAGTATTTAACGGGAACCTCAAGCAGTGAAACTGCTGATGTCAGCGCTGCGATTGCCAGCAAAACAAAGAACAATCCGGCAAACAGGAATCCTAGCGGCATTGCCGAGAATGCTGCAGGCAGCGCAATGAAGATCAGGGACGGCCCTTGGTCTGGTGCAATGCCAAAAGAGAACGTCGTCGGGAAGATGATCAGTCCCGCGATAAAGGCATAGAGCAAGTCGCCCGCACCAACAGCAACTGTTGCCGCACCCAGGGATTGGCTTTTATCCACATACGAACCATACGTTACGAGGATACCCATACCCAGCGACAGCGAGAAAAAGGCATGTCCGAGCGCAACCAATGCCGACTCCGTTGTAAGCTGGGAGAAGTCCGGATTCAAGAAAAAGGAAACTCCCGCACCTGCCCCTGGCAGCGTAACGGCACGAATCATCAACACAATTAACAGAACCAGCATGGCTGGAATTAGAATTTTGTTAAACTTCTCAATTCCGTTCGATACACCCTTCGCTACAATCCAGCCTGTGATCAGGACAGAAACCAACTGCCATACAATCGGCATATAACCGCCGACAAAACTGCCGAATTGTGCGCCATAATCCGGATTATTAAACAACGTGCCACTGAACGAAGTTACAGCATATTGTAATGTCCATCCTGCGATGATGACGTAGAAGGACAGAATGATAAAAGGCGTTAATACTTGCAGTAAACCAGCCGCTAACCAACCTTTATGTCCACCTGCTTTAATAAAAGCAGTTGCTGCGCTCCCCCGTCCACTTCGTCCAATAGCAAGTTCGGCAAGCAAGACAGGCAAACCAATCAGCAAAAGACAGATAATAAAGAGCAGGAAGAAAGCTGCTCCCCCATTTTCGCCCGTAATATAAGGGAATTTCCACATGTTACCGAGACCTACGGAACTACCGATGGCCGCAAGAATAAAACCGGCACGCGAGAAGCGTTCCCCTTTGCCAGCGTTGTTTGGGTCTAGATCAGACTTACTCAAATTCATTGTATCTACTCCATCACTTTAAAGTTTTCCCGTAATTATATACTACTCGGGGTGTCAGGTCATGCAAAAATCAGTATTTGTCGAAAATTCACCATATTGGAGATGATTTCAGGATGAATTCAGTATTGGAAAATAACCTGAAACTTAACCATCACCCATCAACAATGAACCCTGAGTTAACTTGGGAAAACACAAAAAAAAGATGTTTCAGACAGCTCTTTTTATAGCCTCTGAAACATCCCCTTTTTGAAAGATGGTCTATATATCGCAGGGTATTGTCCCGCATATGTGTATTGTTTTCGCTCGATGCTGTCTAGATTTTGATCTCTAGCAACTCATATTTGATTACACCCATTGGAGCATTGACATGAATCACACTTCCTACTTCTTTGCCCATCAGCTCTTTGCCTAATGGACTCTCATAAGAAATTTTGCTGTTGGATACATCCGCTTCCGCCGGGCCGACCAGTTGATACTCGATCTTTTCAGCAAACTCAAGGTCGTTCAATATCACTGTTGAACCAATACTTACTTTATTGGAATCCATATTATCTGAGCTGATGACTCTTGCTTTGGTTAACATCTTTTCCAGAATCAGAATGCGGGTCTCCATAAATGCCTGATCATCTTTGGCTGAATGATACTCGCTGTTCTCC
The DNA here is from genome assembly GCF_900102085.1 of Paenibacillus polysaccharolyticus. Lineage (GTDB taxonomy): Bacteria > Bacillota > Bacilli > Paenibacillales > Paenibacillaceae > Paenibacillus > Paenibacillus polysaccharolyticus. Next base: position 57,744 of record NZ_FMVM01000010.1, on the reverse strand, counting down.
TTCAGGTCCCCGTAACTGATCGCAAGCTTCAGTCGTTCTGCCAGTTCCTTGCGCTTCACCGTTTTCAGTTCCTTCAGTTCTTCCTCCAGCTTTTCCAAGCCTTCCTGTGTCAAAATCACTTCATCATTAGCCATGTTTTCCATCTCCTAATCCTGCTATCTATCTCTATTCTAACCTATTTCCACTCCAAACGGTTAACATACCCCGGAAAAAGAAACCAAACTATCATTTATCATAAACGTGCACAAAATATATATGTGTACCCTATTTCCACTATGAGTATCATCAGAATTGTACCGGTACAATCATAATAAACTTGTGTGTGCATTTCAGATGCTCACTTATACAATGAATTCAAGGCAGTAGCGTTTGAGGCATTTCCCCTGCAGCCCATGATATGACTTGAGGTGATCGAGATGAATGTTACATTGACTCTAGCTGAAATAAACGCTTATCTGAAACGGATAGGCATAGATACAATCAAGAAACCGACTTTAGAATTCCTTGCCGAGATGCAACAGGCACATATCCATCATCTATCTTGGCAAACGGTCGATATTTTTGCGGGCAGGCCTGCAGGCATCGATCTGCAAGAATCCGTGCAGTTGATCCTGCAAGGACGCAGTGGCTACTGTTTCCATTTGAACGGCGCATTCAGTGTTTTACTTCATTCCCTGGGATATACGGTGCACTGGCACCGCGCGGGCGTTCAGCCGCATGGAGAACAGCCACGTGTGAACTCGTTCCATCTCGGTCTGTCCGTCTCTTTGCCAGATGCGGACCCGAATGTGGAACGTTGGATTGTAGATGTCGGTCTGGGAGGCATGCCTTTTGATCCGCTCCCTCTCCGTTACGGAGCCTATGGACCCGCACCGTTTACGTATACATTGATGCCTTCTTCCGTTGTTCCTGGTGGATGGAGGCTTGAATACGAGCCTAACGGACCAAGCATGGGAGTGGATTATGATCCCGAGGAGCTTACCCGTCTTGAAGAGTTTATTCCCAAGCATGAATTCTACAGCCAATCCGTGGATTCACCCTGGCATAACGCATTTCTGCTCCGTCAGAGAGATACAGGCCACAGCTATGAGCTTAGGGGATGCGTGCTTCGAACGCATGGAATCGAAGGCATTAGCAAGACAGAAATCCGAAATTACAATGAGTGGAAAGACATACTAACCAAGCTTTTCTATGAACCGTTAGTGATTTATACGGAACAAGAGCGTAGGGAGATGTGGGAACGGATACAGATTGCGCATGAAGAATGGAAAAAAACACAACTAGCCTGATCCATTGGAGAAAAACGCGAGATAAGGATAAATATAGAGGAAAGCCTGTCATCTATGCCGAATACAACGTCAGGTGATAAATGATGATAACTATACAAGTACTGCAAGTGCCCTCCGTTATACCTGAACCATATTGGGGTATTTTTCTGTCATCCGTCTCTGAAGAGCGGCGGGCACAGGCTTCACGCTTCATGCATCAAGCAGATGCATATCGGTCAGTGCTAGGTGAAGTGCTGACCCGTGTGAAGTTAAGCAAATTGACCGGCCTAGGACATAGAGAGATTACGTTTACCCGTAACAAATATGGAAAACCCGCCCTTACTCACGATGCTGATGCACAATTTAATGTCTCGCACTCCGGCGATTGGATTGCACTGATTGCTGGAGGTAAAGATGAACTCGGTGTCGATGTGGAGAAAATAGCACCGATTGACCTGCAGATCGCAGAGCGTTTCTTCTCGCCACAAGAGAATACGTATCTGGCAGCACAGCCTGCCGATCAACAGCGGCATACCTTCTATCGCCTGTGGACGCTAAAAGAGAGCTACATTAAAGCTGTAGGCATGGGCTTGTCCATGCCGCTGAGTTCCTTCGCTATTCTGCCCCATGTTCAGCAACATGGAGAGCCTGATTGGAGATGCAACCAAGACGGGCAGATCGTTAGGCATCGCTTCTACAGTCACCCATTGGATGAACAGCATATGTTCGCTGCCTGTGCTACAGAAGGCGATTTGCCAAGCCAGCCCGAGATCGTGACGCTGGAGAGCCTATACGCTGTATTGGTTTAATTTTCAGAGAAAGACCTGTAAAACTTAAAAAAGGAGCGAATCCATCCGGTGGTATAAATCCCCGGCGGTTCGCTCCTTTTATCTGTAAACGCATATAACTGTAACGGTAAGATTAGTCGCGGCTTCGCAGTTTGCTGAGCAGACGAAGGATTTCAATGTACAACCATACCAACGTGACCATCAACCCGAACGCACCGTACCACTCCATATACTTGGGTGCCCCTTGTTCTGCACCACCTTCAATAAAATCGAAATCCAGTACCAGATTAAGCGCGGCAACAATGACAATCACAACCGAGATGCCAATACCAATCAGGCTGTTCTCATGAAGATATGGAACCGTGATGCCGAACAGACCGAGCACAAAGCTAAGCAAATACATAATCATGATACCGCCCGTTGCAGCCACTACGCCTAACTTGAAGTTCTCTGTTGCTTTGATTAACCGCGTTTTATAGGCTGTTAACAGGGCAACAAACACCGCCATGGTTAGCAAGGCAGCTTGTAACGTAATTCCGTTGTACAAGGACTCATAACTTGCCGATAGTGCACCCAGGAACATTCCCTCTGCTACCGCATAGATCGGTACAAGATATGGTGATACCACCGGTTTAAACGAAATAATTAGCGCCAAAATAAAACCGACAATTAACCCGCCATAGGCAAGCGGCATCACTTCTTGTCCTTTGAAAAACATCATCCAGGTTGCAAATGCACTGCCCAGCAAAATGATCAACGTGATGAACGCTTTGTTCACCGTGCCGTTAATCGTCATGTAGTTCTGGTACCGATCCTCTCCATATCCTCTGTTCTCAAACGTGCTGTCCTTAAGTGTAGGATTACCGCTACGACCGATCAACACAATCACCTCTTCTTATGTATTGGGTAAATCTGTGAAACCCATTTTCTAGTGCTACTTCCTTGAAAAGTGAACTTTTTAGCTTCTATATTTGTTACGTAGAACTATATTTGCAAAGGGAATGGAGTTGGATGCAATCCATGGATCACATCCTGTCCACCTGCACACGAACCTAGGACATATGTCCTAAATGCATTTCAAGCTTACGTTCTTGCTTGTGCACCTTAAATAAACTTGTTTACTTACTTATATAGAACTTTGTCTACATTATACTTCGCCCGCATCGTGTTAATGATATAGGTCTCATAAATTTCACGATCCATTGGATCTTCTACCAAACAAACTTCAATCTTTGTGACTTCGTCGCGGTGATTCTTCATTGGAGATACCGTATCTTCAAAATGCTTTTTGATTCGCGGTCTTAATTTTCGCGCTTTCCCGACAAATAACAACTCACCTGCGGCATTATAAAACATGTAAATTCCGCCTTGCTCGCGCGTAATCAGGTGAAAATCAGTAAATCCATAAATGTGGCTTAACTGCGGATTTTCCTGCTTGGTAATGGTCACATCTGGTGTAGGAACCGTAATCTGAATCATCCATTTCACTTCCTTATATTCTATAGAAATACATCCTAACACACATCATAATCCGACACCATTTCGAGTTAAAAGAAGTACAATTCACGGAATTTTCGCTTTTGCGACAAATATTTCAAAAAAAAGGTTAACTTCCCTGATTCAAAGTGGTACTATAGGGGTATGAGGAAGAATTTGGGCACTAAGACATATGTCTTTGTATCCACGCTCGTTTTATAGAGCCTACCATTTTTCATCTTTTTCATACTGAATTCGGTGACGTGCACACGAGAAGAGTACAGTTAGTAAGAACCGTAGCTTTGAAGTAGATTGTAGAATCACCATCTTTACGAAAACCTATTGCAGCAAGCATTGAGTGGCAATAATTAGCCTTTTAAGATTTCTTTTTATTACAGCATCAAGTTTATCATCTAGAATTAGAATAATATAGACAAAGCATATCGCATAGGAAGTAGATCCACTTAGAATTATACAGACAGGTATTTCTAGAGACTAGTCAGAACATTCAACTGTAGCTAGAACAGAATAGTATTACACCCTTAGAATTGAACAGGCTTCACCTCCAGCCCGGCATATGAGCCAGGGCTTTTTCCCGTTGTGCGTACAACTCAGGCCACCTTAGCTACGAAACAGAGGTATCGTGGTTCTTTCTGCTGGGTTTATAATATGGCAAGATACCAGTAGAGGGAGTGATGGGATGTATTCCGATCTGCAATTGACGGAGGACCGCCCTGTATATATACAAGTCAAAGATTATTTGAAACGATTAATGTTAAAAGGCGGTTTGCAACCCAATCAGAAACTGCCTTCAACCCGTGAGCTGAGCACGTTGATGAAGGTAAGCCGAAGCACCATTCTGCTCGCCTACGCAGAGCTTGAAGAAGAAGGGTTGATCTATGCGCTCAAAGGTAAGGGTAATTACGTCAGCACACTTATTGAGACGCAGCAGACCAATGCAATCCATTGGCAACTAGACTGGACGGCAGAGGTAAGTGATTATGCAATCCAGGCAGAGCAATATGATCTGATGAAACATGGCTCAGGAGCCGAGCGCGGCGAAATTTCCTTTACCAGCATCGCGCCGGATGAAAAACTGTTTGATCTTCAAAATGTGAAACGGGCCTTCCTGGATCGCATGTCACTTGAAGGAGAAGTTTTACTTAATTACGGCTACGCGCAAGGATATAAACCGCTCATGAATTATTTGATGAACTACATGGAAAACAAAGGGGTCGACCTTACGGGTAAGGATATTTTGATTACGAACGGGTTTACGGAGGGATTTGACCTGCTCCTTGGGGCATTGCGCAAGAAGAGCGGTAAAGCACTCTGTGAGAACCCTACACATCACACGGCGATCAAAAACCTGAAGTTGCACCAGTTTCAGCTAACCGGTATCGATATGGAACCGGATGGCCTGGATCTGAAGCAGCTAGAGCAACAGCTGGCTGGAAGTGCATATGATCTGGCATATCTTGTGCCCTCGTATCACAATCCGACTGGAATCGTGACTTCGCCTGCAAAACGAACTGAAATTATACGTTTAATGAACGAATATCAAGTTCCGATCATTGAGGATGGATTTAACGAAGAGCTTCGTTATTCCGGCTCCCATGTCTCACCCTTGATCGCCAGTATGGGTAAGGGTAACGGCCTTGTCTATCTCGGCAGCTTCTCCAAAGTATTGTTTCCCGGACTGCGTGTGGGCTGGATTATCGCGGATGCTACTTTGATCGATTATCTGGAAAGCATGAAGCGGGCGCGCAGTATTCATACGTCTACTCTGGATCAGTCTCTGTTATATCAATATTTAAGCAACGGCAATTTTGAAAAATATCTAAAACGGGCTCGTACAGAGTACAAGCGAAAATATGAACTCGCTGTGCATTGTCTCAAAAGGCATCTGCCGATGTGTCAAATATCCGGAGCAGGCGGTTTGCATCTGTTTGTGCAGTTTCCACCAGAAGTGCGAACAAGAGAGTTGCTAGCTGCCTGTAAAGTAAACGGGGTAACCTTTACTCCCGGAGATACCTTTTATCTGGAGCCTGGTCAAGGGCTTCACACCATGCGGCTTGGATTCTCCAGAGTCAGTGACGAGAACATCCGCAAAGGCATCCGTATCATCGGGGAAACCGTTGCGAGCATGATGAGTTGATTTAATAACATTAGGGGAGGATTTTCACATGAAAGTCGGCGTTATTATGGGCGGTACATCTTCAGAGCAGGATATATCCCTGCTCACCGGACAGGAGATGATTGCGAATCTGGACAGAAGTAAATACGAGATCATACCGATTGAGCTGAATTCCAAACGTGATTTGATCGACAAATCGGATGGAATTGATGTAGCCTTGCTTGCCCTGCACGGAAAATACGGAGAAGACGGCACGGTGCAAGGCACGCTTGAATCCCTAGGCATTCCCTATACAGGTTGCGGCGTACTTGCAAGTAGCGTATGCATGGATAAGGACATGTCCAAACAGCTCATGCGGCAAGCAGGGGTACTCACCGGAGACTGGCTTCAAGTGAATCGAATGCAAGATCTGTCCTCTGTGGCTGTCCAGCACTTAACGTACCCGGTGGTCGTCAAGCCCAACTCAGGCGGTTCCAGCATTGGAACACAGATCGTTCATGAGCCATCAGCCCTGCCTGCCGCAGTAGAGGCTGCTCTTGCCTGGGATGACAGTGTAATGATTGAGCAATATATTGAGGGTGAAGAGATTACCTGCGCCATTGTAGACGGTAAAATGCTACCCGTGATCTCGATTCGTGCCAATGCTGCCTTTTTTGATTATGCTGCCAAGTATGATGATAACGGTGCGGATGAGCAGATCGTGCAACTACCTTCTGAGCTACATCAGCGCGTAGAAGCCGCTGCGCTAACCTGTTACAACGTACTCAAATGCAGTGTCTACGCCAGGGTGGATATGCTCATTCGGGATGGAGTACCTTACGTGCTGGAGGTAAACACCTTACCGGGGCTTACCCGAAACAGCCTGCTGCCCAAAAGTGCAGCCGCTGCCGGGATTTCTTTTGCCAAGTTGCTCGACACCATCATTGATCTATCTCTTAAAGAACGCTCCGGGGAGTTGTCACGTGTATGAGTCTAGATGTAAATATTCGGCATAGCACCAAACAGGATTTACAGGACATGGTTATTCTCGTGGATCAACTGGGATACCCCACAACCTACGCCGAGATGCAGGAAAGATACGCTCATATCGCTGCTGATGCCAATTATACAACGTTGGTAGCCGAAGTGCGCGGACGTGTAGTAGGACTGATTGGCATGCAGACATCCTATTCATATGAAAAGAACGGCAGACATTGCCGCATCATGGCACTGGTTGTTCATGAGCATTACCGCGGCTCCGGTATCGGCCGTCAGCTTCTACTCGCAGCTGAGCAGTCAGCAGCCGAACAGCAGGTGGACTCTCTATCGCTAAACAGCGGCAATCGTGCGGATCGTGAAGCCGCGCATGCATTTTATCAGAGGATGGGTTATACGGCTGGCAGCACCGGATTCAGTAAAAATGTCATTCAATGAAATCTAAACAACAAAATATGCCCTTCCAAGCGCTAATGTGGCTCGGAAGGGCATATTTATGTTTCATGATCTTATCCTGACTGATTTAGTACTTGGCAGATTGTGCACCGTCAATCGGAATGATGGCTCCGTTGATAAATGGCGATTCACCGGACAGCAGGAATGCGACCAGACGTCCGACTTCCTTGGGATCACCCAGACGTTTGGCCGGGTTGTCCTTTACAAACTCTTTGGACGCCGACTCCCAGTCATTTGGGTTAATCTGTTTGAATGAACCGATAACCATGTCTGTCAAAATGGCTCCTGGAGCTACTGCATTGATGCTAATACCATGCTCTGCATATTCAATCGCAGCATCCTTGGTCATGCCTGCAACGGCATGTTTACTTGCCCCATAAGCGATCTGATTAGGCACAGCGCGAATACCACCCACGGAGGAGGTGTTGACGATAAAGCCCTCGCCTTGCTTTTTCATCACAGGCAGCACATGTTTTAGGCCATAAAATACACCTTTCAGATTAATGTCGATTACCTTGTTGAACATCTCGGTTTCATAGTTTTCGATCAGGTTCTGCTTGCCCTCAATACCCGCGTTGTTGAAAAAGGCATCGATGCGCCCAAACTTGTCCACGGTATCCCGAACATAGTTCTTAACCGCTTCCTCATCGGCTACGTCTCCCTCGATCAACAGAAACTCAGCTCCGTTCACTTCTTCCGAAATTACCCGCTTGGTCTCCTCCAGTGCCTTCATGTTAACATCCACCAGAGATAGCTTTGCCCCTTCTCGCGCGACCTCTACTGCAGCCGCCCGGCCAAGCCCCGAGCCACCTCCTGTAATCAAGACAACTTTATCGGTGAACCGTTCTGTCATGGTATAGACCTCCTAATGATTTTTTAGATCATCCATACTTCAATACCCTTTTCAAATTGGACTATAACATGGCTTCGGCAACTCATATGCCTCCATTAATTTCTCGATGGGAATCCCATTGATTTTCATTCCTGCCACTTGACAAGCTTCAAGCTCAACACCTGAAAAATCACAGTCGACAAAACGACTGTCTCCCAAATCACAATGTTTCCACTGCATTGGCACACGGTCTGCACCAAGATGTGTATCCTGAAACTGAACCCCGCCCAGTGGCTTTCCCATTGGAGTGGGTGCTGTTAAGTTCAAAATAATCATAGACCTCCCCATCAGATAGACGTCTCCGATTCACATACTGGAAGCCTGTATGCTCCAGCACTTTACGAGAAGCCGGGTTGTACGTCTTCACGATGCCCACAATCCGGTTTAACGACGTATGTTCGAATAGATATGCTGTCAACGCTCGTACCGCCTCCGTGATATAACCTTTGTTGCGGTGATCGCGTGAAATGGCATAAGCTAACTCACGATCAGACGGATCAAGCATATCGTTAGGAAACACACCGCACCAACCGATCAACCGCTGACTTTCCTGATGAATGACCGCAAGCATAATCCGTACATCCTGCGGATCAAACTGTTCATAACTCCCTACAACAAACTGCAAAAATTCACTTAATTGCTCTTCTGTCATCTTCCAATCGGGTAACAGGTCGGTAATTTCAGGCTGATGTGTCAAGGTTGCCAGCGCGGCTTGGTCTTGCAAGGTAAAGGGACGTAACATTACTGAATTAGCAACAATCGTGAAACGATGATTCATATAGAACACCTCTTAGGGATTATTTTGTGATGACACGACAAAAAGGAGCACCTCCAATAGAGGTACTCCCTTGTCGTTTCATCCTTTCAGATCAAACGCCGAAGCTCCTCGTAATGGGTCAAAAAAGGACAGACGTATCCCGTGTTGGTCTAACGGAATTTTTGCGCCTTGTTCTTTTCTACATCATTACGAGAAATCTGGCATTCTCTGAAATCCCCTTTCAATTCACGCATCGTTTATAACGATCCACATTGTATTATGGACGATCAATGAAAATCCAGCCTGTATCTTGTTCTTTTTCAATCGTGGCTCCAAGTGATTCTGCCATGAAACGTAGCGGCACATAAGTCTTGCCGTTTTTGCCAACAAAGGCGGATTCTACCATCGTGACTTCTTGCCCTGCAACAGTTGCTTTCGGAGAATCTACCGTCAGTACGATCTCGTCTCCAGTGATGTCGTCAATGACAACGATCTGTTTCGAGCCTTTCGTCCATTTCACTTCTGCATCCAATTGCTCGGACAGATACCGAAGCGGCACAAAGGTTGTATTTTTGACCGTTATTGCTCCAACTTCTTCGTCTTCCGGATAGAGGAAGATACTTTTGGTTGTAATCTTCATCTCATTTTTCAGGAGTTGGTAGACAAATGAGTTTGGATCAAAATTTCGAAGCACCTGACCCGGTGTAACTTCCCCTTCGGTCAGTTCCATCACACCACGGGAAGCATCCACTTCATCCACAGTGACTACGCCGCCGATATTCCATAGCTCACTGTCTGCGCTAACCGTTACAGAACGCACTGGCAAGTCTTCTGATGCAGGCACAGCCACCTTCAAAGACATCTTTTGTTTGCGAATATCGAGTTTACTATCCAGGAAAAAGTCCATATTCAATTTGGTTTCAGGGCCAAATACTGTTTTCAGCTCCGGTGTATCTTTTAGCAGGTTGTTCAGTTCCTGATCATAGTTCACCAGAATGCTGTCCAAGCCTTCTTTGATCATGGCATAGATGGATGTAACTGCTTCCTCCTTCGATTTTGGCAAGATAGAAGTCATCTCATCGTCTTCCATACCTTCTCCTTCTATACCTTCCAAGCCCATATAACTTTCAAATACAGGGTACAGTACATCATACAAGTCTCCAATCAACTGTTTGAGACCTTGCTCATCCTTAGAAATACTTGTCAGGAACGGCTTAACCATCGCAAGCAGCTCTTCACCGTTAATCTCCATATGCAGCTTGTTCAGAGAAAATGTTTCACCATTAACGGCTTCCTGAACAGGGGTAACGGATATGTTTTTCGGATTGGACAGATGTTTCATGACAAAAGTTAATACCTTTGGAGAAAGCTCTTGCATCTGTTTCTCCAACTCTTTTGTATCTATAGGAAGCAGCATCGTCTCTGCTCCCCCAAGTGTATCCAGAGATATGTAAACCGGTTTCTGTGCACCATCGACATCGATGGTCATGCCCGACTTGTCCATAGACAGATGGAAAGGCAATTTCGTTCCTTCGATGCTCACTGATCCTTTGATCGATGCCGTGTTCGTATCCTTCATCTTGGCATGATCAATGTTGAGTGAAATGGAATTGATTCGTTTAATCATTTCGAGGTCTTCGTCGGTTGCGAATTGTTTGTCCGGTTCTATGTTAATATGCATGGATTGTTTGGTTTCACCGGATTTTACATTGGTGTTATTGACCATGGCTTGGCCAACATCTACTCCGCCCACGGCCTGACAACCTGTAAGAATAACCAGTAACAGGACAAGCGGTACTGCCATCCATTGTCTTAACTTTCGGCTCATAATTGGGATCTCCCCCTTAGCAAAATATGGTTCATTCCTTATTATGAGGGCACTTGGAAGCAATGTAAACGGATACGCATAAAAATAGGCCAAATAGGCCGGAACACGTCCGGCCTTCTGGTTCTTCTATCACTCATATGTCATAACATGCGCGTGGAAACATGCTGTTTCATGTATTATTTTCAGACTATTCCTGCTCCTGATCCTCCGTAGACCCTTCCTCTTCCACTTCATCTGCCGGTGTTACAGGGGTCTCGAATTGATCCGGTTCATCGTCTTGAATCGCTTTGTTCTCTTCGTTCTGATTTTGTGTCATAATCGCTCTCCCTCTCTTCAGCGGAATATCATCAAGGCACTGCCTTGTGTGTATCAATAACCGGATGGCATATGAATCAAACATTGTTCCAAACCATGATTGCACACAGATCGGAATTCATCCCTTTAGAAAGAGCCCTTTCAGAAGACGTAAAAGATAATCCCGTTGCCGTTCTCTACGGTCACTTGAAACAAAGCCTGTATCTGATCAATCGTTTGCACGATCTCCTGAAAAGTCTCCTCTTCGTCCCAACCTTCCATTACGGGATATACCCCTTCAGCAAGCATCTTGTCCAAGCTGAAACGCGTCCTCACATCCTCAGGGGTAAGTTGCTCCAATGCCATATAAGCCTCAAGAACCTGCTTGTTATTAATCAAGAATAGATCCATATCCGAATAGTTCCCCAAATACTGTTGACTAGCGAGCGGCACAACATAACTTAGTGGAGGTTCTCCATCTACGAGGTTACCATTCAACGTAAACTGTAGCATCTGCCACGTTTTATCAATATCCAGATCAACCTGACAATCATGCACACTAACCTCTCCCGATTGAATGGAATTCAACAACTCATCGGTTACTACCACATATCTACCCGACATGCCCATCGCGTTATCCCTCCTGACATTTCCTTCTATTATTCCCCATTAACCGTGCATGTTACATCAGAATCGGGGTAAAAAGGAAAAAGGGCACAATAACGTCACCATACGATGCTCATGTGAGGAGCGTAAATGAACCATTTCCTAAGGAGGATATCCCGATGAAAAAATTTGACTACAGTCTTAATTACGAGGAACTCGATCTGCGCAAGCAGCCTGAATTATATACCGTTGGCCGGGGCGAGCAAGGGGTACTCATGGTGGAACCCTACAAAAGCGAGATTCTGCCGCACTGGCGATTCAAAACACCTGAGATTGCGACAGAGTCATCGGAGAAGATCTATGAACTATTTTTGCAATATAAGAAAAAGGGGGATTTCATTGGCATGGATATGGCTCGCAAGTTTTTACAGATGGGATACACTCGGGCGAGACGTTATACCAATCATAAAGGCGGGCGTAAGTATTCCAAGGATGATGGCTCCATTCTGCCTTATCAGAATGACCCCGTGAAGGCGGAAGCAGCAGCCATTTTCAAAGCACAATGGGAGGTAGCGAAGAAAGATCCCGACTACGTGAAAATGATGAAGAATCATCGGGAAAAGTACGAGTCAGAGGAGGGCTAGGCGCATATCTGAAATCATTGACTTGTGGAAACATATGGTTCAGAATCTATCTTGTTACTGTTTGTTTTCCACCACTATTTTGGAGAAAAGAGGCGCAGCCGACTATGACAGAATCGTTCATACAATTAAACACAGGCCAGAATACCAACATCAAAGAATGCGCTCAGCTTCAGGTGACGATCAAGTGCACATCCGCCCCCTCTGCCTTGGATGTTAGCTGTTTCATGGTAAACGAAGCAGGAAAAGTTCCCTCTGACGACTATTTTGTATTTTACAATCAGGAGGCTGACCCGCATAACAGCGTTCGTTTGCAACAGATAGAGGAATGGCAGTCTACTTTTGTACTGGATACGCATAAATTGCGGCAGGCCTCTGTAGAAAAATGTGTGTTCACGGCTACACTTGATGCGGGACATACATTCGCCGATGTTCGTACATGCCAAGCGGTTGTTCAAGCGGGTTCCCAGCAGATTACGTATGAGATTACGCAGGCCACAGCAGAAACAGCGCTTATTTTCATTGAAATTTACAAGTATCGTGACGGATTCAAAGTTCGGGCCATCGGACGTGGTTTCTTTGGTGGATTACAGCCCCTGGCAGAATCCTTCGGGGTAGAGATTGAAAGTAACGAAGCCTCGGAAGCAGAACAAGCTCTGCTCACAGCACAAGCTGAAGTGGCAGCAGCCTCCTCCCAAACCGCGGCACCCGTTGCTGATCCAATCCCGAGCCCTCCACCACTGAACTTGACCAAAATCGATCTGCTCAAGCATAAAGTAACCCTGTCTCTCCAAAAGAAAAAGGTTGAACCTATTCAGGCACGTGTTGCCGTTGTATTCGATGCCTCCGGTTCTATGTACCATTTGTATCGAAAAGGAATTGTGCAGGAAGCCTTCGAGCGCATATTGGCCATTGCATCCGCATTTGATGATAACGGAGAATTGGATGTATGGTTCTTCGCCAAAGACTTCTTACGTGCCCCTAGCGTTACCGCCAAAGATTTCGAGAATTATATTGAACGTACATATAAGCTGGGTAGCAAAGGAGGTACTAATAACGAACCTCCTGTAATGCAAGATGTCATTCATAAGTACACCATCGAGGAACCCAATGTAAAGATTCCAACGTATATTATCTTTTTTAGCGATGGCGGGGTTAGTCAAAAAGGAAAAATCAAGCAACTGATTACCGAAAGCTCAACCAAAAATCTGTTCTGGCAATTCGTTGGTTTGGGTAGAGCTAATTACGGTATTTTGGAAAATTTCGATGAGATGGAAGGGCGTTTCATTGATAACGCTAACTTCTTCGCACTGGACGACATCTCGAAAATCAGCGATGAAGAATTGTACGATCGTCTGCTCAATGAATTTCCAAGCTGGATCAAGGAAGCTCGGGCCAAAGGCATTCTGGCCTAAAATGTTCATCTTGTATGCTTAATTCAGGCTTATAGTTTTACTTGCAATCTTAGAATCGTGGTCTTAACATGCTGCCTACAATTCGCAGCATGGACTTGCGTGGCATGAGGCGGGAGAACTGTGCTGTCCAGTAATTTCGGGCTCCTGGTACTGCATATGGCTTGCCTTTCTCCAGCGCCCTCATGGCCACGGCCACGACATGCTCAGGTGTATCCCGTTTGCCTACAGAAGCTTCATTAGCACCTACCACATCAAAGAACGGCGTCTCGGTTGAACCCGGACATAATGCCAAAAATTGAACCCCACGCTTCCAGTTTTCTTCATATAACGCCTCTGTAAAAGAAAGTACAAATGCCTTTGTCGCCCCGTACACCGCCATAAACGGATCAGGTTGGAAAGCTGCCGTCGAAGCCACGTTAATAACCGTGCCATTCTCCTTCTCTAACATGCCTGGCAAGAAAAGATGCGTCATGTTTGTCAAAGCTAATACGTTCAACATAATCTCATCCTGTTGCCGGGAACCAGGCAATTGTTCAAAGTATCCATGAGTAGCGAATCCAGCGTTATTGATCAGGATATCAATCTGTAATCCCCGTTTCTGGCATTCCTCATGTACCTTCTGTGGCGCGTCTAATTCGGAGAGATCCGATACGATCACTTCTGCCCTTACTTGATATGTACGTTTGATTCGTTCTGCCAATTGTTCCAGCTTAGACTCCGTTCTTGCTACCAGCACAACATGGTTACCCTTCGAAGCCATTTCGAGTGCAAAAACTTCACCTATTCCTGAAGAAGCTCCTGTAATAAGTGCCCATTGTTGTTGTTTTATCATTTCTCATCCACCCTCTGCATGAATATGAATACGCGTTTTCTATTGGAAACAATGTTTCTATATAGAACCATCGTAACCACTATTCACGATCCTGTCAAATACAATCTGTTTAACTCGACTTCAGAATGTAGTGCTTACTTTCAAGAGTCCAATTCAATTGACGTGATCTGGCGTAAAACAGTAGAATGACCATAAGCAAAGGAAGCGTCGCAGTTTCTGTTTAACAACAATACGGTTATGAGGATGAAATCAATGAAGGATACACATTTGGGTTCCGCGGAATCTGCACATACGGTAACAACCTTTCAGGAAGCCAGGCTGCAGCACTCGGATAATCTTCGGCAAAATATTGTGCATGCCGCTGCGGCTTTATTACAAGAGCATGGACCGGAAGCCGTCACGGTACGCCGCGTAGCTGAACGCATGGAATGCTCCACCAAGATCATATATAACCTTTTTGGCAAAAAAGAAGGGTTAGCCAAACATCTCTATTTAGAGGGATGCTCCGTTATGGCCCAGCGTTTTGAAGCTGTTCCCCGGCAAGCATCGTTCGAACAATATTTCCGTGATCTGGCCTACGTCTACTGGGACTTCGGCATTTCTCAATCCAGCTTCTATCAGCTGATGTTTGGAGGTTCTTTTTCCGAATTCAAACCGGACGGAGAGACGTTACAGGGAACAGCCACTGCACTGAAGCAGGTGTCTGGGTTAGTTGAGGCAGCGATTGAACAAGGAATGATTCAGGTGCAAGATCCCCTGCTTGCGGTGCGTATGATCTGGGCTCCCTTACATGGTGTGATACATCTGTATCTGGGAGGACATATTGAAAACGAAGAAGCCGCCAAAACCCTCTATGATCATACGTTAGCTATGGTTATAGGCTCTCTTGGGAACAAATCTGCGAATGGATAAATACAAGATTGTTGCATGTAGAAACGGTTAAAATTAAACGTAAAAGGAGCCTGTCCGCTCGCGTACGTAATACGCTTAGGACAGGCTCCTTTTTCTTTTGCTACTCTTTTTCGGTGTACTGAATAGATCAATTTAGATTATTTTTATCATCTATAGCCGGCTTAGCGTGCTTCCTGATTCTCCGCTTCCCAGCGTGCAATTTCCTCACGAACTTTCGGCGCTACTTCTTTGCCCAGTAGTTCGATCGCGTGCATAACCTCATCATGCGGCTGTGTACCCAGTGGTGTATGCAACATGAAACGGGTGATGCCAACCTCTTTGCGCAGATAGATGATTTTCTCAGCGACGGTGTCCACATCCCCTACGTACAGCGCACCTTCCAGGCTACGTGCCGCATCAAATGTCTCTCTGCCATAATGTCCCCATCCGCGTTCGCGTCCCAGCTGGTTCATTACCGCTTGTGCAGGGCGGAAAAACTTCTCTACCGCATCATCGGTTGTATCGGCAACAAAGCCATGAGAGTGGGAAGCAACGGTTAACTTGGAAGCATCGTGTCCGGCATGTGCGGCTGCTTTTTTGTACAGCTCCACCAGAGGTGCGAATTGTTTTGGACGACCACCGATAATGGCAAGCACCAGGGGCAATCCGAGCAGACCTGCACGGACAACCGATTCCTGATTACCGCCGCTGCCAATCCAGACCGGAAGCTTCTCCTGCACTGGACGCGGATAGATACCCAGGTTGTTGAAGGAAGGGCGATGTTTGCCTGACCAGGTTACTTTTTCCGACTCCGTCAGTTTCAGAAGCAGATCCAATTTCTCGTCGAACAATTCATCATAGTCGCCCAGATCATAGCCGAACAATGGGAAGGACTCGATGAATGAACCACGCCCTGCCATAATTTCCGCACGTCCATTTGAAATACCGTCCAATGTCGCAAAGTCCTGAAATACACGTACTGGATCATCCGACGACAACACGGTCACCGCACTGGTCAAGCGAATGTTTTTCGTCTGCGAAGCTGCCGCCGCAAGAATGACTGCCGGGGATGAAGCCGCATAGTCCGAACGATGATGCTCCCCTACACCGTACACATCCAGACCCACTTGATCTGCCAAAACGATTTCTTCCACAACATCACGAATACGCTGCGCGTGGCTAATTACTTCTCCTGTATTAACATCCGGGTTTGTTTCCACGAATGTACTAATTCCGATTTCCATCATATGTTCCTCCCTGTGTATGAAGCGATCCGTCGTTCATCTAACCTATTGTAAGTAGATCACCTTTTGTTATTTACCTTTATATTGGACTATTTTGAGCTAAAATACAAGTACCCTCTGTTTCCAGAGGGTACTTTTCTTCTACAACTTCCTTCCGACATACAGCAGATGAGACGAGATTCCCAGAATGGAAGGATCTTTGGCCACCTCAATCAAGTATTGAAGCAGTTCTTGCTCCTCGCCCCGTTCCTTCCAATAGTGCTCCTGTTCATCCGTGATCATTGCTTTAAGGCTGGATGAACCAATCAGCTGAACAGTCTCGAAGCCGTGCTGTTCCATGAACGGCACAACATCCTGCACATGAAAATAGTATGCTCCCGTAAAGCGGCCCTGATCCTGATGATCAAATGTGCCTCTTTCTACAAAATACCGGATCGCATCCATGCTATCATTGGGCCTCCAATGATGCGGCGATTGCAGTGAGTTGATGCTCATCCGCATCCGGGTCTGTACCGCCACAAATACAACGCCTCCCGGCTTTGTTACCCGATAAAGTTCACGCACTGCCGCCTCCCGCGCTTCTTCCTGTTGCAGATGATACAGCGGCCCCAGCATAAGCGCCGCATCATAGGTTTCAACGGCAATCCCGTTCAGATGAGTCGCATCCAATACATGAAATCCCTCAAACTGCTGTGTCAGCCCAAACGCTTCGGCCTTTTCTCGTGCTTGTTCTACGGATGAAGGTGTAAGATCCGATAACGTAATCTGGTATCCCCGTTTGGCGAGTTCCATCGCATATTTCCCTGGTCCAGCACCGTTATCCAGAATCAGACCGCTTGGCGGAAGATGTTCGCGAATATAATGCATGTTAATGATGAATTCAATGGGTTCACGCTCCAGCCTGCCCCACTCATCAAAACCGGAATAATATTGAATAATGCGCTCTCGATCTCTATCCATCTCTTGTGCACCTGCCCTTTTCTCTGGAATTAAGCTTGACAGAACATCAAAAAGACCTGCCACCTCAGCTAAGAGGCGACAGGTCTGACCTTCGCGGTACCACTCTTTTTGTTCATAGACAGGATTACACCAACCTATCCTTCCATAACATCTCATGACCTGATGACGGAGGTTACCCGTCAGGATCTACGTGAATTCAGTTCATCATATCCACCATTTCATTCAGTCCTTCGTTCGCTGAACCAATGAAGACACTTCTACAACTGTTCTTCGATCCTGCCGCTCACAGGTGAGTTGGGGACAGGCTGGACTGTCTCTCACCGAATTGACAGTTCTCTGAACCACGCCATATACCTTAATACTCCTGATCATTGCGTTTGTTATTTTAATTTTACCAAGTATAGTTCTCCTAAATATTTACTGTCAACTCTAAATTCACAATAAACCAGAATAGTTCACTCATTTATAAAATACAAACCGTATTACATCAACCCTTCTTATTTTTGAATCTCTTCCACTAATGGTACAGCTATTTTAGCTTCCGGTTCTTCTATACTGTACATCCATGGATATACAACGGCCGTATCCGATGTATACTTCTCATACCGATCAATGCCCTGATTGTCTCCGTCGCCTGCAAACTGGGTCTTGGTGGGCATACCATAGCTTCGTTCACCCTTTAAGAGCATAAAGGTCTGATTCATCCCCCCGAAATGTGGATCATCACTATACCTCTCCACGTACAAATCCCCGTCCTTAAGGTAATATGTCCAATGGATTGTATAACCGCCAAGTTTTGAATCCACAACTTGTGGCTTCTCACCAATTGAAGGTAAAGTAACCGGCTCGAACTCACCCTCAATATATTGAACTTGATGATGGGCATACAGAGTCATTGGGGTATCCGGATTAATCTTCAGACCTGGGTTTACTTCAAAGCGCAATTCCATTTGATTTGAATGATCTGACGGCCATACGGCACCTTGCAACCGGGTACCATTCACATCCAGATCATATTTCAAATAGGGCAGTTGCAAGATGGCTCGATCCTGAGCAAGAATCACCCGGATTTGTGTCGGCGTAATGATGGCCTCCTTCACGAGTACTCCATCCGATTGCTGGCCCAGAGGGAGATTCAACACTCTTTTGCTCGTGCCGCTAAGCATCTCCGTTTTATCTAATCGTATACCGATATTCAGGGGCTGATCCATTCTACCTTCTTCTTTATGATACGCGAGTACATAAGATGAGGCTTGTTGATTTAACGTATCCAGGTTATAGAACTGTTCTGATATGTATTCACCATGCGCTCCTGGCTTACCGCTTATACTCGGTGCAACCGAATCTAATGTCTGTCCTTTCTGATCATAAATCTTCAAAAAAGGATAAGCATACTCACGGACATCAGACTGGTCAAACGTTAACGATGTAGACAGCATCACTTGATTATCTTTCTCGTTGAACACACTCACTGCAAGTTTACCCAAGCCGTCTTTATGAATATCAAACCCTTGTGACTGCCGCTGGGAAAGATCCAGGTTAATTGCCTGTTCCTCGGGAGCCAACACCTGGACTCCATTTACTGTGAAATCAACATTGGCCTCTTTTGCTGACGGTGTCCACTCCGTTTCAAAATAACCTTTGTATACTCCGTTCGCCTGATCAAAATCATGATAATACCTGCCTTCGATTTGCTTCCCCGTCTCATCCCTAAGGCCGATCGAAGGGAATCTTACCGTATCCCCTTTGTACTTACCGGGGTTCAAGGTATACAAAATAACGGTACGATTATCATCAGTAAAGGCAGTATCGAGTGTTAATGTTACCCCGCCGACTGTCACCGATTGATTCAGTTTCTGTCCAAGTCCATTTTGCAGCGCATTCTGGATACCACTCCGGTGATCCAACAGGTCAAACCAGTCATAGTGGACTGCTGCATATACAGGTGTCGCCATAAGAACAACGGCTGCTGTTCCGATCAGTGTGGTTTTTTTCCATCTCAGGTTCCGACGTACATTTTCTTTCCTCGCTGAAGCATGAAGCTCAGGGCAACGTTCTTGATCCTTTTGGATCTGATCCCACATGGCATTAAAATCGGGATAATGGATATCCGCATCATTTTTCAGATGATGAGACAATCTTTTTTCTGTTTGTTTCACTGTACACTTCCCCTTTCTGATATTGTTTGCTGGCCTTCTCCCATTTTTTCCTCAGCAGACGAATTCCCTTATATATTCTTGACTTCACCGTACCCAGCGGAACTTCCAGCGTTTCGGCCGTTTCCGATAAACTGAATTCGTTCATATAGCGTAGTAGAATGGCTGAACGTATTTTCTCAGGCAACTCCTCAACCCATTGTTCCCAGAGATCCGAATCCTCCGCATGCTGAGCCACCTCGTCAACCGGATCAACCGTTCGTTGCGGCGTGAGCATAAAAAGCCTTTTTTCCCGTTGCTTGGATGCATGCTCTCTTTTCATAAAATTAAGGCAGTGATTCACTGTGATTTTCATCAGCCATGTTTTCATGTATTCTACCTTCCTCCAATCCTGACGGAAGACGGTAACAAAAACGTCGTGGCATACATCTTCCGCATTCTGCGCATGATGGAGCATGTAGTAACACGTCCGGTACACATCTTTGTTGTACATTTCGAACAGTTCTTTTTCAGTCAAACAATTCTCCTCCTTTCTCTGCATCAGCCTTTTCAAATCTATAGACAAAGCCGTTCATTCAAAGGTTCATTCTTCTTCTCTCTTCACAGCCAAAAAAGAACGTTCACTTCCACAGCAATGCAGAAATGAACGTTCTTCATGGATGAAGACAAGTATATTTGAACTCACGTACAGTGCAGTCCCTGAACGACAGCAGCCTAGATCTTTTTCACAAATTCGGACTTCAACTTCATCGCGCCCAAGCTATCGATCTTGCAATCAATATCGTGATCTCCATCGATCAGACGAATATTCTTCACCTTGGTTCCTTGTTTCACGACGAGTGAGCTGCCTTTCACCTTGAGGTCTTTAATGACCGTAACAGTATCCCCATCATTCAGTACATTTCCATTGGCATCACGCACAACTTTGGATTCCTCAGCGTCCCCTTGATCTGCTTCCAAAGACCATTCATGCGCACATTCCGGGCAAACGAGCAAATTTCCGTCCTCGTACGTATATTCCGAATTACATTTCGGACAATTAGGCAAAGTAGACATATGTATAAAACTCTCCATTCTAAAATTGGCTTACATGCAAGTATACGGGATTTGGGCCGTTTGTTCCATACGATGGATCACTGCAACACGGTTTAACTTATATGGAAGGTTCCACCTACACCGAATTTAAACCAAATTTAAACTTGATTCTACCCTTGCTTTAAGGAAATCCGCTTAAAATATAAGTATCCAAACAGTGTAACGAAATCATTTTATAAACCTTACGGACATTGTCCTCTGCTTGTATTTCCATGCCAAAGGAGTTTCTGCTTATGTCATCCTATGTTTTCCCCATTCAGACCGCGTTTATCATCTTTGTCATTGCTTCCATGTTTTTGCTGGTGCCGTGGTTAATCTATGGTTATCGCAAAGACGGCTTCTTCAGCTGGTCTCGGTTTGTCGTCAGCTTTTCTTTTATTTTCTTCCTCATGGCTGCTTACTGCCTGGTGATCCTGCCGCTTCCCGCGACTCGAAATAACTGTGCTGGCCACGCAGCGAATGCGGTGTATTACAACCTTCAACCCTTTATGTTTGTGAAAGACATTATGAGGGAAACACCGATCATCTGGTCTCAACCCTCTACGTGGATCAACATGATTAAGGGCCGAGCTTTCCTGCAAGTGCTGTTCAATGTATTACTGCTCATTCCACTGGGGGTATATATCCGGTATTTCTGGCAAAAGAGGGCGTTCTGGAAACACGCCTTCGTCGCTGGTTTCGGGCTTTCCTTATTTTTCGAAGTCACCCAACTCACCGGGTTATACGGATATTTCAGTTGTCCTTACCGACTGTTCGATGTGGATGATCTGATGTTGAACACCTCCGGTGCAGTTATTGGATTCTTCACAGCCCCGCTGGTGTTGGCTTTGTTCCCGTCACGTGAGAGTATTCAAGCCAAGAGTGAGCAAATCGTGGAGCAAAACCGCGTCTATCCTGTGCCACAGCTGCTCGCACTGCTGATCGATGGTATTGTGGTGGTGATTATCGCCAATCTCATGTCAATCTTCACCTTAACCAATGATATCCAGGATGTAATAAACACGTCCACGGCGATGGTTATTGTTCTGTTCTTTATCCCATGGGTTCAAAGCGGAGTTACACCAGGCTCTGCCGTTCTCCGGTTCCGATATGTCGATCGTCAAACGGGTACTTCGACGCTTTCAACACTATTGAAACGATTGATTGCTATCTATGCTCCGTGGCTTCTGTTAACGGTTATTCAACTGGTAAGTAAATATGCATACCCTAACTATCGAGATGATGTCATTCAGCCTTATCTCGTCTGGATTTCGCTCGGTATCAGCATAGTGTACTTTCTCGTGTATATCATCCTGTTTATCCATGTGTTGGTCGTGATATTCTCGGGTGGAAAACGTTCCTTCTACTTCGACGAAGTCTCCCGTACGCGAGCCTCGCGTAAATAATAAATCAAGTGTACTCTCTCTTACAGGGACGATCACATAGCCAAAAAGGCGGCATCTCATGGTGAATCCATGAGGCCGCCTTTGAATTTTCGGATACCGAATCTGATATCGAAATGGATACTGAAATCTGTAAAGTTGTTGAACTCACTGCATAACATCAGACTTGTGAAATGAAGGATGCCTTACTTAACCCCCAGCAGTTCGCGTTTGGAAGCCTCCGGGTCATGCACAACCTCGATCTCATGGTTGAAAATGAGTGTCGCCCGATCCTCACGATATTCAGGCCATTCGATTCCCGCTGTCTCCGGCTTACCGTTTCTCGCGAAGGAAATCCAGGCATCCTGTACCTTGAGAGACAGTGCTTTAGCCGCTTCATCCGGCACAGCCTTCATGAATTTGAGCGCATCCAGCGTGTTAAATACAAAGAACATCTCAATGCTGTGAATCGCTCTTTTCAGAAGTGGATGCTCTGGCATTACCCAGTCAAAACGGTACATCCACACCGGGGCATGCTTCTGCTGTGCAGATGCATACTGTAGTGCTGATCGCCAGAAGAACATATCGGTCATGACTTGAGCTTGTCCATCCGCTGTCTTCGGATAACTATCCGCGATAGCAGCGCGATTCTCCAGATCCGGCGTCATGAAGTCGACACCCTGCACCATATCAATTTCGTTCGAGAATGGTACATCCGGCTGAATAAATAATGATCCCTCATGCAGCGTTGTTCCGATCAGTACCGGAATATCCTGCGCGAATCCCTCACTTACAGCCTGGAGTGGTATCTGAGGCAAAGTCTCACCATCGAGCACGGGTTGGAACAACAAGGCCATGCCTGCTCCGCTCTGTTGTTTCACCGTTTCTGCCGCCGCCATAATCTGCTCTACCGGAATGCTGTTCAGCTTGGCCAGGCTATCTCGATCTATACCAAGCACCTTTAACATGCCCTCACGCAAAGCCGAAGCTTGCTCAGACGGCATGAGCTGCGAAGCACCACTCTCCATGATGGCACGTTGGAACAGCCCTTTGGCTGCTGGCATCGCCATTAATGCGGCAATACTCATACTACCTGCTGATTCGCCGAACACCGTAACCTGACCCGGATCACCGCCGAAGGCAGTAATGTTATCTTTCACCCATTGCAGCGCAGCTACCTGATCCAGCAGGCCTGCATTGGATACGTAGGAATCACCCAGCGGAGCCATATGCAGGAATCCTAGCGGCCCAAGACGATAGTTAATCGTCACCACGATGACGTCGCCGCGAACAGCCAGCTGTGTGCCATCATATACAGGCAGACTGCCTGATCCGGTTACGAACGATCCCCCGTGAATCCAGACCATAACGGGAAGAGGCTGACTGCTTTCTTTTTCGGGTGCCCAGATGTTCAGATACAGACTGTCTTCCGACTCTGGCGGCTTCTGCCCGCCCATCCACTCTGAATCATGACGCGGTTGTATATTCTCAGGCCCGAATTCGGTCGCCTGTCTGATTCCTTCCCATGACTCGGGCTGTACCGGAGCTCGGAAACGCAGCTCTCCTACTGGCGGCTTCGCATACGGAATCCCCTTCCATACACTTGCACCGTGTAAAAGCTCGCCTTGAACCGTACCATATTTCGTTTGAACCTGAAGTTCTCGCATTCTGCTTCTACATCCTCTCCGTGAATTAAATACATTCATTGGTAACCATGATTAGAGCTTAATTAGGCTAAACATGTGTATATATTTGAGTATAAATCTTCGACATACCTATTTACAACTTTGCCCAGATGAATACATTGAGTCATGTCCTCTTTAGAGTTGGATTAAAAAATTTGATCTAAAAATTCTCCGAATGTATATCCCGTACTATAAAATTTTTCAGCAAGAGCAACTATGCTTTTGAGTAGAAAATTAAAAGTATTAAAAATAATAATGCCTAACACAGATATAATCACAGGTAACATCCATTTTCCATATAAATTCCAGTTCGTATGCCTCAAGGTAAGCCATCCCCTTACCAAAACAGTTATTTCATTCCTCAAAGGATATGTTAATAGTACCTTGTATATCCCAAAAAATACAATATTTAATATTGATGAATTTGCAGTGAAAATTGAGACAAAAACAGAGTCATGTATATACACAACTCTGCTTCAATTACGATTATATCAATCTTCCTCTTTTCACAAAAAAATGATGATTAACGATCAACTACTGGATATCGCACTGTATAGTCAGCGCCTTCAACCCATTTCCCGGCAGTGAAGTCCCGCCCTTTCACAACGACTCGATCCTTGTAAATCTCTACATGCAACCCTTCGCTACCCTCCAAATGTTCATCCTCATCCGTCCATAGATAGGCGACAGAAGAAGCGTTGAACATGGTTGGCAGCTGGCCTGCACCATCATACATCGTATGCGGTGCTTGCAGTTGCCAATGCGTATGCCCGGAGAACAGAATCGCTTGTGGGTACTTGGCCAGCACGGCCTTCAGTTCTGCATCCTGATTCACGCCATACCAGCCTTGGGCCTGAAGCGATCCCGCAACGGTGTCCATCAGGGGTTGGTGGATAAAGAGGAAGATCGGACGATCCAGTGCGGCCTGTTCAGCCAGCTTCGCATCCAGCCATTCCAGTTGTTTAGACGACATCTCACAGTCCTTCGGATGCGGCTGCTCCGTACCAAGGAAGATATAATGATATCCATCGATCCAATGATCGTGGTACGTTCCCTTCATTCCTGTCGCCACTTCAAAATCAATTAAACGCCGATGCCATAATCCCGCAACGGTAATGGTTTCGGCTCTAGCGCATATGTCTGCGTGAATTTCCCCTTCATGTGCGGTCTGCCCTGGTAGCACGAATTGGTTGCCAGCCAGTTGCTGAATCAGCGCCGCTGACTCCTCCGCAGTCTGTTTCACTGGATGCTCTAACTCCGCATCTTGCTCCAGGATCTCCGCTACCTGGCCTTCATTCATCTCAAGCAGAACCAGGGGCGGCTTCTGCCAGATGACTGCACCAATATCATGATTACCCACCGTGAAACGTATCTTCGGCAACTTCTCCGCATATTGCTCCCAGATTCGCTGCCATTCCCGATACTCGCTCGGCAACCCGCGGTCGGTTACATCACCCACATGCATAATGCCACTGCTTCCATGGCTGAAAGAGGCTATATCCGCGAGCGCCTGCTCCAGATGCCGGTTATGAATATGATCTGCCTCGTCCCGTACATGTGTGTCCGTGATCACCTGGAAGGTAGCCAGTGGCTGCTCAGTAGTACTCATTACGAATCACTCCATTTCAGTCCAATAATGCCTATCAAAATAAAACCGATCCATACCATCGACGTCAGTCTCAGTCGTTCACCAAAGAAATAATGCCCCACCACGCCAATCATCGTGATCCCCACGCCTGACCAGATCGCATAGGCCACAGCCAGCGGCATATACTTGACGGCATAATTCAGAAAGGTGAAGCTTGCGGCGTAGCAAACAAACATCATCACGGAAGGCCACAATCTGGAGAAACCATCCGACACTTTAAGTAATATCGTGGCACTCAGTTCCAGACCAATAGCAAGTGCCAGCAACACCCAGCCCAGATAAGTCTGACTACTCGTCATCGGCCTAACCCACCGGAGAGCAATTCATGGAACGTCTGGATTGTGCGATCCGCCAGTTGTATTTTCCCAGACTCACCAATGCCAATCTTGTAGCCTGCTCCTGCAGCTCTCGCCATCTCCATATCTCCGTCCGTGTCGCCAATCACCATGACTTGCTGCGCCTGTACACTGAGTCGCTCACAGGCAAGCAGCAACATATCGGGAAACGGTTTTCCGCGGTCTACCAGATCCGTTCCAATGATGACATCGAAGTATGCGTCCAGCCCCATCCATTGCAGATGTTTGACTGCACTTGCCGTTTCATCGGCTGTCACTACGCCCATTTTCAACCCCTGATTCCGTGACTGCTCCAAAAACTCTCTTACACCGGGCAGCGGATGCGCCGGACGATGTACCTCCATCGCTTCCTCGGCCTGTGCGAGGCATGCTCTTACGATCATTTTGGCTTCTGCCCAGCTGAGTCCTGCACGATATCCATGCCACGTCAGCACGGCATATACTTCATCCATCGTACCCATGGCGAGCGGGCCCCGGACATCATAACCGTTCATCCGTCCCTGTTCATCGTGAAATGTGCCCCAGATCTTTGGAAGATCGGCTTCATCCATCTCTAGACCACGAATAAACAGTTGTTCTCTGAAATCATTCAACACACAATCTGTCCAGAACCCCCACATGCCTGTAAAATCAAGCAACGTCCCATCCTTATCAAACAGAATGGCTTCAACCTGCACCTGTGTTCTATCGACTACTTTATTCTCTTGCATGGACTAAACTCCTTGTCTGTGATCGTAATGAATGGAAAGGGCGGTACATGGTGTACCGCCCTTTTTGCTTAGGCACTAAAGCTTATACATGAGAGAGGATGCAAACTTCATGTATTACAATGAATTATTTTGCAATGCGATCCAGTTCTTTCTGTGCTTTTTCTTTGGCTTCCTTCAGCGCCTGCTCTGCAGGAACATTGTTGATCTGTACTTTATCCGCTGCTTCTTTCAAGGCATCATTAATTTTGCCGCCTGTTGGATCACGGAATGGAGCTGAAGCATGTGCTGCCTGTTGCAATGGTACCGTAATCTGTGGATGCTCTTCGCTAAACTTCTTGAAGTCTGGATCTTGCTGTGCAGATTGGCGTACCGCAATGTAACCTGTGTTCATCGACCATGAAGCGGTGTTCTCGGTTTTGGAGAAATACGTCAGCCATTTATACGCTGCCTGTTGTTGCTCTGGACTAGCTGCTGCCGGAATACCTGCAAGAATTGCACTCGCTACAGGTTTACCTTCGCCAATGCCTTCCCAGCCTGGCTGTTGCATGGCCGCAACGATTTTAAAATCCAGATCGCCTTGGTCACCACTTGAACCGGTGTATCCAGCCGCTTTATTTTTCATCACATCGTCAATGGTCTTGTACCAATACTCCCAGCCTTGACCGCCATATTGAATGCCCATAATTTTGTCTTCGTTGATCCATTTACGGAACAGTTCCCATGTCTCGATCCATTCAGGGGAGTCGATCATCACCGTTTTACCGTCATCACTCAGAATTTTGCCGCCTTTGCCCATAACAGCATCGATCATGTTGTCTCTACCCCACATCGGCTCCCAGCCGTAGAAAGTGGTTTTGCCATTTTCTTTCTTGGACATCTTCGCGGCAGCCTCGGCAAATTTCTCCCATGTCGTCAGGCTTGCCGGGTCAATTCCGTTCTCTTTGAACGTATCCATACGGTAGTACATAATTTGAGTCGTGCCATACATTGGTAAAAAGAACTGCTTGCCATCTACATTCCCTTGTTCCAGGAACGTTTGAATGAAATCGTCTTTTTTGAAGTTCGGGTCAGCCGCGATCATCTCATCCATAGGTGCATAATAACCTTTGCGGGCCCAGTCAATATTGGCACTCAGAACGGCAGCAGGTACTTTCTTGGACGCAATGGCCGCTTGAAGTTTCTGCTCCGTCTCCGTGTAATCGGCTTGTACAATCCCTTTTACAACCACTTCATTCTGCGAAGCGTTGAAAGCATCAATTTTCTTCTTCATATTGTCGCCCAGGTTACCGCCCAGACCATACCAGAACTCAATCTCCACCGGCGCTTTGGCCTGTGTGTCCGTGCCTCCGCTAGCAGCCGCTGTCGCATTCGATTCTGCCGGGGCTTGTGTTCCACAAGCGGTTATTAAAGCGAAGCTTGCGGCGAGTACCAGCGACATGCCACCTTTCCAGCTCAGCTTCAGTTTCTTTTTCAAAGTCATGCCTGACTTGCTCCAATTCATTGTTGTTCCTCCTGTTTTTGGGTGACTTTATTAGACAAAAGGTGAAGCATATCAATTCTTGTTTACGCCAGCCGTCATGTTCACACTCTGCATGATCGTTTTCTGGGTGAACACGAAGAGAATCAGTAACGGTGCGATGGTAAACGCACTTGCTGCCATAATTTGCGGCCAGGCCAGGCCATAAGCTCCGCCCTCCACGAAGAAACTTCGCAACCCGGCAGATACCAGCTGTAGATCAGGATCTTTGGTGATGAGCATCGGCCAGAAATAGTTGTTGTACTGCTCGATGAATGTAATCAGCACCATCACGGCGAAGCTGGAGCGAACGAGCGGCGCAATAATCGTCCAGAGAATGCGGAAATGTGATGCTCCGTCCAGTTGTCCGGCTTCCACGAGTTCATGAGAAACCTGCATAAAGGCTTGACGAATCAGGAAAATGGAGAACACACTGACACAGTTGGATACGATCAGACCTGTGTAGGAATCCAGCAGATTCAGCTCGCTTAACACCAGATAACCAGGCAGATACACTGCCGTGCTGGGAATCATGTACCCTACCAGAATGATGCCGGTTAACGTGCCCTTAAGGCGGAATTTCATATGAGTCAAGGCGTATGCCATCATGCTGGAGTTCACAATCTGGAGCAGACAGATCGCTATGGCGACCCCGGTGCTGTTCAGCATGTACCGTGCAAACGGTGCGGCGTTCCATGCATCCACGTAGTTCTGCCACAGAAATGTCTCTGGCCAGAAGGTCGGCGGGAACTGCCAGATTTCATCATTTGTTTTGAATCCGCTGATCACCATCCAATAGAACGGAAAAGCAGTGCCTAGTGCAATAATAGCAAGTGCCAGATAGCGAAGGATGGCACTGATTTTTACTTTTTTACGGGATGCCTTATGCATCTCTCTGGGCTTCATTTGGCTCGTTTTACTTTTGGGCATGGTCATTGTCATTAGTAGTGCACCAGGCGTCTGCCAAGCAGGAAGGAAACTCCCGATAACAGCACGCAGATCAGAATAATAACTACAGCGATCGATGAAGCTTCTCCGACGTTAAACGATTCAAAAGCAGACTGATAATACATATACAGCAAGGTTCGAGTTGATCCAGCAGGTCCACCTTGAGTCATGACGTTAATCTGGTCGTAAGCCTGTAGCGATTGAATAGTCAGAATGATCGAAAGGAAAAAGGTTGTTGGTGAGATCAGCGGCAACGTAATGCTTCTGAACTTGTCCCAAGCTCCCGCCCCATCAATGGAAGCTGCTTCAAGCAGATCGGACGGCAGATTCCGTAGAGCTACCAGATAGAACACCATCGCCCAACCGATGGACTTCCACAGGGTGACAATCAACACGGCAACCAGTGCCCAGTCCATATCACGGAGCCATCCGATCGGTGATACTCCTACCCAGCCCAGCATCAGATTGGCTAGTCCCACTTGCGGTTCAAAAATCCACGACCATGCGATGGATACGGCAACCGTTGGTGTCACCCATGGTGAGAAGAGTAATGTGCGAAAAATACCGGATGATTTCATTTTGCTATTCATCAGCATCGCTAGTGCAAGTCCTCCCACAATCGTAGGGATCACACTCCCGAGTCCGAATAACAGCGTAACTCTCAAAGATCGATAGAATTCAGAGTTCGTTAGCAGGTACGTGTAGTTATCCAACCCGACGAACAGCTTGTCCGGGCTCATGAAGTCCCAGTCCGTAAAACTGAGATATACGATGTATCCCAGAGGCCCCAGCCAGAAAATCAACAGCGGGATTAAAGCAGGCAACGTGAATAGAACCGCCTCCGACTCCCTCCACAATTTCAAACGCAATTCCCCCACTCCTTATTGTCCAAATTTTCTTTAACAATTGGCAATTTATAGATATATATTGGCCTGTTTAATCTTCTGTACAAAAATGATTGTACATTCGAATTGAAAAATCTATTTCGGGGTTGTGTTAAAATTCGAAGGAGTCATGTAAAATATGAATATGTTCGTGGAAACGTTTATTCTATTGCCGAGGTGACATTGTGGGAAAAGAAATTGCCGGGAACCCGAATCATTTATCGTTACCTGATCGGTCTGTACTAAGGGAGAGAGTCATCGAGGCGATTGCCAATACGATGGATCTCTATGGGGTTAATCATACGTTTGGTAAATTGTATGGTGTGATGTATTTCGAAGACCGTCCGATGACGCTGGAAGAGATGAAGACCTCTATGAATATGAGCAAAAGCAACATGAGTTATGCCGTTCGTTCGTTAACCGAGTCTCAAATGATCTATAAGCTGGACGAGAAAAAGGAGCGCCAGGATCAATATGTGGCGGAGACCGACTTCTTTCGCACGTTTCAAAACTTCTTCGGATTAAAGCTGCAACGGGAAGTGGATGTGATGCTGGAAGGCATCCGCGAGGTGATCCCTGACCTGACAACCATGATTCTAGCGGAACATACAACTGCACAAGAACGGGAAGAGGCATTACGAGATTTGCACAAACTCCAGCATGCAGAGCAATACTATGTCTGGCTTCAAGGATTCGTGGATCGGCTGCGAGAGGGTAAACTGTATGAAAATGGCCCACAAACACCGGAAGATTAAAAATACCCCAGCGAGGTTGAGCGTAAGTTACGGGAATTTGGCTTGGTAAGTTAACTGTAGATATACGAAAGATACTTTTAAAAATGAATATAAGTAAAAGAGCTGTCCCAGCCACTGAATGACTTGGGGACAGCTCTTTTTATCGTTCACACTTTGTACCCTGCTTACTTTCGAGGACTTTGTAATTCTATTGTCTTGAAAAAATTACTTCTGTGCCGCAGCCTCAATATCTGCATATGCCCAGTGGGTTGCTGGCACGTCGCTAAAGGATGGCGTGGCCACTCCCGTCAGCGGTGTACGTTTGAACAGGACGTTCAGCACTTTTACCGCTTCTGCACGGGTCAGCTTGCTGTCTGGTTTGAATGTACCATCATTGTAACCCGTCATCAGACCAGTGGACTGCACATAGGCAATCGCATCGGCTGCCCACAGATCCGCGGCTACATCCGTAAAGGAAGTGGCTTCCGGTGCTGTTCCTGTGGTATCCGTTGTTGTTACAGTGTTCGTTTGTTGCTTCTGCAACCAACGGTACGCGATTGTTGCCATCTGTGCACGCGTAATCGAACCTTCTGGTGCAAACGCTGTGTCACTGAGACCGTTCATGATACCTGCAGCTTGTGCCTTTTGAATCTCACTCGTTGCCCAATGTGTTGCGGCTACATCGGCAAAGGTTGTACCTGCCGCCGTAGCTGTTGCTGTTTCACCCGGCAGATTACGAGCCAGCATTGCAGCCATCTGTGCACGTGTAACGAACGCATCTGGACGGAAATCGGCACCGAAACCTTGGATGTATGGCTGATTTGTCTTTTGAGAAGCTTTCAGCCCATCTACGACAACCAGTGTAAACGTACTGAACTTGTTTACCGTAAACTCAATGCCTTCGCTGTTATTAGCCAGTTTCACGAGTTTGCCTTGTATCAGTTCTTTCGTGCCATCACTGTGTTCAATGTACACAGCCAGGTTATCCAGAATCTGCTGACGAGCTGTCGCATCGGTTGGCAGGCTGTTGCCCAGTGGCAAAGTCAGCGTCACTTCACGGCTCTGCATATTCGTTTCGATCTCAACTGGACGAGCCAGTACACGAACATTCGTATTTGGAGCAACTTGCTGAATTACTTGCTCTTTCTTCGCCCGCTCTTCCAAGTCTTTGCGCTCGGATTCCTTTTTGAGTGGAACCACGCGGAAGTACAAGTCTTGATCGAATCCAGCAATGGACTTCGTTGGAATGGAGATTACAGCATTTTCGGTCGAAATTTCCAGTTTCATCGAACCGTCACTTAGATCTTTGACAGCTGTTTTTGGGACTTCGACCCGTGTCTCGGACACGGCATCTTTCGTATCTGGAATCACAATGCGTGCCGTATTGCTACCCAATTGTTTTGCTTTTTCAACCGATTCCTTGGCAATCGCATCTGTCATTTTGACCAAATCTTTAACCGTACCGTTGGTTTCGGTTGTACGTGTGATTGGGGTTTTGGTCAGGTTGGTGCCGTTAACACCGTTCACATCTACCACGATCTGCTCTTGTTTCGTTGTTGGCGCAGGTGTGGATGTTACTGGTGCGTTTGATCCTCCGCCAGTGTTCCCGCCTCCAGTTGAGGAGTTAGGATCTGTAGGGTTAATTACTGGACTAAAATAACTGTTAAATGCCTTCTGTATTTCTTCATAGCTCTGATAACCTTCAACCGTCTTCTTGCCAAGCATCCATTGAGCAAGCTGACCCATTTTAACTTCATCATCTGCAAAACCAGACATCTTGCTGAAATCCAGAGGAAACTTCTGGGATGGATCTAGTTTTTCTGTGTATTGCTGTACATAGTACAAATATTTCAGTGCTTCTACCGTTCTACCGGTACCATCCGGATTGTTAATGGGCACATAATTCATAAGCATATAAAGTAAAAACCCATAAGAATCATTTTTCAAGGCATCATCATCTTTAGTTAGACGACGGTCGATATAAAGTAACAATTTTTCATCTATACTGGATAATGAGAGATACTTCTGACCAAGCTCATGAATATACTCAAATTGATCAGAAGTCGTATACTGAGGCACGTTACTCAAATGAGTATATAAGGATTCCAAGTGCTGGTTAAATGAAGCGGTATCTGTTTGAAGGTATACCATTAATCCTTTATATCCAATCTCCACAGCAAATTGCACTTGATCCTTTGATTCGTAATTGTTTTTTTCAGGTATGAAACTCTTCACCGCCCGAGCAACAATTAGCTGCTTCTCTGGATGAAGATTTTCAAACCCTTCTGGAAGCTGCAGCCACTCCGGACTTTCAATAATTTCAAGGATTTCTGCTTCAGTTTTACTCGCACGGTCCTCATTCAACTCTTCTAGCGGATCTGTTATTGGATTAAAAAAGCGATTAAATGTTTTTTGTATGGCTTGGTAGTTTACGTACCCCTCTGCTGGGCGCTTGTCTATCATCCATTGTGCGAGTTCACGATAAGTTGAATAATTAAGTGTATCAATCTTATCTAAATTAAGCGAAAACGGCATCATTGTTTCTACTGTATTAGGATCATTGTTATATAAAGTAGACTCTTTCTGCATTAAACGAAGACGAACCAGTGCATTATACATATTCGTTTTATTAGTTGTACTGTTAATAGGATAGTATGTGGACAATGTAGCAGATAGTTGATTACTGTATTCAGATGGGGAAATTCCATCTCTCTTTGTATAAAAAGCTATACGATAAGCATATATTTTTTTATCAATAGATGATAAATCACTATACTTTTTCCCTATCTTATAAACATCTTGAATACTAATATCCATGTTCTCACTAAATACTACGGGCAAGTTGGTAAATTTCCCAAAATAAGCAGTGATCCTTTGCTCGATATCTGTCAAATCCTTCGAAACGAAGAGGTTTCTCGGCTCTATAGCCATATCTAATATATACTGCACTTGATCTTTACTAACGTAATCTTTTGCACCATTAATCAGAGTAACGAATTCAGCTACAGATTCTTTCTCATCATTCGTCCAAAGATTAAAGTCTTCAGGAAGCTGTATTCCCAACTTTGGATCTTGAAGTGCAGCGAGCACCGCGGCGACTTCTTGATTTCTTTTTGCTAAATTCAACGGGTCGAGGGGATTTTGTTCCTCATTGGAAGAGTTCGAGTTATTGTTGCTACCCGTACCCTCTGTAGTTGAACTGCTACTATTATTGTTGTTTTCTTCCGTATTGTTGATATTATTCGACACTTCGTTGTTATTGCTTGTGGACGTATTAGTCGTTGAATCCGATGAATCATTTTCGATTGGTGGATTTGTACTTGTGTTAGAAGTAGAATTATTCTCTTCTGGCGACGCCCCCGCACTCACAACACCAGTTAAGGCTCCCTGCAGCAGCATGAGTGAAACAATTAATACAGTAAATGACTTGCGAATCTTGCCCATGGTTCTCCTCCTCAAATGTACAGCTTGAATAGTTATCTCTCTCTCTGTCGAACAACTAGGCCTATTGTAGTACATATCTCTGAACGGATTCTGAACAAATGGGTAAATTTGGGCTCAAAAATCTGTTTTCAGTGCATAAAACGGCGATTTTCTTTATCTTTTTCGTCATTTTTCAACATTCTCGGTGTATAAAACATTATTCAAGACCTATAAAAAATCCACACTCTCTACATACAAAGGAAAAGACCACCCAATGGGTGGCCCTCAGCCTTATTTCTTGAAATATTACTTCTGTGCCGCAGCTTCAATATCTGCATATGCCCAGTGGGTTGCAGGCACGTCGCTAAAGGATGGCGTGGCCACTCCCGTCAGCGGTGTACGTTTGAACAGGACGTTCAGCACTTTTACCGCTTCTGCACGGGTCAGCTTGTTGTCTGGTTTGAATGTACCATCATTGTAACCCGTCATCAGACCAGTGGACTGCACATAGGCAATCGCATCGGCTGCCCACAGATCCGCGGCTACATCCGTAAAGGACGCTGCTTCTGGTGCTGTTGCTGAAGTACTCGCAGTCACAGCATTCGTTTGTTGTTTCTGCAACCAGCGGTACGCGATTGTTGCCATCTGGGCACGCGTAATCGAACCTTCTGGTGCAAACGCTGTGTCACTGAGACCGTTCATGATACCTGCAGCTTGTGCCTTTTGAATCTCACTCGTTGCCCAATGTGTTGCGGCTACATCGGCAAAGGCTGTACCTGCCGCCGTAGCTGTTGCTGTTTCACCCGGCAGATTACGAGCCAGCATTGCAGCCATCTGTGCACGTGTAACGAACGCATCTGGACGGAAATCGGCACCGAAACCTTGGATGTATGGCTCATTCGTCTTTTGAGAGGCTTTCAGCCCATCTACGACAACCAGTGTAAACGTACTGAACTTGGTTACCGTAAACTCAATGCCTTCGCTGTTATTAGCCAGTTTCACGAGTTTGCCT
This sequence comes from Paenibacillus polysaccharolyticus, assembly GCF_900102085.1. Lineage (GTDB taxonomy): Bacteria > Bacillota > Bacilli > Paenibacillales > Paenibacillaceae > Paenibacillus > Paenibacillus polysaccharolyticus. The sequence goes on along the minus strand of NZ_FMVM01000010.1, from coordinate 22,756 downwards.
CGCAACAGTTCTTTCGTACCATCACTGTGTTCAATGTACACAGCCAGGTTATCCAGAATCTGCTGACGAGCTGCCGCATCGGTTGGCAGGCTGTTGCCCAGTGGCAAAGTCAGCGTCACTTCACGGCTCTGCATATTCGTTTCGATCTCAACTGGACGAGCCAGTACACGAACATTCGTATTTGGAGCAACTTGCTGAATTACTTGCTCTTTCTTCGCCCGCTCTTCCAAGTCTTTGCGCTCGGATTCCTTTTTGAGTGGAACCACGCGGAAGTACAAGTCTTGATCGAATCCGGCAATGGACTTCGTTGGAATGGAGATTATAGCATTTTCGGTCGAAATTTCCAGTTTCATCGAACCGTCACTTAGATCTTTGACAGCTGTTTTAGGAATTTCAACCCGCGTCTCGGACACAGCATCTTTGGTATCTGGAATCACAATGCGTGCCGTATTGCTACCCAATTGTTTCGCTTTTTCAACCGATTCCTTGGCAAGCGCATCTGTCATTTTGACCAAATCTTTAACCGTACCATTGGTTTCGGTTGTACGCGTGATTGGGGTTTTGGTCAGGTTTGTGCCGTCAACACCGTTCACATCCACCACGATCTGTTCTTGCTTGGTCGTTGGTGCAGGGGTAGACGTTACTGGTGCAGATGATCCGCCGCCACCGTTACCACTTGTGTTGTTGCCCGGGTTAGGTGTGGAACCATTCCCATTACCGCTGTCACCGTTGGCTGTAAAGATAATTTTCACAGCACGGCCTGGCAACTCATCACTAAACGCTTTATGACGAACCCATACTGTTTTGTTACCGCTAAAATCCAACTTCTGAATGGAAGCCAGATCAATCCAATTCAGTTTGCCATCGAATGAAATTTCCATCGTATCATTCAGACCTGTTATTTCGTTTTTAACGTCGTCCCCTTTTACATTAGGGGCAGTGAAGAAACGATTAATTACATATTGTAAATTACCAATATCCTCATAGCTGTCTTGTTCATCAAGTACCCATTGTGCCAATTCCTTTTGATCTTCCACGCTAAGCTCTGCTCTTTTGGATAGGTCGAGGGCACCCGTACGATTAAAATTATATTTGTCGAAGAAAGCCTCACCCTCCATTTGAGCTTCCATAGCACTTTGGAGCCACTGACTCATTGGATCAATTTTGGTGGCCTTTTCAATAGATTGATACGGGGCAGTCAAAAGCCCTAACACTACCATTGGTTCCACGATATCTCCTTGGTAGAGTCCTTCCAACTTTTCATAGGCCATCGAATACAGATATTTATAAGCAAAAACATTTTTGTCTACTTTATTGGTGAGTTTCAAATATTTTTGGCCAATGCTTCCATACTCTTCTGCTTCTTGGTCGTTAAAGTACTCTGATATATCTACCATCTTTTGTGCAAGTAGATCCAGTTTATTGCTTAAAGCAGTAAGCTCCGTTTGTTCCCAAACAGATTGTGCCAACATGCCAAGTTCAATCATGAGTTGAACCTGATTTTTATTCTCGTAATCTTCACTGACGTATTGGATCAAGAATCCTGCAATGAAATCTCTAACCTGTGGGTTTAAATTTTCGTAGCCGTCAGGAAATTTAATTTCTAAAGCCGGATCTTCCATAGCCTCGCGCATGGCTGTTTTATTTCCACTTTTCCTCGCGGCGTTCAAGACAGACAATACATCCGTGTTATTATCACTGGAGAAAAATTTGTCAAATGCGGTCTGGATTTGAACAAAGGATTCGTACCCCCCATCTGGCCGCTCCGCAATCATGTGATCTGCGAGTGCATTTGACTTTTGTATATCTTTCTTGATTCCATCTATTTTCTCTACATCTATCGGAAAGCTCATTTTAGGATGTTCTAGGTTTTTGTTGTAGTCCGCAATCTCCGATTGAATTTGTCTCAATTGGAACATCGAACCCAACATTTCATTAGTGGTCAGCGCCTTGTTAATTAAGGGGGTGAACCTTGCTTCATCATCGAGAGAAGTTAATAATTTGAATACAGACGACGGACCCTTTTTAAGTTGTAGCTCAAGCATAGCCGCTGTGATACGTTTTTCAATGCCTGAGAATTCAGAATATTTACCAACAAACTGATAAAACATACTGTCAGGGGCAGGTTGATCCAGATAGTTAACTTGTTGCATTTGCTTCGTATATAGTTCATCAAGTGAATTCATTTCATCCGGTCCACCAATGTCATGAATGAATTCAACCGCCTTTAAAGCTAGCTGCACGAGGTATTCAACTTGCGCTTTATTGGCGTACCCTTCACTGGTTGGTGGATCTAAATTAAGTATATAAACTGCGATATCATTCTGATCCTCTGAGGATAATTGCTTGAAATCAGGCGTAGCTATGAAGTTTTTATCGCTCAGTAGTTCAACAGCATCAGCTATAAAGTTGTTTGCGTTGCCTTTTGCTTCTTTTATTAATTCGTTGTACTTTCTCAGCCCTGGTTCAAAAAACGCATCAAATGCTTTTTGCACATCGGATACCGTTTCATATCCATCTTGCTTGTGATCAAGCATCCATTGAGCAAGTTCATTTTTTTCGTCGTCGTTCTTAAGGGTGAACATCTTGTTCATATTAAATACAAATGGTCGGACGCCTTCGGTCACCCCTACTTGTGGAAGATAGGTTAAATATATTATAAAAAGTGAGTCGATCGCCTCATTCATACTGTTGATATCCGTTGCTTTATTTATCTCTTTGTAATCATTAAGTTTCTCATATAACATTGCGAGCTGGCTATTATGGTAGATCGTAACAGAACTGTTTTTGAAAACAATATTGTATAGCAATATATTATCAATAAACATCGTCCAATCCGCACCATTCAGATGCATATAACGAGATGCAGCTTGTGTCCATTCTGCCTTGTCGACACCGGGGAAATAGGAGTTCCACTTCCCTAGCAAATTGTATACATATTCCATTCTTTGGCCTAAGGTCTCAATCTCGAACTGTCCGGGCATTACACTGACGTTATAAATTAGATTAAATGCATATACAGCCTGATTGTCACTATCATATTGCACATCTAGTGGAATCAGCATAATCATGCCTCTTGCAATCTCATTCTTTTGATCTTCGCTTAATGTTGCGTAACCTTGAGGCAGCTGTAACAATTCTCCTTCTTCAAGCAAATGACGAACATTAGCTATTTTTTCGCCAGGGTTGGAATCATCATACCCTTGTCTCTCCATGTTTAAAAGTTCGTATGGGTAAGATCGAGCACTCACCACACCTCCAGGACTTACAATCTGAAGCAACATTACAGCCACCAACAAAAAACTTACGATCTTTCTAAACAAGGCTTCGCTCTCCTCTCATTTCATGTTTGATCCTTATGCCTATATCTTTGGACCTATTTTAGAACACAACAATAAACAGATTCTAAACAAGAAATGATAATAAAAGGAAAAAAATCCACTCCTTAGTTGAAAACAGAGTGGATTCCTTCATATTTTTCGTCAAAATTCATCATTCTCAAAAAAAAAAATTGGTGAAATTCCTGCTTAACCGTCCGGCTTCACCTGATATTCCCTCAGTCTCCCCTCATACACCAGCTTCAACTGCTCGCACTGGCGAAAATCATCCGGTGTCACAAGTGCAGGTAGCTTGTTCCACAGCTTGATCCCTGAGCGTTGCAGAATCTCAGCTACGAACTGTGAGCAAAAATAAGAGTTGCTGAACTCCACCTGTTCCTTAAGTGTAATACCAAGAACCCCCAGCAGGTTGTACATATATTTCTGGCGGCTGCGAATGAAAATGTGCAGCACCCGTTTCATTTTTTCCACTTCACGCTCCGTAACCTGGAGCTCGTAGATGACACATGTCGTATTCGGATATTTACTATACGTCCCTGTCTGGATATCTTCCTTCACAAACCCACCGCTCAGCGGATTGCTCGGATGTTTGCGACCGAAGCTGTACAATTCCGTTAATTCCCGGTCGAACGAGATGGAGGCGTGATTATACGGTGCTTTGGTGTAAGTCTGAATGACTCTTGTAAACAACGTACCTGTATTCGTCAGCAAAATATAAATCGAACGTTCGTCGGTCATCCTCATATTTCCCCTTATCAAGTTGGCACTATTCCTTCATAATAACATAGGTACCCTATAATGGAATCTTACATTGAATAAGCAGGTGATCTTCGTACATGAACAGCTCTCTACTGACATTAACTCTGATTTTCGCAGCTCTACTCGTTATACATATTGTGTACAAAGTGATTGCCAAACTGCAGCCAGACAAGGATTATTCGGGCATTGGGACAAAAATCAAAACCTGGTGGGGCATGCTGGCCATCTTTTGCCTCGCTACCCTGTTTAATCCTATCGTTTCGCTGATCTCGCTCATGGTGCTGGCATTTTTCTCGCTGAAGGAATACTTCTCCATGATCCGTAACACCCGCAAAGCCGACCGCCGTCTATTTCTATGGGCGTATCTCGCAATCCCGGTGCAATTTTACTGGATATACATTGGGTGGTATGGCATGTTCATCATCTTTATTCCGCTCTATGTATTTCTCGTCTTGCCCATGCCACGTCTGATCAACAAGGGAACGATCGGATTCCTGCGTAGTGTCAGCTCCACCCAGTGGGGACTCATGCTCATGGTGTTTGGATTAAGTCATCTCGCTTATTTTCCGTTTGCCTCACCCGAGTACGGATCGAAACTGGTGTTGTTCCTCGTTGTGCTAACACAGCTTAATGATGTGGTGCACTATCTCGTATCTCTGTATTTGGGCAAACGAAAAGTGGTCCCTACAGCCAATCCTTTTATCACTTGGGAAGGGTTTGTGTGTGCATTCCTGGTCACGACGGCGGCCTCCTATTTCATCTATCCCTACCTGACACCATTTGATTGGCCATTTTCGTTGTTTATCGGGGCACTGATTGGCCTTGCCGGATTCTTCGGCAGCCTCACCGTATCTGTGCTGAAACGGGATCTGCTCATCGGGGATGACAACAAGTCGGATGCACTCAAAAAAAGTTATCTCAGCAGGGTCGACAGTCTCACCTACACTTCGCCGGTCATGTTTCACGTCGTTCGTTATTTCTTTGAATTTATGTAGAAACGGTCTATTATTCATCGTAAAAAAACAACTTCTAAGCTAACGATGATGAACATCAAAAAGCAGCCCTATGGCTGCTTTTCCCGTTTTATTTATATCCGTACAATGATTTATGTTTCTCCGTCTCCTGGTCGTTCTTTGCTTACTTCAACTGAATCTCCTTCTCGGCCATCAGCATATTACCCTCATCATTGGTGAATACAAATGTGGCTTTTCCGCGTTCACCCTTCATCTCGTCCGAATAGATAAAGCCTGAAAACTGTCCATTGCCGCTAAAATAAAAGCCGTCCTCTCCGTTCCCGCCATGCTCTATCGCTTCCTGCATCGTATTCACAATCGTTACCGTGTTGGATGTCCAGCGCATTTCCGTTAGGCTGTAACCTTTGGGCACTTGTTTGATCGCAAAATCAAAGCTGTTGCCTTCACTCGGTTTATCCGATTGATCAATGACAATATCAATATCCTCTGACATTGCCGCTGCGTTAGACTGCGTCTGCATCTTGCCCTCTTCACCTTTTGCGCTATTCTGATCATTTTTGTTTTTGGCCTCTGCATTAGGTATAGATCCCTGTCCAGCTTCCTCGATCGGTTGCTTGGATTGCGGGTAAGCGTGCTCCTGTACAGACTCTTTATTATTTTTGGCGCCACAGGCGCTAATAATAATGACCATACATAACACAGCAGTATACAGTGCAGATCTCTTGATCCCCTGTTTCATACTCCATCTTCTCCCTTCGTTCTTCTTGCATAATTCTCACACACAGATTAGAACCTTATTCATCACTACACCATATCGTCCCTCATGAAGCTCCATAATATGTAAATGATTTTAAAATTCCAGACTGCACTTGTTCTTTTGTAGTGATGAGTGTATGAGTTTTCATGCAAAAAGATGGGAATCAGACGTGTATCAATTCTTATCATTAATGTTGGAATTGCGGCAACTCCAGCACCTGTCCTGTCTGAATGGTACCGTGTGACAACTGGTTTGTATCTTTGAGTGCTTCAACATAAATCCGAGTATCCATCTGATCCGGTTTGTTCGCAAGAGATATACTCCACAAGGTATCTCCCGAAGATACAACAACCTGTTCATTCAGTAGCACAGGCTGATCTCCCGCCGATGCCTTGAATACTACACTGCAACCAGCAATGAATACGCTCATCGTAATGAGTAGCTTAATCATCGCCGGGCGTGTGATCTGATCTCGTAGAAAGAGCCTTGAAGCGTGTTTTTCATATGAGAATTCCGGCTTGGTTCTTAGAACCTGCTCAGGTTCATGAATGCTTTTGTACGTGGAATACTTCATTTCCATCTGACCCCCGATTGTTATCTTCCTTTTTCGTCAATCTTCAACTCGCTTGCCTATATAACTTCACTTAACAACATAATTTTTATCTCTCTCTAAAGACAAATAGGCACATATTACTACCTTTTAATCGTATACATAGGTCTATGTTATCACTTCATTCTAAACAAATTCTGAACAATGCTCGGGCCGACTGAACAAAAGTTTCAATTCGAGAATAGATGCCTGATTTTCGGCGATGGGACGTGTGATTCTGCCCTATAATAAGGGAAAGATTGTGATTCTACTGGAGTAAGGACGTGCGGTTTATGATCTCTGCAGATCTAAAGGAACAGTATTACCAGGCATTGATCGCTAAGGATTCAGAATATGAAGGTTTATTCTATGTCGGTGTTAAAACAACGGGGGTGTTCTGTCGTCCCACCTGCCCGGCTCGGAAACCTAAATTTGAGAACTGCGAATTTTATGAAACCGCTCAGCAAGCCCTGCTTGCGTCCTTTCGACCATGCCAGCGATGCCGGCCTTTATCTCACCCCAATCATGTTTCGGATGTGGTTCGCATGCTGGTGGAGGCGGTTGAGAAAGAGCCGGAAAAACGCTGGAAAGGGCAAGATTTCAAGGCACTATCCATTGATGAATCTACTGCTCGCCGTCAGTTCAAAAAAAGATTCGGGATGACCTTTGTCGAATACGCTCGCGCACGGCGTATGGGACTAGCACTGAAACATATTCGTTCAGGGCGCACTGTCATTGATAGCCAACTCTCCACCGGATATGAATCCAGCAGTGGATTCCGGGATGCCTTTTCAAGAATTATGGGAGCCGCACCTACACATGTAGATGACGAACGGGTACTAAAGGCAGCCTGGATCGATACCAGACTTGGCCCCATGATGGCTATAGCGGATGAGCAGGCTTTATATTTAATCGAATTCATTGATCGCCGAGGGCTGGAACGCGAGGTGGAACGCCTGCGCAAGCGCACCGAATCTGCGATTGTACCTGGCACAACAGCACCTATTCAATCTATTGAACGGGAATTAAATGAATATTTCGACGGCAAAAGGACAGCTTTCGACACGGCGTTGTTCTGTTTAGGAACACCATTTCAGAAGCGGGTATGGGATGCGTTATTAGCCATTCCGGCCGGGGAAACGAGATCTTATCAGGAGATCGCAAAAGCCCTTGGAAAACCTTCTGCATGCCGTGCCGTAGCCCAAGCGAACGGGGCAAATCAGCTAGCTATTGTTATTCCGTGTCACCGTGTGATTAACGCAAGTGGTGAATTGGGCGGATATGGAGGTGGACTGACACGGAAAAATTGGCTGCTTCAGCACGAGAGACAGATGTCATTACAGTAGGAATTTTCAGTAACAGCACCTTATCTATTTCTATAAGGGAAGTGAGCCAAAATGAAAAACAACCATTGCACACAGAAAGAAAAAGCTGAACAATTTCATCAATATCATGTGAAGGGACAACCACTCGTACTGGTGAACGTGTGGGATGCCGGGAGCGCGCAGACCATTCAATCTACAGGTGCCAAAGCTATTGCTACGGGAAGCTGGTCTGTTGCCGCCGCTCATGGGGAACAGGATGGTGAAGCCCTTCCGTTCCAATTGGTGCTTGCTAATCTTTCACGTATTACAAAGAGCGTAGATCTGCCTGTAACCATCGATATAGAGGGAGGGTATGGCAGGTCCGTGTCAGAAGTGAAGCAAAACGTGTTGCAAATTATTGAACAAACCCCCAACGAACCTTCACCGAGACATTTGGCAACACTAGGGGTAGCACGAATCAGCTACGGGCCTTATCCTTATCTGCAAGTTATGGAGAACCTGAAAGCACTTGGGCAACGTACTTTAACAGGAGCATAAGGATTATACTGATGAGGTGTGTTCATACCACGCCGTCCCGCACGGACAGAAGATAGGATGTTTCCAGCCTTCACCTGTGGTATAATCCCACTACCTAACAGTAACAGGAGGCACATATGCTTAACGTTGAACAAAAGCTTGAAATTCTGGAGTCGTACCCACAGCTGCAGCGCAAAAATGTTTCTCTGGGTCGTGTGAACTTCCACTACGAGGACAGTGCCTACGAGAAAAAAATTGTAGCACTCCATATTCACCCGAACGGTAACGGCTATATCTATGCAGGGTTATTGCCAAACTACGAGACGGATGCAAAAGGGTTCGTCAATGTTCGGGATTACTCCGAAGCAGATCTGCGTACATTGCTGGATGCAACACTCAAAGCGATGTCTCATAATCCAGACGCAGTTGAAGTGACTGAGAACGTACCATCCCCTAAAGAATCTGCCCCGGTTATCCTGTCATCAGGCGGTGGTATCTGGATCAATGAAGATGGACACACACTTACCTTAAAATATGACAATGATATGTGGTGTGTATATGCTGGTTCGGAGCTGGAGATGGCTTTTGAATCACGTGGCGAGGCTGGCGAGTATCTTGAAGAGGAAGGATTCAAACCACAAACTCAAGCGTAGATTAAAGTACAACCCATAAGAGACGACAAAGAAAAACACGAGGCGAGCATACGTCCTCGTGTTTTTCTTATCCCTCGTGTCTAATTACTGGTGTGATTATTACTGAACATCCTCATTTGCGTTCCCCTAACGGCTTAAACTCTGTAATTCATCACAGTTAGTCTTTGCTGCCTTTGCGTACCAACGGAGCATGCTTCATCATGGGATAGGTGGACAGAAGCAGCGCGCCACCGATTACACCCAGCACAGTGAATACGAGCATTCGATTTTGATAGGCAATCCAGAGCGTGAATTGTCTAATATCTCCAAATGCAATCACCAGCGACAGCACCAGACCAAAGCCAAACAACAGAATCAGGAAATTACGCAGGCCCAGCCGAATCCAGCAAACCGTCAAGAAAACAGATAGACCGAGTACCAAGAGCCCCAGCATCACGTCAATCCACAGATAAGGAAACACAAGATAACTTGACGAATAAAGCATTCCCGGTTGGTACAACGTGACCTGTAGCCATCCCCCGACATTCAGCAGATGAACAACCCCATAGATCACATGCAGAATGATCATTGTGCCCACAACCATACAGGCTCCCATCATATAGAAAGATTTCATGAATTGAATCCGTGTACTGCCCATACCAATGGCCACCGGGTAGAGCGTGATCAGACCAGCAATGGCAAAAGTACAGATTCCTCCATACATCGGCCCAAACAACTGCGAGGCATAACTGACATGAAACAGAAAACCAATCGCGACATAGACTGCTGTCAACCCAAGCGCAATGGATGTAAAGATCAGCATATATAAACGCATGTCATCTAAAATTAGCCGATTCGTTCCTTTTACTGCATTCATGCTCTCACCTCCTCCTGCTTCCGTGTTACATTCACCAGATAATCCTGGAGCATTGCTTTTTCAATGGAAAGCCCATGATGTTGAGCCTTGGCTACCCACTCCTTCGAGTACACATCATCAATCATCACTTTGCCGGTTGTACCCATGCGAGCAGAATCAATAATATTAGCACCTGCAGAGGCTATCTCCACATCTTGAATTAACCCTGTTAGGAGAACCCCGCGTTCGCGCATCTCCTCCATGGGGTGATGATATAACACTTTACCTTGATGTACCACAATCAGGGTTTCACACAAAGGCTGTACCTCTTCGATATGATGTGTTGATATCAGAACCAGACGAGGGTTATCTTCATACGTTTCCAATAATGCTTCATAGAAAAGTTTTCGTTTCTCGGCATCGAGTCCATTCGTAGGCTCATCCATAATCGTCACACTTGCGTTACTGCACAGCCCCAGAATTATTTGAGCGGCTGTCTTCATGCCCTTCGAAAATTTACTCATTTTCTGTTTGGACGGCAGTTCAAAAACATCGATGAGCCGCTTGGCAAGTTGTTGATCCCATTGTGAATGGAAATGTGATCCGATGCTGACCAGATCATTCATTGTCCAGTTTTTACCGAGCGGATGATTCTCCTGGATATAACATAGATGCCCTTGAGCAGACAGATTATTATACGGGTCCTGACCCATAATTTGAATGGCGCCACTGTCAGGGCGGTTGTGTCCGGCGAGCAGACTCATTAGCGTCGTTTTACCAGCACCGTTCCTTCCCCAAATTGCACCAATTACAGGTTCATTCTCATGCAGGGTGACACTGTTCAGAATAGAGGGTTTACTCTTTTGATAGCTGTAACATACCTGCTCCATATGAATCATACTTCACTCTCCTTATCTTTCTTACCGCGAATCAGATCAATAATCATGTCCTCGTCCATCCGAATACGTCTGGCTTCTTCAAGTAAAGGTTTGATGTATTCTTCGTAAAAATGTCGCTTTCGTTCAACAAGCAAGGTTTCTCTGGCTCCCTTGGCCACAAACATTCCCACACCTCGCTGTTTGTATATGATGCCTTTGTCTACCAACTCCTGTAGCCCCTTTCGCGCCGTAGCCGGATTAATATTGTAAAAGCGTGATAGTTCATTCGTCGAGGGAACCTGCTCCTCCACTCTCAATCTGCCTTCCACAATATCATCCATGATCATCATGGCGATCTGATGAAAAATAGGCTGGGATTCATCCAAGGTCGATTTCATCTGTTTCCAACTTTCATACATAATAATGATTTGCGTGTGTCTTATATGGGGGTCAATTTTTTCTTTTCTTAATTAGTTAGTCGGTTAGTTACTCATGTAACTAACTATAGTATACAAGAACATAAATGTAAATAGACCCTTGTTAATTGATCAACTTCTCCACACGGATTCGGTTATATTGGTTCAGGAGAGCGTCAAGGACTACGGATTGTCTGATCACTTCAGGATGAAGCAGACTGCCATATTGCAGTTGTATCTGATGTAGCTGTTGTCTCGCGTCTTCGATCTGTGATTTTAATTCCATACGATCCATAGCACCCCCTCCTTTTGTCATATTTTAGCTTATTATGCCAATCGGTAGTTCAATGAGGGTATGACAGATATGCTCTTCTATGCGTTACTGGACCGTTTATACATACAAAAAAGAACGCCTCTGAGTTATTCAGAAGCGTTCTGTGGCTCAGGCTTATGTCCCTAAACCGTGATCATTCGTTCGGTAGATTGGAGGAGGGGTATCTTCCTTGACTGGAGATGGCCCGGTAACGGTCGGCAGGATGTTCACCGCGATACTACAAGTAACTATCAGCAAAGCCAGTTTTTTCTTCATTGATTTTTTGCACCTCACCAATCAAGATTTTGTATTGCTGTATAGCAGTATCGGACGCGTAATCCCTGTATTGTTCGAATAGTCCGACACTTCTAAGCATACCTCGTCCATCACTAATTTCAATAGCAAATCTTAAGCTATCCAGAACAAAATTTAAACCTTGTGCAAAGTGATCCCTCTTCAGATAATACTTGCCCAATCCAGCCAATAATCGGACGTAACGATCATCCGTAACCTGCTTGCTGACTTTTCCAATTCGGTTCCGTTGCTCCTGATAAGTAAAATGCGGTGCATACTCTTCTAACACATCATCGATATCCATATCGTATCGATTTGCCGCAGTAACAATATCACATAGCGCAGGAAAGATCTCGTTCTCTTTTGTTGAAATGTAGGCCAGATACTGAGGAAGAATTTCGAACTGTCCAGCCATTAATTGATATATATAACGATTCCCTTCAGCCCATTCCTGAAATTGTTGAATAACAACCATTTCTTCATGATCCGGACCTTTGACCCAAGAGGAATCGGTGTATAACGAAACATATTTGAGGGCCATCTCATAGTTGTCTAAATGGAAATACGCACTTCCCGATGCCAAATAAGCATACATAACATAAAAAATGATAGGTCGTTTCGTTTCTTCCGCTTTCTTTCTCCCATTCAATTCATAGTGAATGGTTGCCTTCACCCGCAGTTTCTCTGATAACTCCTGCACCTTACTCCACCGATGAAGTGAGGCAAACGCATTAATCAATTCATTTAATGCATCCAGTTGGTAGCGTTCATCCAGTCGATCCACATAATATTCAAATTGAGCCGCAATAATAACATTCCGCTGCTGATCATTCGACAGTCCGAGCTTGAACAGACGATACTGACAGAGCGCAAGCCGCTCGGAATGTTGCATCTTCTCACTTTCAGCGATTGTTTCATATAAGAGAGTTGCCGGTTTCCATTTACCAGCATGATAGAACTCCTCCGCCACATCAAATAACATCGGGATATACGAAAGATTATCCATCATCAGACGAACGACCTCTTCGATACAGTCCAGCTTATCCAGTTCAGCACATCGATGCAGAAAAGGGCCTAACCTCCGCCAATCCGGCGTTGCGTGCACAAAGCACTCATCAATATACAACTCATAGAAATGGCCCGCTGCAAGCTTCATAGCTACCGTAATACGGTCCAGCTGCTGCATGGAGATAGGTCGATTCTTATTCAAAATGTTGCTGAGTGTGCCAGAATTAATTCCGGACAGCTCTGAAAATAAACTGATCGACATCTGTTCACGCTTCAGATAGCTTGCTAAATGATCGCGTATCGTGGTTGTTGTCGGCTTCAAGGGAACACCACCCTCCAAAATAAAAACACAAAAAGCGAGATTACAGGTACATGCAAAAGTAATTATATGTAATATATACTTGCATTACAATAAAATAATTTCAACTAATTTGTATTAATTACATTTTAATCCTTTTAGAGCGATAAAATATGTATCTATATTTTATATCGAAATGGTCTGTTCTTCCAAGACCCAACTGCACAAAAAAACACGAGCCAGACAGGCTCGTGTCATTTGTCCGAATATCATTACGCATTCAGCGTATTTCACGGTGTTATTCCATACTCAATCTAATGTGACCTAAGGCAGTACATTCCCTGCAGCACGATAGATTTCATACCACTCTGGACGAGTGAGGTGAACCTCACCTGCTTTCACACAATCCTGCAGACGTCCAATATTCATTGTGCCTGTCACAGGTTGCATCTTGGCAGGGTGACGAAGCAACCACGCAATCGCAATGGTCGTATTGCTCACGTCATACTTCGCGGCGATCTCATCGATCTTTGCATTCAATTCCGGGAATTTCTCATTGCCAAGGAAGACACCCTCGAAGAATCCGTATTGGAACGGAGACCACGGTTGAATGGTAATATCATGCAGACGGCAGTAATCCAGAATGCTGCCATCTCTGTTCACCGCAGCGTCATTCTCCATATTCACGTTGATGCCGCTATCGATCATCGTCGTGTTGGTAATACTCATCTGCAGCTGGTTGGCTACCAGAGGTTGTTTGACATATTTTTTGAGCAATGCGATCTGGTTCGGATTCTGGTTGGATACACCGAAGTGGCGCACTTTTCCCTCACGCTCCAACTGATCGAATGCTTCAGCCACTTCCTCCGGTTCAACAAGTGCATCCGGGCGGTGCAAGAGCAACACATCCAGATATTCCGTTCTTAGACGTTGCAGAATGCCATCCACCGAATTCAGAATATGCTCTTTGGAGAAATCAAACATACCCTTGCGAATGCCGCATTTGGATTGAAGAATCAAATTTTCACGAACCTGGGGATTCATCTGCACAGCATCGGCGAAAATCTCCTCACATGTTCCTGTGCCGTAAATATCAGCGTGATCGAAGAAATTCGCGCCTATTTCCATAGCAGAACGTACAAAATGCTCCGCGTCCTTACTGTCTAATGAATTGATTCGCATACAACCTACAGCAACTACAGGCACATCGAGTGCACTGCTGCCCAGTTTAATGGTTCTCAAGATGTTTCCCCTCCATATTCAAAAATAGTTTGTGCGCATGAGACCCTGATACATATCCATATATGTATGTCCATGCCTGTCTTCCGTCTATGATTGTGACATATTTCTGCAATCGGTTTCAATAGACTTTCCCCACATTTATATGGAGAAATGATTTGTTATAAGTAATACCGCCCAGCCTTGGGCAGTAATCGTTAATCTTTTTCCGGCACGATCACCTTCATATAACCAGGCAATACACGGATATCAACCGGTAAAGCAGGGCCTTCCTCTCCATCCACATTCGTACGAATGGTTTCGTCCGAGCGAACATGAACTTCTTTGGCTGTAAAATAGTGCACGTCCTTATGCTCCTTCAGATTGCCGAAGAACAAAGAAGTACCTAAGGTCACGCTGTTAAATACACCGATATTTTGAATCACAAAGCAGTGGATCAGTCCGTCGTCTACCTCTGCATCTGGTGACAATTTTTCGAATCCTCCGACCGAGTTAGTAAGGGCCGCCACAAAAAGCGGTGACTCTCCTTCCCAGAATTGCCCGTCATATTCGATCTTCAGAACGTTTGCCGGTGTGTTTACCAGATCCTTCAATCCTTCTTTCAGATAAGCGAATGATCCCAGCTTTGATTTTTCCTCGGACGAAACAGAGAATAATGCCTCTGCCAAGGAGCCGGCAGCCACCACATTGGCAAACAGTCGCCCATTCACCATGCCGAGATCGACCAACCGGGTCTGTTCCGAACGTAACTGCTCGATCGCTTCCTCCGGGTCTAGAGAGATATGTAACGCTCTTGCAAAATCATTCACCGTTCCCAGTGGAACGATACCTAGAAGAGGACGATGTTCCTGGTCCAGCATACCGTTGATCGTCTCATGTAATGTGCCATCTCCCCCGATCGAGATGACCAGATCACACCCATCTTTGCAGGCATGTAGACCGTAATGGGTAGCATCGCCTTCCCCTTCTGTTTCGTTCACCACTACTGCATATTGACTGGCTTCCAGAATAGCCCGAACCTGGGATACGTAATGCTCTGCTTTTTCCTTGCCTGACGACGGATTGCTAATGATCATTGCTTTCCTCATCGATACATCTCCCTCTCCGCATATAACCTCTGTACATCCTTACCCTTTTCATCAAGAGGTTGAATACAGTGTGATGCAAATATGTTGATCACCATGCAAATTTTTATAATTTACACAAAGTTATGCTGAAAAAGTGCAGGGCATGGCCCTTGTCATATAGAATAAAAGTATAGATAGATAAACGTTATAAAATTACTGTTCCTATAATCCCAAGATGGGTTAATAAGCTAGAGACGTTATGATTTGGAGGGAAGGCATGTAATGAAGAGAATCACACTTGTATTGTTGATATGTATTCTAAGTATAGGTACGGCGGGGCAAGCAATGGCATACACCACCACGGATTCGGATCATTCCCTCATTAAAGATTCTGCGCTAGAGGAAGGACTCAAGCTAATTTTAAATATTCCTGTAGGTGAACCCCTGACATCTAAAGATCTGAAGCAGCTTCGTGTGGTGGATCTAAGCAATGCAGGCATTCAGAGTCTTTCCGGGCTGGAACACGCCGTGAATTTGACCCATCTGCGTCTGTACGGTAATGAAATTACGGATCTCACACCACTGGAACACCTGACGGAGCTTCGCGAGATTGACGTCCGAAACAATTACATTACAACCATTCAGCCTCTTGCTGCATTACAGCAACTGGGACGTCTATATATCAGTAACAATTCGATATCCTCCATTGACGTTGTGCGAGAATTTCCCAGACTACATACACTGCATGCCAGCGGCAATCAGATTTTAAGCCTGAATGCTCTAACAGAGCTGCATTCGCTGAAATGGCTCGAAATCTCAAATAATGATATAACCGATCTTACACCACTTGCGGAACAGACTCAGTTGACGCAATTGAATGTGGCGAACAATCATATTTCGGCACTTGATGCTCTCACAGAGTTGCCAAATACCATGCGTGAGCTGAATGTGGCAGGTAATCATATATCTCGCCTGGCACCCCTGAGCCACATGACAGAATTGCGGAAACTGGATATCTCGGGTAACCAGATCCAGCAACTGATTGACATCGCAACATTAACAAACTTAACGGAGCTGAATGCGGAGTCCAATCAGATCTATAATCTGGAGCCGCTACGCAAGTTAACCAAACTAAACGTCTTGAAGTTATCCAATAACCGGATATGGGATCTGACACCAATCTCGGAATTATCCTTCACACCGGATAACTCAGATGTACAAAGCGTAGACAACATCTCTGCTTCCACTTCTATGTCCTTAAACACACCAAATGTGATGACAGAGGCAACTGATGCCGGGCTTACTGTACATAACAATTATCTGGATGTGACAAGTGGTAGCCACACGATGCAGCTACTCAACCAGATGAATGTCAGAGAGCAGAAACGTACGCCACAGGGGCGTTTTCAACGCCTGATCGAAGGATCTGCCACGGCATATGTGGGCGACCGTGCGTACGAACTGGGGGCGGCTCCTTTTATTAATGAAGGCCGGACGTATGTGCCTCTTCGCTTTGTATCCGAGCATTTAAATGCTCGTGTGAACTGGAACAGCGGTACACGCGAAGCAGCCATTACCCAAGAGGATCAAATCATTCGCTGGGGCGTAAGCAACAAGCAGGTTACCATTAACGATGAACTCATCATGAATGATGCTCCGCTGTTAATGAAGGATGGCAATGCCTATGTTCCCATTCGATTTATTTCAGAGAAGCTTCATACAACCGTTGGATATATCGCCAAGAGTAAAACGATTCTGATCTTTGAAAACAAATAACCATATCCCCGCTGCATTGTTAGCGGGGATTTTTTCTGTATTCTGAGGAATAGGGTATATCACGCTAACTATATGATGAGCCCTTAATTGTGGCCAACATAAGTGTTATGGGTGTAGGGAGCCACTCCCTCCCACTCCATAATGATTCATTTCCAAACGAACCACCTTGGATTAGGGTAAATATTGCACGGATTAGCACATCTGCTTTTGCAGTGGAAGTTGGTATACTAAACGTAATCAAAAGGATTACTCACCAGCCTACGAGGAGGATCATCATATGACATTTACGTTTAACGGATTTTCGACTACACCTACAGAGCCGTGGAACCAGTTATCGTTTTCAGCCACCAATGAAAGCGCTAACTTAAAATTAACCGGTGAACAGCATCAGCTTGTTGAAGGGTTCGGTGGTTGCTTCAATGAGCTTGGTTATTTGGCTTTGGCCCATTTAAGTGACGAGCAGCGACACGAAGTCATGCATTCCCTGTTCCACCCGGAAGGGGAACATCGGTTCACGATCTGTCGCCTGCCGATCGGCGCGAGTGATTATGCAGAGCAGTGGTATAGCCACAACGAAGTAGACGGAGATGTGGCCATGGACCATTTTTCCATCGAACGAGATTTCAAATATCTGATTCCTTATATCAAGGAAGCTTTGAGTTATAACCCGGATTTGCAATTATTCGCATCGCCATGGAGTCCGCCAACCTGGATGAAGTTCCCCAAAGCTTACAACTACGGAACACTGCGCTGGGAAAAGGACATTCTCGAAGCCTACGCTTTGTATTTTGTGAAGTTTGTTAAAGCCTACCGTGAAGCGGGCATTACAATTCATCAGGTACATGTGCAGAATGAAGTGATCGCAGATCAGAAGTTTCCTTCCTGCATGTGGACAGGCGAGCAGCTGCGTGAATTTATCGCTGATTATCTAGGGCCGGCTTTTGACAAACATGGGCTGGACACCGAAATTTGGCTGGGTACGATTAATGCGCCTGATCCGTGGGAAGAACTGATGAAAAAGAAAACAACCGGATTCGATGAATATGCCGGACTGGTGCTCAGCGATCCCAAAGCCTACTCCTATATCAAAGGGGTTGGATACCAATGGGCAGGCAAACATGCCATTCAACGTACCGTAGCAAGTTATCCGGAGCTTCGTTACATGCAGACCGAGAATGAGTGCGGGGATGGGAACAACTCTTGGAACTACGCCAAGCACGTGTATAACCTCTACCAGCACTATTTCAGTAATGGCGTCAACGCCTATATCTATTGGAACATGGTGCTTGAGCCCAAAGGACGTAGCACATGGGGTTGGGAGCAGAATTCAATGATCACTGTTGATCCTGCAAGTAAGGACGTCACTCGTAATCCAGAGTATTATGTCATGAAACATTTTGCTCATCATATCGTTAACGGCGCTCGCCGGCTGGGTCTGTCTGGGGCATGGAGCGGCAAAGCCGTTGCTTTCCGCAACCCGGATAACAGCCTCGTTATCGTTGTTAACAATCCGTTCCCGGATCGCCATGACCTTCACTTGACGTTCGCCGAAGGACACACGGTTCATGTGCAGTTAGAAGCCGATTCCTTTAACAGTATGGTGATTACAGCGAATTAAAACACCGTATGAACGGCAAGAAACGCAAACATGGCATGATACTGATGCAAGCTAAAAGACCTTGTCCCACATCGTAGTGGGACAGGGTCTTTTTTGAGGGGATAATGCATGTTAACTGATTTCAAACGGGTAGAGTGAATCCATTCTGCCTGTAATTGTACTTTTACTAAAGTTTATACAAATGCCGACTCTAAGGTCTGTACCTGGGCTTATGGATTGTTCGCCAGGTAGGTTTTCAGCCACTGCATTGCAGGACGCTCTGTGCCGTTGCTTCTTACCAGGTGGGAACCACTAGTCCAAGTTTGGTTTTCGTTGTAACCCCACAGCGTAACACCTTTAACAGCCGGGTGCTTCCAGAGCACAGGGAACTTCTGTTGGTAACGTTGCAACTGGGTATTGTCATCCCCAGTCATGTCCAGCTCGGATACATACACTGGAAGGCCTGTTGCTTGCAGTTTGTTCAGAACAGTGTTCATCGTGTTCACAGATACGTTGTCCATATTGAAGTAGTGCGCTTGAATACCGATGCCATCAACGAGGCCTCTGTTTTTCAAAAGGTTGATGATTTGGATATATCGATCTGCCTTCGCAGGGTCACCGATAATGCCGTATTCATTGATCAGCAACTTGGAATTCGGGAAGGCTTGTCTTGCTTGTTGGAATGACCAGATGACCCAATCCCAGCCCGTCTGTCCATCTCCACCAATCGCATTGTGGAAGGCTGGCTTTGCATGCAACGGCTCATTGACTACGTCAACAAACTCCGACTGAGAGTAACGTTGTCCTGCAGCTCTGATCCATTGAATTACTTCGTTTCTCTGATCTGTTGCAGAAAGGCCATTCATCCAGTTAGGTGCCTGATTTCCCCAAACAAGGGTGTGGAATTTGAAAGGCATTTTATTGTTTTTCGCATAGTTGTAAGCCATATCTGCCTGGCCCCAGTTCATCACATTACGCGTACCTTCTACCGCACCCCACTTCGTGGAGTTCTCCGGCGTCACCTGATTCCAGTAGGGACTGAAATTGTTTGGTACCTGGTTAGCTATAATATTCCCCAAGAATTTACTGCCTTTAGCCAATCCGGCACTGACACTGCCCACCGCGACTGACGCGGCCAGCACACCTGCCAGAGCAAGTGTACCTACCGTCTTAAACCATTTGGACTTCAACATAATATTCCTCCTTGGTTGGGTTTATTTTATGAAGCGCTTACAAGGACATCATAATGGATAATTTTGGTTTTATACACGTATAAAACATACTATTTACTTTGAAAAGTATACTTCCTATTGCTTTATCTTTTTTCTCTGTTTTACGCAACTGTATCGAACATATATGTTACATCAGCGTTTACATTACCTTGATGTTTCTCTAGTATGGAATGATACATATCATTACAAATATTCAAACACAAAGGGGATTACACATGCGCACACATGGTTTAAAACGTTTTGCTAGTTGGTCATTATCCATTCTATTAGGCACTTCCGTGCTACTCGCGCCGCTCACTGCGGAAGACGCTCACGCAGCCGAAGCAAATCCAGAGACTAAGATTACTTTGCTTGGCACATCTGATATTCATGGTCGCTTTATGCCATGGGACTACGCACTGGACGGCCCTAACCCTGCCGGAAGCATGACACAGCTCTATACGATGGTAAAAAAAGTTCGCGCTGAGAATCCCAACACTATCCTGCTCGATGCAGGAGATATGATTCAGGACAATTCTGCCGAATTGTTCAATGATCAACCCCAGTCACCGATGATGGTGGCCATGAACGAGATGAACTATGATGCCTGGGTTATGGGGAATCATGAATTCAACTTTGGCCTGGATGTGCTGGAGAAAATCTCTTCTCAGTTCAAAGGCCAGGCGCTTGTCGGTAACATTTTCAAAGAAAACGGCGACCGTTACATGCCTGCATATACGATTATTGAGCGCGATGGTATCAAAGTAGGCGTAATTGGTATGAACACCCCGATGATCACCGAATTCGAAAAAGGAACCGATCACCTTGATGGTGTTATTGTTAAAGACCCTGTAGAAGAGACACGCAAAGCCATTGCTGAGCTGAAAGGCAAAGTGGATGTGATGGTTGGTCTCATGCATATGGGACTGGATAACGAGAACGGCGAACCGGGAACCGGCGTCACGGACATCGCCAATGCCAACCCGGAACTGGCTGCTATTTTTGCCGGACATATGCATCAGCTGATTGAATCACAGACGGTAAACGGCGTGCTGATCTCTGAACCCAACAAATATGGTACACACATGTCACGTATTGACCTGACATTTGCCAAAGAGGACGGCAAGGTTGTGTTGAAGAGCAAGGAAGCCAAGGCACTCGCTGTCAAAAAAGCAGACGGCACTTATGAAGTTTCCGATCCTTCTCTGGAAAAAACACTGCATCCGTTCCACGAGTTCGCTCGTGCCGATGCTAATATCGTGGTCGCGGAACTGAAAGGAATGAATCTGGTTCCGGCGGATGAGATCAAAGGCATCCCTGCCGTGCAGATTCAGGAAACGCCGCTGTCTGATTTTTTCACCGAGGTCATGCTCCATTACAGTGATGCTGACGTTGTTGCCCATCAGATTGATAATGACAAAGCCAAGCTGGACGTTGGCCCGATCAAGAAAAAAGATATTGCGTTTAACTACCAGTACACATTTGGTGAAGTGACGGTATATGAAGTGACCGGACGTGATCTGAAGGATTACATGGAATGGTCTGCGGGATACTTTAACTCCACTCGCCCAGGGGATGTAACCATCAGCTTTGATCCAAAGCGACGTGCTTCCAAATATAGCACCGATGATTTCTTTGGTGGTGTAACTTATGAGATCGATCTGACCAAGCCATATGGCAGCCGAATCACGAATTTGAAATACAGTAATGGAAAAGCCGTTCAGGAGGGTGATACGCTCAAACTCGGTATGAATGCTTATCGGATGGAAGCACTCATTGCCAAAGGGGGGGCGCTTGAAGGACGTAAGTTCAAGCAACTCTGGTCCTCCAAGGATGCTTCAGCCTTTGGTGAGATTCAAGGCACGATTCGTAATCTGTCTATCGCATATCTGAAAGGCGTGATGAAAGGTGTCTACGAACCGAAGATTCAGCAACATTGGAAAATCACTGGCGTAGACCTGACTGCACCGGAGCGTGCAGATGTCGTAGAACTTATTAATGCTGGCGTTATGACTGTGCCGACAACGGAAGATGGCAAGTACACCAATATTGCCTCCATTAACATTTTGGATGCTGTAACTTCGGACGAGATTGAAGCTCTCTCTTCCAAAGCAGGGATAGATGCAGCACAATTCAAAGGCGTAAAAACGAAAGGTGCTTTCTACCAGAAGTTGAACAAGGCTCGCAAAGCAGTAGAAGGTAAAGACAATGGTGGGACTGCAACACCCCCTTCGTCCGGGACACCGGCAGCTCCTGCACCGGAAAAACCAGTCACTCCTGCGAAGCCGAAACCAACGCCTGCCCCTGGAGCACCAAAGCCAGGCAACGGGAAACCAGATACAACACAACCAGGCAAACCATCTAAACCTACCGGAAGCAGCAAACCTTCTCCATCTATCTCAGGCAAACAAGCGAAGGTGACAGCCGCTCATCTGAATGTACGTGCGGGTGCTTCTTCTCAAGCCAAAGTGATCACTTCCGTACCGAAAGGTACGATGCTTGAGGTAATCAGCACAGATCATGCCTATGTCTGGGTCAAAGTGAAGGTAAATGGACAGATGGCATACGTTTATGGCAAATATGTAAGCATTTCAAAATAACACTGTATGTATCAAGGCGGTACACCCATGTAATGATGGAGGTATCGTCTTTTTCTTATTATGAGTTCACTTTCGAGGAAGCTCTCTGTGGAATGATACAAATCGTTTCACGTGGAACGTTGCACATCTAACGATCTCCAGAAACGCTATTTAGGCGACTTTACGCGTTTTTATTTTCTAACGATCTCAGGTGGAGCTAGAATAAAAAGTGGACACCCGTTAACGGACGGAAGGATAATAAGGCTAACGGAGGTGTGTCCACATGGGAGAACAACGGCAACGATACAATGAAGAATTCAAGAAACAAACGGTA